>JACPYS010000014.1 GCA_016195915.1 Betaproteobacteria bacterium | reverse complement strand
CGACCACCGTCGATCACCTGCTTGACTGCCGCCAACCGAAATTCCTGCGTGTATTTCCGATCCGGTCCAGATTTCTTCATACGTCCTCCACAAGGTCAGAATAGCAAACCTCGTGGTGTCCGTTTTTCGGGGGCCAGATCATTTTCTCCCGCGCGCGGCGCGCGGACACCTCCCGGAAAGCCAAGCCTGAAATGGTTTTCCAGCATATCGCTTGGCTCGGCCGGGGATCGGCGGGCTTTACCCGTGCAACGCCTCAATCGCCTTCGGGTTTGAAGCAACGATCTTGAGCAGCGCCCTGGCGGGCCAGTGGCTTGCGTGCGTTGCTGCTTGCAATCTTGCAACGTGCGCAGGTTCACGCCTTGAGAACGCTGACGTGACGCAGAGGCTTACCCTCAATACGATACGGCGCCACCTGGATTTTTCCATCGATCGTGCAGTAGACGCCTTTGTCCTGCCCCCCAATACGAACTTGCCGTGGTGGTTGAGACGAGAGAAACTGCTGGCCGCGATCCGGGCGAACCCCAAGGCCGTGCGCTTTGAGGACGCCCGCAAAGTCGCGCAGCGACCGGGCTTCACCACAGTGGCGGACAAGGCTCACACCGCGCATTCGGCCGGCCGGGTGAGCCCGATCTACTCAACTTCCAGAATCGCGGCGGATATATTCCGCTCTACCAAGCGCGGCAACTGATCCGGATGATTGACCAGTATGGAGAGCAAGATGACGAAGTATCCGATTGAGGTTTTCTGGAACGACGAGGACGAGGGCTACATCGCCGTCGTTCCCGACCTTCCCGGCTGCAACGTCTGGGGCAAGACCGAAGCCACCGCGATCCGGGAGGCACATGATGCCATCGCCGCCTGGATCAAGGCCGCCAAGAGCATGAAGCGCGCGATTCCGGCGGCTTCAAAGCCCATGGACGAAATGGCTTACAGCGGCAAGTTCCTAATGCGGGTGCCGAAACGCCTGCACGCGGAAATGGCGAAGGCCGCGAAATCCCAGGGCGTGAGTCTGAACCAGTATGTGCTGTACCTACTTACCGAGCGGCACGCGCAGGGCAAGAGGGCTGCATAGCGCTTCATCGTATTGGGTCGGCCGGGAATCCTTGGCGAAACCTCAGGGACAACCTGTAGACGATCAACTACTGGGTCCCCGCCTTCGCGGGGACGACGAGATCCGCGGGAACGACGAGATTGCGCAACAACTTTCTTACTGGCGTCGGTACCGCTGCGTGCGCCGCGTCCTCGATGGAAATCCAGATGCGGCCGGACTGCTCGGCGCGCGGTGAAGCGCGTGCGACATCGCACAGCAGTGGACTGATCGTCAGCTTGAAATGGGTGAAACCATGTTCGATCGGAGCAAGGCGCCGCGTGTGAGAAAGCGTGCAGCCGAATTCGCGCCTGCAATACTCCTTCGTATCTCCCCTCGCTAGTTCCGGAAACGTCCACAAGCCGCCCCAAAGTCCCGCGCTCGGCCTGCGTTCGAGCAGAACCTGACCGCGATGCCGTAGAACGATCCAGGTAACGCGCCGCCGCGGCACAGCCTTGCGAAGCCGCGCCTGTGGAAGCTCATTCACTCTTCCGCTACGCCGCGCGACGCAGAGTTCAGCCACCGGGCAACGCTCGCAGTCCGGCCGATTGCGCGTGCAGACGGTCGCGCCCAGATCCATCAATCCCTGCGTATAGCGCTCCACGCCCCGCGCGGGCAGCAGCGATTCCGCGAGCGACCATAGCCGCCGCTCGACCATCGCCACACCGGGATACCCTTCGATACCAAAGCAGCGCGCAAGTACGCGTTTCACGTTGCCGTCGAGAATCGCCGCCCTGGCGCCGAACGAAAACACCGCGATCGCCCCGGCGGTCGACCGGCCGATGCCGGGGAGTTCGGTCAGCGCTTCCGGCTCGCGCGGGAATCGCCCGCGATGCTGCGTCTGAATCCTTATCGCCGCACGCAACAGATTGCGGCCGCGCGCGTAGTAGCCAAGGCCGCTCCACAGCCGGAGCACCTCGTCCTCCTCGGCCGCCGCAAGCGCCGCGACCGACGGAAAGCGCGCCATGAACCGCTCGTAGTAGAAAATCGCCGCAACGACCTGGGTCTGCTGCAGCATCACCTCGGAGACCCAGATGAGGTAAGGGTCGCGGGTGCCCTGCCATGGAAGGTCGTGGCGCCCGAAACGGCGCTGCCAGAGGACGATTTGGCGGGCGAAATCGGGCACCGGCGCATTCTAATCCGCGACGGTTTGACGGGTCCGGGCAAACTGGTCAAGATTGTCCGTCGCGGCAGGTTCCGCCGCTTTCCCCTTTCGATCGATGCTCGCCTTCGTCCTTCGTCGTCTGGCGCAAGCCGTTGTGGTGATGCTGGTGGTGGGGCTGATCGCCTTCTCGCTGTTTCGCTTCGTCGGCGATCCTGTGGTGTTCATGCTCGGCCAGGACGCGACGCC
Source organism: Betaproteobacteria bacterium (assembly GCA_016195915.1). GTDB lineage: Bacteria > Pseudomonadota > Gammaproteobacteria > Burkholderiales > SG8-39 > JADGRQ01. The sequence goes on along the minus strand of JACPYS010000014.1, from coordinate 149,657 downwards.
GGAGGATCGAGTGCGCGTAACCCGAATGCTGGGACTGGACCAGCCGTTCTACGTCCAATACGCTTCCTTCGTCGCCCGAGCGGCGCAGGGAGAATTCGGCCTGTCGCTGCGGCAGATCCGCCCGGTGAGCACGCTCATCACCGAGCGGCTGCCCGCGACGCTCGAGCTGTCGTTCGTGGCAGCCGTATTTGCGCTCGGAATCGGCATCCCGCTGGGCGTGTACACCGCGCTCAGGCGCAACTCGTGGCTCTCCCACATTTTCCTGGCCGTATCGCTGATCGGCGTATCCCTGCCGACGTTCCTCATCGGGATTCTGCTGATCCTGGTGTTCGCGGTGGTCCTTGGCTGGCTCCCTTCCTTCGGCCGCGGAGACACTGTCGATTTCGGGTGGTGGACGAGCGGATTTTTCACCCTTTCCGGGCTCAAGGCGCTGATTCTTCCCTCCATCACGCTCGGGTTGTTTCAGATGACGCTGATCCAACGGCTGGTGCGCTCGGAAATGCTCGAAGTTCTCAGGACGGACTACATCAAGTTCGCACGCGCGCGCGGCCTCAGCGACCGCACGGTGCATTTCGGGCATGCGCTCAAGAACACCCTGGTGCCCGTCATCACGGTCACCGGCCTGCAGCTCGGCGCAATCATCGCCTTCGCGATCATCACCGAAACCGTTTTTCAGTGGCCGGGAATGGGGCTGCTGTTCATCCAGGCGGTAACCTTCGCCGACGTCCCGGTGATGGCGGCCTACCTTTGCCTCATCGCCCTGTTTTTCGTTACGATCAACCTGGTGGTCGACCTGCTCTACTATGCGGTAGACCCCCGTTTGCGCATCGACCGGGCAGTTGCAGCAAACTAGCAGGAGGATAGATGAGCGATCCTGTAGAAGGCGTTCGCAGGCACCACCAGGAATTCATCGCCCTCCGCCGTGACATACACGCGCATCCGGAACTTGCGTTCGATGAGGCGCGCACCGCCCAGATCGTCGCGGACAAGCTCACCGGCTGGGGGATCGAAATGCATCGCGGACTCGCCAGGACCGGGGTGGTTGGCGTGGTGAAGGGCCGCAAGGGTTCGAGCGGCCGCGCGATCGGACTGCGCGCGGACATGGACTGCCTGCCGATGCACGAGCAGAACAGTTTTGCCCACAAATCGCAGCACTCCGGACGGATGCACGCCTGCGGCCACGACGGCCACACCACCATGCTGCTCGCGGCGGGGCGCTACCTGCAGGAAACACGCAATTTCGATGGCACAGCGTTCCTGATCTTTCAGCCGGCCGAAGATGGCGGCTGAGGCGGCGAAGTGATGGTGCGCGAGTGGCTGTTCGAGCGATTTCCGGCTGACGAGGTCTACGCGGTGCACAACTGGCCCGGCCTGCCGCCCGGACAGATGGCGGTGCGCGCGGGACCGGTGATGGCGGCGACCGACGAGATCCAGATCGAGATCCGCGGCAAGGGCGGCCACGGCGCGATGCCGCAGCTCGCGCTCGATCCGGTGGTGGCGACGGCGCAGGTGATCACCGCGTTGCAAACCATCGCCAGCCGCAACGTGAGCGCGCTCGATTCGGTGGTGGTAAGCATCTGTTCGATGCAGACTTCGCAGGTCGGCGCCTTCAACGTGATCCCGGATGCAGTGAAGCTGGTGGGGACCGTGCGCACGTTTCGCGCAGAAACGCGCGTGCTCGCCGAAAAACGGGTAACGGAGATCGCCACGCAGGTCGCGGGCGCCCTCGAATGCATCGCTACGGTCGACTACCGTCGCGGCTACCCTGCAACGGTCAACACCGAGCGCGAAGCCGAGTTCGCGGCGAAGGTCGGTGAGCGCATCTTCGGCGTCGCCAACGTGGTGCGCGATGCGGACCCGACGATGGGCGGCGAGGATTTCTCCTACATGCTGCTCGCCCGCCCGGGGGCCTACGTGTTTCTCGGACAGGGAGGCGGCCCGAACGGCTGTTTCCTGCACAATCCGGGCTTCGACTTCAATGACGACGTGATCCCGATGGGCGCCGGCTTCCTCGCGGCGCTGGTCGAGGAGGCGTTGCCGCTCGAATGACCGTTTCAATCAAGGGAGGAATCATGATTTTCCTGCGTTGCTGCGTCGTCGCCCTGGTTGCACTTGCCGCCGGCACGGCACAGGCCAAGACCTTCAAGTTCGCCGACCAGGGCGACGTGGTGTCGATGGATCCGTACTTTTTCAATGAAAGCTTCCTGCACAATTTCAATGGGAACATCTACGAGTCGCTGACCGGCCGCGGAAAGAAGCTCGAGTTGACGCCCGAACTCGCCACCGACTGGAAGCAGACCGCACCCACCGTATGGCGTTTCAATCTCCGCAAGAACGTGAAGTTTCACGACGGCACGCCGTTTACCGCAGACGACGTGCTGTTTTCCCTCGAGCGCGTCCGCGGCGAAGGCTCCGATGTGAAGAGCCACGTCGCGGAAGTCCGGGAGATACGCAAGATCGACGACCATACGATCGACATCATTACGCGCTCGCCGTTCCCCATCCTTGCGGAATCGATCGGCCTGTGGCGCATCATGTCGAAGAGTTGGTGCGAGAAGAACAATTCGATCCGGCCCAGCGACGTGCGCAAAGGGATCGAGAACCACGCCAGCGGCAACACCAACGGCACCGGCCCGTTCATGCTCAAATCGCGCCAGGCGGGGGTGCGCACGGTGCTTGTGCCGAACCCGAATTGGTGGGGCAAAGCCGAGCACAATCTCACCGAAGTGATTTTCACGCCAATCGGCAACGATGCGACACGCGTCGCCGCGCTCATTTCCGGCGAGATCGACATGATGCAGCCGGTGCCGTTGCAGGACGTTCTGCGCATGCAGGCCAACCCGAACCTGAAAGTGCTGCAGGGGCCCGAGTTGCGCACGATCTTCCTCGGCATGGACCAGAAACGCGACGAACTTCTGTTTTCCAGCGTAAAGGGCAAGAACCCGTTCAAGGACCTGCGCGTGAGAAAGGCCTTCTATCAGGCGATCGACATCGAGGCCATCAAGACCCGCATCATGCGCGGCGCGGCGACGCCGACCGCCTTGATGATTGCACCGGGCGTGAATGGCTTTGCCGCCGATCTCAACAAGCGACTGCCCTACGATCCCGAGGCCGCGAAAAAGCTGCTGGCCGAAGCCGGTTATCCCGCGGGCTTCGAGATCGGCTTCATGTGCCCGAATGACCGCTACGTGAACGATTCGGAAATCTGCCAGGCGGTCGCCGCGATGCTCGCGCGGATCGGAATCAAGGCGAATCTCAGCGCGGAATCGAAGGCCACCTATTTTGCCAAGGTTCTGCGCCGCGATACCTCGTTCTATATGCTGGGATGGACCCCTAACGCGTACGACGCGCACAACCCGCTGTTCTCGCTGATGTCCGCGCCGGGCGAGGGCGGCCAGGGGCAGTTCAACCTGGGCAGCTACTCCAATCAGAAGGTCGACGAACTGACCAGGGCGATCGCCTCGGAGACCGACCTGAGGAAACGCCAGGGCATGATCGCCGATGCGATGAAAATCCACCAGGACGAAGTCGGCCACCTGCCGTTGCATCAGCAGGCGCTCGCCTGGGGCATGAAGCGCAACATCGAGCTGGTCCAGCTCGCCGACAACTTCAATTACCTGCGCTGGGTCACAGTCAAATAGGCCCTCAGCATTGAAAGCGGCGCTCGAGAGGTTCTGGGACCACGATCTCGCATACAGCCTGCGCAGATCGCCGGTCACGCTCGTTGCGTTGCTGCTGACTCTGGTGTGCATCGGCGGCGCCGTGTTCGCGCCGTGGCTTGCCCCGCACGACCCGTTCGATCTCGCATCGCTCGACCTGAACGATGCGTTCTCGCCCCCGGCATGGACCGGGAGCGGAGCGGCGAAGTACCCGCTCGGAACTGACGACCAGGGCCGCGACGTCCTCTCCACCATCATGTACGGCGCGCGGATATCCCTCGGCGTCGGCGTCGCGGCAGTGGCGTTCGCGCTGGTGCTAGGCGTGTCGCTAGGCCTGCTCTCCGGATACATCGGCGGACGGGTGGACGCGTTCATCATGCGCGTCGCCGACATCCAGCTGTCGTTTCCGGCGATCCTGATCGCGCTGCTGATCGACGGCGTGGCGCGCGTCGCGCTACCCAACGAGCAGCACGGCAACCTCGCTGTGCCGGTGCTGGTACTCGCCATCGGCGTATCGGGATGGGTGCAGTACGCGCGCACGGTGCGCGGCTCTACGCTGGTGGAAAAGAGCAAAGAATATGTCCAGGCGGCACGCGTCGTCGGGCGCTCGCCCCTCGCGATCATGCTCGCGCATGTTCTGCCCAACGTCACCGGCCCGGTGCTGGTGATCGGCACCATCCACATCGCTACGGCGATCATCACCGAGGCTACGCTTTCCTTCCTGGGGGTGGGCGTGCCGCCGACGCAGCCCTCGCTCGGCACGCTGATCCGCATCGGCAACGATTTCCTGTTCTCGGGAGAATGGTGGATCACGGTTTTCCCCGGTGCAGCATTGATCACTCTGGTGCTGTCGGTGAACCTCCTTGGTGACTGGCTGCGCGATGCCCTCAACCCGAAGCTGCGTTGAGCGCACGGAACTGCCCGCTCCGACGTGAGCATCCCGAAGTGAGAGTCCCGAAGTGAGCCAGGCCGATCCGCTGCTGGAGGTGCGCAACCTGCGCGTCGAGTTCCCGACGCGCCGGCGCACGCTGGTTGCCGTCGACGACGTATCCTTCGCGATCGCGCCGGGCGAAGTGTTGGGAGTGGTGGGCGAGTCGGGTGCCGGAAAATCGCTCACCGGGATGGCCATCATCGGCCTCCTCGATCCGCCCGGACGCATCGCCGCGGGCGAGGTCCGGCTCGAAGGCCAGCGCATCGACAACCTGCCGCGCGAAGCCCTGCGCCGCATCCGCGGCCGGCGCATCGGCGCGATCTTTCAGGACCCTCTCACCTCGCTCAATCCGCTCTATACGATCGGCGAGCAACTCGCGGAAACGGTGCTCACCCATCTTCCGGTGAGCGCGGCCGAGGCGCGCGATCGTTCGTTGTCGCTCCTCGCCGAGGTCGGCATCCCCTCACCCGAGCAGCGCATCGGCCATTATCCGCACCAGTTCTCCGGGGGCATGCGCCAGCGCGTGGTCATCGCACTCGCGATCGCGGCCGAGCCGAAGCTGATCGTCGCGGACGAACCCACCACCGCGCTCGACGTCTCGATCCAGGCGCAGATCATCACACTGCTCAAGCGCCTCGCGCGCAATCACGGCACCGCGGTGATGCTGATCACCCACGACATGGGCGTGATCGCCGAGACCGCCGATCGCGTGGCAGTGATGTACGCGGGGCGCCTCGCCGAAATCGGCCCGGTGCGCCACATCATCCACGAGCCGAAGCACCCCTACACCGCCGGACTGATGAGTTCCATTCCACGCGTGGGCCATCAGCGCGATCAACGCGACCGGCTCGCGCAGATCGAGGGCGCGATGCCCCGCCTCACCGCGATCCCGCCTGGCTGCGCGTTCAATCCGCGCTGCCCGCGCCGTTTCGCGCGCTGCGCCGAAGCGCGTCCCGAGCTGCTCGCAGCCGGCGAAACGCGCGCCGCTTGCTGGTTGTACTCCGATGGCGGATAACCGCACCCTGCTCGAGGTGGAGGATGCCGGGAGGGACTTCGACGTCTCCCGGCCGTGGCTCAATCGCGTGATCGAGGGCGAGGAGCGGCTGTTGCTGCGCGCAGTCGACGGTGTCTCGTTCTCGATCCGCCGCGGCGAAACGCTGGCGCTGGTGGGTGAATCCGGTTGCGGCAAGTCGACCATCGCGCGCCTGATCGTGGGCTTGTACCAGACATCGCGCGGGCGCATTCGCTGCGCCGGGCTGGACGTCACCGGCCCGGAGGCGCACCAGCTGCGCGGCAGGATGCAGATGATCTTCCAGGACCCGTATGCCAGCCTCAATCCGCGCTGGCGGGTAGGCAACATCATCGCCGAGCCGATACGTGCGCTGGGCCGCACGCTCGGCAAAGCGGCATTGCGCGAGCGCGTCGGCGAACTGTTGCTGCAGGTCGGCCTCGACCCGCAGGACGGCGATAAATTTCCGCATGAATTCTCCGGCGGCCAGCGCCAGCGCATCTCGATCGCGCGGGCGCTGTCGAGCAATCCCGAGTTCCTGGTGTGCGACGAACCCACCTCCGCGCTCGACGTGTCGGTGCAGGCCCAGATCCTCAACCTGATGCTCGACCTGCAGCAACGGCTCGGGCTGACCTACCTGTTCATATCGCACAATCTCGCGGTAGTCGCGCATATCGCCGACCGGGTCGGCGTGATGTACCTCGGTCGGCTGGTCGAACTGGCCGACGTCGGCACGCTGTTCGAGCGCCCGCGCCACCCCTATACACGCATGCTGCTGGATGCAATTCCGGATCTGCAGATGACGGGAAAACCACGTACTCCGGTCGGCGGAGAGGTGCCCAATCCGCTTGCGCCGCCGGCAGGCTGCGCATTCAATCCGCGCTGCCCGCATGCAGACGATCGTTGCCGGAGGGAGCGCCCGCAGCCGCGCGACGACGGCCTGGGCCAGGTCGCCTGCTTCGCGGTCGAGGAACGCCGGATCTAGCGCTTGAACAAACCGCGGACCGCGTCGCCGACGCCGCCCGCCCCCTTCTTGACCGTCTCGGCCACGCCGGCTGCGCCGGCCGCAACGCCGCCCAGCAACCCGGAATAGTCGATGTTCCAGGCCGGATTGTCGAGCGGGCCGGTCAACTTGACCGGGATCGTCACCCCGGCGACGTCGCCCGCCGCGCGGCCGCCCTGCCCCTTCGATGTCGCGGCCAGCGTGGCCTTGGCGAGGTAGTCGATTGCGTTGGCGCCGATGTCGAGGTTGCCCGCGCCGCCAAGGCGGAGGAACGGAGAGGCCGCCTTGAGGTCGTCGTTATGCGCCACCCCGTTGTTGATACTGAAACTCGCGCTCATTTCCGAAAAATCGGTCTTTTGCGAAGCCTCGGGTTTCGCCTGCTTCCCGCCGAGCGCCGACTTGAGGTTGCGCGCGCTGTCGGCGAGATTGACTCCCTTCACCGCGGCGTCCTTCAATTCGACGCGCGCGCTGCCCGAGAGCGCCTTCTTGAGCGCCGGCACGGTAGCGCCCGCCGCCTGCACATCGAGACTCAGGTTGCCGCGTCCGTCGAGCACGTCCTTGCGCGCGACGTCGCGCAGCAGGCTGCCGATGGCCACGTTCTGCGCCGTCTCCTTGAGGTGAACGCGGTTGCCGTTGGCGTCGGCGCTCAAAGTGCCGGCCAGCGTTCCGCCGTACAGCGTTGCCGAGTGCGGCGCGACTTCGAGTTTGCCACCCGCCAGCTTGATCTCCGCCTTGACGTTCTGCAACTTCGCGCGCTTGACCGTCAGCGCATCAATCTGTACCTTCCCCGTGACAGTCTTTCCCTTGAGCACGGACAGGTCGATCGCCTCGTCGGTTTTCGAACCCCCTTCTCTGGCGGGAAGGTAGCGATCTAGATCGATCCGGTCGACGCTGGCGTCGAATGCCGCCTTGAGCGGATCGGTGTCCGTCACACCGAGCTTCGCCCGGATCGCCGAATCGTCGAGCTTTGCGGTCAGGTCGGCATCAAGAGTGCGCTTCTGCAGGTTCGCCTTGATCGCCCCTTGCGCCTGGGCCTTCACCTGCGTGCCGGAGATCGACGCGGCCAACTCGAGCGCGAGGCTGGGGATCACAAGCGCTGTTGCCGAGCCTTCGACCGCCGCGATCCGCAGCTTCGCGTCGAAGCTGCGTTGCGGCCCTGTGAGCTTCACCGTCGCTGTCACCGCGGACCCTGACGCCCGCGCCGGGGTGATCTCCACCTTCGGCGCATTCAGCTCCGCGGAGAGCGTGTCGCGTTCCAGCCGCCCCTTGAGCTGCGCGGAAAAGCCGTCCAGCCCGACTTCCTGCCGCGCCAGATTGAACCTGAGTGCGCCGCCCGCCTGCGCGCGCAGGTCCGATTCCGGGTGGCGCCCGGAAAGATGCGCGGAAAACGAAACCGGCCCCGGCACATCCCCGTCCAGCCGGCCGGTCTTCAGGTTCAGCTCGCCGAGCGTGATCTCCTGGCCGCTCATCGCATCGCGGTAGCTCAGCTGCGCTCGCTCGATGTTCATCTCGGCAACTCGAAGTTTCGGCGGCTCGCTGCGCTCGCGGCTTTCCGTCTCGTGTTCGCCGCCGGCGAGATCGGCGAAGTTCATGCGGCCGTCCTTGCCGCGCACCACGTTCACCTTGAGACCGGCCAGCGTCAGCGTTTCAACCACCACCTCACCCGACAGTAGCGGCGCGACGCGCACCGCGACTTCCGCGGAATCGAGCGTTACGAAGGCCTTTTCGCTGCCCGGTTCGGAAAGCGAGGTCGCGCCGAGCGCGATCCCCGCAATCGGAAACAGTCTCAGCTTCGGCTCGCCTTCGATCCTCAGCGTGCGGTTTTTCTCCTTCATGGCGCGCTCGAGCCTCGCCTTCACGAACGCGCCGTCGACGATCGTCACCGCGGCGCCGAGCGCGACGGCTGCAAGCACCACCAGGGCGGCCACGCCGTAGAGCAGGTATTTGGCGGCTTTCATGTCTTCCTCACATTGGTTACCCCGAAGGGCACGTGCCCCGTCGCGACGTGGCGCCGCGCAGAATCCACGTGGCCCTGCTGGTCGTCGAAATAGAAATCCGGCTCGAAGGCCTTGAGAAAATCGCCCTTGTCCATGCCGCCCAGAAACATCGCCTCGTCGACCTGGATGTTCCACTGCAACAGCGTGCGCACCGCCCTCTCGTGCGCCGGGGTGCTGCGCGCGGTGACCAGCGCCGTGCGCAGCCGCATCGGCCCTTCCGCACCCGCACTCTGCAGGCGGTGCAGCGCCTCGAGCAGCGGCTTGAACGGACCCGGTGGGAGCGGCCTGAGCGCGTGTTCGGTCTCGTGGCGGTGGAATGCGTCGAGTCCTTCGCTCTGGTACACGCGTTCCGCTTCGTCGGAAAACAGCACCGCGTCGCCGTCGAAGGCGATGCGCACCTCGTTCGCGTGGCGCCCGCCGAGCTTCGCGGCCTCGGGATAGACGCGCGCGGCGGGAAATCCGTCGCGCAGCGCGTTGGCGACATCGTTCTCGTTGGTTGACAGGAACAGGTTCGCGCGCAGAGCCGAAAGGTACTGGTAGGGGCTGCGCCCGCGCGTGAACACGCCGCGCTCGAGCTTCAGCCCCTCGTGGTCGGCAGAGCGGAACACGCGCATCCCGCTGACCGGATCGTTCTTGGAAAGAATCACCACTTCTACGCGCTGCACCTCGGCACTGTTGAACGCCAGCAGCTTGTTGACCAGCGGGAAGGCCACGCCGCGCTTGGCGGGGACGTCCAGGCGGGAGAGCTGCAAGTCGATGTACGCGCGCTCGCCCTGCTCCTCGAATACGCGGTTCTCTTCTTCGAAGCCGAACAGCGCGCGCGAGGAAATTGCGACGACCAGTTTGCCTTCAAGGGATACGGACATGTCGTGCGGGCTTGGTTGTCTGGAGCGGGTGATGGGAATCGAACCCACGTAACCAGCTTGGGAAGCTGGTGTTCTGCCATTGAACTACACCCGCGGATGGTGCGGATTCTAAGGCGGATTCAACCGTCCCGACAACTCGAAACAGCGTCAGTGGTAGTCGTCCTCCCGCTGGTGGCGCACGGCAAGAACGGTCACGGTGCTCGCGTCGTCAATCTCGAACAATGCAACGTATCCGGCCGCCCCGAACGGAATCACAAGCTCGCGCAGGAAGGGATTTTGCGGAGCCGCCTTTCGGCAAGTGAAAGGTGAGAGCTCGAGGCTTCGTATCGCGCTCCTGATGCCTTCGAGCGCCCGGTCGGCGACCGACCAATCTCCTTCATCCCTCGCCAGGATGAACTCGTAGAGTCTGACCAGGTCTGCTTCCGCTTGCTCGGTAAACCTTACCCGGTAATTCACCCAGGCGCCTTCGTCTTCCTGTCCTTCCTGGATTTCGCGCTCGCCAGCATTTTTTCGAGACCCTTCACCACGTCGCGTGACGAAACATAGGCGCCTGCGCGCCGGGCCTTGTCACGCGATCGCAAGCCTCGAGCAATGAACTCTCGTTGCGCCTGCCTGCGCTCGACGTTCGTCCGAATGGACTGTTCGACGAAGCCGGACAAGCTCTCCCCGTCGCGCAGAACATCCTCGGCTGCCTTTCGCAGGCGGGGATCAACGCGAAGCGATGGAAACGTTGCGGTCTTCATAGGGAAATCTCCGCGTTGCATTTGCGACGCAGTATGCCGGATGCGTCCCCGGCTGGCAATCGGAAGTACGGCCGCCGCAAGCGGCCGACCACCGCCCCGGTTGATGAGTATCCGCCTTCTGAACCCCGCCACCGCGCGTGCCGCACCGGTGAGTTCCAGAATGTGCAGGCCGGTCCCGGCGCGAGCAGATTGCGCTCGGTCGGCTCGCGCGCACCGCCGAGGAGCTTCCGGCGGTCGACGATCTGCAGGATGCCCGCTCGGTTGACGCCGTAACCGAAATAGACCCGGTTTCACGCTGGTACCCAGCGTGTCGTTTTCATTTCAGGTTTTTCAGGTTCATCGCCACCATCTCGAGCTGCGTCGCGATGGCCCCATGCTCCGGTTTGTCCTGCAGCCAGGTCATCGCGGCGACGATGCTCATTCCGAGTTGTCCGGAAGGCATGTTCTCCACGTCTTCGAAGCGGGCAGCCAGATCGGTGGCTCCGTTCGCCCGCGCGGTTTCGCGAATCTGGACCAGCCTACGCACAATCTCGCTGCGATCCAGGTTCGTCGGCCACCTCAGCGTTTCGTATCGGTTGTTCAACCTTGCTCTCCCCTGGTTTGCCCGGTACGAACGATGTCAGGGCTTCCTCGCCAAACCCAAACGCGCGAGCGCCTTGCGCTCCCACTCGAATTGTTCTCTGGCGAACCGGTCGTAGTCCTCGCTCGAGCGATACCACACCGTCTGGTTGTATCTCTCCAGCGTATTCAGGTGGCCGGGGTCCTCCAGCCCCTTCTTGAACGCATCGTGCAGGATCTTCACGATGCGCGGTTCGGTAGCCGCAGGCACGCCGATGCCGTAGGGGCTGGTCGTGGCGACGTTGTAGCCGAGTTCCTTCAACGTCGGCACCTCTGGCCAAACGGCCGCACGCGTTTCCGTATACACCGCGAGAACGCGCGCCTTCCCGCCCGCCACATGGGGCACTGCGCCGGTCGAATCGAGCGCGACGTTGATGTGTCCCCCCAGCAGCGACGTCATCATGTCGGCGCTGCCCTTGTAGGGAACGTGGATGAGTTTCCAGCCCTGCGCAGCAGCCAGCTCTTCCATGATCACGTGCACCGTGCTGCCGATGCCGTGCGAGCCGTAGCTCAGCTTCTCGGGATTTTCCTTTACGTGCGCTGCCAGCTCGGCGAAGGTCCTCCACGGCGCATCGGCGCGCACCACCACCGCGAACACATAACCCGAAACCCCCATCACGTAGCGGATGTCCTTGAGCGGATCGAAGGCGACGTTCTCCATGTGCGGCGTGCGGAACACGGTCGAGGGAATCATGCTCACCAGATAGCCATCCGGCCGCGCGTACACGAGCGCCGCCGCTCCCAGCGTGCCGCCCGCGCCGGGACGATTCTCAACGATCACCGGCTGGCCCAGATACCGGCTGGTGGCTTCGGCAAGGGCGCGCCCGGCGATGTCCGTCGGGCCGCCCGCGGGGAAAGTGACCAGCAGCGTCACCGGACGCGTCGGAAACGACTGCGCCGCGGCGAGCGTAGCAGCAAACATGAGCATGACGGCCAGGAACCTGTTCATCAGTGTTCTCCTTGCTGCCGATGATAGCGCGCCTACGCCGTATTCAGCGCGCTCCAGAGCATGGTGAGGCCGCCCACGACGATGAGCGCATCCATCGCGAGAACGTGCAACCTCGCGCCGAGGCGCTCGACCAGCCAGGCTGCCACCCGGCTGCCTGGGATCGTCGCCGCGCCAATGACGAGGCCGAGCGTCACGTTCCCCGCGTCCAGAAGATCGAGTTGGCCGAACAATAGAACCTTGAGGCAATCGATCGCGATGGATACCAGCGCGTCGGTGGCAAGCACCGCAGTCCCGCCCAGCCCCGCGCCCAGCAGCACCGATATCAGGATTACGCCCGTGGCGCTTGCGATGCCGGAGGCGAGACCGAACACGCCCGCACCGGCAACCACACCCGCAGGCCGCAACCGCACGCCGCGCAGCGCAAGCAGGTGGCGAAGGGGGACCGCGGCAAGCACGAAACTCCCCAGAATGACGCCGATAGCGCGCGCATCGAGCAGGCTGTAGACGTAGGCGCCCGCAAACACCGCGGGAACCGCGCCGGCGAGCACCTGTTTCGCCGCGCGCAGATCGACCGCCCTGCGAAAGAACCAGAATCGTCCCGCATTGACGACGACACCCGCGACCGCGAGCACCGGCACGAGCGCCTTGAAGCCGATCACGGGCGCAAGCAATGCCGTCAGGATGATGCCGGTGCCAAAGCCGCCCACGCCGCCGATGATTGCGGCGAAGAACGACGTGACCGCGACCAGTGCGAAATTTCCTGCGTCGAGATTCCACGGCATGGATCGGAGGCTCTGCGCGGGGTAAAATTGCCGCATCATAAGTCCTCGCTCCATGATCCGGGTCACCGTCAACGGTTCAAGCCATCGATTCGATGACGCGCTCGACGTCGCGCAGCTCATCGAGCGGCTCGCACTCGCAGGCAGGAAGATCGCCGTCGAGTTGAACGGCGAGATCGTGCCGAGGAGCGCGCACCGTGGCACCCTGCTCGACGACGGCGACCGGCTCGAAATCGTGGTTGCGGTGGGTGGAGGTTGAGATGGCAAGGGAACATCGCTTCGCGGCGCGCCTGAAGTGGTCCGGTGTCCAGCGCAGCCCGCAGGTCTCCAACGAAAGCTACTCGCGCGACTTCGTCGTGGAGACTCTCGGAAAGCCGCCCTTGCCGGGCTCCGCGCCAGCGGTCTTTCTCGGCGACCAGGGACGCTACAACCCGGAGGAATTGCTGGTGATATCGCTCTCGGCCTGTCACATGCTCACCTACCTTGCCGCGTGCGCGCGCGCCGGCATCAGGGTGCTCGGATACGAAGATGATGCCGCCGGCACCCTGGCGCTGAAGGACGGCAGGATGTGTTTCATCGACGTGCTGCTCAAGCCCGCAGTGCGCATCGAGCGCATCGACCAGGCGGGTGCGGCGCAGGAACTGCACCACAAGGCGCACGACGGCTGCTTCGTCGCCAATTCGGTGAACTTTCCGGTGCGCTTTGAAGCGCAGGTGAGCGCGTCATGAAACCGGACGACACGCTCGTCATCGCGGGCAAGCGCTATGCCTCGCGCCTGCTGGTGGGCACCGGGAAATACGGGGACTTTGACGAAACGCGCGCCGCGATCGAGGCCTCCGGCGCGCAGATCGTCACGGTGGCGATCCGCCGCACCAATATCGGCCAGAACCCGAACGAGCCGAGCCTGCTCGACGCGCTTCCGCCCTCGCGCTTCACCTACCTGCCGAATACCGCGGGCTGCTACAGCGCCGACGACGCGGTGCGCACGCTGCGTCTCGCGCGTGAACTGCTCGACGGTCACGATCTGGTCAAACTCGAAGTGCTGGGTGATCCGCAGTCGCTCTATCCGAACATGCCCGAAACCCTCAAGGCGGCAGCGCAGCTGGTCGGCGAGGGATTCAAGGTCATGGTCTACTGCTCGGACGATCCGATCCAGGCGAAGATGCTCGAGGACGCCGGCTGCGTTGCGATCATGCCGCTCGCCTCGCTGATCGGTTCGGGAATGGGAATTCTCAATCCCTGGAACCTGCAGCTGATCATCGATCGCGTGTCCCTGCCGGTGCTGGTGGATGCGGGCGTGGGAACGGCATCGGATGCCGCGATCGCGATGGAACTCGGTTGCGATGGCGTGCTGATGAACACCGCAATCGCGGCGGCAGGAGATCCGATCATGATGGCGCGCGCGATGAAAAAGGCGGTCGAAGCCGGCCGGGAAGCCTATCTCGCCGGACGCATGCCGAAGAAATTCTACGCTGCGAGCCCGTCGTCACCGGCCGAAGGCCTGCTTTCCCCCTCGCAGAACACCAAGGCGGCCTGAGGCCGCGTTCCGGAGTGAACATCTCCCGGCGCCCGGTGCGCAGCTACGTGCTGCGCCAAGGCCGCATCTCGCCCGCGCAGGAGCGCGCGCTGGAGGAACTGCTGCCGCGCTACGGCATTGCATTTGATGCACGGCCGATCGATGCGATGAGAATTTTCGGCCGCGAGGCCCCGCTGGTGCTCGAGATCGGCTCGGGCATGGGGGAAACCACGGCTGCGATCGCGCAGGCGCGGCCTGACACCGATTTTCTCGCGCTCGAGGTGCACGGCCCAGGGGTCGGCAGCCTGCTCAGAAGAATTGCCGAACTCGGCCTGACGAATCTGCGCGTCATGCGCCACGATGCGTACGAGGTGATCGATCAGATGATCGGTGACGCAACGCTCGAGGGCGCGCACGTATTCTTTCCCGACCCCTGGCCGAAGAAGCGCCATCACAAACGGCGGCTCATCCAGTCGCCGTTCGTCGCGCTGCTCGCCCGCAGGCTCAAACCGGGGGGCTATCTGCACCTGGCGACCGACTGGGAGGAATATGGCGCGCAGATGCTGCAGGTGCTCACCGCCGAGCCGCTGCTGCGCAACGATGCCTCCACCTACAGCAAGCGCCCAGCCTACCGTCCGCTGACCAAGTTCGAGGCGCGCGGCCTCAAGCTCGGGCACCCGGTGCGCGAGCTGATCTTCCGGCGCGCCTAACCCGGCAGAAAAAGCTCCAGCAGATCGTTCAGGAACCTCTGCCCGCGCAAGCTGGGCCGAATGGAACGCTGGTCCCGCTCGATCAACCCGCGTGCCTCGGCCGTATCGAGCGCCGCTCTGATGGCCGCAAATTCCAGCCCGGTGCGCTCGCGGAACAATTCGGACCGAAAGCCTTCGACCATCCTCAGCGCGTTCAACATGAATTCGAACGGCAGGTCCTTTGCGCCAAGCTCGCGCCGCTCGGTCATCGAAGCTCCTTGCGACGCGAGATTCATGTACTCCCGCGGCTGCTTCGCCCTCGCATGGCGCTCGATGCGGCCGGGAGAGGAAAGCTTGCCGTGCGCTCCGGCGCCGATGCCGAGGTAGTCGCCGAACTGCCAGTAGTTGAGGTTGTGCCGGCAACGCGCGCCCGGCCGGGCAAATGCCGAGGTCTCGTAATGCTCGTATCCCCCGCCCGCCAGCAGCGCCTCGACCGATTCCTGCATATCAGCGGCATCGTCGTGCGCGGGAAGCGGCGGAGGCTTGCTATGGAACACCGTGTTCGGCTCGATGCTCAGCTGATAGGCCGAGATATGCGGCGCGCCCAGACGCACTGCCTCCGCGATGTCTTTCCCGGCACCCCCTACCGATTGGCGCGGCAGGCCATACATCAGGTCCACATTCACCTGCTCGAAGCATCCGAGCGCGTGTTCGATCGCGCGCCGCGCCTCATCGGAGCCGTGGACTCTTCCGAGTCCGGCAAGCATCGCGTCGTCGAAACTCTGTACTCCGATCGACAGGCGGTTGATCCCGGCCGCGCGGAAATCGCGGAACTTCGCTGCCTCGAATGTGCCCGGGTTCGCTTCGAGGGTGATCTCAGCGTCGCTCGCGAGCTGAAGCTGCGCGCGAAAATCGGACAACAGGCGATCGATGGTGCGGGGGGAAAAGAGGCTCGGGGTGCCGCCGCCGAAGAATACGCTGTAGACGCTGCGTCCCCAGATTTCGGGCAATGCCTGCTCGAGGTCGGCAATCAGCGCAGAAGCGTACTCCTGTTCCGGAAGTGCTCCGCTCTTCTCGTGGGAATTGAAATCGCAATACGGGCATTTGCGCGTGCACCAGGGAATATGCACGTACAGGGCAAGCGGGGGCAGAGCCGGCAGCCGGATGCTGCCGGGCCGCGCGAAATCCACGCGAGCCGTGGTCGCCATCAATCCTCTTCGCGCAGGCGCTCCAGCAGCCGCGCGAGCGCCGCGCCCCGGTGGCTGATGCGGTTCTTCTCGGCGGGGTCGAGTTCGGCTGCGCTCGCGCGGCGCCCGGGCAACAGGAACAGCTGGTCGTAGCCAAAGCCGTTCGCCCCGCGCGGCTCGTGACCGATTTCGCCGTGCCAGGTTCCTTCCGCAACCACCGGCCGCGGATCGCCCACAGCCCGCAACAGCACCAGCACGCAGCAATAGTGCGCGCGCCGGTCCGCGTGCGGCGCAAGCTCGCGCAGCAGTTTCTCGTTGTTGCGCGCGTCACGCGTTTCGCGGCTTCCCTCCCGGCCGGCGTAGTGCGCGGAAAACACGCCGGGCGCCCCGCCCAGCGCGTCGACACACAGGCCGGAATCATCGGCCAGTGCGGGAAGACCGGTCGCACGGCTGGCATGCCTTGCCTTGGCCAGGGAATTCTCGAGGAACGTCGCAAAAGGTTCCTCGGCTTCAGCGATGCCGAACTCGGCTTGCGGCGTGACCGCGACGCCGAGCGGGGCCAACAAGCCGCGAATCTCGCGCAGCTTGCCTGGATTACCGCTCGCCAGGACCAGCTTCGGCAACGCCTTCACAGGCCGAGCGCTTGCCGCTGGAGAGCGATCAACCGGGCGATGCCTTGCGTGGCGAGTTCGAGCAGGACATCCATCTCGGCACGCGAGAACGCCGCGCCCTCCGCCGTCCCCTGCACCTCGACGAACCGTCCGTCGCCGGTCATCACGACGTTCATGTCGGTGGCACAGGCGGAGTCTTCGGCGTAGTCGAGGTCGAGCACCGGTATGCCCTTGTAGATGCCGACCGAAACTGCCGCGACAAAATCACGTACCGGAAGCGCATCCAGCATGCCCCGCGAGCGCATCCAGCTGAGTGCGTCGTGGACTGCAGCGAATGCCCCCGTGATCGAGGCGGTTCGCGTGCCCCCGTCGGCCTGCAGCACGTCGCAGTCGATCTGCAGGGTTCGTTCGCCCAGGCGATCGAGCTCGATGACCGCGCGCAGCGCGCGGCCAATCAGGCGCTGGATTTCCTGCGTGCGCCCCGACTGTTTGCCGCGTGCAGCTTCCCGTTCGGTGCGGGTATTGGTCGAGCGCGGCAGCATGCCGTATTCCGCCGTGAGCCAGCCGCCGCCCGAACCCCTGCGATGCGGCGGCACGCGCTCCAGCACGCTCGCGGTACACAGCACGCGCGTTTCGCCGAACGCGACCAGCACCGAGCCTTCGGCATGCCGCGTATAGCTGCGCTCGATCGTGACCGGTCTGAGTTCGTGGGGTTGGCGCTGGCTGGGTCTCATGGAAGGTGGTGGAAAGTTGCGCGTGAACACAGTCGCATCGCAAGGCACGGCCAGGGGCTAGGAACTATCCGCGCCGGCGATGTCTTCTTCGTTCTAGGCGAACCCGATGACGGAAAGATTATCGCATTGCTTGCCGGCGCTCGCTTCGGCGAGCGACATCAGGGCGGCCAACGCGGCATCCAGCGGTTTCGATATCAGCGCGGTCAACAGCTGGCGCGGCGTCAGCGGGCCCCAGAAGCCATCCGAGCAAAGCAGGATCACGTCCCCCTTCGCCAGGCGTACACCCACGGCGGGTTCGAGCTTCGGCGGCGAAAAGCTTCCAAGGCACTGCAGCAGCTTGCTCCGGTCCGGATGCGAACCTACGGCCTCCTCGCGGATGCGCCCGGAATCGACCAGCGCCTGCACGCGGGTGTGGTCCCGGGTGCGCGCTTGTATGGTTCCGTGCCGGATGTGGTAGAGCCGCGAATCGCCGACGTGCGACCAATATGCCTGTGCGTCCTGGATCACGCACGCCACGATCGTCGTGCGCGGTATGTCCGGCAAGCCGAGCGCACGCGCCTGCTGGTGGATCCCGCGGTGTGCACCGGCGATGGCATCGACCAGAAAAGCCTGCGGATCGGCAAGCCGGGGCTGCGCGGCACGCTGAAAAGCCCCCGCGAGATGCCGCACGGCGACCTGCGCGGCTACATCGCCGCGCGGATGGCCGCCCATCCCGTCGGCCACCACCATCAGGAGCGCCTCTTCGGTCTGCCAGTTTCCGAGCCGATCCTGCTGGTATGAGCGCGCGCCGATGCGGCTGTCCTGAAAAATCGCGAATCGCATTGCTCACCTCTCCCGCGCCATTCCGCTCATTTTCCCGCGAGGCGCCGCAACGCGCCTGCCAATTGCCCGAAGATGGGTGCCGCCGCCTTCAACACCGGCGCCTCTTCGTCGAGCAAGGTCTTTTGCAGCGCGAACACACTCTGCGGACGTTCCATGTGATCGAGCCGCAGACACCAGTCGACGATCTCGAGCAGCTGCCGCGAGAACCTGCCGCTGCAGGCCTTGCTTGCGGGAATCATGCGATCCCTCTCCCGGCGCTGGTCTGCCGGCGGCGGCGAAACCTCGGCAAGCGTCGCGTACAGGCTGGCCCCGACCGAATATACATCGCTCCACGGTCCGAGAAGTTCCCGGTCGCGGTGGTGCTCCGGCGAGGCGTATCCCGGCGTGTACATCATCGGCAGCACGCGGCCCGCCGTCGCGCCGAGCGTCTGGCGCGCCGCGCCGAAATCGATCAGCACCGGGGTGCCGTCATTGCGGACGTAGATGTTGGAAGGCTTGATGTCCAGGTGCAACAGCCTGTTGGAATGCACTTCGCGCAACCCGTTCAACAGCTGCGCGAAGGTGCGCCGCACCCAATCCTCGTGCAGCGGACCGTGACGCGCCTCGATGTGCTCCTGCAGCGTCCGCCCGCGTTCGTAGCGCATCGCCATGTAAACGGTTTCGTTGGCACGAAAGAAATTGAACACCCGCACCACGTTCGGATGGTTCAATCCCGCGAGCGCGCGGCCTTCCTCGAAGAAGCATTTCATGCCGAAGCGGAACGCGGCGAGGTCGCCCTCGGCGACCGACGGCACCGCCGCGCCGTTGACGCGCAATGCCAGGCCCGCGGGCAGATATTCCTTGAGGGCGACCGTGATTTCATTGCGGTCGTGCGCCAGATAGACGAACGAAAATCCACCCGATGCAAGCACGCGCAATATGCGGTACTCGTCGATCTGGAAACCTTCAGGAAGCGGCTGGTTGGCTTGCCCGGACATCGTTAGAACTCTACTGTTATCATACGTGCTTACCTTTTCCGCCGGCCGTGCGCGTTGTCACGTTCACGCTCCGTTTCTTCCCCGCAGCCGACACCATGATCCACAGCATGACCGGATATGCCGTTGCACAGGCGGCGATCGGCGCAAGCACGCTCGGCATCGAACTGCGCTCGGTCAATTCGCGCTACCTCGAAATCCAGTTCCGCTTATCCGAGGAACTGCGCGTGCTCGAGCCCGCGCTGCGGGGATTGTTCGCTGGCAAACTGCGGCGCGGCAAGCTCGATTGCCGCCTGTATTTCTCCCCCGATCCTGCCGCGACGCGCGATGAGCAAATGAATGCGCCGGCGCTCGCGCGATTGCGGCGTCTCGAGCAGGCGCTGCGCGCCGAGTTCCCCGAGGCGCCCGCGCTGCACGCGGCCGACATCCTGCGCTGGCCCGGGGTGCTGTCCGAAGAGTCGGTGGCCGACGACGTGCTGCGCGCAAAGGCGCTCGAACTCGCGCGCCAGGTGCTCGGCGAGCTGGTCGCGACGCGCGCGCGGGAAGGCGAAAAGCTTGCGAACATCGTGCGCGAGCGCGCCGCCGACATGGCAGCGCGGGTCGAGGTCGTCGCGCCGCTGGTGCCGGCGGCGATCGCGACGTTCCAGGCGAAGCTCGCCGAGCGGCTGCGCGAGGCGATCGGCAGCGGCGACGACGATCGCATCCGCCAGGAAGTCGCGATGTTCGGAATGAAGATCGACGTGGACGAGGAACTCGGACGGCTGCGCACGCACCTGGCGGAAATCGCGCGCGTGCTCGAGCGCGGCGGCGAGTGCGGCAAGCGCCTGGACTTCCTCATGCAGGAACTCGGGCGCGAGGCAAACACGCTCGGGGCCAAAGCGGGCTCGCAGCCGATTTCGGATTGCGCGCTCGAGCTCAAGCTGCTCATCGAGCAGATGCGCGAGCAGGTCCAGAACATCGAGTAGGGACGGCAAATGCAGGGTCTGCTCATCATCGTCACGGCACCTTCGGGGGCGGGCAAGAGCTCTCTTATCAGCGCGGTACTCGAGGCCGACCCGACGCTGCGGCACTCGGTCTCCTACACCACGCGCGCGCCGCGGCCCGGCGAGCAGCACGGGCGTGAATATTTTTTCATCGACCAGCCGGAATTCCTCGCGATGCTCGGCAGAGGCGAGTTTCTCGAAAGCGCCCAGGTACACGGGCATCGCTACGGCACTTCGCAGCAGGTGATCCGGGAAGCCCTCGA
The DNA here is from genome assembly GCA_016195915.1 of Betaproteobacteria bacterium. Lineage (GTDB taxonomy): Bacteria > Pseudomonadota > Gammaproteobacteria > Burkholderiales > SG8-39 > JADGRQ01. Next base: position 129,324 of record JACPYS010000014.1, on the reverse strand, counting down.
GTCCGGGCACGATCTGGTGCTGGAAATCGACTGGCAGGGCGCCCAGCAGGTGCGACGTCTGATACCGGGAACGCTCGGCGTATTCATCCTGCCGCCCTCGGTCGAAGATCTCGAGCAGCGCATGCGCAAGCGCGCACTGGATTCCGAGCAGGTCATCCGGCGGCGGCTGGCTTCCGCACGCGAAGAACTGAGCCACTTGAGCGAATTTGAATATGCTATAATTAACAAAGACTTCGATGAAGCCAGACAGGACCTGCTGGCGATCATCCGCGCTGCTCGCCTGAGACTTTCATGCCAGCTGGAGCGCAACCCGGGAATTTTTAGTTTGAGGAAATAGACATGGCACGCATCACCGTCGACGATTGCCTGAAAAGGATTCCCAACCGCTTCCAGCTGACGCTTGCTGCGACCTACCGCGCGCGCCAGCTTGGCTCGGGCGCGTCGCCGCTGGTGGAGCCGAACCGGGACAAGTCCACCGTGATCGCATTGCGCGAGATCGCCACCGGCAAGGTGGGGCTCGAGGTGCTCAAGCGCAATCCGACCATGCCTTCGGTCTAGCGAGCGCACTCCCGCCGCCCGGCCTTCGGGGGGCCGGCGCGGCACCTGCACCGCTCACGCGCGGCATCCATCACGCACCGTTCATGGCCGCCGCCCCCGCACTCAACGATCCGGTGTTTTCCTATCTGAAGCCCGCGGACGTCGCGCGACTCGGCGAAGCGTTTCGCTTTTCCGAGACGGCACACGCGGGACAGACGCGCCAGTCGGGCGATCCCTATATTTCGCATCCGCTCGCGGTGGCCGAGATCCTCGCCGCATGGCGCCTCGACGGGCAGGCGCTGGTCGCGGCGCTGCTGCACGACGTGATGGAGGACACCTCGGTCACCAAGGACGAGATTTCCGCCACCTTCGGCAAGCCCGTGGCCGAACTGGTGGACGGGCTCTCCAAGCTCGATCGCATCGAGTTCCAGTCGGCCGAAGATGCGCAGGCCGAGAACTTCCGCAAGATGCTGCTGGCGATGGCGCGCGACGTGCGCGTGATCCTCATCAAACTCGCCGACCGGCTGCACAACATGCGCACCCTGGGTGCCGTGCCGCTGCAGAAACGCCGTCGCATCGCGCGCGAGACTATGGAGATCTACGCGCCGATCGCCAATCGCCTGGGCCTCAACGCGCTCTACCAGGAACTGCAGGAACTGTCCTTCTCACATCTGTATCCCATGCGCTGGCGGGTGCTCACGAGGGCGGTCAAAGCGGCCCGCGGCAACCGGCGCGAGGTGATCGGCAAATCCCTCGAGGCGATCCGCCGGCGCCTCGCGGATGCCGGTGTCGAAGCAAGCGTGAGCGGGCGCGAGAAGCACGTGTACTCGACCTACACGAAAATGGTGGAAAAGCACCTCAGTTTCTCGGAGGTGCACGACATCTACGGCTTTCGCGTCATCGTCAAGGACGTGCCCGCGTGCTACCTCGCGCTGGGCGCGCTGCACGGGCTGTACAAGCCGGTGCCGGGCAAGTTCAAGGACTACATCGCGATCCCGAAGGCAAATGGCTACCGCTCGCTGCACACTTCCCTGATCGGGCCGTTCGGAGCGCCGATCGAACTGCAGATACGCACCGAGCAGATGCACCGCATCGCCGAGGCCGGCGTGGCCTCGCACTGGATGTACAAGGACGACAGCACGTCGCTGTCGGACCTGCAGAAGCAGACGCACCTGTGGCTGCAGTCGCTGCTCGAGATCCAGACGCAGTCGGGCGACTCGCACGAATTCCTCGAGCACGTGAAGGTCGACCTGTTTCCCGACGAAGTCTACGTATTCACGCCGAAAGGCACGATCCTGTCGCTGCCGCGGGGTGCCACCGCGGTGGACTTCGCCTACCTGGTGCATACCGACATCGGCAACCGCTGCGTTGCCGCCAAGGTCAACGGCGAACTGGTCCCGCTGCGCACGGAATTGCGCAATGGCGAGCGCGTAGAAATCATCACCGCGAGCCACGCCAAGCCCAACCCGGCCTGGCTGCAGTATGTGCGCACCGGGAAGGCGCGCTCCAACATCCGGCATTTCCTCAAGACCATGCAGTACGAGGAGTCGGCCGCGCTGGGCGAACGCCTGCTCGAACAGGCGGTCTCTGCGCTCGGTGGGAACGCTGCGGAAATCGATACGGCGAATTGGGAGCGGGTCGTGCGCGAGGTTGGATCACGCGCGAAGCAGGAGGTGCTTGCCGACATCGGGCTTGGCAAACGCCTGCCCGCGGTGGTCGCACGACGCCTGCTGCGACGCGCGGAGCCCGCGCGGGAGGACGCGCGCGGTTCCGGAAAACTGCCGGGCCGAGTGACCATCCAGGGCACCGAAGGCATGGCGGTGCAGCTCGCGACCTGCTGCCGCCCGATCCCGGGCGACCAGATCGTCGGCTCGATCAAGAAGGGCCAGGGCATGGTGGTGCACGCCGCCGATTGCCTGCAGATCGTGCGATCGCGCCGCAATGCGCCCGACATGTGGCTCGACGTCGACTGGGACGCCGCCACGCCCAGACTGTTCAACGCTGCGATCCAGGTGACGGTCGCAAATCAGCGCGGCGTACTCGCCAAAGTCGCCTCCGAAATCGCCGAAGCACGCTCCAACATCGATTCGATCAGCATGGAGGAGGACCGCAGCGTGTATACCACCATGCTGCTGGTGATCGAGGTTTCCAATCGCAAGCACCTCGCGCGCGTGATGCGCGCATTGCGGCGTTTGAAGGACGTATTGAAGATTGCGCGGGTCAAGGGGCAACCCGCCGGAGCAAGCGCCGCCGCTACGGGAAGCGTGCGCCTCACCTGATGTTGATCGCGAGCAGAAAGTCGCCGCGCTGCACGTTCAGCAGCACGCGCTCGGCGCCGCGCAGCGCAGCGCCGAGTTCGCTCACCGAGGCGACGCGGCGCTGGTTCACGCCGAGCACGATATCGCCCGCCCGCAACCCGTACTTGTACGCCACGCTGCCGGGCTCGACCGCGGTGACCACGACGAGCGGCTCGCGCGTGCCGCGCGTGGCATTGGCGAAGCTCGCTCCCGAGAGCCTGGGTATCGGCTCTCCGCCGGCAACACTGCGCGATGCTGGTTCGCAGATACGGATCCGCAGGCGCTCTTCCCGGCCGCCGCGCAGCAGCTGCATTTCCACGGACTCGCCCGCGGCAATCAGTCCGAGCTGATTGCGCAACGCAGCCGCGTTGCGCACCGCACGCCCGTTCATCGCGATCACGACGTCGCCGGCGCGCAGCCCTCCTGCCTTTGCAGGGGAGTCCGGCGCGACCTCGGCGATCGCCGCGCCCTCGCGCGTGGCGATGCCGAGCTGTTTTGCGATCTCGGGTGTCAAATCCGCGAGGACGATGCCGAGCGTTCCGCGACGCACCTCACCGAATCTCACCAGCTGGCTCATGACCACGCGTGCCATGTTCGAAGGCACGGCGAAACCGATGCCGACATTGCCGCCGGCAGGCCCGATGATGGCGGTATTGATGCCGATCAGCTCACCATTGAGATTGACTAGCGCGCCGCCCGAATTGCCCGGATTGATCGACGCGTCGGTCTGGATGAAGTCCTCGTAGCCCTCGGGCGTAATGCCGCTGCGCCCGAGCGCAGACACGATGCCGGAGGTCACCGTCTGGCCGATGCCGAACGGATTGCCCACGGCGACCACGAAATCGCCGACCTGCATGGCGTCGGAGTCGCCGAACTTCAACTCGACCAGGCCTTCGGCCTTGATGCGAAGCAGTGCGATGTCGGTGCCCGCATCGCTGCCGACGAGCTTTGCAGGTACGCGCCGGTTGTCCTTGAGCGCAACCACCACCTCCTGCGCATCCTTGACGACATGGTGATTGGTGAGAACCAGCCCCTGGCGCGCATCGACAATGACGCCTGATCCCGCGGAGACCTGGCCTTGCGGCTGGTCCGGAAGACCGAAGAACCGCCGGAAGAACGGATCGCGGAAGAGCGGATTTTCTTCCAGCGGCGAGCGGGTCATTACCGCGATGTTGACCACCGCGGGAGTGACGCGGGCGACCAGCGGTGCAAGCGTCGGCACGCCGGCGCGCTCGGGCAGCGCAGCCCGGGCCGGCGCGAAACACGCCGCGGCGGCAACCATCAGCAGCTTGAGAGCGAGGGAAAGAATTGCCCGCATTGCAGTCGCGCCCTTATAGCACACGCGCCTGCGGCCGCCCCGGGCGAGGCGATCGTTTGCCGAAGACTAGCGGCGCCGCTGCTGGTTCGGACGGCGGGCCATGGGCGCGGAGGTGGGCCTTTCGTCCTTGTGCCGGAAATTGATGCGTGCCCGCGTCAGATCGTAGGGCGACATCTCGAGCGTCACCTTGTCCCCCGCGAGAATGCGGATGCGGTGCTTTCTCACCTTGCCGGAGGCGTAGGCAAGCACCGTTACTCCGTTGTCGAGGAGGACACGGAACTGCGTGTTGGGCAGGAGTTCCTGCACCACGCCTTCCATTTCGATCAGTTCTTCCTTGGACACTTCGCATCCCTTTTGGCGCCGATCTTCGCGGCGCATCCGGCGTTCAATCGTACGATACGACCAGCGTGCGGGTTCAACCCAATTTAATAGTATAGCGTAACTTGTTGATTAACGGGCGTACCCGGCCTGACGCATACGGCAGAGACTACGCAGCCTCATGCATGAAATCCAGGTGCGCCGCGTCGAACCGAAACTCGATCATTCCGTTACAGAACTGAACGCTGGAATTCCAATGAACCGACTGGTACTTCCGCTGCTGACCGTGCTACTACTTGGCCTCGCCCATGCTGCGGATGCAGGGCCGTTCGAGGAAGCAGCGGCCGCATACGACCGCCATGACTATGCAGCAGCCGTGAGGCTGTGGCGCGCTTTGGTGAATGAGGGGAATGCAAAGCCGCAGCACCGTCTTGGTTTGGGCTACGCAAAGGGAGAAGGCGTTACAAGAGACGTCGCGCAAGCTGTGAAATGGATACGACTCGCGGCCGATCAGGGATATGCGGACGCACAATCATCCCTCGGGTCGTATTATCTGAAGGGCGATGTACTGCGCGATGCCACTGAGGCGGTCAAGTGGTTTCGGCTGGCCGCGAACCAGCAGCACGCACGAGGGCAATTTTTCCTCGCATTGAGCTACGAGTGGCGAAGCTCTGGCGCAGGACTACGCGGAGGCGGTGAAGTGGTACAGGCTCTCAGCGGTACAGGGGAATGATGCGGCGGAGCACAACCTCGGCGTCATTTATGAGAGCGGCCAAGGTGTTCCGAAAGACTACGTTCGTGCACGCATGTGGTTCAGCCTTGCGGCCCTGGATGGCAATGCCGACGCGGTAACGAGCGGCGAGCTCATTGGCAAGCTTATGACGCCGCAGCAAATGGCAGAGGCGCGCAAGATGGCGGAAGACTGCCGAAGGCAAGATCACAAGTGCTGCGATTGAGAAGATGGTGTAGGTAGGCGGTCGTGCCCCGCGACGTGGTGTACGAGTCGTGGTTCTCGTAAGGCCAGGTCGAGTGCTCAGCTCATTACTGCAGAGAGCCTCGCGGGTTGATTGTCGCCCAGCGCCTGCAGGCCTTCAAGTTGCATGTAGCGGCGCTGCAATTGCCATTCGTCGTTTTGCTCGAGAAGCAGCGCCCCGACGAGCCGTACGATCGCCGCTTCGTTCGGGAAGATGCCCACTACGTCGGTGCGGCGCTTGATCTCGGCGTTGAGCCGCTGCAGCGGATTGGTCGAATGGATTTGCAGCCGGTGCGCCTTGGGAATGGTCATGTGCGCCAGGACATCGGCCTCGGCATCGTCCATGAGCTACGCAATCTTTGGGAAGCGCGCCCGGAGCGGATCGGAGACCGTGCGCCATTGTCGACACGCATCGGCTTCGCTTTCCTGGGCGAACACGGTGCGGATGACGGCGGCGACCATCTGGCGTTGCCCCTTCGGGACGTGGGCGAGGACGTTGCGCATAAAGTGCACGCGGCAGCGCTGAACGGTGGCCTTCAGAACCTTGCTGGCCGCGGCCTTCACGCACCGCGGCGAAGACCTGGGTTTCCCGCCGACCGGCAAGAAAGTGGCCTTCAATTCCACCGATATCATGCGAGTCAAGGACGGCCTGTTTGTCGAGCACTGGGGTGCGGCTGACCTCTTAGGCCTGGCGCAACAGCTCCGCAATTGACAAGGACAATGATATGAACGCTTTGGCATCCCTGCTCCCAGCCCTCGGCCGCGTGCTCCTTGCGGTCATATTTCTGATCCGTGGTCTCAGCAAACTTGCCGCCGCAGCCGCAACCATAGGCTATATCGCCTCAGCGGGCCTTCCTCTGCCTCTACTGGGGTATGCCGTCGCGCTCGTTGTCGAGATCGGCGGTGGACTATTGATGCTCGCTGGATTCCAGGCTCGCATCACGGCCTGGGTGCTGGCGGTCTTCACGTTGGTAGCGGCAGTGATTTTCCACCACGACTTCGCCGACCAGAACCAGATGATTCACTTCCTGAAGAATCTCGCCATTGCCGGCGGTTTCCTCCAGGTTGCCGCCTTTGGCGCGGGCAACTTCAGCATCGACGCTCGCCGTGCGCCCGCCAAGGCAAAGATGGCGTGATGTGGCTCCACCGGCCGCAAAGCCGATAGTTTGAACGGTCACGGTCAGAAAGAAGAAGCTCAGCGGCTGGCTAAGCTCTTGATGAAGTTGGTAGGTCGTGGCGGATTCGAACCGCCGACCAACGGATCAAGAGTCGCAGCTAAAGTTGCTCGTAACGCTTGCCTAGCAGTTCAGTTAGAGATGAATACCGGGTTAGTCCTGTCATGTTTGGCGACAGAAGGACACAAATCTGGCACAGCTTTACGGCGTCGGCAGGGCGTGCAGCCTAGTCAGGCTGGCCCGGGTAATCTTCAATTACCGAGACTACGAGAAGTTCTCTTATTCGGACTTCGTCCGGGGTGGTCTCGTGGATACCTGAGTGCCCGACATCCTCCTTTCCAACCACGTTTGAAGGGTGGTGACGGAACTGGAGGATGCGCCTATCTGTCGTTCGCGATCTAACGCGCTCAACAGTTTGGCCGACGTTCAAAACGGCCAAGCGATCCTTCCTTTTTATTGTTCGAATCTTCGGGTGGATCGCGGTCCGATAGGCGGCAACCTGATTTGCTCGATTGCCTTCAGCGTAGCGCTCTAGCCATCCGACTGACAAGTATTCTTCTACGAGCGCGCCATTCTTCTTTCGAAGCTCAAAATTTGCAGATGAGATCGTCGCATCGTCGAAGAACCATTTCGATTCACAATGCCTTACGACATGCTGATCTTCAGCAATTAACTCGTTTTCCATTAGTTCATCCACGCAAGAGCGCCAATTGCTGCGAGCTTGCCTCTGAGCGCGTCGACAGTTGTGTGTGAGGTATCCAAATCCTGTTTGTCCGGATGTTTCGGATTGGGTGCAAATAAATAGACCTCTGCCCCACCATCTGCATAAAAATGTACTGTCACTTTCTTATGCTCGGGTGCGGACCACTTGGCCATCAAGTACCCCGAGCGCGAGGGGGCAAGTTGTGGACGGCCGATGTCTGGATTCGCTTCAAGAAATTCTATGAGAGATCTAACTGAACTTTCGGCAAGCGTCAGCGGGTCGTCATCGTCTTCCCTTAAGATCTCTTCGATTTGCAGAATGCGCTGCGCAAGGACCTTCGCATACGCCAACTTGCTCGATGCCGCGAGGAACAAAATGTCCTCGGCGATTGACGGCGCTGCAATGAGCCATGTATCTCCAAGGCAGGTAAAAGCGCCGGACCACCTGCCTTCTCTGAAACTGGACAAATGATGCGTCATTCCCCAGTGTCCGGATGGTTGGAGAAGCGTTTTCCACTGAATGTTGAGGAGATTCGATATCCACGCCCCGGGAACCAAAGAGATGTCTGTCGCAAAGGCGTCGGGTACCGATTTAATCGCCTCCGCCCTTTGCATTAGACCACCGTCAGCAACCGCAACGTGAATGACGACAGGCACACGTTCGCCAATACCCCAAGTACTAGCAGACGAGGAGCTAGATGGAATTATCGTCGGATAAATAGTGGAATAGTCGTCAGGTGCGCCGTAACGATTTGGACTATCAAGCGTGACAGCCCCAATCGAGTGTACGGGTCCACCTAGGCGACGGAGGGATTCAGTAATTGTCCTATATGCAACTTGTTCAGCCATTCGTTCGCCCCCACAGCTTCATCTGCGCGCTTTCAGTCGTCAGGTCGGCGAAGCCCTTAACAATCCATTCGCGCGATAAATCAAACCATGGCCGGAGTTCATGTAACGTCTTGGCGTTGCCCAGACCGCGTGCGGTAAGGTCAAATCGTAGCGCTTTCGTTGAGTCCGCGCGTTTTAGAACTTGCGATAGCTGGGCGGTGAGTGTTCCGGCCGCATTGGGTAGGGGGAAGACTGATGTCCACGTTGTTGCATCTGGCGTTGGCAAAAACCCTCGTGTGTGATTTCTCCAATAGAAGTCCTTGAAAATCTCCGCTATGTCAGCCGTTGAGGTCCAACCTTTCCCTTGCGGCACGAAGTTGGTGTATGTCAACTCGCATAACAAGGGAGCCGGTTCCGAGAAATTATGATCCTTCAGAAATGCCAAGAACTCGCCAAAATACTTTTCAAAGCGCTCAATGATTTTCGGATAACGAGGATATTGATCCTGGTCATTCAGCTTTCGCCAATTGAAAAAGAAGCAGTCTCCTTGAAGCTGAATGACATCATTCTTAGTTTCGGACATTAACCAAACACGCGGAAGCGGCAGACCCGTAATCGCATCTAGCCATTTTGGTTCACCGCTTGGAAGGATGAATGGCGCGAAATGTTGTGAATGCGGAAAATCGTGTATGACGCGATGCCAAAATAGACCCAAGTGGGTGGTAAGGAAGTCCGAAACAGATTTGTCGAACACTACACCTACGACCACTTCCGAGACAGGTGGATTTCGGTACTCGGGCAGATTTTCCAAAACGTGTGCGGCAGGCGCCGCGCGCCGTGTGGCGGGCTTTACCATGAAGATTGTAGTGATCCGTACGCCACGGACGACGCGCAACTTGGGCCCCGCTTGCACTCATTACTCTGTACCGGACGCCGCTTGGCCATCGGTTCAGCACAAATAACGGTTAGCCGCCTTCGGTCCACCATTCTAACTTCTCCTCATTGCTCTGGTTAGACCACTCGCTCATCGAAAGGATACCACCTGTCGGCATCCAGGGGAGCCAGTCGCCTCTACGCGTTGGAGTCGGCTGAAGTCGGCATAGTTCCACTGGAAGGCCCTGCTACTGGCGGCGAGATAGCCCCAAAGCGGTGGCGGTGACTGTGGGGTTGCAAGAAGGATTCTCGAAACGTCCTTCCTCGGCTATCATGTGTGTCTAAAGAGACCGCGCCTATGTCGCCACCTGCCACCCGTGAAGACCCCGAAGAGCCCGAGCCCTCTCCAAGCTTCCTAAAACGGCTTGAGAACCTGAGCCTTGAAGCGGCGTCAAAGGCGCTCGAAATGCCTTACAAACCGAAGGCCGCGATTCGAGTCAGTCGCACCCCTGAACAAGAGGAGCGGTTGCGCGAGATCGAGATGCGCGCCGTTACCGAATTCCAGGGTGATCTGACGCAACTTCAAGCGGCGCCGGGTATGCTTCGCATGGGCGATCACTTCGGGTGGAAGGTGCTCTAAGCCAATCGGATGGGCCAATACCAAAGCGTGGCGGGATGCGTTGGAACGTGCCGGGATCGAGGATTTCCGCTGGCATGACCTCCGCCACACCTGGGCGAGTTGGCACGCGCAGAACGGTACGCCGCTGCACGTCCTTCAGGAAATGGGGGATGGGAGACAGGGAGCATGGTTAGACGCTATGCGCACCTGTCACCAGCGCATCTAAAGCAGCACGCAGAAACGGTTTCCGGGAAGCTCAGCGACACAATCCCGGCACAGTCGCCCAAAGAAAAAGGGCTCACATCGCTGCAAGCCCTTGATGGTTTTGGTAGGCCGTGGCGGATTCGAACCGCCGACCAACGGATTAAAAGTCCGCTGCTCTACCAGCTGAGCTAACGACCCATGGGATACGACAAAAGGAGGGCGATTTTACCGGCGCGCCCTCGGTCCAGTCAATGAAGTCGCCTGTTCTTTGCGCGGCTCTTTCTCTTTCTGTTGCTCCTGCGCGTCGGGTTCCTCATCCACTTTCTGTTTCGCCGCCGCTTTCCGCTCCTCGCGCTCGATTTGCCAATACTGGTACTTCATCGTCGCCGCCGAACCCGCGATGATCGCCGCGAACGTGATCACGGAACCGACGGCGAGAGTGGAGAGTCCCGTAATTCCCTGGCCGATCGTGCAACCGAGCGCGGTGACGCCGCCGAATCCCATCAGCAAGCCGCCGATCATGTGATTGGCGGTGTCCGAGGCATCACGAAATCCTTCCCAGCGGAAGTTCTTCGTCGCGAGCGCGTAGGCCGCGGAACCCGCGATCACGCCAAGCGCCGAAGCGATGCCATAGGTGACGACCTTCGTTTTGTCGGTCCAGAACATCAGCAGCTCGAGCACGTAAGCCTGCGGCGCGACGAAGCTGAATGACTCCATGCGGCCCGAGTTGGTCGCCACGAAGGCTTCCTGCAACGTGTTCGGGTCCTCCGCCAGGTACCCCAGGTTGCCGCTCACGTACCAGCCGCCGACGACGACCAGGCCCGTCACGAACCCGCCGAGCGAGTAATCGAGACTCGAGCGGAACTCCTCGCTCATATAGACCCATACCAGCAGCCCGCAGCCGACCAGCGCCGTAAGCCCTCCGAGCCACACGTTCTTCTCCAGGCCGGTCTCCTTGGCGAGTATCGACGGAAGATCCTGCCCGGTGGCGAGTTGCACCGACGCCGGGTCGAGCACTTCAACGCGAAATGCTCCGAACAATCCTTTGAGCGTCATATAGGCCGCGAGGCCGAGGAACACGAACACGACCACCGATTTCAGGTTGCCGCCGCCGATACGGATCAGCGTCTTCGAACCGCAGCCCGAACCGAGCGTCATGCCGATGCCGAATGCGAGGCCCCCGACGATGTGCGAGAGCCAGTTCAACCCCGGCGCCTGATAAAGGGATTTCGACAGGTCCACGATGCCCGAGAGGTGCAACGCATTCGATCCGATGATCGCCACGGCGATCGCGAGCAGCCACATGCGCATGCGATTGAAGTCGCCCATGTTGACCCAATCCGACACCGCGCCCATGGTGCAGAAGTTGGTCTTGTTGGCGATCGCGCCGAAAACAAAAGCGAGGATGAAAGCCCCGCCCGTAACGTACTGCGCGAGTTGTGCTGGTGCAGCTTCGCCCACATTGCCCCCGAGGTTCGACTATCGGCGAACGGTAATTTAACTCACTGCGCCCGGTAGCGGGTGACATCCGGAATGCCGGATTTTTCGAACCCGTCTCTGCGGATGCGGCAGGCGTCGCACACACCGCAGGCACGACCCATTTCGTCGGGCTGGTAGCAGCTCACCGTTCCCGCGACGTCCACGCCGAGTTCCAGCGCCAATTGCACGATGCGCGCCTTGGCGAGGTCGATCAATGGCGCGCGGATCCCGATCCCGCGTCCCTCCACGGCGGCCCTGGTTGCAAGATTCGCCATGGCTTCGAATGCGCGCAGGTACTCGGGCCTGCAATCGGGATAGCCGGAGAAATCGATGGCGTTCGCCCCGATGAACACGTGCCGTGCGCCGAGCACCTCGGCCCAGCCGAGCGCGAGTGCGAGCAGGATCGTGTTGCGCGCCGGCACGTAGGTGACCGGGATCCCTGTTTTCACGCCCGCGGTCGGGACGTCGATCGCATCGTCGGTCAGCGCCGAGCCGCCAAACAGCGTGAGGTCGAGCTTGAAAATCTTATGGTCGCGGGCGCCGAGCGCCGCAGCGAGTCTGCGTGCGGCGGCGAGTTCCACGCCGTGCCGCTGCCCGTAATCCACCGACAGCGCGTAGCACTCGAAGCCCTCGCGCCGCGCCCACGCCAGCGTGGTCGCCGAATCAAGCCCTCCGGAGAGAAGGACGACCGCGCGGACAGCCAACGTCTAGCGCTTTGCGGCAGGCTGCGCGAGGCGCTGCTTGGCGCTCGCCGCTGCGGGACTTTCCGGATACTTCACGACCAGTGCTTCGAGCGTGCGCCGCGCGCCCCGCGCGTCGCCCGACTCCGCCTGCGCGGAGGCCATGTTGAGCATCGCATCCGCCGCCTTGGGAGCCTCCGGCCAGTTCGCGAGGACCTTCTGCTGTGCGGCGATCGTGTTCTTGTAGTCGCGCTGCGCATAGTGGGCGTTGCCGATCCAGTACTGCGCCGAAGGTGCGAGCGGGCTGGAGGGGTAGGTCACGAGAAACCCGTTGAAGGCCGATATTGCAAGCGGGTAGTTTCCGAGCTTGAACTGATTGAGCGCAGCCTCGTAGGCCTTGGCCTCCGCCGCCGCCGGCTCGGCAGGCCCGGCCGCGGACTTCTCTGCGGCCTTCGCCTGTTCCTCGCGGGCCTGCTCGAGCTTGCGCAGGCGCGCGTCGATGTCGAGGTACAGATCCTTCTGGCGCTTGTCGGCAGTCTCGCCCTGGTTGGCGAGCAACTCGAGTTGTCCCCGCATTTTCGCCAGTTCTCCGCGCAACTGCTCGATTTGCGAGGCGAGGTCGAGCACCGCGCGCCGGTCACGCGCCTCGGCCTCGACTGAATCGAGGCGCTGCTTCTGCGCTGCGACCAGTTTCTGCAGGTTCACAATCTGCTGGCGCGCCTCCTCGTCGTCGAACATGCCGGCGCGCGCGGGCAGCGCAGCTGCGCCGAGCGCAAGTACAAACGCGGCACGCCGCAGCATCATTCGCCGGAGTAAAGGATGTCGCCGCGCCGGTTCTGCGCGTAGGCCTCCTCGGTGGAGCCCTGCGCGCGCGGCTTCTCCTCACCGAGGCTCACCGACTCGATCTGCTCTTCCTTCCCACCGACCAGCAGCATCATCTTCTTCATCGCGTCGGCGCGGCGCTGGCCGAGCGCGAGGTTGTACTCGCGGCTGCCGCGCTCGTCGGTGTTACCCTGGATCAGCATCTTCGCACCGGGATTGCTGCGCAGGTACTGCGCGTGGGCCTGAACCAGCGCCTTGTACTCGTCCTTGACATCGTACTTGTCGTAGTCGAAGAAAACGCTACGCTTGGAAAGTATGTTGTTGGGGTCGCGCAAAGGACTCATCGGCGCGGGTGGCTTGCCCGGGAGCACGACCGCGGGGATCGGCTTTTGCGCGACCGGCTTGCTTGCCGGTACCGGGCCCGGCTTGGCCGGCGAACGCTCCTCCACGCCGGCTGCCGGCTGCTCGCCCATCGGAGTGCTCGAACACGCCGCGAGCAGCGCGCTCGCCGCGACCAGCATGAAAATTCCCCGCATGATTTGCCTCCTGTTGTTATTCCTTGATGAACGGTCCCCACGCCGGCTCGCGCACGTCCCCCGATGCCGTCGTGATTCGCTGCTTGACGCGGCCGTCGCTCGACACCGCCGAAAGCACGCCGCGGCCGCCGATCACGGTCGCCAGCAGGATCATGCGCCCGTTGGGCGAGAAACTGGGAGATTCGTCGCGATCGCTGTCGGTGAGGAGTTGCGTCTGGCGGCTGGAAAGATCGAGCAATGCAACCTGGAACTTACCCCCGTTGCGCGCGATGTAAGCGAGGCTCTTGCCGTCCGGACTCACGCGCGGCGACACGTTGTAGTTGCCCTCGAAGGTGACGCGCTGGGTGTCGCCCCCGCCTGCCGGAATGCGGTAGATCTGCGGGCTGCCGCCGCGGTCGGAAGTGAAATAGATCCATTGTCCGTCGGGCGAGAACTGGGGTTCGGTATCGATCCCGCTGGAACTCGCCAGGCGCCGCACCCCGCTGCCGTCCGCATTCACCATGAACAACTGCGAGCCGCCATCCCTCGAGAGCACCACCGCGAGCCGCGACCCGTCGGGCGACCAGGCGGGGGCGCTGTTGGAACCCTTGAAGTTCGCCGCCACCTGGCGTTTGCCATCGAGCAGCGAGTGCACGTACACCACCGGCTTCTTGTTCTCGAATGAAACGTACGCCAGGTGCCGCCCGTCGGGCGACCACGCGGGAGAGATGATCGGCTCGAACGAGGCGAGCGCGGTTTCTTCCCCGCCCCCGTCCGCGTCGGCGATCTGCAGTTCAAAGCGCGCCCCGCGCTTCACCACGTAGGCCACCCGGGTGCTGAACACGCCGCGCTCGCCCGTGAGCTTTTCGTAGATATAGTCGGCGAGGCGATGCGCCGTCGCGCGCAACTGTCCGGGCTGGAGCGTGAAGGCGATGCCGCCCACGGCGACCTGCTTCGGTACGTCGAACAGCCGGAAACGCACTTCGAACCGCCCGTCGGGCAGCGCCGCGAGGCTCCCCTGCACCAGCGCATCGGCGAGACGCGAGCGCCACTCGTCGAAGTTGACCGCGCTTGCTTCGGTAATCGGCGCGTTGGAAGCGGGGACTTCGAGCGCGCGGAACAACCCGCTGCGTTCCAGGTCCGCCCGCACGATTGCCGAGATGCGCGAGGACATCGCCCCCTCGCCTGCAAACGGGACTACCGCGATCGGAATGCGATTGGCGCCCGCACCCGTGATCTCGATCGAGAGCTGGGCGAACGCGAGCGGCGCCATCAGCGCCAGGATCGCCGCAAACAATGCCTTGGCGACCGATCTGGAAAGCGAATTCACATCGGGATTATATCCAACGCAGGCCACTGCCATTGCCTACGGGTCCAGCGGGCGGAACCTAAGTTCCAGCGTGCGCATAAAAAGCTCCGGCTTGTCCGGCCTTGGCAATGGGGACGATTTCAGGATCGCGCGCTCGACCGCCTCGTCATAGGCGCGATGGCCGCTGGACTTCCTCAGCTTGACCGAGAGAACTTCCCCAGTGGGCAGCTGGATCACGTCGAAGATCGCTTCCGGATTTCCCTTTACGTCCGGCGGAGTGACGATATTTCCACGTATCTTGCCGCGAATGCGTCCGGCATAGATGTCCATCGATTTCTTCGCCGCCGCCGCCTGCTCGCCCTCGAGCCGCGCCTTGAAGTCCTGTTTTTCGCGCGCGGTGCTCATCGCCTGCTGCTCGCGCGCGAGTTCTTCGCGCAGCCGCTTCTGAACATCCTCGCGCGGTAGCGCAGCCGGACGGGGCTCAGGCCTGGGTTCGGGCTTGGGTTTGACGACGGCCTTTGGCGGCGGCGCCGTCACCGCAATGTCCGGCTTCGGCGGCTCGACGACAGGCTCGGGTTTCGGCGCGGGCCTGGGTTCCGCCGGCGGCTCGATGCGCGGCGCCTCCGCCACCGGCGGGGACGGCTCCCAAAGTTCCACCATCACACTTTCGAGCGGACGCCATTGCCAGCGCACCCCGAACACGAGGATCGCGGCGAGCAGCAGGTGCACCGCCATCGCAAGCGCCGCCGACGGCACGAAGCTCGGCTCGTAGTGCTCGAACTGCGGTGCCAGCGCCTCGGCCATGACTCAGTTCGCGGGTTTGACCAGCAGGCCGACGCGCTTCACCTGCTGCTTGCGCAATTCGTCCATGACGTTGAGCACCGCCTCGTAGCGCACGCTCTTGTCGGCCGCAATCAGCACCGGGCGGTCTGCGCCTTTGGACTGCTCGGCCTTGATCACCGCGGGCAGCTCGTCCTTCGACACGCGACGCTCATCGAGCACCGCGCCCTTCGCATCGCGGCTGCGCAGCGTGATCGATGCGTCTTCCTTGATGATCACCTCGAGCGGCGAAAGCGGCGCCTGAGACGATTTGCCGATGCTCGGCAGATCGACCACGCCCGGCGTCACGAGCGGCGCCGTGACCATGAAGATCACGAGCAACACCAGCATCACGTCGACGTACGGCACGACGTTGATCTCGTGCATCGGCCCTCGCTTGCTGCGCAGTCTCACCTGCCCGCCTGCCTCTGCAGAATGTTCGAGAACTCTTCCATGAAGCTTTCGAAGCGGATTGCGAGGCGATCGATGTCGTGCGAGTAACGGTTATACGCAACCACTGCGGGAATCGCGGCGAACAGGCCGATCGCGGTGGCGACCAGGGCTTCGGCGATGCCCGGTGCGACCTGCGCAAGCGTCGCCTGCTGCACGTTGGCGAGGCCGCGGAAGGCATGCATGATCCCCCACACGGTTCCGAACAGTCCGACGTAAGGGCTGACCGATCCGGTCGAGGCGAGAAACGCCAGGTGGCGCTCGAGGTGGTCCATCTCGCGCTGGTAGGTGGCGCGCATCGCACGCCGCGCGCCATCGACCATGGTGGTCACGTCGGTGCCGCGCTGGCTGCGCAGCTTGGCGAACTCCCGGAATCCGGCTTCGAAGATGCGTTCCTGGCTGCCGATGGTATGGCGGTTGTTCACCGCGCCCTGGTAGAGCGAGTTCAGGTCGTTACCGCTCCAGAATTCGCGCTCGAAGGTCTCGGTCTGCGCGCGCGCACGGCGGATCGCGAACAGCTTGCTGAAAATGAACAGCCAGCTCATGAACGACACCGCGAGCAGCAGCGCCATCACCAGCTTCACCACGATGCTCGCATTGACGACGAGCGTCCAGATTTCCAGGTCCTGCGTCACTGTCATGTGCCACGCTCCAGTAGGCGCTTGAGCTTGTCGGGTATGCGGGCGGGTCTCTCGCGCGCGCGCTCGACCAGCGCGACGGTCACATCGGCTTCGACCAGCAACTGCGCGCCGCGTTCCACCTTCTGGCGGAATACAAGACTCGCATGGCCCATTTTAACCACTTCGGCCGACACCGAAAGCAGGTCGTTGAGCCGCGCCGGGCGGTGGTAACGCACGGCAATCTGATGGACCATGAACACAATCCCGTCGTCCTCGGCGAAACGCGCAATGTCGAACCCCGAGGCGTTCAGCAACTCCGTGCGCGCGCGCTCCATGAATGAGAGGTATTGCGCGTGGAAAACCACCCCGCCCGCATCGGTGTCCTGATAGTAGACGCGGACCGGAACTGCAAACACACGCTCGCGTGCGTCACTCACGCGCTCAGCCCGCGCCGCGGCGAGGGCGGCTGCCGTTCGGTATCGTCATGGAGCAGCAAGGCGCCATTGTGCATCTGCTGCAGCGAAATTGCGAAACCAGGCCGCGGCCGGGCCGCGCTGCTGGACCGAAGTGGATTCCGCTACCATCGCGCCGATGGAAATCGATTTCCCCTCCATAGTCGCGGTGGCACGCGGTTGAACCCACCGCGCCGCTACCTGAGGCTGGGAGTGATTGCGCTGTCGCTCGCGCTGTCCTACGGCGTCTGGTATTCCTACAGCGTATTTCTGGTGGCGCTGCTGGAGGAATTCGGCTGGAGCCGGTCGATGCTCGCCGGAGCGTTCTCGGTGTTCACGCTGGTGCACGGCGCGGTCAACCCCTTGATCGGAACTCTGTGCGCACGAGTACGGCCGCTGGGCCTCATGGCAGGTGGCGGCGTGGCGCTCGGGCTTGCGCTGTGGATCGACAGCTTCATCGCCACTCCCTGGCAACTCTATCTGAGCTTCGGCGCGCTCACCGCCCTGGCGGTGGCCGCCTGCGGCTGGATTCCTGCGGTGGTTCAGGTGCAACGCGACTTCCGCGATCGGCTGGGCCTCGCGATGGGCATCGCCAGTTCGGGCGTCGGCGTCGGCATGCTGCTGGTGGTTCCGCTGTGCCAGTTGTTGATCGACGCCTACGGCTGGCGCCGGGCGTTTCACCTGCTCGGGCTGATCTGCGCTGCCTGGATCGTGCCTTCGTCGCTCTACCTGATGCGCAGGGACGCACCCTCGCCCGCGCGCGCCGCGGCGCCTGCGGCGGCAATTGCGGCGCCGCAACTCGAAACGCGCGCGATGACGCTCGCTCAATCGATGCGCGGCGCGCCGTTCTGGCTGATGGTAGCGGCGTTCTTCTTCGGCAATGTGTGCTCGCAAACACTGCACGTACACCAGGTCGTATACCTCGTCGATCACGGCTTCGCCGCGATCGTCGCGGCTTCGGTGGTCGGCGTGGTCGGTCTGTCGAGCATCATCGGCAAGACCGGCGGCGGCTGGCTCTCCGACCGCATCGAGCGGGAAATCGTCTATATCGCGGGTATTGCAATCATGGTATCGAGCGTGGGTACGCTCGCCGTGCTCGGCGCCGGACCCTCGCGCTGGGGCGCCTACGGTTACGCGGTGCTCCTCGGGTTGGGCTACTCCGTGACCGCGGCGCTCATCCCGGCGATGGTGAGCGACCGTTTCAGCGGACCGCACTTCGGCGCCATCGTCGGTGTCGGCCTGTTTGGGAGCGCTCTCGGCAGCGCGCTCGGTCCGTGGTTGGCCGGGTACCTGTTCGACCTCACCGGAAGTTATGCACTGCCGTTCCTGATCGCGGCAGCGTGCGGCATCGTCGCGGCCGTGGCGGGCTGGCTGGCGCGGGTGCTGCGCGTGCGGGCGGCGGCGAGCGGCCCGCAGAGCCGTTCGTGATGCCCTTGCGCTCGAATGACAGCCTCCCGTGAGAAGAATTCGCAGAACCGCAAAACTTTTGATGATGCGATCAAGGTTTCCTGACAGACAGGGCAAGCGCGTTTTCTTAGGCTGAGTGACCCCGGCAGCGAGTCCCGGCTCGTCCGGACGCGGCACGCCGCTGGGGCAATTGCGCGTTTTCCCACAACTTTCAGAAGGAACATCCAATGAATGCAACGAACAAATCCGTCGAACAGATGGTCGCAGCGATCCAGGCGCTCGAGCTCGAACCCATCAAAGTGAAACTGATGGACCCGGAAGGCGGCCAGGGCTGGTCGCGCGAGTACGCCGACCGGATGGAACTGGCCTATACCCGCTTCCTGACGCTGCTCGTGAAATTTCCCGACGAGACGATTGCGCCGACCAAGGACGTGGACAAGTTCTGGCACGGGCACATTCTCGATACGCTGAAGTACGCCGAGGATTGCCAGAACGTATTCGGCTACTTCCTGCACCACTTCCCCTACTTTGGAATGCGCGGGGAAGAGGATGCGGCGAACTCGCGCGCTGCGGCCGAGAACATGCACCGCATCTATGAGCGTGAGTTCGGGGAGCGCCTGCCGAATGGCGGGGCTTGGTGTGTCGTGGCCAAGCCCTCGATGAAACCGGAGAGCGCTTGGTGTGTCGTGGCCAAGCCCTCGATGAAACCGGAGAGCGCTTGGTGTGTTGCGGCCAAGCCCTCGATGAAACCGGAGAGCGCTTGGTGTGTTGCGGCCAAGCCCTCGATGAAGCCGGAGAGCGCTTGGTGTGTTGCGGCCGAGCCCTCGATGAAACCGGAGAGCGCATGGTGTGTTGCGGCCACGCCACGCCATGGCACGGTCGATGTAACTGTTCGGCCGACGCTGGCGTCGGTGAACTGAAGCCCCGACAGACACGAGTAGGATGTGAAGACCGGGGGATATCTCCCGGTCTTTTTCGCCCGGGAAGGGCATGACCGACGACGTAAGCGTAGTTCAGCGGGCCGTCAGGAAGATCCTGGGTCCGCTAATTGTTTCTGCCGCCAGCGTCGGGCTTGCTTTCTGGCTGTTCGCGTATACCCAACACGACATCGACCAGGACGCGAGGCTGCGTTTCGATAGCCAGGCCGCCGACGCCAAGCACATCATCGAAAAACGCTTGCGCTCGTACGTCGGTGTCACATACGGCCTCAAGGCGCTCTTCGCGGCGCGGGGCTCGCTCAGCCGGGCCGAATTTCATCGCTATGTGGAGTCGTTGGATCTCAAGCAGAACTATCCCGGATTCGAGGTGCTGAACTACGCCCGTCACATCCAGGCGCGCGAAAAGCGACATCTGGAGGAGGAAGTGCGGCGCGACACCAGTCTCGATCCGCGCGGCTACCCGGAGTTCATGATCAAACCGCCGGGCAATCGGCCTGAGCATCACGTACTCATCTATCTTGAACCGATGGTGGGAAACGAGTTCGCATTTGGCCTGGATATCGGCTCGACGGACGTGCGGGCTAAGGCGATTAATCGCCTACGCGACACGGGGGAGTTGATCTCCTCCGGTCGGCTCCTCAGTGTAGGCAAGGACCGGTTCGTGGGCTTGGCGATGCGTCTAACCGTTTATCGCGATGGGGCCCGGCTCAATACCGTCGATGACCGCAGGGCTGCGTTCGTCGGCACGGTCGGCGCCGGGTACGACGTACGCAATCTCATGACCGGTGTGCTCGACGAGACCACGATGACTTCCATGCGCTACCGACTCTACGATGCCGGTACTGTCGGAGAAGACCGCACCGAGAAACAGCAACTGACACTGCTCTATGACAGCGCACAGAAAGCGGATGGCGTACCTCGGGACGATGTTGCCATGCCCAGCGGAGCGTCCCACTTCGACGCGATGCTTCCTTTTGAACTGGCCGGACGGACCTGGGAGCTCCACTTCAGCGCTCCCCAAAGCGCGTTCGTTCAGCGCGCGGACGCCCAATTGCCGTGGCTGGTCCTCGCCGGAGGGCTGCTCTCGAGCGCGCTTCTGTTCGGCGTGCTTTACTCGTTCGCCTCGTCGCGCGAGCGTGCGGTGGCGCTGGCCGGGGAGATCACGCGCGAGTTGCGCGAAAGCGAAATGAGTCTCGCGGATGCGCAACAACTGGCCCGTCTTGGGAGCTGGGCGCTCGACATGAATGCGAGGGAAATGACCTGCTCGGCAGAGACCTTGCGCATCCTCGGCCTGGAACCGTCCGCGGCGCCTCTGCCCTACGACGCGTTCCTGTCTCGCCTGCACCCGGTCGACCGCGTGGCATTCGACGCCGCCGTTGCGCTTTCCGCCGGCATGGCCACGACCGGCAGCCTGGAATATCGTCTCGAGCATGGGGGCAGCGACGAACGCTGGGTGCATTTCATATTGCAGCCGCTACCGGACAGCAATGGCGCGCAGTTGCGCGGCACCATCATGGATGTCACCGAGCGCAAGCGTGCCGAGCAGACCGAGCGCGAGTCGGCGGTGCAGATCCGCGACCTGCTGCGCCGCCTCGTTTCCGTCCAGGAAGCGGAGCGCCGCCGCCTCGCGGCGGACCTGCATGATCTCGTCGGCCAGAACCTGAGCGTGCTCGGAATCGGCCTCGAGACGATACGCGGCAGCTTGCCGGACAAGACGGCGAGAAACTCCGCGAAAACGTTCGACGACATGGCGCAGTTGATGAAGGAAACGATGGGCTCGGTGCGGCAAGTCATGTCCGACCTGAGACCGCCTCTGCTCGATGATTACGGCCTGTACAAGGCGATCGAATGGCACGCGCGGCAGTTCGAGCTTCGCACCGGGCTGCCGGTTTCGGTGCACGGCGACACGCTGCAGCCGCGACCGGCGCCCGAGGTGGAACTCGCGATGTTTCGCATCGTTCAGGAAGCGCTCACGAATGCCGCAAAGCACGCCGCCGCCTCGCAGGCGCGTATCGCGCTGACCACCGGTGCCGGCCGTGTACGGCTGGTGATCGAGGACAATGGACGCGGCGTTCTTCCTGTGCACGGCGCAAACGACCGGCCGCATGCCGGGTGGGGCATGGCGGTAATGCGCGAGCGTGCGGAAGCGGTGGGGGGCGGCATGCGCGTCGAGTGCCCGAGGAAAGGGACTCGAATCATTGTGGAGGTAGCCGCTGGTGATCAGAATCATCCTGGTTGACGACCACGCGCTGGTGCGCGAAGGCGTCAGCCGCCTGCTCGAAGCGCAACGGGACATGCGCGTGATCGGGTCGTTCGGCGAGGGACGCACCGCGATCCGGTTTGCCGCGAGCAATGAGCCTGACGTTGCGGTCGTGGACATCACCATGCCGCAGGAAAGCGGGATCGACACTGCGCGCCAATTGCGCGAGGCATCGCCGGACACGCATTTGCTGATCCTTTCGATGCATGCGAACCCGGAATACGTCCATCAGGCGCTGCTCGCGGGCGCGCTGGGCTACGTGGTGAAGGATTCGGCCGGCCGCGTGCTCGTCGAGGCGGTCCGCGCGGTCCACGCGGGTCAGCGCTTCCTGTCGGACTCCCTGGACCACAAGGCGCTGCAGCGCTACGTGCGGAACAGCGAAAAGGAGGATCCCCTGACCCGCTTGAGCAAACGCGAGCGCCAGGTGCTTCGACACACGGTCGAAGGCCGGACGATCATTGAAACAGCAAAGCGACTGGGGCTTTCCACGAAGAGCGTGGAGACCTATCGAAGCCGTACCATGACCAAACTCGCGATCAAAGACCTGACCGCGCTCGTGAAATTCGCCATCCGCCACGGCGTGACGAGCCTGGAGTAGCGCCCGACTGCGCCCCCGCAGCAACTGTCAAGGTTTCCCGACAGACAAGCCTCGTTTCATCGACTACGGTATCCCGGTACGGCATGAAAGTTCGGGTTGCGAACCGTCACGGAGCCAGGCCAATGGAGCGGTGTGAGCGGGCTGAGATACTGCTGATCGAGGACAGCGCTTGCGACGCGGAACTGACCATGTACGCCCTCGAAAAAGGCGGCCTGGTCAATGCCGTGCTTTGGGTCGAAGACGGCGTGCAGGCGCTCGACTACCTGTTCCGGCGCGGCGCCTATGCCGAGCGCGATGCGGTTTCTCCGAAGCTCGTGCTGCTCGATCTATGGATGCCGCGCGTGGACGGCATCGAAGTGCTCAAGGAGGTCAGGGCCGACGTGCGCCTGCGGGACATCCCGGTCATCGTAATGACGTCCGCGCCCGCCGAAACCGCGCTGTTGGAGCGCCACGGCCTCAGGGTCGATGGCTGCGTCGAAAAACCTGTCGGGTTCGCCGCAGTGGCAGAAGCTGCCCGACAGACAGGTTACTTCTGGCCGGCCATCAATGGATCGTCGCCCGCAAGCAGGTCGTCCTGCACGCCCGCCGGTGCGACGATGCCGAAGTGCCGATAGGCGAGGACCGTCGCCACGCGCCCGCGCGAAGTTCGCTGCAGGTAACCCTGCTGGATGAGATAGGGTTCGAGCACGTCCTCGATCGTCTCCCTCTCTTCGCCGATCGCGGCAGCGAGATTGTCCACGCCCACGGGTCCGCCCGAGAATTTTTCAATCACTGCGAGCAGGAGCTTGCGGTCCATCACGTCCAGTCCCAGCGCGTCGACGTCGAGCATCTTGAGCGCCGCGTCGGCAATGCCCTTGGAGACGGTGCCGTCGGCCTTCACCTGCGCGTAGTCACGCACGCGCCGCAACAGGCGATTGGCGATGCGCGGCGTGCCGCGCGAGCGGCGCGCAATCTCCGTTGCGCCGTCCTCGGCAAGCGCTACGTTCAGCAGCCCGGCAGAGCGGCGCACGATGGTCCCGATCTCGGCCTGGTTGTAGAACTCGAGCCGAGCGACGATGCCGAACCGGTCGCGCAAGGGGTTGGTCAGCATTCCTGCGCGCGTGGTCGCGCCGACGAGGGTGAAGGGCGGCAGATCGAGCTTGATCGAGCGCGCCGCGGGACCTTCGCCGATCATGATGTCGATCTGGTAGTCCTCCAGCGCGGGGTAAAGGATCTCCTCGACGACCGGCGAGAGGCGGTGGATCTCGTCGATGAACAGCACGTCGCGCGGCTCGAGGTTGGTGAGCAGCGCCGCCAGATCTCCCGGGCGCTCGAGCACCGGGCCGGAGGTCTGGCGCAGGTTCACGCCCATCTCCCTGGCGATGATGTGCGCGAGCGTGGTCTTGCCCAGACCCGGCGGGCCGAACAGCAGCACGTGATCGAGCGCCTCGGTGCGTCCGCGCGCCGCCTGGATGAAGATTCCCATCTGCTCGCGCACCTTGTCCTGCCCTACGTACTCCGAAAGGCGTGTTGGACGCAACGCGCGTTCGGCGTGTTCCTCCTGCACGGAGACAGGCCTTGCCGAGATCAGGCGATCGGTTTCAACGGCCATGTCAGGATTTCGCCAGAGCCTTGAGCGCCTGCCGGATGCCTTCGGAAACCCCGGTATCGGCCGGCAACTGTTTCACCGCAGGCAGCGCTTCCCGCTCGGAATAGCCCAGAGCCAGCAGCGCATTGAGAATGTCCGATGTCGCAGGCGGCGCTCTGGAGGCCGTGCCGGCGCCTGGCAGCGGCTCCGCGATCTTGCCTTTCAACTCGAGCAGCAGGCGCTCCGCGGTCTTCTTTCCAATCCCGGGAACCTTGGTCAGCCGCCCGGGTTCCTGCATCACCACCGCCTGCCGCAACTCGGCGACCGAGAGCCCCGAGAGTAACGACAGCGCGGTGCGCGCGCCGACGCCGGAGATGCGGATCAGCTGACGGAACGTCGCGCGCTCGTCCTCTGTCGCGAAGCCGTAGAGCACGTGTGCATCTTCGCGCACCACCAGGTGCGTAGCCAGCACGACTTTCTCGCCGGTGGCGGGAAGATTAAAGAACGTGCTCATCGGAACGTCGATCTCGTAGCCGACGCCGCCTGCGTCGACCAGGATCTGCGGCGGATTCTTTGCCACCAGCACGCCCGAGAGCCGGCCGATCACACCAGCCTGCCTTTCCTGACGCGGTAACCGGAGGTCGGCAGCACGCCCAGGCCCTGGCCGCCGTGCGCGTGGCAGATTGCGCAGGCGAGCGCGTCCGCCGCATCGGGGCTGGGATCGCCGGGAAGATTCAACAGCCGCCGCACCATCGCCTGCACCTGTTCTTTCCTCGCATGACCGTTGCCGACCACGGCCTGCTTTACCTGCAGCGCAGTGTACTCCGCGACCGTGAGCCCCGCGAGCACCGCAGCGCAGATCGCCGTACCGCGCGCCTGCCCGAGCAGCAGCGTCGAGCGCGGGTTGACGTTCACGAACACCTGCTCGACCGCCGCCTGGCGCGGGCGGTGCGCGGCGATCACCTCGGCGAGTCCGTCGAGTATGGATTTGAGCCGCAGGGGAAGCGCTTCGCCGGAGGACTTCACGCAGCCGCTCGTCACGTAGCTGATCCGGTTGCCGCGTCTATCGATCACCCCGAATCCGGTCACGCGCAATCCGGGATCGATGCCGAGGATGCGGATCGCCTGCCCTTCCACGCGTCAGGCGTCCGCAAGCACGGCCGTGGTGTAGACCTCCTGCACGTCATCGAGATTCTCGAGTGCATCGAGCAGCCTGCGCATGCGCCCGGCGTCCTCGCCCTCGAGCGCGGTCTCCGTGCCCGGTTTCATGGTGACTTCGGCGAGTTCGGGCTTGAGACCCGCCTTCTCGAGATGCGCCTTCACCGCGGCAAAGTCGTTGTGCGCGCACAGCACCTCGATCGATCCGTCTTCATTGCTGAGCACGTCGTCCGCGCCCGCCTCGAGTGCCGCTTCCATCACCTTGTTCTCGTCGGCACCCGGCGCGAACACAAACTGGCCGCAGTGCTTGAACAGGTAACTCACGGATCCGTCGGTGCCCAGATTGCCGCCGTTCCGCGTGAACGCGTGGCGCACCTCCGCGACGGTTCGGGTGCGGTTGTCGGTCATGCAGTCCACGATGAGCGCGGAGCCGCCGATGCCGTAACCCTCGTAGCGGATCTCCTCGTAGGTCACGCCCTCGAGCGCTCCGGTGCCACGCTTGATGGCGTTCAGGACGCTGTCTTTCGCCATGTTGGCCTCGCGCGCCTTGTCCATCGCCAAGCGCAGGCGCGGATTCGCGTCCGGATCGCCGCCGCCCATGCGCGCGGCAACCGTGATTTCCTTGATCAACCGGGTGAAGACCTTGCCCTTTTTGGCGTCGACGACCGCCTTCTTGTGGCGGATATTCGCCCATTTGCTGTGACCGGACATAGAAACGCCTTGGGATAAGCTCGTTGCAAACATATAATTTTACGCCATGACCTCCTCTCTACTCCTTGCCAAGAGCGGCAAGACCGAAATCGCCCTGCTCCCCGCCCTCGCCAACCGCCACGGGCTGATCACCGGTGCCACCGGTACCGGCAAGACGGTCACGCTGCAGGCGCTCGCCCAGGCCTTCTCGAGCATCGGCGTTCCGGTGTTCATGGCGGACGTGAAGGGCGATCTCTCCGGCCTCGCGAAGGCGGGCGGTGGCGACCCGAAGGTCGCGGGGCGCATCAAGACCGTCGGTGTGCCGGTCAAGTTCGAGGCCTGCCCGGTCGCGTTCTGGGACGTATTCGGCGCGAGCGGCCACCCGGTACGTGCAACCGTCTCGGACATGGGGCCGCTGCTGCTCGGGCGCATGCTAAATCTCAACGAAACCCAGGAAGGCGTGCTCAACCTGGTGTTCAAGGTTGCCGACGATCAGGGCCTGCTGCTGCTCGATGCGAAGGACCTGCGCGCGATGCTGCAATACGTGGGGGAAAACGCGGCCGAATTCACCACCGCGTACGGCAACGTCTCGGCAGCCTCGATCGGCGCAATACAGAGGGGACTGCTCACGATCGAGAACCAGGGCGCGGACAGATTCCTCGGCGAGCCGATGCTCGACATCGCGGACCTGATGCAAACCGACGAGCGCGGCCGCGGGGTGGTCAACATCCTCGCGGCGGACAAACTGCTCAACTCTCCCAAGCTCTACTCGACTTTCCTGTTGTGGATGCTCGCCGAACTGTTCGAGCACCTGCCGGAGGTCGGGGACGTGGACAAACCGAAACTGGTGTTCTTCTTCGACGAGGCGCACCTGCTGTTCAACGAGGCGCCCAAGGCGCTGCTCGACAAGATCGAGCAGATGGTGCGCCTGATCCGCTCGAAAGGTGTCGGCGTCTACTTCGTCACGCAGAATCCGCTCGACATACCCGAGTCGGTGCTCGGGCAACTCGGTAACCGCGTGCAGCACGCGCTGCGCGCCTTCACCCCGAAGGACCAGAAGGCCGTCAAGGCGGCCGCGGAAACACTGCGCCCGAATCCGAAGCTCAAGGCCGAACAGGTGATCACGGAGCTCGCGGTGGGCGAGGCGCTGGTGTCGCTGCTCGACGAAAAGGGCCGGCCGGGCATGGTCGAGCGCGCCCAGATCGTGCCGCCCGGATCGAAACTCGGCCCGATCGACGCGGCGGAACGCACCGCCGTGATCCGGTCCTCGACCCTGTTCGGGCATTACGAAAAGGCGGTCGACCGCGAGTCGGCCTACGAGAAGCTCAAGGCCCGTGCGGAGGAAAAGCACGCCGGGCCCGCGGGCGCACCGCAGCAGGGAGAGGAGCAGCAGCGCTCGGCCGGTGGCGGCCTGCTCTCCGATGTGCTGTTCGGCAAGACCGGTCCGCGCGGGGGCAAGCAATCACAGGGCCTGGTCGAAGCGATTGCCAAGAGCGCCGCGCGCACGATCGGCTCCGAACTCGGGCGGCAGGTATTGCGCGGCGTGCTCGGCTCGATCCTCGGCAAGCGCCGGTAACGGGGTTGAGTGCCGCCGCCTACCGCTGGTGGGGTGTCGCGTTCGCGCTCGCCGGGGTGATCGGGTTCTCGTTTCGCCCGATCCTGATCAAGCTGGCGTACGCGGTGCCGACGGCGGCGGGGCACCCGGTCAACCCGACCACGCTGCTGTTCCTGCGCATGGCGATCGCACTGCCTTTCTTTGCGGTGATTGCGTGGTGGCTGCGCTATCAGAAACCGGGTTTGACAGGGCGGGACTGGGCGGCGGTCGCCGGGCTCGGTTTCGTCGGCTATTACCTTTCGAGCTTGCTCGATTTTCTCGGCCTGCAGCATGTCGGTGCAGGCGTCGGCCGACTGATCCAGTTCGCGTACCCCACGCTGGTACTTGTGCTCTCATTCCTTTTCCTGCACAAACGGCCGGCCCGCCGTGAACTCGCGGCGCTCGCCATGACCTATGCGGGCATTGCGTTGGTGGTGTTGAACCAGACCGGCGGGGGGGCGCAGGACCGGCAGTTCCTGTTCGGCGCGCTGTTGATCTTCTGTTGCGCGCTGACCTATGCGATTTACCTCGTGGCAGGCGGCGAGTTGATCAAGCGAGTCGGTTCGATGCGCTTCACTGCCTACACGATGATCGTTTCCACTCTGCCGGTTGCGCTCCAGTTTTTCATCCTGGAGCCCGTCTCGGCGCTCGACCTGCCGTCCTCCGTCTGGTGGTATGCCGCGGTCATGGCGACGTTCAGCACTGTCGTACCCGGCTTTCTCGTCGCCGAAGCGCTCAAACGCGTCGGCGCGAACCACTTTGCGCTGATCGCCGCGGTCGGCCCGGTGAGCGTGGCGATTACCAGCGCGCTGGGGCTCGATGAGCCCTTCACCTGGCTGCAGATGGCCGGAGGGATGCTGGTGATTTCCGGTGTGCTGCTCGTTTCACTCAAACAGAAAGGGGGCTGAGTATGGACCTTGGAATACGCGGGAAGAGCGCCATCGTGTGCGGGGCATCGAAGGGCCTGGGCAAGGGCTGCGCCGCAGCGCTCGCGCGCGATGGGGCAAATCTGGTGATCAACTCGCGCGGCCGGGAAGCGCTCGAGGCGACCGCCGAGGAGATTCGCCGCGACTGCGGCGTGATGGTGGCGGCGATCGCCTGCGACGTGACCACGCCCGAGGGCCGCGTGCAACTGCTCGCCGCCTGCCCGAATCCGGACATCCTGGTGAACAACGCCGGCGGCCCGCCGCCCGGGGACTTCCGCGAATGGGACCGCGAGATCTGGCTCAAGGCGATCAACGCCAACATGCTCACGCCGATCGAGCTGATCAAGGCGACGGTGGACGGAATGATCGCGCGCAAGTTCGGCCGCATCGTCAACATCACCTCGGGCGCGGTGAAAGCGCCGATTGCCGACTTGGGGCTTTCAAACGGCGCGCGCAGCGGACTCACCGGATTCGTCGCCGGCATTGCGCGCCAGGTCGCGCAGCACAACGTCACCATCAACAACCTGCTCCCCGGGCGGTTCATGACCGACCGGCTGCGCGGAAACACCGAGACCAATGCGAAGAAGACCGGCAGAAGCTTCGACGAGCAGGTGAAAGTCCTGTTGGGAGGCATTCCGGCCGGACGCTTCGGCACGCCGGAGGAATTCGGCGAATTCTGCGCGTTTCTGTGCAGCGCGCAGGCCGGTTTCTACACTGCCCAGAATGTGCTCCTCGACGGTGGGCAGTATCCGGGGACGTTCTAGTTCATGCCGTTTAACGTCGCGGCGGGCGGTACGTACGTACGAAAAGCCCGCCGTAGCGGGTTTTTCGTATCGTAGCGAAGCGCGATCCGCTACACCATGCGTAGCGGCAACTTGCGCAGACGCTTGCCCGTCGCAGCGAAAACCGCGTTAACCACCGCCGGCGCCAACGGCGGCAGTCCCGGCTCACCGACGCCGCCGGGCGCCTCCATACTCGGCACAATATGTACCTCGACCTTCGGCATTTCGCTCATACGCAGCACCGGATAGTCATTGAAGTTCGACTGCTCGACTTTGCCATCCTTGAAGGTAATCTCGCCATAGAGCGCAGCGGACAGGCCGAAGACGATTGCGCTCTCCATCTGCCGCTTGACGATCTCCGGGTTGACCGTGCTGCCGCAATCGACCGCGCAAACTACGCGATGCACCCGCAGCTTTCCATCCTTGGCGACGGACACCTCGGCAACTTCCGCGACGAAGCTGCCAAACGACAGGCCGACCGCGATGCCGCGCCCACGACCAGCAGGCAGGGGCTTGCCCCAACCGGCCTTGTTCGCGGCGAGTTCGAGCGCTCCCTTGTAGCGCGGGTTCTTGCCAAGCAGTGCGCGACGGTATTCGTAAGGATCCTTGCCCGCCGCGACCGCCATTTCGTCGACGAATCCCTCGACGAAAAATATGTTCTGCGAGTGGCCGACCGAGCGCCAAAACCAGACGCCGACCGGCGGCTCGTTCTTGGTCCATTCGACCTGCAGGTTGGGTGTCGCGTAGGGCCACTCCGTCAGGCCTTCGACCGAAAAACCGTCGACGCCCTTCATGGGTGGAAGCCCGTTCGCCTCGTACGGCATGTGCGCCGCATCGGAGATCGACGAGCAGACCGCATGGATGCGCGCGGCGGCCGGGTTGCCGGCTGCATCCAGTGCGCCCTGGAATTTGGCAACGGATGCCGGGCGGTAGTGGTGCGCCTTGATGTCGTCCTCGCGCGGAAACACAACGTGCACCGGAGCGCCCACCGCTTTCGAGGTAAGCACGGCGTCGATCGCGAAGTCGAGGCCGAAGCGGCGTCCGAAGCCGCCGCCCAGCATCGTCGTGGCGACCTTCACCTGCTCGGGTTTCACGCCGGCGACTTGCGAGAGAATGATCTGCAGGAGGCCGGGGGCCTGCACGCTGCCCCAGATTTCTACACCGTTGGCCGTCACCGACGCGGTGCAGTTCATCGGCTCCATGCAGGCGTGGGCGAGATACGGCGCTTCGTACACCGCCTCGAGTTTCTTCGCGGCACCCGCGAGGGCGGTGCTTGCGTCGCCCGCCTTGATACCGACGGTCCCCTCCTTCTCGGCGAGTTCGCCGAATGTCTTGCGAATGCCCTCGCTCGAGAGCGACGCACCCGCGCCGTCGTCCCACTTGATTTCCAGCGCGTCGCGGCCTTGCTTGGCGTTCCAGTAGCTGTCGGCCACCACCGCCACACCCGACCCGATCTGCACGACGTTCTTCACACCGGACATTGCCTTGACCTTGTCGGCATTGAAGCTCGCAACCTTGCCGCCCGCGACCGGTGCGCGCGCGACCACCGCCGTCAGCATTCCCGGCACGCGTACGTCCATGCCGAACATCGCCGAACCATTGACCTTTGCAGGCGTGTCGAGCCGCTTTGCGCCCTTGCCGAGAATGCCGAAATCCTTCCGATCCTTCAGCTTGACCTCCGCGGGTACCGGCTGTTCCGCCGCCTTCGCGGCCAACCGGCCGTAGGAAAGCTTCTTGCCGCTCTTGTGCACCACCATGCCATTCGCAGCGCGGCACTCCGACTTGTCCGTTTTCCAAGTCTCGGCGGCAGCAGCAATCAGCATTGCGCGCGCGGTGGCGCCGGCCTTGCGCATCGGTTCCCAGTTGGCGCGCACCGAGCTCGAGCCGCCGGTCGCCTGGAAACCCATGAACGGGTTCTTGAACGCCGGATCGGCAGGCGCCTGCTCGACTTTGATTTTCGACCAGTCGGCATCGAGTTCCTCTGCCACCAGCATCGGAATCGCCGTATGCACGCCTTGCCCCATTTCCGACAGACCGCAGATCACGGTGACACGGTTGTCGGGCGTGATGCGGATGAAGACATTGGGTTTGAATTCCCCGGCAGCCTGCGCGAAACGCGAGGCGCCCGGGATTGCAAAACCGAGCAGCAGCCCGCCTCCGGCCAGCGCGGAGATCTTCAGAAAATCGCGGCGCGATTCGTTGTGCATGGCGCTCATGATCACGCCCCCTTAGTCATCGATTTCGCCGCATCCTTGATGGCCGCGCGAATCTGGTTGTAGGTACCACAGCGACAGATATTCCCGTCCATCGCCTTGTCGATGTCGGCGTCGCTAGGCTTCGGATTCTCGCTCAATAGAGCGACTGCGCTCATGATCTGGCCAGACTGGCAATACCCGCACTGCGGCACGTCGAGCGCGGTCCACGCCGCCTGGACCTTCTTGCCGATCGGCGTCGCGCCGATACCTTCGATGGTCGCGACCTTCTTACCCGCCGCGGCCGAAACCGGCGTAGTACATGATCGCACCGGTTGGCCATCCAGGTGCACAGTGCACGCGCCGCACAGCGCCTGGCCGCAGCCGAATTTCGTGCCGGTCATTCCCAACGTATCGCGGAGCACCCACAACAGTGGCGTATCCCCCGGTACGTCCGCGCGCGCCCGTTTACCGTTGACGACGAATTCAATCATTTCCCTTCCTCCCTCGCATGAGAGGCGCATGCTATGCGTTACCCACTTCGCATGCACGTTGCGCCGCACCATTCGGCGAAATCTCTTGCCGCTGCGGTAAAATGCAGTGTTTCATCCTTGACGAATCTGCCCATTGCGGAGCAAACCATGAACGCCCCGACACGCGCCGGACTCCCGGCCATTCCCCTGAAAGATCCGAAGCTGTTTCGCGAGCAGTGCTACATCGACGGCCAGTGGGCCGACGCCGACAGCGGTAACAGCCTTCCCGTCACCAACCCGGCCGACGGCGAAGTCCTTGGCACGATTCCCGACATGGGTGCCGCGGAGACGCGCCGCGCGATCGACGCCGCGAACGCGGCCTGGCCTGCCTGGCGCGCGAAAACCGCGAAGGAGCGCCACGCTATTCTGCTGCGCTGGTTCAACCTCCTGATGCAGCACCAGGAGGATCTCGCTCAACTGCTTACGGCCGAGCAGGGCAAGCCGCTCGCGGAAGCGCGCGGCGAAATCGCCTACGGCGCCTCGTTCATCGAATGGTTCGCGGAGGAAGGCAAGCGCGCATACGGCGACGTGATTCCGCAGCACCAGGCGGACAGGAGAATCCTCGTCATCAAGCAACCGATCGGCGTGGCCGCGATGATCACGCCCTGGAATTTCCCCAACGCGATGATCACGCGCAAGGCCGCGCCCGCGCTCGCCGCG
This sequence comes from Betaproteobacteria bacterium, assembly GCA_016195915.1. GTDB lineage: Bacteria > Pseudomonadota > Gammaproteobacteria > Burkholderiales > SG8-39 > JADGRQ01. The sequence goes on along the minus strand of JACPYS010000014.1, from coordinate 97,029 downwards.
GGTTGCACCGTCGTCCTCAAGCCCGCCAAACAGACGCCTTTTTCCGCGCTCGCCATGGCGGAACTCGCCGAGCGTGCCGGCATCCCCAAGGGCGTGCTCAACATCGTGACCGGCGGCGCGGCGGCGATCGGAGGGGAGCTGTGCGCGAACCCGGTGGTGCGCAAGCTCTCATTCACCGGCTCGACCGAAGTCGGCCGCACGCTGATGCGCCAGTCGGCCGATACGGTGAAGAAGCTCTCGCTCGAACTTGGTGGCAACGCACCGTTCATCGTGTTCGATGATGCAGACATCGATGCCGCGGTCGAAGGCGCGATCGCGAGCAAGTACCGCAACGCCGGGCAGACCTGCGTTTGCGCCAACCGCATCTACGTGCAGGACAATGTCTACGACGCCTTCGCCGCAAAACTGGCGGAGAAAGTGAAGGGCTTCAAGGTCGGCGCCGGCAACGAGCCGGGCGTGGTGATCGGCCCGCTGATCGACGAGCAGGGGATGAAGAAGGTCGAGAGCCACGTCGCCGATGCCACCGCCAAGGGAGCGAAGGTGGTGCTCGGAGGAAGGCGGCACGCGAAGGGCGGACTGTTTTTCGAGCCCACGGTGATCACCGGCGTGACGCCGGAAATGCAGGTGTCCTTCGAGGAGACCTTCGGTCCGGTCGCGCCGCTGATCCGCTTTAAGGACGAACCCGAAGCGATCCGCCTCGCCAATAACACCGAGTTCGGCCTTGCGGGCTACTTCTACTCGCGCGACATCGGGCGCATCTTCCGCGTCGCCGAGCAGATGGAAACGGGGATGGTGTGCGTGAACTCCGGAATCCTGTCCACCGAGATCGCGCCTTTCGGCGGGGTGAAACAGTCCGGGCTCGGCCGCGAGGGAGCGAAGTACGGTCTCGAGGAATATCTCGAGGTGAAGTACGTTCTGATCGCAGGGATCGACAAGTAAGCGCTCGAGCTTGTCAGCGATTCCCGAGATTGCGTGGCAGCCTGACCCGCAGCAGGCCGCCGCCTCGAACATGGCGGCGTTCATGCGGACGCTGGGCGTTGCAAGCTACGAGGAACTGCTGCGCCGCGCCGATACGGAGCCCGGCTGGTTCTTCGAAGGCTTGCTGAAGCATCTCGATTACCGTTTCTATCGGCCGTACACGCGCACGATCGACGAAACTGCGGGGCTGCCCTGGACGAAATGGTGCGTCGGCGCCACCACCAACATTACACTGAACGCGATCGACCGGTGGCGCGGTACCTCGAGCTACGACAAGCTCGCGCTGGTCTGGGAAGGCGAGGACGGCGCCCGCAAGGATTACACGTATCGCGATCTCGACCGCGAGGTCTGCCGTTGCGCGGGGGCGTTACGCGCGCTGCGCGTTTCGCGCGGCGACGTGGTTGCGATGTACCTGCCCAACGTGCCGGAGGCGATGATCGCGATGCTCGCGGGCGCGAAGATCGGTGCGATCATGATGCCGCTGTTTTCCGGCTTCGGTGCGGAGGCCATGGTCGCGCGGCTGGAACTCGCGCAGGCATTGGTGCTCATCACGGCGGATGGCACCACCCGGCGCGGGAAACTGGTCGATGCGAAGGCCATTGCCGACGAGGCGCTGGCGCAGGTGAGCGCAGTGAAGCACGTGGTAGTTGTGCGGCGCGCAGGCAACCGAATCGCCTGGACCGACGGCCGCGACCATTGGTGGCACGAACTGCGCGCGAACCAGCGCGACGATGCGCCCACCGAAGAGATGGACGCGGATGCGCCGTACCTGCTCGTATTTACCTCCGGCACAACCGGCAAACCCAAGGGAGTGGTCCACGGGCATACCGGATTCATGGCAAAGATCGTGATGGACCTGTCGCTGTGCATGGATTTGCGCGCGGACGACCGATTGCTGTGGATGACGGACATGGGGTGGGTGGTCGGGCCGTTGATCGTTCTTGCGACGCCGATCGTGGGTGCGACACTGATCCTCGTCGAGGGAGCGCCGAATTTTCCCGATCCGAACCGGATGTGGCGCCTGACCGCCGAGCATCGCGTGAGCTATCTCGGCATCGCGCCCACGACGGCGCGCACCTTCATCGCGCAGGGAAGCGAGCCGTGGAAGACGCATGACCTTTCAGCGTTGCGCATCATGGTCTCGAGCGGCGAGCCCTGGACGCCGGATGCGTGGCGGTGGCTGTTCGAGCGCGTGGGAAAGTGCCGCGTGCCGCTGCTCAATTTCTCTGGCGGCACCGAGATGATGGGCATCCTCGCCTGCTGCGTGATACGCCCGCTCAAGCCCTGCAGCTTCAATACCCCGGTTCCCGGCACCGGTGCGGACATCTTCGACGAATCCGGGCGGCCCGTACCGCCGGGGACCGTCGGTGAGCTCGTGATGCGCCGCCCGGTCTTCGGCCTGACGATGGGTCTGTGGAAGGACAGTGAACGCTATATTCAGAACTACTGGAGCACCTGGAAGAATGTCTGGCATCACGGCGATTTCGCCAGCCGCGACGCCGACGGGCATTGGTACATCCATGGTAGGTCCGACGACACACTCAAGATCGCGGGCAAGCGCACCGGGCCGGCGGAGATCGAGGCGCTGCTGATGGGAACCGGCAAGCTCGCCGAGGCCGCTGCGGTGGGCGTGCCCGATCGGATCAAGGGCTCGGCGCTGGTGCTGGTGTGTTCCCTGAAACCGGGCATCGTGGGCAGCGAAACGCTGAGAGCGGAACTCTCGCAAGTTGTGGTACACGGCTTGGGCGTCGCCTTCCGGCCGAAGGACGTGCGTTTCGTCTCCGACTTGCCGAAGACCCGCAACATGAAAATAATGCGCCGCGTGATCCGCGCCGCCTACCTCGGCGAGGACGCGGGCGACCTCAGCTCGCTGGTCAATCCGGAGTCTGTGGCTGAACTGCGGGCGCAGCACGGGGATTGATTCCCCGCCGCCACGGAGCGTGCGGCGCGTTCAGACCCGGCGCAAGCCGGCTCCGGGCATATACTGCGTAACATCGAATCCGCAACCCATTCCAAACCAACCACAAGGAGGAAGCGATGATGCGTTCGTTTCTCATGGCGGTCGCGCTGCTCGCTGCCGCGACCACTGCACAAGGACAGGGCACCGTCAAGTTCGCGATCCTCGGGCCGATGGCGTTCGTGCAAGGCGAGAACCACTGGGCGGGCGCGGAGATGGCGCGCGACGAGATCAACAAGGCGGGCGGCATCGCGGTCGGCGGCAGGAAGATGCAGGTTGAGCTGATCCGCGCCGACACCAACGAGGTGCAGTCGGTGCCCGACGCGACCAACGCGACCGAGCGGGTCATCTCGCGCGACAAGGCCGATTTCCTGATCGGCGGCTTCCGCTCCGAAGCGGTGCTCGCGATGCAGGAAATCGCGATGGACAGCAAGAAGATCTTCCTCGGCGCCGGGGCCGCCGACGCGAGGCTCGGCGAGAACGTGGAGAAGAACTACGATCGCTACAAATACTGGTTCCGGGTCACGCCGACCAAGTCTCCCGACCTGTTCCGCTCGCTGGTGGCGATCCTCGGCTCGATCGGCGACCAGATGCGGCAGTCCCTGAAGAAAGACCAACCGAAGGTCGCCATCGTTGCCGAGAAGACGGTGTGGACTGAACCGATCATGAAAGCCCTGCAGGCGACGCTGCCCAAGATGAAGATGGAAGTGGTGGGCACCTGGCAGCCTTCCGCGGTGGCGACCGACGTGACGGCCGAACTCTCGGCGATCGAGCGCGCGGGGGCGGATATCGTCTTTACGCTGCTCTCGGGCCCGGTTGGCATCTCCCTCGGGCGCCAGATGGGCGAGCGCAACATGAAGGCGGTAGCGTTCGGCATCAACGTCGAAGGCCAGAAGGACGAGTTCTGGGCCGCGACGGCAGGCAAGGGCAACTTTGTCTCCACGCTCGATACCTACTCCGAGGTGGAGATGACGCCAAAGACCATCCCGTTCGTGCGCGCGTTCAAGGAGCGCTACAAGAAGGCCCCGACCTACACTGCCGCGACCTACGACGCGATCATGGTGCTCAAGGCGGCGATCGAGCAGGCGGGCACCACGGATGCCGACAAGCTCGTTCCGGTGCTGGAGAAGATGGAGCACGTCGGCACGGCTGCAACCGCGTCGTGGGACAAGCGTCACGACCTGATCTGGGAGGTGGGCAAGACTGCGGGTATCGGCGTGCAGTGGCAGGACGGCAAGAAGGTGCCGTTCTGGCCGCCGCAGGTGAAAGGCATGCAGCCGTTCAAGATGCCTGCGCGGTGAGCGCCGCGCCGCAGTGAGGAACGGGCGTGCCGCGAGGCGCGCCCGGTTCTTATCCGATGTTACAGGACATTCTCGTCACGGGGCTGGTGAACGGCGGCGTGTACGCGCTGCTGGCGATCGGCTTCTCGCTCATCTTCGGCGTCGCGCGCATCGTCAACATCGCGCACACCGCGTTTTACATGCTCGCCGCGTACTGCTTCTACAGCCTGCTGGTGAAAGCGGGCCTGGGCTTTGCGGTTTCCGGCATCGTTTCGGTCGCGGCGGTGACCCTGTTCTCGGTGCTTTGCTACCGGCTCGTGATCGAGCCGGTGCGCGAGCATGAGTCGGCGGTGCTGATCGCGACCATCGCACTTGCGCTGGTGTTCCAGGAACTGATGCTGTTTTCGTTCGGCGGACACTACCTCGGCATTCCATCGACACTGGACGGCGTGGTGAGCCTCGCCGGCGTGAGCGTTCCCTACCAGCGCCTGCTCATTCTGGTGGTTGCGGCGCTGATGCTGGTCGCGACCTGGGCATTGCTGTACCGCACGCGCCTTGGGCTCGCGATTCGCGCCACCGCGAACGACATCGAAGTGGCGAGCCTGATGGGCATGAACGTGGAGCGCGTCGCGATGGCGACGGTCGCGATTTCGGTGGCGCTCGCGGCGATCGCCGGGGTCGTGGTGGCGCCGGTGTACGTGGTCGATCCGTTCATGTGGCTCGCGCCGCTGGTGACGATGCTGGCGATCGTGGTGCTGGGCGGCCTGGGGAGCCTCAAGGGAAGCCTGATCGGCGCGCTCGTCATCGGTTACGTCGAGGCGATCACCGTGTTTGCGCTTCCGGCGGGCGCGTTTCTGAAGGGCGCGGTGGCGCTCTCGATCATGGTGCTGGTACTGCTGGTACGGCCCGAGGGACTGTACGGCGTCGCGTTCGAAGAGGAACGCTGATGTACGCAGGGAAGGCGATTTGATGTATTTCCTCCGGCGCGGCTGGGCGGAGCTGAAGAACGAGGTATTCGTGCTACCGTCTCGCACCGCCGTTCTCGCCTGGGCGCTCGCGCTGCTCGTGCTGCCGTACGTGTACGGCGATCCATACGTCCTGAGAATCGTCACGCTCACCTGCCTGTTCGCGATGTTCGCGGCGAGCTGGGACCTGCTTGCCGGCTACACCGGGCAGGTGAATTTCGGGCACGCGCTGTTCTTCGGCGCGGGCGCTTACGCCTCGGCGCTCGTCTCGCTCAAGTTCGGCGTGACGCCCTGGGTCACGGTGTGGATCGGTGCGCTCGTTGCGACCGGATTCGGCGTGGTGGTCGGTTACCTGTGCCTGCGTCTGCGCGGCTCATACCTTTCTCTCGCGACCCTCGCATTCCCGCTGATTGCCCTGGGCCTGCTGTTCGCCTTCCCGGATTTCTCGGGCGGCGAGCTCGGCGTCTCGGGACTCAGACGCCTGGCGACGACAGTCACCGCGAACTACTACGTTGCAGTGCTCGCGATGCTCGCTGTGGTATTCGGGCTGTGGCTGATCGCGGATTCGAAATTCGGCCTGGTGCTGCACGCGATCCGCGATGACGAGGTCGCGGCGCGCGCCTCGGGCATCAACACGCCGCGCTACAAGCTTACCGTGTTCGCAGTCTCGGCCTTTGCGGCCGGGCTCGCGGGCGCGCTGTTCGCGCACTACATCCGCGTCGCCGGCCCCTCGACGCTCGAGACCGCGCTCTCCTTCCAGGTGGTGATCTGGGGGATTTTCGGCGGCGTGGCGACGATCTATGGCCCCGTCGCTGCGGTGTTCATCCTGTACCCGCTCACCGAATGGCTGGGAAGCTTCAAGGCATTCGGCGAATTGCGGCTGCTGATCTTTGCGGTGATCGTGCTGCTGGTGCTGCTTTTCATGCCGCGCGGTCTTTCGCCCTGGGTACGCGACCGGATCGAAACCGCCTGCCCGCGCTGTAAGCAGCGCAACCGCGCCTGGCGCAGCGCGTGCCGCCTGTGCGGCGCGGCGCTGCAAAGTCTTCGCTACAGACCGAGATAGCTGGCACGTAGCGTCTCGTCCGCCATGAGCTGGGCGGAGGGGCCGTGCGCGATGATCTTGCCCTGCGAGAGCACGTAGTTGCGCTTAGACATGCGGAACGCCTGGCCGACTTCCTGCTCGACGAGCAGCACCGGCACGCCCCCTTCGTGCACCCTGGCGATCGCCGCGAAGAGTTCCCCGCGGATCTTCGGCGCGAGCCCGAGCGAGGGCTCATCGATGCACAGGAGCTTCGCCTCGAACATCAGCGCCCGCGCGATCGCGAGCATCTGCTGTTCGCCGCCCGAGAGCGTGCCGGCGATCTGGCCGCTGCGCTCGGCGAGCTGCGGAAAAAGCGCAAACACGCGCTCGAGCCGCGCGCCGGTACCGGTGCTGCCGGAGGCGAGATAGGCGCCGGCCATCAGATTCTCGAGCACGCTCAACTCGCGAAACGGTCGCCTGCGCTCGGGGCAAAGCACCAGCCCTTTCCTGCGGATCTCGTGCGGCGCGAGTGAATCGATCCGCTCGCCGTCGAAGCGCACCTCGCCCTCGAGCAAAATCTCCCCGGTGGTGCCGCGCTTCATGCGGGCTTCGAAATTCACCAGCCCCGAGATCGCCCGCAGCAGCGTGGACTTGCCTGCTCCATTGGGGCCGACGAGCCCGACGAATTCTTCTGCGCCGACCTCGAGCGAAACCCCGCTCAGGATCTGAGCCCTGTCATAGCGAACGGAAAGATTTCCAACCTCAAGCAGCAAGCCCACTCTCGCTCCCCAGGTAGGCCTCGATCACTTTCGGATCCTTGACGACTTCCGCCGGCGTGCCATCGGCGATCAGCTCGCCATGATCGAGCACGATCACGCGGTCGACGATCGACATCAGTTCCTTCAGCTTGTGCTCGATCATCAGCACCGCCGGCCCCTCCGAGTGCAGGCGCCCAAAGCGCCCGCCCTTGTGCAGCCGCCGGATCGAGCGCGCGAGCAGTTCCGATTCGGCGGGGTTGAGACCGCCCAGCGGCTCGTCGAGAAGCAGCAGTTCCGGCTCGGTCGCGATCGCGCGCGCCACCTCGAGACGCTTCAAGTCCCCCTGCGAGAGGGCTGAAGCGGGCTCCAGCGCCATATCGGAAATGCCGACGAACTCGAGCGCGTCCATCGCCTTGGCCTCGATCTTCTTCACCCATTCGCCGCGGCTGCGCGCCCGCGGCGCCAACAGGGGCACCATGACGTTGGCGATGATCGGCAAGTGCCGGAACGGGCGGGTGTTCTGGAACGTCCCGGCGATGCCCCGCCGCACCACATCCCAGGGCTTGAGCGTGGTGAGGTCCTCGCCATTGATGACGATACGGCCTGCGTCCGGGCGGAGAATCTTGGTGATCAGCCTCAGCAACGTCGTCTTGCCCGCGCCGTTGGGGCCGATCAGGCCGACGATCTGGTCGCGACGCAATTCGAAGCTCACGTCTCCCACCGCCGTGAGCCCGCCGAAGCGCTTGGTTATGCCTTCGACCGCAAAGAACGGAACAGTCATCGCTAATGCTCTTCGCGCAGCTCGCGGCGCGAAACCTTGCCGACGTCGGTCTTGGGCAGCTCCCCGCGGAACTCGACCAGGTGCGGCACCTTATACTCGGCCAGCTTCTCGCGGCAATAGGTCTTGATCTCATCCTCCGAAAGCTTGCCGCGGGCGTCGCCCTGCAGCACGACGATCGCCTTGATCAGCTGTCCGACCGCAGGATCGGGCACGCCGATTACCCCCGCGGCCTTCACCTGCGGGTGTCCGTAGAGCACGTCCTCGACGTCCTTGGCGAAGATCGAGTAGCCCTTGTACTTGATCAGGTCCTTGGAGCGGTCGTAGAAATGGAAGTACCCCTCCTCGTCCATGCGCACGATGTCGCCGGTACGCATCCAGCGCACCCCACCCGCCTCGAAGAAGACGCGCGCGGTCTCATCGGGCTTGCCCCAGTACCCGAGCATGACGTTCGGTCCCGCAAGCACGAGTTCTCCGGTTTCACCCGGCGGCACGAAAACGCGCGTTTCCGGATCGAGCACCGCGGCGAGCACATTGGGTACGGGGCAGCCGAAGGAGCCGGCCTTCGGCCGGTCGAGAGGATTGACATGGCTTGCAGCGCAGGTCTCGGACAACCCGTAGCCCTCGATGATGTTCGAGCCGGTCCGCTTCGCCCAGTCCTGCATCGTCGATTCGTGCAGGGTGTCGGCGCCCGAAAGCACGAGCTTGAGCCGTTTCCAGTCCGCTTTGTTGGTGTCCTTGTGGTCCTTCAGGTACTCGTAGAGCGTCGGCACCCCGTAGAACACCGTCGCTTTGTAGCGCTCCATCGCCGCGAGGATCGCTTCAGTGTCCGGATTGGTGAACAACACCAGCAGGCTGCCTTGCGTCAGCCCCCCCAGCATGATCACCGCCTGCCCGTAGATGTGGAAAAAAGGCAGGAACGCGAGGACCACTTCCTTGCCGAATTCGAATGCCGGAAACGCCGCCTGCGATGCGGCCTGCGCAGCGATCAGGTTGTAGTGCGTGAGCATCACGCCCTTCGGGTTTCCGGTGGTGCCGCCGGTGTACGGAAGCACGGCGATATCCGTCTTCGGATCGATCCGCACCGCAGGCGGCTGCGGCGGATGCGCCTTGAGCAGGTCCTGCAGCCAGTAGCGATTCGGTGCCGCAGGGACTGCGGGCGCCTTCCTGCCGAGGAGCCGCTTCAACGCCGGCAGGTACTCGTTGACGTTGGTGAGCACCGCGAAATCGAGCGTCGCGCCGGATTTCTCTACCTTTTCCAAGAGTATGTCCTGGCAGATCACCGCCAGCGCGCCACTGTCGGCGAGCTGGTAGCGCACCTCGTGGCTCGTGTACACCGGGCTGATCGGCGTCACTGTAGCGCCGCACTTGAGCACCGCGAAGTACGCGATGATGAACTGCGGGCTGTTGAGCAGGAACAGCGCCACGCGATCGCCCTTCTTCAAGCCCAGCTCTGCCAACGCGTGCGCGAGGCGGTCGGTCGCGTCGCGCAGCTCCCGATACGTGATCTCACGACCATAAAACACGACCGCGCGCCGACCGGGATCGCGCGCGCAGGCTTCGTCAAATGCCTGCGGCACCGACTTGAGCGGCACCTCCACCGTGGCAGGTACGCCCTTTTGATAGTGGCGCAGCCAGGGTTTGGCGAGGTATTGCGCGAGCGCGTCCATCGGTCCCTCCTGACGGCATTCTAGCCGGATCAGTGGACGACTTTCTTCCCCAGCCCGGCAATATGGCGTTCAGACGCCTCAGCGTCACCGCCAGTTCGACACGTGAGCCGAGCCCGATGAGTCAGCTTGACGTTCACCCCCATGCCGGGCTCGCCCTCAAGCCAAGTCAGGTTCTACCAATTCAAGAGTCTCAAAGACGGATCTTCCAGCACGCTTGCCTCTCAGGCCGGAGCTTGTCGAACCGGATGCCTTTGGCATATTATGCCAACAGTCAATGATGCTCGCGGAATTCACATGCCGACGCGTAATGTCGTCCTCACCGACCACCAGGCACATCTCGTCGAAAAGCTCGTGGCCACCGGACGCTACCAAAACGCAAGCGAAGTGCTGCGCGAAGGGCTGCGCCTGATCGAGGATCGCGAGGCAGAGGACGGTGCCCGACTCCAAGCCCTGCGCGAGGCCGCGCGCATCGGGATGGCCGACGTCGATCGCGGACGCTATGGGAGCTTCGAATCGCCAGCCGCGCTCAGTCGTCATTTGACCGCGATTGCCAATAAGGCGATCGCCGGGAAGCCTTCGGCGATACGCCGGAAGTGAGCGCAGGAGCGCGCCCCTGGACGGTCCGCCTGACGGCAACCGCCGAGGCCGACTTCGAGGAGGTCGTGCGCTGGACCTTGGCCCAATTCGGCGCGGCACAAGCGCGCATCTACGCCGACACGCTTTTGGCGGCGCTGAATGATCTGACGGCCGGCCCGACCGTCGTCGGTGCGAGAAAGCGAGACGACATCCTGAAGGGGCTGTTCACGCTTCACGTCGCCCGCAAGGGCCGCAATGGGCGCCATTTCGTCATGTTCCGCGTCGGGCGTACTCCGGACCGCGACGTGATCGAGGTCTTGCGCCTCCTTCATGACGCGACGGATCTGCGGCGCCATCTGCCCGCGGCCGATGAAAGTACATAGGAGCACGTTATCGCGCGCATGCACAATCCGCCCCATCTTGGCGAAATTCTCCGGGAGTTGTTCCCCGAAGGCATGAGCCTGGTGACCTTGCCCCCGAAAACGTATCCCTTGCTGAGCGACTAAACTTTCGGCAACGAGAGCGGAAATGTCGAAGTGCAAGAGGGTGCAGTTCACGCTGGAGTTCCAGATCGAGACGGTTCAAATGCTGCGAAGCGGCCAGTGCGCAGCGCCGGTGTCGGCGACGCTGCGAGTTGCGAGTCAGACGTTGAACCTGAAGTGCATGACGTCCCCGTCCTGCACCACGTACTCCTTGCCTTCCACGCGCAGTTTTCCCTTGTCCTTCGCGCCCTGCTCGCCCTTGCAGGCGATGTAGTCGTCGTACGCAGTCACCTCGGCACGGATGAAGCCGTGCTCAAAGTCGGTATGAATCACGCCCGCCGCCTGGGGCGCGGTGTCGCCGACATGCACGGTCCAGGCGCGAACTTCCTTCGGCCCCGCGGTAAAGAACGTCTGCAGGCCCAGCACTCCATACGCGGCACGGATCAACCTGTTCAAACCCGGCTCCTGCAACCCCATGTCGGCGAGGAAGATCTGTTTGTCGTCGTCGCTCAAGTCCGCGATCTGCTCTTCGAGCGCCGCGGAGATGGCGACCACGCCCGAACCTTCCTTCCCCGCGTGCGCCTCGACGCTTGCGAGGAAAGGGTTGTCCTTGAAGCCGTGCTCGGCGACGTTGGCCACGTATAACGTAGGCTTCATCGTCAGAAGGAACAGCGGCTTCAGGATCACGAGCTCTTCTTTCGCCCAATCGAGCGAGCGCACCGGCTGTGCCTGATCGAGCGCTGCCTGCGCCTTCTCCAGCACCGCGACGAGGCGCTGCGCCTCCTTGTCCCCGCCTGTCTTCGCCAACTTGGAATTCTTCGAGAGCTGCTTTTCGACGCTCGCGAGGTCGGCGAGCGCCAGCTCGGTATTGATGGTTTCGATGTCGGAGACCGGATCGACCGCGCCGGTCACGTGCACTACGTTCGGATCTTCGAAACAGCGCACGACGTGCGCAATGGCGTCCGTCTCGCGGATGTTGGCGAGGAACTTGTTGCCGAGGCCCTCGCCCTTCGAGGCGCCCGCCACCAGTCCGGCAATGTCGACGAATTCGACGGCGGCGGGAATCACCTTGAGCGGTTTGTCGATCTCGGCGAGTTTTGCCAGCCGCGCATCGGGCACCGCCACGATGCCGACGTTCGGCTCGATGGTGCAGAAGGGGTAGTTTTCCGCCGCAATACCCGCCTTGGTGAGCGCATTGAACAGGGTCGACTTGCCGACGTTGGGCAGGCCGACGATGCCGCATTTGACGCTCAAGGCTTTTCCTTCGTGTGGAGTTTGAGCATCGCCCCCTGCAGGTCACCGGCGACGATCAGCGGCAGCACTTCCAGCGCGCGCTCGATCGAGGATTCGATCAGGATGCGGTCATCCTGCGAAGGTTTGCTGAGCACGTAGTCGACGACCACGTCGCGCTCGCCAGGATGGCCGATGCCCAGGCGCAGCCGCCAGAAGTCATGCGTGCCGAGGCGCGCCGCGATGTCCTTGAGGCCGTTGTGTCCCGCCACGCCGCCGCCGAGTTTCATCTTCGCCGTGCCCGGCGCGAAATCCAGATCGTCGTGCGCGACGAGTATTTCGGCGGACGGAATCTTGAAGAAACCCGCGAGCGCACCCACCGAGCGCCCCGACGCGTTCATGTAGGTCGAGGGCACGAGCAGAAACACCGCTCCGGCCGGCCCGTCGATGCGTCCGACAGTGCCGAAATAGCGCGCGTCCTTTTTCAGCGCCGCGTTGCTGCGCGCGGCAAAGCGGCCGACCAGCCAAGCGCCTGCGTTGTGACGCGTCGATTCGTACTCGCGCCCCGGATTGCCGAGGCCGACGATGAGTTTGATCCCGGGCATGGTGTGGTTGAGACGCTGCGATGGAATAAAGAAGCGGGGGGGCATCTTGCCCCCGCCGCTCCGGGACTTGCCGGATTACTTCTTGTCTTTCTTGTCGCCGCCCTTGTCCTTCTTGTCGCCCTTGTCCTTCTTGTCGCCCTTGTCAACCTTGTCGCCCTTCTCGTCGGCAGCGGCCGCATCGGCGGGCATGGCTTCCTGCTTGGTGGTCGGCACTTCCGACGCGGACGGCACGGCCTCGGCTTCGGCAGCCAGGTCTTCCTCGGTCTGCAACTGCGGCATCAGCAGGGCAGCGACGACCGGGTTCTCGTTCCGGTGCAGCACCGCTTCCACTCCGTTGGGCAACTTGAGTTCCTTGACGTGGATCGACTTGCCGACCGTCATGCCCGAGAGGTCGACCTCGATGAACTCGGGAAGGTCGTCGGGCAGGCAGCTCACGTCGAGTTCGTTCAGCACGTGGCTCGCCACGCCGCCCAGCTCTTTCACTCCGGGCGAAAGCTCCGCGTTCACGAAGTGCAGCGGCACCTTCATGTGAATCTTCTTGTCCTTGGATACGCGCTGGAAATCGATGTGCGCGACCTGCAGCTTGAACGGGTGCATGTTGAACGCACGCAGCAACACCTGCTCCTTGCTGCCCTCGAGATCGAGCGTGAGGATGGAAGCGTGAAAGGCCTCCATTTTCATCTTGTGATAGAGGTCCTTGTGCTCGAGTTCGATGTTGACCGGGAGTTGGGTACCGCCGTACACGATGCCGGGTACGCGGCCCGCGTTGCGCAGACGGCGGCTCGCACCCGTTCCCTGCAGCTTTCGCTTGCTGGCACTGATTTCGATCTTCATTGCTGCTCCTTGGGGTTTCCGGCGCGCACCCGCGACCAGGCACATGCCAGGGTTGAAAGAACTTCCTATTCGATGAACAGCGAGCTCACCGAGTCCTCGTTGAAGATGCGCAGGATGGTCTCGGCGAGCAGACCGGCGATCGAAAGCTGGCGGATCTTGCTGCACGCGCGCGCATCCTCGCGCAATGGAATGGTGTCCGTCACGACCAGCTCGTCGATGTCCGACGCGGCGATGCGCGCGACCGCGCCGCCCGAGAGCACCGGGTGCGTGCAGTAGGCCACCACCTTGACCGCGCCTTGTTCCTTCAGCACCTGCGCCGCCTTGCACAGCGTCCCGGCGGTATCGACCATGTCGTCCATGATTACGCAGGTGCGCCCGTCGACTTCCCCGATGACGTTCATCACCTCGGAAACGTTGGCGCGCGGCCGGCGCTTGTCGATGATCGCAAGGTCCGATTCGAGGCGCTTGGCAAGCGCGCGCGCGCGCACCACGCCACCGACGTCGGGCGATACCACGATCAGGTTGTCGTAGCGCTTTTTCCACACGTCACCGAGCAGCACGGGTGCGGCGTACACGTTGTCCACCGGAATGTCGAAGAAACCCTGGATCTGGTCGGCGTGCAGATCCATCGTCAGCACGCGCGACACACCCACCGCGGTTAGCGCGTTGGCCACCACTTTGGCGCTGATCGCGACGCGCGCCGAGCGCGGCCGCCGGTCCTGGCGCGCGTAGCCGAAATACGGGATTGCGGCGGTGACGCGCGCGGCCGAGGAGCGCTTGAGCGCGTCGACCATCACCAGCAGTTCCATCAGGTTGTCGTTGGTCGGCATGCAGGTGGACTGCAGCACGAACACGTCCTTGCCGCGCACGTTCTCGAGCAGTTCGACCATCACCTCACCGTCGGAAAATTTGTCCGCGATGGAGCGGCCAAGCCCGATGCCGAGGTGCTTGGCGACGTCCTGCGCAAGGCGCGGGTTCGCGTTGCCGGTGAAGATCATCAGCCTGTCGAGCAGGACTTTCGGCGGCAGGTTTGCCATGTGTCTCAGGTCAGCGCTTCGGGTGAAAATGGCTGGGGAGGAAGGATTCGAACCCTCGAATGGCGGAATCAAAATCCGCTGCCTTAACCAACTTGGCGACTCCCCAACCGCACAGCAAATCGGTCAGCGGGCCGGAACCCAGTCCGCGAGCGGATGGTGCTCCAACCCGCGCGCGACAAACCCTCTCATCTCAGGCGGCATACGCTCGTGCACCGCGCGCGCGGCGGACTCGCTTGTGAACTCGGCAAATACGCAGGCACCGGATCCGGTCATGCGGGCATCGCCATGCCGCCTGAGCCAGGCAAGATGTTCCGCCACCGCCGGATAAAGGCCGCAGGCGACTGCTTCAAGATCGTTTCGGCCCTGCCACGAGAAAAAGGGCGGTATTTTGAGCGCTTTGCTATCCCGTGTCAACGCGGGATGGGAGAAGATTTCTCTCGTGGAAACCGATACTTGCGGGGTGAGCACCAGGTACCAGGCCGGGGGCAGGGAAAGCGGGGTCAAACGCTCCCCGACGCCCTCGCCCAACGCGTTCCTGCCGAACACGAAAGCGGGCACGTCCGCCCCCAATTCGAGCGCCAGTGCGATGAGTTCGTCGCGCCCGAGGTTGAGCTCCCACAGGCGGTTGAGCACGATGAGCACCGTGGCGGCATCCGAACTTCCGCCACCGAGGCCGCCGCCGATCGGCAGGACTTTGTCGAGCACGAGTTCCGCCCCTCTGGCGGTTCCGCTGCGTTGCTTGAGCTTGTGTGCCGCGCGCAGGCACAGATCATCGGCTTCGGCCACTCCCGGAATTTCGCGCGCGCGCACGATCCCGCCATCGGCGCGCATACGCACGCCCAACCGGTCGGCACGATCGATCAGCCGGAATACCGTCTGCAGCAGGTGGTAGCCATCGGCGCGCCTGCCGAGAACGTGCAGAAACAGGTTGAGCTTGCCCGGCGCCGGATACCACTGGAAATCGACGCTCACGGCCGTTTCCACTCGTGGATTGCCAGACGCAACTCAAGCCCCGGGTAGTGCAGGCGCATGCGTGTCGGCATGGCGCCTGATCGGGAAGATTCATGCTCCAGGTATTCGATGCGCCAGCCGTCCTGCTCGAGCAGTGTGAGCTTGCCCGCCAAATCGTAATGGGCTGCGGCGACCGAACTGATCGACGGGCGGGCACGCACCCAATCGGCGAGGCCTTCAAGCGGAAGCCTGAACCCGAGCACGCGCTCGGTAAGCGATTGGGCATCGGCGGCACGATGTTCGACACCGTCAGCCCCCGTAACCATCACCGCGTCGGGTCCCCGTACAATGCGCGCAACTGCTCCTCCGACCGGCGTGGTGATAAGCAGCTCATCGGCATCGTCCGCATGCCGCCACGCAATGTTGCCGCTGGCCGCTTCCCGCCCGTAGCGCACCGCGATCCGGCCGGCGAGTTCGAACTCGACGAGTGATCGTCGCTCGGCCGGCAGCTCGGTCAATCCAGCGCAGGCACCTAGCGCCAGCGCGGCGGCGAGCAGGGCACACGCCCGCAGCATCAGCGCGGCAGGAAGCGCTGAACGGTCTTGCGCAGGACCTCGTTGTCCGGATTGGATTCGCCCGCTTCCTTCCACACGACTTCGGCCTTGCTGCGCTCTCCGCTCACCCACAGCACTTCACCCAGGTGCGCGCCGATCTCGGCGTCTGGCCGCCCCTGCCACGCACGGTTGAGGTACTCCGCGGCCTTCGGAAGATCGCCCATGCGGTAGTAGACCCAACCCATGCTGTCGATGATGAACGAGTCCTCGGGAGCGAGCTCGAGCGCGCGCTCGATCAACTTGCGCGCCTCGTCCAGGCGTGTGTTGCGCTCGGCAAACGAGTAGCCGAGTGCGTTGTATGCGTGGGCGTGATCCGGTTTTACCTGAATCAGCTTTTTCAGGTTGGCCTCCAGCACGTCGAATCGCTCGAGCTTCTCCGCCGTCAGCGCGAAGTCGTAGAGCAAGTCGGGCTGCTCGGGCTGCCCCTCGAGCGCCTTGCCAAGCAGCGAAAAAGCCTCGCCGTGCTGATTGGCCTCGCGCAGCAACTGCGCCTCGGCGATCGTCAGCTGGGTTTGCTGCGCGCTTGCGCCTTCGCCCACGCCGCGCAGGTAGCTGCGCGCATCATCCAGCCTGCCTTGTTTGGCCAAAGTCTGAGCGTAGCGCAGGCGAGACGCGAGGAAGTGCTCGCCGCGCGTCACCTGCGCATACCACGCCTGTGCGCCGCCGTAGTCCTTGCGCTCCTCTGCGATCTGGCCGAGCGTGTAGCGCACCGCGTTGGGGTCGCGATAATTCAACTCGAGCAGCCGCTTGAGGTTCGCTTCAGCGGAATCGAAGTCCTTCAACTGCACCGCCAGCAGGCCGACTGCGTAAATCACGCCCTGGTCGTTCGGGTAGGCGGCGAGCAGCTTGCCGAACTCCCGGCGCGCTTCGGCGTAGCGTTTTGTGCCGACCAGGACGCGGGCGTAATTGAGGCGCACCTCGCGCGATTCAGGCCGCTTATCGAGGAAAGCCGCGAGCCGCTCTGCGGCCGCGTCGGGCAGGCTGCGCTGGAGGATCTGGGCCTCGAACAGCGCCGCGTTCTCCCATTCCGGCCGCAACTCCGAGGCGCGGCGCACTTCGGCCAGCGCAAGCGCCTCGTCATTCGCCGCGTACGCTGCCTGCGCGAGCGCAAAATGCGCTTCCGGCAACTGCGCGTGCGCGCCGGCAAGTCGCTGAACCAGGCGCAGGTTGGCCGCCTTGTCCGCGTTGGGCGAAAGAAATCGCCCCATCTGCAGGAACCCATTCGCCGCAGCGCTCGCATCAACCGCCATCAGCTTCGCCAGAAATGGTTCAGCTTCATCGATCCGGCGGGCGTTCACGAGTAGCACCGTCAATGTCTGCAGCGCCTGCGCCGAGCCCGGATCGGTCTCGTGCCATAGTCGGGCAGCCTCGATCGCGAGGTTGGGCAAGCGCGCGAACGCGCCGACTTCGGTGGCGCGCCGCGCGATGCGCGGATCGCGTGTGCTCTTCGCGAGATCGACCAGGGACTGCGCGGCGAGGCCGCCGCTGCCACGCTGCAGCGCGATCTCCGCAAGGAGATACTCGTAGAGCACCGCCTCCGACATGTCGAGCAACGGCAAGCGCTCGGCCGGCGGTCTTATCTGCTGCTCGAGCGCCAGCGCGGGTTCGTCCTCGTCGTCGCTGTCGCCGGCGGCCTGCGCCCAGACGGGTGTGCACAGGGCGGCCGCGGCCGCAAAAAAAACGGCGGCGGCATATCGGTTCCGGCGGCATTCAGAGAGCATCGAATTGGGTCGCGAAAAGGTTAGGCGGGGGGCAGCACGACAATGCTGTTGCTGCGAGGGGAGTTTAGGTATATTTGCGGCCCCGCACAAGCCGCACACGCGTCGATACGACAGCGCCCTCGACCACAAGGTTCCCGCATGCCCGAACTCCCCGAAATTGAGGTCACCCGGCGCGGCATTGCGCCGTACCTCACCGGACGCAGAATTTCGGGGGTTACCGTGCGCGAACCGCGGCTGCGATGGCGCGTAAACGCGTCGGCGCGCTCCCTGAAGGGATTGTCGGTACGCGGCGTGGGACGACGCGGCAAATACCTGCTCATCGACTGCGGCGCAGGCCATCTGATCGTTCATCTCGGCATGTCGGGCAGTCTGCGCGTGCTGCCGCGCGGCACGCCGCCTGGCAAGCACGATCATTTCGATCTCGAGTTCGGCGACAAGCTCCTGCGCCTGCACGACCCGCGCCGCTTCGGCGCAGTGCTTTGGCACACCGGCTCCGTCGCGCAACATCGTCTGCTTGCGAGCTTGGGGATCGAGCCGCTGTCCCGCGAATTCGATGCGAGGAACCTTCACGCGCTCACGCGGGGCAGCCGTGTCGCGATCAAGCAGTTGCTGATGGATGGGAAGCGCATCGTGGGCGTGGGAAACATCTACGCCAGCGAGAGCCTGTTCCAGGCAGGCATCCATCCGCGGATGCGCGCGCAGCGGCTTTCGCTCGCGCGCTGCGCGCAACTCGTCGCAGAAATCAAATCCACGCTGCGGGCAGCGATTCGCGCCGGCGGTTCGAGCCTGCGCGACTACTCGGGGGCGACGGGCGAATTGGGCTGCTTCCAGATGCACTATTTCGTCTACGGACGCGACGGGATGAAATGCCTGCGTTGCGGCACGCTCATCCGCCGGACGGTCCAGGGGCAGCGCTCGACGTACTTCTGTCCCGTCTGTCAACGCTAAGGAAGGGGTGCGGGGGAACCTGGGTTCCCCTGCTCTTAGGGGAGGGGTGCGGGGGAACCTGGGTTCCCCTGCTACTAGCGTCGGGCCGGCAGATTCATTGTCCCCCTGCCGATCGGGTACGCTGCGCGAGCATCTCCTGGACTTTCGGATGGACGAACTTCGCGACGTCGCCCCCGAGCAAGGCGATCTCGCGCACCAGCGTGGCCGAGATGAACATGTGTTGCTCGGAGGGTGTGAGGAATACCGTCTCGATTTCCGGGTAGAGGTTGCGGTTCATTCCGGCAAGCTGGAATTCGTACTCGAAATCGCTGACCGCGCGCAATCCCCGCACGATCACCCGCGCGTCATTGTCGCGCGCGAAATTGATCAGCAGGCCCGAAAATCCGACGATCCGGACGTTTTTCAAGTCGCCGAGCACCTCGCGCGCCATAGCGACCCGTTCCTCAGTACTGAAAAACGGGCGCTTGGCACGGCTTTCGGCGATTCCGAGGACGAGTTCGCCGAACAACCTGCTTGCGCGGCGAACGAGGTCCTCGTGGCCGCGGGTAAACGGATCAAAGGTCCCTGGATACACTGCCCGGATCATCGTGGCCCCATTCCAACAGTTGATAACTCACCTGGCCGGCGCGCGCGGCGCGCAGTTCCCGCCACATGCCCTCGGCCGCGAGTGCGCTTTCGCATTCCAGATACACCCGCGCGCCATGCCGCAGTACCGGTGGCAATCGCTCCATCGCCTGCGGCAGCGAATTCTGCCTGAACGGGGGATCGAGGAAAACCACGTCGAAGCATTCCGCCGCCCGATCCAGCCATGCAAACGCGTCGGCGCAGACCAGCTCGACCGACGAAGCGTGCAGCCGCTCGCGGTTTGCCGCAAGCGCGGCAAATGCGGCGCGGTCGCGCTCGACCATCACCACCCGGTGCGCGCCGCGCGATGCCGCCTCGAAGCCGAGCCCGCCGCAACCGGCAAACAGGTCGAGGCAGGCGAGGCCGCGCAGGCTCTGGCCCAGCCAGTTGAACAGGGTCTCGCGCACGCGGTCCGGCGTCGGCCTCAGCCCCGGACGCGACGGAAACGCAAGCAGCCTGCGGCGATACGCTCCGCCGATGATGCGCACTTGCCCCACGCCACGCGAACCCATGCACCTGTGATCCGTTTGCTAGAATCGAGCGTAATGGTAGCCGGTTCTGCGGCGCCCGATTCCGAAGATGTTCGGCCTGCTGAAAAAATCCTCCGAGGAAATGCCCGCGCGTCCGTGGGCGGAACGGCTGCGAGCCGGTCTTGCGCGCACGCGCGAGGTGCTGGGCACCGACATCGGCGCGCTGTTCAAGCGCCGCACGGTCGACGAAGCGCTGTTTACCGAGCTCGAGACGGCTCTGATCACCGCGGATTGCGGTGTCGAGGCGACCGCGGGACTCATCGCGGCGCTGCGCGCGCGCGCGCGCGCGGAGCATCCCGCCGATGGCGAAGCGCTCAAGCGCATGTTGAAGGATGAACTGCTCGCCCTGCTCGAACCGCTGCAGCGCACGCTCGAGCCGGCACGCGCGCGGCCCTTCGTCATCATGTTTGCGGGAGTCAACGGCTCGGGCAAGACCACGTCGATCGGAAAGCTCGCCAAGTACTTCCGCCTGCAGGGCCGCAGCGTGCTGCTCGCGGCAGGAGACACCTTTCGCGCTGCCGCGCGCGAACAGTTGGTCGCCTGGGGCGAGCGCAACGGCGTTGCCGTGGTGTCGCAGCAATCGGGCGATCCCGGCGCGGTCGTCTACGACGCGGTGAGCGCTGCGCGAGCGCGATCGATCGACGTGGTGTTGGCCGACACGGCCGGAAGACTGTCGACACAGCTGCACCTGATGGAAGAGATCAAAAAGGTCAAGCGCGTGATCGCCAAGCTCGATCCGGATGCACCACATGAGGTGGTCCTGGTGCTCGATGCGAACATCGGCCAGAACGCGCTCAATCAGGTGAGGACATTCGACGCGGCGCTCGGGCTCACGGGACTGGTGCTCACCAAGCTCGACGGCACGGCGAAAGGCGGCGTGGTGGTCGCGATCGCGAAACTTCGGCCCGGATTGGCGCGCTCGTCGCGTGACCCGCCCCGAGCGCTGTCGCTGCTATTCGTCGGCGTTGGCGAGGGGATCGACGACCTGCGGCCGTTTTCCGCGCGCGAGTTCGTAGACGCATTGCTCGAGTGATCGGCTTTTCCAAGGTTTCGAAACGCTATCCGGGCGGCTTTGAGGCGCTCAAGGACGTCTCGTTTTCCATCGCCGCGGGCGAGCTTACTTTCGTGACCGGCCATTCCGGGGCGGGCAAGAGCACGTTGTTCAAGCTGATCGCCGCCATCGAGCGCGCCACCAGCGGCACGGTGCTCGTCAACGGCCAGAACGTCGGCGCGCTCAGGCCTGCGGCGATCCCTTTCCTGCGGCGCAATCTCGGCCTGGTGTTCCAGGACCAGAAGCTGCTCTACGACCGCAGCGTGTTCGACAACGTGATGCTGCCGCTCGCGTTCTCCGATTTCTCCGGGCGGGAAGCCGCCCGGCGCGCGCGCGCCGCACTCGACAAGGTCGGCCTGCTCGCACGCGAGCGAGCCCACCCGATGCAGCTTTCCGGGGGCGAGCAGCAGAGGCTGGCAATTGCGCGCGCGGTGGTGAACCGTCCCGCGGTGCTGATTGCCGACGAGCCTACCGCCAACCTCGACGCCGGATCGGCCGAACGGATCATCGCGCTTTTCCTTTCCTTCAATCAGGTCGGGGTGACGGTGCTGATCGCGACCCACGATGAGCAACTCATCGCGCGCCACGCGGCACGCACACTGCGGCTTGCAGCGGGCGGGCTCGAGCACGACAGCGCGGAGGGCGGCGAATGAACGCCTGGTTGCGCCAGCATGGACGCGCGATTGCGAGTGCCGCCGCCAAGATCTCGGCGCAGCGCACGACGAACGCGGTGAGCGCGCTCGTGATCGGAATCGCGCTCGCCTTGCCGGCTGGCGGTTACGCGCTTCTTTCCAACCTCACTGGCCTCGCCCAGCGCACCTCGCTCGAGCCGCAATTGAGCCTGTACATGCTTCCTGAAACGAAGTCTTCGGAATCCGAGGCCCTGGGCAAGCGCCTGCGTGCCGACCCCCGGCTCGCCGCAGTGCGATTCGTGCCGCGCGACGAGGCGCTGGCGGCAATGCGCGGAACGGAAGCGCTCGCGGAGGTTTTCGCCGCCCTGGAGCGCAATCCCCTGCCCGATGCGTTCGTGCTGCGCGCGCTCGACTCCGCGCCCGGTGCGCTCGATGTTCTCGCTGGGGAATACCGCGTCTTGCCGGGCGTCGCTCAGGTGCAAATCGACTCCGACTGGGCACGGCGCCTGGAAGCCGTGCTTCGAATCGCCCGCACGGGAATCTTCATGCTCGGCGCATTGCTGGGGATCGCTCTGGTGGCAGTGACCTTCAACACGATTCGCCTTCAGGTCCTCACGCAGCGTCAGGAGATCGAGGTCACGAAACTGCTGGGGGCGACCGACGGGTTCATTCGCCGGCCGTTTTTCTACCTGGGCGCCGCGCAAGGGCTTGCCGGCGGCGTCGCGGCGCTTGGGATCGTTTGGCTCAGCATCGAGTCGCTCAACCAAGGCGTCCGGGCATTGGCGGCTACCTACGGCTCCGCGTTTCAATTGACCCACCTGGCGGGCGCCGATGGAGTTGCAGTTGCGGCGCTTGCAGCGTTCTTGGGATGGCTGGGTGCTTTTCTATCAGTAAGTATACACTTACGTGAAATATAGCTATATTTAGTAAAACGGCTTCCAGTGCAGTGGGAACTCTGGGGGTAATTGGCACTCTAACCCGTAGAGTGCTAAAATGCCTCGAAAGGGAGATTTGATCATGCAGGCCGCGACCGCGTTACCCGTACCGTTCTCGATCCCGCTCGCTACAGGGAGCTTGGAGAACTACATCCAGACCGTCAACCGCTTCCCGCTGCTGAGCGCGGACGAGGAGCAGCGGCTCGCGCATCGCCTCCGCGATGAGGGAGATCTCGATGCCGCGCGCCAGATGGTGCTTTCCCACCTCAGGCTGGTCGTCGCAGTGGCACGCGGCTACCTCGGCTATGGCCTGCCGCACGCCGACCTGATCCAGGAAGGCAACATCGGGTTGATGAAGGCCGTAAAGCGGTTCGATCCCGCGCGAGGTGTTCGCCTGGTGTCCTTCGCGATCCATTGGATCAAGGCCGAAATACACGAATATGTCCTGCGCAACTGGCGGTTGGTGAAAGTCGCCACGACCAAGGCGCAAAGAAAGCTGTTCTTCAACCTGCGTTCGATGAAGCAGGGGCTCGCGCCGATGTCGGTCTCCGATATCGGACGCGTGGCGCGCGATCTCGGCGTGAAGACCGCGGAAGTACAGGAAATGGAAATGCGCCTCGCCGGCCAGGAGGTGACCTTCGATGCCGACGACGACGAAGACGCGTACGCGCCGGTGAATTACCTCATCGCAAGCCCCGAATCCGAGCCTTCCCGCCTGCTCGAGACCGAGCAGTCCGAGCGCCTGCGCACGGAGGGGCTGCAACAGGCGCTCGCCGCGCTGGATCCGCGCAGCCGGCGCATCGTCGAGTCGCGCTGGCTGGCGGAAAAGGAATCGGCCACGCTTCACGACCTCGCCGCAGAGTTCAAGGTTTCGGCGGAGCGCATCCGCCAGATCGAGGCCAAGGCGCTCGGGACGATGCGAAAGTTGATGGAGTCCGCGAGGCGCGAAGCGCGCACTCTGGCCGCGTAAGCGGCAGTCCTTTCCAGCGCCCCCACCGGAAGCGGTATTGGCGAGGGCGCTAAAATCCCGCGCCGCAAGTGGAGCTCGCGGGAACGGGATCAGCCGGTCAAGCACTGGTTTCACCGTCACCTCGGATTCTGCACTGAAAGAAACTCTTGGTGTCGTTCGGGTTCCAGCAGTTAGATCGACGGCGCCACGACGTAGTCGGCGGGGGATTCAGGATTTCCTCATCGAGCAGCGATGCACAAAATATCTCTCAAATTCAGCATCATCATTACAACCGTCGCGCTGACCGCGATGCTTGCCGGAGTCTGGCTCGCTGAAATATATCGGGAACACGATTCGCGGGCCATGTTGCTGCCGGATCAGGTGATGACATTGTTTCCTGAGCCAAAGCCGCTGGAGGCATTTGCGCTCACCGATCACAAGAATCAGGCATTTGATCTTGCAAGCTTGAAGGGTAAATGGTCATTCCTCTTTTTCGGCTTCACCCATTGCCCGGACGTCTGCCCGACGACCCTGGCGGTTCTGGCCCGCGCGCATGAGAACATTGCCAAGAATGCCGTAGGCGCCGAAGACATACAATTCGTCTTTATCTCCGTCGATCCAAATCGCGATACCGCCAGCAAGCTCAGGCAATACGTGGACTATTTTGATAAGACCTTTCTCGGCGTGACCGGAGATAACGCACAGATCGGTAACCTGGCTGGTCAACTGGGCGCCGCGTACGAGGTCGCGATCACACCGGGTATGGAAAACTATCCCGTGTTTCACGCCACGGCGGTATTTCTGTTGGATCCGCGAGCCCGATATCATGCGGTGTTTACGCCGCCACATGATGCGGCGGCAATCAGCAAGCGTTTCAAAGTGGTGCGGGAGCTTGAAGCAGGCAATATGACATGAGATGGCGACATCCGGTTTTCGTCTGCCTGATATCGGCGCTGAGCCTCGTCCCCGCTGCGAGTGAAGAGGCGGGCGTTTCGGTGCGCGATGCCTGGGTGCGGGAAACGCCGCCCGGCGTCACCATGATGGCGGGATACATGGAGTTGCGAAACAACACATCACGGTCGCAAGTACTGCTGGCCGCAAGCAGTTCCGGGTTCGACCGCGTAATGATCCACCGCACCGTCGTTAAAGACGGCATGGCGGGCATGGCGCACGCGTCGCAGATCGAGCTTGCGCCCAGCGCGAGTTTCATCTTTGCGCCGGGAGGTTATCATCTGATGCTGATGAACCCGAGGCGGACACTGCGCGCCGGCGACCCGCTTGTCATCAACCTGGAATTCCGCGGCGGTCTTGTTTTGCCCGTCGCCTTTCAGGTGCGCAAATGAGAACCGGCAAACGGCTTATTTCGACTGCCCTACCATGTAGTCGACGGCGGCCTTGACCTCGGCGTTGCTCAGCGCCGGGTTCCCGCCTCTGGCCGGCATCGCTCCCGTGCTCCCCTGTACCCCATTGACGGCGCTGGCGTAGAGAGTGTCGACGCCCTTGGCGATGCGCTTGGACCACTGTCCCTTGTCAGCCAGCTTTGGCGCGCCGGCAATACCGGCACCGTGGCAGACGACGCAACTGGCCTGGTAAACCTGTTGTCCGTCGCGGCTGGGCGGCGGCGCGGCCACCGCGTCTTTTAACGGCTCCCGCTGAGTTTCCGCCGAAGCGACGCTGAGTTGGCCGACGGGTTTGATCCGCTCGGCCACCGTCGAACCGGTGGTCAGCAGCGCGCCGCGATGCTGTTGAACCCGGTCGGGGAGGTCGTGGTGATGGGCCACCAGAATGAAAAAAAACAGCATCAGCACCACACTGACCCCAAGAATGATCGAAAAGTTCATCGCGTAGCTTTTTTGGGTCATTGGCAGTTGTCGTAGTAAGGAACGGAATCCGAAAAAAGACGGGCTTGCCGCATTTCGAACCGGTTACGCTAGAACAATCCCTTCATGAAAAACACGCTCCGCGTAAGAAAAGTGTAGTCCGCTTCAAGCGCCCCGATGCCCAACAGCACCATCAACAACAGCGGCGGGACCACGATGGCGTACATCAGGGCCAGCCGCTCCCACATCATGTGCATGAAGACGGCGACGATCAGCCCGGCCTTCAATAACATGAACACGATGATCAGAAACCACCTGAGGTAACCCTGAAAGTGGAAGTAGTCAACCAGATATGACGCGGTGCTGAGAACGAACAGCAATCCCCAGATCTTGAGATAAATGCCAATCGGGTGTTGTTGGCCTTCTGCGTGCGCCATGATTTCCCCTACCAAAGATAGAAAAGTGCAAAGATGAATACCCACACCAGATCGACGAAGTGCCAATACAAACCCATGATTTCGACGATCTCGTAGTTTCCCTTCCTGCCGGTCAGGAATCCGGGCCGCTGGTGATCCAAATCTCCCCGCAGAACCTTGATCGCCACGATGATCAGGAATATCACGCCGATCGACACGTGCGTGCCGTGGAAGCCCGTGATCATGAAGAAGGCCGAGCCAAACTGGGCCGCGCCCATGGGGTTGCCCCAGGGACGTACCCCCTCTTCGAAGATCAGCTTGCTCCACTCGAAGGCCTGCATGCCGACGAACGAGGCGCCCAATGCCGCTGTGAGCAGCAACAGGACAAAGGTTTTGACGCGATCTTTTCGATAGCCAAAGTTGACCGCCATGGCCATCGTCCCGCTGCTGCTGATCAAGATGAAGGTCATGATGGCGATCAGGATGAGGGGAATCTTCTTGCCCCACAGCGTCAATGCGAAAACCTCACCGGGATTGGGCCAGGGGTCCGTAGTGGACATTCGCACCGTCATGTACGAAATCAAGAAAGCGCTGAAGATGAAGGTATCGCTGACGAGGAAGATCCACATCATGGCCTTGCCCCATGGGACCTTCTTAAACGCCCGCTGGTCCGAGGACCAGTCTGCTACGACGCCTTGGATGCCTTCGGGCAGCGGGAGGGGTTCCAGAGTATTTGCCGGTATAGCTTGTGTCATGTGCTTTGGGCCTGTCTACCTAATCCCACAGAGCTTCAATAAAAGGTCCAGATTATTCCCCGTAAACAGCAGACCAAAAAGGACCAGCCAAACCAGCAGCAGAAAGTGCCAGTAAACGGTACACAACTCCACGCTCTGCCTGATCTTCGTCACGTCAAAATCGCCCCACACTTTGGCAACGGTCCTGCCCCAAGCCACCAAACCGCCCATCAGATGCAGCCCATGCACTCCCGTGATCAGATAAAAAAACCCGATTGCAGGATTCGTTACGTCAAAATAAACCATCGCACCCAGTTGCCGCCAGGCCAAGACCTGCCCGAACAGAAAAACAACGGTGAAAGCGCCGGCGGCAAGCAGGCCGACTCGCATGGCGTCCATCTGCCCGCGCCGTACTGAATACTGCGCCCATTGCAAGGCGACACTACTCAATATCAGCACAAACGTATTCGCCCATAACAGCCTGAGTTGAGGCGCGGGACGCCAGTCCTCATACGCCATCCGGCCCCCATAGGCGATAACCAGAAGCATGAACAGGACCGCGACTACTGCAAGAAATACCTTCAGCGCGAGTTTCTTCGCAAGCCCGGAAGATGCGCCTCCAGCGTAAAGGTCATCGATCTTCCCCTGGTCCGTCACCCAGGGCTTGACCATCAACTGATGGAACATGCTCACGGCGCGGGATTCCTGGGCGCCTAGGTCCTGGCGCTACTGCGGGTGACCTCTCCCGGCGGGACGTTCTGCGGTATGAAGTCCTGTTCGGCGCCCGGCACGCTGTAGTCGTACGCCCAGCGATAGACCACCGGCAACGTCGCGCCAAAGTTGCCGTGCTTTGGCGGGGTGTCGGGGGTTTGCCACTCCAGCGTGGTCGCGTTCCAGGGGTTGCCACCCGATGGTTTGCCCCTGAAATAGCTCCACAGCAGATTATACAAAAACACTACTTGGAAGGCGCCCACGATCAGCGCGGCGACGGTGATCGCGACGTTCAAGGACTGTGCCGATTCGGGTATGAAGTTCGTGCCTTCAATCGCATAATACCGGCGCGGCACGCCCGCAAAGCCCAGGTAATGCATGGGGTAGTAGATGGCATAGCTCCCGACGAAGGTGACCCAGAAGTGAATCTTGCCCAGGCTATCGTTCAGCATGCGCCCGGTGATCTTGGGGTACCAGTGGTAGATCGCCCCGAACACCACCAGGATGGGCGCAATGGCCATCACCATATGGAAGTGCGCGACCACGAACATGGTGTCGGAAAGCGGAACGTCCACGGTCACGTTACCGAGGAACAGGCCCGTCAACCCGCCGTTTATGAACGTGAAGATGAACCCGATGGCAAACATCATCGGCACCGTGAGGCGAATGTTGCCGTGCCACAGGGTCAGGATCCAGTTGTAGACTTTGATGGCCGTGGGGACTGCGATGATCAGTGTGGTGGTGGCGAAAAAGAAACCGAAGTACGGGTTCATGCCGCTGACGTACATGTGGTGCGCCCACACCACGAAGCTCAGGCCGCCGATGGCCACGATCGCCCACACCATCATCCGATAGCCGAAGATGTTTTTTCTCGCATGCACGCTGATCAGGTCCGAGACGATGCCGAAGGCCGGCAGGGCGACGATGTAGACCTCGGGATGGCCGAAGAACCAGAACAGGTGTTGAAACAACACCGGACTGCCTCCCGCGTGGCCACCTTGTTGTCCCATCGAGACGATGGCGGGCATGAAGAAACTCGTGCCCAGCGTCGCGTCCAACAGCATCATGATGGCGCTGACCAACAACGCGGGAAAGGCCAACAGCGCCAGGATGGTGGCCGTAAAAATGCCCCATATCGTCAAGGGCATTCGCATCAGCGTCATTCCTCGCGTGCGCGCCTGCAACACCGTCACCACATAGTTCAAACCGCCCATGGTGAATCCAACGATGAAGAGAGCCAGGGAAACGAGCATCAAAATAATGCCCCAGGTCGCCCCCGGGGTGCCCTGGAGGATTGCCTGGGGCGGGTACAGGGTCCAGCCCGCGCCGGTCGGTCCGCCCGGCACGAAGAAACTCGCGATCAGCAACAGCACAGCGGATAGATAGACCCAGTAACTCACCATGTTGACATAGGGGAAAACCATATCGCGGGCGCCGACCATCAGCGGGATGAGGTAGTTGCCAAACCCTCCCAGGAACAACGCCGTGAGCAGGTAGATGACCATGATCATGCCGTGCTGGGTGACAAACTGAAGGTAGTTGCTCGGATCGATAAACGAGAAACTGTTTGGGAACGCCAGCTGCAGCCGCATCAACCACGACAACACCAACGCCACCAGGCCGATCCCGATCGCAGTGACCGCGTACTGGACGGCGATGATCTTGGCGTCCTGGCTCCAGATGTACTTACCGACGAAAGTTTTCGGATGGTAGAGCTCCATCTCTTCGACTTCGGCAGGCGGGGCATAAGCCGATGCGTCATGTGCGACGTAGTCCATCAAAATCTCCTCCTCGCTAACTCTTGATCATGCTCGATTCGTTCGAGCTTCATCATTTGAAGGTATTGACGTAGGCAACTAGGTCATCGATTGCCTGGTCGTCGCTCAGAATTGCGGCCATCAATGCCATCTGGGATCCGTACATGTCTTGCGGATGGGCGCCGCGAATACCCTGTTTGAAATTTTTCAATTGAGTGACCAGATACCAATCACTCATGCCCTTCAGCCCGGGGGCATTCATCTGCTGTACGCCCCGCCCATCAGGACCGTGGCAGGCTCCACAGATCACATAACGCTTTCGACCGTTGTTCGCATTCCCCGTTACCGTGGCCGGGGCAGGATGATCCGGCAGCGTCTTGATATAAGCGCTGACATTATCGATGGCGGTGTCATCGGCCAGCGTCGCCGCCATCGGCGCCATCATCTTTCCGAACACATCCTTGTCGTGTGTGCCCCGCGCACCTTGCTTGTACGATTTCAATTGCCGTTTCAAGTACCAGTCTCCTTGCCCGCTCAATTTCGGCGCATGCAGCGCAGGATTGCCCTCCGCTTGCGAGCCATGACAGGCAGCACACACTGCATAGAGTGGTTTGCCTGCGGCAGCATCGCCGGCTGCCCGAGCCGAGGTTTGCGCGAACGTCGGGTAGTTGCCCAACCACGCCTTAAACGCGGTCTCTTCCTCCACCACGACGCTGCCACGCATGACGAAGTGCCCGATACCGCATAACTCTTCGCAGAGGAGGTCGAATTTCCCGGTTCGGGTGGGGGCGAACCAAATATAGGTAACCAAGCCCGGCACCAGATCCATCTTGACCCGGAACTGTGCCACAGTGAAGTCGTGCAGGACGTCTATAGAACGGAGCAGCACCTTGACTGGCTTGCCGATGGGGAGATGTACCTCTGGGCTTGCTACCAAGATGTCATCCTGTCCGTTGGGATCGTCGGGATTGATGCCAAACGGATTCTTATCGCCGACGTACCGCGCATCGACGGTGCCGAGCTTGCCGTCCGCCCCGGGGAAGCGATAGCTCCAATGCCACTGCTTGCCCACGGCCTCAACCACCGCCGCGTCTTTCGGGACATCGACGAACTTCGCCCATACCAACAAGCCGGGGGCCAGCATGGCGACGACGCCCGCTGCGGTCAGTCCGGTGAGCCACCATTCCAGCTTCTTGTTCTCGGGTTCGTACGCCGCCCGGCTCCCCTTGCGCTGACGGTAGCGGATCACGCAATAAGCCATGAATAAATTGACGGCGACGAACACAAATCCCGTGACCCAGAACGTGAGGCTGATCGTGTCGTCGATCGTGCCCCAATTGGAGGCGATCGGCGTGAAATACCACGGGCTCAGCAAGTGAAAAAGGACCGAGCCGAGGACCAACAATATCAATGCAATCGCTATAGGCATCGGGGGATTCAGCTCCCAAGCACGACTCGGTTGGACAGCACGGGTGAAGCATTACAGGCAGCGTACCAGGCAACAATGATATCAAATTCACGCCTGCGTGAAACCGGATTCAATCCGGCACGGATTCAATCAGACGCGGATTGCCGGCTCGCAGCGCGAGTCACAGCAGGTAGTGGTCGATCAGCAGCGCCGCGAACAGCAGCGCGAGATAGACAATCGAATAACGGAAAGCGCGCTGGGCGAGGCGGTCGCTGTAGCGCGCGTACAACGCGATCGCGTGGCCGATGTAAATCGCACCGAGCAAGCAGGCCGCGGCAAGATACAGCCAGCCGCTCATGCGGATCGCGAAGGGCAGCAGCGACACGCCAAACAGGATCAGCGTGTAGAGCAGCACCTGCAGTTGGGTGTAGCGCTTGCCATGAGTGACCGGCAGCATCGGCAGACCGGCCTTCGCGTACTCCTCGGTCCGGTACAGCGCCAGCGCCCAGAAATGCGGCGGCGTCCAGGCGTAGATGATCAGGAACAGCAGCAGCGCCTCGGTCGTCACCTCGCCCGTTACCGCCGCCCAGCCGAGCACGGGCGGCATCGCGCCCGAAGCCCCGCCGATGACGATGTTCTGCGGGGTCATCGGTTTCAGGATCACCGTATAGACGATTGCGTAGCCGACGAACGTGGCGAGCGTGAGCCACATCGTGAGCGGGTTTACGAAATGCACCAGCACCCAAAGACCGAGGCCGCCCAACATGCCCGCGAACAGCAGGGTCTGGAGCGACGACAGCTCGCCGCGCGGCAAAGGCCGCGCACGCGTGCGCTGCATGACCGCGTCGATCTTCTGCTCGACCAGGCAGTTCACGGCAGCCGCCGCGCCCGCCACCAAGGCTATTCCCAGCGTTGCAACGAGCAGGATCTGCACCGGAACCATGCCCGGCGTGGCGAGGAACATGCCGATCACTGCGGTGAAAACGATCAACGATACCACCCGCGGCTTGGTCAGCGAGTAGAACGCCCGCATCCTGCGTATCAGGAGGCGGGGTCGCGCAGCGCTATGACTCGGGTGGAGCCCAACGGACATGGGTGCGATGCGTCGCCGGCGCGGCGATCAGGCTGGTGTGGGCCCGAAGTTTATCATCGGCGCATGCCTGAGTCTTATCCAACATGGCATGAGCCTGACGAGCATGCCTCCGCGGCGGTCGCAGCGAACGCTAGGGGAATGCGGGGATCGTCGGTTCCAGGCCGTGGTCACTGGCTTCCGGGTGGTTGCGATGCACCAAATCCTGGATTTCCTCGACCCTGTCCTTGGGCACGTCGACCATCAGCAGCACGCGCCCCTGCCCGATCTCGGCCTCGAAGCGCTTGAGCGCGGTGTTCGGCGTGGAAATGCCGATCATGCTCGCCGCCCACGCGCCAAACAGAGCACCGACCACGGTCGCGATCAGGATGGTGACGAGCTGCAGATTCACGCCCTCCGGCGGCGTCATGTAGATGTAGATGCCGATCAGGAAACCGGCGCAGCCACCGATCATGAAACCGATTTGCATGCTGTGCCGCAGGTCTGATTTCTGGTAGTAACTCGCTTCGTGCAGTTTGCCGAGCGACATGCCGCGCTGCGCGAGGAAATGCATATACCGGTCCTCGACGCGCGCGAGCAGCAGATCGTTGGCGGTCCGGATGGCACTGCCGAGGTCCGGCAGCACGAAGTACAGGCGCCTTCTCATGCGATCTCCCTGCCGGCGCCGAATCACCGGCCGCTTCCAGTCTTGACCGACTGCGAGCGGAAGTCAAGGCCTGGACTGGCAGCAAGCGCCGCCGCCGGAGATCAGCCGATGCGCGACGTCTTGAGCAGGCGCTGAAGATCCTTGATCATCTGTTCCGGATCCGGGTCGCGCGGAAAGCGCATCATCAGGTTGCCCAGCGGGTCGACCACGTAGATGTGGTTGACCAGCGCGCCCGGCGCCGGAAACTGCTGAGCGATCGAGCGTGAAGCAGTCCGTTCGATGCGGGTGCCCGAGATCGCCTCCAGCAGCCTATCGCTCGGCGCGGCCGCGTCCGTTACCAGCCACAGGCGCTCGACCCGGTACTGGTCCTTGCCCTGCGCCTTGCGGACCTGACGGATGAAGTAGTGCTTGCGCTCGCAATCGGCATCGCACGCGCCCGAGTCGAACTGCACCAGCACCCACTTGCCATTCAGCGCCGCGATGGTCGCGTCGTTGAGCGAGTGAGGTGAAAGCAGCTCGCCGTAATTGGATCCCTGCTCCGGCGTCCACCAGGAGTAGGCGAGGTACCCGGCACCGACGGGCAGCATGAAAAACGCAGCCAAGGCGAGCAGCTTGATGCGGCCGAGACGGCGCGCGCGCGCCGCGTCAGGCGTCTGCCGGTCGGCGTCCATGCCTGAAGCTGAGCACCAAGAAGATGACGATCGAAAGTGCGGCAAGCGCATACCACTGCCCGGCGTAAATGCGGTGCTGCTCGAGCAGTGCGTCGCGCGCAGGCCAGTCTTGTATCAGGCCCTCGTCACTGACACCGCGTTGTTCGATGAGAAACGGATGCAGGGCAAGCCCGCTCTCAGCCTCGAACGCGGCGAGATCGATGTTCTGCCGCACCCGGTCGCCGGGCGGCGCGCTCCCGGTCTCGTATGCGCGCGGCGCTCGAGGCACCGCCAGCCCCTGAACCACGCGCGTCCCGGCGGATGCACCGATCGCCGGGGGAGCATTCCGCGCCGCTAGCCAGCCGCGCAGCACGAGTACGTATCGGTCGCCGTCGTCGATTCGCAATGGGGTCACGACGTAATACCCGGATTGCCCGCGGTAGAGCCTGTTGGCGAGGAACAGCGTGCGTTGAGCGTCGAATTCGCCGTGCGCCTCCACCTTGCGCCAGACAGTGTTCTCTGGCGCAACCGGCCGTGCATCCAGCTGCATCGCGGGCACGCGCTCGTAGCCTGCAAGCCGCTCGGAGATCTCGCGCTTTTCCGCGGCCCGACCGGACTGCCAGTCACCCAGCGCAATTCCGATCGTGCACAGCGCAGCCGAAACCGCGGCTGTCCACCAGGTAAACGCGAGCGGCCCGATTCTCATGCCGCCCGCGTCGCCAGAGACGCACGACGACATCGGCTACACTGCCCGGTCACTTTCCGCAGCACCACCGCGTGCGCATTGTCGTCTACGTCCTGATCGCCCTGATTCTCGCGAGCCTGGCTTCCGCGCTGGTGTTCGTTTTCCGCGACCGCAGCAGCTCCAAGCGCGCCGTGAAGGCGCTTGCGCTGCGCGTCGCGTTGTCGATCGCGCTGTTCATATTCCTGATGGCCGGCCTTCACTTCGGCTTCATCCCCGGAAAACTCTAGCCGGAAAACCGGCACGGTGTCGGGGCTTGGGTGCGGAGCGCCACGACCCGGCTGCTCTGTTGCGCAGCATCCCCGTTGCGCCGGCGTTACAGCCAGTACACCACGACGAACAGCAGCAGCCAGACCACGTCGACGAAGTGCCAGTACCAGGCCACCGCCTCGAACGCGAAATGGTGGTCGGACTTGAAGTGTCCCGACAGGCATCGGATCAGGATCACCGTCAGCATGATCGCGCCCAAGCTCACGTGAAAGCCGTGGAAGCCGGTCAGCATGAAGAAGGTCGAGCCGTACACCCCGGTCGTCAGCTTGAGGTTGAGCTCCGAATAGGCATGCCCGTACTCGTAGATCTGGAATCCGAGAAAGGTTGCGCCCAGCACGATGGTGAGGAACAGGAACAGGTTGAGCTTCCCGCGCTGGTTGTTGACCAGTCCCCAGTGCGCGTAGGT
This sequence comes from Betaproteobacteria bacterium, assembly GCA_016195915.1. Classification (GTDB taxonomy): domain Bacteria; phylum Pseudomonadota; class Gammaproteobacteria; order Burkholderiales; family SG8-39; genus JADGRQ01. The sequence continues at coordinate 63,253 of JACPYS010000014.1, read as the reverse complement.
GAGGGTAATCCCGGAACTCAGCAACAGCAGCGTGTTGATCGCCGGGACGCCCCACGCGCCCATCGGCGTGAACTTCTCGGCAAAACCCGGTCCGGCCGAAGGCCACAGGTCCTTGAAGCCCGGCCACAGCATCTCGTTATGCAGCAGGCTGGAAAGATCGGGCACTGACATTACGCGCGCCCAGAACAGGGCGCCGAAAAACCCGAAGAAGAACATCACCTCGGAGAGAATGAACCAGCTCATCCCCCAGCGGAACGACAGGTCCTCCCGCGCACCGTACTTGCCGCCCTCGGACTCGCGGATGACGTCGCCGAACCAGCGGAACATCATGTACAGCAGGATCATGAATCCGAACGCGATCGAAATCCATCCGCCGCTCGAATCGTTGAACACGAACGTCGCACCGAGCGCCATCAGAAACAGCGCCGCCGATCCCATGATCGGCCATGGCATCGGCTGCGGCACGTGGTAGTGCTGCTGCGGCGTTGAGCTGTATGCGGTTTGCGCCATGTCCTTTCTCCCTGCCTTTGTCAGCCGAGCACGAATCTGACGATCGCGACCAGCGTGGATACAAACAGCACTGCCACGACCACTCCAGTGATGATCACGTGCACCGGGTTGAGAGACTCGCTCGCCCGAACGTGGTCCGCCTTGCGGCGCACGCCGAGCATCCCCGACAGCACTGTCTTCAGCGTGTCGAGGAGGCCCGCCATCACGACTTCCCCTTTGCGCCGGGCACCTCGAAAAAGGTGTACGACAGCGTGATGGTATTGACATCCCCCGGCAGCGCGGGATCGATCAGGAACACCACCGGCATCCTGCGCGTTTCGCCGCCCGCCAGCGTCTGCTGGGTGAAGCAGAAGCACTCCAGCTTGCGAAAATACTGCCCGGCGCGCTGCGGGCCGTAGCTGGGGACGGCCTGTGCGGTGACCGGTGTCTCGCGCACGTTGGCAATCTCGTATTCGACCTGCGCGAGTTCACCCGGATGCACCGTGAGGTGCCGCACCATCGGCCGGAAGCGCCACGCCAGGTCATGGGTATTGGCGTCCAGCTCGATGGTCACGCTGCGCGTGAGATCCACCTGCGTGTTCACGTAGGCCGTATCGGGGGTGATGAAGTTGTTGACGCCCAACGCCTGGCAGAGTTTCTCGTAGAACGGTACCATCGCGAAGGCGAAGCCGAACATCGCCACCGCGACGACCGACAGCTTCGCCAGCGTGCGCCGGTTCTCGCGTGTCCGTTCCTCGCGGCGGGCCTCGCTCATCGCAGCAGCCAGTATTTGGCGATGATGCCGAAGAAGAACATGAGTGCGACCGTGGCGAGAATCAATCCGGTCCGGGCGTTGCGGGTCATGGCCTCTCACTTGATCAGCGGCGGCGTCTCGAACGTGTGGTACGGCGCAGGCGTCGGCAGCATCGTCCAGTCGATCGAATCGGCACCCTCCCACGGCCGCTGCGGCGCCCTCTCGCCGCTTCTGATCGCCTTCAGCACGATGTACAGGAACAGCAGTTGCGACAGGCCGAAGCCGAACGCGCCGATCGACGAGATCTTGTTCCAGGTCTCGAACATCAGCGGGTAGTCCGGAATGCGCCGCGGCATGCCGGCAAGGCCCGCGAAATGCTGCACGAAGAACGTGACGTTGAAGAAGATCATGGTCAGCCAGAAATGCCACTGGCCGAGCGTCTCGTCATACATCCGGCCGATCCATTTCGGCAGCCAGAAGTAGACGCCGGCAAAAGCCGCGAACAGCGCCCCCGCCACCATCACGTAATGGAAGTGCGCCACCACGTAGTAGGTATCGTGCAGCTGGATGTCGACCGCGGCGAGCGAGAGCACCAGCCCCGAGAATCCGCCCATGGTGAACAGGAACAGGAACCCGATCGCGAACAGCATCGGCGTCTCGAACGACAGCGATCCCTTCCACATCGTCGCCACCCAGTTGAATACCTTGACGCCCGTCGGCACCGCGATCAGCGCGGTCGCGTACATGAAGAACAGCTGCCCGGTCACCGGCATGCCGACCGTGTACATGTGGTGCGCCCAGACGATGAACGACAGGATCGCGATTCCCGTGGTCGCGGATACCATTGAGGCGTAGCCGAATAGCGGCTTTCTTGAAAACGCCGGGATCACCTGCGACACCACGCCGAACGCCGGCAGCGCAATGATGTAGACCTCGGGGTGGCCGAAGAACCAGAAGATGTGCTGGTAGAGCACCGGGTCGCCGCCACCCGCGGCATTGAAGAACGAGGTGCCGAAGTGGCGGTCGGCGAGCGTCATGGTGACCGCCCCGGCGAGTACCGGCATGGTGGCCACCAGCAGGTAGGCGGTGATCAGCCAGGTCCAGACGAACATTGGCATGCGCATCAGCGTCATCCCGGGCGCGCGCATGTTGAGGATGGTGGTGAGGATGTTGATCGAGCCCATGATCGAGCTCATGCCAAGCAGGTGGACGGCGAAAATGGTGAGATCCATTCCCATGCCCATCTGCACCGTGAGCGGGGCGTACATTGTCCAGCCCACGCCCGGCGCTCCGCCCGGCATGAAAAAAGACAGCACCAGCAGCGACGCGGCGAACGGCAGGATCCAGAAGCTCCAGTTGTTCAGGCGCGCAAACGCCATGTCGGGCGCGCCGATCATCATCGGGATCTGCCAGTTCGCGAAACCGACGAACGCCGGCATGATCGCGCCGAACACCATGATCAGGCCGTGCATGGTGGTCATCTGGTTGAAGAAGTCCGGGTTCACGAACTGCAGGCCGGGTTCGAACAGCTCCGCTCGGATCACCAGCGCCATCACGCCGCCGACCATGAACATGACAAAGCTGAACCACAGGTACAGCGTGCCGATGTCCTTGTGATTGGTGGTCGTGATCCAGCGCATGATCCCGCCATACCCGCCATGGTGGTCGTGCGCGTGGCCGTGATCGTCGAGGACAGCGCTCATGCAGTTCTCCCGGAGCTGGTGTTCGTCGCCGCCTACTTGCGCAGCGCTTTCACTTCAGAGGGCTGGATCGCCTCGCCGGCCCTGTTGCCCCAGGCGTTGCGCGTAAAGGTGACCACCGCCGCCAGTTCGAGGTCGTTCAGTTGCGTGCCGAACGCGGCCATGGCGGTGCCGGGTTTGCCGTTCAGCACCAGCGCCATCTGTACGCTCTTCGGACCGTTGACGATTTTCGAGCCGTCGAGCGCAGGGAACGCCGGAGGCACCCCCTTGCCGGTGGACTGGTGGCACGCGACGCAGTTGGCGGCGTACACCTTCTCGCCGCGCGCCTTGAGTTCGTCGAGGGCGTAGCTCTTGTTCGGGTCATCGGCGATGGCGGCGGAGATCTTCTTCTGCTCGGCAACCCACCTGGTGTAATCGTCCGCCGACACCACCCGAACCACGATCGGCATGAAGCCGTGGTCCTTGCCGCACAACTCGACGCACTGGCTGCGAAAGGTGCCGGTCTTTTCCGCCTTGAACCAGAGATCGCGGATGAAGCCCGGAATCGCGTCCTGCTTGGCGCCGAACACCGGCACCCACCACGAGTGAATCACGTCGGCCGCAGTGGTGAGCACACGCACCTTCTTGCCGATCGGGACCACCATTTCGTTGTCGACCTCGAGCAGGTAGTGCTCGCCTTTCGGTGCACGGCCCTCGATCTGGTCGCGCGGCGTGGACAGCGTCGACACAAAGCTGATGCCCTCGCCCTCACCCTTCACGTAGTCGTAGCCCCATTTCCACTGATAGCCGGTGACCTTGACCGTAATGTCGGGATTGGCGGTGTTCTTCTGCGCAATCACCGTCTTGGTGACGGGCCAGGCGATGACCACGAGGATGACCAGCGGGATCACCGTCCAGATGACCTCGATCGTGGTGTTCTCGTGGAAATGAGCAGCCTTGTGGCCGGTCGACTTGCGGTGCGCGTAAATGGCCCAGAACATGAACGCGAAAACCCCGACGAAAATCACCGTAACCAGCAACATCACGTACTCGTGCAGGCCATGAATATCCGCAGCGATTTTTGACGCCGCCGGCTGCAGGTTCCATGGCGCGGCCTCGGCCGCCCCGGAGGCGAGGGCTGCGGCTGCTGCGCCACCCGCAAGCATTGCAATCAGCAGTCCGGACACCGTGATGCGTGGCCAAACGAATCGCATGTTCTTCATTCTCCCAATCCCCGCGCAGCCGTCTGCAAGAACTCGGCCACAAGCCTGGCGCAGGAACCTTCGTCGAGGTAGCTGCCAATCTCCAGATCGCGACGGTGAAACAAACGCGCGGAAAAAAACGCGCTAAATTATCACATGCCGAGGTGTTGACACAAGTCAAAATCCGAGACGAATCCTTGGATCAATGCTTTTCATTCATCGTTTCAGCGTCTCGATTGCGGTGCGCGCTGGAAGCGCACGATCGAGCTTGTGTCGGGTGCTTTTTGCGGCGAACCCTTCCAGGCGTGTCCGTAGACCACTTCGGCGGTGAACGCGAGTCTTCCGTCGACTGCTCTGGATTCGAGCATCTCACGCACCGCGGCCCAGCGGTGCTTTCCCGTCAGTGTGCGGCGTCGGCCCGCCGCGCTCGAACTCTGGCCGGTCGCGCGCAGATCCGCTACCAGCGCAGCGACGCTTGCGAAACTCATCGTGATGATCTCCATGTCCACCACCGGCGATGAAAAACCGGAGCCCGTCAGCATGTCTCCGAGGTCGTGCATGTCGCGGAAGCGGTGCGCCTGGGGGCCCGCGCCTGCCGCTTCCCACGCGCCGCGCAACTCTTTGAGCGTATCGGGACCCAGCGTGCTGAACATGAGCAAGCCTTCGGGTCTGAGCACCCGGCCGAACTCACGCAGCGCCGGCACAGGGTCGGACATCCAGTGCAGGGCCATGTTTGACCAGACCAGGCCGCAGCTTCCCGCGGCGAGCGGAATGCCGCGCATATCGGCGCATACCGCGGCGGGGGAGCGCCTCGAAAACACGCGCCGCATCCAGCCCGAGCGCGCGCGTTGTTCTCGCAACATCGCGAGCGACGTATCAAGAGGGACATAGAGTGCGCGCGCATAACGCCGGCGCAGGCCCTCGGCCTGCGGTCCGGGTCCGGCACCGGCATCGACGATGGTTCCGGGCTCCAGGCGGATCAACTCGAGGCGCTCGAGCATGCGCGCCCCAACCTCGCGTTCGAGCCGCGCCGCGTCAAAATAGGTCGGCGCGGCGCGCTCGAATGCGCGCCGCGCGCGCGGCTCGTCGATGCCGTATTCGTTCATGCTTGCACCTGGCTGCCGCATAATCGCACACATGACTCCGGGCTCTCTTGGCCTCCGGATTGCTGCGATTGCCTTCGGCGGCAGCTGTTATCTCTGCCGCGGTGCGGCAGGCCGTGGTGCTCTGATCTGCGCCGATTGCGAGGGCGACCTCGCGCGGCTTCCGCCGGAGTGTTGCCCGCGCTGCGCCCTGCCGAGTCCGGGCAAGAGAGTGTGCGGCCGATGCCTCGCGCATCCTCCCGGATTCGATGCAACCGTCGCCGCTCTCGCCTACGCGTTCCCCGCCGATGCCCTGGTCAAGGCGCTGAAGTTCGGATCGCAGTTCGCTCTCGCGAGTTTGCTCGCGCAACGTCTTGCCGAGGCAATCGAAGGATCCGAACCCGTCGACGTGATGCTGCCGGTCCCGCTTCACGCGCGGCGCCTCACCGAGCGCGGCTACAACCAATCGGTCGAGATTGCCCGCGCGCTCGCGCATCGAATTGGCGCCCCGCTTGTCACCAGCGGCTGCGAGAGGCTGCGCGACACGCCGTCGCAGACCGAGCTGCCGCTCGATGCCCGGCGGCGAAACATGCACAGTGCCTTCGCCTGCTCGCTGCCGCTCGCGGGCCGGCGGGTCGCGCTGGTGGACGACGTCATGACCACCGGCGCCACGCTCGATTCGCTCGCGCTCGCCGTGAAACGCGCGGGGGCCGAGCGCGTGGTGAACTGGGTTGTCGCGCGCGCTTTGTGATCGGCGCGCCTGCTGAAATGTTTGAAGTCGTCCTGTTTCAGCCGGAGATCCCGCCCAACACCGGGAACGCGATCCGGCTCGCGGCCAACACCGGCGTGCGGCTGCACCTGATCGAGCCGCTGGGCTTCAGCCTGGACGACCGGCGCTTGCGTCGCGCCGGGCTCGATTACCACGAGTACGCCGCGGTGCGAACGCACGCCGATCTGGCGAGTTGCCGGCGAGTGTTGCGCGAGCGTCGCTGGATCGCGTTCTCCACGCGCGGCGAGCAGCGCTACAGCGACCTCGCTTATCGCCCGGGCGACGTGCTGCTGTTCGGGCCCGAGACGCGTGGATTGCCGGCCGAGGTGCTCGCAGGCTTTCCGCCGGAGCGGCGCGCGCGGCTCCCGCTCAAACCCGGCAATCGCAGCCTGAACCTCTCGAACGCCATCGCCGTCGTGGTCTACGAAGCGTGGCGCCAGTGCGGATTTTCGGGAGGCAGCTAACTCTCTCCGCGCGGATCGCGCGCGAGCAGCGCATCGAGCGCCGCGGCGGCCGTCGCGCGTCCATCGAGCACGGTGTTGACCGCCTCGGTGATCGGCATGTCGATCTGAAGCCGCAGCGCAAGCGATTGCACTTCCTTCGCCGAGCGCACACCCTCGGCAACGTGGCCCAGATCGGCAAGGATTTCATTCAGTCGTCTGCCGCGGGCGAGTTCCATTCCGACACGCCGGTTGCGCGAAAGATCTCCCGTGGCGGTGAGGATCAGGTCGCCCGCGCCGGTCAATCCCATGATCGTCTCGGGCTGCGCCCCGAATGCGACCCCGAGGCGCGCAATCTCCGCCAGGCCGCGCGTGATCAGCGCGGCGCGCGCATTCTGCCCGAGCCCCATGCCGTCGGAGATCCCCACCGCGATCGCCAGCACGTTCTTCACTGCACCGCCGATCTCGACTCCCGTGAGGTCGGTCGAAAAGTACACGCGCAGCCGCCCGCCGTGCAGTGCGAGCGCCGCGCGGCGGGCGAACGCCCGATCGCCTGCGGCCAGAGTCAGCGCGCACGGCAGCCCGCGCGCGACTTCGAGCGCGAACGAAGGCCCCGAGAGCGCGCCGCAATCGATGCGTGCCGAGCCCAGGGTTTCTGCGACCACCTGATGCGGAAGCAGCCCGGAAATCTGCTCGAAACCCTTGCACAGCCAAACCAACGGCGCTTGCGTGCCCGCCGAACGCAATTGCACGCACAACTCGCGCAGTCCCGCGACCGGGACGGCAAGCAGCAGGAGTTCGGCGCCCGCGCACGCCGACAGGAAATCGGCATCGAGTGCGACGCCAGCGGCGAGCCCGATCTCCGGCAAGTAGCGCGCATTGCGGCACTCGGAGCGCATGCGCGCAAGCTGGACGGGATCGCGCCCCCACAGCGTGACCCGATGGCGGGACTCGAGCGCGACCGCGAGCGCAGTGCCCCATGCGCCTGCGCCGAGAATGGAGATGTTCACGGATGCAACACGATCGGCCGGGTCTGCAGGCGCACCCGCGCGCAGCGGCGGGTCAGACGCCCCAGAGCAGAGCGGTCCTGATGTAGCCCGTCGCGCCGTCGGCGTGGCGCACGCGCACCCAGCCCCCGGGCAGCAATTCGACCAGCTCCAGCGCAACGCTCTGCGTGGCCGTGAACGAGAGCGGGGCGCCTTCCTCCGCGCGCGCGAGCACTTGCGCCTGCGGCGCGGTAACCAGGACCATGCGCCGATCCGAAAGCTGTTTGCGCTCCACCCAGGACAGGGCGCCGGTGTGGTCTCGCACCTTGATCCACGCTTCGAGGCTGACGATCACCTCCACCGGATAGAATCGCGCCGCGACGAACAGCGGCGTGGCGGCCCGCGACGGCGCGTCGTACATCACGACCCCGCCTTCCGCGATCGAGCGATAGTCCGCTGCAGCTGCCGCAACCGGCGTTGCAGCGAGCGCCAGGCCGACCAGCATCGCACGCACAATCATCGCGTCTACTGCACCAGCTCGATCTTCGGCCCGGCGGATTCCCGGGCGCGTTGTGCGTAGAGCGCCTCGAAGCTCACGGGCGCAAGCACGACTGGGGGAAAGCCGCCCCGGATGACGAGGTCGGAAATCGTTTCCCGCACGTACGGATACACCACCGTGGGACAAACGATGCCGAGCAGCGGATCCATTTCACCCTCCGGCACGCCGCGGATCGCGAAGATGCCGGCCTGGGCGGCTTCGGCCAGGAACAGCGTCTTTTCACCTGAACGAGCCGTGACGGTGACGGTGACCACGACTTCGTAGAGGCCGTCTCCGAACTGGGTCGAGTCGTTGCGCACCTGCACGTCGAGTTCCGGGCTCCCGGCTTCAAGGAACACCTGCGGGGCATTCGGAATCTCCAGGGAAAGATCCTTTACGTACAGCTTCTCGATGCTGAACGACGGCTGCGCTTCACTCATGGGGTCGAGGCCTTTTGTCAGGTTGACTGCAGCAGGGCGTCAAGTTTCCCCGCCTGTTCCAGTTCGTACAGCTCATCGAAACCGCCGACGTGCCGGGCGCCGATCCAGATCTGCGGCACGGTGCGCCGGCCGCTCTGTTCGGTCATCTCGGCGCGGCGATTCGGCTCGACATCGACGCGGATCCGCGTCAGATCCGCGACCCCCTTTTCGGCGAGGAGGCGCTCGGCGGCCTGGCAATAGGGACAGGCCGCAGTACAGTACATCAGCACCGCGGCCACGCGCTATTTCTCCACCGGAAGACCCGCCTGCTGCCACGCAGGGTAACCGCCCGAAAGGTTGTAGACCTCCGCGAATCCGCGCTGTTTGAGCAGCGCCATCGCGCTATTGGCACGACTGCCGCTGTCGCAGTAAACGATCACCGGCTTCGCTTTCCACTTGTCGAACTCGGCTGAGCGCGCCTCGATCTGCGCCAGCGGGATGTTTCTGGCGCCAAGGATATGCCCGGCGGCAAACTCCGCGGGCTCGCGCACATCGAGCATGGGCGCATCCTTCTGGTTGATGAGCCGCGTCGCCTCGAGGGTGCTCGCCCACGGTCCGCCCGTCCCGCGCCGCACGAGCGGCCACAGCAGCATCGCGCCCGAGATGACGGCGGTGGCGATCAGCAGCAGGTTGTTCTGGACGAAATCCATCTCGGAATCGAATGTTTCAAGGGGCCATTATAATTGAGCGATGCACAAGCTTGTGCTTTTGCGCCACGGCGAGTCCGACTGGAACCGCGAAAACAGGTTCACGGGCTGGACCGATGTTGATCTTTCCGAAAAGGGCGTCGATGAGGCGCGCGCGGCCGGCCGTCTGCTCAAGTCCGAGAATTACGCATTCGATATCGCATTCACATCGGTCCTGCGCCGCGCGATACGCACGCTTGCTCTCGCACTCGAGGAACTCGACGCGCTGTGGATTCCCGTCGAGAAGCACTGGCGGCTGAACGAGCGGCATTACGGCGCCTTGCAGGGGCTCGACAAGGCCGAAACGGCGGCCAGGTTCGGTGAGGCGCAGGTGCTCGCGTGGCGCCGCAGCTACGATACGCCGCCGCCGGCCCTGGAAAAGGGCGATCCGCGCTCTCCGGAGGGCGATCCCCGTTATGCGAGCCTCGCGCCGGCCGAGCTGCCGCTGACGGAGTGCCTCAAGGACACCGTGGCGCGGGTGCTGCCGTATTGGAACGGCTCGATCGCGCCGGCCATCCACGCGGGCAAGCGCGTGATCGTGGCCGCGCACGGCAACTCGCTGCGCGCGCTGATCAAGCATCTCGACTCGGTAAGCGACCCGGACATCGTGGGATTAAACGTGCCGACCGGCGTGCCGCTGGTGTACGAGCTCAACGACGACCTGACTCCGCGCAGGCACTATTACCTCGGCGACGCGGATGAGGTTGCACGGCGCATCGCAGCGGTCGCCGGTCAGGGCAAAGCCAAGACCTGAGCGCGTGGGCCCGGCCGCAGCCGCCTGCGTCATTGCGTTCGCCGCAGCTCTTGCCGCATCCGCGAGCGCCGCGCCGGACGACGACGACCTCGCTGCGCTGCGCTCCCGTATCGACGCGCTGCGTGCCGACATGGAGGCGGGCGAATCCACCCGCAGGGAGGCGCGCGATGCGTTGCGCGAGAGCGAAGGCGCGATCTCCGACGCAAACCGCAGCCTGCGCGAGCTCGATGCCGAACGGCGCGCGGTGCGCGAGGAACTCGCGCGCGCGGGCGCCGCGCGCGACGCGCTCGCAGCCTCGACGGGACGCCAGCGCGTCCTGCTCGGTCGCTTGCTCGCCTCGCGGTACCTCGCGGGTCCGCCGGACGCGTTGCGTGCGGTCCTGGCAGGCGGCGATCCGAACGAATTGCCTCGCAGGCTGTATTATCTTGGAGAACTCTCGCGCGCGAGCGCGCGGCTGATCGAGCGGATGCGCTCGGATCTGGCGGAGCAACTGGGGCTCGAGGAACGCTCGCGCGAGCGCGCGGCGCGGCTCGACGCGATCGAAGCAGAGCGGCGCACCGAACGCCAGAAACTGCTCGCCCAGGGACGCGAGCATCGCCGCCTGCTCGAGCAGCTTGCGGCCGAAATCCGCCGCCAGCGGCGCGAACTCAAAGGCTTGCTGGCCGACGATGCGCGCCTGACACGCCTGGTCCAGGAGATCGGCCTCGTGATCCGCGCGCGACCGAAAGCGGGCTTCGTGCGCAATGAAAGCGTCCCGGTGGCCGGCGCGGGCGGGCCGTTCTCGGCCTTGCGAGGCCAGCTGCGCCTGCCGGTGCGCGGGGAACTTCCGGGGCGCTCCGCAGGTCAACGTAAGGGTGATGCCGCGACGGCGAAGGGGGTGTTCATCCGGGCCCGGGAAGGCGACGCCGTGCGCAGCGTCGCGGCAGGGCGGGTGGTTTTCGCCGATTGGATGCGCGGGTTTGGAAACCTGCTGATCGTCGACCACGGCGAAGCTTATCTGTCGATCTACGCGAACAACGAGTCTCTGCTCAAGCAAAGCGGCGACGAGGTCGCGGCCGGTGATACGGTTGCTACGGTGGGAATGAGCGGGGGGCGCGAGGAATCGGGTTTATACTTTGAAATTCGGCATCTCGGGCAGGCGATCGATCCCCTGCACTGGGTAACACTCAAGTAAGCTGTGCGTTTTGCGGCAACGATCGGACCGCCAGGAGCGAGACATGGGCAGCAGATTCAGACAGGCCGGGTTGATCCTCATCGGGGTGGTCGCCGGGGTGCTGGTGAGCCTGAATTTCTCGGCCGTGGCCGAGCGTTCCGTCCGCTCGCCGCTGCCGGTCGAGGAACTGCGCGCATTCACCGAGGTGTTCGGCGCGATCAAATCGAACTACGTCGAGACGGTCGAAGACAAGCGCCTGATCACCGAAGCCATCAACGGCATGCTCGCCGGCCTGGATCCGCATTCGGCGTACCTGGATGCGGAGGCGTTCCGCGAACTCCAGGTCGGCACCCAGGGACAGTTTGGCGGACTGGGGATCGAAGTAGGCATGGAAGACGGTTTCGTCAAGGTGATCTCGCCGATCGAGGACACGCCGGCGTTTCGCGCCGGCATCAAGCCCGGCGATCTGATCATCAAGCTCGACGACACCCCGGTCAAGGGCATGACACTCAACGACGCGGTCAAGCGCATGCGCGGCAAGCCCAAGACCAATATCACCCTGACCATTTCGCGCAAAGGCGAGCCGCAGCCGCTGGTGATCACGCTGATGCGCGACATCATCAAGGTTCAGAGCGTGAAATCGAAGATGTTCGAGCCGGGCTACGCGTGGGTACGCGTGTCCCAGTTCCAGGAGGCAACCGCGGAGAACCTCGTGAAGCACCTCGAAGGGCTGGCGCGCCAGGGTCCGCTCAAGGGGCTGGTGCTCGACCTGCGCAACGACCCGGGCGGGCTGCTCTACGGGGCGGTTGCGATCTCAGCCGCGTTTCTGCCGGCGAAATCACTGGTGGTCTCGACCGACGGCCGCAACGAGGACGCCAAGCGCAAGTATCTCGCCGTACCCGAGGACTACGTGAGGAGTTCGGGCCGCGACGATATTCTCAAGAACCTTCCGGCCGCGATCAAGAGCGTCCCGATGGTGGTGCTCGTCAACGGCGGTTCGGCCTCGGCCTCGGAAATCGTCGCGGGTGCGCTGCAGGACCACAAGCGCGCCATTGTCATGGGCACGCAGACCTTCGGCAAGGGTTCGGTACAGACGATCATGCCGCTTGGCAACAGCACGGCGATCAAACTTACGACGGCGCGCTATTTCACGCCGAGCGGGCGCTCGATCCAGGCGAAAGGTGTTACTCCCGACATCATCGTCGAGGAGCCGGGCGGCGCCGCAGTGATCGCGCGCGTGCGCGAGGCGGACTTGCAGCGTCACCTCTCGGACGGGAAGAAGGAAGAAAGCGACAAGACTGCGGCACCTTCGCCGAAACCGGCCGCACCGGCGGCGGCGCCCGCGGCGACGCCCACGGAGCAGCCCAAGCCGATCGAACTCGGCTCGAAGGACGATTTCCAACTGCTCCAGGCGATCGCGTACCTCAAGGGCGAGCCCGTCAAGGGCCAGCCGCCTGCCGTCGCGCAAGGCAGCAAGCCGGCGGACAAACTGAACTGAACGACCAGCAGCTTCTCCGTTACAGCCGCCATATTCTCCTCCCGGAAATCGGGATCGAGGGGCAGGAGAAGCTGGGCGCTGCGCGCGCGCTTGTCGTCGGCGCCGGCGGCCTGGGATGCCCGGCCGCGCTCTATCTCGCGGCAAGCGGTATCGGACGCATCACTCTCGCCGACGGCGACAAGGTCGATCTCACCAATCTGCAGCGCCAGATCCTCTACCGCGCCGAATCGGTCGGCGCGCCGAAGGCCGATGCGGCGCGCGCCGCGCTTCAGGTCGTCAATCCGGAAATACGGATCGTTGCCGTGCAACAGCGGCTCGACGGCAAAGGCATGTCCAAGCTCGTGTCGGACGCCGACATCGTGCTCGACTGCTCGGACAACTTCGCCACCCGCCACGCCCTGAACCGCGCCTGCGTCGAGCATCGCAAGCCGCTCGTTTCAGCGGCCGCGATCCGTTTCGACGCACAGTTGATGGTGTTCGACCTCAGGAAGCCGGACGCGCCGTGTTACGCGTGCCTGTTTCCAGAGGACGGCGAAGTGGAAGAGGTTCAGTGCTCGCAGATGGGCGTGTTCGCTCCGCTCACGGGCGTGGCTGGTGCGCTGCAGGCGATGGAAGCGATCAAACTGGTGTGCGGTGGGGGGGAATCGTTGAGCGGTCGGTTGCTGCTGCTGGATGCGCTAGGCGCCGAATGGCGGACAGTGCGAATTGCGAGGGATCCGGGCTGCGCGGTTTGTGGAGTCGGTTAGGCCGACTTCTTTATGGCCTTCGGACGTGTCGCCGCACCGGGCAACAGGAAATTTTCGGCGGACACCACCGCCCTGCCGGTCTTGGCCTCCAACGCCTGGCGCGCCTGCTTGGCGATCGCCCCGCCCTTCGTTGCGGCCCCCTTGTTTTCGGCCATACCAGTTGCGTCATCCGTCTCCGCGATCTGCCGCGTCGACAACTCCGCCAGCGCGGTGAAAATCAGCTCCGCCTCGCTCATGTGGTCGCGCAAATTGTGATCCTGCAAACCCTTCATCGTCTTGTGCGCCTTCACGCTCACGCCCGACCATTCCTGATGAATGATGTTGGTGAGAATAGCGAATTCCCCGCCTTTCTTGATTTCGTGGTTCCCCCAGTAATCGGTCAGCTTGTTGCGCGTCTCCTGCCCGGTCATGCGCTGCTGTATCCACTTCTCGCTGCGCCCGTGCTTCTGCCAGGTGCCGCGGGCGCGATCCAGCGACAACGCCGGGTCGGCCATCTCCTGCATGCGCTCGTAACCCACTTTCGCCAACCACAGCTTGATCGGCTCTGCCTTCGGGCTGGGAACAGATTGCACCAAGCGCAGCAGGGTTTCGGCGGTGGCTACGTCGGTGAGGTATGTCTTGCCGTCGGCGGCTGGCAATTTCAGTCGGTTACAGTTTGTAACCGACTCACTGCCTTCCTTGGCCAGGCGGTTTTTCAGCACCTTCCAGTAATTTCTCGCCGCCTGAAAGTCTGGCTGCTGGGTCAGCACCTGAATGATGTCGACGACCGAGAACCACCAGGTTTCGGTTTCCTCGTCACAGATACGGCGGATTTCGTGCGTCTCGAAAATGGCGGTCTGAATCGTCATGGTTCGGCTCCTTACAGGTGGCCGCTGAACGCTTGGTGCAGCAGGGATTTTTTCAGCACGTCGAGGGCGGCGAGCCTGCGCTGGTAGATGGCTTCGAGGCATTGGGTTTCGGCATCAATTGCTCTTTATCGCGCGTCGCCACCGACCACGCGGTTTGTTGCCGGCGGTGCATATCCGCCTGAATCTGGCGCGCCAACACCGAGCCTTGCGATCGCCGAATACCCCACGCAGCTTCGCGAGCGGTCGAAATCCAGGGAACCGGTATGTGTCAGACAGACGCTTTGGCTTCGATGAAGTAGGCATCGCGCAATCATGCCAACTTTCCGCACCCCGTCAATGACCACATTTCCCTCTGTGGCGAACCCACATTTCATCAGAAATCACCCACACTTTTCCGCGAAGAGCCCGAATACTGTACTGACCCTTCCGATCGCCTTTCAAAAGTTCTATAGCCTCAACGGCTTCGCCTACCCCAGGGCTTAGCCGAAGAGTTTTCCTTGCGGCTGCACATCGGACCTGATCTCCGGCCAAAGCTCGACAAACGATGCTGCGGAAATGCGTGCCAGTTCGCTCGGCTCGATCTTGTTCAAACCGCCACCGTAAACCCGGCCTTCGCCCCGGAGTTCGTGGCCGGTCACTTGACCAAGCAAAGCGTGGACGGCTTCGGCACGGTCGGGATGTCGGCGAAGTATCGCCGCGAGGCTGTTCTGCGGGTTGAGCATCAGGTAGAGATTAGTTCCAATCGCCTTCGAGCGGTTCCAGATGAAGCGGAACGGCTGCTTGTCGTCAGAGCCACGGCCCATGTATGTACACAGAAACGGGGTGGGCTCTCGCTGTTCCTGCCTGTACCACGGGCTGCGCTTCCCGATCAGGTAGCCATCCATGATGCCAAGCGAACGGGCAGTTTGCAGGTATTTCCAAAGAGCCGGGTGCTTCGCCTCGACCATCGGCTCGGGCAGGCAGCAATCGATTAGACAAAGTTGACGGTCGAGGAGGGGGTAGCCGTCACCGTCGGCGTCGATGCTCGTGCTCTTAAGGTGGCGCGGGCTGGGAAGGATCGGGCGGAGGTACTTGCCCGGGAGTCCGAGGCTCTTCGCGTCGACGCGGTCGAGCACGAAGAACTTGTTGCAGCCGGTGGCGATGCCGCGCTGTATGCGAAAGAAGTCACCGAGCGTCGGGCCTTTACCGTCGCTAAGTGTGTGTCGGTCGTTCTTGGCGTGACTCGGGTATACGGTCCACTTGCGAGACTCGCGCAATCGTTCACGCGGGATGAGGTCGCGGGCGTGCGGCTCGACCAGCGTGCCGCCGAAGGTGAACTCGACGGCATGTGCGGCGGCGGGCGGCGTCTTGCGGAACACCAGCACGACCGACGACACAAGGGCGTCACCGAACTGAACATCGTCTGGGTCAAAGCGGTGAGCGCGGACAAGCGTTACGCGATCCGCGAGGAAGCCCTTGAGGGCCGCGCCGTAGTTGACGTCCATGAACTCCGAGGGGATGAGCCACGCGGCGATCCCACCGTCTTCCATCCACGCCGTGGCGAGCAAAAGAAAGTAGACGTAGAGACCCGCAAGGCCGTTGACTTCAACTCCAGTCATCTTGAACGTGAGGCATTGGAGGCGTTCCTTGTCCTCTCGACTCATGTGATGGTGTCGGACGTACGGCGGGTTCGCCAAGATGACGTTGGGCGCGGGTGGGCATGAGCGATTAGCAACGACTCGCGTGAAATCGCCGCGCACGATCTCAAGCCGGGCGTCGGCCCACAGATTGCGGGCGGCGTCGGCGAATACGGGATCAAGCTCGACCCCGACGGCGCTACTGATTCGCTTGGAGCCGAAGACTGCAAGCGCCGCGGAAAAGAAGCTGCCCGAGCCAACCGAAGGGTCGGCGAAGCGAATGCTGCCTTTGGCCCGGCCGATGACTGATTCGACGTAGCGGGCGATATCGACGGCGAGGGCATTGGGCGTTGCGAACTGGCCAAGGCGATTCCGTTCCGCTGCTGACTTGCACGTATCGATGTCCGCCTGAATCGCTTGTCGGCGTGCTTCAACCGAGCTGTCCTTGTGGGCGACCATGCGATTCATAACCCCAGTTTCGCAAAGTCGTCGATGCGATGCTCCCAGACCCAGTCAATGCCCTCGGCGGCTTCGTAGCCCAGGTAGTCGCTGCCAAAGTAGCCGCAGAGAAACAGCACGAACGAAACGGTGTTGCCGTAGGCAACTTGAAGCTGGTGGATTTTGGTCGCTTCTTCTTTGCGCCGCTTATTGGTGTTGGTGAAATCACCCGCCGACTTGGCTTCGATCAGGATCGGCAGCCGACTCTTTCGCAGCTTCTTGGGTTGAATCACCACGTCAACCGGGATATTCACTTTGCGCGACTTGCCGACCGCGACGTTCATGCGGAACGTGTACGTCCCGGGCTCCATTTTCGTCAACGGCTGTCCACTGGGATGGCCTTGCTTCCGGTAGCCTCGGGCGTCGAGCCAATCGCCCACGAGTTTAAGTTGCCGCTGTTCCTGAGCGTTGCGGACGATCGGATTCGCCACTGCGCTGCATAAGCGGTCAGCGACGATCGTCGATGCTCGGTCTCGCTCGTGATCGGTAGGGTCTTTCGCGGCGGTCAGCCACGGGAATATGTCGCGGTCTAGCAGCCTTGAGATGATGCGACAGAGTTTTCTCAACTCCGCATCCAAAGTGGCAGCGTTCATTTTGGTCGGGAGCTTGCCGTGTTCCATCCGACCGACGAGGTTCTTGCTCGCGTCGGCCAAGCCGATCAAGCGGTCCACGGCCAGCGGCGGAGCCGTACACATGCGGAGCGTTGACAGCGCACTCGGATTGTCCTTGAGGGTCGCGGCGTCGATGCGGCGCAGGTCGCTGGTGGCGAGCAACGCAGCTTTGACATGCCCGGTAGTCTTGACGCGTGTCGAGCGAAACGCCTCGGGTGCGAAGCGCATGAACCACTGGTTGAACTGGTCAACGGAAGCCGCGATGTCGGTCTTCCAGAGGTGCGGCTTGTCCGCATTGATCCGTCTAGCCATCATGAGTCCATTCGTTCATCGGTATTGGGTCTCCGGCTGCCGCGATCGCTGTCTTGGGGGTCAACGTTTTGCTCTTTGGCGGGACGCTACAGAATTCAAATGTGGCGCGATGCTTCCGACCTGTCCGCAGCACTAAGGCTAGAGAGCACCTTGGTCACCCCTTCGAACCGAACACGAACAACCCCGCAATCAATAAACCCGCAATAAGCAGACCTTTTGCTTTGTCGGACTTGATTCGCTCGGCGATCGCAGAAACCTGTGCTTGGACCTCGACAGGCGACGCACCGGCAAGATTAAGCGCCTGGAAATGACTGACCCAGCCGGGAAGTTGGGAAGGGGACATGTCCCACACAATGGGCACGAGCTTTTTTTGTGTGACTAGAGCGGCGCCCAGCTCTTGCTGTACCCAGGGTGACGCACATGCAGCACGACTTGCGAGGAACAAGACCCAACTCGACGCATTCAGCGCATTGAGAATCTCTTGCGGCCACCGCTGCCCGGGAACCACAGACACCGGAGCGAGGAAGACGCTCAGTCCCTCGCCTGTCAAATGCCGGTGCAAGAAGCGGGCGAACCCGTCGTCGACGGAGGAGTGGCTGATAAACACGTCGGACATTGGATTTGTGCTCAACGCCTTGGTGAACGGAGGGGCAGCGCGATGCTCAATGATGGTACGGCGCTGGCGGCCCGTCCGTTCGACCTTGAATTAGATTTGCTTTCCATACTTGTACCAGTGGTGCGCCTTTTTTACCTGCTCGACCCAGAACGCAAGCACTGTTTCTTCTCGGAGGTTGGGAAGCACACCTAGATCTTCCATCCACCCAAAGAAGATGTCGGAAGGCTTGGACTCTTGGCGCGCAACCACAAGAGCGCTGGCCATGAACCCATGGTTCAAGTAGCTCTCCCGCGATATTGATCCCAAACAGTCACCAACGATTCTTCTGTCCAAGCCGGACCAGTCGTGGGTTGTGATTCGATATGCACGGCCATTGTTGATATTGGGAAAGTGGAAGTCGATGCCCTTTACGAGGTTCGAGTACGAGATCAATCCGAACCGTCTCCCGACGTCCTCAATGCGCTGTCGAAGTGCGGCCTGGGCGGAAGCATCTTTGTCATAGTCCCAGACGATTGTCTTTAACCTTTCGGCGATTGGATCCGTGGTCATAAGCAAATCTAACGTGAAGTCGACTACCCAAACATCGCGTATTTAACACCATCCGCCATTGCGCCGTCATCACTCTGTTGCAATTCAACTGTTTAGAAATTACTGTATCAGTATACAGTAATCGATACGCTGCGAAGCACTCGACCGTATTGCCCGATAGGCGGTATTGGGGGACAAAAATAGCCACGGAATCAGGAAACTCTTTATTGCAGGCCAATCGGCTGCTGCTCCATCAAGTCAGCGACGCGATCCGGCGGGCTTGAGTCCTAGATCGTCGGCAATCATCCGCACCTGCTCACGAGATCTTGAAGCCGCTCATCTCATCATCAGCAACGTAGACAAAGGCATGGAAACGATCCTCGGATCATCGCTCCCCACCTCCTCCCCGAGCGTAACCAAAATCCCGAACGGCGCGTTGTAATGCGTCTTCTCGATGAAGCTGCGCAGGCCCCGGGTATCTTCGTGGCCGATCCGGCGACGGTACTTGATCTCGACCGGGATGCGCTGCGTGCCGACCGTCAACACGAAATCAATTTCCGGCTCCGCGCCGCGTTCCGGAAAATGCGCGACGTCGAGTCCGACGATCGAGCGCAGGAAGTACCCGGCAGCGCTTTCAGCGATTCGCCCGGCAAGATCCGATAGGTGAGGCGCCGCGGCCAGACCCACGGGGTCGAGCGGCACGATCTCCTGCAACCAGGCCGCGCGCAACGCATGGTCGCAAAGACACAGCTTCGATGCGCCCTTTTTCTTCTTCAGGCGCAACTCCAGGGGTTCAATCAGCCGCAGCAGCAAGGTCCCATCCAGAAATTTGAGATAGGCGAGTACGCTCTGCCAACCCACGTTCGCGTTCATCGCGCCGCGAATTTCATCCAGATAAAGGCCCTGCGTCGGGGATTGACCGACGTAACGGCAGGCGAGCCGAAATACCTCCTCCAACAGATGCTCGTCACGCTTGCGGCCTTTCGCACCCATCCTCAGGTCGTGCTGGATCGCGCGCCTGACCACGGTCTCATTCAATTGATCCGCGATCCGTTCCCATGGCTCGTCAATGTTTGCCTGCGCGACAGGATAGGCGCCTCGCTCGGAAAATGCGGCGAAAGCCTTCGAGCGCGCCGCGCCATGCTTCACTCCGAACGCGCGCAGTTCCTGCCAGAATGTCTTCTCCTTCAACGGCGACAGCCCGTTGAACTGCAAGAGGGGAGCGATCGGCTCGCCGCCCTGGAACTGGACGATCTCCCGCAACAGCAGCGGCCCCATTTCCACCGTGGAAATTCGTCCCGCGAGACTGTCGCGCCCCGCCTCGATGCGCAACGCGGAACTGCCGGTCACGATGACCGTCACCGGCTGCAGATCGACGAGATGCTTTAGCTGAGTCGCCCAATCGGGAAGATTCTGCACCTCGTCGAGGATCAGTATGCACTTGCCCAGCTCGTGAGCCGCCTTGTTGAGAGAACGCTCGAGTATCTCGTCGGCATACCATTGGGCAAGGTCAAGTATCGGTTGCGGCAGCCGGCGCAGCTCGGGCAGATCGTCGAACTGCACCCTGAATATCCGCCGCGGATCGACACCCTTGGCAAGCAAGTCCTCGACAATCTGCGTTACCAGTGTCGTCTTGCCGATCTGTCGTGGCCCTCTCAGTACCGTCACCGGCGCGATCGGCCTGTCGATGCCGCGCAGGAGCACCTCGAACGCCCAGCGTCGAATGGGGGGAACGCCGAAGAGCCGCTCGCCACGCCACCACGGATTGGCGTTGCGCAGCTGCGCCTCCAAACTGGACGAAGTCAGGAGGTTCTGCATTCGCTACGCCGCCAGATATCGCCGCTGGACCCCGTAGCCTTCGGCAGGTTTCTTCGCGAAACCGCTCTTCGCGTACTGGTGCAGGCATCCGAGCGCGTAACGCACCATCGCCGATGCCCTCCCGGCCGCGTCGCCGTCGGTTGCGTCGCGCAGCGACTGTTTCAGTGTCGCTTCGAAGCGCTCATAGAACTGGTTCACGCGCACCTGCAGGCGCTCATGCTCGCCCACCAGCGCCTCGCCGATCATCACGCGCACCATGCCGGGATTCTTTTCGGCGAACGCGAGCAGCATCTCAAGCAGCTTGTCGGCCTGCTTCTGTCCATCCGGCTCATCCGCGACGATGCGGTTGGCAAGACCGAATACCGAATTCTCGATGAACTCGATCAGGCCTTCGAACATCTGCGCCTTGCTGGCGAAGTGGCGGTACAGCGCCGCCTCGGACACGTCAAGGCGCGCCGCGAGCGCCGCGGTGGTGATCTTCTCCCAGCGCGGCGCCTCGAGCATCTGGGCGAGCGCCTTGAGGACTTCGAGGCGGCGCTCGCCTGTCTTGCGTTCGCTTTTTTCGCGCGGCATGGGATGGGGTAAAGACGCGGCGATTGTACGCCGCTAGACGCAATAGCGGAACGCGAGCCGCGGCAACTCGATCATTGAGCCTACGCGCAGGTCGACGAAACTGGGGCGCAACATGCGCGGACTCACCCAGACGGTCGACATTCCGAGCCGCTTCGCCGCACGCAGGTTGTCCAGCGAGTCGTCGACGAAGGCGCAGCGGTGCGCATCGAGGTGGTAGGCGCGCATCAGCACATGGAAACCGGCGTAAGCGGGTTTCGGCCGGAACCGCGTGCTCTCGATCGTGTAGACGGAATCGAAGTACCGGTGCAGGCGCATCGCGCGCAGCACCGCGTCGACATAGTGCCGCGGCGCATTGGAAAACAGCAGCTTGCGCCCCTGCAAGCGCTGCAACGCATGCCGGAGCGCGTTGTCGTACACCACCATGCGATCGATGTCCGGAAACTGGTGCGTCTGCCACAGAAACTCCCGGGGATCGGTACCGTGGTGGCGCATCAGTCCGTGCAAAGTCGTGCCGTAGCGCCGCCAATAACCCTGGCGCAGAAGGTTGGCACCCTCCTCGTCAAGACCCAGGTTGCGCTTGAGCCAGGCATTGATCTGCAGATGCATCGACGGAAAGATATGCACGCGCGCATCGTGCAGGGTGTTGTCGAGATCGAAAATCCACACCCGCCGCGAAGGCGGCAACCGAAGCAGCCGCACCGCTACCGGCTCTTAATAAGCGTCCCGACGCCTTCGTCAGTCAGGATTTCCAGCAACAGGGCATGCTCGACGCGCCCGTCGATGATGTGCACCGCCTTGACCCCTGCGCGCGCGGCGTCGATCGCCGAACCGATCTTCGGCAGCATCCCGCCCGAGATCACGCCCTGGGCGACCAGCTGGTCGATCTTCCTCGGGGTGAGGCCGGTGAGAAGCCTGCCGTCCTTGTCGAGCACGCCGGGCGTATTGGTCAGCAGCACCAGCTTTTCCGCACGCAGAACTTCGGCGAGCTTGCCTGCGACGAGGTCGGCGTTGATGTTGTAGGACTCGCCGTTCTCCCCCACGCCGATCGGGGCAACCACCGGGATGAAACCGCCCCGCTCCAATGCATCGATCACCGACGGGTCGATGGAGGCGATCTCGCCCACCTGTCCGATGTCGATGCGCTCCTCGGGGTTCTCCTTCGAAGAAAGAAGCATCTTCCTCGCGCGTATGCACGCGCCGTCCTGCCCGGTCAAACCGACGGCCTTGCCTCCCGCCTGGTTGATCAACGTGACGACGTCCTTGTTCACCATCCCGCCGAGAACCATCTCCACCACATCCATCGTTTCGGCGTCCGTGACCCGCATGCCCTGCACGAATTCGCCCTTCTTTCCCAGCCGGGCGAGCACCTGCTCGATTTGCGGTCCCCCGCCATGCACCACCACCGGATTCATGCCGACGAGCTTGAGCAGCACCACGTCGTGCGCGAAACTGCGTTGCAGCGCCAGGTCGGTCATGGCGTTGCCGCCATATTTCACGACGATGGTCTGGCCGTGAAAGCGGCGGATATAAGGCAAAGCCTGCGCGAGTATCGACGCCTTGTCGGCGGCCGACTGGGAGCTGGACATGCGGATTCCCTCGAAGTCGGCGGATTCTACAACGCAACACGACAGAAGCCGGCGCGCCGGCCGGCCCCTGTCGAAGGTACCGCGCTTACTGGATGGTGAGCGACTTGCGCGCCGCCGCCGCTTTCTTCGGCAACTTGAGCTCGAGCACGCCGTCGGAGAATTTCGCCTCGGCCTTGGCGTCGTCGATCTCCATCGGCAGCGTGAAGCTGCGCTCCACCTTGCCGTAAAAGCGCTCGGTGTGGATCAGGCGCTCGCCTTCCTTGACGTCCTTCTCGCGTTTCACATCCCCGGCGAGCGTGACCTGCGCGCCGTCGATCGAAACATTGATGTCTTCCTTCTTCACGCCGGGCATCTCGGCGTGCACTACGTAGCCGCCGTTGCTTTCGGTGACGTCGACTTTCATGCGCGGCAGCGCGGCCTGGGTATTTTCGAGCGCCATCGGACGCACGAAATAACCCTTGAACAGGTCGTCGACCAGATCGTTGAACGGATCGAAGCGGGTGATGTTTGCCATGATCAGTCTCCCAAATATCGGCGCACTCACGGCGCCCACACGACTACAATGGGGTGCCCAGCGCAGGTTTCAAGGGGCGGTTGCGGACGCGCGAACCCGCCGGTAGAGTCCCAAGTCGATGAGCAATGAGAATGATTTTCAGGGCGAGCTTGGTTCGCACCGGCCGTACCTGTTGCGCTATGCCAATCTGCAGCTGCGCAATGCGGCGGTGGCCGAGGATACCGTACAGGACACGCTGCTCGCTGCCCTGAAAGGCGAGCAGCGCTACGCGGGCCGCTCCGCGATCCGCACCTGGCTGGTCGGCATCCTCAAACACAAGATCGTGGATGCGATCCGCAAGCAGAGCCGGGAAACCACGCTCGCGAGCGATCCGGGTGACAGCGATCGCTCCGAATTCGACCACCTGTTCAAGGCAGACGGCCACTGGCAGGAATCGGCGGCGGAATGGGGAAGCCCGGAACGAAGCTTCGATCACAAGGAATTCTTCCGCGTGCTCGAAGAGTGTCTTGCGAAACTGCCCAAGAGGACGGCTCAGGTGTTCATGATGCGCGAGCACCTGGGCACCCCGACTGACGAGATCTGTAAGGTTCTGGAGATCACCCCGACCCATTGCTGGGTCTTGCTGTATCGCGCCCGAATGTCTTTGCGCGCTTGCCTGCAACAGAAATGGTTCGCCGGAGCCCGGCCATGATCGGAATGATGTCCTGCAGGGAAGTCTCGGAACTGGCCTCGCAGGGACTCGACCGCAAGCTGGGCGCGGGCGAACGTTTTGCGCTCGGACTGCATTTCCGGATCTGCAGGAATTGTGCGCGGTTCAACCGCCAGCTGGAGCTTCTCAGGCGCGCCCTCCAGCGCCTGCCCGACGAGGTCACGGGTCCGCGCGAAGGAGTTCAGAGCACGTAGCGCGCAAGATCCTCGTTCTGCGCCAGCTCCACGAGCCGCGCGTCCACGTAGGCCGGGTCGATCACCATCGTCTCGGTGCCACGCTTTCCCGATTCGAACGAGATTTCTTCCAGCAGCTTTTCCAGCACCGTGTAGAGGCGCCGCGCGCCGATGTTCTCGGTGCTCTCGTTGACCGAGAAGGCGATCTCGGCAAGGCGGCGTATGGCCTCGGGCCTGAATTCGAGCTTGACCCCCTCGGTTGCAATCAGCGCCTGGTACTGCTCGGTCAGGCAGGCATCGGTCGCGGTCAGGATGCGCTCGAAATCCTCTACCGAGAGGGAGTCGAGTTCCACCCGGATCGGAAACCTTCCCTGCAGTTCCGGGATCAGGTCCGAGGGTTTGGCGAGGTGAAACGCGCCGCTCGCGATGAACAGGATGTGGTCGGTCTTCACCATACCGTACTTGGTCGAGACCGTGGTCCCTTCGACGAGGGGCAGCAGGTCACGCTGCACGCCCTGGCGTGAGACGTCCGCGCCGGCGACTTCCTGGCGGCTCGCAATCTTGTCGATTTCGTCGATGAACACGATGCCGTTCGCTTCGACGTTGGCCACCGCCCTGGCCTTCAGGTCTTCGTCACCGGCCAGGCGCGCCGCTTCTTCGTCACTGAGGTGCTGCAGCGCCTCGCGCACCTTCATCTTGCGAGTCTTGTGCCGGCCGCCCGCGAGGTTCTGGAACATGCCCTGAATCTGCTGGGTCAGTTCCTCCATTCCCGGCGGAGCGAGGATTTCCATCTGCGGCGAAGTCGCCGACACCGCGATTTCGACTTCCCGCTCATCGAGTTCGCCTTCGCGCAGTTTCTTGCGGAACTTCTGCCGCGTCGTGTTTTCCTCCGCCCCTTCGGCGCGGACGCCGAAGGGGGGGTCACGCGGCCCGGGGAGCAGTACGTCGAGTATCCGTTCCTCGGCGGCATCCTGGGCCCGTACACGCACCTTGCGCATGGCTTGCTCGCGCGTCTGCTTGACGCTGATCTCGACCAGGTCGCGGATGATGGCATCCACGTCGCGCCCGACGTAGCCGACCTCGGTGAACTTGGTCGCCTCGACCTTGAGGAAAGGCGCGTCCGCGAGCCGCGCGAGCCGGCGTGCGATCTCGGTCTTGCCCACTCCGGTCGGGCCGATCATCAGAATGTTCTTCGGCGTGATTTCGCTGCGAAAGGGTTCGGGCACCTGCTGGCGCCGCCAGCGGTTGCGGAGCGCGATCGCCACCGCGCGCTTGGCGCGCCCCTGGCCGACGATGTGCTTGTCGAGTTCGTGGACGATTTCCTGCGGCGTCATCCCACTCATTCGAGCACCTCGATGACGCGCTGGTGATTGGTGTAGATACAGATATCGGCAGCGATGGCGAGAGAACGTTCCACGATCTCGCGCGGTCCGATCTCGGTATTTTCGAGCAGCGCCCGGGCGGCGGCCTGCGCGTACGGACCGCCCGAGCCGATGGCGACGATGCCGTGCTCCGGCTCGAGCACGTCACCCTGCCCGGTGATGACCAGTGAATGTTCACTATCGGCAACCGCGAGCATCGCTTCCAGCCGGCGCAGCATGCGGTCGCTGCGCCAGTCCTTGGCGAGTTCGACCGCCGAGCGCAGCAGGTTGCCCTGATGCTTTTCGAGCTTGGCCTCGAAGCGCTCGAACAGGGTGAACGCGTCGGCCGTCCCGCCTGCGAACCCCGCGAGGATCCGGTCGTTGTAGATCCGCCTGACCTTGCGCGCGCCGCCCTTGATGACGACGTGACCGAGCGTTACCTGGCCGTCGCCTCCGAGCGCGACGCTGCGCCCGCGGCGGGCCGAAAGAATGGTGGTGCCGTGGAACTGTTCCATGGGGAGCGAGCCTTGTATCACGCGCCCTGCGACGGCGCAACGCCGGAACGCCGGATGAGCGCCGTTGCTGCGCCGATGGCCGCCATCGCGCACACGATCGTGGCGCCCGAGGGCAAATCGGCGGCAACCGACGCGGCAAGGCCCAGCGCATACCCGAGCACACCGAGCGCGTACGCCTTGAACAGCCGCCAGCGACCGCCGTAAAACGTCGCCAGGGCCGGGACCACGAGCGTGGCGAAGACCAGATAGAGCCCGACCAGCTGCACCGAAACTGTCACCGTGCAGGCGAACAACAGGTAGAACCCGATCCGGCCGAGCCGCTCCCCCAGGCCGAACCACAGCGCGAGGATCACTCCATAGGCCAGGGCGACGGGAACGAGCCGCGCGGGTTGGACCCACAGGATCTGCCCGATCAGCAACTCCTTGAGATGCTCTCCGCCGTGTGGATTGTCGGCGAGCAGGAGGATCGCCGCGCTCGAGGCAAGAACGAAGGCCACGCCGATGATGGCTTCCTGCACCTCGGGCCAGCGCCGCTCCGTCCACGTGAGAAGCAACGCCGCTGCAAGCGCGGCGGCGAGCGCGGCGACCTGCACCGCGGCGCCCTGCGGTTCCCACCCCAGGGTATCGGCGAGAATCACGCCGAGACCGGCAATCTGCGCAATCGCGAGGTCGATGAATACGATCCCGCGCCTGATGACCTGGATGCCGAGCGGGACGTGCGTCGCGGTCACCAGCAGCCCTGCGGCAAACGCCGGGCCGAGGATGCCGAGATTGGCCCCGTCGAAGCTCATTTCACCGCCGCGAGCAAACGCTTGATGCTGTCGTCGAACAAGCCGAAAAGATCCTTTGCCGCGTCGCTGCCACCAACCGTGAACGGCAGCATCACCATGGGAATGCCTGCGCGTTCGGACAGGAACTCGGCCGCCTTCGGGCTGCTGTATGCGGAATACACGATGACCTTCGCCGGTTCCCGCTTCATGCGCTCAAGCAATTCGGCAAGATGCGCAGGCGTGGGCGGAATGCCGGGCTTGGGTTCGAGGCTGCCCGCCTCGCGCATCCCGAGCCAATGGATGAAGTACGACATGTCCTTATGGTAAACGACAAGCGTGGCGCCCTTGAGCCGCGCCGCCTGCTGCTCCCAGCGCTGCAAAGCCGCCTGCCAGCGCTGCTGAAACGCAGCGGCGCGTGCCTTGTAATCCGTGGCGTTCGCAGGATCGAGCTGCGTCATCCTTTCCGCTATCACCTCGGCCACCTTGGCGATGTTGCGCGGATTCAGGTGAATGTGCGGATTGCCCCCGGGGTGGATGTCGCCGAGCGCGCGGTCGAAGATTTTCGGGATCTCGAGCCTGGCGACGAACTGCGACGCTTCGAAATAACCCGGCGATCCCGGCTGGACCTTCGCGTTTCCGGACTGCCTCAGCAACAAAGGCAGCCAGCCCACTTCGAGGTCTGCCCCGGAACACACCACCAGATCCGCCGAGCGCATGCGGGCGATCAGGCTCGGCCGCGCCTCGATGCGATGCGGATCCTGCAACGCGGTCGTCGCGGCAAACACCACCGCCTTGTCGCCGGCGAGTTCGCGCGCCAGAGAACCCCATTCCGGTTCGCAGGCAAACACGTTGAGCGCAGCGGCGGCCGGAAAACAGGCAAACGCGAATGCAAGGAGGTTGAGAAGTTTCAGTATTGTCTTCATATCTCTCAGCCTAGAATTTGTGCGCGCCATGGGCCCCCAGACTCATGATGTACTGGAGGAACATCTGGTTGTCGGTCGCACCCGGCTGCGAGCGGTCGCGCGCGAACTGCACTCGCACGCGGCTGAACTCACTCGGGCTCCAGTCGAGCATCCAGCTGTTGCGCGTCGGGCTGT
Source organism: Betaproteobacteria bacterium (assembly GCA_016195915.1). Taxonomy (GTDB): domain Bacteria; phylum Pseudomonadota; class Gammaproteobacteria; order Burkholderiales; family SG8-39; genus JADGRQ01. The sequence goes on along the minus strand of JACPYS010000014.1, from coordinate 35,853 downwards.
AGGCGCCGAGGATGGGGAAATCCGCCGCGCTGAGTGCACCCGAATTCACCAGACCCAGGCGGGTGGTGCCTGCATACAGCCGGTCGTAGCGATAGCCAGCCCGCCACTGCGGCATGAACTGGTACACGCCATGCAAGTACCAGCCTGACTGGCGCGATGCGTAGCTGCCGGTCCGCCTGCCGAGCGAAGCGGCCGCAACGTCGTAGGTAAGATTGCCGCTTTCGTTGCGCCGGAAATACTCTCCCTGCAGCTTGAAGTTCGTTTCGGTCGGATTGCCGTTCGGCGCCCACTTGAGAATTCCGTCCACCGCCCACAGCCGGCTGCGGCCGGAAAAACTGTTGGTCACGCGAGTGCCGGTACCGGTGGAATCGAAGTCATCGTAATTGCGCTCCTGCGGCGCGGTCCGCAGATGCGACAGTCCCGCGCGCCATGCCGTGCTCGCGCCGATATCGCCGCCCAGATGCGCGAAAACGTTGCCCGAGCCGAAACCGTTCTTGCTGCGCCCGCCGTCGGGCGCGCCGGGAAACTTGCGCCCGCGGCCGAGTTCGAGTCCGGCGTCGAAATACAGTTCGGTCGGAGCAACCCACCGGAGCTGGACGCCATCTTCCGCCAGCTGATTGCCGAGGAACACCTTATTGGCCAGCGGCGCGTCGATGAAGTCCCAGGCATGCGCATGCGTTTCGTTCTGATAGCCCACGCCGGAGAAGAATCGCCCGGCCTTGACGCTGAAGCCGTTCGACAGGCCGATGGTGTGGACATAACCCTCCTCGACGCCGATTCTGTCGTCGGGCGCGAGAGCCGCGATCAGCACGCCGCGAAAGTAGTGGTCCACATTCGCCGCGAACGCAAGCTCGGATTCTCCCAGGCTCAAGCCCCGGCTCGGCGGACCGACCTCGCCAAGCGTTGGCGCGAAACCGTTGATCCTGAACCGCGCAGGATCCCGGGACAGGTTCCCATAGGCTCCGTTGAGGATCAGGGAAACGCCGGGGTTAAACGCATTTTCCCCCGCAGGACGGCTGCTCGCCTGCACCACGGCCTGATTCGCCGTGGTTTCGGCGCTGGCCGCGGCAGCGGCGGCCTTCCCCGCCGATTGCTCTGTCTGCTGCAACCTCTTTTCCAGCGCTTCGATGCGCTTTTCGTAGAGTTCCTTGAGCTGGCGCACAGTTTCGCGCAGCTCCTTCAAATCATCTTCGGTCGCTGCGTACGCGGCTTGAGATGCGCCGAGCGCGGCCGCAATCGCGAGCGCCGTGGCATTCCTGATCGACATGTCGCTTCTCCATGATCTGCGATGGCGAACCGTCCCGAAGATGGCCGCCGACAACTCCGCTGTGCAATGCGGAGCCTGATGGGGAAATCAGCTAGGAGAGTGCGGGCGGAGCGCGCGAATCGAACACGATCCGCGGCGGGCGAAGCGAAAACCGGGCGACGCCAGCAAGCACCTGCGTCGCCGCACGAGGCGGTTCAACGGCGAACGCGAGAACCGGCAGCGCGCTGTCGAAGGCGTGAAACGCAATGCACCGGTCGGCCTTGTGATCGACGGGCGGCGCGCTTTCGCCGCCGCGCGCGAGCGCATTGAGATTGTGTTTGAGATGCGAAAGCGCATGCAGTTGCCCGGCCTGCTGGGTGAACAGCAGGGCCAGTGCGATCAGCAGGTGGCGCACAGCGCGATTCATTGCCTAGGCGAGCTTGGCTCCGGCCAGGCACTGCTCCAGGCCGGCGATGAACAGGTCTTTCGGCAGCTTCTTTCCGATGAACACCAGCAGCGAGGACTTCTTCTCGCGCTTGCCCCAGGGCTTGCCGACGTCGCCCCCCATCATCATGTGCACGCCCTGGAACACCACGCGGTTCGGGTTGCCTTTCATCCACAGCACGCCCTTGTAGCGCAGCAGGTCGGGGCCGTAGACCTGGATCATGCCGCCGAGGAACTGCTCGAGCTTGCCGCCGTCGAAGGGCTTGTCGCTCCTGAACACGAACGACTCGACCTCGTCGTGGTGCTGGTGCACGTTGTCGTCGAGGAACTGCGGGTCGAGCTCGAGGATCGCGTTGAGGTTGAAACCGCGTATGTCGAGGATCTCCTCGACCGGGGTGTTGCCGAAATGCACCGCCTTGATCGGGGCACGCGGGTTCATGCGCTTGATGCGCTCGGACAGCTGTTTCACTTCGGCCTCGTCCACCAGGTCGGTCTTCGACATCAGGATGCGGTCGGCGAATCCGACCTGCTCCTGCGCCTCGTGGAACTCGTCGAGCTGCGCCCGCGCGTGTTTCGCGTCGACCACCGTGAGGATCGAATCGAGCAGGTAGTACTCGCCGATCTCCTCGTCCACGAAGAACGTCTGCGCCACCGGGCCCGGATCGGCCATGCCGGTGGTCTCGATGATCACCCGGTCGAAGCTCAGTTCGCCGTTGACGCGTTTCGTCCGCAGGCTGCCGAGGATGCGGATCAGGTCGCCGCGCACGGTGCAGCAGATGCACCCGTTGTTCATCTCCACGATCTGCTCGCTGCCCGACTCGAGGATCGCGTTGTCGACGCCCACCTCGCCGAACTCGTTCTCGATCACCGCGATGCGATGGCCGTGGTCTTCCTGCAGGATGCGATTGAGCAGCGTGGTCTTGCCGCTGCCGAGGAAGCCGGTGAGGATCGTCACCGGGACCGTGTTCGCTTCAGACATCGTGCCTGCCTTGCGCAACGGGATGCGGGGAGGCGAATCTACCACGCCCGGACGATCAGCAGCCCTTTCAGGTATTCGCCCTCCGGGAAATTGAGCGCCACCGGGTGGTCGGGCCCGGCACCGAAGCGCTCGATCACTCTCGCATCGACACCGGCGTCGATCGCCGCGCCGGCCACGACCTTCTGGAAGAACTCCGCGGACACGCCGCCGGAACACGAAAAAGTGGCGAGCAGCCCGCCCGGCGCCAGCAGCTTCAACGCGAGCAGGTTGATGTCCTTGTAGGCGCGCGCGGCGTTTTCGGCCTGCGCCGCGGTGGGCGCAAACTTGGGCGGATCGAGCACGATCATGTCGAAGCGCGCAGCGCGGTCGCGCAGCTTGCGCAGGTGGGCGAACACATCGGCGATTTCGAAATGCACGCGCGATGCGTCGAACGGGTTGGCGCAGAGGTTTTCGCGCGCGATTTCGAGCGCCGGCGCGGAACTGTCCAGTGCCACGACGCTGTTTGCGCCGCCTGCAAGAGCGGCGAGCGCGAACCCGCCCGTGTAACAAAAGCCGTCGAGCACGTCGCGCCCGGCCGCGAGCGCGCGCACGCGCTGGCGGTTCTCGCGCTGATCGAGAAAAAATCCGGTCTTCTGCCCCGCTGCGACATCGACGCGGAACTGCAACCCGTGCTCGTGGATCGCAACGCGGCCTGCGTCGCTCGCCCCGCGCACGAAACCGGTGCGCGGCGCGAGCCCTTCCAGTTGGCGCACCTCCGCGTCGGAGCGCTCGAAAATCGCCGTGCAGCCGGTCAGTTCCGCCAGCGCGTCGAGAATCGCTGCGCGCCAGGATTCCGCCCCGGCCGAGAGAAACTGCGCGACCAGCACGTCGGCGTATCGATCGACGATCAGCCCCGGCAGGCCGTCGGATTCGCCGTGCACGAGCCGCATGGCGTTGGTGTTGCGCGCGACCGGCATCGCTTCGCGCATCGCGAGCGCACTCGCGATGCGGGAGCGAAAGAATTCCGCGCCGATCTTCACCCTGTGATCAAAGCTCCATACCCTCGCGCGAATCTGGGAGGCCGGGCTCCAGGCGGCCAGCGCGAGCGGCGCGCCGTCGGCCGAGCGGAGCTCGACGGTATCGCCCGTTCCCGGCTCCTGCCGGGGAGGGTCGATCGCCCCGGAAAATACCCACGGATGCCGGCGCTTGAGCGATTTCTCGCGCCCCGATTTGAGCCTGACAACCGGGATAACTGCGGGAATGACCGCGGCGCTCACTTCTTTCTCGCCCTCGGGTGCGCGGCGTCGTAGACCTTGGCCAGCGCCTGAAAATCCAGGTGGGTATACACCTGCGTGGTGGAGATGCTCGCGTGGCCGAGCATCTCCTGCACCGCGCGCAGGTCCTGCGAAGACTGCAGCACGTGGCTCGCGAAGGAGTGGCGCAGCACGTGCGGATGCACTTTCGCTTCGAGACCCTTGCGCTGCCCCTGCCGCCTCAGGCGCACCTGCACCACGCCCGGCGCGATGCGAGCGCCGCGCGCTCCTACGAACAGCGCAGGTTCGTCCGGTTTCGCCAGCTGCGAGCGCACCGCCATCCAGCGCACGAGGGCCTCGCGCGCGCGGCTGCCCACGGGGACCGTGCGCGTCTTGCGGCCCTTCCCGGTTACCGTAACCTCGCCTGCGCGCAAATCGAGTGCCCCATCACCGGCGTCGAGCGAGACCAGCTCGGCCAGCCGCAGTCCCGAGGAGTAGAGCAGCTCGAACATCGCGTGGTCGCGGATCGCGTCAAGCGAGGTTTCGGCCGCGGCCTCGAGCAGGCGCGACGCCGCTTCCGGCGTAAGCGCCTTGGGCAGCGTCCTGGGCGCCTTGGGCGCGCGCACGCCCGCCATGGGGTTGCGCGCGAGCCCGCGATGGCGCGCGAGCCAGCGGTACAAGCCGCGCCACGCGGAAAGCGTCAGCGCGATGGTGCGCGGCGCGAGTCCTTCGCCGCGCAATTGCGCTGCGTGGCGCCGCAGCTGCGGCGTGTGCAGCCGTGACAGCGGGGCCGGTCCCGCCATCCGGCGCAGGCGCTCGAGGGCGTGGCGATAGTTTGCCAGCGTCGCCTGCGAAAGCCGGCGTTGGTGCGCGAGCGCATCGAGCCATGCGGCGACCTGCGGATCGTCGGAGGCCATGGCCGGGGCGCGCGTGATGGCCATGCGCCCGGAGCTACAATCTCGATGAAAGCGCCGCAGCCACGGTCTCGCCGATGCGCCGCAGGTACAGCGTGCCCATCTCCGCATAGAAACGCTTCGCGTCCTCGCTGCCCAGCGCGAGCAGGCCGAATACGGATGTGGCTCCGAGCGGGATCAGCGCCTGCGAGCGCACGTGCTCGCGAGCGCCGCCAAACCAATCGCCGAAGTCGCTGCCGGCGGCCGGGCCGCACTGCGGCGCGCCCATCGACTCCGCGCGCGCGCGCTGCGCCTCCGTAACGGGCGAACCCTCGAGCGTGCCATCGAGCAGCGACTTGCCCCAGACGCGCAAGGCCACATGCGGCACCGAGAAATCCTCACGCAAGTGGAAATACAGCGCGTGCGCCACGCCGGCGAAATCGCGCGTGCCGAGCAGCGCCACCGACAGGCGCTGGACCTTCTCGCTGATCGCATCGTTTTCCTCGCCGAACTGGATCAGTTCGCCGAGCTTGGACTCGATCACCCGGTTCTTCTCGCGCAGCGTGACGAGCTGCCGCTCCGACAGTGGGATCGCGCGGCCGCCGTGCGGATGCGGCACGTAGATCGTTTCCAGCAATTCCGGGTGTTGATCGAAAAATCCGGGGTTCGCCTTCAGGAACTGCACGACTTCTTCGGGGTTCATATCTGTCTCATGTTTCCACCACGCCCTCGAACACGCTCTGCGCGGGGCCCTTCATCCACACGGCATTGTCGCCGCCGGCCCATGCGATGGTCAATCTGCCGCCGCGCGTGCGCACTTCGACCGGCGTCTGCAGCCGGCCCTGGCGGATTCCCGCCACGACAGCGGCGCAGGCGCCGGTCCCGCAGGCGAGCGTTTCGCCCGTGCCACGTTCGTAGACGCGCAGCGCGATGGCGTGGGCGTCCAGCACCTGCATGAACCCGGCATTGACGCGCCGTGGAAAAAGCGCGTGGCGCTCGATCGCCGGTCCCTGCCGCGCGACCGGGGCCGCTTCGGCGTCCGGCACCCGTTGCACCGCGTGCGGATTGCCCATCGACAGCACCGCGACCTCGACCGTCTCGCCATCACCCAGATCGAGCCGCTGCATCATCCCCGCCAACTCGCCCGCAAAGGGAACGCGCGCGAATTCGAACACCGGCGCGCCCATGTCGACGGAGACTTCTCCATCGTCCTCCAGCCGGGGCCGGATCAGGCCGCCGAGGGTCTCCACGGCGATCTCGCGCTTTGCCGTGAGCCCCTTCGCGTGCACGAATTTGACGAAACAGCGCGCTCCGTTGCCGCACTGTTCCACCTCGCCGCCGTCGGCATTGAATATGCGGTAGCGGAAATCGGCTCCCGCGCGGCTGCCCTCGGCGCTCGCGCGCTCGACCACCAGGACCTGGTCGCAGCCCACGCCGAAGCGCCGGTCCGCGAGGCGGCGGATCTGCTCCGCGCCGAGCGCAAGCGGCTGCATGACCGCGTCGAGCACGACGAAATCGTTGCCGGCACCATGCATCTTCGTGAACGCGAGTTTCATGCCGTAAGCAGCACCTCGCACACGCGCTCGAGCCGATCGGCGGTGAGTTGCGGATAGACGGGAACCGCGAACACGGTGCGCGCCGCTTCTTCCGAGACCGGCAGCGAAAGCCCGCCGTGCTCGCGTTCGTACACGGGCTGGTGATGCAAGGGAATCGGGTAATAGATCGCGCTCGCAATTCCGGCGCGCGTCAGCGCCTCCCGCATCGCATCGCGGCGCGCGCTGCGCAGCGTGAACTGGTGATAGGCGTGGCTGCCGCGGCCATGTTCGGACGGCAAAACGAGCGTCGAGCCCGCAAGCAGCCGGCGATAGTGCTCGGCATGCCCGCGGCGGGCGGCGTTCCAGGCCTCGAGGCGGCGCAGCTTCACGCGCAGGATCGCGGCCTGCAACTCGTCCATGCGGCTGTTGTAGCCGATCATTTCGTGGCGGTATGCGACGCGCGAGCCGTGGTGGCGCAGCACGCGCAGGGTTTCGGCCAGCTTCGCATCGCCGGTCGTAATCAGCCCCGCGTCGCCGTACGCCCCGAGATTCTTGGTCGGGTAGAACGAAAAACATCCCAACGCACCCCAGGCCCCGGCGCGGCGCCCCTGCCAATCCGCGCCGATTGCCTGAGCGCAGTCCTCGATCAGCGTCAGGCCGCGCTGTTCGCAAACGGCCGCGATCGAGCCCATGTCGGCGCACTGCCCGTACAGGTGCACCGCGATGACCGCGCGCGTGCGCGGCGTGAGGACGCGCGCGAGCGAGGAGGGGTCGAGGTTGAAAGTCCCGGGATCGATGTCGGCGAAAACCGGCCGCGCGCCGCAATAGGAAATGGCCTGGGCCGTGGCGATGAAAGTAAACGCGGGCGTGACGACCTCGTCGCCGGGACCGACGCCCGCGGCACGCAGCGCAAGGTGCAATGCGTCTGTGCCCGAGGCGACCGCCACGGCGTGCCCGACACCGAGCCAGGCGGCGATTTCGTTTTCGAAAGCCGCTCCCTGCGGGCCGAGGATGAAATGCCCGGAAGCGAGCACCCCCTTGATCGCGGCCTCGAGTTCGCCCGAGAGCTCGCGCTGTTCGGCCGCGAGGTCGAGCATCGATATGTTCATTTCGCTCTCTGTGCTACAGATCCGCTGGCAGCCGAAAATTGCGCGAGCCGCTCGCGCACGAGCCGGCCGACTTCGAGTGCAAGCGCGAGCGCGCGGCGGCCATCCTCGCCGGTCACCGGCGGCTCCCGCCCATCGCGCACCGCGGCGACAAACGCCTCGACTTCAGCGCGCAGCGCATCCGCGCCGTCGAAACCGGTCTCGGTTTCGACCGTGCGCATGCTGTCGGTCGCCTTGCGCACCGCGCGCAGCTTTGCCGCCTGCAAATCGGCCGATATGTAAAGTTCGGACTGGAACACCCGCAGCTTGCGCACCGGGGTTTGCGACACGCGGCTCGCCGAAAGGTTGGCAACGCATCCGTCCGGGAACTCCAGGCGCGCGTTGGCGATGTCGATCGAATCCGTGAGCACGGAGAATCCGCAGGCGGAAACCGACGCCGGTTCGCTGCGCACCATCGCGAGCACCAGGTCGATATCGTGGATCATCAGGTCGAGCACCACGTCCACATCGGTGCCGCGCAGCTTGAAGCCCGAGAGCCGCTCGCAGTCAATGAACAGCGGCCGGTCGAGCTGCTTTTCGAGCGCGCGGTACGCCGGGTTGAAGCGCTCGAGGTGCCCCGCGCCCAGACGCAGTCCGCGTTCGCGGGCGAGAGCGACCAGCGAGGCAGCCTCATCCAGCGTGCGTGTCAGCGGCTTTTCCAGCAATACGTGCACGCCGGCTTCGAGCGCGGCCTGCGCCACCGCGTGATGCGACTCGGTGGGTACCGCGATCGAAACCACGTCGACGCGTGGCAGCAGCTCGCGATAGTCGAAGAACGCCGTGCAGCGCAGTTTCGCGCCGACCTCCTTCGCGCGGGCATGGTCGGAATCCGCTACGCCGATGAGTTCCACGCCTTTGCATGCGGCGTACTTTTCCGCATGGAAGCGTCCGAGATATCCAACGCCGATCACTCCGGCGCGCAGCTTGTTCATATGGAAATCATACCGAGTAAAAGCGCGCCTCGCCCGCGGGGCGCGTCTTGAAGCGCTTGTGCATCCAGAAATACTGCTCCGGCATCTCGAGCACGCGCGCCTCGATGTAGGCGTTCATCCGGCGCGTATCCGCCTCGAGGTCGCCGGTGGGAAAATCGCTCCAGGCGGGCCCGAGGGTCAGCACGTACCCGCCGCCGCCCGGCAGCATGCGCGTCACGGCCGGCAATATCGTCGCTCCGGTGATGCGCGCGAGGCGCGGCAGCGCGGTGACGGTCGCCGCCGGAACGCCGAAAAACGGCACGAACAGCGCGTCGCGGGCGCCGTAGTCCTGGTCCGGAAGATAGTAAAAAGGCCGTCCTTCGCGAATCACCGCGATCGCGGCGCGGATGCCCTCCTGGCGCGAGATCAGCCGCTGATCGCCGAAGCGGCTTCGGCCCTTGCGCAGCAGCGCGCCGAACCTCGGGTCCTTCTGGTTGGCGAACATCGACGCCATATCGCCCTCGCAGGCGAGGCGCGTCCCACCGGCATCCAGTCCGACGAAATGCGGCGCGAGCAGGACCACGCGCTGGCCGCGCAATGCGTGCAGATGCTCGAGTCCTTCGATCCGCACCAGCCGCTCGATGCGGCTGCGCGGGGCCCACCACAGCAGGCCGTGCTCGACGAAGCTGCGGCAGAAAGCGCGGAAATGCGCGCGCGCCAGCCGCTCGCGTTCGGCTTGCGGCATCTGCGGAAAGCAGCGCGCGAGATTGACGCGCGCGACCATCCTGCGCTCGGGGATGAACCAGTATGCGACGGTGCCAACCCATTCGCCCAGGCGTGCAAGCACTGCGAGCGGAAGGAAATGCGCAAGCCACATCAGTGCGAATATGACCCGGCTCATGCCTCAGTTCCCGTCCTCGGGCGCGCCGGGCGTCTTGTAGCGGTTGTAGCCCCAGAGGTACTGCTCGGGGCACTCGCGGATCAGTTGCTCGAGCGCCCGGTTGAGCGTGCGCGCCGGAGTCTCGCCGGATAACGGCGGCGGCAGCGGCCGGATCGACAGCGAATAGCCTCGCCCGCGTGCGAGCCGCCGCGCAAAAGCAATCAGGCAGACGGCGCGGTCGCGGCCGGCGAGTTTGCTGGCAAGGGTCATCGTGTACGCCGGTCTGCCGAAAAATTCCGCCCACTCGCCCTCGCCCTCGCCGGGCACCTGGTCGGGGAGGATTCCCACCGCCTCGCGGCGCTTGAGCGCGGCGAGCAGTTCACGCACGCCGGAGCGGTCGGCGGATGCCAGGCGTACGCGCGCGCGGCCGCGGCCCTTCCTCATGCAGGGCTCGAGCCACGCGAGTTTCGGCGCGCGATACATGATGGTCATCGGAAAGTAAAACGATCCGTATTGCGCGCTCACCTCGAAACAGCCGTGGTGCGGCGTGACGAATACGATGCCGTTGCCCGCGGCGCGCGCCTGCTCCACGAGTTCCCAGCCGGTCGCCTCGCGCACCAGAGCCGCGACCTCGGCATGCGGGCGCAGCCAGAGCGCGGGAAGTTCCGCGAGCATCTTGCCGGCCTCCGCAATCGCGCGGCGACGCAGACGCGCATCGGAGTATCCGGCACATGCCATGTTGTCGTTCAGGTGCGTACGGTAGCGGCGCGAAAGCAGGACCATCGCCCAGCCGAGCACCCATCCCAGAGCATGGAGAACGCGAAGCGGCAGTCGTGCCGCCATCGACATCAATGCGGAGGTCAGCTGGCGCGCCATCGCACCCGAGGGACCGGCAGGACTATTTGGGGGACCGGCAAGCTCTGGTATCCTTGCAACCCTTTTTTCCACCCACCAGCCACCACACCATGCAAGAGGCGGCCCAGCAATGAGCGAATTTCTTTTCACCTCCGAGTCGGTCTCCGAAGGACACCCGGACAAGGTTGCGGACCAGATTTCGGACGCGGTACTCGACGCCATTTTAGCGCAGGACCCTCGCTCGCGCGTCGCGGCCGAGACGCTGGTCAAGGACAATCTGGTGGTTCTCGCGGGAGAGATCACCACCGGCGCGAAACACATCGATTACCGGGAGATCGCGCGCAAGACGATCAAGCGCATCGGCTATAACGACCCGGCGATCGGTTTCGACGCCGACACCTGCACGGTGCTCGTCGCCTACGGCGAGCAGTCGCAGAACATCGCGCAGGGCGTGAATGAAGGAAGCGGGCTGGATCTCGACCAGGGCGCCGGCGACCAGGGCCTGATGTTCGGCTATGCCTGCGACGAGACCCCGGGTCTGATGCCGCTGCCGATCTGGCTCGCGCACCGCCTGGTCGAGCGCCAGTCGGAAGTGCGCCGCGACGGGAGGCTCTCCTGGCTGCGCCCGGATGCCAAGTCGCAGGTCACGATCCGCTATGCCGGCGGCAAGCCGCATTCGATTGAAACCGTGGTGCTCTCCACCCAGCACCGCGGCGGGATCACGCACGAACAGATCAAGGAAGCGGTGATCGAGACGATCATCAAGCCGGTGCTGCCCAAGGAACTCGTGAAGGGCGACGTCAATTACCTGGTTAATCCGACCGGCGCCTTCGAGATCGGCGGCCCGAAGGGCGATTGCGGCCTCACCGGACGCAAGATCATCGTCGACACTTACGGCGGTTCCGCCCCGCACGGCGGCGGCGCCTTCTCCGGCAAGGACCCGTCCAAGGTGGACCGCTCCGCCGCCTATGCAGCGCGCTATGTCGCGAAGAACATCGTCGCGGCGGGCCTTGCGAGCAAGTGCCTGGTGCAGGTGTCCTACGCCATCGGCGTGGCGCAACCCACGAGCGTGATGGTGACGACGCAAGGCACTGGAAAGATTTCGGACGAGGCGCTCGCCGGACTCGTGCGCGAGCACTTCGACCTGCGGCCCAAGGGCATCATCCAGATGCTCGACCTGCTGCGCCCGATCTACGAGAAGACCGCCGCCTACGGCCACTTCGGCCGCGACGAACCGGAGTTCACCTGGGAAGCGACCGACAAGGCGCCGGCACTCAGGGCCGCGTTATAACGGTATAATCCGCGCCTGCTGAGGAGCGCTGCGACCGGGATGTTGCCGGCCAGGCTCAGCAATCGACAACTGCGCTCGCACCGGAAACGGTGCGGGCGCTTTTTATTGGGGAGTCGCTGTCATGAACGCTGCCGTGATGAATTCCAAGTTCACCGATTTCAAGGTCGCGGACCTGTCGCTTGCCGACTGGGGCCGCAAGGAAATCCGCATTGCGGAGACCGAGATGCCGGGTTTGATGGCGATCCGCGAGGAATTCGCCGCGCAACAGCCGCTCAAGGGGGCGCGCATCACCGGCTCGCTGCACATGACGATCCAGACCGCCGTGCTGATCGAGACGCTCAAGGCGCTCGGCGCGCAAGTGCGCTGGGCCTCGTGCAACATCTTCTCCACCCAGGACCACGCCGCCGCGGCGATAGCGGCCGGCGGAACCCCGGTGTATGCGCACAAGGGCGAGTCGCTCGAGGAGTACTGGGAGTACACCCACAGGATCTTCGAGTGGGCCGACGGCAATCCGTCCAACATGATCCTCGATGACGGCGGCGACGCCACGCTGCTGTTGCACCTGGGCACGCGGGCGGAACAAGACGCCGCGGTGCTCGCCAACCCCGGGAGCGATGAAGAGCGGATCCTGTTTGCGGCCATCAGGAAGCGCCTTGCCGCCAAGCCCGGCTGGTACGCGAAGAACCTCGCGGCAATCCGGGGCGTGACGGAAGAAACCACCACCGGCGTGCACCGCCTCTACCAGATGCACGCGAAGCGCGAGCTGAAAACCCCGGCCATCAACGTCAACGACTCGGTCACCAAGTCCAAATTCGACAACCTCTACGGCTGCCGCGAATCGCTGGTCGACGGCATCAAGCGGGCTACGGACGTGATGGTGGCGGGCAAGGTCGCAGTGGTCGCGGGTTACGGCGACGTGGGCAAGGGCTCGGCGCAGGCGCTGCGCGCGCTTTCCGCGCAGGTGTGGGTAACCGAAATCGACCCGATCTGCGCGCTGCAGGCGTCGATGGAGGGTTACCGCGTGGTGACCATGGACTATGCCGCGGACAAGGCCGACATCTTCGTCAGCGCCACGGGCAACTACCACGTCATCACCTACGATCACATGGCGAAGATGAAGGACCAGGCAATCGTCTGCAACATCGGCCACTTCGACAACGAAATCGACGTCGCGTCGATCGAGAAATGCCGCTGGGAAGAGATCAAGCCCCAGGTCGACCATGTCATCTTCCCCGACGGCAAGCGCATCATTCTGCTGGCCAAAGGGCGTCTCGTGAACCTCGGCTGCGCCACCGGCCATCCGTCCTATGTGATGAGTTCCTCGTTCGCAAACCAGACCCTCGCGCAGATCGAGCTCTGGAGCGAGCGCGACGGCGGCAAGTACCCGGTCGGCGTGTATACGCTGCCGAAGCACCTGGACGAAAAGGTGGCGCGGCTGCAGCTCAAAAAGCTCAACGCCCAGTTGAGCACGCTCACCGACCGGCAGGCCGAGTACATCGGGGTGCCGAAGGACGGTCCGTACAAGTCCGATCACTACCGCTACTGAGACCGCGCATGGGCGCGGCAGAGAATCCGGTATTCAGTTTCGAGTTTTTCCCGCCCAAGACTGCGGAGGGAAAGGCCAAGCTGCGCACCACCTGGATGCAGCTCGCGGCGCTCAAGCCCAAGTTCTTCTCGGTGACCTTCGGCGCGGGCGGCACGACGCGCGTAGGCACGCTGGAGACGGTGCTCGAAATCCGCAACGCCGGCCATGCGGCGGCGCCGCACCTGTCGTGCATCGCCTCCGCGCGCGCGGAAATCGCGGCGCAGCTCGAGCAGTACAGGTCGAACGGCATCCGCCACATCGTGGCGCTGCGCGGCGACCTGCCCTCCGGCCTGGGGCATTCGGGCGAACTGCCGCACGCAAACGATCTAGTGGCCTTCATCCGCGAGACGACCGGCGACTGGTTCAACATCGAAGTCGCCTGCTATCCCGAATATCACCCCCAGACGCGCTATGCGAAGGACGAGGTGACGCGCTTCAAGCGCAAGGTGGACGCGGGGGCGAATTCGGCGATCACGCAGTACTTCTACAACGCCGACGCGTATTTCCGTTTCATCGACGATTGCGAAGCCGCCGGGATCACCGTGCCCATCGTCCCGGGCGTCATGCCGATCGGCAATTTCTTCCAGATGGCGCGGTTTTCGGAAGCCTGCGGCGCCGAGATCCCGCGCTGGATGCGCCTCAAGTTCGAGGGCTATCACGACGACGTGGCGTCGATCCGTGCGTTCGGGCTGGACGTCGTGACGGCGCTGTGCGACCGGCTGCTCAGTTCGGGCGCTCCCGGCCTGCACTTCTACACCCTCAACCAGGCCGGGCTGACCTCCACCATCTGGCAGCGCCTGGGCCTCTAGGAAGGGGCACGGGGGAACCTGGGTTCCCCTGTAACTGACCCCGCTCAGGCCGCGCGCTTTTTCCTCTGCGCGTCCTTCGCGTGCATCTGCGCATAAGCGCCGTGCGCGGCGGCCTCCGCATCACCCACGTGGATCGGCAGCGCCATGTTCTGGAGCACCGAGCCGAGCGCCGACAGGCACAGCATCACGTTGTCCGGGCGGCAGGAGTAGCCCATCAGGCCGAAGCGCCAGATCTTGCCGGCAAGCGGGCCCAGCCCCGCGCCGATCTCCAGGCCGAATTCGCCGAGCAGCGTCTTCCTTACCTCGGCTTCCGCGACCCCCTCGGGGCACAGCACCGCGTTCATCTGCGGCAACTGGTTCTTCTCGGCCACGAGAAACTTCATGCCCATCGCCTCCAGCCCGGCCTTGAGGGCGATGTGGTGGCGCTGGTGCCGCGCCCAGGAATTCTCCAGCCCTTCCTCGCGGATCAGCAGTAAGGCCTCGTGCAGCGCGAACAGCGAGTTGGTCGGCGCCGTGTGATGGTAGGTGCGCGCGGTGGCGCCCCAGTAGCCGAGCAGCAGGTTCATGTCCATGAACCAGCTGTGGATCTTGTCCTTCCTCTTTTTCACGCGCTCGACCACTGCCTCGGAAAACGACACCGGCGAGAGCCCCGGCGTGCACGACAGGCACTTCTGGCTCGCGGAGTAAATGGCGTCGATGTCCCACTCCTCCACCTTCACCGGCGTCCCGCCGAGCGAGGTCACCGCGTCGACGATGACGAGCGCGCCGTGCTTGTGCGCGATCTGCGTCAGGAGCCTGGCGTCGGACTGGCAGCCGGTGGAGGTCTCCGCGTGCACGAAGGCGAGGATTTTCGCGTCCTTGTTCTTCTTCAGTGCGTCCTCGACCTTCGCGGGATCGACCGGTTCGCCCCACTTGTCCTCTACCGTCACCGGCACACCGCCGCAGCGGATCACGTTCTCGAGCATGCGCCCGCCGAACACGCCGTTGGTGCAAACGACCACCTTGTCGCCCGGCGCGACCAGGTTCACGAAACAGTATTCCATGCCCACTGAGCCAGGACCCGATATCGGGAAGGTGAGCGGATTCTTCGTCTGGTAGACGTAGCGCAACAGCGACTTCAGCTCTTCCATCATCTCGACGAACACCGGATCCAGATAGCCGATCGCGGGCTGGCTCATGGTGGTGAGCACGCGCGGATGGATCTCCGTCGGGCCGGGGCCCATCAGGGTGCGCTGCGGCGGGTGGAACGAATGGATGCGTTTGCTCGGGGCGTAGTGGTTCATGGCGTCCTGTCCTGGTTGAATTCCGAATGGCGCGTCGTCGGGCCGGGATTTCACGCGCACGGGTTTCTTGGCGCTGGCTTCGTTGAGCACGTCGGCGGCGGCAACCTTGCCCGCGGTGACACGCTCGACCTCGCCGGCCCAGCGCGCAGGCACGTAGCCCGACTTCACCCAGTTGCTCACCACGGCGCGGTCGAGCTGGAACGCCCGGGCCACGTCCGCCTGGCTGCCGAATAGCTCGACCAGTTGCTGCGCGCAGTTCATTTCGATCCCGGTCAGTATCCTAGCTTGTCAAAATCATTTTGACAATACCCGCCAGACGAGTCGTGCGGATCGCAGCGCGGGCTAGAACACCGGCTTGCGCATCCCCAGCCGCCCCAGCAGGGGCAGCTTGATTGCAGGGTCGAAAGGATCGATGCCGAACGAGAGGCCGAGAATGCTGAACTCGATTCCCTCGACGCCGCTCGAAGTCAGCGCGAGCAGCCCGCCGAGCGATATCTGGAACCCGCTGCCGCTCGGCGCGCTCGCCACCAGCCGGTCCCCGAGGTAGTCCTTGCCGATCGCGGTACTCGGCAGGCCGGCCTGCAGTTCCGGCACCGCGCGCGTGATCCACGCGACGAAGGTGTTGGAGTTCGGCCCCGGCCAGGCGGCGTACTCGCGGGCGTAGGGATACTCATGCGCCGCCTTCTCGATGCGCACGATGAGTTCGCCGACACCCTCGCCGCGTTTGTCCGAAAGCAGCTCGGGCGCGTTGCCGAACCAGCGCGCGTCGGGCGCGCGGTCGCTGATCGCGAGGACGGAATCGCTCCAGCGCAGCCGCCAGCCGATGACCTCGTAAACGGTGTAAGCCTGCGCATGGGCGGGTTTCACCGCCACCCAGGTGTGCACGCCGAAGGCGCCGCGCCAGCCCCAGGTGCGCGCAGCGTAGACCTGCACCACCGGCTCGGGCGTGGCGCCCGGGTCGGGCGCAAGGCCGACGGGCTCGTGGCTCGCGGTGCGCCAGTCGGAGGCGCGACCCGCGGCGGAGGCGATCACGAGCGCAACAACGCCTGCGAACAAGGAAACATAACCCATGCGGCGCGCGAGGCTCACCTAGGCTTCGGCAAACAAAGCTTCGCCGAGTTCCTCGGGATCGAACGCGCGGTCGCCCTCGGCGTCCGGGATTCCGGTCGGCTTGAGCCCGGCGAAATCGAACAGCCTGCGGTCCATGAGGTGCGAAGGCCGCACGTCCGACATCGCCCGCAGGATCGAAGCCACGCGCCCGGGGTACTGCTTGTCCCACTGGCGCAGCAGCCCGCCCACCACCTGCCGCTGCAGGTTCTGCTGCGATCCGCACAAGTTGCACGGGATGATCGGGAAGGCCTTCAGCTCCGCATAGGCCGCCAGATCACTCTCCTTCGCATAGGCGAGTGGCCGGATCACGATATGTCTGCCGTTGTCCGACACCAGCTTTGCGGGCATCGCCTTCAGCTTCCCGGCGTAGAACAGGTTGAGAAAAAACGTCGCAAGGATGTCGTCCCGATGATGGCCCAGCGCGATTTTCGTCGCACCCAGTTCGCCGGCGACGCGGTAGAGGACGCCGCGGCGCAGGCGCGAGCACAGCGAGCACATCGTCTTGACCTCGGGGATCACGCGCTTGACCACTGAGTACGTGTCCTGCCCGACGATCCTGAACGGCACCCCGCGTGATTCCAGGTATCCGGGCAGCACGCGCGCGGGAAAGCCGGGCTGCTTCTGGTCGAGGTTGACGGCGATCAGCTCAAACTCGACCGGCGCCTTTTCCTTGAGCTGCAGCAGCACGTCGAGCAGGCTGTAGCTGTCCTTGCCGCCCGAGAGGCAGACCATCACGCGATCGCCGTGCTCGATCAGCCTGAAATCCGAGATCGCTTCGCCGACCTGGCGGCGCAGGCGCTTGGCGAGCTTGTTGGCTTCGAACTCGCTCTTGCGCGGATCGCGGAGCAGGCGCACGGGTTTCATCGCTTTTGCAGTCTGGGTGGTCGCGGTTTTTTGCCATTCTAATCCGCTGATGGAATACTCCGCCTCCGATGAGCGCAACCTTATGCAAATACGCGGGGACCGGCGGGAGTGCCTGCCCCGAACCCGCCCAAGGGACCGCGGGAGTGTGCTACTGGCATGATCCGGCAGTCGCCAAGGACGCCCCCGACGTCAAAGCACGGCTGGAAGAACTCTCGCGCAGCGGACGCTCGCTGGAAGGTTATGCACTGCACGGCGCGGACCTGCGAGATGCGGACCTGTCGCGCGCCAATCTGAGCGCAGCCCGCCTGTTCGATGCCGACCTGCGCGGCGCGAGCCTGCTCAAGACGCGCCTGGACGGGGCCAATCTCAACGAGGCGCACCTCGAAGGCGCCAACCTGCTCGGCGCGAGCCTCGACGGCGCCCGGCTGGAGCGCGTGCGCTGGGGCAAGCAGCTGCGCCAGGAAATCCTTGCCCGCGAAGCGCATCGCGCGGGCCGCGAGGACGAGGCGATGAATCTCTATGGCGAAGCCGAGCAGATCGCGCGCTATCTCACGGGGGAAAATGAACGGCGCGGCCACTACGACATCGGCGGCCACTTCTACAAGCTCGAAAGGGTGATGCGGCGCATGCAGATGCGCCTGTTCTCCGGCGAGTGGGCGTGGTCGAAGCTGGTGGACCTGCTGTGCGGATACGGCGAAGACACGGTCCGGGTGATCGCGTTTTCCCTGGTGGTCATCCTGGGCTCCGCCGTACTGTATTTCCTGCTGGGAGTGCGCGGGCCCGACGGCATGCTGCTGCTCGACCCTGCGGCCGGGTTGAAGGAAAACCTGCTGCAGTTCCTCACCTGCGTCTATTACAGCGTGATCACCTTCACCACCGTGGGCTACGGCGACATCTACCCGGTAGGCGTGTCGCGTGTGGTGGCAGCGCTGGAAGCGTTCACCGGCGCGTTTTCCATCTCCCTGTTCGTGGTGGTGTTCGTGCGCAAGATGACGCGCTGATCAGGCGCGCCCATTACGCGAGCACCGAGCGTCCACCGTCGACTTCGAGCACGTGCCCGGTCACGAAGGGCGCGCTGCACAGATAGAGCACCGCATGGGCGATATCGCCCGGCGTGCCGGTGCGCGCGAGCGGCGTGGTGGCGATGATGCGCTCGCGCTCGGCGGGCTCGAACTGGCCGTCCTCGGGCCATGCGATGGTCCCCGGCGCCACCGCGTTCACGCGCACTGCGGGCGCGAGCTCGAGCGCGAGCGAGCGCGTGAGCGCGGCGAGCCCCGCCTTCGCCACGCTGTAGACCACGTAACCCCGCAACGGCCGCTCGGCATGAATGTCGGTGATATTGACGATTGCGCCCTGGACCTTTGCAAGGTGCGGCGCCGCCTCCTGCGCGAGGAACAGCGGTGCCCGCAGGTTGGAGCCGATCAGTTCCTCCCAGTGCGCGGCTTCGATCCCGCCCACCGCGGTCGGATAGAAGGTCGAGGCATTGTTCACGAGCACATCGAGCCGTCCGTAGCGCTGCAGCGCCGCGCTCACCAGCGCCCGCGGCGCGATCGGCGCGAGCAGGTCGCCTTTCACTGTCATCGCGCTGCCCGCGCGGGCGGCATTAAGCTCCGCTTCGAGCCGGCCCGCGTCGGCCCCGGCGCCGCGATAATGCACGACGACATTCGCGCCCGCGGCATGCAGCCCGCGCGCGATCGCGGCACCGACCCGCCTCGCGGCGCCGGTCACCAGCGCGGTCTTGCCATGCAAGGGTTGATCCATGGTCGAGCGCAATTCTAGGGTAAATTCCCGCGCATGCGCCCTTCGGAACTGCCTGCGCCCGACCCGGACGCGCTCGCCGGGAGCCATGCGCTCCTCGAGCGTATCCACGCGGAACTGCGCGCGCACGGCAACTGGATCAGCTTCGCGCGCTACATGGAAATGGCGCTCTACGAACCGGGTCTCGGCTACTACGCGGCGGGTTCGGCCAAGCTCGGACCCGGCGGCGACTTCGTCACCGCGCCGGAACTCGGACCGCTGTACGCGCAGAGTCTCGCCGCGCAGGTGGCCGAATTGCTCGAGCGTACGGGCGGTTCGATCCTCGAGCTCGGCGCGGGCAGCGGCGCGCTGGCCGAGGGACTGCTTGCGGAGCTCGCGCGCGCCGGAGCCGATGCGCCCGCGTATTCAATCGTCGAACCCAGCGCCGAGCTGCGCGAGCGTCAGCGCCGGCGCATCGGGGCGGGCGTGACCTGGCTGGATCGCCTGCCGGAACGGTTTCGCGGGGTCATGCTCGCGAACGAAGTGGCCGACGCTTTGCCCGTACATGCGATCGCGTGGACCAAATCGGGCATCCTGGAGCGCGGCGTGCGCGAACACGAAGGCGAGCTTGCATGGGCTGATCGCGCCGCGTCGGGCGCGGTTGCCGCGGCAGCGCACGCGATCGAGGTGGACGTGCCGCCGTCGGGGCGCTACGAAAGCGAGATCGGGCTGGCGGCGCAGGCGTGGATCGCTACGCTTGCGGAGCGGCTCGAGGCAGGTGCGCTGCTCGTGTTCGATTACGGCTTCACGCGCCGGGAGTACTACCATCCGCAGCGATCGATGGGAACGCTGATGTGCCACTACCGCCACCGCGCGCTCGGCGACGTGTTCCTGCACCCGGGATTGCAGGACGTCACCGCGCACGTGGACTTCACAGCGCTGGCCGAGGCCGGAACGCAGGCCGGCTGCGAGCTGCTCGGCTACGCGGCGCAGGCGCAGTTCCTCGTGAACTGCGGCATTACCGATGTCCTTTCGCGCCTCGATGCGCAGGATGCAGCGCGCTACGCTCCGCGCGCCGCCGAGGCGCAGATGCTGCTTTCGCCCGCGGAAATGGGCGAACTGTTCAAGGTCATCGCGTTCGGGCGCGGAATCTCGCAACCGCTCCTCGGTTTTTCCCGCGGCGACCGCGTGCATACGCTGTGAGACAGGTCCTGGCCGGCGTCGGGCTGCTGCTCGCGTTATGCGACGCGGCAATTGCCGACCAGGGTATGGAGGACTCGCGCAGGCGCTGGTCGGAAAGCCCCCACGGCCCCATGCTCGAGCGCATCCTGCCCCCCGGCGTCGAAGCGGCGCAATTACCCTCGCCGGATTCCCCCGGCGCCCGGCTGACCACGCGTTACTGCGTGCAATGCCACAACCTGCCCAGCCCGGCGATGCACCACGCGGAGAAATGGCCCGGGATCGTGGACCGGATGGTGCTGCGCATGCGGGGGCGCGGCAACATGGGCAAGCTGATGAGCGAGATGATGGCCGGCGTGAAGGCGCCCGGGGAGTTCGAGGCGCGCGCGCTGCTCGCCTACCTGAAAAGGAACGCCCAGCAGCGTCTCGATGCGAAAGCCTATCCCGAGCTCGGGCAGCCTGCGGGCGAGGCGTTCCGCATCGCGTGCCGGCAATGCCACACGCTGCCGGATCCGAAACGCCACAGCGCGAGCGAGTGGCCGGCCGTCGTTACGCGCATGCAAAGGAACATGGAGTGGATGAACCGCGTGGTCGGCACCCGGCCCGTGCAGGGCGAACCGCAGCTGCGCGTAGAGGAGATCAACGCTTTTCTCGCAAGGTACGCGAGGAAAGCTGACTAGAAGCGGGCTTTTTCGAGCCAGTCGAGCAGCGCCTGCGCCGCGTTTTGCCAATCGGCTTCCAGCATCACCGCGTGCCCGAGTCCGGGCAGCGTGCCGTAGTCCGCGCCGAGCATCTGCGCGGCGGACCTGGCCAGGTAAGCCGGAATCAGGGCATCGCGTTCGGCGCCCAGCACCAGCGTCTGCGGCAGGTTGATGCGCCAGCGTTGCGGCAGGTCGAAACCGGCCAGATCGAGCAGCGCGAGGCGCGATTCCGGCTGCATGCGCGCGAAGCAGGCGTCCAGGTGCTCCGCATCGACCGGCCCGCCGAACATCGCCTCGCGCACCGCGTCGCGCGACACACCTCCGCCGGTGACGAGCGAGTTCAGCTGCGCGAACAGCCCGGGGCGTGAAAACGCGAGCGAGAACGTCGCGGGCATGAGCCCGAACGGCGGCACCGGGCACATCAGCGCGAGCGCGGCTGCGGCCGCCTTGGGACGCTCGAGGTACTTCTGCGCGACCACCGCGCCCATCGAGTGCCCGATCAATACGGGCTCGCGGGGCACGTGGGCCACCGCGGCGGCGAGATCCTTGGCGTAGTCGGCAATGCGGTAGGAATGCAGGTTTTCGCGCCTGCCGCTGCGGCCGTGCCCGCGCAGGCTGAGGGCATAGACGGGAAACCCTCGCGCCGCGAACCACGGCAGGAACCTCTCCGCCCAGCACCACGCCCCGACATAGGCGCCGTGCA
The DNA here is from genome assembly GCA_016195915.1 of Betaproteobacteria bacterium. GTDB lineage: Bacteria > Pseudomonadota > Gammaproteobacteria > Burkholderiales > SG8-39 > JADGRQ01. The sequence continues at coordinate 14,471 of JACPYS010000014.1, read as the reverse complement.
CGAACATTAGCGGCACGCGCGTTTGCTGCGCCATGTCGTGGCAGTACAGCAGTTCCAGCGGCTGGCTGCCCGCGATGGTGGCCCGCTCGATCGCCGGCGCGTCGGTGGCGGCGAACGCCATCAGCCGGGGACCGCCATCCCGCGCACCACGGCCGGCCGCCGGCCGATGGTGTCGTACCAGCGCTTCACCTGCGGGAATTCTGCGAGGTCCACCTTGTGCCATTCGTGCCTCGCGACCCAGGGGTAGGTGGCGATGTCCGCGATCGAGTATTCGGTGGCGAGGAACGGCACTTCGGCCAGGCGCTTGTCGAGCACGCCGTACAGGCGGCGCGTCTCTTTCGAGTAACGCTCGATCGCGTAGGGCACGGGTTCGGGCGCGGCGCGCAGGAAATGGTGCGTCTGCCCGAACATCGGGCCGACGCCGCCCATCTGGAACATCAGCCATTGCAGCGCCTCGTACTTGCCGCGCACGCTCTGCGGGAGGAACTTCCCGGTCTTGCCCGACAGGTAGACGAGGATCGCTCCGGATTCGAACAGCCGGATCGGCTGGCCGTCCGGGCCATCGGCATCGGCGATCGCGGGGATCTTGCCGTTGGGGCTGAGAGCGAGGAATTCCGGCTTGAACTGCTCGCCCTTGCCGATGTCTACGCGGTGCGCGCGGTAGGCGAGGGCGCACTCCTCGAGCATGATGGACACCTTGCGCCCGTTGGGTGTGGTCCAGGTGTAAAGGTCGATCATCGCGCGTGCTCCCCGGAAGCGGAAAAGCGCGCAGTGTAGCCGTTTTGCGGGGCGCATCCAGCGCGCGCGCCGCTGCGTATAATCGTTTTCGAACCGCGGCCCCTGAACAACAACAACGCAACGTGAAGCGCATTCTCGTCCTGTTCGCAAAAGACTGGGACCGCCTGGAGTTCGGCCGCCCGGAGTATCGCGGCAGCTACGAATTCCTGTTCGAGGGTTTCGACCTGTTCCGCTTTCCAGAGAACGCGCAGCTGCTCGGCTTCGACGTGTTTCGCTATGTCAACCGCCTGGCCGCGCGGTTCCGGCGCGAACGCCTCGACGCCATCGTCTCCAACAACGAGCAGTTCGGCGCGCTGATTGCCGCGGTGCTCGCCGAGAAGCTGGGGCTGCCCGGTAACGACCCGCGCGCGGTCATCACCGCGCAGCACAAGTTCTACGCGCGCACCGTCTATGCTCGCATCGCCCCGGAGGCGACGCCGCGCTTCGCGGCCTTCCCCTATACCGTGCGGCACCGCGAGGAACTGCCGTTCGAACTGCCGTGCTTCGTCAAGCCGGTGAAGGCCACCTACTCGGTGCTCGCGCGCCGCATCGAGCATTTCGAGCAGTTGCGCCGGCACCTGCGTTTCTGGCCGTTCGAGAAGTTCCTCATCAAGCGGCTGGTGAAGCCGTTCAACGACCTGGCGGCCTGGTACACCGACTACCGCATCGACGCGCACCACATGATCGCCGAGGAACTGCTCGAGGGCGTGCAGGTCAACCTCGACGGCTACGTGCACGAGGGCGAGGTGCGGGTGCTCGGCATCATCGACGCGAACATGTACCCGGGCACCCAGGCTTTTGCGAGCTTCGAGTATCCGTCGCTGGTGCCCGCGGACGCGCAGGAGCGCATGACGGCGCTGGCCGGGCGCGTTCTGCAGGGCATCGGCTACCGGCACGGATTTTTCAACATGGAACTCATGTGGCAGCCCGACACCGGGCGGCTGCACATCATCGAGGTCAATCCGCGCATGGCCTCGCAGCTCGCGTTCCTCTACGAGGCCGTAGACGGGGTGAATCCCTACCGCATGGCGCTCGACCTGGCGCTCGGCGATGCGCCGCGCATCGAGCAGGCCGCGACCGCGCACCGCCATGCGGCGAGCTTCGCGCTGCGAAAGTTCGACGGCAAGCCGCTCACCGCCGAACCCACGCGCGAAATGATTGCGCAGGTCAAGCGCGACTATCCGGATGCGCGCCTGATGCTCTACCTCAAGCGGGGCTCAGGCCTCGCGCGCGAGATGAAGTGGCTCGGGAGCTACCGCTACGCGGTGGTCAACATGGGCGCGCGCTCGGCGGACGACCTGTACCAGCGCCTTCAGGCGATGCGCAGCCGGCTGTTCGTCGAGTAGCTCAACCGAGCGCGGCGCGCACCGCGGCGAGCCGCGCCGCATCGATCCGGCGCGGAATTTCCGCGCCTTCCGTCTCGCGCGCGATGGCGCCGGCATCGACCGACGCCGCGGCCTCGAGCGCGCGGTTCAGCCTCTTCGCGGCTAGCGTCATCGCCGCGCCCGGCTCGGCGAGTCGTCCGACTTCGAGCAGGCTCCGAAAGCGCGCGCCCCGGCGCAGCGCATCGGACGCTTTGAGTGTCGCGAGCAGCGCCTCCGGCGCGTCCCGTGCCGCGCTGCGCAGCTGCTGCTGCATCCGCAGCGCGAGCGACGCGAGATCGTGCACCTCGTTTGGCGCGCGCAGCCGCTCGCACATCGCATCGAGCCCCTTGCGGCCTTCCTTGCCTAGGGGCCAAGCGAGCAGCGCGAAGCGCACCTCGAGCACGGCGCCTGAGCGCACTGCGCGCTCCAGCAGCTTTGCACTGTCTTCACCCTCGAGCGCAGGCAACAGCTCCGGCACCAGTTTCGCAAGCGCCCCGCAGCGCTCGAGTGCGGAGAGCATCTGCGCTGGGTGCGCTTCCTGCAGACCGCGCGCGAACTCGCGCCACACCAGCTCGGCCACCAAGTGGTCGGCTTCGCCCGCCTCGACCATGTGGCGCATCAGCGCGAGCGTTTCATCGGCGATGCGGAAACTGAAGCGCGCGGCGAAGCGCGCGGTGCGCACGATGCGCACCGGGTCTTCGGAGTACGCGTCGCTCACGTGGCGCAGGATTCTAAGTTTCAGGTCGCTCGCGCCGCCGAAGGGGTCGATGAGCACACCGTCCTCGTCCTTCGCCATCGCGTTGATCGTCAGGTCGCGGCGCGCGAGGTCTTGTTCGAGAGTCACGTCCTGGTCGCTGTAGATGGTGAAACCGCGGTAGCCGCGGCCGCTTTTTCGCTCCGTGCGGGCGAGCGCGTATTCCTCGTGGGTGGCCGGATGCAGGAACACCGGGAAATCCCGGCCTACGGGCCGGTAGCCGAGCGCCACCATCTGCTCCGGGGTCGCGCCGACCACCACCCAGTCGCGGTCGGCGACCGGCAGCCCGAGCAACTCGTCGCGCACCGCGCCGCCCACGATGTAGGTTTTCATTGGTGCATTATTATCGCGCATCGATCATGGAGGAGGGCGCTGCGATGGGGAAACGCTTGGGGCAGCTCGCTGCAGCACTGCTGCTCCTGATCACACTTACGGCCGCCGCGCAGTACCCGGCGAAGACTGTGCGCATCATCGTGCCGTTTCCGCCCGGCGGTGGCGTCGACATCGTTGCTCGCGCGCTGGGTGAAAAACTGTCCCAGCGTCTCGGGCAACCCATCGTCATCGACAACAAGCCCGGGGCGGGAACGACCATTGGCACCGACGCCGCCGCGAAGAGCGCGCCGGACGGCTACACGCTGCTGGTCGGCCCGATCGGCGGACAGGCGATCGTGCACTTGATGTTCCGCTCGCTTGCTTTCGACATCCGCCGCGACTTCGCGCCGGTTTCGCGCATCGGTCACGGAACGATCGCACTTGTGGTCCCCGCGGGGTCGCGCGCAAATTCGGTGAAGGAACTGATCGCGCTGGCCAAGGCGAAGCCGGGTCAACTGACCTTCGCTTCCTCCGGCACCGGCGCACTGATCCACCTGACGGGAGAAATGTTCAAGCAGGCGGCGGGGATCTAGATGATCCACGTTCCCTACAAGGGCACCACCCAGATCCTTCCGGACCTCCTCGACGGCCGGGTCGACATGGCCCTGGACAGCTTGCCAGCCTACCTGCCGCACATCAAGTCCGGAAAATTGCGCGCGCTCGCCGTCGCTTCGCGAAAGCGTTCACCGCTGATGCCCGAACTGCCGACCATGGCCGAAGCCGGCGCGCCCGGTGTCGTATCGGCGACCGACTATGGCGTCTATGCGCCGGCCGGCACGCCTAGGGACATCATTGCACTATTGAATCGCGAGACGAACGCCGTGCTGCAGATGGCCGATTTCCGCGCGAAGCTGGCCGCGCAGGGCATCGAGGTGGGCGGCAGCACGCCAGAAGCGCTGCGCGACGAACTGCTCGACGAAATCGCCAAGTGGGCGAAAGTCATCCGCGACGCGAATATCAAGCCGGAGTAGGGCGCGGAAACGCTCTCAGGCGGCTGGTTCGTCCGGAATCAACCGCTTTCCCAGACTCAGCGCCTCGTCCTGCGCGTAACCGATCCGGCGGTAGAACTCGATCACATCGGCGTTCGTCGCACGCACCTGAATATTGACCTTCGGGCAGCAGCGCTCCAGAAGTAGCTGTTCGACGTGGCGCATAAGTTGCCGGCCGTATCCTCGGCCGCGCAACGAAGGTGCTACCGCAAGATAGTTGACCCAGCCCCTGTGTCCTTCGTATCCGGCCATGACGCTTGCGACGATGGTTTCATCGACGGTCCCGACGAGGAACAGCTCGCGTTGCACCTCGAGCTTTCGCGCGATGTCTTTGTGCGGGTCGTTCCAGGGGCGGGTGAGGCCGCATTGCTGCCAGAGAGTGACTACGGCGACGGCGTCAGATTCGTGGAAGGGACGGATTTCCATGGGGTTGGTCGAAGTGTCCATGCTCGAGCAATGACTTTCTCTAGAACCTCAACGCTCACGGTGGATCGCAAACGGAGGAGGCGGGCTGGGCAAAGCCCGCCGGAGTTTGTTGGCTAAACTTTAAGGGCATAGTTTATGGCTTGCTTCCAACATATATTCTTTTGGTGCCTTATTCGCGGTTTCACCGCTTGGCCCCATTACGAAATCCGGCCACCCGTGGCCTCGATCCACTTCCTGGGGGTCAGCGAGAAGCTGTTGAGACCGGCCTGTTTTCTAAAGGTCTCGAATTCGAGACCCTTAGAATCCGGGTTGTGGATTTGCTCCCAGATACCGATCAATTCAAGAGTATTGCGATTGCGCATCCAGTTATAGATCAGCGAATCATCGCCAAACTTTTTCGCCATGTCGGTAAGGGATATGAAATCGTGATCGCTGCTCGAAACGATGGCGATGGCGGTACTCTGAACCTCGATGCTGCTTTTTCTTGATTTGCTCATGGAGTCTGTCCTTGGGGATGGATAGCCCCAAACCCCTCGAATTCGATGGGTTTAAACTGCGCGAATTCGCCAAAATCAAAAGGATGTTCGGATGAATTCATGGCTCAGGCGGCGAACTGATTCAGGGAGACGTAGTCCTTGACGTATTCCTTCTCGAGCATTCAGGTTCCTGTCTCAGCCCCTGCGCTCTGCAGTGATGTGTTCCAGCATGGTCAGGTCTCCGCGGAGGATCGAAACGCAGTACTGCTTCATTATCCGCGCACATTCGGCGAGATACGGTTTTGCTTTCGCAAGGGAAGTGATGAACTCCCCCGCGCCGGGCCGCGCCGCCCAGGATGCGAACGCGTCCCTATCCTGGCGTAGTGCGATCTCACTGAGGCTGAACGTTCTTGAGAGATACGGCCGGAAGACCTTGTGCTCCGCCGAGAACTCCAGTGAGACGCTGAAGTCGACATTGATTTCACCCTTGTACCAGCCGAAACCGATGGTGATCGGCTCCCTGCGGTACTCGAGAAATTGCCCGGCCGGATAATCGGGATGGTCCACGCGCTCGAATCCATAGTCGGAGACGAGGAACCCGAATTCGCTCACAACCAGATTTGAAAAGGGCGTGCTCGGGGCCACCGAATGCGTCCGCGCATCGGGCGGCGTTGCGCGCTTATCCCTTGCGGATCGGAACCACGTTCCGATTTTCCCCGCCCCCGCCATCCGCCTCCACCACGCGGTGGAGCAAACCCGGCGCGACATTCCAGCGCCCGCCGCCTTCAGTGACGACAGTGACGGTTTTTTTGTTGTAGCGCGTAAGTACGCCGACCAGCATGGGCCTGCCTTCGGGCTGAAACGAAACGCGGTCGCCGATCGCGAAATCGAGCATGCGCGAGTGGGCGCGCGCCTGGTGCAGGAAGCGCAGGCGCTCGACGATGCGATGGTTCAAGTCGACCAGTTCCGCTTCGGTGAGGTCGTTGATGTTGATGCTCATCCGTAAGCTCCTCCGATGCGGCGGACGATTCCGAGCCGCGCCCCAACTCACCCGTACATCTCGAACGCCGGAATGACCTCCGCCTCGCGCTCCGCGGCGGCCAGCCACTCCTGCATCGCGGGCAGCGCAAGCATCACCTCCGAATACGCGCTGCAGGCAGGCGGCAACTCCACCTCGTAGGTGCGAAACCGCAGCACCACCGGCGCATACATTGCATCGGCGATCGAGAACCGCCCGAACAGGAATTCCCCGTTCCCAGCGTAGCGCTCCAGGTACTCGCCCCACATCGACACGATGCGCCGGATCTCCTCGAGCACCTCGGGCGTGCGCCCCTTGCCCGGATGGCGCTTGCGGCAGTTCATGCTCATGTGCTGGCGCAGGTTGGGAAATCCGGAATGCATCTCGGCGCTCATCGAGCGCGCCTGCGCGCGCGCGCTCGGCGAATCCGGCCACAGGGTCCGGTGCGTCTCGGCGAGAGATTCGGCGATCGCGAGCGAGTCCCACACACGCACCGCGCCGTCCACGAGGCAAGGAACCTTGCCCGAAGGCGAATAGCGCAGAATCTCCTGCTTCGACTCCGGCGTGTACAACGGAATGCGCACTTCCTGGAACGCGATGCTGGCGACCTTCATCAGCAGCCACGGCCGCAGCGACCACGACGAATAGTTCTTGTTCCCGATGACCAGGATCGGATCGCTCATTGGGGCCTTGCGCGCCTAGCGCCGGGCGCGGTCGCGGTAGGCACCGTAATGCGCGCGCGGCCCGCCGCGCAGCAGGTAGCGCGGCGCGATAGCTTCCATCGGCGTCGCCACGATGCCGAAAGGCAGCGGCTGTTCCGAAACGCTCGGCATCTGCATCGAAAGCAGGTTGTCGCGCGACATGAGAGGCCCGGGGAGCTGTTCGAGGATCAACGCCTGCAGGTAGCCGAGCGAATCGGGCAGACCCGCCACCAGCCGCCTGCGACCCGTGACCCGGCACACGTACTCGACGAGTTGCCGCAGCGTGTACACGGTCGGGCCGCACAGGTCGTAGCGCTTGCCGAACGAATTGCGCTCGTCCAGCGCAATGACGAACGCGTTCGCCACGTCGCCCACGTACACCGGCTGGAAGCGCGCCTCCGCACACGCGAGAGCGAGCACCGGTGTGATCCCGGCCAGGCGGGAAAACAGGTTGAGGAAACGGTCTTCGGCGCCGAACACCACCGAGGGCCGGAACACGCTCGCGTCGATCTCCGCGGCGGCGAGCACCGCTTCCTCGCCGATGCCTTTCGAGCGCAGGTACTCGCTGGTCGCATCGCGTCGCGCGCCGAGCGCGCTCATGTGCAGCACGCGCCGCACGCCGTGCTCGCGGCAGGCCGAAACGATCGATTGCGGCAACTCGACGTGCGCTTGCGCGAAACCCGGTGCGTAGTCGTTCGGACCGCGCTCGTCGGGCCGCCCGCGCGGGCTGTGCAGGATGCCGACGAGATTGATCACCGCGCCGCGCCCGGCCACCAGCTGCCGCAGCGACAGCTGGTCGTTGATGTCGGCTTCGAGCACTTCCACCGTGGGAAGCAGGACGAGATGCTTGTCGCGCTCGCGGTGACGCGACGGCACGCTCACGCGCCGCCCCCGTGCCGCAAGCGCACTGACGACATGACGGCCGATGAAGCCGCCGCCACCGAGTACCAGGATATTGTCGATCATGGGAGTTCTTCGTTGAAACGCTCGCCGTTGGCTTTCGCCGGGATGATCCCCAGGCGCGCCTTGAGCGATTGACGGGTGCCGCCGAGCAGTGCCGAATAGTATACGGTGTTCGCCATCACCTTCTTCACGTAATCGCGCGTTTCGTTGAACGGAATGGTCTCGGCATAAACCGCGCCCTCGAGCGGCGTGGCGCCGCGCCAACGGCGGGCGCGTCCGGGCCCGGCGTTGTAGGCGGCCGATGCAAGCAGCGGGTGGCCGAGGTCGTTCAACACCAGTTTCAGGTAGCGCGCGCCGAGCGTGATGTTGGTCTCGGGCTCGATCACGCGCGCAGGACGGAAATCCGTCAGCCCGATCTTGCCCGCCACCCAGCGGGCGGTGGCCGGCATCAACTGCATCAAGCCTTGCGCGCCCGCGCCGGATTTCGCGTTGACGATGAACCGGCTCTCCTGGCGCGTGAGCCCCAGCAGCCAGGCCTCCTCGATGTCGTGCGCCTTCGCGTGCACGCGGAACACCTCGTTGAACGGCGCGAGGTAGCGCAGGCGGAAATTGTGCGTGGACACCGTCTTGTCGGCGGTGTTGATAGCCCGGTCGAACAGCCCGGCACCGCGCGCAAGCTCGGCCGCCGCGAGCAGATGCGCATCGTCGTAGTTACGCACAGTGAACGCCCATTCGCGCGTGGCCTCCGAGCGCAGGTTGACGCGATAGAGCTCGAGCGAGCGCGCAAGGCCCGGCGTTGCGCGCGCGTGCGCGAGTTCCTCCGCGCCCGGCTGCGTGAACGGCTCGGGCACCGCGAACGCCTCTCCGAGTTCCTCGCCGGCGAGCACACCGTAGAAATTCGGCTGGCCCGATATGCGCAGCAGGTAGGCGCGCGCACCGTCCGGCTTGCCGGTCGCGGCGAGAGCGCGCGCATACCAATAGGACCAGGCCGGATCCTGATGGACGGACACGGACATGCGATCGATGGCCTCGATCACGGGCGGCCACCGCCCGGCGCGCAGCGCCGAGCGCACCTTCCACGCGAGTTGCTCGTCGCTCAAGGGCGCGTCAGCCGCGCGCTCGTACCAGTCGGCGCCTTCCGGCAGGAGCGTGCGTGCGCCTTCGTAGGCCACCCGCCCCCACAGGTAACGCCGCTCCGCTGCCGGGAGCAACTGGCCCAGCCGGCCCTCCAGATACGCTGCGAGCGCTCGCGGGTCGCTGCGCGCCAGGCGCGTCGCCGCGAATATCACGATCTCGCGCTGCGGCCGCGATTCCAGCGTCTTCGGCAGCGCGGCCAGATACTTGTGCGGTTGGGTGGCGGCGAGCGTGAGCTGCCGCTCGTCGGGCGCCTCGCGCGCCGGCAGCCAGCCGATCGCCGTGCGCGCCGCGCCGAGCTGTCCGGATTCGAGCAACAGCCTCAAGCGCTGCCAGACATCTGCCGCGGTGAACCGTCCCACGCGGATTGCCGCTTCGGCGGCTGCCGTGCAGCCCTCGGGAAGGGGCTTGGACTCGAGCCAGAACTGGCCCAGTTCCTCGAGCGCGCTTGCGTCGCTTCTTGCCAGGCGCGCGGCAAGTCCGTAGCAGCGGATATCGGCATCCTCGGCCGTGAGCGGCGAGCGCTCGAGTTCGAAGATCTGCCAGTCGCGCCGTTTGCCGAGCTCCTTTAGCCACTCCGCGCGCAAACGCTCGGCGAGATAGCTGCCCGGCTCGCGCGCGAGAAAGGCGCGCACTTCTCCAGCCGGCATGTCCTCGAGCCGCAGCTTGAGCCGCCAGTACTCGAGGTAGGGCTCGAGGATGTGATCCTGCAGCCCGGCCGAATAACGCGCGAGCCTGACCGGATCGCCGGCGCGAAACGCCGCGTGCGCGGCGACGATCGCCTCGTCCGGGCTGAGCACGCGCGGAGTCTTGGCCGCCTCGGCGGGCAACACGGCCCAGGCACCGGCCAGCGCCAGCGCCGCCATGCGAAAATGCCGTGAAATCATCCATTCAGAATAGCATGGACGCCCGGCAATTGAAGGCTTGGCGAAACGCCGAGCGAAAGCGCCTGGTCGAGGCGCGTCTCGCTTTGGATGCTGCCAGTCTCGAGCGCTTGCGCGCCGCGATCGACGGGCACCTCGAGCGCGCGTTTCCCGCGCTGGCCGGACGTATCCTCGCCATCTGCTGGCCCATCCGCAACGAATACGACCCGCGCCATCTGGCGCACCGGCTGCGCCGGCGCGGAACGCGCACGGCGCTCCCCGTGGTCGTCGCGCCGCGCACGCCGCTCGAGTTCCGGATCTGGAAACCGGGCGATGCGCTGGCGACAGGCGGACTCGACATCCCGTATCCGGCTTCCGGCGAAGCAGTTATCCCCGAGTTCGCGCTGGCGCCGATGAACGGCTTCGATGCCCAGGGCTATCGGCTGGGATACGGCGCCGGCTTTTTCGATCGCACGCTCGCCGCGCTCGCTGCACTGGGGAAGAAGCCAGTCGCGATCGGCGTAACCTACGAACTGGCGCGGCTCGAATCGATTTACCCGCAACCCTACGACCTGCCGATGGACTACGTGGTCACCGAGCGCGGCGTGTACGAGCGGCGCGACGGCAGGCTCGAGTTTCAGGACAGGAAGGGGTACGGGGGAACCTGGGTTCCCCTGTGACTAGCCCAGGAACAGCCGGTAGGCTGGATTGGCGCTCTCGTCGGCGTGCGGATAGCCGAGCGTGGAGAGGAAACGCCTGAACTGGCCCATCTCCTTCGGCGGGACCTGGATGCCGACCAGGATGCTGCCGTAGTCGGCCCCGTGATTGCGGTAGTGGAACAGGCTGATGTTCCAGGTCGGGTTCATCGCCGAGAGGAACTTCATGAGCGCGCCCGGCCGTTCCGGAAACTCGAAGCGGTATAGAAGTTCGTTTCCCGATTGCGCCGAGTGCCCGCCCACCATGTGGCGCATGTGTTCCTTGGCGACCTCGTCGTCCGAGAGGTCGAGCGTCTGGAATCCCGCCCGGCGCAAAGTGCGCAGGATGCGCTCCGTTTCCTCGCGCTCGCGCACCGCGACGCCCACGAAGATGTGGGCCGCGTCGGCGTCGGCCATGCGGTAGTTGAATTCCGTGATGTTGCGCCGGCCCAGCGCGGCGCAAAAACGCCGGAAGCTGCCGCGCCGCTCGGGAATGGTGACAGCGAGGATGGCCTCGCGATGCTCGCCGACCTCCGCACGCTCAGCAACGAAGCGCAGGCGGTCGAAGTTCGTGTTCGCCCCGCTGGCAATTGCGACCAGCGTCTTGCCCTTCTCGCCGTTCCGCTCGGCCCACTCCTTGGCCCCGGCGATCGACAGCGCCCCGGCCGGCTCGAGGATCGAGCGCGTGTCTTCGAACACGTCCTTGATCGCCGCGCAGATCGCGTCGGTATCGACCAGGATCGTCTCGTCCACGTATTTGCGCGCGAGGCGGAAGGTCTCCGCGCCTACGCGCTTCACCGCCACGCCGTCGGCGAACAGGCCCACGTGGGCGAGCGTGACGCGCCGGCCGGCCTTCAGCGAGCGCGCCATGGCGTCGGAGTCCACGGGCTGGACCCCGATCACGCGGATTTCCCGGCGCAGGCGCTTCACGTAGGCGGCCACGCCGGAGATCAGACCGCCGCCGCCGACCGCGACGAAGATCGCGGCTATGGGTCCCGGATTCTGGCGCAGGATTTCCATGCCGATGGTGCCCTGCCCCGCGATCACGTCCGGATCGTCGTAGGGATGCACGAACGCGAGGCGGCGCGCGCGCGCGAGCCTGCGCGCGTGCTCGTAGGCATCCGAGTAGGAATCGCCACGCAGCACTACCTGCGCGCCGCGCGCCGTGACCGCGTCGATCTTGATGCGCGGCGCGGTCACCGGCATCACGATCACCGCGCGACAACCCAGCTTCTGCGCCGCCAGCGCGACGCCCTGCGCGTGGTTGCCGGCGCTCGCGGCGATCACGCCGCGCTTGCGCTGCTTCGCCGACAGCGCGGACATCTTGTTGTAGGCGCCGCGCAGCTTGAACGAGAACACCGGCTGCATGTCCTCGCGCTTGAGCAGCAGCCGGTTGCCGATGCGCGCGGAGAGGTTCGGAGCCGCCTCGAGCGGCGACTCGATCGCCACGTCGTAGACGCGCGCGGTGAGGATCTTTTCGAGATAGTCTGTCTGTTTCACCCGAAAAGCCTAGCACATTGGAAGCATTGCTCTCTGCGGAGGGTGGCCTCGCCGCGCTGTTTGCCGCCAGTTTTCTCGCCTCCACCGTGGTGCCGCTGTCCTCGGAAGCCGTACTGTTCGGCTATCTGAAGCTCCATCCGGACCAGATTGCGATGGCGCTTGCGCTCGCCACGCTCGGAAACACTCTGGGCGGCCTCAGCTCCTACGCCCTAGGCCGGCTGGTCCCCGAGCGCACGCAGAAGAAGCTCGATCCGCGCGCGCTGGCGGTCCTCAGGCGCTATGGCAGCCCATTTACGTTCTTCGCGTGGCTGCCCCTGGTCGGCGATGCGCTGTGCGTTGCGGCGGGCTGGCTGCGGCTCAACTGGGTCTCCTGCACTGCCTTCATGGCCGCCGGGCGGGCGATTCGCTACCTCGCGATTGCGTGGCTGGCCGGTTGAGGGCGCAACAATGCGATCGCGCAATCGGCCTTACCCTCCGATACGGACCAACGTCATCGGTACGTATCTTTCGAGTCGCGACATTAGCGCGGGAACCAAGGGGACCAAGTCCACCAAAGCAGTACTTCGAGCAACCAGCACGAATACCGCGAGCGGCAAATTATCGAGATTCTGCTGGAACTGCAGATTCTGGTCAGCGGTAACAAACACCTGAAAATCCTTCGAAGCAAGACGCAACAGCGCCCCGTTCGTCACGCCGGACCAACCCATACGCTGAACCGAAGTTACCCCATGCCCTGGCAACAGACGGCTCAGGCGCCACGGCAGAGACTCGTCAAGCAGGATGCGCATGGGCTTCCGCAGCCTCACGCGCAAGTTCCAGTGCTGCCAAGGCTTGCTCGCGGGTAACCGACGGATAGTCTTCCAGGAACTGATCCAGGTCTTCTCCCGCCTCCAGCGCATCAAACACGTTCTTCAATGGGACGCGCGTCCCCACAAATACCGGTACTCCCCCTTGAATCTCCGGGTCTCGATGAATGATCATCTGCGCCATGACACGTCCTCCGAGCGAAGCAAGGGGAAGAAATTCTATCCCAACTGCAGCGTACCGTTGATCGTCGTGTTGCGCGAAAAGCAGTCCCTTGGGTCAATTCCGACGCATCTGGCTCGTCATCGCTGCACTTAAAGCATTCAGGAAACTCGCAATCAAAGTTCTGGCGACGCACCGTTGCTGGGGCGTTGATCTCTGGTCCTGCTACACAAACAATGCTTCCTGTTCCAAAGCGGCGTTGTGGTGGTCAATTAGCGCGAGTACTTGGCGGGTATCGCCAGAGGATGTGCGGCGCAGATTGGCTAGAATCGCGCGGCTGTTCGGCTTGTCGAGAAGATTCTGGTTTGCATAACGGGCAAAGCGCTGATGAAGATCGGCGGGTAGATGAAGGCGGATGGAGTTTCGTTTTCTCGGCCGCTGCCCGCAGCAGAAAGATCAAGGCACTTGTCAAAGACTCGGTGGAACGGTCGTAGGAAACGGAATTCTTCTTCACCTACGAACTTCACCCAGCCGAGGCGCTCCATGTGTTTGAGAACGGTCCTGAGTCCGGCGGAATCTTCGACTTCCACCTGGCGTAGCAACTCGGCATAACGGTCGAGCGAGAAATGCGGGAGCTTGGAAATCAGAAAATGCTGGTTTAGTAGGTAGTCCTCAATGGGTCTGCCGGCGTTGGCCGCATGGTCGACTAGGATGAACGAGAACACCGCTATGCGCGGAAGCGTCTCCGGCACACTCTCGGCGGCCTCCGGATCGAAATAAAAGAATTCCCGCGGGTGGCGTACGAGCTTGAGACCGAGCGGCGCGAAGTAGGCCGCGTAGGCTTCGTGGTCTGCCGCAACGGCCGAGAACATCGGCTCGTCTTCCGGAGACAGATGGTAGCCGCGCTTGAGGCGGTCGAAGAGTTCCTGGAGGTGGGGTAGTTCGCTCATACGGAGGCCAATTCCACAGGCTGGGCGTCGAGAGTGCCATCGGTGGTTTCGTAAGTGCGCGAGACACCATCGGTGAACTTTGCAGAAAATTCGTCGTGAAACACCAGTCGAGAGAAGCCGGCAAGTGCGTCGTCGGTATTTGCTTGCGGATGGCGGGTCACCACCCAGCCGAGTAAATCCTGCACCGGTAGCGCGTTACGTACGTCATCCGGCAATGCTTCCAGCCAGAGGCGGCGGAGATACGCAGCGGGAACGGCGTCCTCTCCACTCATGGCGAGCACAGGCGCAGGTTCCGGCTGATGCTCGACGACGTTGCGCACCGCGCGTTCAATGGCGCTGTCAGCCGGCACATGCAACCAGCGCGGCGAATATGCGCCGATGACGTGGCGTTCGGACCAGCCGTCGTGCCCTTCGCGTCGCAAGCTTTCGAGCGCGACGGCCGCGCCTTCGGCGATGAACGAGGAGCGACGCAGCGATTCGTAAAGCGGTTGAACCTCGCGGCGGCATTGTTGGAATACGCGAAGGGAATGGCGTTGTACCAACCGCAAGTGCCGGAGGTTCCGTTCCAGCGCCGGCAGGTCGT
>JACPYS010000003.1 GCA_016195915.1 Betaproteobacteria bacterium | reverse complement strand
CTAGTACCGAAACACGTTAATTACGAAACATAATGTTGACCGAGCTTTCGATCCGCGTCTTGGCGCGTAAACGTCCAGTCGATGGTGCGCCCCTCGGCGTTGCGTCGGCGTTGCCACGCGTTGACCTCGCGCCGCGCGGTAGCTCGATCCGCCAACCGCTGCCCGAGGCATTGTCTCTCCAGGATGCCGATTTCGATCTCCGCCATGTTCAACCAGCTGGCATGCTTGGGCGTGTAGTGAAACTGCACGCGCCGCAGCAGCGCTCGGGCGGCCGAGTGACCCAACACCTCCTCGAAGCAAGAACGAAAGTGAGTGTTGAGATTGTCCAGAACCAGGTGGATTTTCCGGGCGGAGGCATAGGTGCGCTCAAGCAGTTGGCGCACGAAGCCAACGAACTCGGGCGTGGTTCGGCGCTCGGTGACCTCGAGCACCCGACGCCCGCCCTTGGGCTCGACGGCCACGAACACATTGCAGGTGCCCGCACGTACGTATTCGTAATCGTATTTGGCGGGCATCCCGGGCTTCATAGTCAGCGGCGCTCGGCTGTCGCGGACCAATTGCTTGCTCTTCTCGTCGATACAGATCACCGGTTCGTTCTTGCGGTACGGCCGAGCGTACAGTTCCAGCACGTCGTACATCCGCTGACGGTATTCCTCGGTCAAGGCGCCAATGCACCACATCAGTTTGCGCCAGGGCTTGAGGAGGTTTTTTTTAGCAGCCGGCGAATGCTCTCGCGGCTGATCTGGCGCATCTGCGGATGGCGGCGCGCCGCCTGGGTGAGCAAGGCCACGCTCCAGCGCTTGGCCCCCGCTGGAGGCGACGAGCACGCCAAGGCCGCCACTTGGGCCTGCGCCTCGTCGCGATACTGTGGGGGTTTGCCCGGACGCGCAACGTCGTACAGCGCAAATTCGAGTCCCCCCTCCAGGTACGCAGCACGGGTGCGCCAGATCGCGGTACGGCCCACGCCGAGCACTTCCATGATTTGGCGCTCTGGAACGTTGCGATCAAGGGCCAAAAGGATGTGGGCGCGATTGAACTCGCGCGCCATGTGCTCACCCCTGGATCGGAACTGTCGCACCGCTTCACGCTCCCGTTTGCTCAGATTCAGTTCGGTTTGGCGCATCGTCCGCATCCCTCGCTCAGTGGAGATGCGCCATGATAACATGTTCCGTAATTAACGTGTCACGATACTAGGACATGTGCCCGCACGCGCATGAGTGGGGTGCCGCCTGGAGCTACCGGTGTCGGGCGCTGATTCGGCCCTGGCGGGATACGCGAGATCGAATTCATCGCCCAGGCATTCCAACTGATACACCGCATACGCGTTCCGGAGCTGCTGCGGCGCGAAGTCATATCCATGCGGGCGCAGATGGCGGACGGCCACCCCAACCGCAGCGAGCTGTTCGACTTGAAGCACGACCGCGGCGGCATGATAGACATCGAGTTCATCGTGCAGTACCTGGTGCTCGCGCATGCCCATCGCTACCCGCAACTGACCGGCAACCTGGGCAATATCGCATTATTGAAGGGATAGATTCGATGTAAAGGCCGCGTGAATTAACCTCCGGTGGCTTTCTCAACCAAAGAAGGAGCAAAGAAGGAGACCAAGAGATGAACCCAGCGGCCCTCGGGAGCGAAGATAACGCATCGGCGCCGGTGTTGTACGTGGCGCTGGAATCGAGCAACAAGAGTTGGAGGCTAGCGTTTGGCGACGGCACGAAGCGGCGCCAGGTGTCGATGCCTGCTGCGGACTTGGCGAAGCTCGTGTAATGCTCCCGTCGAATTTGACTGAATCGAACGATTTGATTAAAATGAACGAATTACACGAAACAATCGGAGTCCAGCCGTGAAAACTTATACCGCCAATGAGGCCAAGACCCGCTTCGGCGAGTTCATCGACCAGGCCCAGCGCGAGCCGGTGCGCGTGATGCGGCATGACCGGGTGGTCGGCGTGATGGTCAGCGCGCAAGACTACCAGGCCATGCGGGCGTTCTATGCCGACCGGCTGCGGCATACCATGGACAAGACCGCCGATCAGGCCGCGCGCGCCGGCCTGACCGACGAAACACTGGCTGCGCTGCTGGCCGATGAGAGCTGAACCGGGAGCGCGTGTCGTCATCGACACGAACGTCTGGATCAGCGCATTTTTAAAAAAATCCGGCACCCCGGCGTCATTGGTGCGCCAGGTCGTCGCGCGTGGCAGGCCGGTGTTTTCATCGCCGACCTTCGCAGAACTCGAGGCGCGCTTGTGGAAGCCGAAGTTCGACCGCTATTTGGGCATGGACGATCGCACAGCTTTGCTCAACGACGCGAGTGCGCTGTCCCACTGGGTCGAGGTGCCGCCGGAGATTGCGGCACAAGCCTTTTGCCGCGACGCAGACGATGACAAATTTATCCACGCCGCGTTGGCGGCAAAAGCGCCCTGGCTGGTGACAGGCGATCAGGATTTATTGGACCTACCACCGCTGCCCCACTTGCGCATTCTTTCACCGGCAGACGCATTGCAATTTCCTGAGTTCTGCGCCTGAAGAAAAAAGGAGGTCTTCACGGAATCGAGTGGCCGAGCTTGGCCGGCGTGAAGGGATTGCCGCGGGTGGGGACGATCCCCAAGCGCAGCCTCGCCAGCCTATAATTCCGCCGGCTTCTCGAGCGTTCGACAAGGAAGAGATGAAGACACCGATTTCATTTGAGCCGGCGCTCCGGCAGGCCGGCCAGCCGGACCCGATCTTCGGCGGCCGCGTGGAACTGCAGCTGCTTACCACGCTGAAATGCAACCTCAAGTGCAGCTATTGCTCCGTAGCCAAGGGTGATGTCCTGGGTTCGCAGGGCCACGTGAGCTACACTGGCGAGCAGCTGGACGCTTTCATCCGCAAACACCTGGCCGGCAAGGATGTCTACGTGACGTTCTACGGGGGCGAACCGACGCTCAACCGGAAGTTCATGGAAGACGCGATGCGGCGCTACCCGCATTACCGTTTTCAGCTGCAGACCAACGGCACGCTGCTCGATGATTTGCCGGACTGGCTTCTCGCCAGACTGTCCAACATTCTCGTGTCGATCGATGGCGGAGAACGCGTGACCGACGGCTATCGCGGGCGCGGCGTGTACCGGCAGGTGATGAAGAACCTGGGCAAGGTGCGCGGCAAGCTCGGCGGCTCCCTCACGGCGCGCGTCACCTGGTCTTCCGACGAAATCAGCTTCGAGCATCTGGACGAACTCACGTCGGTGTTCGATTACGTCTATTTCCAGTTCGTCGCCGGCGAGGCGTACGCGGCGCACGCCATGGACTGCCGCAAACGGGTCTTGCAGCAACTGGTTGAACGTTTTTTCCGCGACCCCGAGCGTCTGTATCCGCTGATCCCGATCATGGGCGCGGTGCGTAACAAAGTGATGCCTGCGCGCGCGGCGGAACTCTGCGGCGGCAAGACGCAGTGCCGGGTTTCCAGCCATATTCTCAACGTGATGCCCGACGGAAAGATCTTTCCCTGCCCGGACATGCTGTATCTGCCCGAGATGCAGATGGGGGACCTCGTATCGAACTGGCTCGCCGCAAGCCCGTTGCAGCCGCATCCGGACATGCCTTGCGCTTCCTGCGAAGCGCATTCCTGGTGCCGCGGAAACTGCATGAAGAACCTGTATCTCGGCTACGTTCGCAAGGACGAGCGCTGGCGCGAGAGTGTGACCGACCCGATCTGCGATCTGGTGCGCTTCATGGGCCGGGAGATCGACCGGTACGATCCGATGCGGTGGTTCGGGAAGCTGGCGCTGCCGGTGCGCAAGCAGATTGCCGATTGCGAAGTCTACGAGTATGTCGAGATCATGCCGTGAATTGGAGGCAATGCGAACATGAGCAATGCGAATACGATGAAATCCTGGTTCGTTCAGGCCGGCGACGGCGCGACGACACTCGAACTGCGTGAGGTCGCGGTGCCGGATCCGGGACCCGGACAGGTCCTGGTGCGCATCCGCGCGGCGGGCCTGAATCGCGGCGAATTTCTCGCTGCGCACGGCCTGCACTCGACATCCACCGGCGGGAAGGCGGCCGGGATGGAGGCTGCGGGAGAAATCGTGAGCGTCGGGCCCGGTGTCGCCGGGCTCAAGCCGGGCGAGCGGGTGATGGGCCGTTGTGGCGGTGCATTTTCGGGTCATGCGCTCATGGACGTGCGCGAGGCGGTGCCGATGCCGGCCGGGTTGTCGTGGGAAGAAGCGGCGGCGATTCCGATCACCTTCACCGTGGTGCACGACATGCTGATCGCACAAGGCCAGCTCGAGAAGGGCGAGTGGCTGCTCATCACCGGTGTTTCCTCGGGCGTCGGCGTCGCTTCGCTGCAGGCCGGGAAAGCGCTCGGCGCGAAGGTGATCGGAACTTCTGGGTCGGCCGCGAAACTCGAGAAACTCAAGGCGCACGGCCTCGACCTCGGCCTGTGCACGCGTTCGGGCGATTTCCATGACGCGGTGATGCAGGCGACGGGCGGTCACGGCGTCGACCTGGTGGTCAACAACGTCGGCGGCTCGGTGTTCGCGGAATGCGTGCGTACGCTCGCGTTCGAAGGGCGCCTCGCGACCGTCGGTTACGTGGACGGCGTGCTGAAAGCGGAGATCGACATCAACGCGCTTCACTCCAGGCGATTGAAACTGTTCGGCGTATCGAACAAGCTGCGCAATGCCGATCAGCGCGCGACCAGCGCGCGCGGCTTCGTCTCCGACCTGCTGCCCGCCATTGCCGACAAACGCATCCGGCCATTGATCGAGCGCGCGTTCCCGTTCGCCGAGTTGCCCGCCGCCAAGGCGCTCATGGAATCGAATGCGCACCTCGGCAAGATCGTGATCCGCGCGCCGGCGTAGAAATGGGCTACCAGAATCCGCTGCTCGAAACGCCGGCCCGGCCGCTGCCGCGGCGTGTCGCGGTGATAGGCGCGGGTACCATCGGTCCCGACATCGGGTACTACCTGAAGAGCGCGCTGCCCGAACTCGAACTGGTGCTGGTTGACGTCGCCCAGGCGGCCCTGGAGCGCGGGCTGAATCGCTTCCAGGAATATTCGAACAAGGCCGTGGCGCGCGGCAAGATGAGCGAAGCGCAGGCCGCCGCGGTGACGCGCGGTGTCAGCGGGTCGCTGGACTACGCCGCGATGCGCGGATGCGACTGGGTGCTCGAGGCGGCGACCGAGAACCTGGCCCTCAAGCGGCGCATCTTCGCACAGGTCGAGGAGATCGTCGCGCCCGATGCGCTGATCACCTCGAACACGAGCTCGCTGCCCGCAGCGCGCATTTTCGCCGGACTGCGCCACAAGGGGCGCGCGACGGTGACGCATTTCTTCGCCCCGGCGTGGCGCAACCCGGTGGTCGAAGTAATCCGCTGGAAGGATGCCGATCCGAAGGTCCTCGAGTATCTGCGCTGGATGTTCTGCATGACGGGCAAGGTGCCGCTGGTGACCGACGACGTCCCGTGTTTCATGCTCGATCGCATCTTCGACAACTGGTGCAACGACGCCGCGCTGTGCCTCGCGCATGGCACGGCCGCCGAGATCGACAGCACCGCAACGGAATTCGTGCACGCCGGCCCGTTCTTCGTTCTCAACCTGGCGCACGGCAACGCAATCGTTACCGAGACCAATACGCTGCAGGCCGACGAGGAGGGCGAGCACTACCGCCCCGCGCCGATCTTCCGATCGGTCGAAACCTGGCTGACCGTGCCGCCCGGCAAGCGGGTCGATGTCGCGCCGCAGGCCGGCGCTGCCGTGCGCGACCGGCTCCTCGGCATTCTTTTTTCGCAGTCCGTGGACATCCTCGACCGCGGCATCGGCGGCGCCGCCGACCTCGACCTGGGTTGCGCGCTCGCGCTGGGCTTCAAGAAAGGGCCGCTCGAGTTGATGCGCGATATGGGTGAGGCCGAGGTTCGCCGCGTGATGGACCGGTTCGCAACAGAGCGCCCCGGAATGCCGATGCCCCGGCGACCGCTCGCCGATTACCCGCGGTTCGAACGCCATGTGCTGGTGGACGATGTGGACGGCGTCAAGGTAATCACGCTGCGCCGCCCCGAGGCGCTCAACGCGCTGCACGACGAACTCACCGAAGAAATTCTGGCGGTCATCCGCCGCCACGAGGCCGACTCCGCTGTCGCGGGATTTGTCCTGACCGGCTATGGCGCGCGCGCCTTCTGCGCGGGCGCGGACATCGGCCGCTTCCCTCGCATGCTCGGCGATGCGCAAGCCTCGGTGCAGTATTCGCGCGACTGCTCGCGCTTGCTCGTGCATCTGGACGCGATGACGAAGCCCGTGGTCGCTGCGGTGAACGGCATGGCCCTGGGTGGCGGATTCGAGCTCGTCATGCGCTGCCACGGCATCGTCGCAGCCGGCAGCGCGTGGTTCCAGCTTCCCGAAATCACGCTGGGCATCGTGCCGGGTATCGGCGCGATGGTGGTGCCCTATCGCCGCTGGCCTTCGGCAGCCGGCACGTTCCACGCAATGCTGCGCCGGGCCGAGCGGCTGAAAGCAGCTGAGGCGCACAAACTCGGCGTCGTGGATGAGTTGGTCGCGGACGGCGGTGATCTCATCGGGCGTGCCGCGGCGCGCGTGCATGCTCTGGCAGGCAAGCCGCGCGCCAGGTTGGATGGCGCCGTCGCCATTGCGCCGTTCGAGCCCATGGAGCCGAAGGCTGCGAACGGCCAGATCCTGAGCCGCGAGGCGCTGGGCGTCCTCGAGCAGGGTGTGCTCGAAGCGGCCGGGTCAGCTTCGTTTGCGGCTGCGCTGGAGGCGGGTTATGAAGCCTTCGGGCGCGTCGCTTGCACCGCGGCCGCGCTCGAGGGAATCGGCGCATTCCTCGAGCGTCGCAAACCTGACTTCGGCAAGACCGGCTGAACAGGGACTGATCCTGAAAATACTGCTGACGGGAAAGAACGGACAGGTGGGCTTTGAGTTGCAGCGCTCCCTGGCGCCCGTAGCCGAGGCGGTCGCGGTCGATCATGCGCAATGCGATGTTTCAGACGAGACCGCCCTGCGTGCGCTGATTCGCAGCGTCCGAGCGGACGTGATTGTGAATGCAGCGGGCTATACGGATGTGGACAGGGCGGAATCGGATATCGCGACCGCCGAGGCGGTCAATGCACGGGCAGCCGGGGTGATCGGGCAAGAGGCCGCCCGACTCGGCGCCTGGGTGGTGCACTATTCCACCGATTACGTCTTTGATGGCACCAACTCGAGACCCTATACCGAGGAAGACGCGACCAATCCCCAAGGCGTGTATGGCCGCACCAAGCGCGACGGCGAACTGGCGTTGCAGGCGAGCGGCGCCAGGCACCTGATCTTGCGCACGAGCTGGGTCGCGGGGTCGCACGGCAGCAATTTTGTGAAAACCGTGCTCAGGCTGGCCACCGAGCGCGACCGCCTGCGCGTGGTGGCTGATCAGTTCGGCGTGCCGACCGCGGCGGCTCTGCTGGCGGATACAACCGCACAGCTGGTACGCCAGGTGCGGCGCGAAGGGGCGGCTGATTTCCCCTTCGGACTCTATCACCTCGTGCCGGCCGGGGAGACGACCTGGCATGCGTACGCCTGCTTTGTCGTCAGTGAAGCCCTGCGCAGCGGAAGGCGGTTGCGGACGCGGCCGGAAAACATTATCGCAATTGCCACGGCCGAGTACCCCACAGCTGCGAGACGGCCGGCCAATTCAAGGCTCGACACCAGTCGCCTGCGCAGGACCTTCGGCTTGGAACTGCCGCCCTGGCAGTCGGGCATCCGACATATCCTTCAGCAGATTGTCTGATTCCCGTGCCCGCGCAGGATGCTACTTGCTCATGCTGGCGAGTATGTTGCGGCCGGTGCGATCCATGTGGGATGTGAGCAGGATCAGCCCTTCGGCCACGAGCGGGTGGGCTACAGCGTCTTGTGCGTACCATCGCAAGACGGGACCTTGCTGCTGCGTTTGCAGCCGCAAAGGAACGCGGTCTGGTCCTTTTCCTGCGTCCACACCACCGGCTTCATGCCGGACTTGGTCGAAGTGTGCGAGCCATCGCAGAACGGCTGCATCTTGGACAGGCCGCAGGAGCACCAGGCATAACGGTAGCCCCCGAGCAGCTCGATCTTGTAGGGGCTCTTCTGTGCAATCGCGGGTTCGTCGCTCATGGATTCCTGTGTGCAGGTTAGAGAATGCCGGGCTCGGTGTCGGCAAAACTTCTCATTGACCACCGATCCCTCGTTAGATTACGGTTATTATGGCATCGAAACGAATCACGCATTCAAGGTCAAGGAGGAAAGCATGCGCAGCGCAGCCGCCGTGAATGCCGACGCGAACAAGGTCGCGGTCATGAACACCAACGACATGCCCTGGGAACCGACGGAATGGCCGGGCATATCGCGCAAAGTCCTCGAATTCGTCAACCACGCGGTCAAGGGGCGCGAAACCGCGCTGCTCAAATTCGCACCCGGTGCTGCGCTGCCTCCCACGACCCTCACGGAGCGCCTGGACATGTTCGTCGTCGAAGGCTCGTTCTCGGACGAGCACGGCAGCTACGGAGAGCACACCTTCGTGCGCAACCAACCCGGCTTTCACCATACGCTCGCCTCCAGGGAAGGCGGGGTGCTGTATGCGAAGTGGCGCGTACCGATCCGTGCAAAAGCCGGGGAGCGCGTGGTGATCGACGCGAAGACGGCGAAGTGGATGGAATTTCCGCACCGCGGCGCCGACGCGCTGCATCTGTACCCGAATGCCGACGGCATCGAAACGAGCCGGATCGGCCACGTCTACCAGCACCGCAAGATTCCCTCGCACGACCATTCGATCGGAGAGGAGACGTTCGTGCTTCGCGGCTGCCTGAAAGACGAATTCGCTGCCTACACTCAAGGCGTGTGGTTTCGCATGCCCTGTGGCGTCGCGCACGCACCGTACACCGAAGGCGAGCGCTGCATGATGCTCATCAGAGAAGGCGACCTCGTCTGGTAGAGGCGGCGCCCGCCGTCCGGAACCGGCTTTCGCGCCGGACTTGTCCATTGCAGGAGGAGGAAATCAGATGAAAACCAGCAAGCCCTTGTTGCGCGCGTTGATCGCAGCCGGCGCAATTTTCAGTGTTTCCCTGCCCGCCGCCGCGGCCGACTTCACCATGAAGATCGGCTTCGCCACCATGAACGACATCCAGCACCAGTGGGGCACGTGGATGAAGGAGGCCATCGAGGCGCGCTCCAAGGGCCGCATCGAGGTCAAGCTGTTCCCGCGCAACCAGCTCGGCACCATCGCGAGCCAGATCGAAGGCATGCAGTTGGGAACGATCGAGGCATTCACCTCGCCCGCCGATTTCTATGCCGGAGTCGATCCGCGCTTTGGCGTATTCAGCATCCCGGCCCTGTTCAGGGACACTGCGCAGGCGGAAAAAGTGCTGCTCGAGCCGGGCATGAACAAGGACATCCTCGCGCTCGGCGCGGACAAGAACCTGCAGGTGGTGTCGATCTACACCTTTGCGTTCGCCCACTATCTGGCCAAGCAGCCGATCCGCAAGATCGACGATTTCAAGGGCAAGAAACTGCGGGTGAATGCCACCGCGGCCGAACGCGCGAAGATGCGGCAGTTCGCAGCGACGGCGGTGCCGATGGACCTCTCCGAGGTCATTCCCGGCCTGCAGCAGGGCGTGATCGACGGCACGCAGAGTGTCACCGCCGTCTACGTGAACCTCAAGTTCAACGAGATCAGCAAGACGCTCTACGAATTGAACGACACCATGGTCGTTTCAGTCGGCGTGGTGAGCCGGCCGTGGCTCGCCAAGCTGCCGGCCGAGCTGCGCCAGATCGTCGTCGATGAGGGCCAGAGGCTGCAGCCGCGCATGATGTCGGAATCGCGCACACTCGACGAGGCCATGCGCAAGCGCTGGGTTGAGGCAGGCGGCGAATTCGTGCGCGCTTCGGCCGAGGACCAGGCGCGCGTGCGCCAGTTGCTCGGAGGCATCGGAGAGGAAGTGACCAGGGACAATGCCGCGGTCGCCGCGTTCTACAAGAAGATGAACGCCCTGAGCCAGAAATACTGAGGGTGGCGGGGTGGCAAGATTTCTGTTTTCCACAGTGCCGGAGTGGATCCTCGGTGCACTGATACTCGCCGGGATAGCGATCAATTTCGCCGGCGTGGTCAGCCGCTATGCGTTCGGCAAGGCGATCTTCTGGTCCGAGGAAGTGCTGGTGTTCATGACGATATGGGGCGTATTCGTCGGCCTCGCCGCGATCGCCTACCGCGGCGAGCACCTGAACATGGACCTGTTCTCGTCCCGTATCGAAGGGATCTGGAAGCTGCTGCTGAACGGCTTGATCGCGATTACCTTGCTCGCCTGCTGCGGCTTCATGGTGGTTCAGTCGTGGACCATCGTCTCGCTGTTCGCACAGACCGGCCCGGTGAGCATCGCCGCGGGCATCCCCAAGGTGATTCCGCATGCGGCGCTGCTGATTGGATTTTTCCTGACGGCGCTGGCCGTGCTGGTGCGCATCCGCTCCTACCTGAGCGGAAGATTCTGAAAGCTGCCGTTTCGTGAACTGGGTGATGGCACTGATGCCGCTGGCCCTGCTCGTGCTGGGGTTCCCGTTCTTCCTGATCTTGCTGGCCACCTCTGCAGTGGTGCTCACGTTCTTCAGTGCGGTGCCGGCGACCGCCGTGCATCAGGTGATGTTCAGCAGCATCGACAAGTTCGCCTTGCTCGCAGTGCCGTTTTTCATATTTGCCGGCGACCTGATGGGCCGCGGCGGGGTCTCGTCGCGCCTCGTGCGCTGGGTGACTTCAATGATCGGGAGCGTGCGCGGCAACCTGCCGTTCACCGCGCTCGGCACGGCAACCGTATTCAGCGCGATCTCCGGCTCCACCGCCGCGACGGTGGCGGCCGTGGGCGGACTCACCTACGGGCGCCTGCGCTCGGCTGGCTACAGCGAGCGTTTCTCATCCGGGCTGCTGATCGCGGCCGGCGCCATCGACAACCTGATTCCCCCCTCCATCGGGTTCATTCTCTACGGCATCGCTTCGGATACATCGGTGGTCAAATTGTTCGCGGCGGGAATTTTCCCCGGCCTGGTGCTCGCGTTTTCATTCGCTGTCTGTATCTGGTATCACGCGTGGCGCCGCGGCGAGGCTGCGGGCGCACCGTTCGACATGGCGGAGTTCCTCGCCGCGACGCGCGACGGCGTCTGGTCGATCGCGGCGCCCGTGTTCATCCTCGGCGGCATCTACACCGGCGTGTTCTCGCCCACCGAGGCTGCCGGCGTCGCCTGCGTCTACGCGATCGTCATCGTCGTGCTGGTGTACCGCGAACTGGGCTGGGCGGACGTGTTCCGGACGGCCACGCGCTCGATGTACCTCACGGCGCAGATATTCGTCATCGTCGCGGTCGCCGGCGTGTTCTCCTGGCTGCTGACTATCAACGGCGCTTCGCAGGCGCTGGTCGAGCTGGTGACGGACCTGAAGGTTTCGCCCTGGGTCGTGCTGCTCGCTATCAATCTGCTGCTGCTTGCAGTCGGCATGTTCCTCGACACTGCTTCGTCGATCCTGGTGCTTACGCCGTTGCTGGTGCCGATTGCAAAATCGATCGGCGTCGACCCGGTGCACTTCGGCGTGATCCTGATCATGAACCTGTCGATAGGCACCTTCACCCCGCCCTTCGGCATCAACATCTTCGTCGGGCAGGCCGTCTTCAAGGCGCCCCTTTCCTCCATCTATCCCGGGTTGGTACCGTTCATCATCGCCGCGATCGTAGCGTTGATGGTCGTCACCTACCTTCCCGCACTCTCACTGGCGATCCTGCCCTATATCAAATGAGCGACCGCCACCAGCACGGCAACCCGATCGACGTGCACGCGCACTGGTATCCGCGCGCGTGGCTGGAACTGCTCAGCAAACACGGCCTGGCGCACGGGCTCGAATGGAAGGAAATCGAAGGCAAGGGGCCGCAGTTCAAGGTCGGCAACCTGGCTACGGGCCCCGCCGGCCCGCGCTTCGTCGACCTCGACGCGCGCATTGCCGCGATGGACGAGCAGGGCGTCGCGGTGCACGCGCTTTCGCTCTCGCAGCCGATGGTGTACTGGGCCGGGCGCGAAACGGGCAACCGGCTGGCGTTGAGCTATAACGACGAACTCGCGCGCGCGCACGAGGCGCATCCGCAGCGCCTGATCGGCTTGGCTACGCTTCCCATGCACACGCCCGATCTGGCCGCGCTCGAAGTCGAGCGCGCAGCGAAACTGCCTGGAGTGCGCGGCTTTTACATGGCTACGCGCGTACTCGAGCAAGAGTTGTCGGACGCGGCGTTGTTTCCCGTATACGAAAGGATCGAAGCGCTCGGGCTACCCATCTTCCTGCACCCGGTGTTCGTCATCGATCACAAACGACTGGAAAAGCACTACCTCACCAACCTGCTCGGCAATCCGTTCGAGAGCGCGATTGCCGCAGCCCACCTCATCTTCGGCGGCGTGCTCGATCGTTTCCCAAAGCTCGTGATCGTCCTGCCGCACGCAGGCGGCGCGTTTCCCTGGCTGGTCGGACGGCTCAATCGCGGATGGGAAAAGCGCGCCGACCTGAAGCACATTGAGCACGGGCCGACCGAATACCTGCGGCGCTTCTATTATGACACCATCGGATATTCGGACGCCGTGGTGGATTTCCTGGTGCGCCACATCGGCGCCGACCGCGTGATGATGGGCAGCGACTACTGTTTCCCGATCGCCTACGAGCGCCCGGTGGAGATCGTGACCGCCAACCGTTACCTGAACGCGGAGCAGCAGGACGCGATTCTGGAAGGCAATGCGCGGCGGGTGCTCGGGCTTTGACGCCCGCTCGACGACGATCTCATTATGGGACTCCAAGGGCGCCGTGGCGGCGGTAGAAGCTGGCTTTCATGGGGTCTTTCCTCGGAGCAGTGAGCGCAGGTAGTCGGGGCTGAGCGGCTGGCGCTCGGCGACGACGCCGAACGGGGCCAGCGCGTCGTTCACGGCATTCGAGATGGCGCCGATCGCACCCATGACCCCGCCCTCCGCCATGCCTTTCGTGCCCACCGGATTGCCGCGGCTCGGCGTGTGCATGGGAAGGATCTCGAAGCGCGGCAGATCGGTCGCCGTGGCCACCAGATAGTCCGCCAGCGAGCCGGTGATGTTCTGCGCGGCCTCGTCGTAGAGCATATGCTCGAGTAGTGCGCCACTCAGCCCCATCGCGACAGCACCGTGCTGTTGCCCCTCCACCACCACCGGGCTTAACACCGTGCCGCAGTCTTCGGCCACCACGTAGCGCAGGATGCGCACCGCGCCCGTCTCCACGTCGAGCTCCACCTCGCACACGTGCGCGGCGTTGGAGTAAGTCATGGGCGGCGGGTCGTAGGTCCGGGAGAAATCCAGGCCAGGCGCCATGCCCGCGGGCAGCGCCGTGGGATCCAGGTACGCCGTGCGTGCGAGCTGCGCGAAGCTGATGCCCGTGTCGATGCGCTCACCCAGCACTTCGCGCACGACCTTGCCTTCCACCATGCGCAGACCTTCGGACGAATCGAAACCCAGAAGCTTCGCCGCAATGGCGAGCATCTTTTCGTTCGCATCCCGGGCGCAGAGGAACAGCGTCGCCCCGCCCGCCGTCCCGCCGCGTGCGCCGCGGCTGCCCATGCCATACGGCGCGACGTCGGTGTTGCCCAGATGGATGCGCACGCTCGCCGGATCCACGCCCAGGCCTTCTCCAACCACCTGCGAAAACGCCGTTTCGTAGCCCTGCCCGCTCGCGCCGAGGCCAAGCGATGCGTTCACCGCGCCGCTCGGCTCAATGCGCACCCAGGCGGCCTCGTGGCCCGAGCCCGGAATGCCGGCGGCCTTGTAGAAGCGCGAGCCGTAGGTGGTGGACTCCACCACGCTGCACAGGCCGAGGCCCAGGTAGCGGCCCTCGCGGCGGGCCGCTGCCTGGCGTTCGCGGAATTGCGCGTATTCCACTCGGGTGACCGCCGCCTCGAGCGTTTCGCGCGGCGTGATGTCGGCAATGACCTCCCCGGTCGGCATGGTGTAGGGCAGCTCGGCCGCCGCCACCATGTTCCTCCGGCGCACCTCGAGCGGGTCGAGCTTCAGCTCCCGCGCGATCGCGTCCATTGTGCCTTCCATGACCCAGCTCGTGATCGACATGGGTGCGCGCATCGGCCCGCTGCCGCACTTGTTGGTGAGTACGACCCGGACCACGAACGCGTAGTCACTCACCTTGTACGGCCCCGTGAGGATCATCGCCACCACCCGCGCGAGGTAATTGGCGGGATAGAAGCAGTAGGCGCCGAAGTCTTCGAGGATCTCCAGCTCCAGCCCGAGCAGGCGACCATCGTCGGTCACGGCGGCGCGCGTACGGCACAGCTCCTCGCGCGCGTGGCTTGCCGCAAGCAGGTTCTCCATGCGGTCCTCGCGCCAGCGCACCGGGCGCCGGAGATGCCGGCTCGCCGCGGCAACGGTCAGTTCCTCGCGATACAGGGCGATCTTCTGGCCGAAGCCGCCGCCGACGTCGAGCGAGGAGATCGTCACCTGCGACTCCGACAGCCGCATGCGCGCGGCGAGCTGCGTGCGAAGCGGATGCGGCACCTGCGAGCCGATGTGCAGCGTGAGATGCTCGCGGCCTTCATCCCAGAGCGCGGCGCAGCCGCGCGTCTCGATCGGCAGGTGCGTCTGCCGATGCTGGGAGAACGCGGATTCCACGACGCGATGGGCTTCACGCCGGCGCGCGAAGACGTCGCCCGTCGAGAAGCGCTGCTCCGAGACGAGGTTCGAAGGCAGCGACTCGTCGACGAGCGCGGTGCCTTCGGCAAGCGCCTGATCCGCGTTCGCGACCGCGGGCAGCGGAGCGTATTCGACCTCGACGCGCTCGGCCGCGTCTTCGGCGAGATAGCGGTCGCGGGCAATGACGCAGGCCACCGGGTCGCCGTGGAAGCGGACCTTGTCCACCGGGAGCGTGGTCATCTCGACCGGATGGAGTCCCTCGATGGGAGGCGCCACGCGCAGCGGCGTCGTCCATTGCGCGAGATCGGCGCCCGTGAGTACCGCGGCCACGCCCGGCATCGCGAGGGCGGCCTTCGCGTCGATGCGCACGATGCGCGCGTGGGGATGCGGCGAGCGCACGAAGCAGGCATGGAGCGCTCCCGGAATCTCGATATCGTCGACGTAGCGCCCGTTGCCGGTCAGCAGGCGACGGTCTTCCCGGCGCGGGATCGCCCGGCCGATCTGGGTGAACCGCGTCTTAGGCATGGACGACCTTGAGGACCGCCTCGACGATGTTCTGGTAGCCCGTGCAGCGGCAGAGGTTGCCCGAGAGCACGTCGCGGATCTCCTCTTCCGTGGGACGCGGATTCTCCTTGAGATAGGCCTCGAAGGTCATGACGATGCCGGCGGTACAGAAGCCGCACTGGAGGCCGTGTACCTCGTGCAGCGCCTGCTGCAGCGGGCTGAGGACGCCGTCTTTCGCGATCGCCTCGATGGTCGTGATCTCGTGCCCCCGCATTTGCACGGCGTAGAGAAGGCAGGCGCGCGCCGGCCGGCCATCCACGAGCACAGTGCACGCACCACAGACGCCGTGCTCGCAACCCACATGGGTGCCGGTCAGCCTGCAGTCCTCGCGCAGCACGTCGGTAAGGAGCTTCCGCGGCTCAGCTCGCACTGCATGGCGCTCGCCGTTCACGCTCAGTTCGAAGTCGACCGTATCCATCGCGTCAGCGCCTCGCGCGCTCGAGCGCCGTCACGAGGACACGCCGCGTCAGAACGTGCACCAGCTCGCGGCGGAACTCGGCAGGCACTCGCGGCGTGTCGATCGGCGCCACCGCATCGTAAGCGGCCTTCGCCAGGCGAGCGGCCCATCCCGAATCGGCCTTCTCCCCCCGAGTGCAATCGGCAAGCTCCGCCAGCACCATTGGGCGATCGGTCGCTCCGCCTACGCCCAGGCGTACCTGGTCGATGTGTCCGCCCGCGTCCGGCCGCACCGTCGCTGCCAGCGCAACGATCGCGAAATCGCCGCGCCGGCGGCTGAACTGCACGTAGGCCTGGCCTTCGGAGGTCGGCGCCTTGGGAAGGGTAACCGACACGATGATCTCCTCCGGCTCGAGCGCGGTGCTCATTAGCGAGAGGAAGAATTCGCTCGCCGCGATCGTTCTCGTTCGTCCCGCACCTGCGGCCGTGATCTCCGCGCCCAGAGTCGCGCAGGCGAGCGGAAACTGGGCTGCGGGATCGGCGTGCGCCAGCGAGCCGCCAATCGTTCCGCGCTGGCGGATGGCGTAATGCCCGATCTGGCGCGCGGCCTCGGCCAGCAGCGGGCACGCCGCGCGCACGAGCGGCGACGTGGCGATGGCATGGTGGCGGGTCAGCGCACCGATCTCGATCGTCTTTTCGTGTTCCCTCACGTAGTCCAGGCCGGCGATCGCGTTGATGTCGACCAGCGCGTCGGGCTGCGCGAGGCGCATGTTCATCATCGGCCCGAGGCTCTGGCCGCCGGCCAGCACTTTCGCGCCAGCGCCATGCTCGGCGAGCAGGGCAAGCGCCTCGTCGAGCGTGCCCGGACTGTGATACCGGAAAGGGGCGGGCTTCACGCTCCGTTCCCGCTCCAGAGAAGGCTATCGCCCGTGCCTGAGTCGAAGATCTGCAGCCGGTTCACGTTGACCGACAGTGCCACGTTCTCGCCTTCGCGATGTCGCAGATCGCGGCCCACGCGGAAGAACAGGAGCTTTCCCTCGGCCTCGAAGCCGAGGTACTGGTCGGAGCCCACCGGCAGGACGGACGAAACCCGCCCGTGCAGCGTCTCGCCTGGACGCGGTACGCTGTGCTCGTCGACCTCCTCCGCGCGCAGTCCGAGCTTCACGCTTCGGCCGGCTTGCCCCTTGAGCCGCAAGGCAAGCGCGTGCGGAAGGACGAGCGAGAGGGAACCGCGCTGGAAGCACAGCGCCTCGCCTTCCTCGGTCAGCATGCCCTCAAGGTAGTTGATCGGCGGATTGCCGAGGAACGAGGCGACGAAGGTGTTACGCGGCCGGTCGTAGATTTCCTCCGGCGAGCCGATCTGCTGGATGACTCCGTCGCGCATGACCACAATCTGGTCCGCGAGCGTGAGCGCCTCGGCCTGGTCGTGCGTCACATACACGAACGTCGTCTGCATTGTCTGGTGAAGCTGCTTGATCTCCGCGCGCATTGCGATCCGAAGCGTCGCGTCGAGGTTGGAGAGCGGCTCGTCCATCAGGAACACCGCCGGCTGCCGCACGAGCGCCCGGCCGAGCGCCACGCGTTGGCGCTGCCCGCCGGAGAGCTGGTGCGGGCGCCGGTCGAGGAGCGCCTCGAGTTCCAAGCGGCGCGCCGCGTCCTTCACGCGCCGGTCGATGTCCGCCGCCGGGTGCCCGCGCATGCGAAGCCCGAAGGCGATGTTCTCATACACCGACTTGTGCGGGTAAAGGGCATAGCTCTGGAACACCATGGCCACGTCGCGGCGGTGCGCGGGCACGACGTTCATGATCTGCTCGTCGAAGTACAGCGCGCCCGAGGTCACGTCCTCCAGCCCCGCGATCAGGTTGAGCGTGGTGGACTTGCCGCAGCCCGAAGGCCCGAGCAACACGACGAACGCCTTGTCCTCGATCTCGAGCGACAGGTTTTCGAGCGCGCTGAATCCGTTCGGGTACCGCTTGCCCACCGATTGGAGCCGGATCCTTGCCATGGTTCCCTCAGCCCTTCACTGCGCCGGCCGTCAGCCCGGACACGATGTAGCGCTCGAACGCGATCGCCAGAACGACCGGCGGCACCACCGCGAGCACGCCGGCGGCATTGATGAAGGAGAAGCTGATCGTGAAGTCGGAGGCGAACGAGGCCACCACGATCGGCATGGTCTGGGAGGCGGGCGTCTGCGTGAACATGAGGGCCAGCAGAAACTCGTTCCAGCTGGTGAGGAAAGTGAACAGTATTACGGCCACGAGCGAGGGCACCGCGAGCGGCACGTAGACCAGGAGCAGAGTCTGCAGCCGCGAGCAGCCGTCGATGCGCGCCGCCTTGTCGAGTTCGTCGGGCAGCGATTCGAAGTAGCTCACGAGGATGAACACGCTGAACGGCACCGTGATCGCGAGGTAGGTGATCACGAGCGACCCAAGGTGATCGAGCAGCCCCAGCTTGCGGATGAAGAGGAAGAAGGGCACCACCAACGCGATGTCCGGGATCACGCGCGTAATGAGCATGAAATAGATCGAGGCGGAGCGCCCGATGAAGCGGATCTTCGCCATGGCATAGGCCGCCGGCACGCTGACGAGAAGGTTCAGCACCACCACCGCCACGGCAACGATCAGGCTGTTCCACATGGCCGGCATGAGGTTGCGTGCCGTGGAGGGAATGTAGCCCCCGGTGGCCGGATCGCCCTGCCTGCGGTTTTCGTAGGTGACCTGCTTTTCCTTCGCCTCGAAGATCGCTGCGAAATTCTCGGGTGTCGGCCGCTGCGGAATCCAGTGCGGCGGACGCGAGGTGATCTCCGCTTCCTGCTGCACCGACGAGGACGCGAGCCATGCCACGGGCGCGAGCACGTAGGCGAGGAACACGACTGAGGCCGCGGCGAGGAACACCCGGTGCCCCGCCCGCTCGAGCGCCGTCATAGCCTGCGCCCCAGCGCGCGAATCAGCGAGAAAGCGAGGAGGAACGTAACGAGCGCGATGATATAGGCGAGCGCCGACCCTGTGCCGAAGGAAAGCTTGCGGAAGGTCTCGACGTAGACGTGCCAGGCGAGGACGTGCGAGGCCTCCGCCGGGCCGCCCTCGGTCAGGATGAAGAACAGATCGAAGTGGCGGATCGCCATCATCGTCTCGTAGATCGCAACCAACATGAACGCCGGGCGCAGCGACGGCAGCGTGATGTGCGCGAAGCGCCGCCACACGTTCGCTCCGTCCACGCGCGCGGCCGAATAGAGATCAGCCGGGATCGACTTGAGGCCCACCAGGAGCAGGATGGCCGCGAGCGGCACTTCCTTCCACACGAAAGCGTTGGCGATGAGCGGCAGCGTCTTGTGCGAATCGCCGAGCCAGACCATGTACTTGTCGATGAAGTCAAGCTGGAACAGCGCTCCGTTGAGCGCTCCGTAGCCGGAGTCGTAGATCCACTTCCACATCAGGCCGTTCGCGACGTAGGGAATGGCCCAGGGAACGAGCAGCATCGCCGAAAGGAAGCGACGGCCGCGGAACTCCTCGTTCAGCAGCAGCGCCATGAGGAGCGCGATGACCATGATCGCCGCCACCGACACCGCGGAGAACGACGCCGTGCGCCAGACCGACGACCAGAACAGCGGATCCTGGAAGATGACGAGATAGTTGTCGAACCAGACGAACGGAACCCGGTGCGGGCGCGTGAGCTTCAGGTCGTAGAGGCTGGTCCAGAACGAATACAGGACCGGGAACACCGCCACTACGAGCAGCACCAGCAGCATGGGAGCGAGCAGCCATAGGGCGCTCGTCTGGTCGTAGCGGCTCACCGGGGCGCGGAAGGCCCGCGGCGGGGGAAGGCCCGCGGTACCCTGCAACGCGCTCATCGGCGGAGGCGGCTCAGGCCTGCTTGCGCAGCTTGTTCCAGGTATCGGCGGAGCGCTTCAGCGCATCGTCCACCGAGCTCTTGCCGACGATCGCCGCCTGCCAGGCCGTGCCGTTCGCTTCATCCCACTCGCCGAACCACGGGCTCACCACGTCCTTCTTCTTTGCGAGCGCCTGCTGCTTCTCGTACATGGCCATGTCGGAATACGACTGGTAGGCCTTGATGATCTCCTGGTCCTTGAAGAGCGGCTTCACCGCGAAACCCGAGCCCACGTCCATGAACATGAGCTTTTGGAACGCGTACTTGCCCTCGGCCTTGCCGCCGAACCATTCGATCAGCTTCACCGCGTTGACTGCCTTCTCCTTGTTCGCGGCCGCCTGGGTGGTGAGGCCGTAGAAGCGGTTCCAGCCCACGGTGGCGTTGGAGCCCTTCGGCCCGGCCGGCATCAGGCCCTGCTTCACGCGGCCGGCGATCTGCGACTGCTTCGGATCGTTCAGCGTGCGCACCCGGTAGCGTCCGAGGAGCGCGAAGGCATGGTTGCCAGAGCTGAAGGCCTTCAGGCCATTCAGCTCGCCGATCTCCACGCAGGCGGGCGAGACGATCTTGTGCTTGTTCACCGCGTCCACGATCCAGTTGAGCGCCGCATGCGCGCCCTTGCTGCGGTCCTGCATCACCGCCGCCCCGGAATCCTCCACGAAGCGGCCGCCGTGGGAGAACACCATCGCGGAGAGGAACTCGATCAGCCAGCTCTCGCGCGCCATCGACAGCATCATCGGGTATTCGGCGAGGCCGGCCTTCTTGATCTGCAGCGACTGCTGCGTGACCTCGTCCCAGGTTTTCGGCGGCGTCTTGATGCCCGCCTTCTGCAGCTTCTCCGCGTCGTAGAAGAACGCCATGTAATCCGTGTAGTACGTCAGGCCGTACTGCTTGCCCTTCCACAACATCGACTTGGTGCTGAAGTCATCGACATCGGCGTTGTACTGGGTAAGTTCCTTGTAGCCGTCGATCGGAGCAAGCCATCCCGCCTCCGCCCACTCGGGCAGCCAGCTGTCGGAGACCCACAGGACGTCGAGCGGCGCCTTGCCGACGAACTTGGTGACGAGCGTGTCGCGGTACTGCGCCCAAGGGGCGTTGTTATAGGCGACCTTGAGTCCGGTCTTTGCCTCGAAGGCGCTGACGTGGCTTTTCACCTGGTCCACGCCGGCCGACCAGCAAAAGAACTGAATCGGGTCGGCCGCGTGCGCATGGCGCAGCCCGAGGAAAGGGCCGCTTCCGGCCAGCGCCGCGGCAGCGGAAGCCTTGATGAAGTCGCGCCGGCCGAACCGGCGGTCGAATTGCTGAGTCATGGAGTTCTCCTCATGAGGGTTCGCCCGGAGCGGCGGATGATCAAGATAGCAAAGGGGGTATCGGTCGTCAATTGACGACTTATGGGCGGCCGGACCGCGCGGCGGGGAGCGCGGCGGTTAGCCCGGCCAGGTAGACCTCGATCTGCATCGCGATCACCGACTGGACTGGCGTAGGGTTGTTGCTGCCATAGAGATGGCGCCGGATGGCAAGGTGCGAGACCGCACCATGCAGCAGCCAGCCCAGCTCGTGTTTCAGTTCCCGCGTGGCCGGCGGCTCGAGAGCGCGCTCCGAGCAGGCCTCGTCCACGATGACCTCCAGCATGCGGGTGATGATCTGGGCGATGTAGGTCGGCGCCATGTCGATCTCGGCCAACGACGCGTAGAGGAACAGCCTGAGCCAGCGGCGCGTGAGCAGAACCTCGTAATACTCGCGGTAGAACGCATTCAGCCGTTCGGAAACGGGTCGGCTGCGATCCTCCAGCCGGGCGAGCCAACTGGCGCGAAACGGCCCGGCGATATCCCGCCGGTAGACCTCCTGGATGAGCGCTCCCTTGCTGCGAAAGCAGCGGTAAAGCAGCCGCTGGGAAATTCCGCAGGCCTCGGCGAGCGCGCGAGTCTGCGCGGTGAGGCCGTACTCGGCGAAGAATTCGCTCGCTTTCGCAAGGATCAGCTCGCGGCGCTCCTGCATCGGCACGCGCCGTCCGGAGCCCGTCATACGTGCGTGCTTGCGCCGGCCCCGCTGCCCCGCAAGGGCCGCCGACTTCGGCTTCATCAGGCCGGGGCTGCGCATGAGGCATGTTAGCATGTCTTCAACTGACGACGTAGCGGGAGAGTCTGGATGATCTGCGAGATGCGCACCTACGAAGTTCCGCCCGGCAAGGCGCCCGAGTTCCTGCGCTTCTACCAGGAGAACGGCCTGGCCATCATCAGCCGTTACGCGAAGCTGATCGGCTGCTGGACGAAGGAATCGGGCACGCTCAACTCGGTGGTATTCATCTGGGGCTACGACGATTTCGGCCACCGCAGTGGCCAGCGCGGAAAGCTCGCGCAGGACCAGGAATGGCAGGCCTTCGTACCCACGATGCTTCCCTACCTCGTGCACCAGGAAAGCGTGTTCCTCGTTCCGGCGCCGTTCTCGCCGGTCAAGTAAACCGGCCGCGCGGCACTTTCAAGAAACAGAAATTAAGTCGTTGTTTCTTATGGACGCCTACCCGCACCCGCGCGGGTTACTTTGCTAGTCAAAAAATGTCGCCACGGCGCGCTCCCCGCCCCGACAGCGGCTATTTGCCGAGCTCGACGGCGATCGGCTCGCCCTTGTCGGTCGTCCCCGCGCTCGTGACGCGCGCCGAAGCGCCGTCCGCGGCGCGCTGGTAGAGGATCGCGGCCGGGCCGAATGGATCGCGGGGCGGCGCGGCCATGGCCTCGCCGAGCGATGTGGGAAATACGCCCTTCCCGAGCCTGTGGCGCGCGACGGCCGCCGCGGCAAGGACGACCGCGCGCCGCGCGCGGGCACGGTCGACGTTCACGCCGAATTTCACGTCGCCCGACGGCGCGTTCATCGCGATGAGCGGATTCCTCGATGCCTCCGTCTCGCGTCGCAGCGCCACGAGCCGCCCCGCACGCGCGTCACGGTCGGCGAGCGCGAGGGCCGTCCCGAACTCGCGCATGATACGGTCGTATTCAGGCCACGTGAACGCGATATAGAGCCGCGAGGGAATAAGAAGCGGCCAGATTGGGGCCGTCTGGTCCACCGGAGTAACGAGCTTCAGGGTCTCGAAGACGCCCGAGCCGGCGTCCCGGAGCATTTGTGCGTTGTTGCCGAGCCGCTCCTGGCCGATTTTCGCCGCCACGCTCGCGAGCGCGGAGTCGAGGAGACCGATCTCGAGCTCGATCGCAGCAACCGCGTCGGCCCCGAGTGTTCCGGCGCTGATGAGTCTCCCCACCGCCTCGTACGCCCGGTCGGAGAGCGCGCCGCCGAGATTCACGCTGATGACCCCGGCCGCCTCGCCGATATCAGCGGCAAAGCGCGCGGCATCGAGGTAGCGCTCGGCCGCACCGCGCGCGTCGCCCGCGAACGCGCGCTCGTGGCCCTCGACGATGAGGAGGTCGGCGAGACGGCCCGCCACGAGGAGATTCGGGAACCGGATCTCCGCGCCGCGTTCCCATTCGATCTTCCAGTCGCAGCCATCGGCACGGACTGCCTCGCGGATGGCCGCAACCTCAGCGCGATGCCGCTCGAGATACGCCGCCACGCCCGGGTCGAGCGGCGCGCGAGGTGAATTCGCGGCCTGCGCCAGCGATCCCGGTGCGCCCTTGTCGGCTTCGATCTTTGCAAGAAGCGCTTCGTATTCGGGTACGGCGTTCACTCCCTTGCGCGCCTCGCCGCGCAGCACGGGACGCCGCTTCTTCGCGGCGGCCGCGCGTTCGGCCACCGCCTCCGCCTTCCAAGTCTCCTCGAGCCGCCCGATGCTCTGGCCCGCCCAGAAATACGCTGCTACGCCCGGAACCAGAAGCAAGATCGCGAGGACAAGAAGAACCTTGAGCAACTTTTTCACAAGCGGATCCTCCCTACGGCAATTTCAATATGTACCAACCTGCGTCGGCGGCTTTCAACGCCGCTGCGTATCGTTCAGCATCTCGACGGTCTCCTGTCGCTCGCGCCGGCTTTTATGTTCTGAAGAAGAATGACGAACTCAAGCGCGCTTAAGCCCTCAAGCCTTTCCGGGACCGCGGGCGTCAAAACCGATGCCTTTTTTGCTCAAGAGAAACCTCACATGTTCAGCGTCACCAGAAAGTACGGCGTCATGCAAGGCGGTCAAACCGCGAGCTCCCTCCACATCGATGTCAGCGCCAAGCGACAGCAGTCGCTAGACCGAGCGCTGCTCAGCGCTCGGCGGCGCAGCCGCCGCGCGCGACGGAGGCGGCCGCGCGCTCGATGCGCGCGCGCTGGGCTGGATCGGCCGCCACCCCGGCAGCCTTCAGCAGCAGCGCGCTAACCTCGGGCCGCACGGCGGGGGAGAGGATGCCGAGGAAGATGTCGTAAGACTCAAGCTGCGACTCTAGCGCCTCGCCCTCGGCCTGTGGTAGCACGCCGGCCAGCGTGTGGAGCACCGCGGGCACCCGCGTGTCACCGAGCCGGACGCTGTC
The DNA here is from genome assembly GCA_016195915.1 of Betaproteobacteria bacterium. Lineage (GTDB taxonomy): Bacteria > Pseudomonadota > Gammaproteobacteria > Burkholderiales > SG8-39 > JADGRQ01. The sequence goes on along the minus strand of JACPYS010000003.1, from coordinate 41,016 downwards.
TGCGGGAGTGGAGGTCGCCGCCGCCTCGACGACCTTCCACCCGAGTTCCGGGCCCTCAGGATCGAACGGAGCGCTGCTGTCGCGGTGCGGTTCTTCCCGCGCGGCCGGCTCGCGGTCAGGCTCGGGGACGCCGTAAGAGACGTGCGGGCGCTTTTCGTCCTCTCGGGTGCTCGCTCCGCGGCTCCTCGTATAGGAGGAAAGAGCCGAGTCGCAGCCGTGCATGATCTCGTGATCACGACTCGCCTCGGCGGCGGCGCGCACCTCGGCAGCGGCGACAATCGCCGCGTCGAGCGGCCCTTTCCCAGCCGCGCCATGCAGAATTCCAATGGCGATGTGGCGCACATCCTTATTCCCGCTGCGAAGCGCGTCTGCGAGCATGGCGTCGAAAAGCGCGGGAGCCAAGGGTTCGAGCAGCGGTGCGACGAGTGCCGCCACCGCGTCCTCGACGCGCCAGAGCGTGTGATCGTCGTCGCTCGCGCTGTTGGAGCTGTACTCGTAGTGGTGCATATAGCCGTAGAGTGTCCCGCACTGCGGGCAGCGCTTCAGCTCTCCATAGCGGTCGTCCCCGCCGATCGTGACGAGCCTCGCGGCTTCCGGTGGAAGATGAGGACTATCCTCGCGTCCCGCCTCCGTGCACTCGGTGAGGCTCCCTCGCCGGCCCTCGCCCACGCCCCCCTGCTCTATCGCAATGCACGTGGGACAGCCCTGTCGTTGCACGTATCCCCCTTCCTCGTACAGCTCGACTAGTTCCGGCATGCCGCTGGCAGGCTCTCTTTCTGCATCGTCCCCGGCCTGCAACTCCAAGACTTCCCGCCGTCGCGGGACATCAGCACGAGGGTGTGGCCGGCGACGCGCCGGTCCACCCCCTCGATCCTCATCGTCGCAGTCAACTCGATCTCGCTTACGCCGCCGGCACCTTTCGTGATCGCAAGCGATCGAGTGTACTTGCCCATTGTATTCCCCATTACCTCATTCAGCGATATAGGCCACTTCTTCCGATCGGCGAAGTACTCGGATAGCGGGGGCCTTTGCGCTGCTGAGCAGGGATACCGCCTCGGACGCCTGGATACGATGGGTGTAGTCGGCGTACGACGGCAGCAATACGGCGACGATGATCCCGATAACTGCGGCGAGCCCGAGCCAAATCGCCCAGCGGGTCCGCGTGCGCGACTTAGCGTCGTTTGTCGCTTCCGGTTCGTTGTCCACGACTCATGGGCCCCCAAATTGCGCGCGCCGATCAGACGCAACGGCGCGTTCGTTCCCGACGGGCGCGGGACGAACGCTCGTCGCTGCCCCCGCGGCCATCAGGCTTATCGTTGCCGTCCAAAACCACTCAGAGCGTTCGCAAGCGCATCCCCGGTGGTATTGGCCACGAGTCCTCCTCCCAAAGGAACCGGCCCCGTAGCCTCTTGCACGGCACTGCACCGGTGCACGCGTTCGCGTTGACGGGGCGGTTTACTGCCAAATGTGGCCGCCAGCACTCGCCATGCGGGGCTAAAGTCCCTTACGCCGAATCCTTGATCACGAACAGGTAGACCAGCCAGCCCATCCACGAGAAGAACGCGCCCATCAGCGTGAGGACGAGCGGCCCGATCCAGAAATGCCAGAACGTTGTGACCGCGGCGTTCGATGGGTGAGCGCGGCTGTAGACGACAGGGTATTTGGTGCCCGGCCCTTCCGCATCAGTAGGTGACGATGTCGTCTTGAAGAGGTGCTTGGTCCCGTCCTCGCCTGTGAACTCCACAATGCCGATGGCATTCCCCTTGGGCGTCGATTCCAGCCTTACCAGCGTACCCTCCGCACGCACACCGGAGTTGAGCAGCAACGCGCGGTTGATGGAGGTAACGGTGCCCCACAGGAACATCCCGAGCCCCGCCCCACCCACGATCGCCACGCCGATCCATTTGAGTGGTTGCGTCGCCTGATTGATCATCACGGCGGGAGTAGCACTCGGGTCGATCCGGGAAAAAATAGCGAGGGGCAACAAAAACAGCGCCCCGAAGATAATCTCGATGATCGGCCCGACCAAGGAAATGTCGTAATCCACCCTGGCCGCGACGGCGGGGTTATCGGGCAGGTAGACGACGTCGATGGTATCGCCTTTCCCTGTTTGCGCTGCGGTGGAAATCCCGTAGGTGAACCGGTGAACCTTGCCGTCGTCAGTCTTGAACTCGACGCGCGCCGAGTAGCTCTTGGCCCGAGCGCCCGACTCGATGATCTCCAGGACGGTGCCCTTCGTTCGGACGCCGTTCTTGAGTTCCAGGTTGGACCACGCCTCGCTCAAGGCACCCCAGATGATCCACAGCCCCATCGCGGCCGCACCGTACATCAGTATCCGGAAAATCATTGTCCCCCCGGGAAAGGGCCCCCAAATACACAGTGCGGACCGCTCTTTGACCAGCGCACGGCTAGACGAAGCGGAGCATTGGAATTTTACGTAGCATTTTCCATGGTCAGAAACTGTATCTGCCCGCCCGTAGTATTGTCAACCGAGTGACAATTCACTCCAGCCCAGCTGTCTTCTGCAGAATTTCGCCCTGCGCTGCGTCTGACATTCCTCGTTGCGCACGCTGGCACGAGCGCACGCCGAGCCATCCACTCTGGCCAAAATCAATCCGGGTTTGCGAATCAAACCGTCTGATACGGATCGAAACCCTGCGCCAGAGTCCGCGGTGAGTGGCAGGCGGGTATAAGGTAACGATTATTCCTCGAATTGTAGGACGCGACTGAATGGCCGGTAGTGCGCACTGATCCGGGCGCAGCAAAGCGGACCCCGGCGAATCGGCGATGATCTTTCATGTAGCTGCGCCCGCCTTCGTTAATTTGCATCCCCACATCGATGTTCTTGCGGAAGCCGGCGTTTTTCGCGCGGACGGAACATCGCGTGCTGTAATCAGGCGGCTACGAACGTATCCATTTGCTACAATTGTCGCAATTACCTACGAAATGAGGCGGTCACATGGGTACGCCGATACGCATCGACGACGACATCTATCTTGCCGCGCAGCGCGTGGCCGGCGCGGAGCGCCGGTCGATTCCGCAGCAGATCGAGTTCTGGGCGCTGGTCGGCAAGACGGCTCTGGAGAACCCCGATCTGCCGGTCGAATTCGTGCGCGAGCTGTTGATCAGCAAGCATACCGACCGGGCGCTCGCCGAGCCGTTCGATCTCAAGCCGGCGAAGAAGGCGGCGGCCAAAACACGCTCGCCGCGCCGGCGTGGCTGACGTCGCCGTACTGCAAATGCCCGCATTCAAGCGGGTATACAAGAAGCTCGCCGCCAGCCACCGTGCGGTAGTGGACGACGCGGTGCGCACGATCGTCGCCGACCCGGAGATCGGCGAGGCGAAAAAGGGCGACCTGGCCGCCGTATGCATCCACAAGTTCCCGCTCAACCGCCAGCAGATGCTGCTTGCCTATGAATGGAATCCGGCGACGCGGGTGTTGCTCTTGCTCGGCAGCCACGAGAATTTCTATCGCGATCTCAAGCGTGGTTGACCGCCGCCTGCGGGCGAATGCGCCACTCGAAACTCGTTGACTTCGCCGCCCGGATCCGGGCCGCTCAGGCGGCCGCGCCGAAGTAAGCCTCCGCATTGCGAAGCAGGACCTTCTCGACGACGTCGTTGCTGAAGCCGAGCGATTTCCAGTCCTTCACCACCTTTTCGTATTCGAGCACCGGAAAATCGCAGCCGAACATCACCCGGTCCTGCAGGCGGCGGCCGATCTCGCGCTTGAGCGAGTCGCTGAACTGCTTGGGGCCCCAGCCGTGCAACTCGTAGCTCACGTTGGCCTTGTGCAGCAGCACTGCGATCATGTCGTCCTGCCACGGGTAGGCGGGCCGCGCGGCGAGGATGCGCAGCTCCGGGTAGCGGGCTGCCGCCATGTCGACGTGCCGCGGATGCCCATTGTCGAGCACGATGCCGTACCCGCCGGGCACGCCCTGCCCGATGCCCGTCAGGCCGACCATCATCATCACGGGTGTCCCGGTGTCGATCGCGAGCTCGTAGAACGGGTACCAGAGCGGATCGCTCGCGGGCACGCCCACGCCCTGCCCCGACACCGCGAACGCGACGAAGCCCGCATCGGCGTCGCGCGCCCGGCGGAATTCGTCGAGCGACTCGTCGCGGCGCCGCGGGTCGAACATCAGCCAGTGGCCGAATATCACGTCGCGGTTGTTGCGCGCGATTTCGAACGCGTAGTCGTGGTACTCCCGGATCTGCTCGATCGGCAGCGACCGGATCCAGGCGATGTCGAGCATCACGCGCACCTCGTTCGCGCGCATGTAGTCCATCATCTCCTGCTCGGTGTAGTAGCGCCCCTTTGTCTTCCAGATCCCCTCCTGGCGCGCCAGATCGGCTTCGGTCCTGAAGATGTGCGCCCTGCGCGTTCCCCAATGCGAATGACAGTCGAACAGCCTCATCTTGAGCTTCCTCTGTGGTAAGCGGGACGCCGGTCTAGCAGCCGCCGCGCCTTGCCCTCACGCCCGCCCGTATTGGCGAGCGCTTCAAGAGCCCCTTCATCGACGAGCCGCACCGTCACGGCCACGCCCATATCGTCCTTGAGTCGCCGCTCCAGACCCTCCTTGAGCCCTTCGCGTGTCGCCGCATCGCGGCGCACCTCGGCGTGCACCTCCATCTCGTCGCGCGGAACGCCGCCGGCCTGCACACGCTCGACCACGCAGATCCACTCACCCGTGGTCCGCGGATCGCTCTTGATCGCGGGCAGGCACGCCATCGGATAGACATTGACGCCGCGCAGCTTGACCATCGCATCGCTGCGGCCGAGAAAATGGTCCATGCGGCGGAAGTGACTGCCGCAGCCGCAGCGCTCGGCGCTCAGGACACGCCCCAGGTCGCGCAGGTTGTAGCGGATCACCGGGGGCAAGGTGCGAAAGAAGACCGTCGCGACAAGATTGCCGCGTTCGCCGGGCGCAACCGGCTTGCCAGTGTCGACATCCACCACCTCCATGAATACCGTGTCCTCCATGAAGTGCAGGCCGCTGCGCTCCCTGCACTCGAACGCCGCGGCGGCAATCTCGTTGGTGCCGTAGGCGTCGTAGACGGGGCAACCCCAGCGATCTTCCAGCTCTCGCCGCAGGCTGCCGTCGACGTCGGGTCCGAGGTAGGTCCGCACGAACCTGGTTTTCAGGTCGCGAACATCCCGCCCGAGCTCGTCGGTGCAGGCCTGCGCGAGGCGCACCAGGTACTCCGGAAAGCTCTGCCACAGGTTGGTGCGGTAGCGGAACGCCGTTTCGAGCTGCTGGCGCGTCGAGGTGACGATCCCGCTGCCCGTGGTGAGCGGCAGGATACCCAGGAAATCGTGGCACGCCTTGTATGCGAGCCACGGGGCGTTCGCGAGCGAGCAGGTCATGGGAATCTGCATCACGTCGCCGGGCCGAGCGCCTTGGATGTACAGCGCGCGCGCACCGGTCAGCGCTTGCACTTCCCAGGCCGCGGGATCGAACAGCGTGGCGCGCGGCGTTCCGGTCGTTCCGCCGCTCGTCTGCAGCTTGAGCGGCATGCGCGCGGCCATCGAAGGGTCCAGCCCGTGGTAATCACCGTAGGGAGGATCGTGCTCGAGGCTTTCCTTGACATCGTCGGACGTGTAAGGCGGGAGTTTGACGATGTCCTCGAGGCTGTGGATGTCGCCCGGCTCGAGGCCCACCGCGTGCCAGCGCCTGCGATAGAAGGCGTTGCGCCACCCCACCTCCACGATGCGCAGAAACCGTGCGTTCTGCAGTTCGCGAACGCGTTGCGCAGGCCAGCGGTAGACCGTCTCCGCGAATACGTCCGGCAGCGGATACTCGCGCATGAGCGCGTCCCAGTCGAACGCGTTGCGATAGATCGGCAATCCGGTCTTCGGTTCGGCCTGTTCCAATTTCGTCCCCTCGGAGCCTGTATAGTTTAGCGTTCATTCGCTGGACGCTTGCGGATGGCGGCATCCGGAAGTGAAACTGGACTTGCAATCGGAGAGATCGACATGAAGCGGAGGTTTCTCAACGCGGCGGCCGCGATGCTGCTGGCGTGCGCAATCTCGAGCGTGACGGCGCAGACCTATCCGGCGAAGACGGTGCGCGGCATCGTATCGTTCGGCGTGGGCGGCCAGACGGACGCGGCCGCGCGCATCCTCGCGCAGAAGCTCTCGGAACGCTGGGGCCAGCCGTTCGTGATCGAAAACAGGGTCGGCGCCAACGGCAATGTCGGCACGGAGGCCGCCGTCAAATCTCCCGCCGACGGCTACTCGTTGCTCGTCACGACCCAGACGCTCACGCTCAACCGCGTGCTGTTCGCGAGCCCGGCCTTCGACCCGTTGCGCGACCTCGCGCCGATTTCGCTCATCGGCGTGTCCGACTTCGTGCTGGTGGTGCATCCCAGCGTGCCGGCGCAGACGGTGAGCGAACTGATCAGCTACGTGAAAGCCAATCCGCAGAAGCTCGTCTACGGCGCCACCTCGTTCCAGGGCGAATTCATCATGGAGCTGTTCAACAACCTGGCGGGCATACGCATCGAACGCATTCCCTACACCGCGATGGCGAACCTGCAGGCCGACCTGGTGGCGGGCCGCGTGACGACGCTGTTTACGCCGCCGCGGGCGGTGATCGGGCACATTCAGGCGGGCAAACTCCGCGCGCTGGCGGTCTCGGGCGGCAAGCCGATGCCGATGCTGCCCAACGTACCGTCGATCAAGCCGGTGCTTCCCGACCTCAACGCGACCACCTGGTACGCGGTGCTGGCTCCGTCGAAGACGCCCGCCGACGTGATCGGAAAACTGAATGCGGAATTCAAGTGGGCGATCGATCAGCCCGACGTGCGGCAGCGTCTCGAGCAGGTAGGCATCGACGCAGGGCATTCGTCGCCCGAGGAACTGCGCGACCTGCTGCGCAAGGACGTCGACATGATCGAGGACCTGGTGCGCCGCGGAGTGATGAAGGTCAGCGGCTGAGCGCGCGCCTTGATTGCGACGGAACCCGCGGCACCTCTGAAAAATGTCGTCCTCGCGAACGCGGGGACCCAGTAGCGCTTTTTGGCGTTCGCTCCGCTCAGCGCTTGCCGGTCGGCACCACCTTCACCGCGATCTCCTGCAGCTTGGTCGGCTTGATGATGTGGCCGTCCAGGCCTGCCTGTTTCGGCGTCGCGCCGTAGGCCACCGCCATCAGCTGTGAGTAGTACGCCACCGGCATGTCGAATTTCGTACCGTAGCGCTTGTTGATGTCGGACTGATAGATCTCGACGTTCGCCTGGCACAGCGGGCAGGGCGTGACGATCATGTCGGCGCCCTGGTCGTAGGCCGATTCGACGATGTCCTTGATCTGCGCCTGGCTCTTCTCCGGTTCCGAAAACGCGAGCGCGCCGCCGCAGCAAGTGACCTTCTGCTCGTATTTCGTCAGCGCTTCGCCGCCCACGGTCTCGACGAGCTTGTCGAGGTACAGCGGGTTTTCGAACGATTCGCCGGCGATGCCGAACGGGCGATTGGTCTGGCAACCCACGTAGCCCGCGATCTTCACGCCCTCGAGCGGTTTCACCACCGGCGCGCCGAGCTGCTCGTAGCCGATGTCCTCGATCAGCACCTCGACCATGTGGCGCACCTGCGTGTTGCCCTTGTACTGCAGGCCGGCTTCTTTCAGCGCCTCGTTGGTGTCGGCCATCAGCTGCGCGGAGGCGCCCAGTTTCTCCTTGGTCTCCTTTGCGCCCAGCCAGCAGGCCGCGCAGGTGGCGACGACGTCCTGCCCGTGGAGGTGTTCGTCGGCAAGCGCGAAGTTGCGCGCGTTCATCACGTGGCGCGCGAGTTCCCCCGAGCCGGCATAGCCGATCGACGCGCCACAGCAGTTCCAGTCGGGGATCGGGGTCATCTTGACGTCGAGCGTCTCGCACATCGAATTGACCGAGGTGAGGTAGTTCGACGCCGAGCCCTTCAGTTGCGAAGAGCAGCCCGGGTAGAACGCGTATTCCTTTTTCGCCATGCCGTCCTCCTTACTTCGCGAAACCTCTGCGTTTTTCCTCGATCTCGTAGGCTTTCTTCAGCATTCTCTGGATACCCGCCTTGTCCTTGCACTCGTGGCCTTTCAAAATCTCGAACGGATTGAGCCGGCCCGCCATGAGCAGCCCGAGGCCGGTGTTGCGCATCGCCCAGGCTTTCTTGATGCCGGCGACCAGACCGTCCATGAAGTACAGGCCGAGGGCGAGCTTCAGTTCGTTGACGCGACCGGTGCGGGTGCAGTTGTCCCAGAACAGAAGGGAGAATTTCCGCGTCGGGTTCATCTTCGGCGCAAGACCGAGGCGCTGCGCATAGGTCGCCAGTCCGTGCATGATCTGGGTGATTGGCAACTCCCGCGGGCAGCGCACCACGCAGTTGTAGCAGGAGGTGCACATCCACATGGAATCGGAGGACAACACCTCGTCGCGCTTGCCGGCGCGGATCATCATGAAGATCTTCTGCGGCGAGTGCTCCCAGTCGGGCCCGAACGGACACGACCCCGCGCACACGCCGCACTGCATGCACATCTTCACCCACTCGCCTTCCTCGACACGCTCTTCGACTTCGCGCAGGAAGTTATTGGTGTATTTGGCGAGTGCCTGTTCGTTCATCGCACCCATCACGCGAACCCCTTCATCGGCGACATGCCGATCTTGTCGATCACCTTGGCGTAGTCCTCGATCAGCTGCGGCAGCCGCTTGAGGTCGGTGATCGCGACCTCGTAAGTGGCGACGCGCTCGGTCTCCAGCGACATCGTCTTCAGCGTCTCGTCGACTTTGCTCATGCGCTCGGTCGCCAGGGCCGATCCCTTGACGAAATGGCACTGGTAGTCGTCGCCGTGCTTGCAGCCCATCATCATCACGCCGTCGTAGCCGCCGTTGAGCGCGTCGGTGATCCAGATGGTATTCACGGAACCGAGGCAGCGCACGGGAATGACGCGCACGAACGCCGAATAGTGATTGCCCTGCATGGCGGCCATGTCGAGCGCGGGATACGCATCATTCTCGCAAGCGAGCACCAGTATCCGCGGTTTCTCGGAGAATTCGTCCGGGATGTCCACTGCCTTGATCTGCGCACCGACCGTGTCGACCGAATAGTTCTCGAACGAAATCACGCGCACCGGGCAGGCCCCCATGCAGGTGCCGCAGCGCCGGCAGCGCGATTCGTTGAACACGGGATAGGTCTTCTCGTCCTCATCAATTGCGCCGAAGGGACACTCCACGGTACAGCGCTTGCACTGGGTGCACCCGTCCAAGCGCACCATCGGAAACGAAAGGTCGCCCGAGCGCGGGTGCGCGGACCGGCCCAGCTGCGAGTTCTCCGCCGCCTGGATGGCCTTGAGCACGGCGCCGGTGGCGTCCTCCATGGCCTGTGCAATGTCCATCGGACGACGCACCGGACCCGCGGCGTAGATCCCGGTGCGGCGCGTCTCGTAGGGAAAACAGATGAAATGCGAGTCGGCGAAGCCGTGGCTCAGCTTGGGCAGGTCCTTGCCCTGGCGGTAGTTGAGGTTGAGGATGGAGATGGGCTTCGCTCCGTTCGCATCCGTCGCATCGGCGTTTTCGATGTCCACGCCGGCATTCGCCACCTGCCCGGTGGCGAGCACCACCAGGTCCGCGCCCTCGATGCGCGCATCCTCGTCGAGAATCAGGTCGCGGAAATTCACTGTGCACGCATTTCCGTCCGGTTCGACCGAGGCGACCTTGCCCTTGGTGAACACCACGCCCTTGTGCTGCGCGCTGCGGTAGAAGTCTTCGCCGTTTCCCGGCACGCGCAGGTCCGTGTAGACCACCACCGTGTCGACCGCGGGGTTGGCGTCCTTGAAATACATCGCCTGCTTGATCGATGTGTTGCAGCAGTAGCCCGAGCAGTAGGGCAGGTGTTTGCCGGATTCGTCGCGTTGCCCCGCGCACTGCACGAACACCACGCTCTTCACTTCGCCGCCGTCGGAGGGGCGGCAGATCGGCTGGCCGCTCGCCTCGGCCTCGCGCGCGAGTTTCTCCAGCCCGGCCTGGTCCACCACGTTGGGCGATTTGCCCGCGCCCAGTTCGGGCAGGCGGTTCATGTCGTAGAGGGAGAATCCGGTCGCCTGGACGATGGCTCCGATTTCCTCGTTCACGCTGGCACCCGATTCGATCGCAATCGTTGCGTTGAAGCGTCCTGGCGCACCGCTCGTCTGCGCGAGAGTCGCATTGGTGTACACCTTCACGCCGGCGTCCTTGGTGACGGCGTCGATCAGTTCCCGCACGCCTGTATCCACCGGCGCCGCATGCGGTTCGCGGTCGGGCACGCGCTTCCACAGCTTTGCCGCCCAGCCGCCGAGTTGCGCCTGCTTTTCCACCAGCACCACCTCGTAGCCGGTCTTGCGCGCTTCCACCGCCGCAGTGAGCCCGGATATTCCGCCGCCAACCACGAGGATGCGGGTGGAGCGCCCCACCTCCGGATTGCCGGCGGGCAGTTTCATCTTCTTCAACTCGGCGCAGGCCATGCGCACGTAGTCGTCGGCCATCTCCTGCGTGGTTTCGCGGGCCTCGTCGGTGTCGGGACGCGCCCAGATCACCCCCTCGCGCAGGTTCGCGCGCGCCAGCGCCACGCTGGGGAAATGGAAGGCCTCCGTTTTCGCGCGGCGCGAGCAGGCGGCGATGGCGACATGCGTGGCGCCCTCGCCGATGTCCTTCCTGATCAGCGCCACGCCATCGCTGCTGCACAGGAACGGGTGCTGGCGAACGAGCGCGATCTTGCCTTCCTTCTCGGCGATCTTCGCGGTCTGTGCGGCATCGATGCGCTCGCCGATGCCACAACCGGAGCAGACGTAAGCGGCGTATTTCAGGTCGGCCATGGTCTCAGGCCTCCACGCGGTCGGACTTGCGCACCACCTGGATCGCGCGCAATGCGCTGGCCGTTGCGCTCTGCACCGAGCGGTTCACGTCGAGCGCATTGCTCGCACAACCCGCGCCGAAGAATCCGCCGGACGCGGCGGATTCGATGAATCCGCTCGAGTCCGCCACGATCTCGTGCGGGATGTCGGCGCCCTTGACCGCGGGTTCCATGCCGACCGCGAGCACCACCAGGTCGTGGCGGCTCGCGTAGCGGTGGTAACCCTCGGTGTCCACGCCGTGAATCACCGGGTCGAGTGTTTTCCTGTCCTCGGCGATGCGAGCAGGTTTGGACTTTACGAAGCGCACCGTCTTGTCGGCGAGAACCTTCCTGTAAAAATCCTCGAAACGGTCGATGGCGCGGATGTCGATGTAGTACACGGTGCTTTTTCCCTCTTCGCCGTACGCTTCGCGCACGTACTGGGTCTGCTTGAGCGAAGCCATGCAGCAGATGCGCGAGCAATGGCGCAGGTGGTTCTCGTCGCGCGATCCGGCACATTGGATGAAAGCGATGTCCTTCGCTTCCCTGCCATCCGATGGCCGCGTGATCTTGCCGCCGGTCGGCCCGTGGGGATCGGCGAGCCGCTCAAATTCGAGGCTGGTGATGACGTTGGGATACCGGTCGTAGCCATAGGGCTGAATCTTCGCCGCGTCGTAGGGCTGCCAGCCCGTGGCCCAGATCACCGCACCCGCCTTGATCTCGAGCGTTTCCTGTTTCATCCCGAGGTCGATCGCGCCGTACTTGCACGCCGCCTTCGCCTTTTCGCCCTCTGGCGTGCCGACGATTGAAGGGTCGAGCACGTAGCGTTGCGGGTACGCCATCGCATGCGGCAGGTACGCAGCTTTCATCTTCGACAGGCCATAGTTGTACGGATTGTCGATCGCAGCCTCCACGGCCTCGCTGCAGGCGCCGCAGGCAGTGCAGTTTTCATTCACGTAACGCGGCGAGAGTTTCAGCGAAACCGAATAGTCGCCACGCGCTCCCGTGATCTTCGTCACCTCGGCCATCGTCAGCACGCGCAGATTGCGGCTCGACTTGAGGCGGCGCAGGTTGATTTCCAGCCCGCAGGTCGGGTGGCACAGCTTGGGGAAATAGCGGTACAGGAGCGCGGTGCGGCCACCGAGCGCGGGTGTCTTTTCTATCAGCAGAACCTGGCGGCCGCACTCCGCGGCCTCGAGCGCCGCGGTCATGCCGCTGATTCCGCCACCCACCACGACGATCGTCTGGCTGGTGGCTACCACCTCGGTCATGTCGTTACTCCGATGCTTCGTGGGATCGGCGGATTTTCCCACGCTTGGGGGCAAAGGTGGTCAATCGAAGCCGTGGGAATTTCTATGCGTTCATCGATGCGCCAAATGAGACAGACGGTTAATCCGCAATGTCGGCAGGGTGATGCTCAGTATTTGTCTCGTTCCAGGAAGCGAAACATTGCGATGGTTTCCGGTTGCAGCCGGGAGACGGCGGGTTCGTCGGCAATGATGATCGCGTCGGGGTGCATCTGGAGGGCGGTGATGGCCCACATGTGTGTGACGCTCCCCTCGACCGCGTGTTGAAGGGCGAGGGCCTTTTCTTCACCACTCACCACGAGAAGAACCTGACGCGCGTCGGTGATGGTGCCGACGCCGACCGTCACGGCATGCGTCGGCACCTTGCTCGCGTCGCCGCCGAAGAAACGCGCGTTGGCGGCGATGGTCTGCGGGTTGAGTTTCTGCACGCGGGTGCGGGAGCGAAGCGACGAACCGGCGATATTGAAGGCGATGTGGCCGTCGCGCCCGACGCCCGAGAAGAACAGGTCGATGCCTCCGAGTTCGGCAATCTTGCGCTCGTAGTCGAGGCACTCCTGGTGAAGGTTGGAGGCGTTGCCGTTGGGAATGTGGATGTTCGGATCGCGGATATCGACATGCTCGAAAAGATTCCGGCGCATGGTGCTGTGGTAGGACTCCGGATGGGCTTCCGCAAGGCCGACATATTCGTCCATGTTGATCGTTGCCACATTGCGAAACGAGACCGCTCCGGCGCGGTGGCGCGACACAAGCTCTGCGTAGGTGCCCAGCGGGGACGAACCGGTCGGCAGGCCGAGAACGAATGGCGGGGCGCTCGAGGCGTGCGCGTTGATCGCGGCGCAGATGTGCTCTGCCGCCCGTCTGGATGCGCTCCGGTAGTCGGCTTCGATGATGAGTCGCATGGCACGCGCCTAGAGATCGGCGACCAGATTGACTGCTTTCCTCGTCAGCGATGCAATTTCATCGAACTTGCCTGCGTCGATGAGGTCCTTTCTGACCATCCAGCTGCCGCCGCAGGCGAACACCTTGTCGAAAGCGAGATACTCCCGGACGTTGCCTTCGCTGATGCCGCCCGTCGGGATGAACTTGATCATGCTGTAGGGCGCGCTGATCGCCCTGAGGGTCTTGACTCCCCCGAAGGCTTCGGCCGGAAAGAATTTCAGGACTTCGAGACCGAATTTGAGCCCGAGCTCGATGTCGGTGGGGGTCGCGACGCCGGGCGTAACCGGAATGCCGTTCGTGAGGCAGTAGCCGACGACCTCGGGGTTGAAGCCGGGTGTGACGATGTACTTTGCGCCGGCGTCGACGGCTGCCTTGACCTGATCCACCGTGAGCACGGTTCCCGCACCGAGGCATATGTCATCAAACCTCGCGATGCTGCGTATCGACTGGACCGCGGCTGCGGCGCGGAAAGTCACTTCGGCGCAGGGCAGGCCGCCCGCGACGAGCGCCTCGGCCAGGGGCGTGGCATTGCTGGCGTCCTCGAGGACGATGACCGGCACGAGTTTCAGCTCGTGTATGCGTGTCATGACGGGGCTATACATGAGCCTTCCTTGCCTTCGCGGCGTCATTCGATGTCGCCAGGGCATGCAGCAGGTTGTACACGGCGACGGACATCGCCCGCTCGATGCTTTCGCCCGTGTAGCCGCCGATGTGCGGGGTAGCAATGACCCGCGGATCCAGCGTGAGCCGCCAGTCCGCGGGCGGCTCGGATGCGAAGGCATCGACAGCAATGCCGGAAATCTTTCCGCTGGCCAGTGCGCAAAGGGCGGCGTCCTGGTCGAGAAGGCTGCTGCGAGCGGTGTTGACCAGATAGACGCCATCCTTCATTCGGCTGATCATCGTCGCATCGACGAGCGGTTTGCCATCGGCCGTCGGCGGGCAATGCAGGCTGATGATATCGGACTGCGCGAGCAGTCCGGCCATGTCGACACGCGAGAATCGCGCGCCGGGCTGGAAATTCAGGTCCGGGTACGGGTCGAAGGCCGCCACATTCATGTCGAAGGCAAGAGCAAACCTTGCGACGCACTTGCCGACGACACCACAGCCGATGAGGCCGAGCGTGCGACCTGCGAGCTCGACGCCCTCCCGACGCGCCCAGCCGCGCGTCTTCATTGCGGCGTCGCTGTACGGGATCGAGCGGATGAGACCGAGGATGAGGCCAAGTGTGAGTTCCGCCACCCCGCGGGCGTTTGCGCCCAGGGCACGGCAGACTTCGATCCCGTTGCGCTCGGCAGCTTCCAGGTCGATGCTGTCCACACCGGTGCCGTTGCGGCTGATGACGCGCAGGCCGGGCGCGGCATCCAACAGCTTCGCGGAAATTTTTTCGACGCCGGCAAGGTAGCCTGTGCAGCCCGGCAGGAGCTTCAGCAACTCGTCTTCACCTGGCAGTTCTCCAGGCGTCGAAAAAACGACGTCGTAACCGGCATCTCCGATCGGCTTGAGGGAAGGATGTCCCTGAGTTCGGGTTACGGATCGGGGGGTCACCAGGATCTTCATCGCTCATGCCTTCCAGCCTGGATTGTCGATGATCTCGGGTCTGCCGTAACGCTCGACGATGCGTTTGCGGAATCCCCTGGTCTCGATCGCGCCATAGTTGTGGCCGGCGTCGGCGCGAAACGCGAAGAAGGTGATGAGCGGCGTATCGGAGCCGACATTGATGCTTCGATGGGCGTAGCGCTCGGGAACGTACAACGCGCAACCCGGCGTGAGTTCGCGGGCCTCCCAGTCGCCTTCCGGGTTCTCCATCAGCATGTAGCCGTGGCCGCGCAGGCAGTAGTAGACCTCGGAGGTCGCGAGGATGGTATGGAAATGGCCCTTGGTCATGAAGTACTCATCACCCACCTTGCCCGCGTAGATGATGCTCGTGCCGAAGGCAATCGCACCTTCGCTCTCGGGTAGTCCCATGTCATGGAACTCGTACACGAGCGGATCGTCGCGAACCATACCGGCATACGCCGCTTCGTCGGCATACATGCCCTTCATGTTGGACAGCCGCCGCTGAATCGGCGCTACATCGGACGACATGCCGTCGGCAAGACTGAATCGAACCAGCTTCGAAAGCATCTCTGCTGGGGCGGGCATGGTCAGATTCTCACCTTTGCTGCGATGTCGCAGAGTTTGCCGAACCCGGGGCCTTCGGTCGGGATGTTGATGTCGAACACTTCGGCGATGACGCGACTCCAGCCGTGGATGAAATAGACCCAACCGTCTTCGATGACCAGATTCCTCGCGTGTTTCTGGGATCGGGCCTGATCGAGGAATATGAGGTCGCCGCGATAGTTGAACTCCCACGCGATGCCGTTCTCGGGAAATCGCGCGGCGTCGGTGAGCGGAGATCCCGGCGCGTCCTTTCCCAGACCTGTCGCGTTGATCACCATGGACCCGGGCTTGAGGATGTTGACGACCCTGTCATTGTCACTGGCATCGGGGCAGAGGTGGTATTCGACCGGGATCGGGCACTGCATGCGGGCATGGACCAGTTTCATCTCTTCGAGCCGCTTGGGGCTGCGATTGGTGACGTAAATCCTGGATGGGCGCCTGCCGTCGGGCCGCCGCATCAGGTGGATCGTAAGCGCAAGGGATGAGCCGCCCGCGCCGAGAACGCAGATTTCCGCGCCGTGCTGCCAATGATCTCCGTCGACGATGGCATCGAAGGAGAGTCCGGCCGTAATCGGGTCTTTCGCATGACCGCAGAACCTGCCGT
This sequence comes from Betaproteobacteria bacterium, assembly GCA_016195915.1. Taxonomy (GTDB): domain Bacteria; phylum Pseudomonadota; class Gammaproteobacteria; order Burkholderiales; family SG8-39; genus JADGRQ01. Next base: position 25,180 of record JACPYS010000003.1, on the reverse strand, counting down.
TGCGTTTGGAAATGCAGCTTACTTCGTCGAGCTGTTTCGCGTAGGGGTCGAGTTCGTCGAACAGATCGCGGCTCGCCTTCAGGAGGTCGAGTTTGTGCGTCGTGACCAGGGCGCCGAGCGAGAGGATGTCGTTCTTGAGGAAGGAGACGACTGCCCGGTAGACTTCAGGTTCGTCGTGCCATTTGCAGTCGATTCCGCGGATTTCGCAGTCGCCCAGACCGAGGTGTGCGGCCCACGCGGGAAAGACCTTCATGATCGACGACTTCCCGGTGGTGACGCCGATGAAGTAGAAGGTCGGTCTGGTCACAGGACCAAGCTCCACGGAACTTGTCATATGCTTTGCTCGGTATCGGGCGGTTGAATTCCGGGCTCGATACAGGGGAACCAAGGTTCCCCCGTACCCCGTCTAGGCCTTCCTGTCCTGCCAGAATCCCAGCATGTGCTCGTAGACGCGATCGAATTCCGGTTGCAGCGCCGCATAGGCGGCAATATCGTCGGAGCTTGCTTCGAAGACCTGCGACGAAGCGCATCGCGCTATGGCCTCCGCCGCAGGATCGTCGATCAAGCCGACTCCGGCTGCGCCCAGCAGTCCGCAGCCCTTGAGGCCGGCCTCGGGTTCGGGCGAGATAGCAAGCGGCCGGCCGAGGACGCCGGCCTTGATCTCGTTCCAGAGCGGGTTGCGCGTACCACCCCCTACGCTGAGCACGCGGCTCGTGTCCAGGCCGAGCTTGTGGAACACCCCGGCGTCCTTGCCGATCGCCAAGGCCACGCCTTCCATGATAGCGCGAACGAAATGACCTGACTGGTGCTCGAGGGTTATGCCGAAGAAAGCGCCCTTGGCGTTGATGTTCGCGCTGCGCCGCTCGCCGCGCATATAGGGGTAAAAGACCAGGCCGTCGCCTCCGGGCGGGACCTGCCGGGCGCGTTCGATGAGGGTGTCGTAGGACATTTCCCCGGCCACGGAGCTCATGAGGTCCTTGCACCACTTCATGCAGATTCCACCGCAGTCCAGGATGGTGAACGGCACCCAGCCTTGCACGACGTGACGGCAGTTCTGAATGCCGGGATCGATCAGCGCCTTCGCGCTGTGTGCGGCCAGCAGCGAACTGGTCCCGGTCACATCTGCAAGGACGCCATGCCCGACGATTCCAAAACCCAGCATGGAAACCGGGAAGTCTCCGCCACCGGCAACGACGGGCGTACCGGCGGGGATGCCGGTCAATCGGCCGGCGGACTCGGTGACCTTGCCGATGACGCCGTGGGAGGGGTGCACCGGAGCGAACTTGTCGATGTCTACGCCGAGTGCGTTCGCGAGTCCGGGCGAGTAGGAATCCATTGTGCAGTCGTAGACATAGGAGCAGGAAGCCTCCGACGGGTCGGCGGCGGCAATGCCGGTCAGGCGGTAGTTGATGAAGTCCTTGGGGACGAGGTAGAAACGTGTCTCGCCATAGCTCTCGGGATGGTTCTCTTTCTCCCACCGGATCTTGATGCCGGTCCAGGCTGGATTCAGCGGGTTGCCGGCTTGCGCCATCAGCGCGCTTTCATCCTGCGCGGCTCGAATCGATGCGACCTGCGGTGCGCAGCGCTTGTCGCACCAGAGCTGAACCCATTCCGTGGTGACATCGCCGGTCGCATCGACGCCGACGGGTCCGTGCATCTGGCCGCAACAGGCGACCGCCGCAATCGATTCTGGCGCAATGCCTGTTTCGCGCAGCACCTGAACCGTCGCCCGGCACGTCTCTTCCCACCATTGCGCGGGGCGCTGCTGCGCCCACCCCGGATGCGGCTCGTCGGTATCGTGCGGGATCTGCGCGATACCGAGAATTTCACCTGCCTGCGTGACGACGGCCGACCTCAGGCTCTGCGTCCCGATATCGATCGCAATGACCACCTTCTCACGCATCCCGCACTCCCCTCGGCGCTAGTAGGTCAACAGGGCCTTGATGACCTTGCCGCTCCTGACCGCGTTCAGGGCGGCGTTGATTTCCTCGAGTTTGAATTCATGGGTGATGAATTCCGCGGCACGCAGCTTGCCATCGCGGATCCATTTGCACAGCGGTTCCATCGCTGCGCTTTCACGAAAGCGGGTCGGCCACTGGTGCATGTACAGGTTGAAGTTGTAGGGCCCGGCCGACTTGTTGATGGATATGGTTTCCGCGCCGATTACGCCGTAGACGCAGATCGATCCGGCCATCCTGATCAGGGGAAGCGCGGCGTTGATGATCTCGCCGCTGCCGACGGCGTCGATGACTGCGTCATAGCGTCTGCCGTTCTTGGCGATGAATGACGCGGAGTCGACTTCGTGGGGGGCGAACGCTTCGCTGGCGCCCATCGCGAGGGCCTTCGCACGCTTATCCGGGTTGGGATCGACCACGCCGATGGATTTGAGGCCCAGAAGTCCGCCGAACTTGGCAAAGCTGAGGCCGACCGGACCCGCGCCGAAGATGAGCACGTCCTCACCCGCCCGCAGATTGAAGTCGCCAAAACCGGCGTAGACCTCGCGCCAGGTGCACATCAGTACGGCCTCCGCAAGCGGGATGTCCGCCGGGACCGGGCGCTGGATCTCGTAGCACTCGAACCAGCCGTGTTTCTCGTCGGCCACGCCGTCGGCCACCATGGCGTCGTGGTCGTTGATGAGCGTGTATTCGCAGAATCCGCCCCAGCCGGCAGCGTACGCGGGCTCCCTGAAACTGAACACCAGCCCGCCGATGGCGCGTTCGCCGGGCTTGAACGCGCGAACCTTGTCACCGACGGATTGGATGACGCCGGCGGATTCGTGTCCCAGGATCAGGGGGTAGGTGTTGATGCCGGGGAAGTGGCCGGAAATCAGCTTCCCGTCGGTGGCGTTGCACAGACAGGCCGCTTCGGTGCGCACCAGCGCCTGGTACGGGCCGGGTGCCGGAGGCGCAATGTGAACCAGCTCGACCTGGTCCGGCCGGGTTACGGCAATCGCTCTCATCGTCGCAATCCGCGTCACTTGTTGTATGGACTGCGCATTTCGTAGAACTCGAGGTCGATGTCTCCGGCCAGATACTGTCCGTGGACCTTTGCGAACTCGACCTGGCAAGGCTGCCGCAGGTGCTCGTCGAAATCCTTTTGCGACCGCCAGTTTTCATAGAACCCGAAACTGCAGGGATCGTCGACGCGGCGATGGAAGTGGTAATCGACGCAGCCGCCTTCCTTTCTTGCTTCAACGACCAGATGCTGCAGGACTTGCTCGAGCTCCGCCGCCTTTTCGGGCTTGGCGCGCAGACGAACCATCAGCGTGATCATTCGGTCCATGGCATTTCTCCATTCATTTCATCGTGTGGCCGCCGTCGACGATGAAGCTCTGACCCGTGGTCCACGCTGCCTCATCCGACGCCAGGTAGAGGACGATGCCGACCAGGTCCTCCGGCGTGCCGAGCCGTCCGAGCGGAATCGGGTCGATCAGCGCCTTGGCGACCACGGGGTCGGCAAGGACGTCCTTCGACATGTCGGTCTTCGTCGTGCCCGGCAACACGCAGTTGACGTTGATCTGGTAAGGGGCAAGTTCTACAGCGGCTGCGCGGGTATAGGCCAGGATCGCGCCCTTGGACGCGGTGTAGACCGAGAGCAGCGGTTCGCCGACGACCGCGACGATCGACGCGCACAGGATGATCTTGCCCGACTTCTGCTTCATCATCACCCGGGCCGCGGCCTGGGTGCAGAAGATGTTGCCCTTCACGTTGGTATGGAAGATCCGGTCGATGTCTTGTTCGGTGTGCTCCAGAAGCGACGCCTTGTGCACGACACCGGCGTTGCTCACCATCACGTCGAGGCGAGCGTAGGTCCCGATTGCGAAGTCGACCATGTTGTCGGCCTCGCTCCTGTTTCCGACATCGGCCTTGAAGCTCACGGCCTGACCGCCAGCGCGCGTGATCTCCTGCACCACCTCCTCGGCTGCGTCCTTTCGATTCGCATAGTTGACAACGACCTTCGCGCCCTCGCGCGCGAGGGCGATGCTGTACGCCCGTCCCATCCCCCGCGCGCCGCCGGTGACGATGACCACCTTGTCCTTCAATCGCATGTAGTTCTCCTGTAGCTACGATCGCGGCACCGCGATGTCTCGCGCGCCGGGTGACCGCCGTGCTAGAGCCGATAGACTCGCTCCGCGGTCGCGTACATGACTTCATGCCGCTCCCCGGGCGTCAGCTGGGCCAGCCCGGCACGCGTGGCTGCCACCAGATCCGCGTAACCGGTCCACAACTTCTCAATCGGAAAATTGCTGCCGAACATCGCTCGATCCGGGCCGAACAGTGCCAGCGTCTCCTCGATCACGGGCCTCCACAGAACCGCGTCGCAGCGCCGCTCGAACGTGCCCAGCCCGGAGAACTTGGTGCACACGTTCGGACACGCCGAGAGTTCGCGCATCCCGTTGCGCCAGCGGGCCCAGCCCTGCGGCCTGCGATCCTCGAGCATGCCGGCGTGCAGCAGCACGAAGGTCACCTCGGGGAAATCGCGCGCAAGCCTTGCACTGTCCATCATCTGACTTGCGAACACCTGTAACTCGAACACGAGGCCGCGTCTGCCGACTTCCTTCAATCCGGCGCGCCAGGCGGCGTCGTCCATCAGGTCCGGGTGCGATGCAAAGCAATACAGCGGTTTTTCGTGCCAGTGCAACTGCTGCCGGATGCCGCGCAGATTCCTGCAACCGAGCTGGCGATCGAGCGTATCGCTCAGGTTTGCCGCGGCGAGATCGGCATAGCCGACGATTCCGTGCGGGAAACCATGGGTGTCCGCTATGGACTGTACCCATTCGACTTCCTCGATCTCGGCACCCGGCGCCACGTTCACCTGCACATAGACCGACTTCACCACTCCGGCGGCCGTGGCCTCGGCGAGATACTCCTCGACCGGATAGTCGCGGCGCAATGGCTCGTAGTCGCCGAAGATGCGTGGCACCACCGGACCGTTGAGCCAGGGCGTATGCGCAAGACGCCAGATGTGGTGGTGGGCGTCGATGATCGGTTCGGTCTTGGCGTCGCTCACGGTTTCGAAGGCTATGCGGTTTTTCCGGGCGGCGCAATCGCCGGGCGCCGGGCCGTCGTGGCTCGCGCTACAGCTGCTTTGCGTGCAGCTGCGGACGCAGTTCCATTGAATAGGTGTAGCGGTTTTCGGGGTGGATCGTCACAGTAACCTCGAACATGCCGCTCTTCAGGCCGGTGTAGCGGCGCACGACCGTCAGCGCCGGCGTGCCGGCCGCGACTCGCAGCGGGCGTGCAAGCTTGGCTGGGATGTGGCTGGCGAAGATCTCGAGCTGCGCGCGGTCTATCGATTCCCCGAACATTTTCTCGACCTGCCGGTGCACCGGCGTCGTGCCGTGGTCGCTGCGCTTCACGACTCCGGCGTACGCGGGCAGCACGTAGATTTCGGTCCAGCCCAGCGGCTCGGGAATCCGGCTTGAGCGTCGCACCGAACAGATTCGGAACCAGCGCTTTCCCGGCTCGCACTTGAGCAGCGCGGCGAGCTTGCGATCGGCGGCGATCTCGGCGGTGTTCACGGTCTCGCGGAACGTGCCGGTGGGATAGCGCATCCACTCCTCTTCCGAGCCCACGCTGTGTGTGAACACGTTCGGCGGCGCGGTGGCGATGACAACCGATCCGGTCCCCCGACGCCGGACCAGCAGGCCCTTTTCGGTGACGATGCGAAGCGCATCCCGAACCGTGTGGCGGCTCGCGGCGAAGCGCTCGCATAGTTCGACCTCGGTCGGCAGCAGACGGCCTACCGGATAGCGGCCGCGTGCGATGTCGCGCAATAGCGAGGCCGCGATATCCTGGTAACGCGGGCCGGAGAAAGCGGGATTACGGCCCATTGGCCTGCACCGTGTCCGCGGTCAGCATCGCGCGCATGCCGCGCCGCGCAGCGAGAGTGGGTATCCCTTTCAGGATCTCATCCTTTGGAAACAGTGCAAGTATATCCGGACATTAACACGACTCGCAATAGGTGTATGATCCGCAGAACGCTTAAACTATGTCCGAACAAATGCTGAAGCACAAGGGCAAAATGCTCTGGCGGCAACACGCTCGCCGCAGCGTCGGCGACGGTCCGGTCATGGTGCTCCGGGGGCGCGACTCTGCGGTGGGGCGCTGTGCTGGCAGGGCATCGCTGCCGTCGCGATATCGCCCTTGCGCACTGAACCAAACACTGGGGAGATGCTATGGATACGCGAGAACTCTGCGAACGCGGCCTAGCGCTGCGCAAAAAGATCTTCGGCAATGAGGTGGTGGACGCGCGCATGCAGTCCATGGGCGAGTTCGGCGCGCCGCTGCAGCAGATAATCAACGCGTACGTGTACGGCGACGTGTGGAGCCGCGACGGGCTGGACCAGCGCTCGCGCAGCCTGGCCATGCTTGGCATCACGGCGGCGATCAACTGCCCGTCGGAGTTCCGCGTTCACGTGAAAGGGGCGCTGGCGAATGGTTGCACGCCCAACCAGATCCGCGAGGTGCTTCTACTGGTCGCAATGTACTGCGGCGTTCCTGCGGCGAACGACGCCCACCACATCGCGCTCGAGGTCATCGGCCCGCCATGACGAGTATTGCTCAACCGAAGAACATGACCTGAGTCTGCAAACCACCTCGATCGCAATCCTTCAACTGAGAGCGGGACACCGCTATGGGAGACCACCATGCGCTACAAATTGCTGGGCCGGACGGGATTATTTGTCTCGGAACTGTCGCTTGGCACCATGACTTTCGGCGGCAAGGGGTGGTGGGAGGTGATGGGCCGCCTCGGTCAAGGAGAGGCCGATACGCTGATACGGATGGCTTTCGACGCGGGGGTCAACTTGATCGATACCGCCGACGCCTACTCGTTCGGCGAATCGGAGAAAATCATCGGTTCCGCACTCAAATCGCTTGGACTGCCGCGCGACGAGCTGGTGATCGCGACCAAGGCTCGAACCAAAATGGGCGGCAGCCCGAATAGCGGAGGCTTGTCGCGTTACCACCTCATGGACGCGGTGGATCAAAGCCTCAAACGGTTGCAGCTCGAGCATATCGATCTCTACCAGCTTCACGGGATTGATCCGCTCACGCCGCTCGACGAGACGCTGTATGCCCTCGATCAGATTCAGCGCTCAGGAAAGGTCCGATACCTCGGGCTATGTAACCTTCCGGCATGGCAGGTCATGAAAGGACTGGCGATTTCCGAGCGGCGCGGTTACAGCCGGTTCGAGAGCATCCAGACGTATTACACGATCGCGGGGCGGGATCTCGAGAGGGAGCTGGTTCCTCTGGCGCTGGATCAGCAGCTCGGGGTACTTGTCTGGAGTCCGCTCGCCGGCGGCCTGCTGTCGGGGAAGTTTTCCGCCGACGCGACGGGGCCCGATGGAACGCGCCGGCTCACATTCGACTTCCCGATCGTTGACCGGCCGCGGGCATTTCGCTGTGTCGACGCGATGCGGCCCATTGCTGCCGCTCACGGCGTGTCGGTGGCGCGCGTAGCACTCGCGTGGTTGCTCGCAAAGTCGCATGTGACGAGCGTGATCATCGGGGCAAAGAATACCGAGCAGCTACGCGACAATCTCAGCGCCACGCAACTCGCATTGAGCGGGGATGAAATGAAATCGCTCGATGAGGTCAGCGCCCTGCCGCAGGAATACCCGGGCTGGATGGTCTCGCGGCAGGGTCAGGATCGTTTGCAGCCGATCATCGTTCCGTGATGCGCGCTTTTCCGGGTGCGGTGTCCAGCAACAACACAAAGGAGATTCGATCGTGAAGCCAGTTATTCTGCGCGGTTCCTTGCCTGCCACTCTGTGTCCGTTCCGGCCTGATTTTTCCGTCGACGAGGAGGCGTTTGCGTCCCACGTGCGCTGGCTCGTCGATGCGTCGAAAGGAGGTGGCGTCGTCTGCAACGGCCATGCGGGCGAGGTGGCTTCCCTCACACGCAAAGAAAGGAAACGGGTTGTAGAAGTGGCGGTCAGCGAGGCGCGAGGCAAAGCGCCGGTGGTCGCGGGCGTGTACACCGACTCGCCGCCCGAGGCGGTGGAGTTTGCGCGGGACGCGGAAGCCTCCGGGGCGAACGCCATACTTCTGTTTCCTCCGCCCGTCTTCGGAGGAGGGGGCAACCGGATCGAATCGATGGTGTTGCGTTTTGCGCAGAGCGTTGCCTCGTCGGTCGGCATCGGTGTGGTGATCTTCCAGTTTCCGATTGCCGGGCTCGGCTATCCGACGGAACTTCTCCTGCGCTTGATGGAGATTCCGAACATCGTGGGCGTGAACGAGGGGAGCGACCACCTGCCGACGTTCGAGAGAAACCTGAGAGCGATCAAGAAAGCACGGCCGGAGGTGAGTGTTCTCACGACCAACAACACGATGCTCTTTTCCAGTACCGCGCTGGGCGCCGACGGAATTCTGTCCGGCAGCGGCTCGGTCGTGGCGGACCTTCACGCCGAACTGTTCGAAGCGCTACAGCGCGGCGACCTGCGGGCGGCGCGGGCGGTGAATGACCGGATCTGGCCCCTCACCCAGGTGTTCTACTGCGATCCGCCCGTGAACATGCACAATCGGATGAAGGTCGCCCTGGAGTATCTCGGCCGCCAGCCGAAGGCGGTCGTCCGTCCTCCCCTGCAGCCCCTCGGGGAAGACGAGCGGGCGCGGATCATCCGCGGGGTTCAGGACGCCGGGCTGTGGCAAGCGGGGGAGGCAGGAAGCCGCAGTGAGACCGATTATTCCGCAGTCGCCGCGGCGGTGTAGACGCGCGCAGGAGTAAGCTTGAACAAGTAGTTCTCCCAAAACGGATCGTGTCCAATCATCACAGGAGAAACGAAACATGACGGACGACAAATCGAGCAAGCCTGAATCCAAGACCGGAAACTTCTCGCGACGCGACGTGCTGAGCATCACTGCGGCCGGTGCGCTCGCGGCAGCGACCGCGCCGATATCGAGGATTGCATCGGCGCAGGCGAAGAAGCCAATCAATATCAGCTTCTGGACGTTTGAAAATCCCCAGCAGCGTCCATGGGTGCATAAGCGCGTCAACATGTTCATGGAAAAGAATCCGAACGTCAAAGTCGACTTCCAGTATTTTGCGTTCGGGGATCTCGGCAAGAAGGTCAGCGTGGGATTCGCGACCGGCACGGCCCCGGACGGCTTCGTCAGCCAGGACTGGTTCATGCCAACCTGGCAGGCGAAGGGACTGCTTGCGCCGCTCGACGTGCAGCGCCTTGGTTACTCTTCGCTCAAGACGTTCACCGACGATTTTGCGCCAGCGTTCGTGGCCGGTGCCGTGCAGAAAGGCAAGGCGTACGGCTATCCCCTCTGGTTCTACGGCTATGTCAACTACCTGAACACGAAGCAGTTCAAGGAAGTCGGCCTGGACGCGGCGAAGGATTGGCCCAAGACCTGGGATCAGTTGGGCGAAGTTGCGAAGCGCCTGACGATCAAGGAGGGCAACAAGTTTACCCGTCAAGGGTTCAAGTTTGCGATGCACACGGCCGCATGGACCATGTTCCAGTTCAATGCCATATTGCACCAGTGCGGCGGCGCGTGGTTCGACAAGGCAGGCAAGTGCACGATCAACAATGCGGCCGGTCTCAAGGCAATGACGATACGCGCCTCCATCGCCAAGCAGTATGGTGCGGAAGACCCTGCGGATTCGATCGCCACGGGTCCGCTGCCGCAGATGGACTGGCTGAAGGAGCGTGCGTCGATGTTCTTCTGCCACCCGATCCCGCCGGCGGCGATCGAGTCGCAGAATCCGAAAATGCTGAGTGAGGGGTATTTCCGTCCGGTGCAATACCCGGGCGTTCAGGCCGGCAAGGGGTACACGACCACCTACGGCTTCAACCTCGTGGTCAACGCGCGTGCGGCGAAGGAGAAGCAGGAAGCGCTGCAGGACATGTACAAGTTCATGATGAGCGATCTGGGGGACGCCTGGAAGGACACCGCACCGTTCCCGCCGGCGCGGAAAAGCGGTTGGGCCGACAAGCCGGAGGTCAAGAAATTCCCGTATGTCGACGAAATCATCATCGCGAGGGATCGAGGCGTGGCATTGCCGCAAACCGTGGTCTACAACGAGTTGGGCGACGCGGTGCACAAGGGCATTCAGCAGATCATGCTCAACAACGCCGACATTCAGAAGACGCTGAATGAAATCGCGGCGGAGGTCGACCGGGCGACGGCGGCGTTCAAGCCGACGTAGGCCTGGGGAAAATGGAACACCTGATTGCGGCAATCTCCGATCGCTGTCGGAAGATTGCCGCTGATCGGGAGCGAGCATGCCGGGCCTGTTCACGCTAGGCGGCCCGCGGCGGATCCGTTTCCATCAGCGCGTTCAGCTCTGGGGAATCGGATTCGTCCTGCCGACGATTCTGTTCTTCGCCGTTTTCAAGTTCGGGCCGATGCTATGGGCCGTGGGACTGAGTTTCATGTCCTACGACATGATGTCCGCTCCGACGTTTATCGGGCTGGATAATTACCGCAATCTCGTCGCCGATCCGGTCTTCCGGGCGAGTTTGTTCAATACGCTCGTGTATATCGGCGGATCCACTTCGCTGATCACCCTGGTCGGGCTCGGGCTGGCCGTCGCAATCAAGACGCGGGTACCCGGCGCGCGTTATTACATGGTCGGCATGTTTCTGACCAACCTGATTCCGATTATTGTGGTGTGCCTGATCTGGCGGTTCCTGCTTCATCCCCACGGGCTGATGACGCAACTGCTCCATCCTTTCGGCATCCAGCGCGTCGACTGGCTGACGAATTCTTCGCTGGCGTTGCCGGCGATCATATTCGTCACGGTATGGCGGTTCGCGCCGTATTTCATGGTGGTATTTCTGGCGGGATTGCTCGCGATTCCCGAGGACTATTACGAGGCGGCACGCCTGGACGGCGCGAACGCGGTTTCCCGGTTCTGGCACATCACCCTGCCGCTGCTCGCGCCGACGATCTTCTTCGTCGTCGTCGTTTCGGCACTGCTCAGCGCAAGGATCTTCCTGATGCCGTACTTCATGACCGGCGGCGGGCCGGGCAATGCGACCCGGGTACTGTCGATGTTGATTTTCGAGACCGGGTTTTCCTACCTCAAGATGGGGCAGGCGGCAGCAATCTCGGTAGTGCTGTTTGCCATCATGCTGGTATTCACGTTCGCGCAGATGCGGCTGTTCGAGCGCGGCGAGTTGAAGTCGGTCGGATGAGCCCAAGCGGGAAAAGAAGCGCTTCATTCGCACGGCTGAAGTTGAGGTCGCGCGGTTGGCTCGGTTCTTTGCTGCTCGCCGCGCTGGCGTTTGGTTTTGTGGTTCCGATCCTGTGGATGTTGACCACGTCGTTCCAGGCGGGGGACAGGATGTACGAATTGTCGACCGTTTGGATCCCGTCGGCCTGGCATTTCGAGAACTATTCGAATGCGCTATCGCGTTCCCCGTTTTCGCAGTATTTTCTCAACAGTGGCATTGTTGCAATCGCCGTAATGGTGTCGAACGTGGTGTTTTGCACGATCGCGGGCTATGGCCTCGCCAAGTTTCGCTTTCCGGGGGACCGGTACGTGCTCCTCGTCATTCTCGCCACGCTGATGCTCCCGTTGGAGGTTACGCTGGTGCCCACGTTCCTGGTGATCCACGGTTTCGGCTGGCTCAACACCTATCAGGGACTGGCAGGGCCGTTTCTGATCGACGCGTTCGGGGTGTTCCTCATGCGCCAGTCGATGCTTTCGATCCCAGCCGATTACATAGAGGCCGCGCGCATGGACGGTGCCGGGGAGTTGCGCATTCTGCTGCAGATCATCGTCCCGCAGTGCCTCCCGGCGCTTGCCGTACTCGCCGTATTCTCGTTTCGCGACAACTGGGACCAGTTCCTCTGGCCGCTCACTGTCGTGTCGCAGGACGAGTTCCGGACGTTTCCATTGGGTCTCGTCCGATTCGCGGAGGACTACGGCAGCCCTCCCACGGAGCAGCTGGCGATTGCGGTGCTCGCCACCATTCCAACCGTACTGCTGTTTGTCGTTCTTCAGCGCGCAGTGAATCGGGGTTTTGGACTGAGCGGATTGAAATAAACCGATCAACGTGAAAGGCAAAGGAAATTGGAAAAGATAAGGATTGCGGTTGCGCATTGGGGAGCCGGCGTGGCGCCGGTATTTGCCGCCGTCGAGGGAGGCTACTTTCGCGAACAGGGGCTCGATGCGGAACTGGTCCCCATCCTCGGGCACAGCCGTTCGCTCGATGCCCTCATCAAGGGTGAAGTGGACTTCACGAATTCCGTAGGTGCCGAACTGCTCATGGCGAATCTTCGGCATGGTGGTGATGCGGTCATCATCGCCTCGGCGATCAGCCGAAGCGCGCAGCAGGTTTCGGCGCGCCCCGGGCTCACGACACGAGAGCAGCTTCGCGGCAAGCGCTGGGGCGTGATTGCCCGCAACGACGCCGACGAGTGCGCGATCGCGATGGCATTCGAGCGATGGAATTGGGATCCGGCCAAAGATGCGGAGATCGTGATTGTCGGCCCGGGAGGCTCGCGGCTGGACATGCTGCTCGATGAGGCGCGTGCGGATGTGGCGATCATGCATGCCCCGGAGCCGTTTCAGGCGGCCAAGCGCGGCTGGCTGGTCGTCGAGGATCTCGGCCGGTTGGACGTGGCATTTCAGAACAGCTGCGCCGCGACGACGAGGCGGTTGATCCGGGAGCGCCCGGATACGGCGCTGCGTTACGCGCGGGCGTATTGCCAGGCTGTCTACCGGTTCCGCACGGATGCTGCATTCGGTACCGGAGTTCTCTACAAATACGCAGGAGAATCCGATCCCGGCGTCATCGGTCCGACGTGGATCATGTTCGCCCGATTCATGGGGGGCATGATGTTTCCCAGCCTGGAAGGCATGCGAAGCGTCGCCCATGTGCTTCACCGGTTGGGAGCCGTATCGCAACTCGTCGCTCCAGAGGCAAGCGTCGACCTCGATCCCGTTGCGACGCTCGAGCGCGAAGGATTCTTCGGGAAGTTGATGGGGCTCAAGGGCGGCAGTTGAACGGAAATACGATGAGGTCGAAGCCATGAAAGCTGCCGTACTTGAAACCTTTCACCAACCGCTGGTCATTCGTGAACTCGATCTCGCCGAGCCTGGTCCCGGTGAGGTGACGGTCGAGGTCAAGGCCAGCGGCCTTTGCCTGACCGACGTCCACATATCCGAGGGCAAGGTGCCGACGGTGAAACTGCCGCTGGTCCCCGGACACGAGACCGCAGGGGTGGTCGCCCGGCGCGGGCCTGGTGTAACCGAAGTGGAAGCCGGCGACCGGGTCACCGTGTTCGTGGACGTCAGTTGCGGGCGCTGCGATTTCTGCCTGCGCGGCGAAACCAACCGGTGCATGGCCCTTCGCAGGATCGGATTCGAGCGCAACGGTGGCATGGCGGAGTTCGTCAACGTTCCCGCCGCCAACGTGGAGCGTATCGCCGACCGAGTCTCTTTCGAGAAGGCCGCAATCATCCCGGATGCCGTGGCCTCGATCTATCGCGGCCTCAAAACGGTCGGCGGCGTTGGGGTCGGATCGAAGGTGGCCATTCTGGGGGTCGGGGGCCTGGGCATCCAGGGGGTCAAGATCGCTCGTCTACTGGGTGCGCAAGTCACGTGCACTGACCTCGACGACCGGAAGCTCGAGCGCGCGCGGTCGTTCGGCGCAGTTCACACCATCAATCCCCGCCGGGAGAGTTTCCTCGACGCGGTTCGTCAGAGAATCGGAAGCTTCGACGTGGTGGTCGACAATGTCGGCCGCAAGGAGACCGTGTTCGAGGCGGTCGCGGCATGCCGCAACGGTGGCAGGGTGGTTGCCATGGGGTACGTCGACCCCGTATTGGAGATACCGTCTTACGAAATTGTCATCAAGGAGAAGCAGGTATTGGGCTGCCGCGCGTGCACGCGCGGGGAGTTCCGCGAGATCGTGGGGCTGGTCAATTCGGGTCAGCTCGATCCGGACATCGGCGAGTTGGTTCCGATCGGCAACGTGAATGAGGCGCTCGACAATCTTCGCCATGGCCGCTACCTGACGCGGACCGTATTGACGCTGCCGTTCGGAAGGCAATAGGAAACATGGCCGGGGTCACGCTACGTGACGTGGTGAAACGCTACGGCACGGTGGAAGCCGTTCGCGGCATCAGCCTCGACATTCCGGACAAGCAATTCGTGGCGCTGGTCGGGCCCTCGGGCTGCGGGAAGTCCACGATGCTGCGCATGATCGCGGGCCTGGAGGAAATCACCGAAGGCGAAATCTGTCTCGGTGGCGAGGTCATCAATGACGTTGCGCCGAAGGATCGGGACATCGCCATGGTGTTCCAGAACTATGCCCTTTATCCGCACATGTCGGTGTTCGAGAACATGTCGTTCGGATTGCGCATGCGCCGGATACCCGCGTCGGAAATCAGGAAAAGGGTCGAGGATGCCGCCGCCATTCTCGACATCACCGAGCTTCTCGGACGCCGTCCCCGGCAACTTTCGGGCGGGCAGCGCCAGCGTGCCGCCATGGGCCGCGCGATCGTGCGCAACCCGCAGGTATTCCTGTTTGACGAACCGCTCTCCAACCTCGATGCCAAGTTGCGCGTGCAGATGCGCACCGAGATCAAGCGCCTGCACCAGAAAATCAGGACGACGACGATCTACGTCACGCACGATCAGGTCGAGGCGATGACGCTGGCAGACTGCGTCGTGGTCATGAACGGGGGGCTGATCGAGCAGTTCGGGCCTCCGCAGGATCTTTACCATGCCCCGAGAACCCGATTCGTCGCGGGGTTCATCGGCTCGCCCGCGATGAATTTTCTGGATTGCCGGCTTGAGCAGCGTGCCACCGGGCTCAGCTTGTCGCTTGCTGGCGGACTTTGCTTCGCCGTTCCGGTGAGCCGGTCGGAGCGCTATCGTCCGTGGGTGGGCAAGCCGATTTTGTTCGGGCTCAGGCCGGAGCACATCACCGACGTGCGCGATCACGCACGCGAGGACAGGGCCGAGTTCACGGTGACGATGGACGTGGTCGAATCGAGCGGCATGGAGACAATGGTGTATTTCATGATTGGTGAAGCCGAAGTCTGCGGGCGTGTCGAGACGAGCCGCGCCGTCGAACCCGGCCAGTCCATGCAGTTGCAGGCTAATCTCGGTCACATGCATCTGATCGATCCGGCGACGAACCTGGTTATCTAGCAGCCGCCTTCACGCGCTCGACGTGGCGAAGGTCGTCAAGTTCTACGATAATCCGCAGGACAAGCAGCGCCCACCTGGAGACACATATGACGCAACCCCTGGTCCTCGAGACTCGCAGCCACAGGGCGGCGGGCGAAGCAAGTCGGGGAGTTGGCCGCGCGGGTTGCGCAGCTCGCGCTTCACGACGAGTTCGTGCGCCTTGTTCAGGTTCGCCGTGTCGACTTGCGGCGCCTAATCGGTGACCCGCACACGGTAGAAGTCGTCGATCCCCGCCTCCTCGCGCAGTTCGGGCACATCGCGACCCCCGGCCGCCGTGGTATAGGGAATGCCGATGGCATCGGCGATGCGCACGAAGCCGTGGAAGGCGCCGACGACGGCCGCGGCATCGACGAGTCCCGCCTCGCCAAGCGCCGCTCGCAGCCTGGCGCGGGCGGCCGCGGCACGCGATGCATCGCGCAGGACGACGGCTTCGGCGAAATCGACTAGCGCGGCCGCATGCGGGACGTCGACATCGTCGCCGAAGCCCTGCGTCACGCCGCGCACATCCACCTGCCGACCGGTGATTTGCATGCTCTCACGGAGCATGTAGGAATGTGCGGTTGTTCAGTACACGCACTGGTGCAGCGCGGACACGCGCGCCGCGAGGATCTCCACCTGGGGCCGGCTGATGGCGCGGATCGACTTGTCGAACTGGTAGATGTACTGGCCCGGCAGATAGTGGCAGTTGGCGAGCGTCCAGTACTCGCGCAGCGATTGGGGCACCAGCGACAGGCCGCGGTAGATATAGCCGGCCTTCGGGCTCGGGTACATCGGCCCGTCGGCGTCCACTGCGTCCTCGGGTTCGACGAGCGGCAGCCAGGCGGCCTGCTTCTTTGCGCCGGCCGGCCGGTAGCGGCTCGGTGCGCCTTCCCTCGGCGCGGGCAACGCGCGCTCCGGCAGGGCGAGGGCCCGCGTGCAAGTGTCCATGATCATCACCATCGCGATGACGCCGACGATCTCGACGTACTCGCCTTCATCGAGGCCGCGCGCAAGTACCGACTGCGACCAGCGCTCGCTCAGCCGGCCCGGGTCGCAGACGACACGGTGGATCAACTCGATCTCCGCGGCGCCCAGTACGCCGAGACTGTCGTGAGCACCCTCGATCGCGTTGGGCGACAGCGCGGCCTTGATGCGCGCGCAATGCGCGCAGCCGATCGCGTTGCGGATCTCCGCGGCGAGCGCCACGCGCCGCTCGCCGGTGAGCCAGGTGCCTGGCGCCGCGATGGCGGCCCAGGCGCGTTGGTGCGCTTCGACGAGGTCGGCGCGCACGGGGACGTCGCTTGCTTCGAATGACAGGGTGGACATGCTTGTTCCTCCTTGATATCTGGCAACGCTACGTCATTCGGTGCTTGCGCGCAATCGCGCTGCAGCGCCGGCTCCCGCGCGCCGAATCGGTGACCCGCCGAGCGCAAGCAGCACCCGGGTTCATGCTGCGCGAATCCGCGTATAGTTCGGGGCCGATGTGGTGAAGCCGATCCAGTTCTACGATAATCAGCGCAAGAAGCAGCGCCCACTTGGAGACGCACATGACGCAACCCCTGGTCCTCGAGATTTTTTCCGATTACGTCTGACCCTGGTGCTATTTCAGTACCGTGCGTATTGAGAGGCTCAGGAAGGAACATGGCGTGCAGGTGGAATGGATCCACTTTCCGCTGCATCCCGACACGCCTTCGGAGGGCAGGAGCCTGGAAGAGCTGTTCGCCGGGCGCGGTTACGACATTGCGAAGATGCAGGCCCAGATGCGCGCGCGCATGGCCGCGGAAGGCCTGCCCTATGGCGAGCGCAAGATGACTTTCAACAGCCGGCTTGCGCAGGAATTGGGCAAGTGGGCCGACTCGCAGCCTGGCGGCGAAGCGATCCACGATGCGCTGTTCCGCGCGTACTTCGTAGACTGCCTGAACATCGGTGATCCCGCGGTGCTGGTGCAGATCGCCGAGAGCGTCGGCCTGCCCGGCGACAAGGCTCGTGAAGTGCTCGAGACGCGCAGCCACCGGGCGGCGGTCGATGCCGATTGGGCGCGCTCGCGCGAATACGGCGTCACCGGCGTGCCGACCTTTGTGGCGGGCGGCTACGGCGTCGTGGGCGCGCAGCCCTACGAAGCCCTCGACCAGCTGGTCCGGCGTGCGAAGCAAATGGGAAACTAGACAATCCGATCGCCGACGAAAAAATGGCATCTGCCAGTCCGGCGGCAGTCAAGAGCATGGCCGGGTAGTTCTACATATAACAGCATTCAAGAAGGTTCAGGGCCGTCTCAACCAGCCGCGCGCCAGCCGATTAACGGGAGGCTCGTGCCAGACCGAGCACCGTCCTCACCGCATTCATCAGCGACTCGGACGTAAACGGTTTGGTCACATAGCCATCGGCGCCGAGCTGCAGCCCCTTCACCACGGCCTCACGGCTGGCAACGGCCGACATCATCACGACCGGCATCCCCTTCAGAACGGGGTGCGAGCGGATCCTCGCGAGGACATCGAAACCGTCGGCGTCGGGCATCATGATGTCAAGCAGCGCCAGATCGGGGACCGGCCGCGTGCGCAGCGCGGCGATGATTTCTTCCCGGTTGGAGGCGCGGCGAAAGGGTAAACCTTCGCGTTCGATGTAGTGCTGCACGAGATCGGTAATGGTCGCGTCGTCATCGATGACGAGGACCGTGTACGCGCGTCCTTCCTGCGGCTTCTGCGTTACCGCACGGCGGCGCGCGATCGTCACGTAGTAGCCCGAGCGTCCCAGCCCGGACATGCCGCGACCGGCCTCCTCTCCCGCCTGTACCGCCGACGCCGCCGCCGCTACCGGCGCGAGCGGCATGCGGAACAGATCACCGATGCCGGCAATGGAGTCCGCCGTGGCCGATTCGATCAGCCCGCGGCGTCGCAGGTCGGAAAATACTGCAAGGGCCTCTTCCAGCGGCATGTTCAATCGCTCTGCGATTCTGGCGACCGTGGTCCGCGCGTCGAGCAACACGAGGATCTGGAGTTCCCTGGACGAGAGCGCCGTGCCCGCCCCGCGCAGCTCAGCGGTTCCCGCGCTCGCGACCGCGTAGAGATCGCGCTCCTGCACCGCTGCCGGCAGAGGATGCATTCGACAAGGTCTATTGATCGAGTTTCAGATTGAGCGAACGGATGAGGTTCGCCCACATCACGGCATCTTCGTCGACGAACTTCTTCGCTTTCGCGATCGAGAGCGACGGGACCTCGCCTTCCGCCTGCGCCATGCGGTCCTTGTAGGGCTTGCCGTTGATCGCCGCCGTGATCGCCGCGTGGAGCTTGTCCATCACCGGCGCCGGCGTTCCGAGCGGCGCAAACATCCCGTACCAGGTGTAGGCGCTCAGCGGCACGCCCGTTTCCTTCCAGGTCGGCAGAGCCGGCGCCCCGGGCACGCGCTGGTCGCTGCCCATGGCGATCGCCTTCAGCTGGCCCGATCTCACGTTGGCCAGACCGGTGCCGGCGCCATCGAACATGATGTCCACGCGGCCACCGATCATGTCGAGCGTGCCCGGCGTGCTGCCCTGGTAGTGAATCGCGGTAATGTCGATTCCGGCGGAGCGTCGGAACATCTCGCCGGTGAGATGCTGCGCCGCGCCCATGCCGTGCGTCGCCCAGTTCACCTTGCCCGGATTGGCCTTGGCGTAGGCCAGAAATTCGGCCATGGTATTCGGCGCAAAGTGCTTCGACGCCACCAGGATGTAAGGGACTTTTGCGATCAGGGTGACCGGCGTGATCTGCCTGGGATCAAAGGTCACGCTCCTCATCGTCACTGGTGCAATCGCGGTGGCGCTGGCGGCGGCGAGCAGGAGGGTGTAACCGTCCGGCGGTGACTTCGCGACCAGATTGGCAGCCAGCGTCGTCCCGGCTCCGGGGCGGTTCTCGACTATGACCGGCTTGTCGAACTGCTGCTTCAGCGATTCTGCAATGAGCCGGGTGAAAATATCCGACTGTCCGCCGGAGGGGTAGGGCACCAGAATGCGAATCGCCCGATTCGGAAAATCCTGCGCGAGGATGGCCGATGGCGCAGCGAGCATCAGCGCGAGCCCTGCGCAGCTCAGGCACAATCGCATCGAGGTTTTCATCTGCCGCCTCCTCAGCGAGATTCAGATCATCCGCCCGCAACACGCTGGCGGGGTGGAACGTCCTTGCGATCCGGCCACGGATAGAGTCGATAGCCGACAAAGAAAGATTGATCGGAAATCGCCGCGCCGAAGTGCCCGCTCAGCCGCTTCCCGACATCCTCGAGGGAAGGCCGCTGCGGCCATTCGACAAGGAGCATGTAGTGCGGGCGATGCGAAACATGCTGCGGACCGGCCTTGGTCCTCGCGGCGAGGCGCACGCGCTTGGCGCCGGCCAGCAGGATGCGCTCGGCTTCGCCCGCATCGAGATAGTCGACCAGCCTATCCTTGTCCGGATCGGTGAAATCGAAGCGCTCGACGCTGATCCAGTCGGCGTTGAGTAGCGCCCGCGCATCCACCGGTTCGGGCGCCACGAACACCTGCGAGTAGACGGTGTGAGCCTTTTTGTGCCGCTCGGCGAGTATCTCGGCCGAATAGGGATCGGTCTGCGCGATGCTGCGGTACTGGGGCGTGTCGAAAATGTCGACGCTGCCGATCTCGTACAAATCGAGGATCGTCATGTCGCCCGCAACGCCGCGGTAGCACGTGCACAGGTCGAATCCGATCTGGTAGATGTCGGGCGCGTGGCGGAACGCATACCAGTTGACGAAGGCGTCAATGTGCTCTTCGTCGATGTCCAGTTCCGAGGTGTAGAGCTTGCGCCCCGGGTGGTTGGGCGGGTTCTTCATGTCTTGGTCCGCCTGAGACCGTGTCAGTTCTTTCTGTCGGGCCTCGCCGCCGCCTTTCCGGCTTCGGACGCCTGCGCCTGCGATCTCTGCAATCCCTGAAGTACGCTGCCCAGCTGCTGATGCAGCTGCTGAACCACGTCGAAACTCAATGCGAGCCGCGCAGCGAGCCGGCCGTTGATCTGTTCGGGCATCTTGCCGCCCTGTCGCGCCACCTGTCCCAGCGCCGGCAGCACCCCGGGATCGATGAAGCCGAAGTCCACGTACACGAACCCCGACCCGGGCATCACGAGCGTGGTGTTCGCGAGTATCGGCTGCTCGGACTGGTTCGACGGCGTCAATTGAAGGCGCATCTGAAGCGCGTCAGGTTTCGCGGCTTGCGGCTTGACTTCCTCTGCCATGGCGTGCTCCCTGATGAGTAAGGGGTCAATTGTAGTTGCTTCGCGGCAATGGCCTGCTTATGGCTGAATCAGGAGGATAGCTTTGACAGCTCTGCGGGCGGGAGAACTATGATGCCGACCATGCCCGTGACCGAAACGAAGACCACGACCTGCTACATGTGCGCCTGCCGCTGCGGCATACGCGTGCACCTGGAAGACGGCAAGGTCCGCTACATCGACGGCAATCCGGATCACCCTCTCAACCAGGGGGTGATCTGCGCCAAGGGTGCTTCCGGAATCATGAAGCAGAACTCGCCTGCGCGCCTTACACGCCCGCTCAGGCGGCGCGCAGGCTCGGAGCGCGGTGCGGGCGAATTCGAGCCGATCTCCTGGGACGAGGCGTTCAGGATGCTCGAGACCCGGTTGGCCGGGATCCGCGCGACCGACCCGAAGAAATTCGCGTTGTTCACGGGCCGCGACCAGATGCAGGCCCTGACCGGAATGTTCGCTCGCCAGTTCGGTACGCCGAACTACGCGGCGCACGGTGGTTTCTGCTCGGTGAACATGGCCGCCGGAATGATCTACACCATCGGGGGCTCGTTCTGGGAATTCGGCGGCCCCGACCTCGAGCGCGCCAAGCTCTTCGTCATGCTCGGCACGGCCGAGGACCATCACTCCAACCCGCTCAAGATCGCGATTTCGAAATTCAAACGCCGCGGCGGCCGCTTCATCTCGGTCAATCCGGTGCGCACCGGCTACTCGGCGATCGCCGACGAGTGGGTGCCGGTCCGGCCCGGAACCGACGGCGCGCTGCTGCTCGCGATCATCCACGAGATCATCGCGCTGGGCCTCTACGACCGCGAGTTCCTCGCGCGCTACAGCAACGCCGGTCACCTCGTGATCGTCGATCCGGATTCCGAGCGCCACGGCCTGATCGTCACCGACGAGGATTCCGACCCGATCAACCGGGACTATCCGCAGAACCAGATGTGGTGGGACCGGCTGAGCGGCCTCGCGGTGCTCTCGCACACCGAGGGCGCCGATCCGGCGCTGTTCGGCGAGTTTCGCCTGCGCAACGGGATGCGCGTGAAGCCGTCGTTTCAGCTGCTCGCCGAGCGCGTGGAGAGGTGCACCGCCGAGTGGGCGTCGGAGATCACCGGCATTCCGGCCGCGACGATCCGGCGTCTCGCGCACGAGATGGGCATTACGGCGCGCGATGAAAGGATCGAGCTACCGATCGCGTGGACCGATTGCTGGGGCGGCGAGCACGAATCAGTGACCGGAAGGCCGGTCGCGTTTCATGCGATGCGCGGGCTTGCCGCGCATTCCAACGGCTTTCACACCACCCGCGCGCTCGGCATTCTGATGAGCCTGCTCGGCACCATAGACCGGCCCGGCGGATTCCGCCACAAGGCGCCGTTTCCTCGCGCGATACCGCCGACCGCCAAGCCGCCGAAAGGGCCGCAGGACGTCAAACCGAATACCCCGCTCGCCAGCCTCGTGCTCGGCTGGCCGGGCTCGCCCGAAGACCTGTTCGTGGACGAGGCGGGCCGTCCGGTGCGCATCGACAAGGGCTTCTCCTGGGAGTATCCGCTGTCGGTGCACGGCTTGATGCACAACGTGATCACCAACGCGTGGCGCGGCGACCCTTATCCGATCGACACGCTCATGATCTTCATGGCCAACATGGCCTGGAACTCGACCATGAACACGCTCGAGGTCAGGAAGATGCTCAACGATCGCAACGCGGATGGAGAACACAAGATCCCGTTCATCGTTGTTTGCGACGCGTTCCAGTCCGAGATGACCGCGTTCGCGGACCTGATCCTGCCCGATACCACCTACCTCGAGCGCCACGATGCGATGTCGCTGCTCGACCGGCCGATCTCGGAGTTCGACGGGCCCGTGGATTCGGTTCGCGTTCCCGTGGTTGCGCCCAGCGGCGAATGCAAACCCTTCCAGGAGGTGCTGATCGAGCTCGCCGGTCGCCTGAAATTTCCCGCGTTCACGAAGCCCGACGGCGGCCGCAAGTTCCGCGACTACCCGGATTTCATCGTCAACTACGAGACCGAGCCCGGCTCGGGCATGGGCTTCCTCGCCGGCTGGCGCGGCAAGGATGGCGACAAGTCGATGCTCGGCGCGCCCAATCCGAAGCAGTGGGAGATGTATGCGGCGAACAACTGCGTATTTCATTACAAGTTGCCGTCGTCCTACCAGTACATGCGCAACTGGAACCGCGGCTACATGGAATGGGCGCAGCGCGCGCGCATGCGCCGCTATGGAGAGCCGATCCTGATCCACCTATATTCCGAGGTGCTGCAACGCTTTCGCCTCGCAGCGCAGGGCAAGTGGCCGGGCCGCCAGCCGCCCGAGGCCTTGCGCGCCCGGGTGGAAAAGTATTTCGATCCGCTGCCGTTCTGGTATCCGCCGCTCGAAGTCGAGGCCACCGACGCGCTCGCGTATCCGCTTGCCGCGATCACGCAGCGGCCGATGGCGATGTATCACTCATGGGATTCGCAGAACGCCTGGCTGCGGCAGATCCACACGCACAATTACCTGTTCGTGAATCCGGCGACTGCGCGCGCGCGGGGCGTCGAGGACGGCGGCTGGATGTGGGTCGAATCGCAATGGGGCCGCGTGCGCTGCATGGCGCGCTACAGCCAGGCCGTCGAGCCCGGGACGGTGTGGACCTGGAACGCGATCGGCAAGGCGCCAGGGGCGTGGAACCTCGCGGCTGACGCCAATGAGGCGCGCAAGGGATTCCTGCTCAATCACCTGATATCGGACGCACTTCCCGGAGGCACCTCGAATTCCGATCCGGTGACTGGGCAGGCGGGATGGTACGACGTGCGGGTGCAGATTCGTCCGGCCGCGGCCGATGAAGCGCAGGCGAGCTGGCCGGAGTTCACTGCGGTTGCGCCGCTCCCCGGAACGAGGGGGGCGCCGTGACACAGCTGGCGCTTGTAATCGATCTGAACGTATGCGTCGGTTGCCACGCCTGCGTGACGAGCTGCAAGGAGTGGAATACTGCCGGCACCGCGGGCCCGCTCACGGATCAGAACCCGTACGAAAAGGATCCCACCGGGACGTTCTTCAATCGCGTGCAGACCTTCGAAGTGGGCGTGTATCCGGACACGCAGACGGTGCATTTCCCCAAATCCTGCCTGCACTGCGAAGATCCGCCCTGCGTGCCGGTGTGCCCAACAGGCGCTTCCTACAAGCGCGCCGAGGACGGCATTGTTCTGGTGGATGCCGACAAGTGCATCGGCTGCAAGTACTGCGCGTGGGCCTGTCCCTACGGCGTGCGGGAGCTTGACCAGCAGGAAAAGGTGATGACGAAGTGCACGCTTTGCGTCGATCGCATCTACGACGCATCGCTGCCGGAGCGCGACCGCAAGCCCGCCTGCGTCCTTGCGTGTCCGACCAATGCGCGCCTGTTCGGCGACATTCACGATCCGGCATCGGCGGTTTCGAGCGCGATCCGCGACAACGGCGGGTACGCGCTGATGCCCGAGTGGGGGACGCACCCGGCCAATCACTACCTGCCGCGCCGGAAGACGGAGTTCCGCATCCATCCGGATGAATTGAAGCGCGTCGACAATCCGCTCAAGGTCGACGGCAAGCTGCCCAAACCCGCGCCCGGCGAGCCGGCGCTCGATGACGTGACGACCTGGTGAACCCCGCCTGGTCAGTGATCTTTCTCACCACGCTCCTCGGCGCGGGGCAGGGGCTGTTTCTCGCGCTCTATGCGATCGACGTGGGGGCGGCCAACGGCCTGCTTGCTTTGCCGGGACCAACGTTCTACGTGGGGGGCGCTACGCTGGCGCTGGCGTTGCTCGTGACCGGGCTGTTCTCCTCGTTCTTCCATCTCGGGCGCCCTGAGCGGGCATGGCGTAGCGCCGCGAAGTGGCGCACGTCGTGGCTGGCGCGCGAGGTGATCGTGCTGCCGGCATTCATGGGCGCGGTATTCGCCTACGGTGCGGCTCATCAACTGCAAGCCGGAGACCGGATCTGCCTGTGGGTCGGCGCGGCCGGCACGGTGCTCTGCATCGCGCTGTTCGTCTGCACCGCCATGATCTACGCCTGCCTGAAATTCCTGCAGGAGTGGCACACGACGCTCACGCCGCTGAATTATTTTCTGCTCGGCAGCGCTTCCGGCTTCACGCTCGCTTCGGTGCTGGCAGCGCTGGTCGCGCCACACGCGGTCAATCAGCTTGCCATCGCGGCGCTCGTACTCGGTGCACTCGCCTACCTGGGCCGGCTCGCCGCATTGCGTCGCAACGCGCGCCTGCGCCCCATGTCCTCGCTCGCCACCGCGATCGGCGTGAAGCATCCGCACATCGAGCAGAAGGCGCAGGGTTTCATGGGCGGCTCATTCAACACGCGTGAATTTTTCCACGGGCGCACGCGCGAAACGGTGCGGGCGGTGCGCTGGGCGCTGCTCGTTTTGGTTTTCCCGGTTCCCGCCGTCATGCTCGGGGTGTCGGGAGAAAACGCTTTTCTTCTCGGGGCCGCGTTTGCGCTCCAGTACGTGGGTCTGTTAGCGGAGCGCTGGTATTTCTTCGCCGAGGCGAACCATCCGCAGAACCTGTACTACCAGGCGATTTCCTGAGGGTCTGTACCTTGGCCCGGCATGAGGCTCCACGCACGTTGCGCAACACCCGTCAAATTGGAAGATCCGATCGCTACGCCTATCGCCCTTTAACGTTCAATCCATGCCTATCCGGTTGGCGCCCAACGGCACTACCCATGGTGGCTACGGCTTCGCCCGGGCGGTCGGATGAACCCAGTGCCCGCCGTACAGCGCGTCGTACGTCGGCCCCGCGACGCGAGTCCCGATGCCGAGT
>JACPYS010000012.1 GCA_016195915.1 Betaproteobacteria bacterium | reverse complement strand
CGGTTGTCATTCGGTAACCAACCCGCGCATATCAGACTGATCAACCGTCGGCATACTGTCCCGTTCTGCTACCCACACACTGCATGGCGCATCAACTTACTTGACAGGTCAATACATATCAGTACGGGGATTCGCGGACGCTTACAGATCACTGGCGCCTTTGATTGGCACAAACTACGCACGCGCACACTCCTCAACGACGTCCGTTTTCGTCGCTGCCGGGGTCGAGCAGTGCGTTACAACCGGGCGATACGTTGCGGATCGTGTAGCCAATTGACGTATTTGCAGAGACCTTCGACATCCGGGAAAAGTGTTTGGAAGTTCACGCCAAGCAAATTGAGACTGGTCAAAAAATCGTCGTGACTAGCATTCCGCATCCTTATTTCTATTAGACTTTCCTCAAAATCTCCGTCTTTCTCAAGAGGCACAAATCGACAACCATCCAACGAGTACCTATGAACCGTAAAGCAACTAGCCTGAGCGACAATACGTGAATTGTTCAAGCTGGGTCTAAGAATCTTGGTACGAGACCCTTCGAAAGGTGTGGATTCCGCGTTGAGGTCGAGAACGTCGCGCTTGCCGCCAATGAGAACGTAGACATAGGTGTGACCATCGATTCCATTGGCTTGGCACGCAAACCAAAGCGCGACAAGAGGATTGGACGTCCAGTCGAGCAGGCGCGTCTCCATTCCGAAATGCTGAACATATACTAGCAATTCCCAATCGTCGGCTAATACGCGATGGTCGAGGAGCAGCCCGCCACGGCGCCTCACTTCCCCAAGCATCTCTTGCTCAGGCTTTGTTGTATCTATTTCGGGATTATGGCGAGCGACCTTCGGAAGCAGGGGAGCGTTGCGGTCTTGACCTCGGAACAAGATCATGTCGCCTTTTCGCACGCCTTCTACTATACCGACGTAATCGGACATTACGGTCAGATCGTGACGTTTCACCAGATCGACTCCGCTTGGCGTCGATGCGCTCTTTTTTGAATGACTACCGCAATCCCTTGAGGACATCCCAAGAACAGCTAGCGTCGTTGTTGCAGATTTGATTTGCGCGAGATTCACGTCTTAAGAATTCATCGCGCGGAATCCCCAGCATTTTTGCAAGGTCGTGACTCAATACTTCCTCGGTGACTGGATCCATGCCTCCAAGCCGAAAATAGTCCAGGTCTCGCGTAGACAAGAACCTGACATTTTCTGGAGGGATAGAGACCATCTGGTCCCATACGTCGGGGTTAACATTCATTTCGGTCAAATACGACTTCGTCGCTGCTCCGAGCAGGTCGAAGGCGCGGCGAACACTGTCATATGTGGAATCGGACGGTAAGGTGCGAAAGTAAGGACGATGGATTCCTACGCGGCCTTCGATCGTTCGAATTGGACTGCCCGCCAAAATCAACACGCATGAGCTAACGCAGGACGAGTCGCGTGGAACCCTGATATTTACTTCAAATTTTCGAACTAGTCGTCCAATTTTAATTGCCGTGGACACATCGCCTCCAGGGCCCTTGAGGTCAAGATAAATCATTACTGCTTTCTCTTTTTTCAAGAAAGTAAAGAATGTACTGACCTTTTCTTCGTCGTTCGGTTCAATCGCGCCTTCTAGTGAGGCCGATGCCGTATACCGAGCCGTATAAGCGATGCTGGGAGGAAGCGGATTTAGGATGTACGAAATATCTGCACTGTTGGCATTCGTCGCTACGGCAAGGAAAAAAAAGATAAGGGAACTCTGAACGCCGAACTGGCGATATGAATGTCTTGTATCAGCCTGCTTCTCAGATCGGCCCAATGGTCCCTCCTTGGCGGAATTCCAGTTCTTAATCAACGTTCGCTCTCAGTGAATTTTGTGAGCCATTTGCGAGTGTGGGTCAAGACTTACCGTTTGGGAAGCACCCTCTTGCCCCGTTCGTGTAACACGGGGCCTTTGGATAAAACAATCGATAAAATACTACTCCCTCGGCAGCGAACGTGCTCACACTGGGCCAGAAACGGCTGTCGAGCGTAGTAACAAGGGCGAGGATCCTTCTCTGCCGTCTACAGCAGTGCCCGGTTATCCAGCTACGTGGCGCGGCAATTCTGCGATCGAACATGCGGCTGACGGCGCGCATTCGATATAGTACCCTCATACGTCAAGTCAGAGATTGCGGAGCACCGCGACCGCCTGATCCACTCGCTCAACGGCGAGCACTTCCAGCCCTCCGATCTTCCCCCTGGGCTGGTTCGCCTTCGGAATGATCGCTCGCTCGAACCCCAGCTTCGCCGCTTCCTTCAGCCGGTCCTGACCACGCGGCGCCGGGCGAACCTCACCGGCCAGACCCACTTCGCCGAACGCAAGAACCTTGCCGGGAATCGCGCGATCGGTGAGAGAAGAAACAATCGCCAGCAGCACCGCGAGGTCGGCCGCCGGTTCCCCGATGCGCACCCCGCCCACTGCGTTCACGAAGACGTCCTGGTCGAAGCACGCGATGCCGGCGTGCCGATGCAGCACCGCCAGCAGCATCGCCAGCCGGTTCTGCTCGAGACCGACCGAGAGCCGGCGCGGATTCGGCGAGTGCGTCGGGTCCACGAGCGCCTGGATCTCCACCAGCAGCGGACGGGTGCCCTCGAGCGTCGCCAGCACGCAGGAACCAGGCACGTCGCGCCCGTGCTGCGACAGGAACAGCGCCGACGGATTCGCGACCCCGCGCAGGCCCTTGTCGGTCATCGCAAACACGCCCAGTTCGTTCACCGCGCCGAAGCGGTTCTTGATCGCACGCACCAGACGGAAACTTGAATGCGGATCCCCTTCGAAATAGAGCACGGTGTCGACGATGTGCTCGAGTACGCGCGGTCCGGCAATCGTGCCGTCCTTGGTTACATGCCCGATGATGAGCAGTGCCGTACCCGACTGTTTGGCATGGCGCGCGAGTTGCGCCGCGCACTCGCGCACCTGTGCCACCGACCCGGGCGCAGACTGCAATGCCTCCGAGTACAGCGTCTGGATCGAGTCGATAACGGCAACCTCGGGCCGTGTTGCCTCGAGCGTCGCGACAATGCGCTCGAGATGGATCTCGGCAAGCAGTTCGACCTTTCCCGCCGCCAGAGCGAGGCGCGTCGCGCGCAACGCCACCTGCTCCGCGGATTCCTCACCGCTGACGTAGAGCGAGCTGTGCTTCGCGCCCATTGCAGAGAGTGTCTGCAACAGCAGTGTGGATTTGCCGATGCCCGGATCGCCGCCGATCAGTACCACCTGACCCGCGACCACCCCGCCTCCGAGCACACGGTCGAATTCCTCGACACCCGTCGGCATGCGCGCCTGCGCGCGAGCTTCGATGCGTGCGAGCGGCTGCGGCGCGTTTGCCGGAGCGTGCGCCGCGTAGCGATGACTCGAACGCACATCGGCGGCCTGCTCGATCAAGGTCGCGGCCGCACCGCAAGACGGGCAGGCGCCGAACCATTTGATCGCACTCGCACCGCACTCCGAGCACGCGTAATGCGATTTTGCCTTTGCCACCTACGCCGTCTCGCTCAGCGGAACGCGCGCCGCAAGCGCGCACAGCAGCTCGTAGCTGAGCGTTCCGGCCGAAGCGGCGACCTCGTCCGCGGAAAGTCCCGCACCCCACAGCGTCACCGGCGTACCGATGGCGGCCTCGGGCAGATGCGTGATATCAGCGCAGATCATGTCCATTGAAACGCGCCCGACAGTGCAGGTGCGCTGCCCATTGACCAATACCGGCGTCCCCGAAGCTGCGTGACGCGGATATCCGTCGGCGTAGCCGCAGGCGATGACGCCGATGCGCATCGGTTCGGTCGCCTCGAAGCTGAAACCATATCCGACGCGCTCCCCGGATTCGAGGTTCTGGACCGCGATGATCTCCGAGGCAAGCGTCATCGCCGGCCGCAGTCCGAGTTCCTCCGCGCTCAGGTCGGCGAAGGGCGAGCAGCCATAGAGCATCAGGCCCGGCCGCACCCAGTCCGCGCAGGTCTCCGGATGACGCAGCAGCGCTGCGGAATTGGCCAGCGAGCGCGGACCGGCAAGCGCCGCGGTCATCGAATTGAACCACTCGAGCTGGCCCGCCACGCCACTTGCTCCATCGGCGTCGGCAAAATGGGTCATCATCGTCACGCTCGAGATCGCCGGGTGCGCCTGCAGCGCATTCCATGCGATGCGCACGCTGTCCACGGTGAATCCGAGCCGGTTCATCCCGCTGTTGACCTTCAGGTATGCGTCGATCGGTCGTTCAAGCACGCGTTTTTCGAGCATCTCGACCTGCGCGAGACTGTGGATCACCGGCGTCAGCGAATGGCGCGCGAGCAAGGCCACATCGGCCGGCTTGAAGATTCCCTCCAGCATCAATATCGGCTTGGTCACGCCCGCGTTGCGCAACCGCAGCGCCTCGATGAAATCGAGCGTCGCGTAGCCGTCGGCTTCCGCAAGCGCCTTCGCCGCGCGTTCCAGGCCGTGGCCATAGGCGTTGGCCTTGACCACGGCCCACACCTTGGCGCCGCCGGCCTGGCGGCGCGCAATCGCAAGATTGTGGGCCATCGCGGCGGCGTCGATGGTCGCGCGGATCGGGCGCGGCATGGACGCTCCTAAGCCGACGCGGCTGCCTTGAGCCGCTGCTTCGCGAACTCGATGAAGGTGTTGGTCAGGCGTGAGCGGAACTTTTCCCGCGGATAGACCACCGACATGGTACGCAGTAGACGCGGCGCGAGAGGCACGGCGACCACCTGACCGAAACGCACATCCTTGGCCACCGTGGCACGCGACATGATTGCGAAACCGAGGCCGGTAGCCACCAGGCCCTTGAGCGCCTCCGGGCTCCCCAGCTCCATCACCACCTTCAGGCTGTCGTGCGCGACGCCCTGCGTATCGAAATAATTGTCGGTAACCTCGCGCGTTCCTGACCCCGGCTCGCGGCTGATAAACGGGTGCTGGGGCAGCTGCTTCGCGCTCACCGACTTGAGCGCGGCGAGCGGATGGGAGGGCGCGCACACAACCTGCAATTCGTCTTCGCAGCATACGTCGGAGGCCACCGAGGCCAGGTGCGAAGCGGTCTCGATGAATCCGATGTCGAGCGTATGCTCGGCGACACGGTGCTCGACGATTTCCGAGTTGGCGACGAACAGGCGGGAGAGAACCTTGGGGTAGCGTGAGGCGAACTCGCCCAGCACCTGTGGCAGCATGTACTCCGCGATCGTGGTGGACGCGCCGATCAGCAGCGCTCCGGCCACTTCCCCGGTCATCTCCTTCAACCGCGTATCGAGCTCGGCCGACAGCGAAAGAATGCGCTCCGCGTAATCGAGAACCAGTTCGCCCGCGGGCGTGAGCGAGATGTGTCCGTGACCCCGGTCGAACAGCCGCGTGCTGCAATGCTCCTCGAGCTGCTTGATCTGGAAAGTCACCGCCGGTTGCGTCATGAACAACGCATCGGCAGCCTTGGTGAAGGACAGATGCTTTGCCACGGCGTGGAACACCTGCAGGCGACGGTCGGCCATATTTGGACCCGGGGTGGATTCGGAGTGGGCTTATTCAAGCATAAACGGGGAAATTTCGGTAGCTTATCGGTGCTGTGTTATAAGAGCGCCTGCTCGAAGGAGAAGACGACGGGGGAACGACGGATTTCCCTGTGCTCATGAACCTGGGTTTCTACATCATCATGGCGGCGCAGTTCTTCTCGTCGCTCGCCGACAACGCGCTGCTGGTGGCCGCGATCGCGCTGCTCCTCCACGCCGATTCGCCCTCCTGGCTCACGCCCTATCTCAAGTTTTTCTTCGTCATTTCCTACGTGCTGCTCGCGCCCTACGTGGGCGCCTTCGCCGACCGGCTCCCCAAGGGGCAGGTCATGTTCATTTCCAATGCCATCAAGATCATCGGCTGCCTGATGATGCTGCTGGAGGCCAATCCGCTCGTAGCCTACGCGGTGGTGGGCCTCGGCGCCGCCGCCTATTCGCCCGCAAAGTACGGGATCCTTACCGAATACCTGCCTGCGTCGAAGCTCGTCATCGCCAACGGCTGGATCGAGGGCCTGACGGTCGCCTCCATCATCCTCGGCACCGTGCTTGGCGGAGTGCTCATCCATCAGTATGTTTCCGGCATCCTGCTCCACATCGACGTGCCGTTGATCGATACTGGCATCGACACCCCCGCGGAAGCCGCGATCGCGCTGATCGTCGTGGTCTACGCAGTCGCCGCGATATTCAACCTGCACATTCCCGGCACCGGTGCGCTGTTGAAACCGCTCCCGGCGCACCCGCTCGAGACGCTGATCGATTTCAAACTTTGCTTTCAGCGGCTGTGGGCGGACCGCCTCGGCCAGATTTCGCTCGCCGTCACGACGCTGTTCTGGGGCGCCGGCGCGACGCTGCAGTTCATCGTCATTGAGTGGGCGAAGGCCAACCTGTCTTTCGACCTCCCGAAGGCCTCAATCCTGCAGGGCGTGGTGGCCCTCGGAATTGCCATCGGCGCCGTTGCGGCATCCGCCACCGTCTCGCTGGACCGCGCCGTGAAGGTGATCCCGCTCGGCATCGGCATGGGGCTGCTGGTAATCGGCATGATACCGGTACGCGATGTGTGGATCGCCATTCCCCTGATGGTGCTGATCGGCGCCCTCGCAGGCTTCTTCGTGGTACCGATGAACGCGCTGTTGCAGCACCGCGGGCACAACCTGATGGGTGCGGGGCGTTCGATCGCGGTGCAAAACTTCAACGAGAACCTGTCGATCCTGGCGATGATCGCAACCTATTCATTGCTGCTCGCCGCGGGCCTGCCGATCTCGGTGGTGATCGTGCTGTTTGGATTGTTCGTAGCGAGCACCATGGGCCTGGTAATGTGGTGGTTCAACCGCAACCAGCGCGTACACGGCGACGAGATCGCGCAACTGATGGCAATTGCACGCTCCGAGCATCACTGAGCGCTTCCCGGGCCCGCCGGCGCGGCCAGCCCAGGCCATCAAACCTGTTTCAGCTCCCGCAGCGTGCGTACCGCGAACAGCAGATCGGCCCAGGCCTTCGATTTGTCGGGAAGGCTGCGCAACAGATAGGCCGGATGGTAGGTGACGATCGTCGGCACACCCTGGTAGCGGTGCACACGGCCCCGCATCGAAGCGATGCTGGCGTTGGAATTGAGCAGCGCCTGTGCCGCGAACCGCCCCATCGCAACAATCAGCTTCGGGCGGATGAGCTCGATCTGGCGCACCAGGTGTGGCGAGCAGCGCGCGACCTCGTCCGGCTCTGGATTCCGGTTCGCCGGCGGACGGCACTTGAGCACATTGGCGATATAGACATTTTCGCCGCGCTTCAGCCTGATCGCGGCGAGCATGTTGTCGAGCAGCCTTCCCGCCTGCCCGACGAACGGCTCTCCGAGACGGTCTTCCTCGGCGCCAGGCGCTTCGCCCACCAGCATCCAGTCGGCGTTTTCGTCTCCAATCCCGAACACCGTTTGCGTGCGCGTCCTGTGCAAAGCGCACGCACTGCAATCCGGAACCGCCCGCTTGAGCTCAGCCCATCCCATCGCGCGAATCGCGCGCTCCCGCGCGTCCGCGTCAGGAATCGTCGCAACGCGCGCTGCAATCTTCGTTACCAGTGCGGGAGGGGGTGCGGGGGACGCCGCAAAGCCTGGTGCAAGCTTCGTTTCCAGTGCGGGAGGGGGCACGGGGGACGCCGCGACGTCCCCTGTTCTTATCCTCCAGACGGGCACCAACCCCATCTCGCGCAACACCACAGCGCGCCGTGTCGATCGGCTCACAGGCTGAGCGTCAACAACAGCGCGTCTTCCCGCCCGCGTGCCGCGGGATAGTATCCGCGGCGCACCGCGAGTTGCCGAAAACCGAAACGCGAATACAGCCCGTGCGCGGCGGCGTTGCTTGGCCGCACCTCGAGGAACAGGTGGCGCGTACCGCTTTGCCTGGCCATGGCCACGACCTCGCGGAGAAGCGCCGCACCGTGGCCGCGGCGCTGCCACCCGGGTGCGATGCTGAGGTTGAGCAGGTGCGCCTCGCCAGCCGCCATGAGCAGCACGAAATAGCCTGCCAGCGCCCCGCCTGCACGCCAGTTGAAACACGTGTAGCCGGCGCGCAGGGAATCGGAAAAATTGCCGCGCGTCCACGGGTGTGAATACACCGCCGACTCGATGGCGATGACTTCGCCGAGGTCGGCCTCGGTCATTGGTTCAAGCCGAGGATACTGCTCGAGAACCGCACTCATCGAGGACCGTCCGGGCCGTTGTTCCGTTTGAGCCGCCGCTGCTCGTGCGTTGTCAGCGCCACCTTGTCACGCAGATACACCGGCGCCGCGAGCGCCGCGTCTACCCCTTCGCCAGCCGCAAACCGCGGTGCCGCAAGCCGCGCAACCGCCGTGGCACTCGGACGCACTTGCGAAACCGCACTTCGAAGCACGCCATGCAGCGCAGTTTCGAGTGCTGCGCCATATGCCGCAAAACCGTTGCCGCAGCCTGTCCAGCCGTTACCCTGCGGACGCGGTACGCGCTGCGGCGCCACGCACATCGGCGCGATCACTTCAATCCACCGACCGTCGCCACGCTCGTATGCTGAATAATACACTTCGCCCATGCGCGCATCGAGGGCGACGATGACGCGCGACACGCCGCTTTCCTCGGCCATCGCCTCGAGCGTCGAGATGCCAAGCACCGGCAGGTTGCGTGCACAGGCGATTCCCTGCACCACGCCGCAACCGATGCGCAATCCCGTGAATGAACCCGGTCCCGCGCCGAAGGCAAGCGCTTCGAGTTGCGCGATTGCGCAGCCGGCGCGCGCGAGCAGCTGTTCCATCATCGGCAGCAAGCGCTCGGCATGCCGATTGCCCGCCCGCGTCTCGAGCGCCTCGATTTCGCCGTCGTGCCACAAGGCTACCGAGCACCACTCGGTTGCCGTTTCGATTGCCGCTATTCGCATGGGGTCGAAATTCTACCCGGGGCGGTGGACGCATCCGCTAGAATTTGCCTATTTTCGCGGAGGCGGACGTGGCCGAGCATCGTATCGCGGTAATCCCGGGCGACGGGATCGGCAGGGAGGTCATGCCCGAGGGCGTGCGCGTGATGGAGGCGGTCGGCGCGAAATACGGGCTGCGCTTCAAGTTCGAGGCGTTCCCGTGGAGCTGCGACTGGTACCGGCAACACGGGCGCATGTGCCCGGAGGACGCGCCCGACATCCTGAGAAAATTCGACGCGATCTTTTTCGGCGCTGTCGGCAATCCGGCCATCGTCCCGGATCATGTTTCGGCCTGGGGGCTGCTCATCAATTTTCGCCGCTGGTTCGATCTTTACGTGAACCTGCGCCCGGTTCGCCTGTTCAACGGCGTTCCAAGCCCGCTCGCAGGGCGCAAGCCGGGCGATATCGATTACCTGGTGATCCGCGAGAATACGGAGGGCGAGTACGGCAGCGTCGGCGGGCGCATGTTCGCAGGCACCGAGCACGAGGTGGTGACGCAGCAGTCGGTTTTTTCTCGCAGGGGCGTCGACCGCATCATTCGCTACGCTTTTGAACTGGCGAAACTGCGCGGCAATCATGTCACCTCGTGCACCAAGTCGAATGGCATATCGATCACCATGCCATACTGGGACGAGCGATTCGCAGAAATCAGCAAACACTACCCCGGCGTCCGTACTGATCAATACCACGTCGATGGACTCACCATCCAGCTGGTGCTCGACCCCGGGCGTTTCGACGTGATCGTCGCATCCAACCTGTTCGGCGACATCCTCTCGGATCTGGGCCCGGCCACCACCGGCACCATCGGCATCGCACCCTCCGGCAACATCAATCCGGAACGCGCCTTTCCTTCCATCTTCGAACCCGTGCACGGGTCGGCACCCGACATCGCGGGAAAAAGTATCGCGAACCCGATCGGGCAGATCTGGTCGGGTGCCCTGATGCTCGAACACCTCGGCCACGCCGATGCGGCGGCCGCGGTGGTGCACGGCATCGAACGCGTGCTGGTCGAAGGCCCGCGCACGCGCGACATGGGCGGCACGGCCTCGACTTCGGAGGTGGGCGCGGCCGTCGCCGATGCGGTGCGCGCAGAAGCGAGAAAGGCGGCATGAAGACCTGGCACATTGCTTCCATTCCGGGCGATGGCATCGGCATAGAGGTCATTGCCGAGGGTGTCAAGCTGCTCGAGGAACTCGCGCGACGCGAGGGCGGTTTCCGCGTGGAGTTCACTCGATTCGACTGGGGCTCGGAGCGGTATCTCGAGACGGAGCAGTACATGCCCGTTGACGCGCTCGATCAGCTCAAAGCGTTCGATGCGATCCTGTTCGGGGCAGTCGGATCGCCGCGCGTACCCGATCACATCTCTCTCTGGGGCCTGCGCCTGCCGATCTGCCAGGGCTTCGATCAGTATGCGAACGTGCGCCCTTCGCGCGTGTTGCCCGGGGTCGAGAGCCCGCTCCGGAACGGCCACGAGATCGACTGGGTGATCGTGCGGGAAAACACGGAGGGCGAGTATTCCGGTTCGGGCGGCCGCGTGCACCGTGGACTGCCCGAGGAGATCGCCACCGAGACGTCCGTGTTTACACGCGCGGGCGTCGAACGCGTGCACCGGTTTGCTTTCGAACTGGCAAGGAAGCGCAAGCGCAAGCACCTCACGCTGGTGACCAAGTCGAATGCGCAGCGCCACGGCATGGTGCTGTGGGACGAAGTGTTCTACGAGGTGGCCGGGAACTACCCGGATGTGCGGACCGATCGCGTGCTGGTCGATGCGGTCACCACCCGCATGGTGTTGAAGCCGGCCTTGCTCGACACCATCGTGGCATCCAATCTGCATGCGGATATCCTCTCGGATCTCGCTGCCGCTCTCTCGGGATCGCTCGGCATCGCACCCACGGCGAACCTCAACCCGGAACGCAAATTCCCCTCGATGTTCGAGCCGATCCACGGCTCGGCCTTCGACATCACCGGCAAGGGTATCGCCAATCCTATCGCCACCTTCTGGACGGTGTCGATGATGCTCGAGCATCTCGGCGAACCGCGCGCGGCGGCGCGCGTGATGCAGGCGATCGAGTCGGTCACGTCGAGACGAATCTTCACCCCGGACCTGGGTGGGACTGCGCGCACCGCCGACGTCACGGCCGCCGTGATTGGCGCTCTATAACGAACCATGGCCGAAACGATCGCCTTGCCGCTGTGGTTGCTGTGCATCGTCTCGGCCCTCGCGGCGTGGGCGGCCTACGACAAGCTGTTAATGCCGGCGCTGCGATGGTTCATCTCCAGTCGAGGCGAAAATGTCATCGACGAGGTCGGCACGAGGCTGCGCATCGGCATCCGGCCGTGGCAGCGCACCAAGCGCCAGGCACTGATCCATCGCCTGCTCACCGACCCGAAAGTCCAGCAGGCCGCGGAGGATTACGCGAAACAGAAGAATCTTCCCGTCCAGGCCGGACTGCATGCCGTCGAGCGCTATGCGCGCGAGATCGTTCCAGCCTTCAACGCCTACCTCTACTTTCGCATCGGCTACTGGATCGGCCGCAAGGTCGCCCAGGGACTTTACCGCGTGAGGCTCGGCTACGTCGACACGAAGAACCTGTCGCGCGTGGACCCGAACGCAACCGTGGTGTTCGTCATGAACCACCGCTCGAACATGGACTACATCCTCGCGGCCTATCTCGCCGCGGATCAGGCGGCGCTTTCCTACGCCGTGGGCGAAT
Source organism: Betaproteobacteria bacterium (assembly GCA_016195915.1). Taxonomy (GTDB): domain Bacteria; phylum Pseudomonadota; class Gammaproteobacteria; order Burkholderiales; family SG8-39; genus JADGRQ01. Next base: position 220,166 of record JACPYS010000012.1, on the reverse strand, counting down.
GGGCACGCCTGTGGCCTCTTTCGGCACTGATTCGCTCGATGGGCGCCTATTTCGTGCGGCGCAATTCCAAGGATGAACTCTACCGCCGCGTGCTCGAGCGCTACATCGCGATGGCCACCGAGGCGGGAGTGCCGCAGGCAGTGTTCCCGGAAGGCGGATTGTCGCGCGACGGATTGATGCGCGAACCCCGGCTCGGCGTGATCGACTACATGCTGCGCGGATTCCATCTCGAGGGAGAGCGCGACCTCGTATACGTGCCCCTGGGCGTCAATTACGACCGGGTTCTCGAGGACCGGACGCTGCTGCTGTCGATCGACCCGGACGCGCGCAAGCCGAGCCGCTTTTGGGCGATCTGGAACACCCTCGGGTTCGCCGTGCAAAACCTGCGCCTGATGCTGAACAGCGACTGGCATCGCTTCGGATACGCCTGTGTCAATTTCGGCTCGCCGGTTTCGATGCGGGCCTACTGCAAGGAACGCGGAATCGATTTTTCCAGGCTGTCCGGCGGGGAACGCAAGGAGCGGATTTCGGAACTCGGCAGGCACCTCATGGGTGCGGTGGGACGCATCGTGCCGGTGGTGCCCGTGCCGCTGATGGCGAGCGTATTTGCGCGCGATCCGGAGAAAGCGTGGTCGGAACTCGAACTCAAGGCGGAGGCCGAACGCATGCTCGACGCGCTCGATGCAAGCAGGGCGGTGGTGTATGTCCCGCGGCGCGATTTCGACTATGCGATGCGCGTCGGGCTGCGGATGCTGTTGTTGCGGCGACTGATCGAGGAAAAGGACGGCTTATACCGCGCGGTCGCGCGCGACTTGCCCGTGCTGCGCTACTACGCCAACTCGATTGCCCACCTGTTCAACCGGGGCAGTTGACGCCGCAGCCGTTCCGCCTGCTAAAGACACCTGCCGATCACGGAGCGGCAGGCGAGCGACGGGCTGGAGAAGTCGACGCTCGTGACAACTCCGGCCTGCAGCGTGATGGCGACGCGGCAGGAATTGCGGTCATAGGTGAATCGCTCGACGTCACCGCGCAGGCTCTCGCTCCCACGATCGTGAAATCCCGCGCAGGAATCGAGGTTTCCGCGCGACTTTCCGAGCATCTTCTCCGAATCCGTCTGGGTGGTCAGCGCAACCACCCCGACGCCTGCCCCCACGCCCACGATGGGCGCGGCATTGGCCGCCGCAACGGCTGCGCCCGTGTGTGCGGCGGAAACCACGGCAGCACTGCTGGGGAGCAGCGCGACCGTGGCCGCGCAACCCGCCAGCACCACGGCAAGACCTGCCACCAAGAGAACCTTCATGCGCTGCTACCCGATCGGCCTTCGACGAGCTCAATATACATCGATGCGCGTCACGGAATCACCTTGAGCCAGGAAGAATTGCAGGTCTCGACCGACGGGAAGTATTCGCGCGTATCCGGGCAGTAATAGCGCAGCTGCTGCTCCGGAGGTGGCGAAAGTGCATTCGCGCGCGGAGCCAGCGCCGCGAACGATTCGACAGGCCGCCAGTTCCAGTCTGGCGGAAACCCCGCGGACGGTGTCGCAACAGCCTCTTGGACCGGTTGGGCTCCGGCGGCAACGTAGTACGGGACCGGAACGGCAACGATACGTTGAGGCACCACCACCGGATAGATGGCAGCCACGCGGATCGCCGGAAGGGCGTATCGCACCGCCGCCCGCGGCGGCGAGGCAACCGGTCGGACATCCATTCGGGTTCGCGCAACCAGCGTCCCAACTGCACGATCCGGCACCGTATGACTCACTGCCGCATGCTGGGCCGGAGCAGGCGCAGCCTGCGGCCGGGAGTGCAGGGAATGCGATGCGCTGCTCATGGGGGACGCGACGGCGCCGAAAAGCGCCATCGCCGACAAGAAGTACCGGGACTGTTTCATAGCCCCTCCTCCGCCCTCAACGCACCGGCACACCCGGCGGTTGACCAAGCGAATCGTCTGCGCGAATATACACGAAAGAAATCGGTGCCGCGTCATCCACGGTAACTCGACGGAAGGTATCTCCGTTCGACGTCGACCGTACGGCAAGTCCATGAGAGAGCGCCGTTTTGATCTTCGGCATGCCGCGCAACGCGCTTGCCGGCAAATCCCTCCCTGAAGGTTACGAGAATCATCCTCTTGCCTGCATCGTAAACGACCGAGTGCGCATTTTGCGCCGGGCCATGGTCGCGAAACTGCACCGCTTCGTCCGGTGTGGGCAGACGCCGGTGCTTGCCGTAGAACTCGTCGACCTGTTTCCTGAAAGCGCCTGCCGCCCGAAGTCCCTCCACGACCCGCATGCGCGGGTGGTAATCGGAGTAGGCGGCGGGCGCAACCGCGATGAACGACGAGAAAGCGAACGCGAAGGCTGCCATCAGCGCCGCAGCAATTGCCGTCGAAGTCGACGGCGGGAGCGGCAGAAAGAAGTTCGTCCAGGCGTAGCCATGCATTCGCCGATAGCAGAACCATGCGGTGCTGAAGAACAACGCCGGCCAGTTCCAACTTGCCATCGGTTCGTTCCCTCAATGTCGTCCTCGCATGTCATCACTGTTGCAACGCGGCATATCCATCGGGACATTTCCGGCAGCCCAAGGGGCACGACCAGCGTCGCAGACCATGCACACAAATGAAACAAGGAGAAGAGCGAACGTTGATCTAGGATAATGACCGCGCGGTAACTCGAATTCAAACCGAGAGGCGCATGTATTCACTGAAATCGGTCATCACGTTCGGCGCCGCGCTGTTGGCCGGAAGCGCGTCGGCGCAGGCGCCCATAACGCTCAAGGCGATGGGCTCGTTCCACATCGGCGGGCGGGAAATCACGATCTCCGGCAAGCCCGTGAAGGAAGTCACGTTCACGCCGGGCGGCGTGCCCGCCAAGGTGGACCCGAACGGCGTCTATCAGGTCGAGCAGATGTATGTGCAGTACTTCATTCCACAGGATCAGCGCGGCCCGCTGCCGCTGCTGATGTGGCACGGCGGCGGGCTTTCCGGCGTAACTTACGAAACCACGCCCGACGGGCGCGAAGGTTGGCTTAACTTCTTTCTCAGGAAAGGGTGGCCGGTCTACATCTCCGATGCGGTGGAGCGCGGCCGTTCCGGCTGGGCGATGTTTCCCGACGTGTTCAAGAGCGAACCGGTTTTTCTGACCAAGGAAAATCCGTTCGAGCGATTTCGCATCGGTGCAGGACCGGGTTCGTACAACAAGGACCCCGCGAAAATGAAGATGAAGCCCGGCGGCCAGTTTCCCGCCGAGGGCTACGACAATTTCACCAAGCAGGGGGTGCCGCGCTGGACCACCACGGACGATGCGATCATTCGCGCCTATACCGAACTGGTTGACAAGGTCTGTCCGTGCGTGGTGCTGGTGCATTCGCAGTCCGGCACGTTCGGCCAAGTGGTCGCACAGGCGCGGCCCGACAAGGTGAAGGCGCTGGTGCTGGTGGAACCGGCGGGAGCGGGCGATTCCAAGCTTGCCGCCAATCTCAGGAACATTCCGATACTCGCGGTGTACGGCGATTACATCGAGGAAGATCCGCGCTGGCCAACGATACGCGCCAACGAACTGAGGTTTCTGGAACAGGTGAAAGCCGCCGGCGGCCGCTACGACGTGATCAACCTTCCGCAGATCGGCGTCAAAGGCAATTCGCACATGATCATGATGGACAAGAACAGCGATCAGGTGGCGGGGTTGATTCAGAACTGGCTGGCAAAGCAGGAGTTGTATCGTCCGTGATATTACTTTCCTGACGCTGGCGGCCAGGGCACCCGTTCGGGAGCCTCACCCGGCCTGCACGCCAAGGGCAGCCCGCCCTTGAAATCGCCTTCCGCGCGGCACTCGAGAAAATGTTCGCGGCCCCGGACGATTACTCGCAACGTCAAAGACGCGTTGGCGATGGCCGGCGGACTGGCGAACACAAGGCGAACTTCTCCGTCCTTGAGCAGTTCCGTCCGCGCGATCGGCGCCGGCGCCTGCGCCTTTGCAGCAGCGATTTCCGCCAGCGCGGCCGGAAACCTGCCCGACCGCTCATGGAACAGGCGGACGTGCGCGGCGATCGGCCGTGCATAGGCCAAGACCGCGTAGAGGTTCGACTGGATTTCCTTGTCCTCGTACACGCCCCTGGAGATTACGGCGGCCGCTGCGACGAACAGGCAGAAGACCGTCAAGCCCACCGGCGAGACGGAGAGTGGACCGAATCCCCTGCGCTTGAACAGATCCGTGAATCTCATCGGCAAGTCCCGGGCAGGTACTTGGGATCGAGGTCGATGGTACGGCACGTCCAGTCGAGCTTGCCGTCGCGTTCTTCCGCATTCAGCGCGAATCGCTTGCCCGGTTGAGGGTCGCCCGCGGTGACAACGACCCTGCGCCCGGCGGGGTCCCAAACGACGGATTGCGCCCGCTTAAGCTCGGAGGGCAGGGTTTGCAATGCCCGGACCTCGGCATCCAGCGGCAATCTGCGGTGGCTTTCGTAGAACTCGGCCACTTTGAATTTCAATTCGGCGCCGTCGGTGAGCGCTTCGCTGATCAGCGCACGCGGCCTGAAGCCGTGATAGGCCGGGATCAGGAAGAAGGACGCCATCGCAATCAGCACTATTGCGACCACGATGCGCTTCAGCCACCAGCCGAAACCGCGCCGCGCTACGGTGCTTTCATCTGGCATGTCGCCCGAACTGTTCGGTGTCATGGCCCGCCGCTATTCATATACCGCGCCCGAAACCGGTCCAGCACTTCAATGAATTCCTCCGGCAGCCGGCTGCGCACCTCGCGCTCGATCCCTGCGGGCACGCCGCCCCAGTGCGCCTCCGCAATCACTCCCGCGATGCATGCCATGGTGTCGGCATCGCCTCCCAGGGAAACGGCATTGCGCACCGCATCCTCGAAATCCTTTGCATCGAGGAAGCAGATGATCGCCTCCGGCACCGAGCGCGCCGCCGCGACGTCGAAGCTGTAGCCTGGACGGATCGATTCGACCGTGCGCTCGAGGTCGTAATTGAGGCGAGTGGCGAGCGTGCGCCGGATGTCCTCCTTGCCCGCGCCGGATCGGGCCAGAAACACCGCCAGTGCGACGGCCTGCGCGCCCTTCACCCCCTCGGGATGGTTGTGCGTTGGCGCGGCGCAGCGCCGCGCCTCTTCCAGAACCTCCTCTTCGCTGCGCGCGGCATATCCGATCGGGCCTGCACGCATCGCCCCGCCATTGCCGTAGCTCTCGTAAGTTTCGAGGTCCTCGTACAGCAGCCATTCCTCGAACCTCTTGCCGTAGCCCACGAACGGGTGTCTGCGGCCGAGTACGCGCATTTCCCGCACGTAGTCGCGGCCTTCGAGCAGGGCGCTCGCGACCGCGACCGTCATCACCGTGTCGTCGCTGAAGCGCGAGTACTCGGTGAACAAGGGAAAGTCATGGCGCTTCTCCCCCGCGGACTCCCAGGGCACGCCGATCATGTCGCCGGCAATCGCGCCTATCATCGCTTCATCAACTCCCGTGCGCCGTCGGGAAGACCGAGCCGCTCCTCCATCTTCGACTGGCGGCCGACGTTAACCCGGTTGTGCCGGCAACTTCCGCAATGGTCGGAGCCGCCGTTTGGCATCGTCGAATTCCCCCTTCCTCAAGCCATCCGACGAATCAAGTCAAGCAAGCCGCGCGCGCGGGTCTGAAGCGCGCCGTTGCCGCTGCGGAGCAATTCGCGGGCAACAAACATCGCGCGGTCCATGTCTCCTTCCCGCACGAATTCGCGCGCAACAGAAACGGGGCTGGCCTGCGTTTCTGCGAAGGCGCCGTCGCCGGACTCCGGTAGCAAGTGGGTTGAAAGCCAGTCGCGAAGGTGGACATCCTTGTCCGGAACCGAACGGTAGCGATCGAACCAGAGCTTCACCCGCGCCTCTTCCGAGCCGAGTTCCGCTGCGCGCGCGATCAGCCGCGCGGCTTCGGCTGCTTCGCCTACGGTCGGCCTGCGATGAGGGGGTGCAGTATCAGCGACTCTTGCAAAATCGCTCGCAACAGCGGACAACAAATCGGCTGCCGGCACTCTCACGGGAGAAGCAGACCGGGCCTTGGCAGTCTCTTTTGCCCAATGGACATGGTGCGAGATCGTTCCCAGCGCGTTCGGGCCAATGGCAAGGGAGGATGCGCGCAGTTCCCGGATACCGAAAGCCAGGCTCGAATGCACCGCGCCGCCGAGATCCAGCCATACCAACAGCGCATCCAGATTCCGTTCCGGCATCGCCATCTCCATCACGGCCAAAAACTGCGCTACCTTGGCGAACTTCCTACCAAGCATCTGCATTTCCCGGGTCGCAGCGAAGGCTTTCTGGCAAAAGCTCGCATCGATACCCATGCTTGAATAGCTGGTGAAAAACACCCGATTCAGCAACCGCGTGGCGCCTATGTGGCCGGTCGCCTCGAGCCGGCAGATCCAGTCCAGGGCTTCGAAGTCGCCCTCGCCCGATCCATCAAATGTGAAGCGTCCCACCGCTGCATGGTGATTACGATAAAGCTGTAGCAGCTTTTCGCGCGCGAGTGCGCACGCCTCCGGCGCGTCCTCGCACATGCCCGTGTCTGCAAGCGCTTTGAGCGAGTCGATCTCGCGGAGGAGATCAGCGTTCTGCTGCGAGCTCTTGCCTTCGCTCAAGCTCCTCTCCTTCAGCTTGTTGCCCCTACTCACAATTTCTGTTCTACATGCTCCTCGGTGCAGGAACAGTCTCACCCGCCCCGATCCAGGTGTCGCGGTTCTCGCGCACGCCGTCTACGAACACGCGCCAGCACGGGTACTCGAGATCGAGCAGCTTCGCCGCGTCAGCGCAGTGCACGAACTGCCCCGCCGGGTGCACCGAGTCCTCCCATTCGGCCAAGTGCCAGTTCATCGCCGGTTCGGGTTGGCAGTACAGGGAGTGGTCGAATTCCGCGCTCTTCTCAAGTCGCCTGTGGTGCACGTGCAGCGTGGGAAAGAACAGCCGCTTGATGTCGCAGCGCGGAAATTCGAACGCCATCGGGTGCACGCGTGCCAGCTCGGTCGGTTTCAGCTTGAACACGGCGAAGCCCCAGTCGCGGTAGTGATTGAGCTCAAGCCAGATTTCCACCGGCAGACGGAAGCGCTCGTCCAGCCTGGCGAAGTCCTCGGGCCGCGGCACAAACGAGGCTTCGAACGCGCCGACTTCGTGGACCTCCAGCATGCGCATCACTGTTTCGGTCTCATCGGGCGCGCTCAGCAGATCGCCGACCCCGGCGTCGTAGCGAGCGGGAAATCCGTCGCGCAATTCGGCAAAGAAGTCCGGGCACTTCTCCAGACTGATGAAGCGCAGCGCATCTTCGGAAGAATCGGGAACCACCGGAACGGGCAGCACCATCGCCAAGTCGCTCTTCGCCGCATAGGCCATGCTGTAGACCACGAGCTGGTGCGCGCCACTGGCACGCGCGAAGATGCTGGTATCGGAAACCTTCTCTACCGCTTCGGTAAAGCAGCACATTTTCGGGGGCTGGAGTATGCGCGGAACGTAGTCATTCCGCGTTTCGGCGACGATTCTGCGCCTGCAGGCATGGGTCGGCAAGCGACGAGAAACGAGCGTGCGTTACGGACGCCCAGCGAATGGTCGAGTAGTTCACTTCTGCTCTGCCTGCACGTCTGGGGAGACCCCGTCAGTTCCGCGCTCACCCGGACTCACCCGGAGATCAGGCCCCGCGCCTGCCTTTCCTGATGCGCTGAATAAGCACGGTGCCGGCATGCACGCACAGTGTCCCGAGCCAGCCCGCGGCGATCGCGCCGACGCGATCGTCTCCGCCCCAGAGACCGGTCGATGCACCTGCCATCACCTTGATCGATTTCCATCCGGCATCGTACAGAATCACGCCGCTCAAAAGCGCGGCAAACGGGACCCCCACCTCCGACCAGCGCTCGCCATGGCGATTCACGACGATCGCCCAAGCGGAGCAGAAGCAGCCGGTCGCGACGATCGCCCAAGCGGAGCAGAGAAGCAACAGCACGGCGGCTGCCTGTAGCACGCCGCTTTGCGCGAGCGGCACTAGTGGCGCAAGCGCCGCTGCGGCGAACAGTGCGGCGCCGAAATAGGCCCACCCGCGACGGAATGCGCGCTCGTATCGCTCGGCATCGCGGACCCGCCATCCGAGGCTCAAGATCGCGTCCTCGCCCCGCAGCATGAAAATCACCAGCATCACGCTGGCGAGAAAGTTGAGCGGGAAGGCGATCGAAAAAACAATCCCCACGACACCGCCCAGGAAAATGATCACCAGCACGATCACGACTGGAGCCGTTGTAACGTCCTCGCGGCGCAGGCTGGGCAGGCTCCAGAGGATCGTCAATCCTATCGCCACCGCGCAGGCCCCGATGGCCACGTTCGACCAGTCGGCGGACCAGGCGCAGGCGAAGATCAGCACGGCAGAGGCCGGAACCCAGCCGCTTTTCAGCCATGGATCGACGCGCAGCCTCGCGTTCCAGTCCGGCCAGCGTAGCTCCAGCGTCTCCCATCCGTAGCAGGCCGCGATGAGCACGGCCGCCTGCGCGAGGAAAGGCGTCTGCGTAACGTCCAGCATCACCATCAATAGCATCACCGGCGAGAGGCCGAGTACCAGGGCGGCATGCCAGCTATACAGGCGCGGACCGGCTACGCAATGCGTCCACCACTCCCGCGTGGCTGGCTCGATTTCGTAGTCGAATACTTCCGGCGTGCCGCGCTCAAGGCTCAGTAGCAGCAAGCGCATCTCGCGCACCACCGGCTTGTTGAGCGCCACCCATCGGAAGAACACGGCACGAAAAGGACCGATGAGCGCCTGTGCGGCGCGCCGGCGCGGCCCATCCGCCGGCAGGGCATCAAGCGCATCGCGCGCGTCGCGCGCCCGCAGCCGCCCGAGAAGGCGCTCCATCTGCGCGGGCACGCGCTGGAGCAGATGCACCGGCCGCTCGCGCCAGCCGAAGCGATCCGCGGCAAGGGCGATCAGCGCCGCAGGAAGCTCCTCCTGCGCTGCAATCGCGTCGACGAGCGCCTCCTCGAAATGCTCGCGCAATGCAAGGTCGGCAAATTCCTTGTCGGCGAGCGCTTCTTCCAGCGCCTGCGCTGCCGCATCGCTGCCTTTCGTGTTCAGGGCTGCCAGGACCTTCGCGGCCCGCGCGGCTGCACGCCCCTCCGACGCGGATCTCGGCGTCGCGGGTGGCTCGCGGTTATTCCGGTCGACGGGAACTGGCGGGGCCCTTGGCTGCTCGCGGTTATTCCGGTGGACGGGCGCCGGAGAAGGCGTTGGTGGCGCATCGCGCACGAACGGCGACGGCACTGGCACAGGCTCGGTCCCCGCCAGCGCATGCTCGTAGGCTTCGCGCAACCGCCGGAAGCCGTCGGCATCGTCCTCGGGATTGTTGCGCTTCAGCGCCCGCGCATAGGCCTTGCGTATCTCGCGGAGATCATCGGTAGGCGCAATACCGAGGACATCCCAGACACGCATTTCAGAGATAGCTCTCGCCGTCGATGTCGTCGAGCACGCGCTGCATGCCGGCGCGCGCCTCCTGGCATTCGTGCGGATCCTGCCGGTCCAGCACCAACAGGAAGCGGCCGATCAACCTGCCGACGGCCTCGCGCCGATCACCGAGGCTTTCGCGGTAGATGCGCTCGGCGCGCTCGAGAACGGCGCGGTTTTCCGACTCTTCCCGCGGATGGATTTTCAGCGCCGAGAGCTTGCGCAGGCACGCGGCGATCTCTTCGGGCGAGAGCACCCCCGGATTGCTCTCGATCACCACGCGGGCGCTGCGGCGAGTGCTGCGCACGCTCGCCTCGACCTCCAATAGCCCGTTGATGTCGTAGCTGAAGCGGACGTCTACGGGCTCCATGCCCGCCGGGCGCGCGGGCACCTGGACACGCACCTCCCCCAGGAAGATGTTTTCATCGACACTGCGCGACTCGCCCTGGTAGATACGCGCGAGAATCTCGCGCTGGTTGTCCGTCGTGGTGACGAACCCCTTGGTGCGGCTCGCCGGTACCACGGTGTTGCGCTCGATGATCGGCGCGAACACGGCCTCGAAGTGGCCTGGCGCAAGTTCTTCCGAGCTTGCGATGCCCAGCGAGTAGGGGCTGACGTCCGTGAGTACGACTTCCTCCAGCGCCGAGTCGCGCGCCTTGAGACCTGCCTGAACCGCTGCGCCCATCGCCACGACTTCGTCGGGGTTCAGGTTCGCCGCCGGGATCCGGCCGAACATTTTCGCCACCAGCCTGCGGACCATGGGCATGCGCGTCGCGCCGCCGGCCAGCACAATTTGGTCGAGCTCGGCGGCGCGGATGCGCGCATCTCGCAGCGCCCGCTCCACCGGCGCGCGCAGCCGCGCCAGCAGAGGCGCGCTCATCGCCTCGAACTGCTGTTCGCTCACTGTCCACTCGATCCCGCGCCCGCCTTCGACGCGCAACCGCATCGCGGCCGAGGGCTCGGCGCTCAGACGCCGCTTGGCACGTTCCGCCTGCTCCCTCAGAGAGGCGCGCGCGAGTACCGGCAGCTTGCCCCCGTCCAATCGCGTGGCGCGGATGAAACCCTCCGCCAGAAATCCGACGAAGTCCTCGCCGCCGAGGAAATTGTCACCCGCGCTGGCGCGCACCTCCATCACGCCCTCGAACATCTCGAGTATCGACACGTCGAAGGTGCCGCCGCCGAGATCGAACACCAGGAACTTCGACTCGCGCTCGAGCTGGTGCAGTCCATAGGCGAGCGCCGCCGCGGTCGGCTCGTTCAACAGCCGGTCGACCTTCAGCCCGGCAAGCTGCCCGGCGATACGCGTCGCCTTGCGCTGCGCGTCGCTGAAATAGGCCGGCACGGTGATGACCGCTTCCTCGACCGCACAGCCGAGCGCAGACTCGGCATCGGCCTTGAGCGAACGCAGCACCAGAGAGGACAGCTCTTCCGGCCGGAAAGCGCGGCCACCGAGCTGCAGCGTCCGGTTGCTGCCCATGTAACGCTTGAACACCGAAGCCGTGCTCTCCGGGCTGGTGAGCAGACGCTCGCGCGCGGCGAGCCCCACCACCACCTCGCCCTTGTCGTCCACGGCGACGACCGAAGGCGTGAGAAGCTGGCCAAGCGCGTTGGGGATGATCTGCGCCGCACCGTCGCGCCAGACGCTGACCAGGCTGTTCGTGGTACCGAGGTCGATGCCGACGATCATCGGAGCGCTATTTCAACATCAGTCGGCGCTTGGTGATTGCGGCTGGTCATGGCGTGTCCTCTGCGAGGTCGGGCAATGCGCAGTCCTCGCCCTGTGCACTATCGGCGACCTGTCGGAATGCTGTCTCCGAATCCCGCAGCCGCATCTCCACGTGCACCTTCATGCCGAACTTCAGCAGCGCCCTCAGCTTTTCACTCATTGCACCTCCCCAGCAGACACGGGAGCGAACCTCCGCGCGCCACTATAAACCCCGTATCCGATGACTGCGGCAAGATGCCGAGTCTTGCTCAAACGCGCTCTTCGGGCGCAGCATTCAGGCGCGATGAACGAGAAACTCGCCGACCGGATCCGGGGTGTTCTCTACGGCCAGGCCGTGGGTGACGCGCTCGGACTGGGCACCGAATTTCTTTCCCGGGCGCAGGTCATCGAGTACTACCCGCACGGCTTGCGCGACTACGCCGATATCGTCCGCGACCACCATCGCTCGCATTGGGAGCGCGGCGACTGGACCGACGACACCGACCAGATGCTGTGCATCCTCGACAGCCTGCTCGCTACGCGCGTGGTCGACGAGCGCGACATCGCCGCGCGCCTGCGCGACTGGGCGCTTGCCGGCGGCATGGGCATGGGTCAGACGACGGCGAGCGTCCTTTGCGACGCCGCATATCTGCGCGATCCGGCCGCCGTCGCGCGCAGGGTGTGGGAGGAGACCGCGCGCCGGTCTGCTGCCAACGGCGCCATCATGCGCACATCGGTGCTCGGTGTCTGGCAGTACCCGTTCCCCGAGCGCGTTCGCGAACAGACCGAACGGGTCTGCCGCATCACACACTGCGATCCTCGTTGCATCGCGTCCTGTGTAGCGCTGTGTCATGCAATATCGGCACTCCTTGAAGATGCTCTGCCGCTGGAAACGATACTCGAGGCGGCAGCGCTTGCCGCGGCGCGCCATGACCCGGGCGTGCGCGAATGCTTCTCGCGGACACAGGATGACACGCTCGCATCGCTCGACCTGGACGAGGGACTCGGCGAAGGCGAAGCGAATCGCATTGGGTATACCTATACGGCGCTCGAGGCGGGACTGTGGGCGCTTCGGCATGCGCGATCGTTCGAAGACGGGATCCTGCGCGTCGTCCATGAAGGTGGCGACGCGGACTCGAACGGAGCCGTCGCCGGCGCCCTGCTGGGCGCTCGCTTCGGCTTTTCGGCGATGCCGGCGCGATGGGTTGCCGGGCTCGCGCGCGGCGCCGAACTGGAGGAGCGCGTCAGCCGGTTTGTCGATGTCCTCGAACACCCGGGCGAAGCCGGAAATGCCGTTGGTACCGCCCGCGCGCACCGACTCGCGGTAGAGGGCCTTGCATTGCGCGTGGCGTCGGACGCCAACGCGGCGGCGATGGCGCGCGAGATCGAGCGCGTGTTGCGCTTCGAGATTGAGAACGCTGTCCCCGAAGCGGAGCGGCTGCGCGCACGCCTCTCGGCGCGAACGCGCAAGCCGGCCCGCCGCACTGCGCTGATTTCCGACATCCACGGAAGCCACGCGGGGCTGCTTGCCGCGCTGGCCGACATCGAGACCCAGAACTGCGACCGCATTCTCTGCCTGGGTGACGTGGTCGAGGGCGGCACGGGAAACGAGGAGGTCATCGAAACCTTGCGGCGCCTCGGCATCCCCTGCGTGCGCGGCAACCACGACGAGAACAACGACGTCGTCCTGCCCGGTGCGGCGCGCCGGTACCTGGCAAACCTGCCCGAGAGTTTCGTCGAGGACGACGTCTACTACGTGCATGTCTCCCCCCGCGCGCGCAAGCGCAAGATCAACCATGCGGTAGAGGCGTGGAACGTGTTCGACGAAAGCGATTTTCGCATCATATTCATCGGCCATGTGCACGTGCCGATGATTTTCGGCGAGCGCTCGCAGTCCTACGGCGAGGCGGCGCGCCACGCGTTCGAGTACAACCGGCCCTTCGCGCTGGTGCCCGACGAGCGCTACATCGTCAGCGTTGGTGCGATCGGCTACGGTCGCGACATGGTCGGCAAGATACGCTATGCAATCTACGACCGCGAGGCCGACAGCATCGAGTTGCGCGCGATCGACGGGCCGTTGCTGCCGTTCGATCACGCGCTGGGCGGGAGCACCACGGAGTTCTCATGATGCGGCCGCGAGTCCGATCGCGATTACGCGCGCACCACGTCCAGCGCAGCAAATTGACCGTTCAACACGCGAGCGGACTCCACGCCCCACCACCGCTCCAGCAACGTCGCATAAAGATTGCGATAGTCGATAGAGAAACGCAGGTTCCCTCCATCGAGAGCAGTCAGATCCGGAGGCACGCCATAGAGCCCGCCGCGGACCCTCCCGCCCGCGAGGAAATGCGCGTTGGCGGTGCCGTGGTCCGTGCCCATCGAACCATTCTCCTGCGGGCGGCGGCCGAACTCGGCGTAGGTCATCACCAGCGTCGAATCCCATTTGCCAATCTCGGTGAGCGCGGACTTGAGCGCGGCAATTCCCCCGGACAATTCCCCGAGCAGCCGTTCATGCACCGCCGGCTGGTTCCGGTGCGTGTCGAACCCGCCGAGCGAGAGCCGGATCACCGCCACTCCCGCCGGATTCGCAGCGATCTGCGCCGCCGTGCGCACTGCCTGGCCGAACGGGTTGCGGGGAAACTCCGTGCGGAACGCGTAGTCCGCATTGAGATTCGCTGCTGCCTGAACCACGTCGGCTTCCACTCTCAGGATATGCGCGAGCGCGCCGTTGCGCGCCTTGCCGGCAGGATTCGCGAGGCGCGCCTGGCGCAGGAAGCTCTCCGTGTCCGTGAGGGCAACTGCGCGCGTATGAATTCCCGCGAGCGGCCCCATGTCGTTGCCGCCGACCACAACGCCATCCGCTGCAAATGAGACCGGCGCCGGCCGCATCGCGAACGCGCGCGCGAGCCAGCCGTCGGACAGGGTTTCCCCGCTCTTCGACGCGGTATCCCAGATCTCGATAGAGCGGAAGTGTGAAAGATTCGGTTCCGGATATCCGACGCCCTGCACCAACGCCAGTTCGCGCGCCTGCCAAAGCGGCATGAGCGCCTGCATCGCGGGATGCAGCCCGGTGCGCTGATCGAGTTGCAGCACCTGGTCACGTTTCACCGCCAGCTGCGGCCGCAGCGAATAGTACGCATCATCTGCGTAGGGCACTACGGTATTGAGGCCGTCGTTGCCGCCTTTCAGTTCGACGAGCACGAGCAAGCGGCGATATGCGGATTCGGCTTGCGCGAACACCGCGCCTGGAAGGCACAGCGCCGCGGCGCTCATGGCCGTTCGCGAGAGGAATTCCCTGCGTTTCATTTCAACTGGTACATCGGATCGGAAACCAGTGCGCGCACCAGATCGAGCCCGCGTGAATTCCCCGCGCCCTTCCCCGCCGGCTCGCCCGGCAGCAATACCAACTGCGCGGCCGACTCCTGTTCCCCAAACTGGCGCAACCAGTTCTGCGGCTGGAATCGTACATGCTGCATGACCTTCAATGCGCGCTCCCTCGCTTCCACGGCGGGCCTGGGTGTTCCTTCAGGAGCGGGTTGCATCGTGCGCATCTCGCGCACGCCCTCATCGGCGCGCGTGATCCGCTCGAGGAACTGCTTGCGCGCGAGCAGCGTGGTCGCATTGATCCACGCCTCGCCGCCCGGCCAGCCCTTGACGTTGGGCGGGGAGAACAAATCTTGGCCGAGCCGGCGCAGCAAAAGCGTGAACGGCAGCGGATCGGAAACCTCGACCTCGAGCTGGCGCAAGGTGCCGACCACCAGCTCGACGGGCGATTTCACCAGCGAGCCGCGGTTCTCGGGCGACCAGAACGCGTCCGACAGGAACACTTCGCGCAGCGCCGACTTGATATCGTAGCCGCTTTCGCGCAAGCGTTGTGCGATGCGAGCTGCGTCGCGACGCTCGGCTTCGCTCGATGGTGCGGGCGAAACGAATTCGCGCCACAGCTTGGTCGTGACGAATTCGGCGGTCGCGGGTTGCGCGAGAAGAATATCGAGGACATCTTCCCCGCGCAGGTTTCCCGAGCGACCCAGCACGCCCTTTACACCTGTATCGTGCGCGAACGGCCGCCACATGAACACTCCCGAATCGGGGTTCACCGACCAGCCGGTGAAAGCGCGCGCCGCTTCCTTGACATCGGCCTCTGCGTACTTTCCCTCCCCGAGCGTGAACAGCTCCATCACCTCGCGCGCGAAATTCTCGTTCGGCTGGCCGCGGCGGCTGGCGGCAGCGTCGAGGTAGACGAGCATCGCCGGGTCCCTAGACACCGCGTGAAGCAATTCACCGAAGTTGCCCAGCGCATGGCGCCGCAGCAGCAGGTTCTGCCGGTACACCAGGTTTGCCGATCGCACCTTCTGCAGGCTGGAGGTGAAGTGGTTGTGCCAGAACAGCGTCATCCTCTCCGTGAGGGGCGAGGAGGTCGCGAGCATTTCGCGTACCCACCAGTTCTTGAGTTCCAGCCCGCGCCGGAACAGTTCCGCCTGGTACTTCATCCGCTCTTCCACGCTCGCCTGGCGAAGGCCGCGCGGCGAGCGCCAGTCGTTCACCCATTCAGGTGCAGGCGTGTTCGGGGAAATCCGCGTGCCCGCAAGCAACCGCTCGAGCGCTTCTTCGCGTGAAAGCTTCGCACAGGCCTCGATCTCCTCGAGGCGCGCGCCGAACCCGGTGCGATTGAGCAGGTGGCGCGCGTCGTCCGCACCGATTCCACCCGCCTGCGCGGGTCCTGCGAAAAGGAACAGAAGCAGCGCAAGGGAAACAGCTTTATTCAACTCGCGGCCTCCTCCGCACCCGGTCGTCTAACGGCGCGGCGGCAGGCCGCGATTGGCTTCCTCGATGTCGCGGCGCAGCTTGCCGCGTTCCTCAGGGGAAAGTCGTCCGGGATCTGTGCCGCGCACCGGCTCCAAGCCGCGATTCTGCCCGGGCCGCTCTCTCTGGCCCTTGTAGACGTCTCCCCGGGCCGCGTTGAGTTCGTCGCGCAGCCGGCGCCGGTCTTCCTGGCTCATCTGGCCGCCGGGCCCCTGCCGGTGCGGGTGCTGCGCGTACGCGCACGGTATCTGCCCCGAAACGAGCAGAACCAGCGCCGCCAAGCGAGCGATCCGGGAGTGCGAAGAGCGGTTCACGTCCGGCATCCTATGCGTCAGACTCCGTCCCTGCGCCATATTTTGTAACAATTGGTAACGGCGCGGGGCGTCCGGCAACAAAGGGTTACCGCCAGCCCCGTGCAAACACCGAGAATTCTCGCATGGCTGAACTCAAGACACGCATCCTGGTCATCGACGACGACATGCGCCTGCGCGAGCTGCTGGTCCGTTACCTGGGCGAACAGGGATTCACCGTTCGGGCCGTTGCCGACGCCACTGCAATGGACAAGGCCCTTGCCAAGGACCGGTTCGACCTGATGGTGCTGGACCTGATGCTGCCGGGCGAAGACGGCCTGGCAATCTGCCGCCGCCTGCGCGCCGACGCCGCCGGCCCCGCGATCATCATGCTCACCGCCAAGGGCGACGAGGTCGATCGCATCGTCGGACTCGAAATGGGCGCCGACGATTACCTGCCAAAGCCGTTCAACCCTCGGGAACTGGTGGCGCGGATCAATGCGGTGCTGCGAAGGAAACAGCCGGCCGGTCCGCCCGGTGCGCCGAGCCCGGATACCGAGATTCACCGGTTCGGCACATTCGAACTCAACCTGGGCACGCGCACGCTGAAACGCGACGGCGATCCGGTCGATCTGACCACGGGCGAATTCTCGGTCCTCAAGGTCCTCGCGCAGCATCCCCGCCAGCCGCTCAATCGCGACAAGCTGATGGAACTCGCGCGCGGCCGCGAGTACGAAGTGTTCGACCGCTCAATCGACGTGCAGATCTCGCGACTCAGGAAGTTGATCGAGCAGGACC
The DNA here is from genome assembly GCA_016195915.1 of Betaproteobacteria bacterium. Lineage (GTDB taxonomy): Bacteria > Pseudomonadota > Gammaproteobacteria > Burkholderiales > SG8-39 > JADGRQ01. The sequence continues at coordinate 203,124 of JACPYS010000012.1, read as the reverse complement.
CTGCCCACCCGCGCCACATCCAGACGGTCTGGGGGTTCGGCTACGTGTTCGTTCCTGATGGCAATTTGAAGTGAGGCGAGCGCTTCCCGACACCCTCCTCGCGCGCACGTTCCTGCTGATTGCCGCACTGCTGCTGGTCGCGGTGGTCGCCTGGTTCGAGATCATCCGCAGCTCCCAGCGGGAACCGCTTGCCAACGAACTCGCCGAGCAGACCATCAGTGTGGTCAACCTCACGCGCGCGGCGATCGTCAACGCCGATCCACTGCGCCGGCGCGGACTGCTGGTCGAGCTCAACGAGCGCGAGGGCATCCGCATCTACACCGCGAATCCGAACGAGAAGCTCGAGCTGCTGCCGCGCGAGCCTCTCATCGACCTGGTCGCCGTGCGCGTGAAGCGCGCGCTCGGGGAGCGCACGCGCCTCGCGTTCGCGCGAGACGGAGTCGAGAGTTTCTGGGTGAGTTTCTTCATCGATGAGGACGAATTCTGGGTGGCACTCCCGCGCGAGCGCTTCGAGAGCGATCCGACCTGGCAGTGGTTTGGCTGGGGCGCGCTTGCGCTGCTGCTTGCACTGACCGGCGCAGGGGTGATTGCCTCACTCATCGATCGCCCCGTGCGCGCGCTGACGGAGGCGGCCGCGCGCCTCGGCAGGGGCGAAACGCCGGAGCCCTTGCCCGAATCCGGCCCGCGCGAGCTGCGCACGCTTGCCTCCGCCTTCAACCAGATGGCGAGCGACCTCGCGCAACTCGAACGCGACCGGGCGATGGTGCTCGCCGGAATTTCCCACGACGTACGCACGCCGCTGGCGCGATTGCGCCTGTCGCTGGAAATGTCCGGCACCGACGAGGCGACGGCCGACGGGATGGCGGCCGACATCGAGGAAATCGACGCGGTGATCGGGCAGTTCCTCGATTTCGCGCGCGGCACGCAGGAGCACAAGCAACTCACGGATCTCGAGAGCCTGCTGGACGAGATTGAATCGCGCTACGCACGCATCGGCGAAGTGCTGAGGCGTACTCGCGGCGGCGTCGCGCCCCTGACGCTGGCCCCGATGGCGGTGCGGCGGGCGATCACGAATCTGATCGACAACGCGCGGCGCCATGCCGGCGGGGCGATCGAGATCGAGACCATCGCTGCAACCGGTACGGCAGTCGTCGAAGTGCGCGACCGCGGCCCGGGAATCCCGGCGGGTGAAGTCGAACGTCTCAAGCAGCCCTTCGCGCGGCTGGATCGGGCAAGAACGGGCAGCGGTGGCTCGGGACTGGGCCTCGCGATCGTCGAACGCATCGCCCGAGCGCACGGCGGGCGCGTCGAATTGCTGCCGCGCGAAAACGGCGGGTTGGTCGCGCGGCTCGTGATCGCGCGAGCGTGAGATGATTCTGCAGGAGTTCGACCGCCCGCCCTCCGCGTTGCGTTACATGACGCTCGCCTTCTGGCCATCACCGGGACTGCGTCCGGGTGCGCCGTTTCCCTCGATCGTCATGCGTTGGCGCGGCTACAGGGCCACTGCGCGCGACATCGATCGTTTCTGCTCCTCGTCCGGTGTGCCCGCCAGCGAGGATCTGCCGTTCCTGTTCCCGCATGTGATTGGATTTCGACTGCAGATGGCGCTGCTGACGCATCCCGCGTTCCCCGTGCCGATCTGGCGCATGCTGCAGATCCGCAATCATCTTCGGCAACATCGCGCGATCGGACGAAACGCGGTGCTGGAGCTCGAAGCGAGCGTTGCCGGCCACCGGGTACTGGAAAAAGGACTGGAGGTGGACGTGCACTGTGGCGTGAGGGAGGCCGGTGAGCTCGCCTGGGAGGGCACCAACACATTCTACGCGCGAGGCAGCTTCGGAGCACCGGGCAACGCTTCGCCGCTCGCTTCGGCGCCAACCGTGAATGGCGATGAGGCCGGCCGCTGGCGAACAAGCCCGGACGGCGCGTTGCGTTTCGGCGCGCTCACCGGGGACTACAACGGCATCCATCTCTCGGATCCCTACGCCAGGCTGTTCGGCTTCAAGCGCGCGTTCCTGCATCCGCAGCGGGTCCTCGCGCAATGCCTCGCACGCCTGAGCGCGGCGCCCGCCGCCCATCCGCGGCGCCTCGACGCGTGGTTGAAAGGCCCGGTGCCGTATGCGGTGGAAGCGTCGCTGCGAACATCGCGCGCCGGCACCGATGAAGTGTTGTTTGCTCTCACGACTGACCAGGACGAACGCCCTGCTATCATCGGCAGGCTGACATGCGCCTGAACTACAAGTACACGAAGGGCTTCGTCGCGCACGGCGACGCGGAAATCTATTGCGAAATCTGCGGTGCCGGCCCGGCGCTGGTGTTTGCGCACGGGCTGGGCGGCAACCATCTGTCGTGGTGGCAGCAGGTTGCGCATTTCTCGGGGCGCTACACCTGCGTCGTTTTCTCGCATCGCGGATTCGCGCCCTCACGTTTGCAGCGGGGGGAACCCGACCCGGCGGATTTTGCCGGCGACCTGGAAGCATTGATCGACCATCTGGGCCTGGACGACGTGCGCCTCGTTGCCCAGTCGATGGGCGGATGGACCTGCCTGGAGTACGCCCTGCACTTGCCGGAGCGCGTAAGGGCGCTGGTCCTCGCGTGTACTACCGGCACCGCAGATCCGGCGAGGCTGCGCGATGCGGATCCCGCAGCCCTCGCGCGCTGGAGCGAAAACGCGGCGCTGCGCGTGAAGCGATTGCGCGCGGCCGATATCCATCCGGCAGCCGGCGAGCGCATGGCGCGCGATCGACCGGCCCTGCACCATCTGTATCGACAGATCGATTCCCTGAACGCGGGACTCGACAAGGAAGCGCTGCGGCGCAGGCTCTACGCGGCGCGCACGACCGGACCGGAGCGCCTCGCCGCGCTGAACATGCCGGTGCTTTGCATCAGCGGGGCAGAGGACGTCGTGATCCCCACCGCCGCGGTGCGCGCGCTCTCGTCGGCGCTGCCGTCAGGCTCCTTCGAGGAGCACCCGGGGTCCGGGCACTCGGTCTATTTCGAGCATGCCCGATGGTTCAACGAGCGCCTGGACCGGTTCCTGCGAATCTGAGAATCCGCGCGCCAAACAACTTACTCACGCGTGCGCCTGCTCCCCGAGCAGCGCAACCCGCATGCGGTGCTTGAGCCAGGCACCGTCGCGCGGCGGCAGGGCCTTGGGGTAGTCCGCGGGCGTGATCTTGATCGCGGCAAACCGCAAACCCGCCCTGTCGTGGATCGTATTGCGCAATTCCGCCACGGCGCCCATTTTCGTGATCGTGCTCGCATGGTCGAATCCGCAGCCGCGCGCAATCGCCGGGAGCTCCGCTCCCATCGCGGTGTGCGTAGCCTGATGGCCGGTCTCCCCGTACTGCTCGTTGTCGAGCACCACGATCGAGAGGTTGTCCGGACGTTGCACGGCGATGGTAGCGAGGCTCGACATTCCCATCAGCATCTCGCCGTCGCCGGTGATCACCAGCACCGGGCGCCTCGGTTGGGCGAGTGCGAGCCCCAGCCCGACCATCGCCGCAGCGCCCATGCCACCCCAAAGCGGAAAATTGAGCGCCGTGTCCCCTGCCGCGGTGATGTCCCAGGCACAGGCGCCCAGGCCTGCGACCACCACCAGAGCGCCGCGTTCGGTGAGCAATTCCGCCACCACCTTGCGCCGGTCGAGTTTCACTCGCGTACCGTCCTGAAATCCTTCGCCCCGAGCAGTCTCTGGCCGAACAGCACCGCAACGCGGTTATAGCTGTTGAAGGCGAACCTGAGACCGGCTTCCACTGTCGGCGCGACGTCTCTCGCCGCATCCGCCCGCAGGACGATGAAGTCCATCAGCCCGAGCGCCGCGGGGGTGCCCTGCCCCATCGGCATCTGCCACGGGTGGAACTCGCCGAAATCGCCACGCATCGTGACCAGCGTGAGAAACGGCACCTGGCAAGTCTTGAGCATCGCGAACATGTTGATGCAGTTTCCCACACCGGAGGACTGCATCAGCATCACATGGCGGGTCCCACCGAGCCAGGCGCCGGTGGCAAGCGCCACGCCTTCTTCCTCGGTGGTGAGGGGCACGACGCGCGTCTCGATGTCGGCGCGGCACCGGTCGATGAGTTTCGCGTGTCCGGCATCCGGTACGTAGCTGATGAGGTCGGCTCGGTACTTGCGCAATAGCGCAAAAACCTCCTCCGACCAGTGGCGTGCAGCAACCATGGTATTTCCTGTTGTTCGTTTCGCTACGCCAGAGGGAATCTCTCCAGCACCGCGTAGCTCGATCCCGTCGACGACAACTGCGAGCGTACCAGCACGATTTCGTCGACCTGCCAGGGCAGCGAGGGCAGCGAGGGCAGCAAACGCGGCAGGCGCGCCATGCGAAGCAGCGTGACGTGTGCGTTGAATTCACGCGCCTCGGTCGTGAAGCCGGCCAAAACGAGTTCGCGCTCCAGCGCTCCGGCAACGGCGGCCAGCGCGGGCGGAATTTCCCGCGGCCCGGCCCAGACCACGCGGCTGTGCTTCCAGTAGCGCGCCTCCTCCAGCGCCAGCACGTGCCCGGAGCCGTCGGCTCGCCGCACGCAATCGGCGAGCCGCGGCACGCGCTCGGGAGAAATATCGCCGAGGAATGCGAGGGTGAGGTGGATGTTCGCCGCAAGCGTCACGCGCCCGCCGCATTCCACCTGGGCGGTGCGCGCCCACGCATTCAGTGCCATTGCGATCTCGGGTGCCGGCCAGACCGCGAGAAACAACCTCCAGGGCGCGGCGGCGCTCACTCGTTCTCCACCATGTGCCGGCGCGTGAGCTCCGCGGTGGCCCGCCCGGCGCTGTCTGCAGAATTCTCCAGCGCCGCGGCAATCCGTTCCTGCTCGCGCCTGCCACGGTTCTGGGATAGCTTCCAGCGCGTCTCGAGGCGCGAAACCTGCACCTCGAACGCGACGATTCCGTCGAGCATCGAGCCCAGGTACTCGGGTCGCAACGCATCGAATTCGGCCAGCCAGGCGGGATCCTGAACCGCTACGAGCCGGCGCATCACCGCGTGCTTGGTGTCACCCGCATCGATCACGCGCACCTTTCCATAGACGTGCAAGGCAGCGTAGTTCCAAGTGGGCACGCGTTCCTTCTGCTCATACCAGCGCGGCGAGACGTAGGCGTGAGGTCCGTGGAAGATGAGCAGGACATCGTCGTCGAAAAATGACTGCCACTGCGGATTGGACTTCGCCATGTGGCCGACGATGGCGACTGCATCACCGCGCTCCTCGACCAGGCATACCAGGTGGGAGGCCTGCAATTCCCCTCCGGCACCCGTGACGAGAATCGCGAAGTTGTTGCCACGCATCAACTCCAGTTGCTGCGCGCGGTCTTCGACCTGATTGTAGGCAGGGGAATACATCAGTCGTCATCCGGGTCGATCGCCGCGATGAGCGCGACCGCCATGGCGGCGATGCCCTCGCCTCGCCCGGCGAATCCCAGGCGCTCCGTGGTGGTGGCCTTGATGTTGATCGCGGCCGGCGACACGCCGAGGTCGGCCGCGATGTTGCCGATCATCTTCGGGAGGTGCGGGGCCATGCGCGGGGCCTGCGCAACGATGGTTGCGTCAACGTTCCCCACGCGCCATTTGGCCGCAGCAAGCTTTCTTGCGACGTCGCGCAGCAGGACCCGGCTGTCGAGCCCGGAGTAACGCGCGTCGTGGTCGGGGAAATGCTCCCCGATATCACCGAGTCCGGCAGCGCCGATCAGCGCATCGCAGATCGCGTGCAGGAGCACGTCCGCGTCCGAATGCCCCTCGAGTCCCTGGTGGTACGGGATCTCCACGCCTCCGATCACCAGCTTGCGATCCGACACCAGTGCGTGAACGTCCAGGCCCTGCCCAACGCGCATGGCTGCTCCTACCTCAACTCGCGCCGCGCCAATATGGCCTCGGCAATCGCGAGATCTTCCGGATACGTCACCTTGAGGTTCTGGTGACTGCCCCTCACCACCCTCGGCTTCAATCCCAACTGCTCCACCGCTCCCGCTTCGTCGGTCACTTCGCCTTTCGCAGCGCGTAGCGCCTCGGCAAGCAGGCCCGCCCGAAACATCTGCGGCGTCTGCGCGAGCCACAGCAGTGAACGGTCCTCGGTCGCCTCGACGCGCAGCTCGCCACCGCGTCGCACGCGCTTTACCGTGTCGGCCACGGGCAGCGCGAGCAATCCACCGACTGCGTCGCCGGATACTTCGGCGATCAACCGGTCGAGGTCGGCACGCGGCAGGCACGGGCGTGCCGCGTCGTGCACCAGCACCCAGTCGTCGGCGTCCACCGCGCCCATCGCCGCCACAAGTCCGTTGTACACCGAATCGCGGCGCGCCGCGCCGCCGCAATACAGCGGTTCGACGCATCCGGCGAATTCTCCCCAGTCCTGCCGGGCAAATTCCGTGTCCTCGGCGCCGAGCACCACGAACACCGTCTCGATCGGCTCCACTGCAAGACATCGCACGGCGTGATAGAGCATCGGCATCCCGGCCAGACGCAGGTACTGCTTGGGCAGCTCGCTCGCCATGCGCGTGCCGCTGCCCGCAGCCGGGATGAGGGCGACGTAAGTCACAAAAAATAATGGAAACTCAGCACGTTATAATTGTATGCGTGTTTCACCGGAGGGGCGAGAGCATGAGCATTCCACGCCCGCCGGCCTACGCCATTTTCACTTCTGAACGTGCACCGCGACACATTTACCCAAGCCAATCGCCGCATGAGCGGCCTAGCAGGCTCGAGCGATGCGCTCGCCATCGCGCGGCTTGCTGCACAGACGCAGCCGCTGACCGTCATCGCGGCCACGGCGCTCGACGCGCAGCGCCTGCTGGAGGAGATCCGATGGCTCGATCCGCGTTTGCGTGTTTTCCTTCTTCCGGACTGGGAAACGCTGCCCTACGACAGTTTTTCGCCTCACCAGGACCTCGTTTCCGAACGGCTCGCGACGCTCTACCAGATCCAGACGGGCGCATTCGATGTGGCATTGTTGCCCGCGACCACGGCACTCATGCGCGTCTGCCCGCCGGCCCACCTCGCGGCCTACACTTTTTTTCTCGCCGAGGGTAAGCGCCTTGACCTAGACGCGCACAAGCGGCAACTCGCGACCGCCGGTTACAGTCACGTGACGCAAGTGGTCGCAGCCGGGGAGTTCTGCATACGCGGGGGGTTGATCGACCTGTTTCCGATGGGCAGCGCCGTACCGTACCGGATCGAACTCGACGACCAGACGATCGAATCGATCCGCACGTTCGACGTCGACACCCAGCGGACGCTTTACAGGGTCAAGGAGGTCCGCCTGCTGCCCGCGCGTGAGTTTCCGCTCGACGAGCCCGGGCGCGCGACGTTCCGCAGCCGCTGGCGGGAGGCCTTCGAGGGCGATCCGTCCAGCCGCGGCATCTATCGCGACGTCACCAACGGCGTGGCGAGCGCCGGCATCGAGTATTACCTTCCGTTGTTCTTTCCGTCGATCGCGACGGTGTTCGATTACCTGCCTGCGCGCTCGGCGGTGGTGCTGCACCACGACGTCAGCGAAGCCGTGAACCGGTTCTGGAGCGACACCAACTCGCGCTTCAAGCTGCTCTCGGGCGATCGCGAGCGGCCGCTGCTTCCGCCGCGGCAGCTGTTCCTCGCCGCAGAGGAATTCTTCGTGCACCTGCACGAGCACCCGCGTGCGGATGTCACCTGCGAGGCGCAACCCGCTGCCGCCCAGAGCACGGTGACGACGGTGCTGCCCGCGCTCGCGATCGATCGCCGCGCACAGGATCCGCTTGCGCGCCTGAAGGCCTGGCTGGCGGGTTCCGGCCTGAGGGTGCTGCTCGCAGCGGAATCGCCCGGACGGCGCGAGACCATGCTCGCCTACCTGGCAGAACACGGGGTGCGGCCCGAGTCCTGCGCCGGCTTCGACGCGTTCGCGCAAGGCGCAACGCGCCTCGCGCTCGCCGTGTCGCCGCTCGCCAACGGATTCGCGGTGCCGGCCGAGGGCTGGGCGCTCGTCACCGAATCCGAACTCTATGCCGGCACGGTCCGGCAGCGCGACAGGCGCGAGGCCAGGCCAAGCTCGGTGGAAGGCATGTTGCGCGACCTCTCGGAGCTGAAGATCGGCGATCCGGTGGTGCACGTGCAGCATGGCATCGGCCGCTATCTCGGGCTTGCCAATCTCGACCTGGGCGAAGGAATGACGGAATTCCTGCAACTGCAATACGAAGGCGGCGACAAGCTGTACGTGCCGGTGACGCAACTGGGCGTGATCTCGCGCTACAGCGGCGCGCAAGCCGAGGCGGCGCCCCTGCACAAACTGGGCAGCGGGCAGTGGGACAAGGCCAAGGCGCGCGCCGCACGCCAGGTGCGGGACACAGCGGCCGAGTTGCTCGCGTTGTATGCAAAACGCGCGACACGCATGGGCCACGCGTTCACCCTCAAGACGCAGGATCTGGAGGCCTTTGCCGAGTCTTTCGGTTTCGAGGAGACCGCGGACCAGGCCGCAGCGATCAGCGCAGTCGTGTCCGACATGACCCAGGGCAAACCCATGGATCGCCTGGTCTGCGGCGACGTGGGTTTCGGCAAGACCGAGGTGGCGCTGCGCGCCGCGTTCGTCGCCGTGGCGGATCGCAAACAGGTCGCGATCCTCACCCCGACCACGCTGCTCGCCGAGCAGCACTTCCAGACGTTTGGCGACCGTTTTGCGGACTGGCCGGTGACGATCGCCGAATTGTCGCGGTTTCGCACCGCCAGGCAGGCGGGGCAGAGCGTGCGCGGGATCGCCGATGGCAGCGTGGACATCGTCATCGGCACGCACAAACTGCTGCAGCGGGACGTGAAATTCGCGCGCCTCGGGCTGGTGATCATCGACGAAGAGCACCGCTTCGGCGTGCGCCAGAAGGAGGCGCTGAAGCAACTGCGGGCCGAGGTCGACGTGCTGACCCTCACCGCCACGCCCATTCCGCGCACCCTCGCGCTATCGCTTGAAGGACTGCGCGATTTCTCCGTCATCGCGACCGCGCCCCAGAGGCGCCTCGCGATCAAGACCTTCGTGACGCACTATTCGGAAGGCATCGTGTGCGAAGCGGTGCTGCGCGAACTCAAGCGCGGCGGCCAGATCTATTTCCTTCACAACGAGGTCGATACCATCGAACTGATGCAGGCGAAGCTGGCAAGGCTGCTGCCCGAGGCGCGCATCGCGATCGCTCACGGCCAGATGCGCGAGCGCGATCTCGAGCGCGTGATGCGAGAGTTTCACCAGCAGCGCCACAACCTGCTGCTGTGCTCCACCATCATCGAAACCGGCATCGACATCCCCACTGCGAACACCATCCTCATCCATCGGGCCGACAAGTTCGGCTTGGCGCAGCTGCACCAGTTGCGCGGGCGCGTCGGCCGCTCGCACCACCAGGCCTACGCCTACCTTCTCACCCCGCCGGAGGAAGCTCTCGGATCGCAGGCAAGGAAGCGCCTCGAAGCGATACAGCAGATGGAGGAACTCGGTTCGGGTTTTTACCTCGCGATGCAGGACATGGAAATCCGCGGGGCAGGAGAAGCGCTGGGCGAGTCGCAATCCGGTGAAATTCAGGAAATCGGGTTCAACCTCTATGCGCAAATGCTCGAGCGTGCGGTGCGCGCCCTGAAGACGGGCAAGTCGATCGATCTCGACGCACCGCTCGATGTCACCACCGAAATCAACCTGCACACCCCGGCGCTGCTGCCGGAGGCCTATTGCAGCGACGTGCACGAGCGGCTGACGCTCTACAAACGCCTCGCGAACTGCGAGACCGCCGATGCGCTCGAAGCGATGTTCGAGGAACTGGTGGATCGCTTCGGCCTCCCGCCCGAGGCGGCGCTGGCACTGCTCGAATGCCATCGGTTGCGAATTCTGTCCAAGCGCGCCGGCGTGTCGCGCGTGGATGCAACGCATGAGCAGCTGCTGCTTCAATTCGTGAAGGATGCGCCGGTGGACCCGCGGCGCATCGTTCAATTGATGCAGGGCAACCGGAACTGGCGCATGGCCGGGCAGGACCGGTTGAAGATCGAAGCGAAGCTGCCTTCGTGGCAGGAACGCGCAAGCAAGACGAAGGAAGCTTTCAAGGCGTTGACCGCATGAGGCTGTTCGCCGCCCTGTTCCTTGCAGCAGCGCTGGCGGCTGCGCGCGCGCACGGCGAAGAGGACCCGCGTCTCGTACCGGCGCAGGGTGCACTCGCGCACGGCGACTTCGCCCAGGCCATCGACCAGTTGCGGCCGCTCGCCAAAGGTGGCGACGTCGAGGCGCTGTTTCTTCTCGGCCTCGCACTCGAACTCGCACGGCCCCCGCTGGGCGACAGCAAGGAGGCGCATGACGCCTACCTCCGCGCCGCCAAAGCCGGTCACCCGGGCGCCCAGAACAATCTCGGCGCGCTCTACTTCACCGGTCGCGGCGTGCCGCGTAACTACGTGGAGGCGGCCCGCTGGTACCGCGCCGCCGCGGACGCGAACCACGTCGAAGCGCAACAGAGCCTTGCGCTGCTCTACAGCGAAGGCCTTGGTGTGGAGCAGGACGACACCGAGATGGTGAAATGGCTGATGCGGGCCGCACAAGCCGGTTCGGCCCGTGCGCAGGCACAGCTTGCGCGCCGGTATCTCGACGGTGAAGGTGTGCAGCAGAACGCCGCCGAGGCCGTGCGCTGGTTTCTTCCCGCGGCGCGGAACGGTCACGCCTGGGCGCAGTTCTTCCTCGGGTTGCTGCTGCAAAAAGGCCAAGGCGTGATGCGTGATCTGGACGCCGCGCACGCATGGTTCGTCAGAGCCGCCGACGCGGGGAACGTACCGGCAATGCGGGAACTGGCAAAGATCTACGAGTTGGGCTTGGGCGTGCCCGCCGACCCCGAAAGCGCGCGCCGCTGGAACGAACAGGCCGCAAAGATCGAAACGCCCGCGCAATGAATCTGGTCATTCAGGGACACCCGATCAGCCGCGACGAGCTTACGCAGCTGGTTGCGCTGGTACAGGCGAACCACGTGATCGATCTCGGGCCGGGCGCCTGGCGTCTCGCGCGCGCGCAGGACGACCCTTCGATCGAGGCGTTCTGCGCCCAGCGGGGACTCGATTTCGCATGGATACCCGACGAACGGCGCCTCGCCGGCATGCGGCTGCTCGCGCTCGACATGGACTCGACCCTGATCACGATCGAGTGTATCGATGAAATCGGCGACCTGCTCGGAATACGGGGCCGCATCGCCGCCATCACCGCGATGGCGATGCGCGGCGAGATCGACTATACCGATTCGCTGCGACAGCGCGTCGCCCTCCTCGCGGGAATGGAGGAGAGCGGACTCGAGCAGGTGCTGGAGGAACGCTTGCTGCTTTCCCCGGGTGCCGAGCCGCTCGTCGCGCGTTGCCGGGAACTCGGCCTGTACACCCTTCTCGTCTCGGGCGGATTCTCCTTCTTCACAAACTGGCTCAAGACCCGGCTCGGCATCGATGAGGCTCTTTCCAACGAGCTGGAGATCGTGAACGGCCGGCTCACCGGCCGCGTGATCGGCGAGATCGTCGACGCGGATGCGAAGGCGGCGAGGCTGGTGCGGACGATGAATGCAATCGGCGCCGCGCGTGAGCAGACCATCGCGGTCGGGGACGGGGCAAACGACCTGCCGATGATGGCGCAGGCCGGAATCTCGGTCGCCTATCGCGCCAAGCCGGTCGTGCGCGAGCAGGCCACGCACGCCATCGATCACGCCGGCTTGGACGCCGTACTCAACCTGTTCATGTAGTGCACCGCAGCACGGCGTTTGTTCTCCCCGTTGCCTTGCGGCAACGATGCAGCAAGCTTGTGGCACCATACGGTTGTTGGTGTGCGGGCGGCGGCACGCTAAGATCCTACGGCGCGACCGGCGATTCGACCGGCGCAGACAACAAATAACCAGGAGACATCGATGGCTGACACGGTGAAGTATCTGCTCGACGAATCCCGCATGCCGAAGGTCTGGTACAACATCATGGCGGACTTGCCCTCGCCGCCGGCGCCGGTGCTGCATCCGGGAACGATGCAGCCGGTCGGCCCCGATGACCTCGCGCCGTTGTTCCCGATGTCGTTGATCATGCAGGAGGTGAGCACCGACCGCGAGATCGAGATCCCCGAACCCGTGCGCGAGATCTACCGGCAGTGGCGGCCCTCGCCCCTGTTTCGCGCGCGCCGGCTGGAAAAAGCGCTGCAGACCCCGGCGAAGATCTATTACAAGTACGAGGGCGTGAGCCCCGCGGGCAGCCACAAGCCGAACACCGCCGTACCGCAGGCGTTCTTCAACAGGGAAGCCGGGATCAAGAAGATCACCACCGAGACCGGCGCCGGCCAGTGGGGATCGGCGCTGGCTTTCGCGGGCGCCCTGTTCGGCATCGAAGTCAAGGTCTACATGGTGCGCGTTTCGTACAACCAGAAACCCTACCGCCGTTCGCTGATGGAGACCTACGGCGCGAAGTGCGTTCCCTCGCCTTCGGCCGAGACCAACTCGGGGCGCGCGATCCTTGCACAGAACAAGGACCATCCAGGCAGCCTCGGCATTGCGATTTCCGAGGCGGTCGAGGTCGCGGCGACGAATGACGACACCAAGTACGCGCTCGGCTCCGTGCTCAACAACGTGCTGACGCACCAGACGGTCGTCGGTCAGGAGGCGATGGCGCAACTCGAGATGGCGGGCGATTACCCGGACATCATCGTCGGCTGCACGGGCGGCGGATCGAACTTCGCCGGCATCGCATTCCCGTTCATCGGTGCCCAACTGCGCGGCGGAAAGAAGGTGCGTGTCGTGGCGATCGAACCGGCGGCCTGCCCGAGCCTCACGCGCGGCAGGTTCGCCTACGACTTCGGCGACACCGCACATCTCACGCCGCTTGTGAAGATGCACACGCTGGGCTCGACCTTTACGCCGCCGGGGTTCCACGCGGGCGGCCTGCGCTATCACGGCATGGCGCCGCTGGTGTCGCATGTGTGCAATCTCGGACTGATCGAAGCCAAGGCCTACAAACAGGTCGAATGCTTCAGCGCCGGCGTGCAGTTCGCGCGCGCAGAGGGGATCGTGCCTGCGCCCGAGGCGAACCACGCAGTGAAAGGCGCGATCGACGAGGCGGTGCGCTGCAAGACGGAGGGCAAGTCCAAGGTGATCCTGTTCAACCTGTGCGGGCATGGCCACTTCGACATGCAGGCTTACATCGACTACTTCGGCGGCAAGCTCACCGACCAGCATTACGACGAGGCCGAACTGGCGATGGCGCTGGCGGGATTGCCTTCGGTGCCGGCCACGGTCTGATCGCCGCAAAAGCGGTCCGGGGCGAAATGGCTTACTCTTCTGGTTTCGGTTCCCCAAATCGAACCAGGAGAGCAGCCCTATGATGAAGCCCAATTACGGATTCGCGAAGCGCCAGAGGGACTTGGCCAAGAAGCAGAAGAAGGAAGAAAAGCGGCTGAGGAAAGCCGCCGAGCGCGACCCGCAGTCGCCCGAGGCCCCGCCCGAAGTGCCGGCGGTGGTGGACGAAAAGGCACCCGTCTGATTGCAGGGCGGGTCCGCCGGCTGTGAATCAACCGAGTAACGAGTTCGGACAGCCCGTCGGGGTCCCTCTTCCGGGGTGGTCGGCTCCGCCGTTCCCTTCGAACGAGGCGATCGAAGGCAGATACTGCCGGCTGGAACCGCTCGATCACGTGCGCCACGCGGCGGACCTCCATGCCGCGAACCGCCTCGACGACGGCCGCAACTGGACCTATCTCTCGGGCGTTCCGTGCAAGACGCTGGACGAGTATCGCGAGTGGATGGCTGCCACCTGCCTGGGGAAAGACCCGATGTTCTTCGCGATCGTAGAGCGGGCTTCGGGCAAGCCGGTCGGCATCGCGAGCTACATGCGCATCACGCCCGCGGCGGGCGCGATCGAGGTCGGCCATATCCACTATTCGGAGCGCATGAAACGCAGCCCGATCGCGACCGAGGCGATGTACCTGATGATGCGCAAGGCATTCGATCTCGGCTACCGGCGTTACGAATGGAAGTGCGATTCACTGAATGCGCCTTCGCGCGCGGCGGCTCTGCGGCTGGGCTTCAGCTTCGAGGGAATTTTCCGCCAGGCGCTCGTGTACAAGGGTCGCAACCGCGACACCGCGTGGTATTCCATCATCGATGGCGAGTGGCCTGAGTTGCGCAAGGCTTTCGAGGCGTGGCTCGATCCCGCTAATTTCGACGCGCAGGGAAAGCAGCGTATGCGTTTTGAGGGAATTGAGAGCTCAATGAAATCAGAACCCATGAACCAAGCCGATCCGCATCGCATCGTGGATGCCGCCGTTCTCGAACGCCTGTACGGCACTCCGTCTCCCGCGTCGATCCGCAAGGAGGTCGATTACCTCCACCCGCACTATCGCGCATTCGTCGATGCATCCCCGTTTACGATCCTCGCGACGAGCGGTCCCGGCGGGCTCGATGCCTCGCCGAGGGGAGACGCGCCCGGCTTCGTTGCGGTGCAGGACGAAAAAACGCTGCTGATTCCCGACCGCAGGGGAAACAATCGAATCGACAGCCTGCGCAACATCATCAGCGACTCCCGCGTGGCGCTACTGTTTCTTGTCCCTGGCGTCGGCGAAACGCTCCGGATCAACGGGAGCGCGCACATCAGCATCGACCCCGACCTGCTCGGGCGCTTCGCCGTCGACGGCAAGGCTCCCCGCTCGGTGCTCGTGGTGAAGATCGAGACAGTGTACTTTCAGTGTTCGCGTGCCATCCTGCGCTCCAACATCTGGGATCCATCCCGGCACATCGATCGCAAGGAACTGCCAAGCACCGGTGAGATTCTTTCCGCCGTGAGCCAGTCCGAAATCGATGGCGAAAAGTACGACCGCGAGTGGCCCGAGCGGGTGAAGACGACCCTTTATTGAGATGCGATATCCATGACACCTGCTATCTCCCCTGCAGCACGATCCGAACTGACACCCACGGGTAAGCTCCGCATCGGGGTCAACATGGGAAATTTCCTGCTGGTGACGAAAGATCCGGTGAGTGGAACCCTCAGCGGCGTCGTCGTCGATCTCGCGCACGAATTGGGGCGTCGAGCCGCTGCACCGGTCGAATTTGTCACCTTTCCCGGCGCTGGCAACGTTGCCGATGCAGCGAAGGACGGCGCCTGGGACGTCGCGTTCATCGGTGCAGAACCCGCGCGCGCGACCGAAATTGCGTTCACGGCCGCCTATCTTGAAATCGAAGCCACGTATCTGGTGCCCGCCGGTTCTGCAATTCGCACGATTGCGGACGTGGACCGCGCAGGCGTTCGTATCGCAGTGGCGGACAAGAGCGCCTACGATCTGTATCTGAAACGCAGCCTCAAGCACGCTCGTCTCGTCCCGGCGCAGGGACTCGATGCCTCGTTCGACCTGTTCGTCAAAGACAAACTCGAGGTACTGGCCGGGCTCAAACCCCGTCTGGTAAGCGACGCCGAAAAGCTTCCCGGATCACGCATTCTGGAGGGCCGCTTCACGGCGATCCAGCAGGCGATCGGCACACCGCGCGGACGCGACGCGGGTGCGAAGTACCTGTGCGAATTCGCCGAGGACATCAAGGGGTCAGGTCTTGTTGCACAGTTGATCGCGAGACACAAGGTGCGTGGTGTTTCGGTCGCGCCTCTGGCACCCGCTGAGTAGGTCCGACTCTGGGAATTCGGCCAACGAAACGGGAAATTTCCGATTCGCGACAGTGTTATCCTTTTGCGTGTGTAAGGAATGGAGTAATGGAAAGGAATCAGGATGACGGTCGCTACACTCACCAGCAAGGGACGGACGGCGATCCCGAAGCAAGTGCGGGACTATCTGAAACTCCGTCCCGGCGATAAGCTTGATTTTGTGATCGAGTCCGACGGGCGCGTCGTAATCAAGCCGGCAACGCTCGACGTGCGGAACCTCAAGGGATTTCTCAAACGGCGCGACGGGAAGGAATTGTCGATCGAGAAGATGAATGCCACGATCGCCAGAGCCGCGACTGGCAAGAGATAAGATCGAATTGGTCGGATTTTTCCGAATCTCTGATCGGCGTCATCAACGACTTGGCCGGCTGCGAATCGACACTGACCTTCGACCGCACTGCAGCGTCGTTGCAGGCCTTCAAGCAAATCTGACCAGCACGACGTCACCACTGCGTTTCGCATTCCGGACATGAGCCCCGTTGTCTTGGCGAATGGAGAAGGCGCAGTCGGCATGTCCGCGGCCGTCGAATCCGTTCGAAACGGGCGGTCGGCGCTCGACGCGATCGAGGCCGGCATCCGCGTGGTCGAACTCGATCCGGCGGTTCGCAGCGCAGGCCTTGGCGGCGCGCCCAATGTTCTTGGCGTCATGGAATGCGACGCCTCCATCATGTGCGGCGCCACGCTCCGCACGGGAGCGGTCGGCGCGCTGCAGGACTATTTCCACGCCATCTCCGTCGCGCGCCAGGTGATGGAGAGTACGCCGCACGTGATGCTCGTCGGCGAAGGGGCAGCGAGATTTGCTGCAGAGATCGGAGAGCGAAAAGGCAATCTCTTGTCGGATGAGGCCAAGGCCGACTACGAGAAATGGATCCGCGCGCATGTGCCTCCAGACTTGGCCAATGCGTGGCCAAATGTTCCGCTGTCCCCGGTGGTCTGGCCGTCCGCAGAGCCCGAAACCGCCAAGGGAACCACCTGTTTTCTGGTGAGAACGCAAGACGAGAACTGGGGCGGCGGGGTCAGTACTTCAGGTTGGGGATACAAGTACCCGGGACGCCTTGGTGATTCGCCCATCATCGGAGCGGGCATGTACGTCGACAATCGGTATGGCGCCGCGGCCTGCACGCATACCGGAGAAATGACGATTCGCGCGGGAACCGCACGCGCAGTCATCGCCTACCTCAAGCGGGGAGCGTCAGCGGAGGAAGCATGTCGCGAAGCTCTCGACGACCTGCGCTATCTGAAGGGCGGCTATCTCGGACCTGTCATCGTTCACGTGATGGACCGGGAAGGAACGCCCTTCGTCGCCAGCATCGGCCTGAAGGATTCCCGGTTCTATTGGTATTGGGGCGAGGGAATGGAAAAGGCGGAATGCCGCAAGGTATTGTTGCTCTGAGGGCGCGCGGCCCCGGTTCGATCGTATTGACCCTTCAGCCTTCAGATCAGCCGCACCAATTCGGAATAAGGCAAAAGAGCGGAATCGGCGGTGAGCAACTGCGCGGGCAGTAGCAGCGCCCACATCAGGACGTGTGTATTGAGCAATAGAACCACTCAGCGTCCCGCGAACGAGGCGAGTTCGTCCTCGGCCAACGGCGCATCAAAATCATCCGGGACGTTGAGTTCCCCTTTGAACATTCCGAGGCGGCGCGCCTTGGGCGCGGCGGCCAGGGGTACGAGCCGGGCCATCGGCTTGCCGGCTTTGGCGATAATGATTTCCTTGCCGGCCGCCACTTCTTCCACCAAGCGGGAAAGATTGGTCTTCGCCTCATGGATATTGACGATTTGCATGATGTCAGCCTCGTTCGGCTTATAAACTAAGTTGGGCTAAGTTTGTCAAAAACCTGTTGATCTGTAAAAACAAAAGAAACAATCTGGACCCACATTATCTTCGGCTTCCGCGTTTCTCGGCTGAATGGCTGCACACCGGGGTTGGTTGCTCTCCGATCGGGAGCAGCCCCGTGTCGAAACAGCCACCCTCATGCGCTTCGCGGGCGTGCGAGACTTTCAAACCGACAGAATTCCCGGTTGAACGCCAGGCGAAATTCACCAATCGACCCGTTCAGGTGCTTGCCGATGATGACCTCGGTCACGCCCCGTTCCTTCGACGCCTCAATGCTGTAGTAGTCGTCCCGGTACAGGAACATGACCAGATCGGCATCCTGCGCGATTGTCCCGCACTCGCGCAGGTCCGACAGCAGCGGTCGCTTGTCGGCGCGTTCGTCGATCCTCCTGGGAAGCTGCGAAACTGCGACCACCGGAACGTCCAGCTCGTCGGCCAAGTCCTTGAGCAAACAAGAGGTGCTAACCACCTCGCCGGGACGATTCTCGGCATTCTGCGGACTGGCGATCATCTGGATGTTGTCAATGACGATGAGTCCAAGTCCCTTGAATTCGCGCTGCGTGCGACGAGCATGGGCGCGCAGTTCACTCGCGTTGATGATCCCGTTTGCGTCGATGCTTATCTTGGCACTGTGGAGCCGCTCCAGTCCGGCAGTCAGCTTGTCCCAGTCCTCGGAAGTCAATCTTGCCGATCGCAGCTTCGCGAAATCCACTCGCGCTCGGGACGACAGGAAACGCAATGCCAGCTGGGGTGCGGACATCTCCAAGCTGAAGATCAGCACAGGCAGGCCGAGATCGACGCCGACATGTTCCGCGATGTTCATCGCCAGTGTGGAGCTACCCATGCCCGGCCGACCGGCGATGACAATCATGTCGCCACGCTGCAAGCCGGACGTGATGTCGTCAAAGTCAATGTAGCCGGTAGCAAGGCCAGTCACCGCGTCAGGGCGATTACGATCGCACCGTTCGTGAATGCGCTCCACAGACTGTCCGAGCGCACTTGATAGTGTTTGAATCTTTTTGCGCGAGCGTGCGCCGGCCTCGGCGACCTCGAAGATGCGGGATTGCGCCTCATCAAGAATTTGCTGGACATCCCGGCCTGAACGGTTGAACGCAGATCCAGCCGCATCATTGCAGGCGCTTATCAGCAAACGCAGTATGGCGTTGTCGCAAACGATTTCCGCGTATTGGCGGACATTGGCAGCCGGCGGCGTGGCGTTCGCGATTTTCTTCAGATAGGCCAGCCCGCCGGTCTGATTGACCTCGTCCGATTTCTGGATCGAGTCGGAGACCGTCACAATGTCGGCGGCGCCTTCCTTTTCCAGCAAGCCCATGATGTGCCGAAAGATGCAACGGTGGTCGTCCCGGAAGAAATCCTGTTCGGAGATGAGGTCGCCGACCTTGATCCAGGCTTCGTTGTCGCGAAGCAGGCTGCCGATCACCGACTGCTCGGCCTCGACGGAGTGAGGGAGCAACCGTTTATTGGGTTCAGCGGAGCGCCGTCTGTTGCGCATCCGCTGCGGCGTCCGATCGGGCCTCATTGTCGAGAAGAGGGCTCCCGATTGCCGACTGCTCGGCTTCGATCGAAGGAGGGAATAATCCTCTGATGTAACGCGAACGTCCGCTTCCCTCCTCTTCACCCCGACGGACGAATTCCGGGATTTGCCCATAAATCGTCCCAAGTTGATGACGTCCGGTCACGTCTGGAAGGCAACGCGACCCCGGCCTTCTGGATATCGAACAATATTCATGTCATCGACCGCGCCTATCTCAGACGCTTTGACTACGTGCTGGAGATGAAGGTCCCGCCGCGCAGCGTGCGCGGCCGGATTCTCGATGAGTATCTCGGGGACCTGCCGGTATCGGACGCATGGAAGATGCGAATGGCGGAACACGAGGACTTGATGCCTGCCGTGGTTGAGCGCGCCGCCAAGGTCGTCCGATCAGCCAAGACGCTTCCATCTGACGGGGTGGAGCGTTCGCTTGCCCGAGTCATAGGCAATACGCTTGAAGTCATCGGCCTCTCACGCGATCCGCGTTGTAACAAATTGGCCACTGTGTACCGACTGGATGTGCTCAATACGGACTGCGACATGGGCGAACTTCAGGATGGTTTGATGGCCCAGCGCCAGGGACGCATCTGCCTCTATGGTCCGGCCGGTACAGGCAAGACGGCTTTCGGCAAGCATGTCGCGTCCGTGCTCGACAGACCACTGCTTGTGCGTCGCGCCTCGGACATTGTTTCGATGTGGGTGGGCATGACAGAGAAGAACCTCGCCCGGATGTTCCGGCAGGCGCACGAGGAAGAGGCAGTGCTCCTGCTCGACGAGGCCGACAGCTTCCTTCAGGACCGGCAAGGTGCCCAGGCAAGTTGGGAACTGACGCAGGTCAACGAGATGCTGACCCAGATGGAGGGCTTCGAGGGGATCCTCATTGCCTCGACCAACCTGATGGCGAGCCTCGATTCGGCAGCGCTTCGGCGTTTCGACCTGAAAATCCGCTTTGACTATCTCAAGCCGGAACAGGCATGGACGCTGTTTGTCGATACCAGGAATCAGCTTGGAATCGGCGACGAAATGAATCTGCAGTCGCTCATCGCCCGCCTTGACTGCCTGACGCCAGGCGACTTCGCCAACGTGGTTCGGCAGGCGAGACTCCGCCCCGTTCGATCCAGCATGACACTTCTCCAGCGCCTGCGGGCGGAGTGCGAAATGAAACCCGAGGGTGGGCGCCGCACCATTGGATTTGCCGCATGAAGCGCCAACGCTTAGGCGAACGACCTTGGGCGCGCACGGTCGGCTGCATTTCGGTGCCTTTCGGCGAAGCACTGGCGGCAGCTGTCGATGGCCGAGACTTTCGTGGGGCTGAGGCATGAGACTCCCGACGGTCGAGCGACGAAATAAACGGACCGAAGCCACCAGACCGCCGCTCCCAAATTTTCTGCAGCGCGCTAGACCTCAAAACCCTGCGGCGCCGATCGCTCACTTCGTCAATCGCTCCAGATCGCGGTCAAAGCTGAACACACCCCAATTGCGCTCGCGTGCGGTCGCGGCGACCAGTGCGTCGACGAAATCCACATTCAGATCCCGATACAAAGTCAGGGCTTGCCGAACGGCCGGAGACTCCGTGATCACTCCGCGGTAGTCGAGGAGGCTCAGCAACTTCGTCGCCGCATCGGCGCGGGTCACTTTGTATACGCGCGTGAGGACGTACACGCACTCGGCCAGAACAGCAGCGGGAACGTAGGCAGCAGTCTTGCCTTCACGCACCGGTTCGAAGAACGCACGCGCACGGTGGAAGTGAACCCGCTCTCCCCCGAGCAGAAGAGCGAGAATCGCGTTTGCGTCAACGACGCTTGTGCTTTTCTCGGACAACTGCTTCCCAAGCCTGCTCGCGAGCGACGCGGAACGCGATCCGTGTGCGCCCTTTGGCATAGTGCGCAAGACTGCCGGCGACATCGTTGACCGGCTCGATACGCACCGATCCTGCCTCCGAGACGATGCGCACATGATCGGTGCCGAGCGCTTTGCGCACCGCACGCGGAAGCGTAATCTGGCCTTTACCGGACACTTTAGCGATCTTTACAACTGCGCTCATGCTTTACTTTTCCTCGTTTACTTTACATTAAAGTCTAACACGAAACGTACGGCGCTGGCGCATCACTACTTCACCCTCTACTTCCCCGCCACCACCATGATCTCCACCAGCATGCGCGGATCGGCCAGTTTTGCCTCCACGCAGGCCCGTGCGGGCAGATTGTTCGGATCGACCCACGCCGTCCAAGCCTCGTTCATCGCAGGGCGATTGCGGATGTCGGTGACCCAGATGGTCGCCGTCATCACCTTCGACTTGTTGCTCCCGCACTTCGCCAGCAGGCCGTCGATCTTTCCGAGAATCTGTTCCGTCTGACCTTTGATGTCCTTCGACGGATCGTCGGCAACGATTCCGGCGAGATAGACCGTGTCGCCGTGCTCGACTGCCGAAGACAGAATGCCACTCGACTCGTAACGCGCAATACTCATGCTCTCCTCCCTTCGTTAACGACGCTTCAACCCAGCCAAACTCGCGCATTGCGAAACATGCGCATCCACGGCGAATCTTCTCCCCACCCGCCATCCACGGCAAAGCGGTCGTGCTCCGGCGCCCAGGACTGCTGCACGGTGCGAAACATGCGTTCCGGATGCGGCATCACAACGGTAAACCGGCCATCCGGCGTGGTCAATCCGGTGATTCCCTCCGGCGAACCGTTCGGATTGGATGGATAAGTTCCCGCGACCTTGCCGCGATTATCGACAAAGCGCAGGCAGACCTGTGCCTGCTCGCGATGGCCGGGTTCGGCAAATCGCGCGAACCCCTCGCCGTGGGCAGTAGCGATCGGCATGCGGCTTCCAGCCATGCCCGCGAAAAAAAGCGAAGGACTGTCCGTCACCTCGACCATGACAAAACGCGCCTCATACTGTTCCGAGCGGTTGCGCAGGAAAACCGGCCAGGCGCCGGCACCCGGGATCAGTTCCTTGAGCGCCGCCATCATCTGGCAACCGTTGCACACCCCGAGCGCAAACGTGTCGCCGCGTGCGAAGAATCCCTCGAACGCGCTGCGCGCACGCTCGTTGAACAGAATCGATTTCGCCCATCCCTGCCCCGCTCCGAGAACGTCGCCATAGGAGAACCCGCCGCAGGCCACGAAGCCCGCGAACTCCTCGAGGCGGGTCCGGCCGGCGAGAATGTCGGTCATGTGCACGTCGAACGGCCTGAAGCCTGCGCGCCGGAATGCAGCGGCCATTTCCACCTGGCCGTTCACGCCCTGCTCGCGCAGGATGGCAATCTTCGGCCCGGCGCCAAGGGAAACGAACGGCGCCGCAATGTCCTCCGCGGGATCGTAGGTGAGCGAAACCGAGAGACCCGGATCGCCCGCATCGAGAAGGCGGTCGTACTCCTCCTGCGCGCATTCCGGATGGTCGCGCAGCGCCTGCATGCAATAGCTGGTCTCGGCCCACGCGCGCTGCAGCTCAACGCGACTCTCCGAAAAAACGGCGCGCGCATTGCGCACCACGCGCACCTCGCCCCGGTTATTCGGGAAGCCGACGACGCACGCGCAATCGTGCACTCCCGCCTCGCGCAGCACGTCCATGACGCGTTGCCGATCGGCGGCGCGGATCTGCAGCACCGCTCCCAGTTCCTCGGCAAACAGCGCGGCAAACAGGCGCTCGCGCAAACGACCCACGAGCAACTCCGGATTGCGCTCGAGGCCGTCGACGTCGTCCATCTGTCTGTCGAAACAAAGCTCATCCAGGTTCACCGTAACGCCGCAATGTCCCGCAAACGCCATCTCGCACAGCGTGGCGAACAATCCTCCGTCCGAACGGTCATGGTAAGCGAGGATCAGCCGCTCGGCCGCAAGCCGCTGCACTGCGGCGAAAAGGCCGGCGAGTTTCGCCGGCTCGTCCAGGTCCGGAACGCTCCGGCCGAAACGGCCGTACACCTGGGCGAGGATGCTGCCGCCCAGGCGGTTTCTGCCGCGGCCGAGGTCGATCAGCAAGAGTTCCGTATTTCCGCAATCGCTGCGCAGCCGCGGTGTGAGCGTGCCCCGCGCATCCTCAACTGGCGCAAATGCCGAAACGATGAGCGAAACCGGTGCGACGACCTCCTTCGACGCGGGGCCTTGCGTCCACGCCGTGCGCATCGAAAGGGAATCCTTGCCGACGGGTATCGACACACCCAGTGCAGGACAAAGCTCGAGAGCCACCGCGCGCACAGTGTCGAACAGGTCCGCATCCTCGCCCGGCGAGCCCGCTGCCGCCATCCAGTTGGCGGAAAGCTTTACCCTGTTCAGGCCGCTGATGCGCGCCGCGGCGAGATTGGTGAGCGCCTCGCCGACCGCCATGCGCCCGGAAGCAGGCGCGTTCAGTGCGGCGAGCGGCGTTCTTTCGCCGATCGCGTACGCCTCGCCGGCGCAGCCTTCGAAATCGAGCAGCGTAACCGCGCAGTCCGCAACCGGCACCTGCCATGGCCCGACGAATGGATCTCGCGAACACAAACCGCCGACGGTGCGATCACCGATGGAAACGAGAAACGTCTTGTCGGCTACGGCAGGGTGCCGCAGGACGCGGTAAGCCGCATCCTTCAGGTCCAGTCCGGGAGTCGCGAATTCGGCCTCGACCCGGGCGAGCCGGCTCACGTCTCGAAGCATCCGGGGCGGTTTGCCGAGCAGCGTCTCGAGCGGCATGTCTACCGGCGTATCGCCGAGCTGCGAATCATCGACCACCAGACGGTCCTCATCCGTGGCCGAGCCCAGCACCGCGTAGGGACAGCGTTCCCGCTTGCAGATTGCATCGAACAGCGGAAGTTCATCGGGTGCGATCGCCAGCATGTACCGCTCCTGCGACTCGTTGCACCAGATCTCGCGCGGCGACATTGCGCTTTCCTCGGAAGGCGCGGCGCGCAGGTCGACACGTGCGCCGCGGCCGGCAGCGTGAACAAGTTCGGGCAGTGCGTTAGACAGCCCTCCGGCGCCCACATCGTGGATCGACAGGATCGGATTGGCCTTGCCAAGCTGGCAACACCGGTCGATCACTTCCTGTGCGCGACGTTCCATCTCGGCGTTGCCGCGCTGCACCGAATCGAAATCGAGGTCCTCGGTATTCGTGCCTGCTCCCATGGAGGACGCGGCGCCCCCGCCCATTCCGATCAGCATTCCGGGACCGCCGAGCTGTATCAGCAGCGTGCCCTGCGGCAGCGCCGATTTGCCGACGTGTTCGGAGGAGATGTTGCCGATGCCGCCGGCGAGCATGATGGGCTTGTGGTAGCCGCGCTGCACGCCCGCGACTTGCATCTCGAAACTGCGAAAGTATCCGGCGAGATTCGGCCGGCCGAATTCGTTGTTGAATGCCGCGGCGCCGATCGGCCCCTCGAGCATGATGTCGAGCGCGGATGCGATGCGCCCGGGCTTGCCGGCGCCCTCGCCTTCCCACGGCCGAAGCGCACCGGGAAGGCGCAGGTTGGAGACGGAAAAACCGACCAGCCCCGCCTTTGGCTTCGCGCCGCGTCCGGTCGCACCTTCGTCGCGGATCTCGCCACCCGCACCTGTGGCAGCGCCCGGAAACGGCGATATCGCGGTCGGGTGGTTGTGCGTCTCGCACTTCATCACCGTATGCGTGAGTTCCGCGCAGGTGCGCCATTGCCGTTCGGCATCGGGCTGGAATCGCTGCGCGAGACGGCCGTGCATGATCGCGGCGTTGTCCGAATACGCGAGCACCGTGCCCTGCGGATTGGCACGTTCCGTTTCGCGAATCATGCCGAACAGCGTCTCGGCCTGCCGCTTGCCATCGATGATCCATTCGCCGTTGAAGATCTTGTGGCGGCAATGCTCGGAGTTTGCCTGCGCGAACATCGTCAGCTCGGCGTCGGTCGGGTCGCGCGCGAGTGTCGCATGCGCAGCGACGAGGTAATCGACTTCGTCGGCAGAGAGCGCCAATCCGAGCGTTGCATTCGCTTCCTCCAGCGCGGCGCGGCCGCGCGAGAGCAGAGCAATGCGTGCCAGCGGCCGCGGCGGAACGTGCTGAAACAGCGCGTCGGCCTGCTCCGGCGCCGCGAGAACCGTCTCGGTCATACGATCGTGAAGCAGCGGCGCGATGGCGGCGCGCTGCGCCATTTCAAGCGTACGGCGCGCCGCAACCCGGAACGCGGTGCCGCGCTCGATGCGGCGGACTTTCGTCAAACCGCAGGAATGGGCGATGTCGGTCGCCTTCGACGACCACGAGGAAATCGTTCCGATGCGGGGGACGACGAGAAACAGCGCGCCGTTGGCCGCGCCTTGCACCGGCTCCCCGTACGCGAGGAGCCGCTCGAGCAAAAGCATCTCGCGCGCGTCGAGTTCATCCACGCATTCCACGAAATGCGTGTACTCCGCACCAAGCCGCTCGATTGCGGGATCGAGTTCCGTTAAACGGGCAACAAGCTTGGTGATGCGAAACTGCGAGAGCGCGATCGCGCCCCGCAGTCGAAGGATCTGGGCCATTTACGCGGCGATCCGGTAAAGTGGAATTATACCGGATGCCTCCGGCCGCTGTCGTTACAGGGGAACCCAGGTTCCCCCGTCCCCCCTCCTAGCGCTTCACCATCGGATCCGCAAGCTTTCCGCTGACGCCAAGCGCGCCTCGCAAACTGGTGCTTGCCGTCTTGACCTCCGCATTGATCTTCCCGAGGAGGTTACCGACCGCATCGATATCCAGGCTCGCCGTGGCGCTGAGCAAGCCTGCGTTCACGCGGATATCGCGCAATTCGACCGCTCCCTTGTTGTAGGCGCCGCGCGCAGTGAGTTCGGTGAATGGCGTGCGGCCTCCGCCGATCGTGCCGCTCGCGCTCTGGAGCATGCGCGAGAGGTCGACGCTGCCGACCGCGCCCTTGGAGATGTTGAACGTTCCCTCCATCCGGCCGTTGGGCCCGAGCTTCGCCGGATCAGGGCCGGTCAGCGAAAAACGCCCGCTCCCCTCGAGCCTGCCATCGGAAATCAGCGTTGGCGCGAATACCGCGGCGTTCATCTGCCTGGCGGTGAGCTCGCCCGCCACGTTCCAGCCGCCAGACCAGCGGATGCGCGCATTTCCGCTCAGGATCCCTTCAAACGCCTTGCCGCTGAACTGGGTGACGTTTGCCTCCTGCTGGTTTGCAGTGCCTTTCATGCCGAAATTCGACAAATTGATGCCGGGCACGAACGGGATCGTGGCGCTTTCGGCGTTGATCTCGAACGCGATCGTGCCGCTCTGGGGCTGCATCTGCCCCGTGACCTTCGCTTCTCCGCCGCCTTTCAGGGAAACGGAACTGATGCGTCCCCCGTCACCGAACCCGACTTCGCCGGAAAGTTTCGGCAATGCGAGGTCTCCATCGATCTGCAGATCCGAAAAGCGCAGTCGTCCAACGCGCAAGCCATCGCCCTGCATGCTTCCCAACAGTACCTCGCCAAGGATGGCCTGCGGCAACACGGCGCCGTCGAGCGTAATCTGCGAGAACACCTTCTTTTCGCCGAACAGCGAGCCCACTTCGGGAGTGGCGCGCACGTGCGGAATGCGGCCGCCTTCGCCGATGTCGACATCTTCGGCCTTGAGTTCGACCCCGGTGAACAGTGAAACGTGCACCGAGCGAATCTTCACCGGCCGGCCGATCGCGCCGGACAGGGCTTTGGCGTAATCAGCGCTCGACAACGGCATCACGTGAATCAGCCCGATGCCGCCGACGAGGAACGCGAACAAGCCGATCGCGACGGGTTTCCCCCACTTGACCGGCGGCTTCTTCGCCACCGCCGGGGCCGCATCGGCCTCCTGCGCGCCTTTCGCCCCCCGCACGGCTCCACCCGCGGCTGCGCCCGATTCCTTGGACACGGCACGCTGGTCGCGCAGCACGTCCTCCATGTCCAGGTCGTCTTCGGAGAACGGAATATCGTCGTCGGCAGGCTTGGCAGCCGAGACCCGTGCAGCCGTGCCCACAGCCGGACCAGCAGCGGCCTGCGCGGCCTTGCGCCTTGATTCCTCGGCCTTGCGCTTGCGTTCCGCCGCTTCGGCCTGCTCGCGTTCTTCCTGTTCTTTTTTCCTGAGCTCTTCCGCCTCGTGTGCTTTGCGTGCCTCCTCCTCCTTTCCGCGGAGCTCTTCTTCCTCCTGGCGCTTGCGTTCTTCTTCCTCCCTGCGCGTGCGCTCCTCTGCTTCCCGCTTCGCCTTGACTTCAGCTTCCTTCCGAAGGCGCTCGTCTTCTTCCTTCTTCTTCGCCTCCTCGCCTTCCCGTTGGGAGAATGAATCCAGGTCGCCGAGCAGCGAATCGCCAAACGAGTCTCCACCCGCCGCTATGGGAGGGGGCGTAACAGGGGCAGGCTTGGCCTTGGCATCCGGTTTCGCAGCCGTGTCACCGCCCTCCCGTTGAGAAAAGGAATCCAGGTCGCCAAGCAGCGAGTCGCTGAACGAAGCTTCAGCGCCGGGCTTGGAAACGGGACTCGCGGCAGCCGACTTAGCTTCGACTGCTGCACGCGCGGCCTCGTCTGCCTCGCGTTGCTTGCGTTCAGCCTCTTGCTTCGCTTTGTGCACCGCTTCGTCTTTCGCCTTACGCTCGGCGTCCTCTTTCGCCTTACGCTCGGCGTCCTCTTTCGCCATACGCTCGGCTTCCTCTTTCGCCTTGCGCTCGGCTTCCTCTTTCGCCTTACGCTCGGCTTCCTCTTTCGCCTTGCGCTCGGCTTCCTCTTTCGCCTTGCGCTCGGCGTCCTCTTTCGCCTTACGCTCGGCGTCTTCTTTCCCTCTACGCTCCGCTTCTTCCTTCGCTCTGCGCTCGGCGTCCTCGCGCGCCCGGCGCTCTTGTTCGATCTGCTCGCGCAACAATTCGGTCTCGCGCCTGGTCTTTTCCGCCACTTCGCGATGAACGCGCTCCTCAGCCTCCCGCGCAAGACGCTCAGCCTCTTCTTTCGCCCTGCGCTCGGCCTCCTCTCGTGCGCGGCGCTCTTCCTCGAGCCTCGCGCGCAATTCCTCGGCTTCACGCCGGGCCTTCTCCTCAGCCTCGCGGCGTGCGCGTTCTTCGGCTTCGCGTGCGACGCGCTCAGCTTCCTCGCGCGCCCTGCGCTCTTCTTCGAGCTTCGCGCGGAGTTCTTCAGCTTCGCGCCGTGCCTTCTCCTCGGCCTCGCGCCGGGCTCGCTCTTCGGCCTCGCGCGCCGTTCGCTCGGCTTCTTCCTTCGCCCTGCGTTCGGCTTCCTCGCGCGCCCTGCGCTCTTCTTCGAGTTTCGCGCGAAGTTCTTCGGCTTCGCGCCGCGCCTTCTCCTCCGCCTCGCGACGCGCACGCTCTTCGGCCTCGCGCGCCGTTCGCTCGGCTTCTTCCTTCGCCTTGCGTTCGGCCTCCTCGCGCGCCCTGCGCTCTTGCTCGAGCTTCGCGCGGAGTTCCTCGGCTTCGCGCTGGGCCTTCTCTTCGGCCTCGCGCCGGGCCTTCTCTTCGGCCTCGCGCCGGGCCTTCTCTTCGGCTTCGCGCCGTGCCTTCTCCTCCGCCTCGCGCCGGGCCCGCTCTTCGGCCTCGCGCGCCGTTCGCTCGGCTTCTTCCTTCACCTTGCGTTCGGCTTCCTCGCGCGCCCTGCGCTCTTCTTCGAGCTTCGCGCGGAGTTCTTCGGATTCGCGCCGCGCCTTCTCCTCCGCCTCGCGCCGGGCCTTCTCCTCAGCTTCGCGCCGGGCCTTCTCCTCGGCCTCGCGCCGTGCCCGCTCTTCGGCTTCGCGCGCCGTTCTCTCAGCTTCTTCCTTCGCCCTGCGTTCGGCTTCCTCGCGCGCCCTGCGCTCTTCGTCGAGCTTCGCGCGGAGTTCTTCGGCCTCGCGCTGCGCCTTCTCCTCGGCTTCGCGGCGCGCCAGCTCTTCAGCTTCGCGCGCGACCCGCTCCGATTCTTCCTTCGCTTTACGTTCTGCTTCCAGACGCACCAGCGCTTCTGCCTCAGCCAACGCCCTTGCTTTCGCTTCTGCTTCCGCCTTGGCTCGCGCCTCCGCTTCCGTCTTCGCCTTTGCTTCGGCCTCCGCCTTGGCCTTGGCCTCCGCTTCAATCTCCGCCCTGACCTTCGCCTCTGCCTGTGCTTTCGCGCGCGCCTGCGCATCCGCGAGCGCCTTGGCCTTGGCAGCCGCTTCCGCTTTCGCCTTCGCCTCGGTAAGCGCGCGCACTCGCGCCTGCGCCTCGGCCATCGCCTTCGCTTTTTGTTCCGCGTCCAGACGCGCCTTGAGGGCCGCCGAAGCCTGGCCCTTGCGCAGCGCGTCGTCCTTCTCTTTTCGCCCGGCGTCCTCCCGCCCCCTGGCAGTGTCCGACCCGGAAGACATCGCGGCCGTAAAATCGAGTTCTTCCCCGTCGTCGGCCGGCGGCGGCGTCGGTGCCTGCGGGCGCGCCGGAGCCGGTGCCTGTGGACGCGCCGGAGCCGCCGCCGAGGCGCTCGAAGCGAGCTCGCGAATGAACCCTTCTCTTTCCATCTGCGCGACGGCCGCCTCGAGCTTGCCGCCGCCGATTTCCGGGAATTTCATCGCCAGTTCAAGCAGCGGAGACTTGCCGTCGATCTCCGTGAGGATTTTGCGCGTGGCACGCGACAGAAGGCTGGTCTTGCCGGAAGCCTCCTGCATCCCCTTACCGGTCTTCGAAAAGATCGACGTTTCGTTCATAGGCTCTCAAGACGCGTTTTACCCGGCCGTCGCGGTGGGCACCCTCCCAGGGTCCGGGTATTGTATATGGGCGAGTGGATTCGGTTAATCGCTCGGACCCCATCCCCCGCCACCCGGGGTTTCGATTACGAACGTGTCGCCGGCCTGCATCTCCGCCTTGTCGTTGGGGCCGAGTTCCGAAATGCCGCCGCCGCTGCGCCGAATCCAGTTCCGTCCGGGCTGGCCGGGCTCCCCGCCCGCCATGCCATGCGGCCGCAGGAGCCGATGGCCGGAAAGGATGGCCGCGGTCATCGGCTCGAGAAAACGCACCCGCCGAACGGCACCGTGTCCGCCCCTCCAGTGTCCTTTCCCGCCCGAACCCAGGCGTATCGAAAAGCTCTCCAGCAGGACCGGGAAACGCCACTCCAGAATTTCCGGGTCGGTCAGCCGCGAGTTGGTCATGTGCGTCTGCACCACGTCGGCTCCGGCAAAACCCGGACCCGCGCCCGAACCGCCTGCGATGGTCTCGTAGTACTGGTAGCGGTCGTTTCCAAAGGTGAAATTGTTCATCGTGCCCTGCGAAGCGGCCATGACGCCGAGCGCGCCGTACAGGCAGTCGGTAATGCACTGCGAAGTCTCGACGTTGCCCGCCACGACCGCAGCCGGATAGCGAGGATTGAGCATGCATCCTTCGGGAACGATCACTTCGAGCGGTTTCAGGCAACCGGCATTGAGCGGAATCTCGTCATCGACCAGCGTGCGGAAGACATACAGCACCGCCGCCATCGCGACCGCCTTGGGCGCGTTGAAATTGTCCGGCAACTGCGCCGAGGTGCCCGTGAAATCGATGCTCGCGCTGCGGCGGTCCGCCGAAATCCGTATCCTTACCCGGACCGCCGCGCCGTTGTCCAGCGGAAACTCGAATGCCCCGTCCTTGAGCACGCCCAGCACACGCCGCACGGAGGCCTCGGCGTTGTCCTGCACGTGACGCATGTAGGCTCGCACGACTTCCAGACCGAAGTGCTCCACCATGCGCCGCAATTCCTGCACGCCCTTCTCGTTGGCAGCCACCTGCGCGCGCAGATCTGCGATGTTCTGCTGCACGTTGCGCGCCGGATAGCGGCCGGAGGAAAGCAGCGCGATCGTCTCCTGCTCGCGCATGCGCCCTTCTTCGACCAACAGGAAGTTGTCGATCAGGACGCCTTCCTCGTCCACCGTTTTGGAATCCGGCGGCATGGATCCCGGCGTGATTCCGCCGATGTCGGCGTGGTGGCCGCGCGAGCCCACGTAAAACAGGATCTCCCGTCCCGCCCTATCGAACACCGGAGTGATCACTGTGACGTCCGGCAAGTGCGTGCCGCCGTTATAGGGCGCGTTGAGGACGTAGACGTTCCCGGGTTTCATCGTTCCGGCGTTTTCGCGCATGACGGTACGGATCGACTCACCCATCGAACCCAGATGCACCGGCATGTGCGGCGCGTTGGCGATGAGGTTTCCTTCGACATCGAACAACGCGCAGGAAAAGTCGAGCCGCTCCTTGATGTTGACCGAATAAGCGGTGTTCTGCAGCCGCAGTCCCATCTGCTCGGCGATCGACATGTAAAGGTTGTTGAAGATCTCGAGCATGACGGGATCGGCCTGTGTGCCGAGTGCCGTACGCCGCTCGCGCGCTACCGCGCGCTCGAGCACGAGGTGGCCGAGGCGCGTGACTTCGGCGCGCCAGCCCGGTTCGACCACGGTCGTCGCGTTGGCCTCGGCGATGACCGCTGGGCCGTCGAGCCTCGCCCCGGCCCCGAGTTCTTCGCGCCGGTACACCGGCGTGTCATGCCAGGTGCCGCCGGTGAACATGCGCGCGCGGTCGATCGCCGCGGGCGCCTCTGATGCCCGTCCGGCCACTTCGGTCTCAGGCGGCGATTCTCCCGCGCCAATCGCTTCCACCGACACGGCCTCGACAATCAGCGCCTTGCCCGGCATGAGAAACGAAAACTGCTTGCGATAAGCCGACTCGAACTGCCCGAGCATTTCCCCGAGCGTCCCGAATAGCACGACGAGCGCGCTGTCCGTCCCTTCATAGCGCAGGTGCACACGCCGCACGACTCGCATGCGTTCGTCCGATACCCCTTGGGCGAGCAGTTCCTCGCGCGCCGCGCACGCCAGCCGTTCCAGTTCCTCTTCCAGCACCGCGCGACTAGCGCCCTCGAGGCGGACCTCGATCGACTTCTCGCGCATGGCGGTCTGGTCGGCCAGCCCCATGCCGTAGGCCGAGAGCACTCCGGCGAACGGATGGATGAACACGCGCGTCATCGCCAGCGCGTCGGCGACGAGGCAGGCATGCTGCCCCGCGGCCCCGCCAAAGCAGCACAGCGTGTACTCGGTGACATCGTGGCCGCGCTGCACCGAGATGTGCTTGATCGCGTTGGCCATGTTGCCCACCGCAATTTCGACGAATCCTTCGGCGACCTGCTCGGGAGTCCGCGCATTTCCGGTGGCGCGGCGGATTTCTTCTGCCAGCGCGGAAAATCTCTCCAGCACCACTTTGCCGTCGAGCGCCTCGCCGCCGCCCGCGCCGAACACGCATGGGAAATACGCCGGCTGAACTTTGCCGAGCATCACGTTCGCATCGGTGACAGCAAGAGGCCCGCCGCGGCGATAGCTCGCCGGTCCCGGATTGGCGCCGGCCGAATCGGGGCCGACCCGGTAGCGCGCGCCGTCGAAGTGCAGGATCGACCCCCCCCCGCCGCCACCGTGTGGATGCTCATCATCGGGGCGCGCATGCGCACACCGGCAACACGTGTTTCGAATTCGCGCTCGAATTCCCCTGCGTAGTGCGATACGTCGGTCGAAGTTCCGCCCATGTCGAATCCGATGATCTTTTCGAAACCCGCTGCCTGCGACGTGCGTACGGCGCCCACGATGCCGCCCGCGGGGCCGGAAAGGATCGAATCCTTGCCCTGGAAGCGCCGCGCATCCGTCAGGCCGCCGTTCGATTGCATGAACATCAGGCGCACGCCCGAAAGTTCGCCGGCCACGCGGTCCACGTAGCGGCGCAGGATCGGTGAAAGGTACGCATCGACCACCGTCGTATCGCCGCGACCGACGAACTTCATGAGCGGACTGACGCGGTGCGAGACCGAGATCTGCGCGAAGCCCGCCGCGCGGGCGAGTGCGGCGACACGCGTTTCGTGATCCGTATAGCGGTAGCCGTGCATGAACACGATCGCCACCGAGCGGTAGCCCGCCGCTGCCGCGCGCTCGAGGTCGGCGCGCGCCTTTGCCTCGTCGAGCGGCACCAGCACCTCCCCGTGAGCGCCGATCCGCTCCTCTACCTCCACCACCTCCTTGTAGAGCAGTTCGGGCAGGACGATGTGCCGGTCGAACAGGCGCGGCCGGTTCTGGTAGGCGATGCGCAGGGCGTCGCGAAATCCACGCGTCACGAGCAGCACCGTGGGTTCGCCCGTCCTCTCGAGCAGCGCATTGGTGGCGACCGTGGTGCCCATCTTCACCGCCTCGATCGCTTCGCCGGGAATCGCGGCCTGCGGCCCGAGTCCGAGCAGTGCTCGAATGCCGGCGAGTGCGGCGTCGGCGTAGCGCTCGGGGTTGTCCGAGAGCAGCTTGTGCGTCACGAGGCTGCCGTCCGGACGGCGCGCCACCACGTCGGTGAACGTGCCGCCCCGGTCTATCCAGAACTGCCAGCGGAATGTGTTAGTTTTCCCGGCCATGGAGAGCGTGGATGCGATAGTCATCGGAGCGGGGGTCGTCGGGCTCGCCGTGGCGCGCGCGCTCGCGCTCGGCGGGCGTGAAGTGGTTGTGCTCGAGGCGGAAGATACCATCGGATCGCACACCAGTTCGCGAAATTCCGAAGTAATTCACGCCGGGATCTACTACCCCAGGGGCTCGCTCAAGGCGCGCCTTTGCGTCGAGGGGCGCGAACGGCTTTACCGGTACTGCGCCGAACACGGTGTGCCGCACGCGCGCTGCGGCAAGTTGATCGTCGCTGCCGACGCGGCGCAAAAGGCGGAACTCGAGGCTATCCACGCCAGGGCGCATGCCAACGGCGTGAGCGATGTGGTCCGCATTGCCGTGGCGCAGGCGCTTTCGATGGAGCCCGAAATCGCCTGCGCCGCGGCGCTGCATTCGCCCTCCACGGGCATCATCGACAGCCACGCGTTCATGCTCGCGCTGCTTGGCGATGCCGAGGCACGCGGGGCGATGCTCGCGTTGCGTTCGCCGGTGCAGCGCGGCCACGTGTGCGACGATGGGCGCATCGAGCTCGAGGTCGGCGGCGCGGATCCGATGCGGCTCGCGGCACGAACCGTCGTGAACTGCGCCGGCCTGGTGGCGCCGCGCGTTGCGCGCGCCATCGAGGGTTTTCCCTCTGCCAAGGTCCCGGGGATGTGGTTCGCGAAAGGCAACTACTACGCACTGACCGGCCGCGCGCCGTTCAAGCGTCTCGTGTACCCGGTTCCCGAACCCGGCGGCCTGGGCGTACACGTCACGCTCGATCTTGCCGGGCAGGCGCGCTTCGGACCTGACGTCGAATGGATCGACGCGATCGACTACAGCGTGGACCCGCGCCGTGCCGAGCGCTTCTACGCCGCCGTGCGCCGCTACTGGCCCGGACTGCGCGACGGCGCACTGATTCCGGGCTATGCCGGAATCCGGCCGAAAATTACGCCTCCCGGCGAGCCGGCGGCGGATTTCGTCATTCAGGGGGCGCGCGAACACGGCGTGGCGGGCCTGGTAAACCTGTTCGCCATCGAATCTCCGGGCCTGACCGCGTCGCTCGCGCTTGCCGAAGAGGTGGTCCGTATGGCGTAAGATTGCCGTTCGCTTCGTCGATTGCGTGGTTGCGATCCAACTCAGGAGGTCAGCATGAAACCGTTCGTCCATTTGCTCAGGCCGTGCATTGCAATTGTTGCGTATGCGCTGGCAACGACTGCGTCTGCGGCCGACACTGCGGGGATTACCGATACCGCGATCAAGATCGGCGTGATGGCGCCATTGACCGGCAGCGGTTCGAGCTACAGCAAGGCCGAGATCGGGCTCGATGCGTACTACAAGTGGGTCAACGATCAGGGCGGCGTGAACGGACGCAAGATCGAAACCGTGCTCGAGGACTACGCGTGCGACAGCACGAAAGGCATCGCCGCGGTAAAGAAACTCATCCATCAGGACAAGGTGTTCATGCTGCATGGCAACTCCTGCAGCGCCGTGGCGATGGCCATCAAGCCGGTGGTGCTCGAAGCGGGGATTCCGTGGGTCATCGCACATGCCGCCAATGGCGCGATCTCGTCGCCCGCAACGAAGAACATCTTTCACGGGGTGCCGGTCGGCAAGACCATGGGTCTGGCAATGGGACGGTTCGTCATGACGAAGCCGGGAGTCGCGAAGGTGGCGGTGATCCAGCATACGGATGACTGGGCGAAGAGTTATTGCGGTCCTGCCATGGAGTTTCTCGCCTCCCAGAGCATCAAGCCGGTCGTGGAGGTCGCCCTCGAACGCGGCCAGACCGACGCCACGGCGCAAACCCTCAGGATCAAGCAGGCCAATCCGGATTTCGTCATTGCTTGCCTCTACGAGGCCGAAACCGCGATCTTCCTGAAAGATGCGAAGAAATTCGGACTCAATGCGCCGGTGATGGGCACCGCGGGGACCGATCTCGAAAACACCCTCAAGCGCGTGGGCGATCTGGACACCGTCGCTAACTACTTCGTGCCGCACATGTATGCCGACAACCTGGATGGCCCGCGGCTCAAGCGATTCGTCGACATCCTGAAGAAGTACTACCCGAGCGAGTCGGTGACCGCATTCAGCCTGATCTCGATGGGCGGCGGCGCCGCGGTGGTGGAAGCGCTCAAGCGCTCGGGGCGTGATCTGAGCCGCGAAAAATTCATCGCCGAACTCGACAAGACCAGGGATTTCGACACCGGAGTGCTCGCGGGCCGGATCACCTGGACCGCTGCCGACCGCGACGGCGTCAAGGAAGTGGGGATCGCCGGTTTCGTCAGTGGCAAGCCCACGGTGCTCAAAGCCTGGGGGCAGCGGCTCTAGCCGAAGGCGGTCCGCGTGTTCTTCCTGCAGCTCGCCCTGAGCGGCCTCGCTCAGGGCGCGATCTACGCGCTCGTCGCATTGTCGATGTGCGTGGTCTATCGGGCGACCACCGTTGTGAATTTCGGCCATGGCGACCTGGTGATGGCCGGCGCGTTCGTCGTGTATCTGCTGGTGGTGCTCGCCGGCCTGCCGTTTCCGGCTTCGGCGATCGCAGCGGTAGCGCTGCTGTTCATCCTCGGAGCGCTGATCGAAATCGGCCTGATCGAGCGCATCAAGGCGGGGCCGCACATCGGTTTCGCGCTGATGTGCATCGCAGTCGGCTACCTGCTGCGCGGTGCAGCGCGCGCCGTCTGGGGGCGCGAAGTGCTGCCGATGCCGCGCGTGTTCGACTTCCCGCCGGTGATGCTCGGCGAGCTGGTGGTCACGGCCGATGCGCTGGTGATTTTTTCTGCTGTCGGCGTGCTGTTGATGCTGTTCTTCGGCTTGTTCTACCGCACCTCCGCCGGACGCATCATGCAGGCGGTGTGCCAATCCGAGCGCGGCGCCGCGCTGGTCGGGATCAACGTGCGCGCGTTTCACGGCGTGATGTGGGGCGTCGGTGCGGCGATGGGCGCGATCGGCGGCGTGCTGGTGGCGCCGCTCACGCTGCTCCATCCCGGACTCGGCGCCGGTTTCCTGATCAAGGGCTTCGCCGCGATGACCCTCGGCGGCTTCGGTTCGCTGGGCGGGGCGGTTGCCGGCGGGTTGTTGCTCGGGGTCGCCGAACAATGGGTCGGCGGTTACGTGTCGACCAAGCTGATCGACATCACGGCGTATCTGGTGATCATCCTGGTGCTGGCGCTTCGGCCCAGCGGACTGTTCGGGCAGGCAGTCGCGGAGCGCGTGTGAACGGCCAGACGCCGCAGCACGCTTTGGCGCACCGGGCGCTCGGCACGCGCGTGTTCTACGCGGCGCCATTGCTCGCGCTTGTGATCCCGCTGTTTGCCAACCCCTATACGCAGTTCATCGTCAACCTCACGCTGGTCTACGTGCTGGTGACGGTCGGCTTCAATCTGGTGCTCGGCAATCTGGGCCAGCTCGCGTTCGCCAATACCGCCCTGTTCGGCATCGGCGCGTACACCGCCGCGATTCTCATGGCGCACGCAGGCTGGCCGTTCTGGGCGGCGATCCCGCCCGCAGGCGCGGCGGGCGCCGCAGCCGGATTTCTGGCGAGCGTGACCGCGTTGCGCGGCATTCGCAATTACTACCTCGCGATCGTGACGCTCGCGTTCGGCGAACTGCTGCGCTGGAGCTACATTCACGGCGAAGCGCTCAGCGGCGGGACCGACGGCCTTACGGTGCGGCACGCCGATTTCTTCGGCATCGCGCTCGAGAGCGAAACGGCGAGGTTCTACGTGTTTCTGCTGATCGTGACGGTGATCGTCAAGGCCGTGTCGAACCTGATGCGCTCCAAGATCGGGCGCGCGATCGTCGCGATCCGCGACAACGAACTCGCCACCGCTTCGCTGGCGATCCCGACCGGGCGCTATATCGTGCTGGCGTTTACGCTGTCGGGTTTCGTCGTCGGTATTGCCGGCAGCTTGTTCGCGGTGCTGATCGGCCAGGTGATTCCGGAGAGCTTCGGCCTGATCGAGTTGATCCTGCATTTCGCGATGGTGCTGGTGGGCGGCCTCGGCAGCCTGTTCGGCAGCGTGCTCGGCGCGCTCGCGCTGACGGCGCTGCCGGAATTCTTCCGTCCTTTCCCCGGCCTTTACGAAATGTTTTTCGGCGGGCTGTTGATCGTGTTCCTGCTGATACAGCCGCGCGGCCTGTCGGCCTTGTGCGCAAAGCGCTGGCCTGCGTTACGCGATCGATATTACCGGGAGCGCTGATGGCGGCGTTGCTCCAACTCGCGGGCGTGAATGTGCAATTCGCAGGTCTGCAGGCCTTGAGCAACGTGGACCTGAGCGCGCGCGGCGGCGAGATCAAGGCGCTCATCGGGCCGAACGGCGCGGGCAAGACCACGCTGTTCAATGCGATCTCCGGTTACGTCCCGATCGCCGCGGGCAGCATTTCGCTCAACGGTTCGGCAATTCACGGCCTTGCCCCGCATGCGATCGCGGCGCGCGGCGTGCGACGCACGTTTCAGAACGGCGGATTGTTCCCGGAACTCACCGGGCTCGAGAACGTGCTTGCCGGACTGCACGCGCGCATCGATGCGAGTTTTGCCGGCATCCTGTTCGGCACCCGCGCATCGCGGGCCGCCGAGCGCGACGCCGTCGCCCGCGCACGGCGCTTGCTCGATGGGCTGGGCGTGTCGCATCTTGCCGACGTGCAGGTGAATACGATGTCAGGCGGCCAGCAGCGCACCATCGAAATCGTTCGCGCGGTCGCCGCCGAGCCGCCACTCCTGCTGCTCGACGAGCCCGCGGTGGGGCTCGCGCCGCCGGTGCGCGCGCAACTGGTCGAACTCATCCGGCGTCTTGCGGGAGAGACGGGGATCGCCGTGCTGCTGATCGAACACGCCATCGATCTCGTCATGGCAGCCGCCGACGTGATTGCCGTGTTCAACGGCGGGGCCAAGATCGCGGAGGGGCCGCCCGCCGCGATCCGCACCGATCCCGCGGTGCTCGAAGCCTATCTCGGCCATGCCTGATGCCTTGCTGCGGGTGGCGGGCTTGCGCGTTGCCTTCGGGCCTCGCGAAATCCTCCGCGGCGTGGAGTTTGCGCTGGCCGCGGGGGAATCGGTGGCGCTGCTCGGCCCCAACGGCAGCGGCAAGTCAACTTGCCTGAATGCGATTTCCGGTTGGATCGCGATTGCCGCCGGTGACGTAGAGGTTGCCGGTGTCAGAACCTCCGGCTGGCCGATGCACCGCGTGGTGCGGCACGGCGTGGTGCAGGTCTCCCAGTCGCGCGATTTGTTTCCCGACCTGTCGGTGGAGGACAATCTGCTGCTCGGCGGGCACACGCGCAGCATTGCCGAAAACGATGCCCGGCTGCCGGAAATGTATGCGCTGTTTCCGCGTCTCGATGAGCGGCGCCGGCAGGTGCTGCGCACGCTCTCCGGCGGCGAGCAGCAGATGGTCGCAATCGGACGCGCGTTGATGAGCCGGCCGCGCCTGCTGCTGCTCGATGAGCCCTCGGGCGGCCTGTCGCCGCAGTTGGTGGCCGAGACGGCGCGAACCATGACCGCGCTGCGCGCGCGCGGCGTGACGATGCTGCTGGTCGAGCAGAACCTCGGTCTCGCGCTGAAAGCCGCAGACCGCTACCTGATCCTGCGCGATGGCCTGGTGGCGGACGGCGGCGCGGTCAGCGCACGGTCTGGCAGCTACGACGACATCGTGCGAGCGATTTACCTGTGATCGGGTTCTCGCATAACCTGACGTGATGGCCCGCACCGATCGCTTTTCGATATTCGCTCTCGTGCGCAATGCGCTTTCGGGCCACGCAGGCTGGGCGCGGCAATGGCGCTCGCCCCAGCCCAGAGCCGCCTATGACGCGGTAATCGTAGGCGGTGGCGGTCATGGCCTCGCCACCGCGTATTACCTGGCGAAGGAGCACGGGTTGACGAACATCGCCGTGCTGGAAAAGGGCTGGATCGGCGGTGGCAACACCGGGCGCAACACGACCATCGTGCGTTCGAATTACCTCTACGACGAAAGCGTGCACCTGTACGACCACGCGGTGAAATTGTGGGAAGGTCTGTCGCAGGACCTCAACTACAACGTCATGTATTCCGCA
The DNA here is from genome assembly GCA_016195915.1 of Betaproteobacteria bacterium. Lineage (GTDB taxonomy): Bacteria > Pseudomonadota > Gammaproteobacteria > Burkholderiales > SG8-39 > JADGRQ01. The sequence continues at coordinate 163,749 of JACPYS010000012.1, read as the reverse complement.
CGCGGCGTGCTGATGCTCGCGCACAACACGCACGACGTGCAGGTGTTCAAGCGCCACATCTACGCCAACCGGCTGAACGGCGTGGACAACGAGTGGCTGAGCGCGGCCGAGGCCGAGGCATTTTGTCCGCCGCTGGTCATCGATCCGGATGCGCGTTACCCGGTGATCGGCGCTGCGCTCCAGCGGCGAGGCGGCGTCGCTCGCCACGACGCAATGGCCTGGGGCTACGCACGCGCGGCCGACGCGCTCGGCGTGGACATCATCCAGAATTGCGAGGTGCTCGAGATACGCCGCGACAACGCCGGCGCCGTAGAAGGCGTGGTCACCAATCTCGGCGCCATCGGCTCACCCAAGGTCGGGGTCGTCACGGCCGGACATACAAGCGTGGTGATGGCGCGCGCCGGGCTGCGCATGCCGCTCGAGAGCTTCCCGCTGCAGGCGCTGGTATCCGAACCGGTCAAGCCGGTATTTCCCTGCGTGGTGATGTCGAACACCGTCCACGCCTACATCAGCCAGTCGGACAAGGGCGAGCTCGTGATCGGTGCGGGCACCGACCAGTACGTGTCCTACAGCCAGACCGGGGGGCTGCACATCACCACGCACACGCTGGAAGCGATCTGCGAACTGTTCCCGATGTTCACGCGGCTGCGGATGCTGCGCAATTGGGGCGGCATCGTCGACGTGACGCCCGACCGCTCGCCGATCATCGGCAAGACGCCGGTAGAGGGTCTCTACGTGAACTGCGGCTGGGGCACCGGCGGATTCAAGGCCACGCCCGGCTCGGGCCACGTGTTCGCGCACACCATCGCCAAAGACGCGCCGCATCCGATCAATGCGCCGTTCACGTTCGACCGGTTCCGCACCGGGCGCTTGATCGACGAGGCGGCTGCGGCTGCGGTAGCGCACTGATCGTCCGGCACCATGCTGCTCATCACATGTCCCTATTGCGGCCCCCGTCCGGAGATCGAATTCCGCGGCGGCGGCGAAGCCCATATCGCCCGTCCCGCCGATCCGTCGCAACTCGACGACGCGCAATGGGCTGCATTTCTCTTCTACCGCACGAATCCGAGGGGCATGCACGCCGAACGCTGGCTGCACGCGCACGGCTGCCAGCGCTGGTTCAACGCACTGCGCGACACGGTGAGCGACCGCATCACGGTGACCTATCGGAGCGGCGAGCCGCGGCCCGCGATCGATAAGGAAGGCGCATGAACGCGCCAGAGCGCCTGCAGCCCTTCCGCTTGCCGCAGGGCGGTCGCATCGACCGCCGGACGCCGCTCGGATTCTCGTTCAATGGAGAATGGATGGCGGGATATGCCGGTGACACCCTCGCCTCTGCCTTGCTCGCGAACGGCCGCGTTTTCGTTGCGCGCTCGTACAAGTATCACCGGCCGCGTGGAATCGTGGCGCATGGCTCCGAGGAACCCAACGCCCTCGTCACCCTGCGCGGCGACGGCGGGCGCACCGATCCCAATACGCGGTCCACCGTGATCGAATTGCGCGAGGGTCTGGATGCCGTGTCGCAGAATCACTGGCCCTCGCTCGAATTCGACATCGGTGCGATCAACGATGTTTTCTCTCCGCTCTTGAGCGCGGGTTTCTACAACAAGACGTTCATGTGGCCGGCGCCGTTCTGGAAGAAAGTCTACGAGCCGGCGATACGCGCGGCGACCGGGCTGGGCCGCGCGCCCGAAGGACGGGACCCCGATCGCTACCAGCACCGCCATGCCCACTGCGACGTACTGATCGCGGGCGGCGGTCCGGCCGGCCTGGCGGCCGCGCTGGCCGCATCGGCGCACGGTGCTCGCGTGATGCTCGCTGACGAGCAATCCGCGTGGGGCGGCAGCCTGTTGCACGATCCCGCATCCGAGATCGACGGCAAGGCGGCCGGAGCATGGGTGGAGGATGCGATCGCCACGCTGCGCGCGCGTGACGGCGTAACCCTGCTTTCGCGCGCGACGGTGTTCGGCCTATTCGGCCACAACCACGTGGGCATCCTCGAGCGCATCCCGCCGGCGGGAAACCACGATCTGCCGCGCGAGCGGCTATGGCAGGTGCGCGCCGGACAGATCGTGGTCGCTGCCGGTGCGCATGAACGGCCGCTCGTCTTCGACGGCAACGACCGTCCCGGCATCCTGCTCGCCGAAAGCGTGCGCGCTTACGTGAATCGCTACGGGGTTTCGCCGGGTCACCGCGTGGTGGTCGCTACTTGCGGTGATGCCGCCTATACGGTCGCTCGCGAACTGCACGCTGCCGGCGTTGCCGTGACCCTCCTGGTGGATACACGCGCAGCTTCCCGGTGCCCGGATCCGGCGCCGCTGCGCGCGCTGGGAATCGAAGTCCTCACGGGCTATACGATCACAGGGACCGAAGGACGCTCGCGCATTTCGGCCTTGCAGGTTGCGCCGTGCGAGAACGGCCGCTTCCGCGTATCACGACGGATCGCATGCGACGCCGTGGCGATGCACGGCGGCTGGACACCCGCCGTGCACCTGCATTCGCAGGCACGCGGTAAGCTGCACTTCGACGACGCGCTCGACGCGTTCATTCCGGCCGGAGGCATTTACGGGCTGCGCAGCGCCGGCGCCGCGCGCGGCGTTTATTCGCTTGCCGAGTGCCTGATCGACGGCTGGAGCGCGGGTGCCGCCGCGACAGGATCGACCGATGCACGGCGCTTCGCGGTGTCACCGACCGCGGTTGGCTTCGTGCCCGTGCGAGTGCTGCCCACCGATCGTGATCCGTCCCGCGTCCAGGCCTTCGTGGACTTCCAGAACGATGTCACGGCCAAGGACATCGGCCTCGCGCTGCGGGAAGGTTTCGAGTCGATCGAGCACGTCAAGCGTTATACGACCACGGGCATGGCCACCGATCAGGGGAAAACCTCGAACATGAATGCGCTGGGGCTGGTGGCCGAGCGCCTCGGACGGCCGATTCCCGAGATCGGCACGACGACGTTCCGCATGCCGTATACGCCGGTGACGTTCGGAGCGCTGATCGGGGCGCATCGCGGCGCGCTGTTCGACCCGGTGCGCGAAACGCCGTCGCATGCGTTGGCCGCAGCGCAAGACGCTCTGTTCGAAGATGTAGGGCAATGGAAGCGCGCGCTGGCCTTTCCCCGGCAGGGAGAAGACCTGCACGCGGCGGTGGCGAGGGAATGCCGCGCGGTGCGCGCGAGCGGCGGCGTGTTCGACGGTTCCACGCTCGGCAAGATCGAGGTCGTCGGCCGCGACGCCCTTGAATTCCTGAATCGCATGTACGTCAACAGTTTCGACAAGCTTGCGCCGGGACGCTGCCGCTACGCTTTGATGCTGCGCGAAGACGGCCACATCTACGACGACGGCATCGTGGCAAAGCTTGCGCCCGATCGTTTTCATGTCACCACGACCACCGGCGGCGCAGCGCGCGTGCTCGCATTCATGGAGGACTACCTGCAGACGGAATGGAGCGAGCTGCAGGTCTACCTCACTTCGGTCACGGAGCAGTACGCCGTCATCGCCGTGCAGGGTCCGCAGGCGCGCACCCTGATTGCGCCGTTGGTCGAGGGAATCGATGTCTCCGATGCAGCGATGCCGCACATGTCTGTGCGGATCGGGCGCTTCGCTGGCGTGCCCTGCCGCCTGTTCCGTGTCTCGTTTACCGGGGAGATCGGCTTCGAGATCAACGTGCCCTGGGGCTATGGTGCGGCGTTGTGGACGTTGCTGTGCGAGCGTGGTGCGGGGATGGGATTTGCGCCTTACGGCACGGAATCCATGCACGTGCTGCGCGCGGAACGCGGTTACATCATCGTGGGCCAGGAAACGGACGGCACGGTCACGCCGGACGACCTCGGTCTTGCGGGCATGATCGGCAAGAGCAAACGCGACTTCGTGGGAAAGCGCTCGCTTGCACGGCCCGATCTCGTCGCGCGCGGCCGCAAACAGCTGGTCGGACTGCTCACCGACGATCCCGCGCTCGTCCTCGAGGAAGGCGCGCAGATCGTCGACGATCCACTGCAGGCCGTGCCGATGACGATGCTCGGCCATGTCACCTCGAGCTATGCAAGTGCGAACTGCGGGCGATCAATCGCTCTCGCACTGGTGAAGGGCGGGCGTGAGCGGGTCGGCCAGACATTGCATGCCACGACGGCCGACGGATTCGCCAGCGTGAAAGTTGTGCCTCCCGTGTTCTTGGATCCGGAAGGCAGGGGTGTCCATGGCTGACTCAGTGACCCTCGCACTCGAACCCGCCCTCCCAGCGGCCGCGCAGTGGCACGCGGAAGGCGTTGCGATCACTCCTCTCGGACCGAGCGCGCGCTGGTCGCTGCGGCTGCCGGAGGCCGCGGCCGAACGGTTGCAAAGGGTCGCCGGATTCCGGATTGCAATGGAAATCAATCGCAGCACCTGTGAAAACGACAAGCTCGCGACGCGGCTGGGACCAGATGAATGGCTGCTGTGCGCGCCGCAGAACGCGGCCGCCGAGTTGGAGCGCTTATTGACCGCCGCGCTCAACGGAGCGCCGCATGCGCTGGTGGACGTCGGCCACCGCTACGCGGCTCTGGCGATCGAGGGGCGGCACGCGCCTACCCTGCTGGCAGCCGGGTGCCCGCTTGATCTGCATCCGGGGACGTTCGGTGCCGGCGCCGCCACCCGCACGCTGCTCGGCAAGGCCGAAATCATTCTCTGGCGCCTGCACGACGCGCCGGCCTATCGCGTCGAATGCGGGCACTCTTTTGCTCCATACGTGTACGCTTTCCTGCGGGAAGCGGCGCGGGAGTTTGCGTAGGCTTTGCTTTGTGCGACAAACCTGGAATTGTCGGCATCAACCCGTGGGAAGAGCGCTAATTGCTCATGCTGCCGCCGCCTGAATTGCGACAAGTGCGCGTCGCAAGCTATCGCTGTTTGCGCTCGCCTTGTGTGGACGCCACGAGTCTCGAATGAACTCGGTCATTTGCGACAAGTAGCCCCGCCCCACGATGCCTTCGCTGCCTTGAGGCGGCACGATGTCTTCCAAAATTTGACGTTTGCGCGATTGTCGCGCCAGATTCACCAGGTCCTGCTTCGGATTGGGCCGGTGATCCGGGTCGTCCGGCACGCGGGTTGCGGAAACTCGGAGAAATGAAGCGATTGCCTCGCGATCTGCAAGCAACCACGCCTCCAACATGTGCTCCGCAATACGCAGGACAAACAATGGATTTCGCCCGTGAGGCAGGTACTGAGCGATCAAACCGCTTGGACACGGCGCTTGCTCCAAGTCCGTTACTCCAAGTACCGGCCCTACGTGTTGTGCCGCATCATTGTATTTCATCGCATCGCGCCAAAACGCGTCATTGCCGCCTTTGGGAACAAAGCGCGTTTCTTCATGTGCGATGCCAAGCGCCGTCAGCACCTTCTGCGCCACAGGGACCTCAAGCAAGCCTTCGGTTACCACGAGAGGAAATACGGACATCACGCAACAGCAGAGTCGAACAGCTCCAGCTGGGACGCCGCGGTCCTCGGCATCAGCGCCTCGCTCGCCGGGATGCCGGCCTTCATCAGGCGCGAGATCTCCTTGATCGAAGCGCCGACCAATACCTCCGAGCCTTCATCCGCCGGTTGGACCATCAGTAGCTCCTCCGCGGCGATTCCGGGATCCATAAGAAGCTCGTCGCTGTGAGTGGAAAGGATCACCTGACGTCCGTTGCCGGCGCGTTGGGCACGATGTATGAACGGGCCCAATCTGCGAACAATTGCGCCATGCAGTGACAACTCCGGTTCCTCCAACAGCAAAGGACCCGCCCGTTCCTGCAACGCCAAAAGGAGTCCGATCAAACGCAAGGTCCCATCCGAGAACTGCGTTTCATTTTGGTACGCGCCTTGTGGCCGCCAATGCTTGAATTTCACTTGCAGATGCGGCCTGCCATGCTCGTCCTGCACGAACGTCAAGTCTTCGAGCGGCGTAGCAACCAGCCCGATGACTTTCTGGATGCGCTTCAATCGTCCTGCCCGAATTTTTGGCGACGTGTTCCTAATACGATCCAGCAAATCTCGCCCGTACTGATCGGGGCCAATGCTGTCCGAGCGTGGAGCTTGGCCCTCGCGGACAAGTTGCGGTACCAGATGAAGGTACAGTACGCCGCGAAAGAAGTCAGCCAGCTCGCGAAACTTGCCATTCCGATTGACTTGCTGAATCGCAGTCTGAGTCAGCTGTTCTCGATCCGCTTTGTCCTGTTCATCAGGTCTGGAGAGAATATTTTCCGGTTGCCCACCCGGAATTATTCGGTCAACGCGCTCGCGCCTTATGATCGGGGTCTGGTCCTTGGGTGAACGATGGGTAAATGCAAGCTCGTAGACCCAGCCACCCTCGCCATTCGATACATGCACTTTGACCATGACCTCGGTACTGGCGCCTCGTGCAAAAAGTGAACGAATCTTGGGCAAGCCATCCCGGAGCGCAACAGCTTTGGCCAACCCGCCACCCTCTAGCACCAAGTCCCGCAGCAAACGAAATGCGTCCAGAAAATTGGACTTCCCACTTGCATTCGAGCCGACCATGAAGACTCGGTTCGCCAGGGCAACGTTTACGCGAGTGAAGTTCTTCCAGTTCTGCAATTCGATCTGCGTAAAGTGCAGTTGACTCATACTGCCTCCTTGAGGCGGTTCAACACCATCGATTCATTGCCGCGGTCGTCGATCAACTTCACTGCGATCTGGGTGTGGGTAGCTCTGCATCTTTTCCATATCATTCTAGTCAAACGCGCGAATCTCCGCGAATGTCACGCTGGCGCCGTACTGCACGACGCGCCAGCCTATCGCGTCGAATGCGGATGCTCATCTGCACCACGCGTCCACGCTTTCCTGCGGGAAGCGGCGCCGGGGTTTGCGTAGGCCCTTACCCGATCCGCGCCAGGAGTTGATCGATCAGGTCGCTCGCCTGGCGCTGGCGAAGCGCCCTCGCCTCGCGTTGCTCTGCCTCGTCGCCTTCGCCGAGTTCGAAGTTGGCGACCGAGACGGGGCCGTCTTTGCGGTATCCCTCGGTCTTTCCATCCTGTGCAAAGCGGTCGCGCAGAATCTCAAGCGACGACGTAATGACGGCCCCATGTTTGCCGTCGCGCTCCTTGCGGAAGGCGTCCGCAACCGCGTCGAGACCTTCCGGGGCGTACTCGATACAATAGATCAGGTCATGCGCGTCCTTGCGCTCGTTCCGCTGATCGAACGCGAACGACTTCAGGCAGGTGAAGCTCACCAGATTGGCATGCCGTATCTTCTCGGTCGCTACGCCGTTCTCGCCCAGCAGTTCGGCCTGGATTTCCGTGATCTGGTGAAGATCGAAGACGATCGACGAGTGCGGAATGTTGAGCGCGGAGATCGTACCCTCCGTCGGCAGCGGCTGAACCTTTCCACCTGCAATGTCAGGCGCATCGGCGAGAAGTTCGAGGATCATCAATGCGCCGTGCTCGGTGCGGGTTTGCCAGCGCCACGAGAGCTTCTGCTTCTGGTCGTTCTCGGCGCGCTCGAAGCGCATTTTCTTGAGATTCTCTTCGAGCGTGTGGTACGCGTCGGTGTCGGCGAGGATCTGCAAGTCGATCACGATGTCCAGGTCCAGCGTGCCCGCATGCGCGGGGACCACGGGAGGCCGCGCTGGCACCAAATAGCGCGGCGTGAGCCCTCCGACCAGGTAGACCGATTCCTTCCACGGTCCCAGCCCGCGCAGCAGCGTCACCAGGACGCGCTCGCAGTCTTTCGTGTATTCGTCGCTGTATCCGTCGAAGGTAGCGGGCTTGGCCATCAGAATCCGATCCGTTCACGGCGTAGATGCTCGGCCATTTCCTTGCCGCGTCCCTCACCGCCCAGCAAGTCGAGATAGACCTGGATCGGACTGGCCAGCCAGGCGTCACTGACTCGCTCGCGAAACAGGAAGTCGCCATGCGACTTGGCCTCAAGTATCACGAGGTTGACACCTTCGCTGACGACACGCGCATTCAGGTCACCAATGGCAGCGTCGGCGGCGCCGCCCGTAAGCATTCGGCAGCGCGCCTGTGAGACGCTGGAAAGGAATGGGGTGTATCGCTGCGCGGCGGCTTCGTGTGTGATGGCGTATTCCACTTTATGCGCATCGCATACGTGTTCGATTCGGTCAATCAGTTTTTCCACGTCGGTCGAGGGAACGTAATAACGGCGCAAGCCTAACGGACGGAGCGACGCGAGCTCCTTTGCCCACGCATCCAGTAGTGATCCCGGCTCGACGAGGCGCCGTTCCTTGTTTGGTCCCTGGCCTCGCGATGTCAGCCAATCGAACCGCTCCAGTTCCGTGAGCATCTGCGAGGCGGTCGCAGGCGACACCATGGCTTGCTCAGCCAGTGCCTTGACGCCAAACCAGTCCTGGTGATGGATCAACAGCGTGTGCAGCACCTGCGCCCGTCGTCCTGAGAACATGGAGCGCACTGCCTTCGCCAGTGTTTTGGGCGGAGGTTTGTCGATGTAGAGATAAGCACCGCGAGCGGGCAGGAAGAGACTACCGCCACTGTCATAGTAGCCAACCCGTTCCTCCCTCAACAGTTCCTTGGCACCGGGAGAAATCGATTCGGCAACGAGCACCGAAACCGCGTCTTCGCGCTCCCCGCGCCGGCGGTCTGAGCCAAATTGCCTGATCTGCCACAGCACCTCTCGCACGTCACGGGGATAGACCGACTTCTTGACCTCGACGAACAGGGTAAACGGCTTGCCTGCAATCTCGACATCGATCTCGGCATCGCGTCCTGTGTCGCGAGACGGGCCGGCGCTTTCCAACGCCTTCAACCGGGGATGAACATCGGGCAGCTCCTGAAGCGCATCCAGGAACTGGTCGATCAGCCGTGGCTCGGTTAAGTGCGGGTCAAGGATCATTGCAAGTGTGTTATTTACTGTACTGTGAATATAGAGAGTATATTGAATAATTTAACTACTAGCTATATTTACTGTGCAGCACATATTACAAGAGTCTTGATCCATCTTTAGCACGATTTGCCCAAAGACCCCATAACGACTGACGTACGTGACTGATTATTTGACACATTCTTCGCCAAAAAGTGCTGTCCTGCCATACTATTTCGCAGCGGTACAGTCGCGCCTGGATTTGCGATCTATGCTCTGGCGAAACAGGTTGTGACCGAGCAAGCGATCGGTAAACAGGGCAAAGGCCGCCGGAAGCGAAACGAACGTCGCCGGGATATGTAGACGATCGAATTCCCGCCTCGCTGCCTGGAGATGCTCCCGCATCGATTGGCTCAGTCACTCCTCAACTTGAGGACGCAATCCAGGATGATCACGCCACAGCCATACCTCGATTCGCATCCCGACGGAAATGGACCGGACCGAAAGAAGCAACCAGTCGAACACGAGCCGTGCAAACCGCTGGATTGCCTCCCTGTGCGACTGGTCGTTCCTTCAGCGCTTCGGAATAAACTCCTCATGGTTTTTGCACTCCCACTTCTTGCTCTTTTTTGAGGCCGGACTTCGTTGCGCATTCTGTGACCATGACCGCCACCCTGCAAGAAATCGTCGAGACCAGACAGCCGCCCGCACCCGGGCAGCTCGTATCCGTTCGTAATCGACGGTTCGTCGTCACGGTCATCGCGGGATCGAGCACTCATAAAGAGCGCGCGGCGGCACAGAATCTCGTGACCCTGTCTTCAGTGGAGGGCGACGCGCTGGGTGAGGAATTGCAGGTCGTCTGGGAGCTGGAGCCCGGCGCCGCCATCCTGGAAAGAGCGTCGATGCCGGAACTGAGCGGTTTCGACAGACCGGCGCGGCTCGATGCTTTCCTGAATGCAGTTCGCTGGGGTGCGATCTCCCAGGCGGATACAAGCGCCTTGCAGGCACCCTTCCGCAGCGGGGTGGAAATTGAGGACTATCAATTGGACCCGCTTCCCCGCGCGATCCAGATGCCGCGCGTGAACCTGCTTATCGCGGACGAAGTGGGCCTGGGCAAGACCATCGAGGCGGGATTGGTGGTGCAGGAGATGCTGCTGCGCCATCGGGCGCGATCCATCCTGGTCGTGTGCCCGTCGTCCATCCAGATCCAGTAGCGCGACCAGATGCGGGACAAGTTCGGTCTGGAGTTCCGTATTGTTGACAGCGATCTGATGAAAGACCTGCGCCGGCGGCGCGGTCTGCACGTCAACCCGTGGACACATTTCCCGCGGCTTGTCACGTCGATCGATTTTCTCAAGCGCGATCGCCCGCTGCAGCAGTATCGCGAAGTCCTGCCGGCTCCAGGTGAGCCCGCTTATCCGCGGCGTTTCGACATGTTGATCGTCGATGAGGCGCACAACGTCACCCCGTCGGGGGCCAGCCGTTACGCCGTGGAGTCGCTCAGGACCGCCGCGGTCCGGCCTGCTCGCGCCGCATTTCGAGCACAAGCTTTTTCTTTCGGCGACTCCCCACAACGGCTATCCGGAGAGCTTCACCTCGCTGCTTGAACTGCTCGACAACCAACGATTCGCGCGCATGCTCGGCCGGCGGCGTCATCTCAACACCGACCAGGCAGAGCGCGACGCGGCACCGGCGCGGCGGCTGTTGCGCATCGAGCGCGACCTGCGCGAACAGCTCAAGAAACTGCACGACCAGCTGGCGGAAACAAAACGCGAGCTGCATCTGGATCCGGACAGCATTCATTCCGTGGTTGAAGCCGGGCTGGCCCTCGCCGGACAGGCGCCGCTGAGGCAGGTGCGGATTGACGGAATCTGGCCGGACCCGGCCGGTGTGCGCACCCGATGTCCCGTATTCGCGCTTCCACCGCTCACGGGCTCCTGGCAGCTTGCGGCGAATGGCCTCGAGCATCCTCACACCCATGAGATCCGGCCGATTGTGTTCGACCACGCACTATACGGTCGGCCGTGACGACGTCGTACTCGCGCACCTCAACCACCGTCTGGTCCAGATGTGCCTGCAGTTATTGCGGGCGGAGGTATGGGCGGTCTGGGGCAGCCGCAAGCTTCACCGGATTACCGCAAGGGTGATCCCGAACAGCATGGCGGAGGTGCCGGTCGCCGTTGCACACGGTAGGCTGGTTGTACTCGGCGGGGACAACAAACGGCTGCATGAGGAGCTCATCTTTGCCGGCGGCGAGCTGCGCGAGGGACGTTTCACGCGCATTCAACAGTTGGGCCGGCTCGAGCAGCTTGTTGCCGCAGGTGGCGATCAGGCCGTATCCACATCGATGCAGGACCGCTTGCGCGCCCTGTGGCCGGAGCATCGCGGCAATCTGCTGCGCGCGCTGGACGCACGGAGCGCCGATCGCACCGAGACGCTGCAGAGCCGGCTCGATGACCGCTCCGGCAAGGAGATCGCCACCATGCATGCGGTGCTTGATGATCTCGGCAAGCGCATCGCGGCACAATTGACGGAAATCGATCCCCAGCTCGAGCTGTTTTCAATCCCGGAAAAGGAGCAGTTCGAGCGCGATCGCGGCTCACTCCAGCGTCGCCTGGCCGAGCTGCCCAACGAGAATGCGGATGAAGCGCAACTCATCCGGGCGCGCTACGCCAGTCCCACGCCTCGCCTGTTTCCCGTATCGGTCACCTATCTGGTGCCCGAGCGCCTGGCGAAATAGTCATGTCGATCGCCCGCCACCACAATGAATGGCTGTCGCTGCTGGAGGTGTCGGCCCCGTTCCTGTCGCTGCCGGTGCTCATGCGCATATTCCCGCAGAGACTGGAGGTAATGTACACTGTATTATATAAGGTGCAGGATGCCAGGGGACCCGCAAGCGCAGAAAATCCCGCTCGTTTTTTTCAGCACGTCGGCCGGACATGAGCCCGTGCGGGACTGGCTGAAGGACTTGCCGGAAGCGGAGCGCCGCGCCATTGGCAAAGACCTGTTACGGGCTCAATGGCGCTGGCCGGTGGGTATGCCACTGTGCCGTCCGATGGGAAGCGGCCTGTTGGAAATCCGCACGGACCTTCCGACGAAACGGACGGCGCGTGTGCTGCTTTGCCTTTACCGGGAGCACCTGGTTGCGCTGCACGGGTTCATCAAGAAAACCCGTACAACGATGGATGAGGATTTGGAATTGGCGCGCAAACGCAGGAAGGAGTTGGAGCGATGAGCAAGAAACATTTGGGTTCAGGCATCGATGATTTTCTCAAGGACGAAGGCGTCTTCGAGGAAGCACAGGTACAGGCGGTCAAGGAGGTCGTTGCCTGGCAGCTTGCACAGGCCATGGAAAAAAAGAAAATCTCGAAAAACAAAATGGCCACAATGCTCAAGACAAGCCGCTCGCAGGTTGACCGGCTGCTGGACGCTAAAGACGACATTACACTCTCCAGCTTGCAGCGAGCCGCCGCGATCGTCGGTCGCCGCGTTTCAATTGAGTTGGTGTAGAAGACCGCAAAGCTGCGGGACCGTTCTCACTCGGGAAACGGGCATCGTTGATGTGCTGCGATTCCTGAACCAGTTCGGCAGCGGTTCGGGTGACTACACGAGCAAACGCGACCAGTTGGCGGAACAATCATGTCGATCGCCCGCCACCACAATGAATGGCTGTCGCTGCTGGACCTTCGGGTCCTGAAGGTCTACGTTTGGCCGTTGGAGCACCGCAAACGAAATGACCAGGGTCAGCATGGAACGCTGCACGCGAAGTGCGTGCTGGTCGACAGTGATCGGCTTTTCGTGTCGAGCGCGAACATGACTTCGTTCGCACTGGCGCTGAACATCGAACTTGGCGTGCTGTTGAACGGAGGGGATGCGCCGCGGCAGATGGAGAGGAACTTGTCGGAACTCATCCGGACCGGGGTGCTTCGAGAGCATAAGAGCGAGGCGTGATCGCAAGCACCGCGGAACAAAGGGAATCCTGATCCCGGGTCGAGTTCCGCAAATAGGCCCGTATATATATGTGATTCTTGTGCGATCTTGATCACGTAACTGGAGATAGGCCGTCAGTAACCCTCCTCCCGCAGCTGTCGATATAGAATCGCCCAACTGCCAACGTATTCCCAAGGGGATCGGATGAAGTGCCCGAAATGCGCAATCGAGGTGCGTGCGGGACAGCGGTTTTGCGAGGCATGCGGCGCGCGGCTCGAGAAAACCTGCGCGGGCTGCGGCGCAGCGAGCGCGCTGGGCGCGGGCTTCTGCGGCATGTGCGGCACGCCGTTCGCGGAGGTCGAAACGTCTGCGCCGGCGCGCCCGCGCGAGGACGGCGAGCGCCGCCAGCTCACCGTGATGTTCGTGGACCTGGTGGGCGCGACCTCGCTGTCGGGGCGGCTCGACCCGGAAATGCTGCGCGAGATTCTGCGCGCCTACCAGAGCGCGTGCGCGGAAGCGATCGCGCGCTTCGGCGGCCACATCCAGCAGTACGCCGGCGACGGCGTGTTCGCATACTTCGGTTATCCGGTCGCCTATGACGACGCCGCGCGCCGCGCGGTTCACGCCGGGCACGCTCTGCTTGCCGCCATGGTGGGACTCGCAACGCGGATACGCGCCGAGCACGGCGTGGCGCTCCAGGCGCGAGTAGGCGTGCATACCGGACTGGTGGTCGTGGGCGAGATGGGTGCGGGCGATACTCGCGAGGCGGGCGCGATCGTCGGCGAAACCCCGAATATCGCCGCGCGCGTGCAAAGCGCAGCGCAACCGGGGACGCTCGTTCTCACCGCCGCGACGCGCAGCCTCATCGAGCCCTGGTTTACGCTGCGACCAGTCGGCCGGCACGCGCTCAAGGGAGTATCGGAGCCGCTCGAGCTGTTCGAGGCGATCGACGAGGTGGACCTGCACCCGCAGGAAGCGGCGCCCGCCCAGGGCGCGCCGCTCCTTGGGCGTGACCTGGAGCTTCGCAACCTGCTCGAGCGCTGGGAGACTGCAAAGACCGGCGAGGGGCATGTCGTGCTCATTTCGGGCGAGGGCGGAATCGGCAAGTCGCGCCTGCTTGCGGCGCTGCGCGAGCACGTTTCCGCCGACGCAAGCGCCTGGCGAGCGCTGCGCTGCTCGCCGTTCTACCAGAACAGCGCTCTGCGGCCGATGATCGAACTGATCGAGCGCGGACTGGCGACGGTGCCCGACGCCGGGCGCGCGGACCCGCTCGCCAGGCTGGGGCATTTGCTGCGTCCCTATGGTCTGGCCGACGATGCCACGATCGCACTGTTCGCCGGCCTGCTCGGCATCGACGCGAACGGACGCATCGCGGATCCCGGACTGTCGCCGGATCAGCGCAAGAAGAACACGCTCGCCGCGATGGTGGCATGGCTCGCCGCCGACGCGCAGCGCCAGCCGCTGGCACTGGTGGTGGAGGATCTGCACTGGGTGGACGCTTCCACACGGGAGCTGCTCGGCCTGATTCTCCAGCAGATCGCGACGATGCCGGTGCTCGCGGTGTTCACCTTCCGGCCGGAGTTCCTGCCGGCCTGGGCGTTGCACTCGCACGTGAGCACGATGCCGCTGGGCCGCCTGGTGCGCACGCAAATCGAGGCGCTGGCGCTCGCGACGACCGGCGGCCGTCCGTTGCCCGGGCCGATGCTCGACGAGATCGTTGCACGCACCGACGGAGTGCCGCTGTTCGTCGAGGAACTGTGCAAGGCGTTGCTCGCCGCGGGTGTCGTGATCGAGCGCGACGGGCAGCTCGAGCTCGCGCGGTCGCTCAAAGGCACCGAGATCCCGGCCACGCTGCGCGACTCCCTGACCGCGCGCCTCGACCGGCTCGGCGGCGCGAAGGCAGTGGCGCAGCTCGCCTCGGTGCTGGGGCGCGACTTCGGCTACCCGCTGCTGCGCGCGGTCTCCGATCTGCCCGACGCGGAACTCGATGCGCAGCTCTCGGTGCTTACGCGCGCCGAGATCCTGCTGCAGCGCGGCCTGCCGCCGCGCGCGCACTACCTGTTCAAGCACGCGCTGATCCAGGAGGCGGCCTACGACACGCTGCTGAAGAGCAGCCGCCAACAGCATCACCGGCGCATCGCCGAAACCTATTCCGCGCGTTTTCCAGACGATGCGCGTTCCACTCCGGAAGTCGTGGCACATCATTTCAGCCGCGCCGCGATGCCGGCCGAGGCGATTCGATACTGGCAGAAGGCCGGCGAGCTCGCGGTATCGCGCTCGGGCTATGCGGAGGCGATCGGGCACTGCAACAGCGCGCTGGAACTGATCGGGCTGCTGCCGCACTCCACCGCGCGCCTCGGAGAAGAACTGTCGGTGCGGCTCAAGCTGGGACCCGCGCTGCTCGCACTCAAGGGCCTGGGCGCGGCCGAGGCCGGGGCGAACTACACCCGCGCCTGCGAGATCTCCGAGTCGCTCGGCGACAATCCCGAGCGATTCATGGCGTTGTGGGGAGACTGGATATTCAAGACCGTGAGCGGCCGGATAGACGATGCCGCCAGCCGCGCGCAGGAGCTCGTCACGCTGAGCGGGCGGCTCAACGATCCAGGCCTGGTGCTGCAGGCGCATCATTCGCGCTGGACGAATTTCCTGCTCCTCGGCAACGCCTCGATCTCGCGTGCCGACACGCAACAGGGGATTCGCCTGTACGACAGCAAATCGCACCATCATCACAAGCACCTCTTCGGCGGGCACGATCCGGGCGTATGCGCGCGAGGCGTCGGCGCGATGAGCGGCTGGCTCACCGGCTTTGCCGACGAGGCGGTGCGCCTCGCCGAAGACGCAGTCGCGCTCGCGCGCGAGCTGGCGCATCCGTTCAGCATGGCGATCGGATTCTGGATGGCGAGTTACACCTTGCTGTGCCGCGGCGATCATGCGCGTAGCGGCGCGGTCGCCGATGAGCTGGTCGAGCTGTCGCGGCGTCACGGGTTCAAGCAGACGATCGGAACGGGAATGATGCTTTCCGGCATCGCGCACTTCGAGGCCGGCGAGACCGCCTACGGACTGAAGCTGCTCGAAGAAGGGCTCGAGGAATGCCACAACCTCGGGCAACGCGGCTGGCTGCCGCACATGCTGTGCCTCGCCGCCGAAGCGAGGGCGGCGATCGGCGACAGCGCGAAGGCGCTCGAACTGGTCAGGCAGGCGCTGGAACTGTCCGCCCAGACGAAGCAGGGTTTGTTCCGCCCGGACATGCTGCGCGTGCAGGCGGAGATCGCGCTCGGGCTCGGGCAGATCGACGTACGCACGGCGCGCGCGCAACTCGAATCGGCGATCGCGCTGGCTCGCGAGCAGTCGGCGGTCGCGCTCGAATGGCGCGCGGCCTGCTCGCTCTCGCGCCTGCTTGCCGAAAACGGCGAGCATACGCAGGCGCTGGAGCTGCTGAACAGCCGTTATGCCGCGTTCAGCGAAGGGTTCGACACGCGCGATCTGCGAGCCGGCAAGCGACTGCTCGTACAACTGTCGTAATGGCGGAAGCGGTCAAACGCGGGGGGGGCGCAGCGCTGGAACCGGTCGCCAACAACCTGAAGACAAGCCGGGCGTCCGCGCCGCCGTCGTCAATCCGCCTGGCGAGCCGGTGGCGATTGAAACGGGCCCGCTGGCCCGGCGGAAAGCCTGCGAGGAACGCGTCGCGTTGAAAAAAGCCACCTGCGAGTGCGACACCTACGAGTTCACGCGCTCGAGTACCGATGCCTAAGGCCTGTTCGCGGCACCGGAAACCGGCGACCGCGAAGTGGCAATCGAACGCGAACGCAAGCCGAATCCGGGCACGCTTCATGATGACGAAACTGGTCGCGTCCACCGCAGACAACTTGTGCAGGTCCGTGCGCCGGAAATATTCCCCGGACTGATCGAGATTGCGCTGATCGCACGCAAGCATCTTCACGGTTCCGGGCTTGTAGATGGAGTCCTTCCACGTCAGCGCGGCGTCCCGATTGGCGTTGCGCTCGAGAAAGGTGAACGTCTCGATGAGCACGGTAGATTGCGTAGGTCTGGGCGAAGCGACACAATCCATCCAAGCGGACGGAAAGCCCCGACCAACCTACCGAGGAGGCTCCATGCTCAGGCGCGCGCTGTTGCTGTTTGCTGTTCCGATCTCCGCGCTGCTTGCCCCGGTCTACGCGCTCGCGCAGGCCTGGCCCGCGCAATCGGTGAAGATGATTGTCGGCTTCCCCCCGGGCGGCACCACCGATGTCATCGCACGCCTCGTCTCGCAGGAACTGACCGAGCGCCTGGGCAAGTCGTTCGTAATCGAAAACCGGCCCGGCGCGAGCGGCACCATCGCCACGGGCGCGCTGGCGAGGTCGCCCGCCGACGGCTACACGCTGCTCATGGTGTCGAGCACGCACGGCACTGCCCCATCTCTGTACGCCTCGCTGCCCTATGAGGAAAAGGACCTCGCACCGGTCGGACTGATCGCGAGCACCCCCTACGCGCTGGTGGTGCACCCTACCCTCCCCGCGACCAACATGGCGACGCTGATCGCCTACCTGAAGCACAATCCGGGCAAGGTCGAGTACGCCTCATCGAGCCCCGGCACCGCCCAACACCTCGCCGGAGAGATGCTCAAGCGCAGCGCCGGCGTGAACATCATTCACGTACCGTACAAGGGCACCGGTGCGCTCATGCCCGACGTGCTCGCCGGCCGCGTGCCCATGCTGTTCGAGAACGTCGCCGTGATCACGCCGCACATCAAGAAAGGCTCACTCCTCCCAATTGCAGTGACCAGCGCGAAGCGCACACCGCTCCTGCCCGAGGTGCCCACGCTCCGCGAATCCAGTGTCGGTCTGGACGAATTCGAAGTGCTCGGCTGGTTCGTCGTCTACGCGCCGGCGAAGACACCCCCTGAGGTGGTAAGGCTGCTCAATGTGGAGATGAACCGCCTGATCGCCAAGCCCGCGATCGTGCAGCGCCTGCAGGAACTGGGAGCGGAACCGTTGGGCGGCGCGCCGGAGCAGGTCGGCGCGTTCGTCAAGGGCGAGCAGGACAAGTGGGGGCGCGTGATCCGGGATGCGGGCATCACGCCGCAGTAGCGGAACCGTTATTGACAACGCCAGATGCGTCCCGGAAGATTTTCCACACTGCTTCACCTACCGGAGAGCCAGCATGAGCTATATTTCCAACGCCGCCCTTGGTTCAATGCGGCTTGTCAGCCCCATCGGCGAGATCCAGCGCAGCTCCGTTGCGCTGGCAGGCCGGCTGCATTCGCTGCAAGGCAAGTCCATCGGCTTCATCGACAACTTCAAACCCGGTGCGGCGCAATTCCTGCACTTGATCGAAGAAATGATGCTGGAGAAATTTCCCGGCATCAAGACTCATACCGTGCACAAGAACTTCACCTCGAACGTCCTGATCGCCGATGAGCTCGATGGAAGGGTGGACGCAGTCGTCAACGCGTGGGGTGACTGAGGGGGCTGCGCGTCGTGGTGTATCCACGACTCGGCGTACCTGGAAAAGCGCGGCGTTCCCACGTCGACGGTCATTTCCGCATCGTTCCGCGTGCATGCCCGGATGGCGGCCAAGAACCACAACATCGACAACATACCGGTGCTGATCACTCCGCATCCGGTGAGCGACCTCACCCCGGAACAACTGCGTGAAATGGCGGCGGCGGCCTTCCCGGTGATCATCGAGCAGCTCACCGGTCAGGGCGCTCTTGCCACCGAGACGCGCATCGACTACGTGCACCCGGCGATGCGCGACAACAAGCACTGCATCGACCCCAACCTTTCCGGGCCGGACAAATGAACACAGCGCAGCTGGACAGTCCGGGCGCGGCAGCCGGCGAATCATGGGAGGCTGCCAACGCGTGGTGCCTCGAAAACGACATGACCGATGGCCTGCCCATCGTGCCTCCCACGGAAGACCGCGTGCGCCTGATGACCGACTACGTCGAGCGAACGCTGGGCTGGGCCCGCGCGCACGTGATCGCCACCCTTGCGCCGAAGTCGGGCGCGGCGAGCGTTGAGGCCATCGCAGCGAACGCGGTCATGGCGGGATGTATTCCGGAGTACATGCCGGTACTGATCGCTTCGGTGCAGGCACTGGCACTGCCGAAGTTCAACCTCGATGCAGTGCAGACCTCGACGCACAATACTTCTGCCCTTGCCGTGGTCAACGGTCCGATCCGCAACGCGATTGACCTGAATTGCGGCTACAACCATACGGGGAGCCGCTGGCGCAGCACGGCAACCATCGGCCGGGCAATCCGCCTCATCATGGCCAACATCGGTGGGACACCGGGTTCCGTGAACATCCACACGCAGGGGCACATCGCCCGGTTCGAGCACTGCGTCGGAGAGAATGAAGAGCAAAGCCCGTGGGAGCCGCTCAGCGTCGAGCGCGGCCACCCCGCGGGTGCCAGCACGGTGACCATGATTCCGGCCTGTCCTGCGTCGATGATCGACGACAACGGCGGCAGCCAGACGGCAAAGGAGCTGTTGCGGACGTTTGCCCACTCGCTCCCTTCGGTCGGCAACCGAAACTACAATGGCGAAGGGCAGCCCGCGCTCATCCTGTGCCCGCAGCACGCGCAGACGTTCGCCAATGGCGGATACAGCAAGGCGGAGGTGAAGCAGTTCCTGTGGGAGCGCGGCCGGCTGCGGTTCGGCGACATACCGCGCGGCAACCTGGTGAACTACAGCAGGAAGAACATGAAGATGTACGCCGACATCGATGCGGATTACGGCATTCCGATTGCAGAGACTCCGGAGGACATCGTCATCGTGGTGATGGGCGGCACCGGAACGCACAGCCTGTCGGTCCAGACGCAGATCGCCTGCAAGATCGTGACCGTAGCGATCGCGCACAAGGATGGCAGCCTGTTTCGCAGCTAGGCGCCAAGCCGGATCTCGGGGCGTCGTGCAGGCCCGGTGCTGATGATCGACAGGATATTCGAGAAGCTTACCCGGGCGATCGAGCGGGCGCTTGCGCTCGCGTTCGTTTTTGCGGTCGCGCTCAACTTCGCAAACGTGGTCGGCCGCTACGCGCTCGGGAAGTCGATCCTGGGAGCGGACGACGTGCAGATCTACATCATGGTCGGCATGGCTTTCCTCGGCGCGGCAGTGGTCTCCTGGCGCCGCCAGCACCTGAGGATGGATGTGCTGGTCCAGTTCTTTCCTGCGTGGATGCGCAGCTTCCTTCAGGCCGCCGAATTCGCGTTGATCGTGCTGATTGCCGGCATCGTGCTCGTCCAGTCCCTGAACTACGCCTGGCAAATGCTCGCGCTCGGCTGGACGAGCGACAACGCCGGGATTCCGATGTGGATTCCGCACGGCACCGTCGCTATCGGATTCGGCCTGATCGCGCTGATCGCGCTGTGGCGCGGGATGCTCTTCGTGCGCAGCCAGATGCAAAGGCAACCAGTCAAACCGTCGCGAAACGAGGGGTCGGGTTCATGAGCTTCGCGCTGGGTGTGATACCGGTGGCGCTGCTGCTGCTCGGGTTTCCGATCTTCCTGGTGCTGCTCTCGGGCGTCACCGTGGCGCTGGTGTTTTACATGAAGCTGCCTCTGGCAGCCCTGCACCAGAACCTGTTCGGCGCGATCGACGCCTACGCGCTTCTGGCCATCCCGTTCTTCATTTACGCGGGTGAACTGATGGGGCGCGGCAGCGTCGCAAAGAGGCTGGTGGATTTCGTCCAGGCGGGCGTCGGGTCGGTACGCGGGAGCCTTGGGGTCACCACGGTGGGCGCCTCTGCGATCTTCGGCGCGATTTCGGGCGCCAGCGCAGCGACGGTCGCAACCATCGGCAAGGTCATGCTTCCCGCGTTGCGGGGCGCCGGTTACCCCGAAAAATTCACCGCGGGGCTCATCACCGCGGTGGGGGCAATCGACATCATCATTCCTCCCAGCATTCCGATGATCGTGTATGCAATGGCTGCCGAGGAATCCGTCCCCAGGCTTTACGCAGCTGGAATACTGCCCGGGCTGCTCATTTCCGCCATGCTTGCGGCCTACGTGATCTGGTTCGCCCGGCGCAATGGCGTCGGCGCCGGCGAGCGGTTTCAGCCGAGGGTTCTGCTTCGCGCCACCGGCCGCGGGGTGTGGGCGCTGGGCGCCCCCTTCATCATCCTCGGGGGCATCTACGGGGGCGTGTTCTCACCCACCGAGGCCGCGGCCGTTGCCTGCGTTTACTCGGCATTCGTCACGCGGTTCGTCTATCGGGAACTGGGCTGGCGCGAGATCCTCGAAGCGGCTGCCGCCACCACCATTTTCACCGGGCAGGTGCTGCTGATCGTCGCCTGCGCGAACGTGTTTGCCTGGCTGCTTACGGTCAACCAGGTTCCCGCGGCGATGGTCGCGTGGCTCGATTCGCTGCACGTGTCGGCATGGATGCTGCTCGCCGCAATCAACGTCGGCCTGCTCGTGGTGGGTTGCTTTCTGGACCCGCTGTCGGCAATCCTTCTGCTGACCCCGCTGCTCGTTCCCCTCGTCAAGGCAGTCGGAATCGACACGGTGCACTTCGGCGTCGTGGTCACGGTGAACCTGGCCATCGGACTGTTTCATCCCCCGTTTGGCATGAACATCTTTGTTGCACAATCGGTGCTCGGTTTGCAGCCGGGTGTGATATACCGGGGCATCGTTCCGTTCCTGCTGATCTACCTGGTTGCGCTCATACTGATCACCTACATACCGGAAATTTCGCTGCTTGGAGTGCGGTTGCTGCTCGGCCAGGCGTAAGCCACTCGTTTTCATCGCACGTAAGGAGTTCGACAATGAATCCTGAATTCATCCGCACATCGGCACGAAACATGGCTGCGGCGCTTGCGGCCGGCCTGCTTGCAGCGGGCGCAGCGCACGCCCAGCAATTCACCATGAAGCTGTCCTCGCCAACCGTCAACGACGTCCAGCACGAGTGGATGAAGGCGTTCAAAACGGGCGTCGAGGCGCGGGTGGGCGGACGCATCAAGGTCGAGATCTATCCCGCCAATCAGCTCGGCCAGATACCGCGCACGGTGGAAGGCGTCGCTCTCGGCACGATCGAGCTGACGGCACCGGCGGTCGGATTCCTGGTGGGGCTGGAACCTCGCTTCGAGGTGTTCGACGCTCCGGGCCTGTTCGAAGACGTCCGCCATGGCCACGCCGTGTTCGCCGATCCGGAAATCCGCAAGCGCGTGGCGACTTTCGGAGCCGCCAAAGGCGTCGAGCCGCTTTATGTTTTCCTGAATGGGCCGCTCATGCTCCTGTCGCACAAGCAGCTGCGCTCGCTCAACGACTTCAAGGGCCAGAAGATCCGCGTGCCGGGTCCGGCGCCGCTGCACATCGAGCCATTCAGAAAGCTCGGTGCTTCTCCGGTATCGATGCCGCTCGGCGAGGCGCTGCCCGCCATGCAGAACCGCACCATCGACGGATCGATCGCGGCCTTCTCCGTGTTCACGGCGTTCAAGTACTACGACGTTGCCAAAGGGCTGACGCAGCTGCCGAAATCCTTTCTTGTTGCCGCGGGTCTGGTCAACCGGAATTTCATGAAATCGCTGGGGCCCGAGCTCGAAACCATCGTCAGGGACGAGGCGCGCAAGGCTGAAGCCGTGTTCTCCACCTGGGGCGTGGATGAGGTCGAGCGCATCCGCAAGAACTGGGAGGCTAATGGCGGCCAGATCATTACTTTGTCTCCCGCCGATACCGAGCGCTACGTCGAGGACGTGACCTCGGTTGCTGCGTCCATCGTGGCGAAGAATCCTCGACACAAGGAAGACTACGAGGCCCTGCTCGCGGCCGCGAAGAAATACCGCAATCGATGATTTACGCCTTCCCTACGGGCAGGCCGCCATCACCTGTGCCACGGCGGCGGTAAGCCGCTTGCCGTACGGCACATGCAGAAACTCGTTCGGCCCGTGGGCGTTGCTCTTCGGGCCCAGTACACCGCAGACCATCATCTGCGCTTTCGGAAAGCCCTTCTGCAGCATGCTCATGAGCGGAATGGTGCCGCCCTGCCCCATGTAGCCGAGTGGCGCACCGTAGTGCGCGAGCGACGCAGCATTGAGCGCGTCTGTCAGCCAGGGCGAGAGATCCGGCGTATTCCAGCCGGTGGCCCCATAGGCGCCCGCCTCGCCATCGGGCTCGAAGGTGACGCGCGCGTTATACGGTGCATTGTCTTCGAGCAGCGCCTTCAGATTCAGAGCCGCGGCGTTCGCGTCGACGAGCGGCGGCAGGCGCAGGCTGAGCTTGAACGCGGTGTATGGCCGAAGCACATTGCCCGCATTCTTCATTTCTGGAAATCCGTCCACCCCGGTGACCGACAAGGTGGGTCGCCAGGTGCGATCGAGCAGCGCCTCCACCGGGTCCGAAGTTGTGGGAAGCGCCGCTGTGCCATCGGCGCCGCAGGACCAGGGATACCGCTTCCACACCATCTCGCCCAAAATCGCGGCGGTCGCGCGAACCTGCTTGACGCATGCCGCCGGCAGCGCGCAATGAAAACTATCAGGCAGCAGGCGCCCGGTCGCGCTGTCTTCCAGGCGATCGAGCAGGTGGCGCAGGACGCGAAAACTCGACGGAACGAGACCGCTTGCGTCGCCCGAATGGACGCCCTCGGTCAGCACCTCGACCTTGAGCACGCCGCTCACCATTCCACGCAGGCTGGTCGTAAGCCACAGCTGATCGTAGTTGCCGGCGCCCGAGTCCAGGCAGACCACGAGGCCGACGTCCCCGAGCCGCGGCCTCAATGCATCGACATAGGCCGGCAGGTCGAAGGACCCGCTCTCTTCGCAGCTTTCGATGATGCCCACGCAGCGCGGCCGCGCAATGCCCTGCTTGTCGAGCGCCATGATGGCCGTCAGCGCCGCATATACGGCATAGCCGTCGTCGGCCCCGCCGCGGCCGTAGAGCTTGCCGTCTTCGTATATCGGCGTCCACGGCCCGAGGTCAGAGCGCCAGCCGCTGAATTCGGGCTGCTTGTCGAGGTGGCCGTACAGGCAGATCGTTTGAGCGCCGGGACTGTTGCCGCCCGGGCGGGTGGAATCGACTTCGAAGAAGATGACCGGCGTGCGCCCCGCGATTCGCACCACCTCCAGCTTGAGTCCGGCAACCCTCTTGCTTTCGACCCAGGCCGCCGCATCCGTGATCACGCGTTCGATATGGCCGTTCCTCTGCCAGTCGGCGTCGAACATCGGGCTCTTGGCCGGGATCGTGATGTATCGCGTGAGCGCTGGCACGATTTCCTCGTCCCATGTCCGGTCGGCAAAGGTGGCCAGGGCGCCGGCCTGCTCGGGTTGCAGCGGCAAGTTACGGTCACGAATATTCATCGGCGTTCTCCAAGGCAAGTGGACGGAAGAAATAGTGTAAAGCCTGCCGTGCGGCCGAACTGCCCGCAAGACATCGTCATGCAGCTTTGCGGCCGTTCGCCTCAAGGGTAAAAAAACCTTCCTTGACGGCGTCGACGAACACCACACACACCAGCTCCCCGTCTTCGGCAAAGCTCTTGTGGACATGCCAATTTTCCGACACTTCCCGCGCGATCGGTTTGTCCGAAAACCGGACCTCGAGGATGTCGTCGTCTTTCCAGTAGGTAGCGTGCATTACGTGCCTTCCGGAGCGAAATGATTCATCACGGTCTTGACAATTATCGCGTCGCCGACGAGCACTGCCACACAGAGCGCGTTGTCGTGACGCCCCGTGACGTTCTTCCAGATCCAGCAGTGGCCCAGTTCCCTCTCCCGCATGGTGCCCGTCTCGATCACGTCCATGAGTATATCCAGCGGAATATTACGCTCCGCTGAGCGCGCCGTCGCGTGATCCGTCAACCAAACACGCCGGCTGAACCGCTTGCTCCAGAAAGGCCCACTCGTCATGCCGGCTTCGTCTCCACCGACAATCCAACGTCGCGGCACCACCCGGCGTTGACATGTCCACTATCACGGGGCCGCCGACCGTACCTGAACAGAGCAGACTCACGCAGCATTCGTCATAATGCAAATTGTGCGTACCTCGACATCGCGGAGCAGACTCCATGCAAGCCCAAAACCGTCCCAACCGCGGTGAGACCTTTGCGGCGAAAACCAGCGCCCTGGCAGCGCCATGAGCATGGACCCGCGACTCAAGCGTGCCGCCCGCTTCCTCGTCGACGGGCATGCAGCGCGAGAGAGCTTCGGGCCGTTCCCCGCAGACATCGCCCCCCTAACGGTTGAGGAAGCTTATGCCGTGCAGGACGAGTTTGTCGCCCTCAAGTCGCGCGCCTGCGGCCCGGTTGTGGGCTACAAGATCGCGCTCACCACTCCGGCAATGCGCAACATGGTCGGACTCCAGGATTCGATCGGCGGCGCCCTGCACGAAAAGCAGGTCGTGCGTGGGCCGGCCAGCGTGCGCGCGGCGGACTACGGCCGTCTGATGGTCGAGTTCGAAATCGCGGTGCAGCTTGCAAAGGACCTGCCCGCGGGACCATCGCCGCACACGCGCGAATCGGTCGTCACTGCGATCGGAGCGATCATGCCCGCATTCGAACTCGCGGACGATCGGAACGCCGATTACACGAGACTTTCTTCCCTCGCGCTCGGGCTGGTCGCGGACAACGCGTGGAACGAAGGCGCCGTGCTCGGCGCGTCCATACGGGACTGGGCGAGCATCGATCTTGCCGAGCAACAGGGAACCGCAAGCATCAACGCAGAGGTCGTGGGACAGGGCTTTGGCCGCGATGTCATGGGCCATCCTTTCGAGGCGCTCGCCTGGGTGGCGAACCACCTTGCAGGACGGGGGCGGTCGCTGCGTGCCGGACAGTTGGTCATCACCGGAAGCCTGGTGACTTCGAAATTTCCCAAGGCCGGAAATGCCGTCAGCTTCTCACTCGGCGCGCTCGGCGCAGTCGAACTCGCGATCCGTTAGGGCCTCGCGCCGAGCGTTCCTTGCCATGGCAGAGTACCCCCATTACCTCGTACAACATCGCGCGTTATTCGATGGCACGCCGGTGACCATCCGGCCCATACGCCAGGACGACTCCGGCATGGAGCAGGAATTCGTGCGCCACCTTTCCGACGATTCGCGCTATAACCGCTTCATGGGGATGCTGCGCGAACTGCCGCCGAATAAGCTCAAGCGATTCACCGAGATCGATTACGACCAGCACATGGCCTTCATCGCGACCATTGCCCCGGACGGCAACGAGATCGAAATCGGCGTGGCGCGTTATGTGGCCACTGAAAAACCGGGCAGCTGCGAGTTCGCCATCGTGGTCGATGACGCCTGGCAAAGGACTGGAGTGGCGGGATTGCTGATGCTTGCGCTGCAGCAGGCGGCGCGCGAGCGCGGATTCAGCACCATGGAAGGTCTGGTGCTCGCCAGCAACCGCAAGATGCTCAGATTCTGCCGGCAACTCGGCTTCAGGGTCCACCGCGAGCCGGGTGAAGGCGATACCGTGCATGTCGATATGCAGTTGTAACAGTTCACATGGCTTGACAGCCGCGCCCCATTGTAGGCATCCTCTGTTCCGCGGGGATCGCAGACTCCCCGCGGCGATCCGCTTCAAATCGCTTCAAAACTCAAGACGCCGGTGCGTCCAAGCTCTGCGGGACTCTTAAGGAGAGAGCCATGGACGCACCCGCCAACGCTGCAGCCTCATCTGCGCAATCCCCCGCTACCGGTCCCTCGATCCGGCCGTTGCCGTTCGCGCCTTCGAGCCTGCGCGGCCTGTCCGAGCGGCTCATCCAGTCGCATCACGGCAACAACTATTCCGGCGCCGTGAAGCGCCTTCATGCGATCCGCGCGCAATTGGCGGCGCTCGACTGGGCGAGCGCGCCCGGCTACCAGGTCAACGGGCTGAAACGCGAAGAGCTGGTCGCCGCGAACTCCATGTTCCTGCACGAGCTGTATTTCGCGAGCCTCGGCGGTGACGGCGTGCTGAAGGCCGCCGGCAAGCCGGCTGGATTCGCAGTGGGAGCGAAGCGCGATTTCTCCTCACTCGAGCGCTGGCGCACCGAGTTCGTGGCGCTCGCTGCGGCGATGGGTGGCGGCTCGGGCTGGGCATTGCTTTCCTGGTCGGCGCGCGAGAGCAGGCTCGTAAACCACTGGGCCGCCGATCACACGCACCTGCTGGGAGGCGCAACGCCGATTCTGGCGCTCGACATGTACGAGCACGCGTATCACCTGGATTTTGGCGCCGACGCCAGGGCCTATGTCGCGGCATTCATGGACAACATCGATTGGGACGGCGTTTCCCTGCGTTATGCCGCGGCTGTCGAGGCATCTACCGCTTCACTCGCTGCCCATCCTGATGAAGTGCAAGTCTCCGACGCCGTCAGGCGAATCGACGTTCGGCGCAAAGGCGCCTACGACGCCGCACCCGAGCTGATCGAACGCGCGACCTGGCGCGATCCCGAGCGGGTTGACGACTGGGCTCATGATCTGGCGGGCGAACGGGTGGTGGTCTACTGCGTGTACGGACACGAAGTCGGCCAATCGACCGCCGCGCGGCTGCGCGACGCCGGCGTCGACGCGCGTTATCTGGTGGGCGGGATCGAGGATTGGAAAAACGCCGGCCGGCCGGTACAGACGAAGTGAACGCTAGAGTAAACGTTTACCTCGCCAGGGCGATTCGCGACTTCGGCGACGGCTTCGTCGCGATACTTCTTCCCGTCTATCTGATCGCCCTCGGATTGTCGGCCTTCGATGTCGGCGTGGTCGCAACGCTGGCGCTGCTGGGTTCGGCGATCCTTACGCTTGGAATCGGAGTCCTCGGCGCGCGCCGCGACCATCGCGGCCTGCTGCTCGCGGCCTCGGCGCTCATGGCCGCCACGGGGCTTGCCTACGCGGCCGCAACCGATTACGCGATCCTGCTGGTGGTCGCCTTCGTCGGCACCATCAATCCTTCCGGAGGCAGCACCAGCATCTTCGTGCCGCTCGAACACACGGTGCTCTCGGGCGCAGTCGCTCCCGTGAATAGAACCCGGGCGTTCGCGCGCTACAGCCTGATCGGCGCGTTCGCCGGCGCCGCCGGTTCCCTGTTCGCAGGCGCACCGGAGTGGCTCGCTCCACTCGGTGTGGGAAAGCTCGCAGCCATCAAGGCCCTGTTCGTGTTCTACGCCGTCCTCGGCGTGCTCGGCGGTCTGGCGTATCGCGGGATTCCGCGATCGACCCCGGCCGCGCGTGCGGTGCCCGCCGCCGCCCTGGGACCGTCGAGGCGCATTGTGTACAGACTCGCGGCGCTGTTCAGCATCGACTCGTTTGCCGGCGGTTTCGTGGTCCAGTCGCTGCTTGCGCTGTGGCTGTTCGAGCGCTTCGAACTGTCGCTGACCTCGGCGAGCCTGTTCTTTTTCGGCACCGGCGTGTTATCGGCATTTTCCTTTCCGGTTGCCGCGTGGATCGGAGCGCGCATCGGGCTCGTGAAGACCATGGTGTTCACGCACATTCCGTCCAGCCTCTGTCTGATCGCCGCGGCATTCGCGCCTACGCTCGAATGGGCGCTCGGCCTGCTGCTGGTGCGCGCCGCGCTTTCGCAGATGGACGTGCCCACCCGGTCCTCTTACGTAATGGCCGTGGTGACCGAGGCGGAGCGTCCGGCTGCAGCGAGCGTCACCGCCGTTCCCCGCAGCCTCGCTTCGGCTGCGAGTCCGGTGCTCGCCGGCGCGCTGTTCGCGTCGGGCTACCATATCTGGCCGCTGCTGCTGTGCGGCGGGCTCAAGATCCTCTATGACCTGATGCTGCTCGCAGCGTTTCGCCACATCAAGCCGCCGGAAGAGCGGTGATGTCGACCGGCGATCGCCGGAATCGGTGCCTCGAAGTGAAGCGGATAGTGAAATCGGCGGCTAGAATGACATCGCGCCAAGTTCCTTGCTGTCCGTAAATCGAATGACCGACGCAGACCTGTCCAAACTCCGCATCGACCGCGGTTCGCCTTCCGCGCGCGCGAACAAGCCGCGCCGCTGGATCCGCTTGGCGAGCCTTGCCGCGATTGCCATCGCGGCTGTGGCGTACGCGGCGAACCGTTTCTCTGCGGCACCCGTGGTGGAAACCGTCACGGTGGCCAACGTCTATCCGTCGCTCAATTACACGCTTCTCAACGCCACGGGCTACGTCGTGCCTCAGCGCAAGGCGTCACTATCGTCGAAGGCGCAGGGACGGCTCGAATGGCTCGGCGTGCTCGAGGGAAGTGTCGTCAGGACCAACCAGGTGGTGGCGCGACTGGAGAGCAAGGACATGCGCGCCTCTCTCGATCAGGCGAGCGCGCAGGTCAGGGTGGCGCAGGCGAATCTCGGTCAGGGCATGGCGGAGTTGCGCGATGCGCAGGCGAATGCCCGGCGCTCGGGCGAACTGCTGGCGAAGAAGTTCATCTCTACCGCCCAGCACGATGCGGACAATGCGCGACTGGGAAAAGCGACCGCTTCCATCGCCGCGCTCGAGGCGGCCATTGCAGCCACCGAAGCTGGCCGGCGCGTGGCGGAAGTCGCGGTTGAGCAAACGCTGATCCGTGCTCCCTTCAATGGCGTCGTGCTGACCAAGAACGCGAACGTCGGCGACAACATCACGCCGTTCTCCTCCGCCGCGGACAGCAAGGGCGCCGTGGTCACCATCGCAGACATGGACACGCTCGAAGTCGAAGCCGACGTTTCCGAGTCGAACATCGCCAGGATCAAGACCGGACAGCCCTGCGAAATCCAGCTCGACGCCCTGCCCGACCGGCGCCTCGCCGGTGAAGTCTCGCGCACGGTGCCGACGGTCGACCGGTCCAAGGCGACCGTGCTGGTGAAGGTGCGCTTCGTCGACCGGGATCCGCGCGTGCTGCCGGACATGAGCGCAAAGGTCGCGTTCCTCACCAGGGCGGTAGCGCCGGCGGAGAAGAAGCCGGTGGTTGCGGTGCAGCCCGCCGCGATTGTCGAGCGCGGCGGCAGGAAGCTCGCGTTCCGACTGAAGAACGGAAACGTACAGGCGGTAGAGGTTGCTGCGGGTGAGCGGCTCGGCGACCTCGTGGCGGTCACCGGGCTCGCCCCGGGGGACCGAGTGGTGCTCGCCCCGAACGACAAGATCAAGGACGGCGCCACGGTCACACTGGCAAAAAAGTGATGCGATGAGTGCGCCACGCGTCGAAACAAGGGTCGAACCAAGGGTCGAACCACGGGCCGAACCACGGGCCGAACCATTGGTCGAGATCCACAACCTCGCCAAATCCTACGTTCGCGGGGAACAGATCGTGCCGGTGCTTTCGGACATCACCCTGGACATCCAGGAAGGCGATTTCACCGCGCTGATGGGACCCTCGGGCTCCGGCAAGACCACCCTGCTCAACCTGGTCGCCGGTATCGACAAACCCGACTGCGGCACGCTGCGCGTCGGCGGCCTCGACATCACGACGCTCACGGAAAGTCAACTGGCCGACTGGCGCGCATCCAACGTGGGATTCATCTTCCAGTTCTACAACCTCATGCCGGTGCTCACCGCCTACGAAAACGTCGAACTCCCGTTGATGCTGACCGGGCTCGGGCGCTCGGAGCGGCGCGAGCGGGTCGAGATGACGCTCTCGGTGGTCGGCCTGGCCGATCGCATGAAGCACTATCCCAACGAGCTCTCCGGCGGCCAGCAGCAGCGCGTGGCGATCGCCCGCGCGGTGATCACCGATCCCAGGCTGATCGTGGCCGACGAGCCCACGGGCGACCTCGACCGCAGCTCTGCCGCCGACATTCTCGCGATGATGCAGCGGCTCAACACCGAGTTGGGCAAGACCATCATCATGGTGACGCACGACGGACAGTCCGCTCGCGCCGCGAAGGCCATCATCCACCTGGAGAAGGGCGAGATCATCGGCAACGTGGAACCTGCCTCTGCCTAGCCCATGTTCCTACTGACGCTTGTTTGCCGGAACGCCTTCCGCCACAGGCTGCGCACGCTGCTCACGGTGTCGGGGCTGGCGATCGCGGTGCTCGCCTATGGCCTGCTGCAGACGGTGGTCGACGCGTGGTATGCGGGCGCCGCGGCCGCATCCTCGACGCGACTGGTGACGCGCAGCTCGATTTCGCTCACCTTCTTCCTGCCCGTGAGCTACGAAAATCGCATTCGCAGCGTGGAAGGGGTGAAGCACGTTGCGCGCTCCAACTGGTTCGGCGGCATCTACCAGGAGCCGAAGAATTTCTTCCCGCAGTTCGCCGTCTCCGACAATTATCTGAACCTGTATCCGGAATTCATCCTGCCGGAAGACCAGCGCATTGCCTACGTGCGCGACCGCAAGGGCTGCCTCGTCGGACGCCAGCTGGCCGACCAATTCGGTTTCAAGGTGGGCGACGTGCTGCCGCTGCGCGGCGCCGTCTACCCCGGCAGGTGGGAGTTCGTCATCCGCGGCATCTTCGACGGTTCCGACAGCACCAAGTTCACCAAGCAGATGCTGTTCCACTGGGACTACCTGAACGAAACGCTGCGCAGGACGACGCCGCGCCGCGCCGATGGCGTGGGCATATTCGTGGTCGGCATCGACAACCCCGACAACGCGGCCGCAGCCTCGGTGAACATCGACCAGGTATTCCGGAATTCGCTCGCGGAGACGCTGACCGAGACCGAGCAGGCGTTCCAGCTCGGCTTCGTCGCCATGTCGGACCAGATCATCGCCGCGATCCAGATCGTGTCCTACGTGGTGATCCTGATCATCATGGCGGTGATGGCGAACACCATGGCGATGAGCGCGCGCGAGCGAACCGCCGAGTACGCAACGCTCAAGACGCTGGGATTCGGGCCGGCCTTCATCGCGCTGCTCATTTTCGCGGAATCGATGTTCATCTGCGCGCTGGGTGGCGGAGTTGGAATGCTGCTCACCTCCCCCGCCGCCGCCGGCTTCAAGCAGGCTGCCGGCGGCATCTTCCCGATATTCGCCGTTTCGCGCGAGACCATCACCATGCAACTCGCCTGCGCTGCGGCGGTCGGGATCGCAGCCGCCGTGGTGCCCGCCATACGCGCCGCGCGCGTGCGCATCGTCGACGGCCTGCGGGCGATCACCTGAGCGCCCGGGCAGATGGCAATTCCGCTTTCCTACATCGCCCGCAATCTCTGGACGCGCCGCCTCACGACGGCCCTGACCGCGGGCGGGCTCGCGCTGGTCGTGTTCGTGTTTGCCACCGTGCTGATGCTCGATGCCGGCCTCAAGCAAACGATGGTCACCACGGGTGAATACGACAACGTGGTCGCCATCCGCAAGGGCGCGGATACCGAGATCCAGAGCGGCATCACTCGCGTCCAGGCCGCAGTCATCGAATCCCATCCGTCGGTGGCGCTCGGTACGGACGCACGCCGGCTTGCGTCCAAGGAGACCGTGGTGCTCATTTCGCTCAGGAAGCTGGGCACCGCCAAGCCCTCGAACGTGGTGATCCGCGGCATCTCGCCGCATGGCCTGGAGCTGCGCCCGCAGGTGAAAATTGCCGGGGGCCGGCGCTTCGCCTCCGGCTCATCCGAGATCATCGTCGGCAGCAGCATTGCCAAGGGCTTCGAAGGCACGCGCATCGGCAGCACGCTGCGCTTCGCCCAGCGCGACTGGACCGTGGTGGGTATCTTCGACGCCGGCCGCAGCGGTTTCGATTCCGAGATCTGGGGCGATGCCGACCAGTTGATGCAGGCGTTTCGCCGCATCGTTTATTCCTCGGTCATCGTGCGCCTGGCCGATGGCTCCGACTTCGAGCGCTTCCGCGCGGACGTCGACGCCGACCCGCGGCTCACCAACGAGCTCAAGCGCGAGCAGATTTTCTACGGCGACCAGTCGCGGGCGCTGTCCACCTTCATCAACATCCTGGGGCTCACGCTGACCGCAGTGTTTTCAATCGGAGCCACGATCGGCGCGATGATCACCATGTACGCCTCGGTCGCAAACCGGGTGGCCGAGATCGGTACCCTGCGCGCGCTCGGGTTCCGGCGCGGCAACGTACTCGCGGCGTTCCTCATCGAATCGCTGCTGCTCGGGCTGGTCGGGGGCGTGATCGGACTGGCGCTCGCGTCGCTGATGCAGTTTGCCTCGTTCTCCACGACCAACTTCCAGACCTTCGCGGAACTCGCGTTTCGCTTCACGCTGACGCCGGGCATTGCGGCCGCCACACTTGCTTTCTCCATGGCCATGGGTCTGCTCGGCGGATTCCTGCCGGCGGCGGGCGCCGCGCGCATGAACATCGTGGATTCCCTTCGGGCGGCATGAACCCGGCCTCGGTTGCCGGAACGAGGCAGGCGCGGAAAAGCTTGAGGATCGCATGGACAGACGGCGAAGCGCGTTTCGCACATTTTTTCTCGGATTGGCCCTCTCGTCCGTCGTCATCGGACTCGGCGCCGCGGCGGCCAGCGACGTTGCGAAAAGCGGCTCGCCAGTTTCCCGACTGCTCGAGTTCAGCGACGTGGAACGCCGGAAGATCCTCTCGCACGGACCCTGGCCGCCGGTGCTTGCACCGGATCCGAGCAACCGCGTCTCCGGCCGGCCGGAAGCCATCGCGTTTGGCGAGAAGCTCTTCTTCGAGCCGCGGCTCTCGGGCACAGGGTCGGTGCTTTGCGCGAGCTGCCACGCGCCGTTTCGCGGCTGGCATGATGGCCGGCCGCGCGCGTTCGGTCTGGAACAGGTGGAGCGCAACACGCCGAGCCTCCTCAATGTGCGTTTCTCGCGCCGGTTCGGCTGGGACGGCGGGCACGACAGCCTGTGGTCGCAAAGCGTCCGCCCCCTCCTCGACCCGCGCGAGATGCGCTCGAGCGCAGCGCATGTCGCGGGCTTCGTGCGCAGCAATCCTTCGGTGAAGGAATCGTATGAGCAGGCATTCCAGCGCAGCCCTCCGCAGGACGACGAGGAGCTTCTCGTCGATGTCGGCAAGGCGCTTGCAGCGTTCCAGGAGACGCTCGTCACCGGCCGTACCCCGTTCGATGCGTTTCAGGATGCACTGGACAGAGGCGATCGCACCGCCGCGGCCCGCTATCCCTTGTCGGCCCAGCGCGGGCTGCGAATTTTTATCGGCAAGGCCGGCTGCGGCGCCTGTCACTCCGGGCCGACGTTTACGAATGGCGGGTTCGCCAATGTCGGAACCGGGCCGGATGCAAAAGAATGGCGTGTGCCGGGCCTGCGCGAAGTGGCGCGCACCGCGCCCTATATGCACGATGGCCAGCTTGCGTCGCTACGCGACGTCGTAAACCGCCATCCGAAGCCCCTCAGCCTGTCTGCTTCGGAGTCGAACGACCTGCTCGAGTTTCTGGAGTCGCTCACCGCGTTTTGAGCGACCGTCGCGTGCTCGGGGCGGATGCGATTTCGTTCTCGCCAGGCATCTCCACCCCTATAATTGCCCACCTATGCACGCCCCGACCGTGTTGCGCAACGCGAGACTGCTGTCCGGCCTCGTGCTGATGGCTTTCGTAACGAGCCATCTCGGCAATCTTCTGATCGGCATCCATTCGCTTGCGGCACTCGAGACCTGGCGCGCGACCCTGATGGGGCCCTGGAAGAGCGGCGCCGGCCTGGCGCTGCTGCTGGGCTCGGCGTGCGTGCATGTCGCGCTCGGGCTGTACGCGATATCCGCCCGCCGCTCCCTGGCGATGAGCCGGACCGACGTGGTGCAACTCGGACTCGGGCTGCTCACGCCGCCGCTGCTGCTCAACCACGTCGTCGCGACTTACATCGCAGGAGAGGTGACGCCGGACTTCGACGCCACCTACGGCATGATGCTCGCGGTCTACTGGAGCTTCGCGCCGGGCTACGCTTTCCAGCAATTGTTCGTGGTGGTGATCGTATGGATCCATGGCGCGCTTGGCCTGTATGCCTGGCTGGTGCTCAAACCGGTATGGCGGCGGATCGGCGGGCTCGTGCTTCCCGTGCTTTTTGCGATACCCATTCTGGCGCTGGTCGGCTTCGCGGAATCCGGCAAGGAAGTGCTCGAAAAGCTCGCAAACGACGCGTCCTGGAAGACCCATATCACGGACAACCTCGAGCGCATCGTCAAGGTCACAACCCGGCTCGAAACCTTTCAGACCGTGGTGCTGGCCGTTTATGGCGGCCTGCTGCTGCTTGGCATCGGCGTGTTTGCCGCACGCATGCTGCGCAACCGGTGGGAATCCGTGCGCGTCTCCTATGACGGCGGCGCCTGCGCGCAAGGCCGGCGCGGACTCTCCGTGCTCGAATTCAGCCGCCTGAACGACATCCCGCATGCGCACGTCTGCTCCGCTCGCGGCCGGTGCGGCACGTGCCGCGTCCATGTCGATTCCGGCGCGCAGGCCTTGTCACCGCCAAACGCGATCGAACGCAGGACCCTGGCACGCGTGCAGGCAGGCGAAGGCGATCGCCTCGCATGCCAGGCTCGTGTTCTCGGCCCCGGCGTGTGCGTCACGCGCCTGCTGCCGGCCCATGCCGACGCCTCGGCCGCGCGAGTGCCGCAGGAATGGATGGCCGTCGATCCCGCGCCGGCGGGGGAGCCGGCGCCTTGACCCTGTTGCCACGAGCGGCCTGCGTCGTGGCGCTGTTGCTCGCCATGACGGCGTCGGCGTTCGCGGCCTCCGGCGACCACGGTCTGGCGCAATGGTCGATCGGAGCGCTCACGCAGGCCAAAGCGAGGATCGAGACCCTTGCCGGTGACCTCGCCCAGGCGCCCGCTGAACTGCGCCGATTGAACGGCCAGACGCGCGCCTCGCTGATGAGTGGAACCGGCGTGCGGGGTTTCACGTACCTGCTGATCATGCTGCTCGCCGGGAGCGCTGCAGAATGGCTCTATTGGACCTATGCCTACGCGCCACTGCGCGCGATCCAGTCCGCGTCCGTGCAGTCTCCGCGGCAGGCGTTGCGCGTCGGCCTCCGGCGCCTGCTCCTGGCCGGATCCGGACTGATGCTGTTCACGGTCGCCACGATCGGTGCGTCGGCGGCGTTTTCCTGGCCGCCCGGCGTGCAGGAACTGGTCGTCGCGGCGACCCTGCTCGTGCTGGTGCTGCGCCTTGCCTGGGTCGTCGTGGCCATCGTGCTGGCGCCCGGGCGTCCACCTCTGCGGCTCGTGCCGGTTGCACCAGAACGGGCGCGCTGGCTGGCGGCGCTCGCGATGACGGTGGTCTGCCTGCTGGCGCTGGGACGCTTTGTACCCGACCTGATCGAGCGCATTTCCGGTGCGCGCCACGCGGCAGGCGCCTTCCGTTTCATCGCCGCCACCGCCGCTGCGCTGCTGCTGCTTGTCGTGTCCTTCATGTTCTTCGGCCGCGCGGTTCGCGGCGCAGGCGCCGCGCGCATGCCGCGCTTTCCGAGGTCCTTCCTGCTCGCGCTGCTGGTCGCAGCGGTTTACGGCATCTGGCTGTTGGCTACCGCAGCCGCGACCATCGCCGCAATCGCGGCAGTCGTGGTCGCGCTGCAGATCGGGCTGCGCGACATGGTGTTCTTCTTCTGGCAGTCCGACGCTGCATCCGCAACCGGTCCGAAAGACAAGACGGAACCCGAATTCGACCCGGTACTGCCGAGCATCGTCCTCTCGGCAGCGCGCTTCATGGTCGTGCTGCTGGGCCTCGGCGCCTGCGCGATCGCGCTGGACACGCCGGCCGCCGAGCTTGCGATGAGCGAAAGCCCGATGGCGCGACTCGGCCTGCGCGTGCTGGGAGTCGCAACGCTCGCGCTGCTCACCCACGCCGTGTGGATCACGGTGCGCACGGCGATCGACCAGCGCCTGAGCCGCATCGAACCCGGCGACGCGCACGAAGGGCCGAATGCCAGTGCACGACTGCTGACCCTGTTGCCTCTGCTGCGCGTGACGGCCTCGGTGTTTCTCGTCGTCATGCTGGTGCTGTCGTCGTTGTGGGCGCTCGGCATCGAGATCACGCCGCTGCTCGCGGGCGCCGGCGTCGTCGGCCTGGCGCTCGGCTTCGGCGCCCAGGCCCTGGTGCGCGACGTGATCGCGGGAATCTTCTTTCTGGCCGAAGACGCATTCCGCATCGGCGAATACATCGAGAGCGGAACCAGCACCAAGGGCACGGTGGAGCGGATCACGCTGCGCACCGTGGCGCTGCGCCATCACAACGGACCGCTGCACTTCGTTCCCTACGGGGCGCTGGGGACGGTGCGCAATAATTCGCGCGACTGGGTGATCGAGAAATTCAACCTGCCGCTGCCGATCGACGTCGACAGCGAAAAAATCCGCAAGCTGATCAAGAAGGTCGGCGAAGACATGATGGCGGACCCGGAGGTCGGACCGCTGATGCTCCAACCGCTCAAGGGCAAGCTGCAGAGCATCGATCCGGGTGTCAAGATATTTCGCTGTAAGTTCCAGACGGCCCCCGGCAAGCAGTTCGACGTGCGCGCGCAGGCCCTCAAGCGCATCGAAGACGCGCTGAAGGCGATGGGTGTCGGCTTCGCCCAGGGTCGCTAGGGCGTACTAGCGCAACTGGAACATCTTGGACGGAAGGTAGGTGACGACCTCGGGATAAATCCAGATGAGCGCCACGGCGACCACCATCAGGAAGAAAAACGGCAGCGAGGCGCGCGCAACGTAGAACATGTTCCTGCCCGTGAGCGCCTGCAGCACGTACAGGTTGAAGCCCACGGGCGGTGTGACCTGCGCCATCTCTACCACCAGCACGATGAAAATTCCGAACCAGAGCAAGTCGATGCCAGCCGCCCTGACCGAGGGCAGGATCACCGCCGCGGTGAGCACCACCATCGAAATTCCGTCGAGAAAGCAGCCCAGTACGATGAACAACAGTGTAAGCACCGCGATGAGTTGCGCGGGCGTGAGGCCCATGCCGGTAATCCACTCGGCCAACGCGCGCGGGACACCGGTAAAGCCCATCGCCACCGTCAGAAACGCCGCACCGGTAAGAATGAACGCGATCATGCACGAGGTGCGTGTTGCGCCCATCACGCTGTCCGAGAACGTCGACCAGTTGAGCGTGCCGGAAGCCGCCGAGAGAATCAGCGAACCCACCACACCGAGCGCTGCCGACTCGGTGGGCGAAGCGATCCCCGAGTAGATCGACCCGATCACCGAGGCGATGAGCAGTATCGCAGGGATCAGAAAGCGGGCTTCCCAAAGTTTCTGCCGCAGGCCCATGCGGATCGAGCGTGGCGGGGTCCGTTCCGGATGGAGCAGCGCCCAGGCTGCGATGTAGCCGGAGAACATCAGCATCAGCATGATGCCGGGAAGCACACCGGCGACGAACAGACGGGCGATGGAAACGTCGGCCGCCACGCCGTAGACGATCATGATGATCGACGGCGGAATCAGCAGCCCCAGCGTCCCCGCGCCTGCGAGCGAACCCACCACCATGCTCTCGTCGTAATTGCGCTTGCGCAGTTCGGGCACGGTGATCTTGCCGATGGTGAGGGCGGTCGCCGCCGAGGAGCCCGAAATAGCGGCGAAAATTCCGCAGCCGATCACGTTGCAATGCATCAGCCGCCCGGGTAGCGCATCCATCCACGGCGCCAGCCCCTTGAACATGTCCTCCGAGATGCGGCTGCGGAACAGGATTTCCCCCATCCAGATGAATAGCGGCAGCGCGGTCAGGGCCCAGCTGGTGCTCGAACCCCACATGGTCGTTGCCATGAGCAGGCCCGCCGGCGAGTCGGTGAAGAACACCATCCCGATGAAACCCATGCCGAGCAGCGCGATCGCGATCCACACGCCCGCCGCCAGCATCACGGCGAGTGCAGCGAGCAGGACGAACGAAATCCAGAGCGGATCCATGCGTCCGGTTCAGCGCTCGAACGTCGGCATCGTGTCGGCCTTCTTCGCTTCCGCCGCTTGGTAGGAGGAAGTGCCGCCGATGAAGGTGACGAGCAGGTCGTCGGCGAGCGCGATCACCAGCACCACCAGTCCGAGCGCCATGCCCGACTGTGGAATCCAGAGCGGCACCGCCACCAGGCCCTGCGAAACGTCGTTCAACTGGTAGGACGTCCAGGTCATGTCGACGGTGTACCAGGCGAAGTAGCCGCACAGGAACAGGCTGACCGCCAGGCAAATGATCTCGAAAGCGCGGCGCTTGCCGTCGTGCATGTTCTGCAGCAACAGGCTCACCCGGATGTGTTCTCCACAGCGCATCGTCCAGGCCAGCCCGAGAAAGAACGAGGCCGCCATCGAGAATCCCGCGAAATCGTCGAACGAGCGCGCCGCGAAACTCAGCAGACGCCCGCCGATCTGCGCGAGCGTCATCGCGGCGATGCACACGAGAAAAAAGCCCGCCAGCACGCCGGAAGCGCGATACAGCCAATCGAGAGCAGTGCGCATCAGGAGATGCGCACCGCCACGCGCTCGTACAAGCTACTTGTTATAGGCGTTGAGGATCGCCTCACCCTCCGGCCCCGCCTTTTTCGCCCATTCGCCGGCGATCGTCTTTCCGATCGCCGTAAGTTCGTCCGATAGCTTGGCGCTCGGCTTGGCGACCTTGATCCCTTTCTCGCCGAGCATCTTGATCGCTCTGGCGTTGTCCGCCTCGCTCTCGGCCCAGCCGCGCTGCTCCGCGCGAGCCGCCGCATCCAGTATCAATTTTTGCGTGGCCGCATCGAGTTTCGCAAAGGCGGCCTTGTTGACCAGCACCGCGTTTTGCGGCAGGAACGCCTGGGTGTCGTAGAAGTGCGTCAGGTAGTCCCAGGCCTGTGTGTCAACCCCGCCCGGCGACGAGGTGATCATGAGGTCGACCACGCCGGTGCGGAATGCCTGCGGAACTTCCGGCAGCTGCACCGTGGTCGGCACGGCCCCTACCAGTTCCGCAAGTCGCGAGGTGGTCGGGCTATAGGTACGGAACTTCATGCCTTTCATGTCGGCGATCGACAGGATCTCCTTCTTCGCCCACAGCGCCTGCGGCGGCCAAGGCACCGAGTAGAGCAGCTTGATGCCCTGGGCGTCGAGCCGCTTCTCGACGTAGGACTTGGCGATGCCCCACAACTTCTTCTCCTTGTCGTAGCCATTGGCGAGAAACGGATTCGAGTCGAAGGCGAACAGCTGGTTTTCGTTCGCCAGCACGGAGATCAGCAGCTCTCCGATCGGGACCTGACCGGTCTGCACGGCGCGCTTGATTTCCGGGTGCTTGATCAGCGAGGCGTTGCTGTGCACCGTGATCTGAACCTTGCCGCCCTTGGCGATCTCCTCGGCGAACTGGCGCACGCCCTTGGTATGGAACGAACCGTCCGCATAAGGCGTGGGCATGTCCCATTTGGTTTGCGCGAACGCACTGCCCGCAAGCAACGCAGAGGACAATGCAACGCAGAGTTTCATGAGGCGCATGGAAGTCTCCTGTAGGGAACGTTTGGGCAATCGTACGACCATAGCCACGCTACCCCGGGTTGTCAACAACCCCCTTTGCGACGCAAGCGAGTTTGCGACCCTCGCGGTTCGCCCCCACAATACCTGCCGATGACACTCCGCGGCAGCGTCCGGGTCGCCTCCGATGTCGGCGGCACCTTCACCGACAACATCGCCTACGACGAGGCGACGCACACCATCACCGTCGCCAAGGTCTCGACCACCCCCGGAAATCGCGCGCTCGGCACCATTGCGGGCCTGAAAATGGCGCTCGCACTCCAGGGCAAGACCGGCGCCTCGGTCAAGTACGTCGGCCACGGCATGACCACCGCCACCAACGCCGTGATCCAGCGCCAGGGCGCGCGCACCGCGTTCATCACCAACGCCGGTTTCCGCGACCTGCTGCTGATCGGCCGCCAGGCGCGGCCGAGCCTGTACGACATCCGCGTGACGCGCACGCCGCCTCTGGTCGCGCGTGAGCACTGTCTCACGGTGCGCGGCCGGCTGGATGCCTCGGGGCGCGAAATCGAAGCGCTCGCGATGGACGATCTCGAGGCGGCCGCGCGCGCCATCGAGAGCGGCGCGATCGAGGCCGTCGCGATCTGCTTTCTGCACTCCTACGCCAATCCTGCGCACGAACGGCTGGCGCGCGAATTCCTCCTGCAGCGCCTCAAGGACGTGGTGGTCTGCGCCTCGACCGACACCATGGCGGAATTCCGCGAATACGAGCGCGCCAGCACCTGCGTGCTGAACGCGTTCCTGATGCCGGTGATGGACCGCTATCTCGGCTCGCTCACGGCCTTGTTGCGCGATGCGGCCGACGGCCTCGGCATCGCCGGAGTCACGCCGGTGATGGTGATGGAAGCCTCCGGTGGCCTGATGACCATCGCGTCGGCGCGCCGCAAGCCGGTGCATACGGTGCTGTCCGGCCCGGCCGGCGGCGTCGTCGCCAGCACCCACGTCGCGAAACTCGCGGGTGTCCTCCACATCATCACCATGGACATCGGCGGCACCAGCACCGATATCAGCGTGATACGCAACGGCGTGCCCGCGATCACGCGTGATGCCAAGCTCGAAAACATTCCGGTGCGCCTTCCCGTCATCGACATCAACGCGATCGGCGCTGGCGGCGGATCGATTGCGTGGATCGATGATGGCGGCGCGCTGCGGGTCGGGCCGCTCAGCGCCGAAGCAGTGCCGGGCCCCGCCTGCTACCGGCGCGGCGGCATGCGGCCGACCACGACCGACGCCAACGTGGTGCTTGGAAGGTTCGGGCCGGACACCCGGCTCGGTGGAGAAATGCTGCTCGACGCGGAAGCATCGCACCGGGCGATCCGCAACGCGATTGCGGCGCCGCTGGGTCTGGACGTGTTGAGCGCCGCAGCCGGGATCCTGCGCGTTACGCATGCGAACATCGTGCGGGGCATCCGCGTGGTTTCGATCGAGCGCGGCCACGATCCCCGCGACTTCGCCCTGGTGCCTTTCGGCGGGGCCGGGCCGATGCACGGCACGCCGGTGGCGAGGGAATTGCGCATTCCGCGTTTGTTGATTCCGCCGGCGCCCGGGATCCTGTGCGCATTGGGACAGCTCGTTTCCGACCTGCGGCACGACCTCATCGAAACGCGCATCAGCGCACACGCGGCGCTGCAGGGGGATGCAGTGCGCGGCATCATCGAACGGCTGCGGCGCCACGGCGACGAACTGCTCTCGGCGGACGGCGTGCCTGAAGCCAAGCGCCGCATTGAAACGCACGTCGATGCGCGCTACAGCGGGCAAAGCTACGAGTTGACACTGCCGCTCGCCGACGCGACGCAGTGGCCCGCGCTTCCCCAGGCGTTTCACCTCATGCATCAGGCGCGATTCGGACACCATGACACGAGTTGCCCGGTCGAGATCGTCAATTTCGGCGTCACCGCAGTGGGTGCGATCGACGCACCGGAGCTGCCCCGGATCGCGCACGGTGCCGAACAGCCGCCCACCGCGGCTTGCATCGGCGCCCGCCGCGTGTTCTACGAAGCGGACGACCCCGACCAACCAGGACAGTGGCGGGAGACGCAGATCTACCGGCGCGAAAAGTTGCTCGCGGGGAACGTCATTCAAGGACCCGCGGTGATCGAGGAAATCTCGGCCACCAACGTCCTCTACCCCGGCGACGTAGCGCGCGTCGACCGCTTCGCGAGCATGCTGGTGGACGTGGGAGCACCGAGATGACGCAATCGCCTGCCAGCGCCGCATTCGATCCGATCACTCTGGAAGTGCTGCGCAACGCGCTCGAAGCAACGGCACAGGAAATGGGCGCCGTGCTCAAGCTCACCGCGTTCTCCCCCAACATCAAGGAGCGCATGGATGCCTCCTGCGCGATCTTCGATGCCCGGGCGCAACTCGTCGCGCAGGCCGAGCACGTCCCGGTGCATCTCGGCTCGATGCTGCGCGCAGTCAGCACCACGGTCGCTGCCGTCGAAGATCTGTCCGAAGGCGATGTCATTCTCGTCAACGACCCTTTCGTCGGCGGCTCGCACCTGCCCGACGTGATGCTGGTCGCGCCCGTGTTCTTCGGCGCCGCGCTCGTCGGCTACGCCGCGACGCGCGCGCACCAGGCCGACATCGGCGGCATGGAACCCGGCTCGATGCCAGGCAACTCCCAGGAGATCTACCAGGAAGGCATCATCATCCCGCCGGTCAAGCTGTATCGCTCCGGCGTGCTGCAGCGCGACGTGCTGAGCCTGGTACTCGCCAACGTGCGCACGCCGCAGGAGCGGCGCGGCGACTTCAACGCGCAACTGGCGGCCATCCGGATTGGCGAGCGTCGCATCAAGGAACTCGCCGAGCGCTATGGCGCCGCGCGTCTCGCGGCGGGTTTCGATGCCATCCTGTCCTACGCCGAACGACGCATGCGCAAGCAGATCGCCGATCTACCCGCGGGCGAGTACAGCGGCGAAGACCAACTCGACGACGACGGCACGGTGGACGAACCGGTGCCCGTGCGGGTGAAAGTCATCGTCACGCGGGATGGGATGGTGCTTGACTTCGCAGGCTCCGCTCCGCAGCGCCGCGGCAATATCAACGCGGTCGCGCCGATGACGCACTCGGCCGTGTTCTTTGCGGTGAAGCTGCTGACCGATGCGTCGATTCCGACCAATGCCGGTACGTTCCGGCCGGTCGAAATCCGAATTCCCGAGGGTTGTTTCCTCAACGCGAAGCGCCCCGCCGCGGTGTGTGCCGGCAATACCGAGACCACGCAGCGCGTCGTCGATGCCGTGCTACGCGTGTTCGCGCAATTCGCGCCGGATCGCATCCCGGCCGCGAGCCAGGGCACGATGAACCTGATCAGCGTCGGCGGCCGCGACCCGCGCAACGGCCGCGCCTACACCTATGTCGAAACCATTGCGGGCGGCCAGGGGGGCCGTCCGATGGGAGACGGCATGGACGGCGTCCAGTGCAACATGACCAACACCATGAACACGCCGGTCGAAGCGCTCGAAATCAGTTACCCCTTGCGCGTCGAGCGCTACGAACTGCGCGAGGGATCGGGTGGTGCGGGGCTTCATCGCGGTGGCAACGGCGTGATCCGATCGTTGCGCGTTCTAGATCATGCGGGGCGTGTATCGCTGCAATCGGACCGCCGCAAGTTCAGTCCTTACGGGTTGCAAGGTGGCGGCGATGGACGGCGCGGGCGCAATTACACGATCGGGCGCGATGGGGTAGAAAAATCGTATCCGGGAAAGGCGACGCTGACGCTCGAGAGCGGTGAAGTGGTGGTAATGGAGACACCGGGCGGCGGAGGTTGGGGGCGGCCGGAGCAGAAGTAATCTGCCCCGTTTGGCACGCCCCGCCAAGGTTCCGGATAAGCGCTTGGTGTTATCCGTGGAGCAAGCGAATCCCTACTGCGCGTTGCGTCGTCACGCCGTCTCTGGATCGACGAGCAGCCCCGGGTTGAGCAGCCACTTCGGATCAAGCGCCTGCTTGGCCGAGCGCAGCGCACGTGCAAACAGCTCGGGCCGCTGCCGGTCGTACCAGCGCCGGTGCTCGCGCCCGACGGCATGATGGTGCGTTATGCTTCCGCCTCCGGCGATGATTGCGTCCGACGCGGCCGACTTCACGGTCCAATAGTCCTGCATCAGGCGCTCCGGCGAAGACGAAAGCCCGTGAAAAGTGAGATACGGCGCCGGGCCGTCCGGATAGACGTGGGTGAATCTGCACGTCACCGAACCTGGCCGCCCGGTGGCCTTGCGCAGGGCGTTCAACCCGGCATCGCGGATGCTGGCGTGAAAGTCCTTGAATCGTTCCCAGGTGATCGCCGTCTCGTAGGCGTCGCGGAAGATGCAGCGCGCCGCCATGTGCTCCTTGAAGAACGGCAGGAACATGAAGCGTTCGCGCCATCGGCCCGCCGCGCCCTCCAGGTGCGAATCGTCGCCGGCGGACGCCTCGGCTTCGCCGCCGTGGTCCGCACACAGCTCCAGCGCGCGCTTCAGCGCTGCATCGACCGGATGGTCCGCGGACTCGAAGCCGACCACCAACACGCTGAAGCGGCCGTCTGCAAGCCCGTTATATTGCGCCTCCTCCGCGTCGAGGATGCGGCAGTTGGTCGGATACAGTCCCGACTGGGACAAGGCCCGCACGGCATCCACGCCGCGGTAGAAATCGGCGAAGCGCACCGACGCCGTGGCGCGGAACGTGGGGCGCCGCCGCAGGCGCATCCAGGCTTCGGTAATGATGCCGAGCGTGCCCTCGGAGCCTATGAACAACCGGTCCGGGCTGGGGCCCGCACCGGACCCCGGCAGGCGCCGGGTCTCGAGCACGCCGGAGGGCGTCACGACGCGCAGGCTCTCCACGAGGTCGTCAATGTGCGTATAGAGCGTCGCGAAGTGCCCGCCCGCCCGCGTCGCGATCCACCCGCCCAGCGTAGAGCACTTGAACGACTGCGGGAAATGCCGCAGCGTGAGGCCGGCGCCCTTCAGCTGTGCCTCCAGCGAGGGGCCGAAGGTTCCCGCCTGAATGCGCGCGGACTGGGACACGGCGTCGATTTCCAGCACGCGTCCGAGATGG
The DNA here is from genome assembly GCA_016195915.1 of Betaproteobacteria bacterium. Taxonomy (GTDB): domain Bacteria; phylum Pseudomonadota; class Gammaproteobacteria; order Burkholderiales; family SG8-39; genus JADGRQ01. The sequence goes on along the minus strand of JACPYS010000012.1, from coordinate 118,792 downwards.
CGCAGATCGATGCTCACCGCGGCCGAATGGCTTCCCTCTGCAGGTGGGGCGACTCCGCCCACCACGCTTGAACCGCCACCGAAGGGAATCACGGCCGCGTTTGCGCGGTAGCACCAGTCGAGCAGGTCGATTACGTCCTGCTCCGTCCTGGGGAGGGCCACGACGTCGGCAGGGGCCGGGCACTCGCGGCGGTAGACGCGGATGATGTCGGGAAACGACTTGCTATAGGAGTGCAGCACCCGCTCGTAATGATCCGTGGTGCACAGGGACGCAAGCGACGCGGGCGGCGTCACGCGTGGCGCCGGCAGCGAAATCTCCTCGGCCTTGGGCGTCGGCGTGACGTCGAATCCCTGAACGCCGAAGCGCGCCGCCCAGGTCGATTCCATCCAGCGAATCTCGCTATCGGGGACGACGTCGTCCTCATAACCCCAGCCCCAGAATTTCAGCCGCTTTGCCATTGCTCGCGCTCCCTCACGACGCGTTACTCAGGCTTGATGCCTGCCTCGCGGATCACCTGGGCCCACTTGGCGGTGTCATCCCGGATGATCCTGCCGAACTCCTCGGGCGACGTGCCTGTCGGAATGAGGTCCATCTGCACCAGACGCTGATGGATCGCCGGATCCTTCACAGCCGACACGATCTCGCGGTTCAGGCGCGCGATGACCTCGGGCGGCGTGCCCGCCGGAGCGGCGACGCCGAACCAGGCAGTGGCCTCGAAGCCCGGATACCCCGCCTCGCCGAAGGTCGGCAGATCCGGCGAGTTGAGCGAGCGAACCGGCCAAGCGAGCGCAAGCACCTTTACCTTGCCCGCCTTGATGTGGCCCTCGGCAACGATGCGACCCTCGAAGTAGACGTCGATCCGCTCGGCGATCAGATCCGTCAGGGCGGGCCCCGTGCCTTTGTACGGTATCGCCAGCAGGTCGACGCCCATCCGGCGCTTAAACAGCTCCAGTGCCAGGTTCGGCATGGTTCCGCCCAATAGCGTCCCAGCGACGATCTTGCCGGGATTGTGCTTGGCGCGGGCGACCAGATCCTGCAGCGAATTCACGCCGAGCGAGCTACGCACCATGACCGTGTAGGGGTAGTAAGCGACGTGCGCAATCGGCGCAAAGTCCCGCTGCACATTGAAAGGAAGGCCGCTCTCGCCGAACAGCGCCGTGTTGGTGGCGAAGGTGGTGGTCGCGTACATCAGCGTGTAGCCATCGGGCGCGCTCTTCGCAACGGATTCCATGGCGATGCGCGAGGCCGCACCCGGCTTGTTCTCCGGCACGACCGCCTGGTCGAGGCGCTCCTGCAGTGCCTGCGCGACGACCCGCGCCGAAGCGTCGGTATTTCCTCCGGGCGGAAACGGAATCACCAGCTTGATGGGCCGCGAAGGCCACGCTTGCGCCAGTGCCGTGCATCCGGCGAGAGCCAGGACGGCAGCAAAGAAAACCATCTCGAGACGTTTCATCGCGATCCTGCCAGAGATCCGCATAGCGCAAGTGTACCAAGCGCGGCGAGCCAGGCGAGCGTACAAGCGAGTTTCATCGTGTGCCCTATAGCTGCGCGAACATCTTCTTGCCCGCCACCGGCAATTCGGCCTTGAGGATATCGCCCGAGAGCGATTCGGTGATGTACAGCGTCTTGCGCTCCGGGCCGCCCGCGGCAATGTTGGCGAGATGGTGATGGTGCGGATTGTCCGAATAAATGAGCTGCGTAGGAAGCATGTTGCTGTCGAAGCGCCATACGCCGACGCCGAGCTGGCAGACCAGCAGTCCGTTCTCGCAATCCATTTCGATGCCGTCCGGGCCCGCCGCGCCGCCGGAGAGCTGGATGGCGACACCGGTCTTGGACACGGAACCGTCGGCCATGATGGGCAGGCGCCAGATCTGCTGCGAGCGCGTCGCCGCGACATAGCAGTGCTTTTCAGTGGTGGATAGCGTGATCCCGTTTGGGCTGGGCACGTTGGCGCACAGCCGCTCCAGGGCGCCGCTGGCGCGCAACCGGAACACGCGGCCGGAAGGATCGGCAATGCCGGTCTGCCCCTGGTCGGTGAAGTACAAATCGCCGTTCGAGGCAAAGTGAAGGTCGTTGAGCCCCTTGAAACCTTCGCTGTACATCGACCCGAGCACCGTTTCGATGTTCCCCGTCTTCGGATCGAGCGCCAGCAGTCCCTTCTTGTAGCAGCAGATGAAGGCGCGACCGTCGCGATGAAACTTCAGTCCGTTGGGCCAGCCATCGTATTGCGTCACCAGTTCCCAATCGCCCTTGGGAGTGATGCGGAAGATGCGCCCGAAAGGAATGTCCACGAACCAAAGGTTGCCTTCGCGATCGAACGAAGGCCCTTCCAGAAAGCACTCGACTTCAGCACCCTGCCGGTTGGGATCGGACCACGCGGTGCGCGATTTGTTGCGGAACTTCGCGGGCATGGACATGAACACTTCGGCCTTGATCAGCTCAAGGGGTTTGAACGGATTGATCAATCGATGACCTCGGAAGGAAATGCAGGACAGCTCACTCTACCTTGACCTTGCCCGTGTGCACCACTTATGCGCCCTACTGGGGCTGAAAACCGATGTCGCGCACCAATTTGCCGAACCTTGCGTAATCGTTCCTCATCACCTCGCCGAAATATTCCGGCGGGCCGGTGACCACGGTCAATCCACCGGCCGACATCTTTTCGGCGGCGTCCGGCGAACTCATCGCGCGGTTGATCGCGTCGTTGAGCTTGAGCACGATATCCTGCGGCGTTCCGGCCGGCGCGACATATCCGAACCAGCCGAGCGAACCATAGCCGGGAACCGCATCGGCGGCCGGCGGCAGCTCGGGCTTGCGCGGGTCGCGCACCGGGTTGGTGATGGCGATCAGCCGCGCGCGCCCCGACTGAACCTGCAGCGAGAGGCTGGTGTAGGACCCGATCGCGAGCTGCAATTGCCCGCCTGCGAGGTCCGCGAGCGTCTGCGAAGCGCCCTTGTACGGAACGTGCGTGAAAGTGAAGCCGGCCATCGTGCGCAGCAGTTCGAACGACAAGTGTGGGAAACCGCCTTCTCCGTTGGTGCCCACCGTGAGCTTGCCCGGGTTGGCCTTCGCCCAGGCAACCAGCTCGGACGCCGTCTTGAATGGTGCGTCTAGGTTCGCGACGATCGCGAGATAGTTCGTCGCCATCAACGCGACCGGCACGAAATCCTTGAGCGGATCGTAGGCGAGCTTCCTGTAGGTGTGAGGCGCGACCGCCAGGTTGCCGCCCTGCCCCACGGCGAGCGTGTAACCGTCCGGCGCGGCGTGTGCGGCAATGTCGAGCCCGATCTGCCAGCTCGCACCGGCGCGGTTCTCCACCACCACCGGTTGCGCGAGACGCTCGGACATTTTGGGTCCGATCATCCGGGCCATGATGTCCGCCGCATCGCCGGGCGGGTAGGGAATGATGACCCGGATCGGTCTGTTCGGCCATCCCTGCGCGTGCGCCCCGAGCGGCGCCGCGGCAATAGCTACCGCGGCAAGTAACATGATCGTGCGGCGATGCATCGCTCGTTCCCTCCTCGGCCCGCAATCCGCGCCGGCGCCCGGTTCGAAGCGCGCCGCCTCACCGGCGCAAGCTACCGTGGCGCGATTTCAAAGATGCAGTGATCGTGCCGTCCCTGCGCCGCACACTGAATCTCCGTGGAGGTGAGTTTCAGCGACGCACCGCCGGAAGCGGCGATGAATTCCAGGGAACCGGGGAACCAGCCGCGGAACATATAGCACGCCTTGTCCGGTTTGCCCACCCAGTTCTGGAGAACGAATACCGAGTGATGCACGCGAACGCGCGCCACGCCTCTTTCAGCGTCGACGGACTGGACCTCGAACTGCGCCCAGCCTCGCTGCGAGAGCCGGTTCATGTAGTGGTAAAAAACCTCCACGCCCCTCAGGCCGTGGCGTCTCGCCTCCATCTCGCACCACACATAGGCGGACTCGCGGCCGGCGCCGAAGAGAATCCCGGCGTATTTCTCGACACCGAGCGCCTGCTCGACGGCGATGTGGTTGTTGATGAAGAAATGGCGCGGCACGAGGATCATCGGCACGCCGTCGACGCTCCATGTGCCGGTGTCGTCGTCGACGTCAATCGAAACTTCGGGCTGTCCCATTTCGGTCACGCTCCCCAAACGTCTTTCAGCACGCGCACCCAGTTCTCGCCCATCACCTTGCGGATGCGGGTTTCCTTCCAGCCGCGCTTTTCCATCGTCGCCGTGAGGTTCGGATAGTCCTTGATTTCGCGCATGCCCGCCGGATTGATGATGTCGCCAAACTCGGTGAGCTTGCGCGCATAGCCCTTGTCGTGTGTGATCCAGTCGAAAAACTCGCGCCCGTAGCCCTGCGTGAAATCGGTGCCGAAGCCGACCTGGTCTTCGCCGCACAGGCCGATCACGTACTCCATCGCCTCGACGTAGTCATCGACCGTCGATTCCGTACCTCGTTTGAGAAACGGCGGAAACATGGTGACGCCCACGAAACCGCCGCGCTCGACAATGAAGCGCAGCTGCTCGTCCGACTTGTTGCGCGGATGCGCCTTCAGCGCAGCCGGTGCGCAGTGGGTGTAGGCGCAGGGCTTTTTCGACGCCTTGATCACGTCTTCGCTCGTCTTCGGACCTACGTGCGATAGATCGCACAGGATCCCGAGCCGGTTCATCTCCGCGATGACCTCGTGGCCGAAATCCGAGAGCCCGCTGTCACGGCTCTCGTAGCAACCGGTACCGACCAGGTTCTGCGTGTTGTAGGCAATCTGCATGATGCCTACGCCCAATTGCTTGAACAGTTCCAGATAGCCGATCTGGTCCTCGATACCGGTCAGGTTCTGCCAGCCGAGCGCGATGCCGGTCTTGCCTTCGCGCTTGGCGCGCGCGATGTCTTCCGTAGTGTGAACCTGGATGATCAGGCCGGAATGCTCGCGGAACCAGCGCTTCCAGCGCGCCAGGTTGTTCATCGTGTCGCGAAAATCCTCCCACACGCAGCACGTGCAGTTCGCGGCCGTGAGCCCGCCGCGCCGCATGTCCTCGAAGATGGCGCGGCTGAAATTCGACACGATCAGGCCGTCGAAGATGGTCAGGTCGCGGTGAAGTTCGGCGGCTTTCATGGCGTGGGCCTCGGGCGGATTGGAATGACACAATGAACATAGATAAGCGTTGAAGGGTTGTCAACGCGTTCGGGACTGGCCTGCGGCCAGCCATCGAGCGGCCGGTTTGTGCATAATGTGAATCGATACTCAAGCCCCGCCCTCGCATGCTCAACCTGGAACGAAGAAAATGACCATGCCAATTTATCCCGCCTCAGACCTGCGACGCATCGAGCAGGCCGCCGGCGCGCTCACACCGACCCTCATGGAACGCGCCGGGCTCGCTGCAGCGGGATTTGCCCGGGGACTGATCGCCGACGGGAGCAAGGACGTGCTGGTGCTCGCGGGGCCCGGCAACAACGGCGGTGACGCCTACGAAGCCGCGGTCCACCTCAAGGAATGGTTTTACCGCGTTCATCTCGTTTCGCCCGCGGACGCGACGAAACTGCCGCCCGATGCGCAGCGCGCACATGCGAAGTGGCGGGATGGCGGCGGCGAAATCCTCGCCGAGGTGCCTGCCAACCTGCGTTGGGGACTCGTAATCGACGGATTATTCGGCGTCGGTCGCATCCGCGTGGTCGATGCCGGCTACGCCCGATTGATCGAATTCGCGAATGCCCAGAGCTGCCCGGTGCTCGCGCTCGACATCCCGAGCGGCATTGAGTCCGATACGGGACGCGTGCTCGGCTGCGCAGTGCGAGCCACGCATACGCTCACCTTTATCGCCCACAAGCCGGGGCTGCTCACGCTCGACGGGCCGGACCACTGCGGCGCGTTGCATGTCGCTGACCTCGGGCTCGACGTGAACCAGCTTCTGGCGCCGGTCGCATGGATCGCCGGGCCGGAACTGTTTTCCGCCCTGCTCAATCCGCGACGACGCAAGTTTCACAAGGGCGACGCGGGTTCGGTCGGGATACTCGGCGGCGCGACAGGCATGAGCGGCGCGGCACTTCTCGCTGCACGCGCCGCACTGAAACTCGGTGCAGGCCGCGTGTACTGCGGAATGCTCGACGCCCATGCGCTGCACATCGACCCGCTCGCACCGGAACTGATGCTGCGCGGGCCCGACGAAGTGCTTGGCCTCGAGCTGAACGCGCTGGTCGTCGGGCCCGGGATAGGACAGGGCGAACGCGCCGAGACGCTGCTCGGCGCCGCGCTCACCGAGGATGTCCCCTGCGTGCTGGACGCAGACGCGCTCAACCTTCTGGCTGAGAACCAGGACCTTCAGGGCGCGTGCGCGCGGCGCACCGCCCATACGATCATCACACCGCATCCCGGCGAAGCCGCGCGCTTGCTCGGCGGTACCATCGCCGAGGTGCAGAAAGACCGCATCGCCGCCGTGCAGGCGCTACGCGACAAACTCGGCGCGCATGTGCTGTTGAAAGGCAACGGCAGCGTGCTCGCCGCGTCGGACGGGCACTGGTTCATCAACACCTCCGGAAACCCGGGCATGGCTTCGGCCGGAATGGGGGACGTGCTGGCCGGGATGCTCGGCGCGCTGCTCGCACAGAAGTTCACCGGCGAGGCGGCGCTGGTTCTGGGCGCACACCTGCATGGTTGCGCGGGCGACTCGCTTGCCGCAAACGGCGTCGGGCCGGTGGGACTGACGGCAGGCGAGCTGATCGAGGCGGCGCGCCGAATCTGGAATCAGTGGCTCGGCAGGCAGTCCTCGGCCAGCCTCACGCGACCTTCACGCGCGCCCCTGGGCTCCGGATACGGGTAGAGCATGTTGAGCGCGATCGACTGGCCGCCCGATTGCACCAGCCGCACATGCTCGCGGCGCAGCTCGCGCGCGTGACGCACACCGCAGGAGTGGGCAATCATGTCGATTTCGCGGTTCATGTTGTTGGCGTAGTTCGCGACGCGCAGGTACTTCTCTTCGACCACCAGCGCGCGCTGCAGGCGCTTGTTGTGCGTGGTCACGCCCGTCGGACAGGTGTTCTGGTGGCAGTGCAGCGCCTGGATGCAGCCGAGCGAAAACATGAATCCGCGCGCGGTGTTGATGAAGTCCGCCCCTGCGCAAAGCGCCCAGGCCGCGCGTGCCGAAGTCACCAGCTTGCCTGAGGCCACCACGCGGATGCGTTGCCGCAGTCCCGATTCGATCAGCGCATCCACCACGCGCGGCAGCGCTTCGTCGATCGAAAGGCCCATGTGATCCGCAAGCGCCTGCGGTGCCGCGCCCGACCCGCCCTCGCCGCCGTCGATCACCAGAAAGTCCGGCGCGACTTCGAATCCGCGCTTGTGGATCGCATCGGCCATGTCGTTCAGGAATCGCCAGCCGCCGATCGCCGTCTTCACGCCGACCGGCCGCCCGGTGAGGTCGCGGATGCAGGCGATGCGATCGAGCAACTCGGTCATGTTCGAAATGTCCCGATGCCGGTTCGGGCTGATCGAATCGCGCCCCTCGGGAATGCCGCGGATGCGCGCAATCTCCGCAGTGACCTTCTTTCCGGGAAGCACGCCACCCTTGCCGGGCTTGGCACCCTGTGAAAGTTTGATCTCGAACGCCTTCACCAGCTTGCCGAGTTCCATCAGTCGCTCTTCCGACAGATTGCCCTGTGCGTCGCGCACGCCGTACATGGCGGTGCCGATCTGCATGATGATGTCGCAGCCACCTTCGAGATGGTATGGCGCAAGGCCCCCTTCGCCGGTGTCCATCCAGCAACCGGCGAGCGCGGCGCCGCGCGAGAGCGCGCGCACCGCGGGTTCGGAGATCGCGCCGAAACTCATGCCGCTGACGTTGACGAGCGAGCGCGCCTCAAACGGATGTTTGCAGTAGTTCTCGCCGAGAGTGAACGAGGGCGTCGGCAGGCGTTCCTCCTCGAGCACCGGAAACGGATGGTTTACGAAGATCAGCGCGCCCGGGGCATGCAGGTCGTAGGTCGAGCCGAAGCCGATGAGCCCGCCCTCGTTCTTCGCCAGCCGGTAGACCCAAGCGCGCGTCGCCCGGTTGAACGGCATTTCGTCGCGGTCGCCGGCGAAGAAATACTGGCGGAAGTATTCACCCAGTTCCTCGAAGTAGTAGCGCAGGTGTCCGATGACCGGGAAGTTGCGCAGGACGCCGTGCTTTTTCTGCGTGACGTCCTGGATGAAGACGAACACCACCACCAGCGCCAGCGCGAAACCGACCAGCGTGCCGATACCATAGGAGAGAATCTCCACCATTCACCCATCCTCCTCGCGCCGCCCGGTGGGCGGAGACCATTTTGCGGCAATAATAGGCGAATTACGCAGGCTTGACACGCTATGGATCCTGCCGAATCGCTGCATGGGGAGCTCTCCGCGGCGTACCTGTACCGGGTGATCGCCGCGCACGAGCGCGAGCCGCGCAAGCAACGGCTGTTCGCGGAACTCGCGCGCGACGCCGAGAAGCAGGCCGCGATCTGGGAGCGCAAACTGCGCGAGGCGGGAAAGCTGCCGCCTGCTTTTTCCCCCGACCGTCGCACCCGGCTGGTGGGTGCGCTGGTGCGCCTGCTCGGACCGGCGCGGCTCATGCACGCGCTGACGGCAATGAAGGTGCGCGGGATGTCGGTCTATCGCCGCGCCGGATTCAGCGGTGCAATCACCACGCTGGGGGCCTCGGGGCTTCCGACGAGGCATGACGAAATTGGAGAGCGGCACAGCGGCCGCGAAGCGGGCGGCAGCCTGCGCGCCGCCGTGTTCGGCGTGAGCGACGGCCTGGTTTCCAACGCGAGCCTGATTCTCGGCGTGGCCGGAGCCGGCACCGACAACGCCACGATCCTGCTCACCGGCATCGCCGGCATGCTCGCCGGGGCGTTTTCGATGGCCGCCGGAGAGTACGTGTCGGTTCGCTCCCAGCGTGAAATGTACGAGTACCAGATCGCGCTCGAGCGTGCCGAACTCGCGGAGTACCCGGAAGAGGAAGCCGAAGAACTTGCGCTCATCTTTCAGGCGCGCGGCATGAGCGAAGCCGACGCGCGCTCGCACGCCCACGCGCTAATTGCCGATCCGAACGTGGCGCTGGACACCCTGACGCGCGAGGAACTCGGCTTGAATCCCGGCGAACTCGGTTCGCCCCGGGGCGCAGCCCTGTCCTCGTTTTTCTCGTTCGTGGCCGGGAGCGCGCTCCCGCTGCTGCCGTTTTTCTGGATGCACGGACCCGGCCCCCTCGTAGTGTCGATCGCATTCTCGGCTGCTGGATTGTTCGCGGTCGGCGCGGCGACGAGCCTTTTCAGCGGCGGCCGGGCGCTCTCCGGCGGCGCGCGTATGCTCGCGATCGGCGGCGCAGCCGGTGCGGTGACCTACCTGATCGGGAAACTCGTCGGCGTCAGTCTGGGCTAGGCCCGAAGTTTGCGCACCACATCGTAGATCTCGGCGGCGTGGCCGCGAGGCGTGACGCCGTACTCGGCATGCCGGATCACGCCTTTCTTGTCAATCACGAATGTTGAGCGCACCACACCCTCGCGCTTCACTCCATCGACCTCCTTCTTTTGCATCACGCCATACTTGCGGCAGACTTCACATTCGACGTCGGACAGGAGGTTGACCGACAGTCCATGCTTGTCGCGGAAAGCCGCGTGCGACAGGCAGTCATCGGGCGAAACCCCGAGAACGATGCAGCCATGGCGAGCGAACTGCTCGTCGTGATCGGAGAAGTCGATCGCCTGTATGGTGCAGCCGGGTGCGTCGTCGCGCGCGTAGAAAAAAAGCACGACATGCCGCTTTCCCTTGAACTCCGACAGGCTGATTGCCTGCATGTCGGCGTCCGGGAGCGAAAACGCGGGAGCTGTCTGTCCAGGATGAAGCATGGTGCGGATCGTTGCAGGCGATTCTAAACTAAAGTTTTTGGGTCCAGACAACATGTCTGCGTGTCTATAATTCCGTCATGCCCGATGCATCCGGAGAATTGCTGGGCGGACTGAGCGAAGGCGAGTTCCTGCGCAGGTTCTGGCAGAAACGGCCGCTGTTGGTGCGCGGCGCCCTGCGCGGCCGGGGTTTGGACCCGGGATTGCGCACCCTGTTCCGGCTTGCGCGGCGCGACGACGTGGACGCGCGCCTGATCGAACGCAGTTCCCGCGGCTGGCGGGTTGCGCAAGCGCCGCTGGAGCGCGCGGTGCTCGAAGCGCTGGGCGACGAGCGCTGGACGCTGCTGGTACACGACCTCGAGCTTCACCTCCCGGTTGCGGAACGCTTGCTGCGGCGCTTCGGCTTCCTGTCGTGGGCGCGCATCGATGATGTGATGGTGAGCTATGCCGCCACTGGCGGCGGCGTCGGCCCGCACTTCGATTCCTACGACGTATTTCTCGTGCAGGGCCCGGGCCGGCGCCGCTGGCAGCTGGCGCGCCCGCGCCGATGGCGCATCGAAAACGATGCGCCCCTGAAACTGATCGAAGGATTTCGCGCCGAAATCGAATACGTGCTCGAGCCCGGCGACCTGCTCTACCTGCCCACCGGCTGGGGTCACGACGGCGTAGCGCTCGAGCCCGGTTTCACGTGGTCGATCGGCGCTCGCGCGCCGCACGCGGCAGAGCTGGCGTCGAGTTTTCTCGACTACCTGCAGGAACACCGGCTGCCCGCCGGAGAGTACCGGGATCCCGGGCGCACTCCGGCAAAGTCCCCTGCGCACATCGACACGGACATGCTGCGCAAGGCCGAAGCGATGCTCGCGCCGCTGCGCTGGCGTCGAGCCGATGTAGCGGAAGCGCTCGGCGAATATCTTTCGTCGCCCAAGGCGCACGTCTTCTTTACTCCCCCGCGCAAAGCGCTTGCGCGCTCAGCATTCGGACGCAGCCTGGCATCCAACCGCGTCCGGCTCGACCCGCGCACCCGGCTGCTGCGGCGAGCGCGACGCTTCTTCGTCAACGGTGACGGATTCACGCCGCCGCCTGCGGCACACGCAGCGCTTGCCGCGCTCGCGGACCGCAGGGTACTGGATGGCCGGACAGTTGCAAGCGGCGGGCAGGCTGATCTAATCTTCGAATGGTACCGGCGTGGCTGGGTTGGGCTGGAACGCAAGGAATGAGCACGGACAACACACAGGCGCAGCCGCCGGCGGCTGAGGGAGCGACGCGGTACTCGCGCTTTGACACCGGCGCGGAATTTCAGCAGGCGATCGAGACGCTGCTGGACCAGCCGGGTCGCGAATTGCGCATCTTCGACCCCGACATGCAGGCGTTCCGCCTCAATTCCCCGGAGCGCATCACCCGGCTCGAGCATTTTCTTCAGGCGAGCCGCACGCACCGCCTTTATCTGGTGGTGCACGATCCCGGCCACATCGTCCGGAGTTGTCCGCGCATGCTGCTATTGCTTTCCCATTTCAGTCACGCGATCCAGATCAATCGCACCGATGACTCGATCCGCGAACTGCAGGACAGTTTTGCGGTGTTCGATGACCGCCATTACCTGCGGCGGCCGGTGGCGCGATTTTTCCGGGGATCGATCGGTGTCAACGACGAAACCGAAGCGCGTGTGATGCGCTCGCGCTTCATGGAAATCTGGGCTGCTTCCTTCCCCGGGGTTTCGAGCACCACCGCGGGGTTGTGACGCGGTTTCGAAATAGCACGTCCCTTCTATTGCAGCGCACCATGAATAGTCTATAATTAATGACTGGTCTTCCAGGGTGGAGGGCCGCCAATTACATCAACCTCCTCAAAGGATATTTCATGAACAAAACACTGATCATCGCCGCCGCGGCCGCGCTCGCGCTCGCCGCCTGCGGTCAAGAAGCTCCAAAGCCCGCGCCCGCACCCGCCCCGAAGGCCGCTCCTGCCCCGACGCCCGCACCTGCCCCGGCTGCGGACGCACCGAAGGATGCGGCAGCGCCCGCCGCTGCTCCAGCGCCCGCTGCTGCTCCCGCGCCGGCTGCCGAGCCCGCGAAAGACGCTGCGAAGAAGTAAGGCTCTGAGCTCCAATCGAACCGGCGCCACCCGCCAAGGCTGCGCCGGTTTTTTTCGCCTACCGGATTTCGCGCCAGCCGAAACCTTCTTCCTGGGTCGCAACCGGCACGTCCCTTTCCTCGCAACCGAGAACATTGGCAAGTGCACGTTGCGCCAGCTCCGGCCGATTATTCTGCTCGGACAGATGCGCGGCGATCACGTGGCGCAAGCGCGAACGATCGACGGCCCCGAGCAATTGCGCCGATGCGCCGTTGTCGAGGTGGCCGAGCGGGCCCGCAATGCGCTCCTTGAGCCAGCGCGGATACCCGCCGTTCCAGAGCAGGTCGAGCGCGTGGTTGCACTCGAGCACCAGTGCATCGCATCCCGAGAGCATCTGTACCACGTGCGCGGTGGGTGCGCCGATGTCGGTCAGCACCCCCAGTCGAAGCGCGCCGTCGGAGAACGTGAATTGCACCGGTTCGCGCGCATCGTGAGGCACGGTGTAGGGCTGGACCTGAAGATCGCCGATCGCGATCGGATCGCGCGATACGATCGGCTCAACGCGCACCGAGGCCTCGCGTTTGCCGCTTTCCTGCGCCGAGCGCAGCGTGCCGTGCGTAAGCCGCACTTCGATGGCGTGGCGGGCGGCGAATTCGAACGCGCTGCCGAGGTGATCGCTGTGCTCGTGGGTGACGAGAATCGCAGAAATGTCACTCGGGACCAGTCCGAGACGCGCCAGACGCCGCTCCGTCTCGCGCGCCGACAATCCGCAGTCGAGCAGCACGCGCGTCGCACCGCACTCCGCAACCAGACAATTGCCCTTGCTCCCGCTCGCCAGCGAGGCGAAGCGGATCATGCCCGCGCGCGGGTCACTTCAGTTGCTCGTGCAGCAGCGACAGGATGCGCAGCGACGTCTTGGAATTATCGGCGCCGCCCTCTTTGCCGATGATCAGCACCTGGCTGTTGTCCGCCGCGGCCCGCACCTGGACCTGGAAGCGCTCGGCCTTGACGCCCTTGTCGTCGCTGCGCCAGAACGCGAGGCGCGAAAGCAGTCCGGGTTTTTCCTTCGGCATGTCTGCATCGGGATCCGCGTAGCGCACGAAGTAAAGGCCTTTTTGCCGGTCCCGGTCCTCGACCGTGAAGCCGACCCGGTCGAGCGCGAGCCCGACCCGCCGCCAGGCACGGTCAAACGGCTCGCTGACCTGCAACAGATCCGAGCCATCCGACTGCTTCACCAGCGTTGCGCGCAGGCCCTGCGGCGCGGTCGCAAGCAATTCCTTCGCACGCTCCTCCTTGGCGCCCAGTCGCACCATCAGCCTGCCGAGAAACTCCGCCTCGAGCTCCTGGTCGGCCGGCCGCGGCTGCCACGCGGTGGCGCGCGAAGCGCTGACGGTCATCTCCCCCGAGGTGTACACCTCGATCATGCCGCGATGGCTGATGTAGATCTCCGTGGTGCCGTCAGCCGATCCACGCTCCAGCCGGGTGCGGAATTTGTCGCGTTCGGAAGTCGAGTAAACCTGATCGAGCAGTTTGCCGAGCGACTGACGAATGAAATCCTGGGGAATCTTGGCCCGGTTCTCGGCCCAATCGGTCTCCATCACCCCTGTGTCGGGGAGTTCCAGGGTGACGAGAAATCCGGCTTCCTGCCAGAACTCCTTCACCACCTGCCACAGCTTCTCCGGCGGCTCCGCCACCACCAGCCAGCGCTGGCTGCCGGAGCGCTCGATGCGCATCTTGTCCACGGTGGGCAGCAGCGAGACCGCGCCCGGGCGAGGCTGCCCCGCACGATTGGCATCATAAGTGGAATACGTCGTCGACCCCTTGGGGCCTTCGGGCACGATGTAACGGTTTTCGCGAGACGGGGCGGTCAGATCGGGCGGGATTTCGAGCGGTGGCAACTGGCCGGCCGATTTATAGTCGATCTTCCTGCCTTCGAGCAGGTTCGTCGCGGTGCTGCATCCGCCGAGTACCAGCGCAGCGATCACTGCGCTTGCGATGAGGCCGAGCGGCGCCATCGCACGTCTGAGGTTGATCACGCCCGACCCTCCACGACCCGCAAACCGGCAGCCGAACCGGTTTCGACGCCGGCCTCGCGCATCGCCTCGCGCACGACCTCGTGGAATCTGTCGGAGAGCGGCACCAGCGGCAGGCGAATTCCGCCCGCGATCTTTCCCATCTGGACCAATCCCCATTTCACGGGGATCGGGTTCGCCTCGACGAACAGCCGCTGATGCAGGCCCAGCAGACGGAAGTTGATCTCACGCCCCCTGGCGACGTCGCCCGCAAGCGCTGCCGAACACATCTCGTGCATCAACCGCGGCGCAATGTTGGCGGTCACCGAGATGACGCCCTGTCCGCCGAGCAGAATCAGCGCGAGCCCCGTGGCATCCTCGCCGCTGTAGAGCGCGAAGCCCTTCGGCGCTCGCTTGATCAGGTCGGTCCCGCGCTCGATATTCGCGGTCGCGTCCTTCATACCGATGATCCCGGGCACCTGGGCGAGCCGCAGCGTCGTATCGTTTGCCAGGTCCGCGACCGTGCGCGCAGGAACGTTGTAAAGGATCTGCGCAATATCCACCGTTTCGGCGATTTTGCGGAAGTGCCGGTACATTCCCTCCTGCGTCGGCTTGTTGTAATACGGCACCACCGACAGGCAGGCCGCCGCGCCGGCCTTCTTCGCCGATTCGGTCAATTCAATGGCCTCTGCCGTCGAGTTTCCGCCGGTGCCCGCAATGATCGGGAGGCGGCCCTTGGCATGCTCGACGGCCACGCGGATGAGTTCCTTGTGCTCGTCGAAATCGACCGTGGGGGATTCGCCGGTGGTGCCCACGACGACGATGCCGTCGGTGCCCTCGGCAATGTGCCAGTCGATCAGATTCCTGAACCGCGCGAAATCCAGGCGCCCGTCGTCCTGCATCGGTGTGACTATCGCAACCAGGCTTCCGGTAATCATGAGCGCACCCCAGGTCAGGGAAATTAACCGTGCATTTTATCCGATATGGCGCTTTTCCCCCACCCCCCGCCGCGCACAGATCCGCTGCGTTACAGCCGGTTTCGGGGTGTTCGAAAATCCCTGCTCGAACGCGAGCACCTCGAGCGGAGCGGAAAAAGCCTCATATAACTCTCCTGGCCGAAGCAGGAACGACGGGTTAGACGGCTTTCCGTAGCATTCGTTCCCGGCCATGAACGTTTCGTAAATGAGAATCCCACCCGGTTGCAGGGCATCGGGCAATGCAGGCAGGACGGGGCGATGCAGGTAGTTTGTAACGACGATGCCTGCAAAGCGCGTAGCGACGAAAGGCCAGGGCCTGCCGTCCTCAAGGTCGATGTTCAGCGTTTCGATGCCCGGCACGCCTTCCAGTGCAGCGAGCGCCGCGGCGTCCCGGTCGCAGGCGAGTACGCAATACCCAATCGAGGCGAGGAACCGTGCGTGGCGTCCGTGACCGCACGCCAGATCGAGCACCCTGCCCCCGGCCGGTATCGACGATGCCCAGCGAGCGAGCCATGCAGACGGTTCCGGCGTGTCGTGATTCAATGCGGCAACCGGTCAGTCCAGCCTGCGCACTTGCGGCAGTTCGCAGGCCAGGATCGCGCGGCGCAAGGCTTCGATCGCGCGGGGACGCGGAAAGCTCTTGCGCCACGCGAGCGCCACGCGACGACTGGGCACAGGCCTGGCAAACGGGCGGACGGAGATCAGGTCGTTTGCGCCGCCGCCCGTGCCTATCGACGTGCTCGGCAGAACCGTGAGTCCGACCCCCCCCGCAACCATCTGTCGTATCGTTTCGAGCGATCCGCCTTCGAGCGTGTGCTGCAGGGCGCTCTTGTGCCTGGCTGCCGAACACAGGTCCAACACCTGGTCGCGAAAACAATGTCCGGCGCCGAGAAGCAGCAGGCTTTCGTTGAGCAGTTCGTCGCTGGAGATGCGCGCCTTTCTCTCCCACGCGTGGCCCCGCGGGAGCGCTACCATGAACGGTTCATCGTAGAGCGGTTGCGTCGCGCAACCGGACTCGGAAAACGGCAGCGCAATCACCACCGCGTCGATCTCGCCGTGCTTGAGCATTTCGGCGAGCCGGTGCGTGTAGTTTTCCTGAATGATCAATTGCATCGCCGGTGTCAACCGGCGCAGCACCGGCACCAGCTTGGGCAGCAGGTACGGGCCGATGGTGTAGATCGTCCCGAGCCGCAGGCTGCCCGCGAGCGGATCCCTGCTCGCGCTGGCGATTTCCTTGATGCGCGTCGCCTCCTCGAGTACGCGCCGCGCCTGTTCGACGACCGGCTGACCCGCCGCGGTGACGCTCACCTTGCCGGCGCCGCGCTCAAATAGAATGATGGCGAGCTCCTGTTCGAGTTTCTTGACCGCCACCGACAGGGTCGGCTGGGATACGAAACACGATTCTGCGGCACGCCCGAAATGGCGCTCCTTTGCGACTGCGACGATGTAACGCAACTCGGTCAGCGTCACCGCAGCCCGCCTATGAACGCGCCGATTTCGGCAGCAAGCTCCTTCTCCTGCCCGGTGTAATGGTGATCGGCGCCTGCGATCCTCACCTGCTTCGATCCTGCGATGCTGCCGAGCGTGAAACGACGGCGCCAGTCTGCGCGCGTCACCTGCGGCAGGTCGTTCTCGCCGTAGACGTCGAGCACCGGGACCCGGACGTTGGCCATTCCGCCGAATCCCCCGGTGAGTCCCATGCATACCCAGGCTGCGAAAGGCGCGTCGGCATTTTCCTCGTAGTACACGTTGCTCATCCATGAACCCATGCTGTGCGACAGCAACACGATTTTCGCGTGCCCCCGGTCGAGCAGCGCGCGCGCGGCGGCGCGGATCCGGCTCGCTGCATCGGGAAACAGCGCCGGGTAATAGTCTTCGAGTTTCGCGTCCGCTTTCACCGGCATCTGGATCGAAAGCGTGGTGAACGCCGCGTCTGCCAGCGCGACGCGCAGCACCCCGATCACTCCGTGGTCCGGGTGCACGCCGACGCCGTGAACGAGCAGCACCGCGGCCCTCGACCCTTTCGTTTCGGTGTACAGGCCGAGAAAATCGCGTCCGCCCGGTGCCTTGATCCGGATCGCGTCTCCGACCACCAGCGAAGGCAGGATCTGGCTCGCCCAACGTTGCTCGCGCTCGTAGTCCTGTGCGGCGACGCTCGAGGCAACGCCCACGCACGCGACAAGAGCCATTCCCGCCAGCCTGTTCATCACCGGTCTCCAAGAGTTGACGGATTCTTCACCAGCACGAGCAGCAGGAGCGCACACAATGCCGCAACCGCGCCCGCGAAAGAGAACGCCATCGCGGCGCTCTGCCAATGCCACAAACCCCCGACCGCGATTCCGGCCGGAATTGCGGCCAGGCCGGTGAGGAAATAATACCATCCGAAGGCCGTGCCGACTTCCCCGCCGCGCGCATGGTCGCGCACCAGCGCGCGCTCCGCACCTTCGCCAAGGCCGGCCACGAGCCCGATGTAGATCGCCACCGACCACAGCAACGGCCCGGTATCGGCGACGCACAACAGCCAAAGCCCGGCAGCCCAGGCGGTCCAGGACACGAGCAGCACGAGGCGGCGCGGCACGGCGTCCGACCACCGTCCTCCATAGTAGGAACTTCCCGCCTTCATGAGGCTGATCGACGCCCACATCAGCAGCAGTTCAACCACGCCCAGTCCGAGCTGATGCCCTCGCAATACAATGAAGGTGTCCGAAAGGCGCGCGAACGTGAACGCGGCGACGATCAGCAGGATCCTGCGCTGCGTCCGGCCCAGCGCGTCCCATGAGAGTGCCGGAAGCGCCTCGGGCGGCGTGCGCCGCGGAGGCTCGCGCACGGCCAGGCCGACCAGCGCCACCGCGAGCAGACCAGGCAGCGCCGAGAACGCGATCACCGTCGCGATATCAGCGGTGAATTGCCACAGCGCGAGCGCGGCGACCAGGGCGCCGAGCACCGCGCCGCAGTTATCGAACGCCCGCTGCACGCCGAATGCGGCGCCACGCCGATGTACTTCGACCGCATCGGCGAGCATTGCGTCGCGCTGGGCGCTGCGCAGCCCTTTGCCGACGCGGTCCACGGATCTCAATACGAGAAGCGCCAGCCAGTGAAACACAACCGAAAACAGAGGTCTCACCGCGTTCGACAATGCGTATCCGGCGAGCGTCAACGCCTTGCGCCGGCCGGTAAACCGGTCTGAATGGCGTCCGGCCCAGAGTCTCAGAAACGCCGCCACCGCATCCGCCGTACCCTCGATCACGCCGAGCGCGAGCGGACCAGCGGCCAAAGTGCCCGCAACAAGGATCGGAATCAGCGGGGTCACCATCTCGGAAGCGAAGTCGTTGAGGAAACTGACCCAGCCGAGAATGATCACCGTGCGGGGCAGTCTCCCGGACACCGCGTCACCGCACTACTTGCCGCGGCGCGCGGCGAGGTAGAGCGGAATCCCGATCGCCATCACGGCGATGCCGACCAGCACCGCCACGCCGAACGCCACCGCAAATCGGATGTAGTTGACGCTCGAATAAAGCATGTAGGCGCAGACCGCGCAGAACAGGACCGGCACCACCGGATACAGCGGAACCTTGAACGACTCCGGCGCGCCCTCGCGCGCGCGGAACACGAACAGCGCAACGCCGCACAGAAGGAAGAATGTCCAGAACACGGGCGAGGTATACGCCACCATCGCCGAGAATCCGTCCGGCGTGAATGCGCTGGCGCCGATCAAGGCTACGGAAACGGCGCACTGCACCAGCAGCGCATTGGCCGGCGTGCTGCCCGCGGCACGCCAGTCGCCGAGCACGCGGAACATGCCGAAATCGCGCCCAAATGCGAAACTGGAACGGGCCCCCGTGAGGATGGCCGCGTTCATCGTGGTCAGCGCAGCAATGCAGACAATCAACGCCAGCACGATCGCGCTGCCCTCGCCGAACGTCACTCGCATCACGTCGGCCGCGACCGCCTTGGAAGCGCGCATTCCGTCCATGCCGAGCGCCGCGAGGTAACCCAGATTGACCAGCAGGTAAAGCACTGTGATCATCAGGATGCCTCCGATCAGGATCCGGATCATGTTGCGCCCCGGGTCACGCACTTCGCCCGCGATGTAGGCGGCTTCGTTCCACCCGCCATAGGTGAGAAACACGAAAATCATGGCCAGTCCGAAGTCGCCGCCCGCCGGTTTGGCGGCCGCAGCTGCCGCCGGCGCGGGAGCCACCAGGCCGGCAATCGCAATCGCGGCAAGCCCCGCGACCAGCGTGAAGCTCATCAGCGACTGCAGGGCCTTGCTCTGCGGCGTGCCGGCGAGGTTGAGCGCCGTGAGCGCCAGCACGCCGAGCGCCGCATAGATCGCCCCGCCCTGCGCGCCGAGAGGGACGATCTGTTGCGCGTAATCGCCGAACACGAAGGACACCGCGGCGATCGCCCCGGTCTGAATGACCGTCATGCGCGACCACGCGAACACGAAGGCGGTGCCCGGCCCGAATGCGCGTGACAGGAAACGGTATTCGCCGCCGGTCTCCGGAAAACGGCCGGACAGTTCCGCATAGACGAGCGCACCGCACAGCGACGCAACCCCGCCGAATACCCAGGCAAGCAGGAATTCCGTGCCGCTCCCGGTGTTGCCGGCAACGATCGATGGCGCCTTGAAGATGCCGGCGCCAATCACCATGCCGACGATCAATGCGATGCCGTCGCGTACCGTGATCAGTTGCTGCGGGGCGTTGTCTTTTTCGCTCACACGAATCCTCTCTCAGGGATGGCGCTTCGCCGTCCACGGCAAGCGTCGAGCGGACTCGCCGTTCGACACGAGCACCTCGCCGCGCACGGTGTCGCCATCGATCTCGCCGCGAAACAGCTGGTTCCACGGCCGACCGTCGACGACCCCGGTCACCACCAGCTTGATCTCGCGGCCGCGCAGGCGCGTGCCGCGCACAACCAGGTCATGACCCTGCACGCGCGCCGCAGCTTCGATTTGCTGATACTTTTGATCGAACCTGAATTCCCACGCACCACCATGATCGGCAATTTCCCCCACCAAGCGGCCGCGCGCATCGGCGGGCACGAGCCACAGGAAAACGCGCGAGCGCCCGTCGCGTCCGACCGCCTTTTCGGGCGTGCGCAACTCGAGCGACTCGTCGGGCACCCAATCGCCCATGTCCCAGTCATGCGAGACGATGCGCGTGCCCGGAGCGAGCGCGAGCAGCCGCGGCCGCAGCTTGAGGTTGAACTCCGGCAGCAGGTACATCGTGATCACGCTCGCCTGCGCGAGGTCCGTGTCGAACAGGTCCTGCGCGACGAAATTCACCCGGTCGGAAACACCGGCAGCCGCTGCGTTCGCGAGGCTGCGCGCGATCAGGCTCGGATCGATCTCGATGCCGGTGCCGCGCGTGCCGTACTTCTGCGCCGCGCGGATCACGATGCGCCCGTCGCCGGAGCCGAGGTCGAGCAGGCGGTCTGTCGGTCCGATCTCGGCCACGCGCAACATGCGTTCGACAATCTCCTCCGGCGTGACCACGAACGGAACCGTGCCGTCGTCCCAGGCCCAACTCTGCGCCGCCGCGGGCGCGGCGGCGGCGACAAACGCGAACTGCGCGAGACGGCGGAACCAGCATTTCCACATCGACATCACGTCATTCCCGCGTGCGTGCAAAGCGCGCATGGTAGCCGATACCGCGGCAGCCGATACAATAGCGCCTCCGCGCCCCGGTAGCTCAGTGGATAGAGCAGCCCCCTCCTAAGGGGCAGGTCGGACGTTCGATTCGTCTCCGGGGTGCCATTCGAAATACTTTCGCGCGCCGGGCGCAGCGCGGTGCTCGGATTACAATGCGCACCTGTCTCGAGACAAGCACGGATTAATGAAATTCCTGGGCTCCCGCTTTCGCGGGAGCGACGGGACAATTTCGAGCGACGGGACGATTTCAACAAATTGATGACGCCATGGCCAAGACCGCAGTCGACGTACTGATCATCAACCCCGGCAGCCGGATGTCCGTCTACCAGGAGCTGGGCGACGAATTCTCGGCCATCGAGCCGCCATCGCTGGCGGGCCTGTTCGCGGAGTACCTGCGCCGCAAGTCCATGAGCGTGGCCATTGTCGACGCGCCGGCCCACAACCTGAGCTCGCGGCAGGTGGCGGAACTCGTCCACCGGGATTACGACGCCACTCTCGTAGTGATGGTTATCTACGGGTTCCAGCCCTCGGCTTCGACGCAGAATATGCCCGCTGCGGGCGAGACTGCACGAGCGCTGAAGGAACTCGATCCGCGGTGCCGTGTCATGATGACGGGCACCCACCCCGCCGCGCTGCCGGAGCGGACCATGCGCGAGGAGAACGTGGATTTCGTCTGCGACCGGGAAGGCCCGGAGACGATCCTGCTCACCGCGCGCGCACTGAAGGAAGGCAGCACGGCCTTCGACGGCATACCGAGCCTCTGGTACCGGCGCGACGGGCGCATCCTGTCGAATCCTCCCGCGGCGTTGATGGACGACCTCGACAACGAACTGCCCGGGGTGGCGTGGGACCTGCTGCCGATGGAAAAGTATCGTGCCCACAACTGGCACTGCTTCGAACACATCGATCAGCGCAGCCCTTACGTTTCGATGCACACCAGCCTCGGCTGTCCCTACAAGTGCACGTTCTGCTGTATCAACGCCCCGTTCGGAAAATCGTCCTACCGCATGTGGTCTCCGGAGGCAGTGATCAAGGAAATCGACATCCTCGTCAACCGTTACGGGGTGAAGAACATCAAGTTCGTCGACGAGATGTTCGTTCTCAACCGTGCGCACGTGATGGGCATCTGCGACCTGATCATCGAACGCGGCTACGACCTCAACATCTGGGCCTACGCCCGCGTGGACACGGTCAAAGTCGAGTTTCTGGACAAACTCGATCGCGCGGGCTTCCGCTGGCTGGCACTGGGAATCGAATCGGGCAGCAAGCACGTGCGCGACGGCGTGGAAAAAGGGCGTTTTGGCTCCTCCGAGATCATCCAGGTGGTGCGCACCATCCAGAATGCGGGCATCAACGTGATCGGCAACTACATCTTCGGCCTGCCGGACGACACCCACCAATCGATGGAGGAAACACTGCAGCTTGCGATCGAAGCCAACTGCGAGTTCGCGAATTTCTACAGCGCGATGGCCTACCCGGGGTCGAAACTCTATGGTCTGGCAATCGCGAACGGATGGGATCTGCCGCCGAACTGGATCGGGTATTCGCAGCACAGCTACGAGACCTTCCCGCTGCGCACCGAGACGCTGACCAACGCCGAGGTGCTGAAATTCCGTGACGAGGCGTTCCACCGGTATTTCACCAACGAACGTTATCTGGCCCTGGTCAAGCGCAGGTTCGGCGACAAGGTCCTCGCCCACGTCGCAGAGATGACCCGCATCCGGCTAAAGCGCAAGCTCTACAGCGACGCCCGCGTGGCGGTGACGATTTGATCATCACCCGTACGCCGTTCCGCATTTCCTTTTTTGGCGGCGGAACCGACTATCCGGCCTGGTACCGCGATCACGGCGGCGCCGTGCTCGCGACCACCATCGACAAGTATTGCTACATCACCTGTCGCTTCCTGCCGCCGTTTTTCGAGCACAAGCACCGGATCGTCTACTCGAGGATAGAAAACGTGCACACGGCCGCGGAGATCGTGCATCCCGCGGTGCGTGCGGTGCTGACCGAGATCCCCACCGAGCGCGGGCTGGAGATCCATCACGATGGGGACCTGCCGGCGCGCTCCGGCCTGGGCTCGAGTTCGTCATTCACGGTCGGGCTGATCCACGCGCTGATGGCGCTCAAGGGCCGTTACGCCACCAAGGAACACCTCGCGTCCGAAGCCATCCGCATTGAGCAGGACGTGCTCAAGGAGCACGTGGGCTCGCAGGACCAGGTCTCGGCCGCCTGCGGAGGCTTCAACATCATCGAGTTCACGCGCGACGACCGTTTTATCGTCAATCCGATGGTTCTCCCTCGCACCCGGCTGGAAGAGCTCCAGGGGCACCTGATGCTCTTTTTCACCGGCCTGTCGCGCCTGGCCTCCGACGTGGCGAAGTCGAAGATCGACAACTTCGGCAAGATGGAGGCGG
The DNA here is from genome assembly GCA_016195915.1 of Betaproteobacteria bacterium. Lineage (GTDB taxonomy): Bacteria > Pseudomonadota > Gammaproteobacteria > Burkholderiales > SG8-39 > JADGRQ01. Next base: position 95,826 of record JACPYS010000012.1, on the reverse strand, counting down.
AACTCACCCGCATGCGCGGCATGGTGGACGAGGCGATCACGATCCTGCACAACCCTGCCAGCCCAATTGCGGACTTTGGGCACCTGCTCGCGCAAGCCTGGGAGCACAAACGCACGCTCTCGGACAAGGTCTCGACGCCGGTGGTGGACGAGATCTACGCAGCCGGAATGAAAGCCGGCGCCGTCGGAGGCAAACTGCTGGGCGCGGGCGGCGGAGGTTTCCTGCTGCTTTTCGCGGAGCCCGGCATCCAGCCTGCGGTCCGGGAAGCATTGAAGCATCTCGTACATGTGCCTTTCCAGTTCGAAAATTCTGGCAGCCGGGTGGTGCTGTACCAGCCCGACGGCCTGTAATGCGATTGCAGGGGCATCAAGGGAGCATCCGTTGATTCGTTACGCCTACCAGGGAACGGGTTTCGAGGGCTGGGAGGAACGCCTGCAAGCGCTGCCGCCGGCGCTTTGCTCGGCCTTGTTGCGCGACATGATCCGCATCCGCGTAATCGAAGAGGAGATCGAACGCCGCTACCACCAGGACCAGATGAAGACGCCGATCCACCTGGTGATCGGCCAGGAGGCGAGCTCGGTCGGCTTCTGCGCGGCGCTCACGCGGGAAGACCTGCTCTACAGCGGGCACCGCACGCACGGGGCCTATCTGGCCAAAGGCGGCGACCTCCGCGGCATGTTGTGCGAGATGCACTGCCGCATCAACGGTTGCGCGGGTTCGCGCGGCGGCTCGATGCACCTCATCGACAAGCGCGCCGGCATGGCCGGAACTTCCGCGATCGTGGGCGGCGCAGTGCCCATCGCTGCGGGTGCCGCCCTGTCGCTCAAATTGCGCGGCTCGGACCGCGTCGCGGCCGTGTTCCTCGGCGATGCCGCCACCGAGGAAGGCGTGGTTTCGGAAACGCTCAACTTCGCAGCGCTCAAGCGCCTGCCGATGATCTTCGTCTGCGAGAACAATTTTTACTCGGTGCAATCGCCGCTCGCAACCCGCCAGCCCGCCCGCGACCTGCACCGCTGGGCGGCGGAGCACGGCGTGGCGAGCGTCCAGGTAGACGGGACCAACGTGCTGGCCGCGCGCGAGGCGGCGCTCGCGGCCGTCGAGCGCGCCCGCTCCGGCGGCGGCCCCAGCTTCATCGAGGCGCGCCTCTATCGTTTCCGCGCGCACGGCGGCGCCGGCGACGACAGCAAGACAGGCTATCGCGACCTCGAGGAGCTGCACCAGTGGGAGACGGTCGATCCGATCCGGACCTACTTCGATTTCCTGTCGCGCACTCAGCTCGCTGATGACAGACAGCGCGATGCGATGTACCAGGCGGCGATGAAGGAGGTGGCCGATGCCTTCGAGTTCGCGCTCGCGAGCCCCAACCCGGAACAAAAGGACCTGTACACCCATGTCTACAGCGACTGAGCGGGGGGCCTGGCATGCCGTGGGATGAAGGTCTCGTCAATTCGCTGGTCTACGAAGGGCCCGACCCTTCCGAGGGCCGGATTCTGAGCTATGCGAAAGCCATCAACGAGGCATTTGCCATCGCCATGGAGCACGACCCGTCGGTGATCGTGTTGGGCCAGGGCGTGGACGATCCGAGTGCGATGTTCGGCACCACGCGCGGGCTGCAGGCGAGGTTCGGAGGAGCGCGCATATTCGACACACCCGTGGCAGAGGAATCGATCATGGGGGTTTGCACGGGTGCCGCCATGAACGGCCTGCGCCCGGTGTACATGCACAACCGGCCGGACTTCATCCTGCTCGCCTTCAACCAGCTCGTGACGCACGCGTCCAAAGTGCATTTCATGGACAACGGGCAGACGAATGTCCCGATGGTCGTATGGGCCGCGATCGGGCGCGGCTGGGGTTCGGGCGCGCAGCACTCCCAGTCGATCCAGGGACTGTTGCTGGGCGTTCCGGGGCTGAAGATCGTGATGCCCAGCACGCCGGCCGACGCCAAGGGCCTGCTGCTCTCGGCGATTGCCGACAACAACCCGGTGCTGGTGTTCGAGCACCGCTGGCTGATGAAGAAGGACGGGGTGGTTCCGGAAGGGCACTATCGCATTCCGCTGGGCGAGGGCGTGGTGCGTCGCCGCGGCACCGATCTGACCGTGGTCGGCGCGTCGCACGCGATCGAACTTGCGTCTCAGGCTGCGACCCGCCTGGCCAAGGAGGGCATCGAGGCCGAGGTGATCGACCTGCGCACCGTAAAGCCCATCGACGAAGCGATCATCGAGGAATCCCTCGGCAAGACGGGAAGGCTGGTGGTCGTCGACACCGGCTGGGCGATGGGCGGCGTGTGCGCGGAAATCGGCTGCCTGGCCGCCGAAAAGTGGTTCCACCTGCTTCAGGCGCCGGTGCGCCGCATCGCCTTGCCCGACGTCCCCTCTCCGGCCGGTTTCACGCTCGAGCAGTTCTACTATCCCGACGTGGAGCGCATCCAGGCGATCATGCGCGGCCTCGCGCGCCAATAACCGGAACCACCCGCCGATGTTCTACGACCTTGCAAGCACTTCCTGGGGACAGGAGGAAATCGACGCGATGCACCGCGTCATCGACAGCGGCATGTTCACCATGGGCGCGAACGTCCGTCTGTTCGAGGAGCACTTCGCGAAGAAATTCGGCGTAAAGCATGCCTTGATGCTGAGTTCCGGCTCGGCGGCCAACCTGGTCGGCGTCGCGTCGCTGTTCTTCAAGAAGGACCGCCCGCTGCAACGCGGAGATGAGGTGATCGTCCCCGCAATCTCCTGGTCCACCACCTATTACCCGTTGCAGCAGTACGGCCTGCGCCTGCGCTTCGTCGACGTCGATCTCCAGACGCTGAACCTCGACGTGGCCCAGCTCGCAGCCGCGCTCACCCCCCGCACGCGCATGCTGGTGGCGGTGAGCATCCTCGGCAACCCCTGCGCGCTGGACGTGATGCGCGCTTTCTGCGACAGGCACGGCCTGTACTTCTTCGAAGACAATTGCGAGTCGATGGGAGCCACGCTCAACGGCAGGCACTGCGGAACCTTCGGCGACATCGGCACCTTCAGTTCCTTCTTCTCGCACCACATCTCGACCATGGAAGGCGGAATCCTCGTCACCGGCGACACCGAGACCTATCACCTTGCCCGCTCGATCCGCGCGCACGGCTGGACCAGGGATCTTCCGCCGGACACGCGTATCTACGAGGGGCGCGACGACGACTTCTTCGAGGCCTACCGGTTCATCCTGCCGGGCTACAACGCGCGCCCGCTCGAACTCGCGGGCGCGATCGGCGTGGAGCAGCTCAAAAAACTGGACGGCATGATCGCCGTCCGCCGCAGGAATGCGATGCGGTTCGTGAAGCTGTTCGCGGGCGACGAGCGTTTCATCATCCAGCGCGAACACGGCCTGAGCTCGTGGTTCGCATTCACGGTGATCCTGAACCCGGCGATGGGCATCGACCGCAAGGCCGTGATGGCCGCGCTCAGGGAAGCCGACATCGGCTACCGCATCATCACCGGCGGATGCTTCCTGCGCCACGACGTGATCAAGTATTTCGACCATGACACGGTGGGCCCGATCGTGAATGCAAACATCGCGCACGACCACGGCTTCTTCGTGGGCAACCATCCGACGGACCTCACGCCCCAGGTCGAACGGTTCCGTGAAGTGATGGACCGGGCGGCGCGCTAGGTTCCGCTCCCGATGGAAGCGATCATCCTCGCGGGCGGGCTCGGCACCCGCCTGCGCTCCGTGGTACGCGACGTCCCCAAGCCGATGGCAGCCGTGAATGGACGCCCGTTTCTCGAGCACCTCATGCGGTACTGGACGACGCGCGGCGTGCGCCGTTTCGTCCTCTCGGTGGGTTACCTCAGCGAAGTGATTGTCGATTATTTCGGCGAGCGCTTCGAGGGCGTTCCTCTCAGCTACGCACTGGAAGAACAACCGCTCGGCACGGGCGGCGGCCTGCTGTGTGCACTCCCCCGGATCGAGGGAGCGTGCTGCCTCGCGCTCAATGGCGACACGTTCTTCGACGTCGATCCCGCGCAACTCGAGGCGCTTCACCGTCGCCGCGGCGTCGCGGCTGCGATGGCCTTGTTCGAGGCTCCGCCCCAGGGACGCTACATGGGCGTCCTGCTGGGCGAGGATGGCCGTGTCTCAAAACTGAGCGTCCCCATCGACCAGGGCGCGAAATTCTGCAACGGCGGGGTGTACTGGCTGCGCAAGGACGCATTCGAGGGCAGCGGTTTCGAGGCGGGCGGCAAGTGTTCGCTCGAAGCTGACCTGTTCGAATGGGCGCTGGCGCACGGCGCGGGAATCGCGGGATTGCCGCACACCGGTTTGTTCATCGACATCGGCGTCCCCGAGGACCTGCTGCGAGCGGGTACCATCCTTGCCGGACGAAACCCGCATTGATCCCCACCTGACCAGACACCCGGAAACCTCATGCCCATGAACATTCTCGTTACCGGCGGCGCCGGCTACCTCGGCTCCACCATGGTCCCTGAGCTCCTCGCGGCCGGACACGACGTCACGGTGCTGGACAATTTTCTGTACCAGCAGAACAGCCTCGCCCATGTCTGCCACCTCAAGAGCTTTCGCATCGTGCGCGGCGACATCCGGATGGAGGACGTGCTCCTGCCGTTGCTGCGCAGGGCCGACGTGGTGATCCCGCTGGCTGCGTACGTCGGCGCGCCGCTGTGCGCGAGGGACCCGTTCGGGGCCACGAGCGTCAACCACACCGCGATCCTGATGATGCTCGATCATCTCTCGCCGCAGCAGATCGTATTGATGCCGACCACCAACAGCGCCTACGGCACGGGCGATGAGAACAATTTCTGCACCGAAGACTCGCCGCTGCGGCCCATCTCGCAGTACGCCATCGAAAAGGTAAAGGTCGAGCAGGCACTGATGCAGCACGCGAAGGCGATCAGTTTCCGCCTCGCGACGGTGTTCGTCATGTCCCCGCGCATGCGCATCGACCTGCTGGTGAACGACTTCACCTATCGCGCAGTGCATGACCGTTTCGTGGTGCTGTTCGAGAGTTCCTTCAAGCGCAACTACATCCACGTGCGCGACGTCACGCGCGCCTTCATGCACGGCCTGGCCAACCAGGACCGCATGCTCGGACAGATCTACAACGTGGGCCTCTCGGACGCGAATGTCTCCAAGCGGGAGTTGTGCGAGCACATCCGGAAGCAGCTTCCCCAGTTCGAGTTTCTGGAGGCGCCGGTGGGCAAGGACCCGGACCAGCGCAACTACATCGTGTCCAACGCGAAGATCGAAGCCACCGGCTTCAAGCCCGCGCACTCGCTCGATGCAGGCATCGAAGACCTGATCAAGGGTTTCACCATGATCCGCAATACGCGTTACGGCAACGTCTGAGGAGGGGCTCGAACCGTGGGCGAAAAGACGAAGCGCGTCGTGACCCTCGCCCGGAAGCGCATCGCGGAGAACCAGGTATTCGACGTCTACTTCGACCACCTCGCCGGGCCAGGCGAAAACGAGGTGCCTACCTACCTGGTGGTAGCCCCCAAGGCTGCCCACGAGAACCTCGTGACGGGCGTCGGCGTATTGCCGGAGATGGACGGCAGGCTCGGACTGCTGCGCGTGTACCGCCATGCGATCGGCGCCGTGACGCTCGAAGTGCCGCGCGGCTTCGTCGAATCGGGCGAGCCTGATGCAGCCTCCGCGATGCGTGAACTGGATGAGGAAGCAGGACTCGTCGTGGCTCCCGAGGATCTGCAGAGCGCCGGATTCATGACCCCCGAAGGCAGCCTGCTGGCAGCGCGCGTGCACCTGTTTTTCGCGCATCAATGCCGTCGCGTTCGCTCGTACGCGCCCGAAGAGCTGGGGCACCGCGGGCTGGAGTGGTTCACGCCCGCGCAGGCGCTGGCGATGGCCGCAGCTTCCGAGATCCAGGATCCCTCGACGCTGTTGCTCGTCTACCGCTACGCACTGGAAATCGCGCGCTAATGGCGGCGCCGCGCTCACGCGCATGAGAGCGATCCTGATCGTAGCGGCGGGGCGGGTGATGCAGCTGATGGCCGCGCTTATCGCACTCAAGTTGTCCACGACGCTGCTCGTCCCCGCCGAACTCGGGCAGATCAACCAGATGGCGGCGGTGGGTGCGTTGTTCGCTTCGGGCGTGGTTCTGCCGGTGGTGGTGTACTTTGCAAGGGGGATTGTCGGATGGGCGGCGGCAGGTCAGTTCACGCAGCGGCTCGTTCAGGCGCTGGCGGTGTTCGCATCGCTCGCCGCGGTGCTCACGGTGATCGGCACCGGCATTCAATCGGCATGGACTCCGGTACATGGCATCACGCTGCTCTGGTTCGCCGTACTGCTCGCGGTGTACGTATTCGGCTTCCCGACCTATACCCTGATGATCAACTGCGTTTCGGTCATGGGGCAGCGCGGCCGCAGTTCCGGCTACGCGAATCTCGCAGCCTGGTCCGGCCTCGGGCTCGCGATCGCACTGTACCTGGAGTTCAGCGATCCCTGGTATTGGCTGCTCGGGACGTTCGCGGGGTATCTGCTCGCCGCCCAGGCGTTGTGGATCGTGCGTCCCGCACCGCACGCCCAGCCCGCCACTCCCACCGCAACGCTGGCGCCGCTGCCGTTTTCCCTCGGCCCGGTATTCGCTTTTGCGTGGCCCCAGGTGATCATCTTTGCGTTCTGGTGGACCCAGTCGCAAAGCTACCGGTTCATCCTTGCGGAGGTAAGCACGGTCGCTGCTGTGGGCCTGTTCTTCGCGGGATACACGCTTGTTTCGGTTCCCATGCAGGCGTTCGAGGGTGCATTCAACGAGGTCTACTCGCCGACTCTCTATCGCAACTTCGAATCGGGCGGTGCGCCGGCGGCGTCGCAGGCCTGGAATCGCTATGCGAGTGCCTACATGCCCTCGATTATCCTGTTCGGTTGCTGCCTCGCCGGCTGCGCTCCACATTTCGCGCGGCTCGCGCTCGGTCCGGAGTTCCAGGTCGCCACCGCCTTCCTGCTCTGGCCTGCGCTCGCCGAGACCGCGCGCGCATTGTCCTCGGTGATCCACACGCTCGGCATCGCGAAGGTCGACATGCGGATCCTGCTTCCTCCAACCGCGCTCGGAGCGATCGCTGCACCCGCGTTCATATTGCTGCTCGCCCCCACTTCGCCGCTCATGGGCACCGGTATGGCCTTGTGCCTGGCCAGTTGCTGTGTGCTCGTTGCGGTGTATGTACTGACCCGATTCGCGGCGCCGGTCGTATGGCCGTGGCGGCGCATGGGGCTCGCTGCGCTCGCCGGATTTCCGATGCTTGCCATATGGCTATGGGAATCGCCGGTAGCCACCGAGACCATCGTGTTCGCGCTCTTCGCGTGTGCGCTGCTTGGGTTGTATGCCATTGCGTGCCTGTACTTTTTCGCGCGGCCCTGGCTGGGCGAGCTTCGCCGAACGCAATAGGCGTCGCATCGAAATGTGCCGGCGCCGCTGTCCGGGCTGCTATTCTTTCCCCCGGCCGAGTGGCGCAGGCACCTATGCGTAACGATAGTTGAATGACGATGAATCCAGAACACGGTACGACCCGCGGTTCCGCGAGCGGCGCGTATGCGCCGGGGCGCGTGACGATCATGATGCCCATTTACAATGGCGAGTTGTTCCTGCGCGAGGCGCTTTCGTCGCTGCTGGCGCAGACCTACGCTAACTTCGAAATCGTCATTCTGGACAACCAGTCCGTGGACGGCACAGCGAGCATCTGCAACGAGTTTGCCAGTCGCGACCAGCGCGTCCGGCACGTGGTCGATGAACGCAAGCGCAACCCGCACGAAGCGGCGAACCGCCTTGCGGAGTTCATCGCGGGCCAGTACTGCATGATCGCCTGCGACGACGATCTCTGGGAGCCGACGTACCTCGAGGAAACGGTGGCCGAACTCACGGCGCACCCCGAACTGGGAATTGCCTACACCAACGCCCGCTATGTCGATGTCGAAGGCAGGCGCGGCGCGCGTTCGCTCATTTCCGGACGCGCAATTTACCTGCGGCGGCATTCCCGCATGGCGAATGCCGCCCACTACGTCCTCACCCGCCGCGTGCTGCCGATCGTGTTCGGCGTGTTCCGCTCGGAGGTCTATCTGCGGGCCATCCCCTTCGACACCTTCGATGAAACGATCGCCGATGTGGACAACCTGTTCATGTTCAAAGTGCTGCTGGATACGCCGGTCCACTGCGTCGACCGGATCCTGTTTCATTACCGGAACAAGTTTCGCTGGGCCGACCCGGACGTGCTGAAGGACTATCCGCGGCGCATGGAATGGTTCAACGTGTGGCTCTACGATGCGAAGCACCAGCACCGGTTTCTGAGCAAGCTTCTCGCGGCGGCTTCTTCGGGCCACCTGAAGCTTTCCGCTACGCTATTGGTGAAGATGGCGGCGTGTCTTTCCTTTCTTCACTACATCGGTCCCGTTCGCATCCGGGCGAGCATCGGACACCTGCTGGCAAAGCTGGGACTGCGCGAGGGCGTCGCACAGTCGCGCGACGCGGCGGCCGATGTGCGCCATGCCGCGCTCGTCGAGGCTCAACGGGATACGGAAGCAAAGTGAGCGCGCTGCGATTCGCTGCACGCTGGCTGGCGCTGGCGTTCAATGTCCGGGGCATCGCCGGCCTGTACCGCCTGCCCTCTTACGCAAGCCAATGGTTGCGGTTCGGGTCCGCATCGAAGATGTCATCGCCGTGGACCGACACGTATCCCTGCCTCTCCGACGCCACGCTACACACCGCTTTCGACGCGCACTATTTTTTCCAGGCGGCCTGGCTCGCGCGGCGCCTCGCGGAAGCGAAGCCCGCGCAGCACATGGACATCGGTTCCGATGTCGGGATGGTGGGAGTGCTGAGCGCCTTCGTGCCGGTGGATTTCGTGGACATCCGTCCGATCGAGACGGATCTCCCGGGTTTGACGCCGAAGGCCGGCAATCTCATGGCTCTCGAGTTTGCCACCTCGAGCATTGCGTCGCTATCCTGCATGCACGTGATCGAGCACGTGGGGCTGGGCAGGTACGGAGATCCGCTCGATCCCCTCGGCCATGAAACGGCGACGGCCGAACTCGCCCGGGTGGTGGCACCCGGCGGGAACCTGTTTGTCAGCGTGCCGGTCGGCCGCGAACGCGTGTGCTTCAATGCGCACCGGGTGTTTTCCCACGACACGGTGAAACGCCTGTTTCCGGGATTGCGCCTGAAGGGCTTTGCGCTCGTGGACGACCTCGGGCGATTCCATGCTGAAGCCTCGCCCGGCCAGGCCGATGCCTGCGACTACGGTTGCGGCCTGTTCCATTTCGTCAAAACGGCGGAGTGAGCCGGGCGATGCGCTACGACGATCTCTGCGACGTGAACGATCCCATCCTTTCGGTCATCACGCCCTCGCTGAATCACGCGCCCTTCCTGCGCGAGACCATCGAGACCATCGCCGCGCAGACGTTCCGGCGTTTCGAACATATCGTAGCGGACGGAGGTTCCACCGACGGCACGGTCGAGATCCTCAAGGAGTATCCGCACCTGCGATGGATCTCGGAGAAGGACCGCAGCGTTCTCGATGCCTACCAGAAAGCGCTGTCACGGGTGCGGGGCAAGTACGTCATCCAGTGCTGCGTCTCCGACGGCTTTCTCAGCCGCGCATGGTTCCAGCGCTCGGTCGACCTGCTCGATGCGGACCCGAGCCTGTCGCTCGTCTGGGCGCTGCCGCAGTACATGACCGAACAGGGCGAACTCCAGGGCGTTTCCTATTCCGACTACCTGGTCGATGCGCCGCCCAAGCGGGAGGATTTTCTGCCATTCTGGTGGGCTAACAAACTCCCGTTCCCCGAGGGCAACTACTGCGTTCGCTCGAACATCCTCCGGAAACATTTTCCGACCGAAGCATCGCGAGCGCATTTCCAGGTGCACTGCCATCTCGGCTTCATGTACCACTTCATGGTCCAGGGATACCTGTCTCGTTTCATACCCGAGGTCGTGAATTTCGGCCGCACCCATTCCGACCAGCGCGGCACGCGGCTGTGGAACATCGAGCGGCCCGCCCAGTTCGAGTACTTCAAGGAGGTCGACCGGCATCGGCGCGGCGTGCTGGGGGGAGACATCGCGCAGGTGTTCCGCGACGGCGCTTCGAATCCGATCAAGACTGCCGGCGCCTTGGATCTGAAGCGTATGCGGCGGGTGTATTGGCAGACACGCGTGTTTCGCTCGCCCTTGTTTCGCAACTCGCCGTTCGAGATCAAGCGGCGGGTATTGCGCCGGCTAGGCGCGCTTTGGCGGCAACGCGACTAACAAGACTGATGTTCGCTGCGTGGCCGCGAGGAGGCGTTGCACCGCTTTTTTTGCAATTTAGAAGTCCATGCTCCGCGACGTTCGCCGGCCGCGATCTATGACGAGGTGACCGGAGGGCGCCCTCCCTTGAGCGACCGGGAGCCCGCCAGCCGCGACCACAGCCGCATCATCAAGGCCAGACTGCGTGCCCGGCGCGGCAATCGTTGATACGGGGCCGCTCGCCGCCTGGTTTCGCGGGAACGACCCGTATCACGGCGTGGCAGACCGATTCTTTCGTGGGTTTGACGGCGAATTGCTGGCCACCTGGCCCGTGGTGGTCGAAGTTACGCATCTGCTGCGTACGGAAGCACAGCTGCCTTTCCTGGCCTGGGTCCGAAAAGGCGGGCTCGCGCTTGGCGATATGGACGCCGAGGATCTGGAGCAAATTGAACGGTTGATCGCCAAGTATCGCGATCAGCCAATGGATTTTGCCGATGCAACTCTTGTCCTGCTCGCCGAGCGCACCGGGGTCGGCGATATCATCACGCTAGATCGCAAGCAGTTTGAAGTTTACCGGTTCCGCGGCAACCGGCGTTTTACCAATCTGATGCCCTCATCCCGACGCCGGCCCGGAATGTAATTTGTGCGCCGCAGGCGGGGAATCACGCGCTCGCGCGCTCGACCACCGCGAAACCCAGATCGACGATCCGCTCGCGGACAGCATCGCCCGCCAGGCGCCGCAACAACAGTTCTCCGGCGCGCTGGCCCATCTCGGTCGCGTGCACCTGGACGGACGTGAGCGATGGCTCGATGCCGAGGGCGATCGGCAAATCGGCAAATCCCATGACGGCCAGCCGGTCCGGAACGTCGACTTGGCGCCGGGCACACTCGAACATCACGCCGGCGGCAAGCATGTCGTTGCTGCAAAACACCGCGCGCGGCGCTTTCTTCGCAAGCAATCCGGCCACCGCGGCACTGCCGTCGGCCGGTGAAGACGACGCCGGCAACAGCACGGCCGATACTTCCTTCGCCCCGCATTCGCGTGCGACCTCCCGGAAACCCGCGAGCCGCTTGGCAGAGCGGTCGTCCGTGCCCCCGATGAACGCCAAGGACTGGTACCCCTTCGCGATAAGGTAGCGCCCGGCAGCTTGCCCCGCAGCGCGGTTGGAGAATCCCACCACCATGTCGATCGGCCGCGCGCTCAGGTCCCAGGTCTCGACGACCGGGATGCCCGCCCGGTGCAGGCGGCTGCGCACGCCGCGCGCGTGCGCCACACCGGTGAGCACAACGCCGTCCACCCGGCGGCCCAGGAACGCGTCGACCAGCGCGGCCTCCTCCTCGACTTGGTATTGGGTCTGCCCCAGCAACAACTGATAGCCTTGCTGCGACAGAGTCTGCGCCAGGCCGTTGATGGTCTCGGCAAAGATCGAGTTGGCGATGGTCGGTACGACGACGGCCACGATATGCGAGCGGTTGGAGGCCAGGCTTCCCGCGGTGAGATTGGGCACGTAGCGCAGCCGCTCGATCGCGGCACGGACCGCGCGCAGCGTCGCGGGCGCGAGTTTGTCAGGCGTGTTAAGCGCGCGCGAGACCGTAATCGACGACACGCGCACCGCGCGTGCGACGTCTTCCATGCGCACGGGCTGGGCTGCGGTCGAACGGGTGCGGGGAACGGAGGCTATGGCGCGTTGTCGCACCAAGGATACGCGGCGCTTGACAAGCGCCACTTCATTGGCGACGATCCATGTTAGCGCTAACATCCTAACACCAGATTCCGGAAACGGCTCTCAAAAATGGCGCTTGAGAAGGAGAAAACCATGGCGGACATCGACTCCGACGCCCTCGAGCGCTACCGGCGCGACGGCGTCATCGTGATCGAGGGCCTGCTCGATGACGTCGCCCGCCAGCGGATGAAGCAGGTGCTGGCCGATCTGATCGAGAGCGCGCGGGACGTGCGCGCCCACGACGATGTGTATGACCTCGAACCCTCGCACTCCGCGAAGCAACCGCGTGTGCGGCGGATCAAGAAGCCGCACGCGGTGCACCCGGTGTTCGCAGAATTCATGCGCTCGCCGCGCCTGCTCGCGGTGCTCTCGGCGCTGCTCGGCCCGAGCGGCGTGCGCCTGCACGGCTCGAAACTCAATCTGAAGTCGCCCGAATACGGCTCGCCGGTGGAATGGCACCAGGACTGGGCATTCTATCCGCACACCAACGACGACTTGCTCGCGGTCGGCGTGCTGCTCGACGATGCCACGCCGGAAAACGGGCCCCTGCTCGTGCTGCCGGGCAGCCAACTTGGACCGACCTACGATCACCACGGGACCGACGGCCGCTTCTGCGGCGCGATGGACCCGGTGCGCGACCGTCTCGATTACGCCGGCGCAAGGCCGCTGCTCGCGCCGGCCGGCGCCTGTTCGTTCCACCACGTGCGCGCGGTGCACGGCTCCGCGCAGAACCGCTCCGCGCAATCGCGCAACCTGCTGCTGTACGAATTTGCCGCCGCCGATGCCTTTCCCCTGCTCGGAATTCCAGACTGGGACGATTTTAATTCGCGGCTTCTGATCGGCTCACCCACAGTGGTGCCGCGCGTCGTCGACTGCCCGATTCGCATGCCGTTGCCGCCCGCAACAAGCCAGGGCTCGATCTACGAGAACCAGACCGCGCTCGGAAACCGCTACTTCGACCAGGAATCTGTGGCCGTGCAACGGCAGCAGACCTGACCCCTCACCCCACCAAGGAGGTCCCATGCTCAAGATGACTACCCGGTCGGCAATGCTCGCGGCCATGTTCGCACTCGTGGTCCCGGTACAGGCGCAGACGGTGCTGACATTCGGCGGTTCCGACGCAATCGGCTCCATACTCGACCGCCAGAACGTGCGTTTCACCGCCTGCGCCAACGACAAGGCGGGCGGCAAGCTGAAAGTGAACTTCATCCAGGGCGAGCAACTCGGTTCCGACGTACAGGTGATCGAGCAGATGATGCAGGGGTCCGTGCACATCTACGGCGACGTGCTCGATTGGTACGCCAACTGGGTGAAGGACTATGCGATCCTCGCCTGGGGCTTCACCTTCCGCGATGCCGACCACATGCAGAAGTTCCTGGACAGTCCCACCTACTCCGCGATGGCCGAGAAATTGCGCAAGGAGCAAGGACTGCGCATCCTGGCGGCGGCTCCCACCCAGCCCCGCATCCTGTTCTCGAAGAAACCCGTGGGTTCGCTCAAGGACCTCAACGGCATCAAGATGCGCGTGCCCGAAATCAAGACCTACCTCACGCTGTGGGAGACGCTCGGCACGCGGCCGTCGCGCCTGGCCTGGGGCGAAATCTACCTGGGACTCAAGACCGGCGTCGTCGAAGCCGCCGAAGGCCCGATCTCATCGGCGTATTCCGCCAAGTTCCACGAGGCTGCCACCAACGTGATCCGCACCGACCACCTCATGTCCTCGGCGCACATCACCGTGAACGACAAGGCATTCTCGGCGCTGCCCGCGGACATGCAGAAGATGCTCTCCGCCTGCGCGGTCGAGGCGGTGCAGAACACGCGCAAGACGGCCCAGGAGGAAACCGAGGACGTCGTGCGCAAGATGGCCGCCGAAGGCGCGAAGGTCACCGCCATCGACAAGGCGCCGATCCAGCAGCGCGCCAAGGAAGGCGTCTCGAAGATGGAAAAAGACGGCGCCTGGACGCCGGGCCTGTGGGACCAGATCCAGAAGCTCTGATCGGATGCTCTCGCGCTACAAGCGCCTGCTCGATCGCATCGGCACGATCGAGCAGGCGTTCGGCATCGCCCTGATTGTCCTGATCGTCGTCGCGATCACGGTCCAGGTTTTCACGCGCTATGCGCTGGGCCGGCCGATCGCGTGGGTCGAGGAGTCGGCAACCTACGCATTCATCTGGATGGTATTCGTGGGTGCGAGCGCCGGCCTGAAAAAGGGCCGCCATATTCTGATTGCCACATTTGGCAGCCATCTCTCGCCGCGTATGGCGGCCGCCCTGCGCACGTTGGTCTGGCTGCTGGTTCTCGGCACGCTCGTCGTGCTCGTGGTCCAGGGCGTCAAGGTGATGGAAGTCGAGGGCCGTTCCCGAACGATCTCGCTGCCGATCGAATTGCCGCGCAGCTGGTTTTATTCTCTGCCGCTCACTGTCTCGGCTGTCTCCATGGCACTCACGGGCGTCTATCTCCTTCTCGAGGAACTGGCCGTCCTCGCGGGCCGGCCGGATTGGAAAGCAGCCCGGGCTGCGTCTGCATGACCCTGCTCATTCTGTTCGGGCTGTTCGCGGTCCTGGTTGTGCTCGAGGTGCCCGTGGCATTCGCGATGGGGCTTTCCTCGATCGCCACAATCGTTCTCACGCAGCCGATCCCGCTGTCGATCGTCGTGCAGCGCATGGGTACCGGCCTCGACAGCTTCGTGCTGATTGCGATCCCGCTGTTCGTGCTGGCGGGTCACCTGCTCAACCGCGCCGGCATCGCAGACCGGATTTTTGCGTTCGCGGATGCGCTGGTCGGCCACGTCCGCGGCGGCCTCGCTCACGTGAACGTGGTCGCCAGCATGATCTTCGCAGGCATGAGCGGTGTCGCTCAGGCCGACGCGGCGGGCCTGGGCGTGGTCGAGGTCAACGCGATGCGCGAGGAAGGCTACGATCCCGCCTTCGCCGCGGCGGTGAGCGCTGCCTCGGCGATCATCGGTCCGATCATCCCGCCGTCGGTCATCATGGTCGTGTACGCGGTGCTGGTGCAGGCATCGGTCGCCGACCTGTTCCTCGCGGGCTTCCTTCCCGGCATCCTGATGGGCGGTGCGCTGATGGCGATGATCTACTGGCTGGTCAGCACCGGCCGCATCCATGCACCCGCCACGAAGCCGATGTCGTATTCGCGGCTCGGCAAGACCTTCGTGCGCGCGCTCCCCGCCCTCGCCGCGCCGATCCTGCTCACGGTGGGCCTGCTGGCGGGCGTGGCCACGCCCACCGAACTGGGCGCGCTCACCGTCGTCTACGCCATGGCGCTGGGATTTGTGCAGCGCGAACTGACGATTCGCGACGTGATCGAATCCTCGCGCGAGACCCTCATCACCTGCGGGGTGCTCGTGTACATCATCGCCTGCGCGGTGCCCTTTGGCTGGCTCGTCGCCACGTCGCAGGCGCCGATGAAGCTCGCCGCATTCATGATGTCGGTCTCGGGTGACAAGTACGTGATCCTTGCCATCATCAACATTGGGCTGTTGATCGTCGGCTGCTTCATGGAGACCACGGCGATCCTGCTGATTGCGACGCCGACGCTGTTTCCCCTGATCGTCGCACTGGGCGTCGACCCCGTGCATTTCGGCATCATCCTGGTGGTGAACCTGCTGATCGGCACGCTGACGCCGCCCTTCGGCGTGATCCTGTTCATCATGATGGACATCGCCAAGATCAGCCTGGCACAGATGTCGCGAGCCGTGCTGCCGTTCTACGCGCCGCTGCTGTTTACGCTGATCGTAATCACCTACTGGGCCGATTTCGTGCTGGCGGTGCCGCGCTTCTTCGGCAAGGCGAACTGATTCTGAATGGAGGTCTCATCCATGTACACGCACAAGAGCCGCATGCTCGCTGCCTTCCGCGGAGAGGAAGTCGATCGCCTCCCCTACGTGCCGCGGCTCGACCTGTGGTATCTGGCCAATTCGGTTTCCGGAACACTACCCGAACAGCACGCCGGCCGCACGCAAAACGAGATCGCGCGCGCCGAGGGCTGGAGCGTCTATTTCCGCTTCGCCGACGACATGCTGGACCTCGAGCAACAGAAGGACTACCTGCATCGCGGCATCGGCGTGTTCAGCACGCGCGACACGCTCTACGACTTCGTGCTGCCGCGCGACGTGGAGGTGAAGGTGCAGCGCGAGCACGGACGCATCCGCGTCGAATACCACACCCCGGTCGGGATGGTCAGTTCCACCATGTTCTACGACCAGTCATCGCAACGGCTGGGCATCACCAGCCCCATGATCGTCGATCACATGATCAAGTCACCCGGGGACTACGGCCCTGTCGGCTACCTGTTCGAACGCATGGACGTGGTGCCGAATTTCGCGCGCTTCGAACGCTGGATGAAGGAAGAGATGCGTGACGACGGCGTGGCGGTGGCGCAAGGCTTCATGGGCGCCTCGCCGGTGCACCAGATCCAGCGCGACCTGCTCGACCCGACGCAGTTCTATTTCCACTACAAGGACCACAACGCGAAGATGATGGAACTGGCGGGAAAGATCGAGCCGTTGTTCCACAAGGCCCTGAAGATTCTGTGCAACTCTCCCGCCGAGGTGATCTGGTGGGGCGCCAACTTCGACGACATGCTCACCTATCCGCCGTACTTCGAAAAGGAGATCTCGCCATGGATACGCAAGGCCTCGCAGGAGCTTGGAGCCGCAGGAAAGATGGTCCTGTGCCACACCGACGGCGAGAACGAGGGACTGATGGACCTGATCCGTGACTCGGGAATGCACATCGCGGAGTCGATCTGCCCTGCGCCGATGACCAGGATCACCCTCGCGGAATTCTACAGGCGCTGGAGCGGCCACCTCACGCTGTGCGGCGGCATTCCCTCGACCATCGTGCTGCCCGATACGAGCGAGGCCGATTTCGAAGCCTACATGGACCAGCTGTTCAAGGCCGTGGCACCGGGCAGGCGCATGGTCGTCGGCATCGCCGATCAGGTTCCGCCCAACGCGGTCTTTTCGAGGCTGCAGCGCATCGGCGAACGCGTTGAACGCGAGGGACGCCTGCCGCTGGTGGCCGGCGCATTTCGCGCCGCCGTGCCCGCATCACCGGAACCATTGAAGGCCGCGCCCAAAGCAGCCGAGACGCAGGATGCCGGCAATATTTTCGCGCAGGTGCGCCTCGATGTAACCAGGGGCAAACACCTCGATATCACGTTCCATGTGCAGGAGCTTCTCGATCGTGACATCCCCGCCGAGGCGATCCTAGACCAGGGCCTCATCGCTGCCATCAGCGCCGTCGGCCGGCGCATGGCCCTGGGCGAGGCATTCATTCCCGAAGTCCTGCTCGCAGCGCGCGCGATGACCGCGGCGGTCGCGGTGCTCGAACCGTACCTGGCAGCCGGCGGTGAAGCACATCGCGGCAAAGTGCTGATCGGCACGGTCAAGGGCGACATGCACGACATCGGCAAGAATCTCGTCGTCACCATGCTCCGCGGCGTGGGCTTCGAAGTGCTCGACCTCGGGATCAATGTATCGCGCAAGAAATTCTGCGACGCCGTTGCCGAGTTCAAGCCCGACGTCCTGGGTCTCTCGGCATTGCTCACCACCACCATGGTGGAGATGGGCGAAGTCATCCGCAGCCTGGACGAGCGCAATTTGCGCAGCCGATGCAAGGTCATGGTGGGCGGCGCTCCCGTGAGCGAGGAATACGCGCACAGGATTGGTGCGGACGGTTTCGCGGCGGGCGCAGCGGAGACGGTCGCGCTGGTCAAACAGCTCGTCGCGGCGGGGGCCGAAACGCGCGCTGCGTAACTCGGCAGAGCGTGTGTACTAATCGCCCCACAATTTCCTTGCCGATAGCTCAGGATGTTTCTTCAGCAAGGCCCGCCGGCCTTCCGTGCAGCGCTTCCGCCAACCGGGACCGCGCGCCAAGGCCTCCTCCCAAGCCTCCCTGAATCGTCCGGCCAGTCCGTTGGCGAGGTGCCATTGCGCGAGGGCGGCCGCCTGCTCCAGGTCCTTCACGGCTTTGACGCGCTGCGCGACCGGGCGCTCCCCGTGGACGATGAGCTTGTGCACGGCATAGCGTTCCGGCGCAGGGATATTCACCATGCAGGCCCCGGACCGGCTCAGCAAGACCGCCTGGGTTGTCCGTATCAGGGAAAATTCCATGAACTTCAGCGGCTGCAACGCCAAACCCAGTTCTTCCAGAACGACGATGCTGCCGGAGCGCGTTTGCGAGGTGAGGAAATCCAGTCGCAGTTCCGGGTCTGCCGGATTCCGGTACTGTGCGCCAGCCACGCCTGAGAACTCCTGTATGGGCAGCAGACCCATCTCCAGCGAGGACAGGGCGTCGTGCACCGAAAGCTTCAAATTGGCAGGCAAGGCGATAGAAACGTTTCGCCCGGCGTGCGCAAAATCCACGTCCTGGGTGCGCTCACCCGCCGCCCAGCGCACGCCGAGCAGGTTGCCCATCGCGACGAACGCGTGCGTGCCGATGAGAACGCCGCCTGCGCCGAAAAAACCGTAGGCAGACAGTTGCTTGACGATGCGGTAATGCTTGAGAGGCGTCGCCGAGCATCCGAGAGCCTGTGCCGACTGCGCCACCGGCGCGAGTTGCCGCGGGGCTTTGACCTTCCTGAAGCGCTCCACCAGGGCCTTGACCCGCTTGTCGTCCGGTCCGACGTAAGCCATGCGCTGCTTGCCATCGACATCCCGGTAACCGAAGTACACATAGCGCCGACCGTGTATGGTGCGCGTGTGGAAGGAACCATTGAGACCGGCCAGAGATTCGAGTTCAAACGCGCGCGTCTGCTCCGCCAGTTCCGCATAGGCGGTCTGCGCGGTAAGCGAAAGTTCGTGGAACAGGGACGAGTCCATTGGCGCTATTTACTATACACAGTGTCATTTGTATAGTAAAAACCTGGTTTGGCCCGCGGAGCGGTCCGTACTGAGATGATATCGACACCGGCAGCGCGCAAGGCGCTCCTCGAACAGCTCCTCCCACTCACCCGCGCGGCGGGCAGGATCATCCTCGAGATCTACGCCACCGATTTCGCCGTGCGCGGCAAGACCGACCACTCGCCTGTCACCGAGGCGGACGAGAAGGCCGAGGCGGTGATCCTCCGCGGCCTCGCGCAACTGACACCGGACATTTCTGTCGTTTCCGAAGAGGCTGCCGCGGCAGGGCGCATTCCGGTGGTGGGAAATGCTTTCTGGCTAGTGGACCCGCTGGATGGCACGCGCGAGTTCGTCAATCGCAACGGCGAGTTCACGGTCAATATCGCACTGATCGAAGACGGTGCTCCCGTCGCCGGCATCGTTCTGGCGCCTGTCACCGGACGACTCTATGCCGGAGCACAAGGCGCAGGTGCATTCGTCGAAGATGCGTCCGGCCGCCGCAGTATTCCATGCACCCGCGCCGTGGATGACGGCCTGGTCGTCGTCTCCAGCCGCTCCCATGGCGATGCAGCGCTGCTCAAGCGTTTCCTCGCAGGCCGAAAGGTGGCCTCGTCGGTCAAGATCGGCTCGTCGCTCAAGTTCTGCCTGCTCGCCAGCGGCGATGCGGATCTCTATCCGCGCTTCGGCCCGACCGTGGAGTGGGATACGGCGGCTGGCCACGCCGTACTGCTGGCCGCGGGCGGACGCGTCACTGATCTGGACGGGCAGGAACTCAGGTACGGCAAACCTGGCTTTGCCAATCCGCATTTTGTCGCAAGGCGGATTTGAAATCTGCGCAAACGTTCTCCGGATCAGGCTGCAGCATTCATCGTATCGGTGAACCGGCCCTCTATACTCTGAAGTAACCGACCATCGCAAGCGAGGCCAATCACATGGTGTTTCACGGCAAATGGTACGACGAGATCGTTGTGGGCGAGACCTTCGGTGCAAGCCTGACGGTCACCGAAACGCACCTGGTGATCGGGGCGGGGCTGTTCGGCGACTTCAATCCGCTGCACGTGGATGAGGAGTTCGCGCGGAAATCGATGTTCGGGTCGCGCATCCTGCATGGCCCGCTCACGAGCGCGCTGGTCGCGGCGCCCGCCGGCATGTTCGTGGCGGGGACCGCGATTGCCTACCTCGAGCATTCCTGCCGCTTCAAGGCGCCGGTGCGGGCCGGCGACACGCTGACGACCAAATGGACCGTGAAGGCGAAGCACGACAAGCCCAGGCACAAGGGTGGAATCATCGTGCTCGAAGGGGCCTCCACCAACCAGAAAGGCGAGGTCGCTGTGCTCGCCGAGGGAAAACTGCTGGTAAGCGCGCGACAGGTCAGTGGAAACGCCTGATCCAGCGCCGGTCGATCGAGTCCTTCACGCGCCACAGCCATTCGCCCTCCAACGTCCACTGGCCGCGGGTGGCGAGGCAGTATTTGCGTCCGATGCTGATGAGCGCCAGAGCGTCCTTCTGCGGGACGAAACGCTCGGAGCGCCCGCCTGAGAGCGACGAACGAATATTGTGCGCCAGCACCGTTGCCTGCCTGATGGCGTAGACGCCCGACTTCGGATGCGGGGTGGCATCGAGCGTCGCGCTGTCCCCGGCCGCGAACACCTCGGGGTTCGTCACGCTGCGCAGCGTGGCGTCGACGAGGATGAAACCATCCTTGTCGAGCCCGAGCCCGCTGTTGCGAAACCAGGGCTGGGGCGCTGCACCCGCCACCCACACCACCGCGTCGAACGCTTCGCGCCTTCCGGAAGCCCCGGTAACGAACCCGGGTTCGACGCCTGCGATGCGCGTGTCGACGCGCAGTTCCACGCGCTCCATGGAGAGCAGCCGCGCGATGCTCCGCTGCGCCGCAGGCGGATGATCGGGAAGCGCGAACGGCTTGTCGGAGAACAGCACCACACCCGGCGGGGTGCCCGAGCTTGCCAGTGCAAAGCGCATGGCGAGCGCCAGTTCGACGCCGGCCGCCCCCGCACCCACCACGGCGATCTGCAGGCTGCGG
This sequence comes from Betaproteobacteria bacterium, assembly GCA_016195915.1. GTDB lineage: Bacteria > Pseudomonadota > Gammaproteobacteria > Burkholderiales > SG8-39 > JADGRQ01. The sequence continues at coordinate 74,977 of JACPYS010000012.1, read as the reverse complement.
TTCGCCGCTTTCGCGCGCAAGCGTTCCCACGCTGCCAGAAATTCCTCGAAAGGCTTGACCGCGATCGCGCACTCCTTCGCGCCCGGCACGCCGCAGTTGTTCGGCAGGGACCCCAGATTGAGCGACGCGAGGTCATAGCCGATTTCGCGCCCGCTTCCGAGCGTCACGCAGCGCCTGGCTGCGTCGAGCGCAACGGCTCGATCGACGACCAGTTCCACCCCGGAACGTTGCGCAAGGCTCGCCACATCGATCTGGATGTCATCCCGGCTGTAATGCCCCGCGATCAGTCCAGGGAGCATGCCGGAATAGGTCTGATGCGTGTCCGGCGTCACCAGCATGACAGTCACGCCCGTGAGCTTCGAGGCAGCCAGATCGAGCAGCAGCGCGGCGTGCGCGTGCCCGCCCCCGACAAGCAACAGCCGTTTCATCGGCTCCCGTCGCGCAGCTTTGCCTCTTCGCGCAGGCGCAATTCCTTGCGTTGCACTTTTCCGGTGGTGGTCATGGGAAGCGCTTCGATGAATTCGATTTCGCGCGGGTACTCGTAGGGAGCGAGGCGCGCACGCACGTGATTGCGGATATCCTCCTCGAGTTGCGGCGAAGGCGCCTGCCCGGGCTGGAGCACGATGAAGGCCTTGATGAGCGCGCCGCGGGCCGCGTCGGGCTTGCCGATCACAGCAGCGTTGGCCACGGCCGGGTGCTTCACCAGGCAGGATTCGATCTCGGCAGGCCCGATGCGGTAGCCCGAGCTCTTGATCACGTCATCCGACCGGCCCTGATACCAGATATAGCCGTCCTCATCCATGCGCCCCTGGTCTCCGGTGCATCCCCAGTCGCCGATGAATTTCTCCGTGGTCGCCTTCGGGTTCTTCCAGTACTCGCGAAAGAACACCGGGTCCGGAACGCCGTTCACCGCCCGTTGCACCGCGATCTCGCCAAGGTCCCCGCGCGGCACCTCGCCGCCCTCGCCGTCGATGATCGCAACCCGGTGCCCGGGATAGGGCCGGCCGATGGCGCCGGGCTTGACCGGCCACGCGGCCTGGCAGTTGCCCACCACGTAGTTGATTTCCGTCTGGCCGAACATCTCGTTGATCGTCACACCGAGATGCTCGCGCGCCCATTCGATGACCGTCACGCCCACCGACTCGCCCGCGCTCATGATCGATCGCAGATCGATGCGGTAACGCTTCCTCGGCTCGGGCACGGCCTTCATCATCAGCTTGAGCGCGGTCGGAAACAGGAAGGCATTGCGCACGCCGTATTTCTCTATCAGGTAATACGCCCGCTCGGCATCGAAACGGCCGCGGTAACCGAGGATGGGCTGGCCGAAATGCCAGGTGGGCAGGAGCGCGTCCATCAATCCGCCCGTCCACGCCCAGTCCGCGGGCGACCAGAACATGTCCCCGGGTTGAGGGAAGAAGTCGTGCGAATGCACGAAGCCCGGAACATTCCCGAGCAGCACGCGGTGCGCCTTGAGCGCGCCCTTCGGCGGTCCCGTGGTGCCGCTCGTATAGACGATGAGGGCGGAGTCCTCGGCGCCGGTGTCGAGGCAGGTGAACCGGCTGTCGGCCTTGGCGAGCAGATCGTCCCACCGGCTCACGCCCGCTTCCAGCGCGTCTCCTACGCCGATCACGCGTCTCAGCGCGGGCAGACGATCCTTGACCGCCAGGAGGTTCGCGATGGTCGCCGGCTCGACGATGGCAGCGCAGGCCTCGCTGTCCTGCATGCGATATTCGAGCGCCTCCGGCCCGAACAGGTGCGACAGTGGCAGCGCGATTGCGCCCATCTGAAAGATCGCGATGTAGGCGATCGCGGTCTCGGGCCGCTGCGGCAGCAGGATCGCAACACGCTCACCGCGTGTCACTCCGAGCGCGATGAGCGCGTTCGAAAGCCGGTTGGCAGCCTGCTGGATGTCCGAGAACGTGTAGGCGCGCGCTTCGCCGGACTCGTCCTCCCAGTAGAGCGCGAAGCGCGTGCGATCGGCAGCCCACTGTCCGCAGCAATTCCATCCAAGGTTGAAACGTGCGGGAACCTGCCACCGGAACTCGCGATACAGCTGCTCGTATCGATCCGGGGAACTCACCGCTCTCTCCGCTTGGCGCCCTTTGCGGCACGATCCGGAATCGGGGTCTCGATCGATTCCGAGAATTTGAGTTTATCCGCGTTGACGGGTGGCTCGCGCATTGCGGTCTCGGGCGCGGCGCCCTTGATCTGCCCTTCTGCATTCCGTCCGTGTCCGGGGCGCGCCTTGGCCACGGCTTCGAATGCCGCCGGCAACGCGATGGGCGACGCGCTGATCTGGTAGGCAATCCATCCGACCCAGGCCACCGAGAACAGCATCGCGACGGCGAGAAAACGCCAGAGAAACTCCCAATCGCCGCCAGCGCGCGTGTCGCGCGATGCTGCGGCCTGCTCGTCCGGTTTGCCTTGCGCGATCATGCAATCCTTGCAGTCCCTGCCGGGTCGGCGCGGGGATTCCGGGCATAATACCATCGTCATTTGGCGCGATTACCTCTGCGGAGATGCCCTTGAAGGCCCTCGTATTCGACGCATACGGCACGCTGTTCGATGTGCACTCGGTGATCCGCCGCTGCGAACAGCTGTGGCCCGGAAAGGGTGAACGGATCTCGCAACTCTGGCGCAGCAAGCAGCTCGAGTACACGTGGCAGCGCAGCCTGATGCGCCGCTATGAGCCCTTTTCCCTCGTGACACGCGCCGCGCTGGATTATGCCTGTGAAATCCTGGGCGCTGCGCTCGGTCCGAGGGAAGCCGAGCTGCTGATGCGCGATTACCTCGAGCTCGCGGCGTACCCGGACGTGGCTGCAGCGCTGGAGAAATTGTCCGCATTGCGCCTCGCGATCCTGTCGAACGGATCTCCGGACATGCTCGATCCGCTGGTGAAACATTGCGGCATGGAGCGCGTGTTCGCCGCCGTGATCAGCGTCGACGAACTCAGGGTGTACAAGCCCGCGCCCGAAGTCTATGCGCTCGCGGTGAGCAAACTGGGTGTCAGCGCGGACGAAATCGGGTTTGTGTCGTCCAACTGCTGGGACGCGATCGGCGCGAAGTCGTTCGGTCTTTCCACCTACTGGATCAACCGCGGCGGCGCGCCCGTCGATCGCCTGGGCTTTGCGCCCGATCGCCGTTTGAACGGTCTCGGCGAGCTTCCCGCCCTGCTCGCGCGGTAGACGCACTCTTGCCCGGCCCGATACTGAAATATTGCTCGAACTGCGCCGCGCAGGTGGTGCAGCGCGTGCCGCCGGGCGACACGCTGCTGCGTTACGTGTGCGACGAGTGCGGCGAAATTCACTACCAGAACCCGAAGCTCGTGATCGGCGCGATTCCCGAATGGGACGCGCGCGTGCTCATCTGCAAGCGAGCGATCGAGCCGCGTTACGGCTACTGGACCCTGCCCGCCGGATTCATGGAAAACGGCGAGTCCACCGGGCAGGCGGCCTTGCGCGAGACGCTCGAGGAAGCCGGTGCCCGCATCGAACTGCGGGAGCCGTTTTCCATGTTGTCGGTGGCGCAGGTCAACCAGGTGCACCTGTTCTACCGCGCGCGTCTGCTCGACCTCGATTTCAAGCCGGGGGAGGAAACGCTCGAGATCGCGCTGGTGACCGAGGGCGAGGTGCCCTGGAAGGACATCGCCTTCCGCACCGTGGGGCTCACGCTCAAGCACTACTTTGCCGACCGGGCGCGCGGTGTCTACGGCTTTCACGCGGGCGATATCCCGCCGCGATAGACAAGCCGGCCGGTAGACCGTCATTCCGGACGCCGCGCTCGCGAAGATCCGGAATCCAGTAATTTTTTTGCGACGCTGGACGCTACTGCTGGTGCGAGTCCCGGCCCGGCGTCGCGGAAATCTTGTGGATGGCGAGATCGGCCCCGTTGAACTCGTCTTCTTCGTCCATCCGGATCCCGCTCACCGATTTGACGATGCCGTAAATGATCCCCCCGCCGACCACCGCGGCGACGATACCGAGAACGGTTCCAGAGAGTTGCGATGCGAAGGAAACGCCGCCCAACCCGCCGAGCGCCTTCGAACCGAAGATGCCGCACGCGATCCCGCCCCACGCGCCGCACAGCCCGTGCAGCGGCCAGACACCGAGCACGTCATCGATCTTCCACCGATTCTGCACGATCGTGTACATGTACACGAACATCGCGCCCGCGACCGAACCGACCACGAACGAGCCCGCAGGGTGCATCACGTCGGATCCCGCGCACACGGCGACCAGGCCCGCCAGCGGCCCGTTGTGCACGAAGCCGGGGTCGTTGCGTCCGGCGAGCAGCGCGGCGAGCGTGCCGCCGGCCATCGCCATCACCGAGTTCACCGCCACCAGGCCGCTGATCCTGTCGATCGCCTGCGCCGACATCACGTTGAAACCGAACCAGCCCACCGACAACACCCACGCGCCCAGCGCGAGAAACGGAATCGACGAAGGCGGCGTGGAACTTCCGCCGCCGTCCCTGGTATAGCGCCCCCTGCGCGCACCGAGCATCAATACCGCAATCAACCCGATCCACCCGCCCATCACGTGCACCACCACGGAGCCCGCGAAGTCGTGAAACTCCTCTCCGAAACTCGCTTTCATCCATGCCTGCACGCCGAACTTCTGGTTCCAGGCGATGCCTTCGAACAGCGGGTACAGGAATGCGACCACCAGAAACGATGCAACCAGCTGCGGATAGAACTTGGCGCGCTCGGCGATGCCGCCCGAAACGATCGCCGGCACTGCCGCCGCGAACGTGAGCAGAAAAAAGAACCTCACCAGCTCGTAGCCGTTTTTCTGCGCCAACTGGTCCGCGCCGACGAAAAACGAGACGCCGTAGGCAATGCCGTAGCCGATGCAGAAATATGCGATCGTGGAGGAGGCGAAGTCGGCCAGGATCTTGACCAGGGCATTCACCTGGTTCTTGGCGCGAACCGTGCCCAGTTCCAGAAACGCGAATCCCGAGTGCATGGCAAGCACCAGGATTGCGCCGAGCAGAACGAACAGGACGTCGGATCCGGATTTGAGCGATTCCATCGGATGTTCTCCCTTGCCTGCTTATTGTTGTGAGCCGATCCGGCAGGCCGGCGGCTTGCTATTATGCCGAAAACTCCGGCCGGATATGGCGAACGAGCGCTTGCCGCGCAAGACTGCGATCATGGAACGACGCGACTTTCTCAGGCTCTGCGCGGCTGCCGCCGCGGCCTCACCTGCGCTGCCGGCCGGCGCGGGCGCCGCGCCGCGCTATTACGCGCGCGTCAAGCTGGTCGATTCCGGCGGCCGGGCACTGCGCGCGAATGGCCTGCCCCCGCACCGCAACCTCATATTTCACTATCCCTACGCCACCACGCCCTGCTTCCTGCTCAATCTGGGCAAGCCGGTCAAGCCGACCGCGCGGCTCAAGACCGCGCAGAAACAGGACTACGAGTGGCGCGGCGGCGTGGGTGGCGAGCGCTCCATCGTGGCTTACTCGGCGATCTGCGCCCACCAGCTCGCCTATCCGACACGCGATATCAGCTTCATCAGCTACCGTGCCGAACCGGGCGCTCAGAACAGGCACGCGCGGGTCATCCATTGCTGCGCCGAGCACAGCCAATACGATCCTGCAGAAGGCGGGCGGGTGGTGGCGGGGCCGGCGCCGCAGCCACTCGCAGCGATCCTGCTCGAGCACGTTCCGGCCACGGACGAACTGTTCGCGCTCGGAACGCTGGGCGGCGAACTGTTCAACCAGTTCTTCGCGAAGTACGAGTTCAAGCTCGCGCTCGAGCACGGCAGCCGCGCCAGGCAGGCGGCGAACGGAACCGCCGCGGTGAGCGAACTGGAAGACTACTGCCGCCAGCAGGTGAAGTGTTGATTTGCACGCGTGATTCCCTGGCTTGAGAGGAACACGCCGTTCCCGCCGGTCGAGCGCGCGCTTGCACGGCCCAACGGCCTGCTCGCCGCGGGCGCGGACCTGAGGCCTGCGCGCCTCCTCGAAGCCTACCGCCGGGGCATCTTCCCATGGTATTCAGACGGCGAACCGATCCTCTGGTGGTCGCCCGATCCGCGCATGGTTCTTTTTACCGGGGAGTTGAAAATATCCCGTTCACTTGCAAAAAGCGTCCGCAACAAGGGTTACAAGGTGCATTTCGACACGGATTTTTCCGCGGTGATGGACGCCTGTGCCGAGCCCCGCGACGGGCAGGAAGGCACGTGGATCACCGATGACATGCGCTCGGCCTACCTTCGATTGCACCGGCTCGGACATGCGCACTCGGTGGAAACCTGGCACGACGGAAAACTCCAGGGCGGGCTGTACGGCATCGCCATCGGCCGCATGTTCTTCGGCGAGTCGATGTTCGCGCGCGCCACGGACGCCTCGAAGGTGGCTCTCGTCGCCCTCGTGCGCGAGATCCACGATCGCGGGTTTCCGCTGATCGACTGCCAGATGGTTACGCGCCACCTCGCCTCGCTCGGCGCCCGCGCGATACCGCGGGCCGAATTCTTGCGCAGGATCGAAGCGTTGGTAAACTTCGGTCTCAGGCCCGGCTCGTGGAAGGGATTCAGGCAAAACGCAGATGTCACGTCTTAACGATCTGCCTCACGCGGTACTGCAGTTCTACGTGACTGCGCCCTACCCGTGCAGCTATCTGCCGGACCGGATGGCACGCTCCCAGGTGGCGACGCCGTCGCACCTGATCAATACCGATCTCTATGGCGACCTGGTGAAGTCAGGCTTTCGCCGCAGCGGCATCTTCACCTACCGGCCGCATTGCGACAGCTGCCGCGCCTGCGTTCCGGTGCGCATCCCGATCGCCGATTTCGAGGCAAACCGCTCGCAACGGCGCGCCTGGAAGCGGCACCTGGGACTCGTTGCGCAGAGCCAGCCGCTGAAGTTCCGCCTCGAGCACTATGCGCTGTACCTGCGCTACCAGTCCCGGCGCCACTCCGGAGGCGGGATGGACAACGACAGCCGGGACCAGTATTCGCACTTCCTGCTGCAGAGCCGCGTCGACACCCGCCTGATCGAGTTTCGCGATGCAGGGCACCTGGCGATGGTGTCGATCGTCGATTTCCTGCCCGACGGCGTGTCGTCGGTCTATACGTTTTTCGAGCCCGAGCGTCGCGGCGCGAGCCTCGGCACCTACAACGTTCTGTGGCAGATCGAGATCTGCCGGCAGCTCGGCCTTCCTTACCTTTATCTGGGGTACTGGATCGGGGAAAGCCCGAAAATGGCCTACAAGTCGCGGTTTGCACCGATCGAGGGATTGATCGGCGGCATCTGGCGCAAGTTCGATTCCGGGGAGCTTCCCGGCTTGCGCGCCTAGCGCGCGGTGGTGGCGCCTGGCGAGCGGCCGCGGTAGCCTCGCGTTTCACGGCGCCTGATCCGCGAACAGCGGTGCGCTCTGTGCGTTCAAGCGCAGCAGCTGATTCAACTGGTCGCCCGCATGCATCAGCCCGCGCAGATCGCCGTCCTCGGCCACGCGCAACAGCTGCTTGGTGCGCCGCACCGACCACGGCGCGAGCTTGTTGAGCTGAGCCGCGAATCCCGCCGTGACGTCCTCGAGCGTGCCGGGTTCCGCGACCCGGTTGATCAGACCCAGGAGCGAGTACTCTTCGACGGTATAGGCGGCGCCGGTCAACGCAATCTCGAGTGCCTTGCGCCGGCCGATGTGCCGCGCGAGCAGCACCGTATTCATCGCTGCGGGGAATCCGTGCTGCATCTCGGGATTGCCGAAGCGCGACCCGCGCTCGGCGACGAGAAAATCACAGGCGAGCGTGAGCGCCTGTCCTCCGGCGAGCGCAAAGCCCCGCACCGACGCAATGGTCGGAATCGGTGATTCGAGCAGCAATGTCAGCACCCGAGTGAACAGACTCACGGTTGCTTCGAGCGAACCGTCCTGCATCTGCACGCGCGGCGAGTCCGCCCCGCCCACGTCCCTGCGGTCTCTCCCGGAGCAAAAACCGTGCCCCGCCCCCCCGAGGACAATCGTGCGCACCGACTCCTCGGCCCGGGCCGTCTCGAGTTCGGCGACCAGACGATGCAGAAGCGCGTCGTTGAGTGCGTTGCGTTTCGCCGGCCGGTTCAGCACCAGTCTGCGCGTCGCTCCGCTGTTGGCAACCAGCAATTCGGATTCGGCCGGCATGGATTGGTCGCTCCTTGTGACTGCCGAAATGTTACTCGACTGCGCGAAGAACGCGAATCCGGCTAGGCGACGACCCGGGTTCCGGTTTCGCCGCGCAGCGCGCGCGGCAGGTTGGGCGGGTTGGTGATCAGGCCGAGCTGGCCGCCGCCCGCGACGAAATCGATCAGCGCAGCGACCTTCGGCCCCATGCTGCCCTTGTCGAACTGGTCCTCGCCGGAGTAACGCTTCGCTTCGGCAAGGGTCATCTGTTCCAGCCAGCGCTGCGTCGGCTTGTTGAAATCGAGCGCGACCTTTTCTACGCCGGTGGGGAGCACGAGCGCATCCGCATCGAGGCTGCGCGCGAGCAGGCTCGATGCGAGATCCTTGTCGATCACGGCTTCGACCCCGCACAGATCGCCACTGTCATCTTCGATCACCGGAATGCCGCCGCCGCCGCAGGCCACTACCACGTATCCCGCGCCGGCCATCTGCCGGATCACACCGGTCTCGACGATTGCCACGGGCTTCGGCGAAGGGACCACCCGCCGCCAGCCGCGGCCCGAGTCCTCGCGCACCGTCCAGTGATACTTGAGCGCGAGGCGCTTGGCCTTCGCCTCCTCCATGTGCGATCCGATCGGCTTGGTCGGATTGGCAAAAGCCGGGTCCTTGCGATCGACCACGGTCTGCGTGACCACCGCCACCGCCTGGCGCGCGATGCCGCGGCGCCGGAATTCGTTGCGCAGCGCCCGCACGAACATCCAGCCCACCGCGCCCTGGATGTCCGCTCCGGCGTAGTCCATCGGCACCGGAGGAACTTCGTCGATCGAGATTTCCGAGCGCCGCAGGATGAAGCCGACCTGCGGGCCGTTGCCGTGCGTCACGACCACGTTCCAACCGTCGGCAATCATTCCGGCGATGTCCACCGCAATACCGGCAACCATCTGGTACTGGTCCGGGATCGACTCGTGCTTGCGGTCGCGAATCAGTGCATTGCCGCCGATTGCGAGAACGGCGAGACCGCGCGAAGCCATGGTCAATCCTCGACCGCGCGCGCGCGCGGGTTGATGGAGCGCGCCAGCGGGTTGATGGAGCGCGCCAGCGCGCTGACCGCCTGAGTGAAGCAGCCGAGCGGCGCGTGCGTGACGCCGGCGCCGATCTGGCCTACGCCGGGCGCCTTGTGCGCGATTCCGGTGTTGATGACCGGCAGGATTCCGGTGTCCACCACGCGCCGTGCGTCGATACCGCAGGGTGTGCCCGCGAAATCCAGTGCGGGCAGCGTGAATGCGCCGTTGCGTCTGAGCGTGATGTGCGTCATCGAGAGCGTATTGGCCAGCGCGTCCTGCGCGCTGCCGCCGACGAATTTCACGATTGCGGGTGCAGCAGCCATTGCGAATCCGCCGAGCCCCGCGGTCTCGGTGATGGCGCTGTCGCCGAGGTCCGGCGCGGCATCGGCCATCGAGTAGCCGGCGAAGTACAGTCCGTTCACCACCGGCGCCGGTGTGCTGAACCAGCGCTTGCCCAGTCCGCTGACGCGGATCCCGAAATCGACACCGTTGCGCGCCATGACGCTGACCAGGCTGCTGCCCGGAACGCCGTGTGCGGCATCCAGCATGGACTTGCAGGCGGCCATCGAGATGTTGAGGAAAAAATGGTCGTTGGCCGCCATGAACTCGATCACGGCGGCGACGTCCGCCGGGGGGGCGCCGCTTCGCATGAGCGCAGGGACCAGCCGCTTGATGAGCAGCGACGTCGCGGCGGCGTTGCGGTTGTGCACCTCGTCGCCCATGTGCAGCGCTTGCGCCATCAGCGGCTTGAGTTCGATCTCGCCGAGTCTGTCCAGACCGGCCTGCAGCGTCGGCGCGAGCGTTTGCTGCATCCACTTCAACCGATCGATCACCTCGGCTCCGTTGGCGCCGAAGCGCAGCACTTTGCCGAGTCCCTCGTTGAGGTTGCTGTAGCTGCGGTTGCCGTGCGTCGCGTTCTTGACCACCCACACCGGCATCGAGGGACTGATGATTCCCGCCATCGGCCCGACGGCGGAGTGGTGGTGGCACGGCGCGAAGTCGATTTCGCCGCTCGCTGCCAGGGCCTGTGCCTTCTTGCTGTTTGCGGCCCAGCCCTCGAACAGGACCGCTCCGAGAATGGCGCCCTTCATCGGGCCGCACATGCGACTCCACTCGATTGGCGGCCCGGCGTGCAGGATCATGCGCCGGCCCATCCCCGGCAGCGCCTCGCGTGCGATCCCGATACCCTCCAGGCGCGGTTGCGCGGCAAGCAGCCGTTCTACCGCCTTTGCATTGGCGGCTTCGACTCTCGGATGATTCACGATACCGGCAAGCGCGATACCCGTCGCGCGGTCCCCGTTCGCGGGCGGCGCCCACTCGATGTGCACCGCCTCGCCGCCACCCTGTCGGATGGCATCCGCGAAAGTGCCGACACCCAGGTTGAGGACGGAGAGCGGTTTGGAGAACAGGGTACTCATCGGCGCGCCCCCGCGATCGACGCGGCAAGCCTCACCGCTTGCGCGTTGCTCCCGGTGAGCAGCACGCCCGCAGCGCGCAACGCATCCTCCTGGCGTTCGAGCCCCTGCGGGTCGAGTTCCGTCCCGCAGACGAAGCCGACGAACGCGATGTCGCGCCCCTGTCTGCGCGCAGCGGCCTGCGCCTTTTCTATCACCGGTACCAATTCCGCCGCCGGATCGGGGTGCGCGCCGAAGCCGAGCACGACATCGAGCAGGATCACCGCGACCTCCGGGTCCGCCCCCTCAGACAGGATGCGCTCGTTGCGCAGCCGGAAGTCGATCATCGGGTGCGGGCGGCCGCGCGTGAATTCGTCATCGCCCAGGTCGATCAGCGTGTGCCCCTTCGAATTGCGCACGTTCGCAAGCCGCCGCTTCGGATCGACCGGCGCGTTCGACCAGACTTTGCCGAGCACCGCCCCCAGAAGAGCGGAAGCCTCGTAGCAGAAGGTCCCGCCACTGTAGAGTCCGCGCACGTAGCGCTGGCTGCGCGACATGCGATCACCGTGCGCCGCCGGCGGCGCTCCCGGCTGGCTTGCGGAATACTCGCGAGGTGGCCTCCGCCCGCGCGAAAGCGCCACTGCGGCGAGGGCGGCGTGCTCGAGCGTGTTGGCCGCATGGAGATTCCTTCCGCCGATGCTTTCGGGCGCCGCGCCGACGAAATTCACCACCACGGGTTTGCCGCAGCGCTTCGCTACTCCCAACACCTTGCGCGCGACTTCCGGCGCTGGGGGTTTGGATACCAGCACAATCACCTTGGTTGCGCGGTCCGCGGCCAGCGCCCGGATCCCTTGAAACATCGTGATGCCGCCGACCTGTTGGTGAAGGTCGTGGCTTCCCGTGCCGATGGCATGCGAGATTCCCGCGCCCTGCCGGTGCGCGAGGCACGTCACCTGTTGCGTGCCGGTCCCCGAGGCGCCGACCACGCCGATCGCGCCGCGCCGCACCGCGTTGGCGAAACCCAGAGGGACGCCGCCGATGATGGCCGTACCGCAGTCCGGGCCCATCAGCAGCAGATTGTTCGCCTGCGCGTAGCGCTTGAGTTCGATCTCGTCGTGCAGGTCCACGTTGTCGCTGAACAGCATCGCATTCAGGCCGAGGCGGAGCGCCTTCATTGCCTCGGCCGCCGCGTATTCGCCGGGCGTGGAGATCAACGCGACGTTCGCCTGGGGAAATTGCGCGAGACCCATCTGCAGGCTGCGCAGCGGCGTCTGCGCCGGGCCACCCGCCGCCGTCAGCGGGGGCGGCTTGTCCAGATCGGCAACGGCAGACGCCAGTGCTGATTCGAGCACGGAGGCGTTCCTGCCGCGCACCGCGATCAGCAGGTCGTTGGGGCCCGGTGCGATACGCCCCCGCTCCAGCCCTGCCTCGGCGAGCAACGCCAGGTTCGCCGGCGTCGCCATCACCGCCGAGGCCTGTTCGATGCCGGGCAGCGCGGCAAGCGTCGCCGAAAGCTGCATCAGCGATACAGAGTCGCGGTACAGATTCCGGATCAGCTTCGCGGCGCTCGCCATGCGTGCCATGCGCGAATTGTACCTGCGCCGCAAATCTTCTGTATACTGCCTTGTATACCAGATGACTGCACGACGGGTCGATGTCGGAGCAGCCGCCGTTGCGGAGGGGCGCAGGTGCTCGGACCGGAGGAATCGCTCGACCTGGAATCGCTTGGGGCACGCTATCGCGCCGGTACCCTGCTTCCGTCACAACTCGTCGCCGGATTGCTGCAGCGCATCGAGCGGCGCGGCGACGACAAGGTCTGGATACACCGCGTTCCGGACACGGAATTGCGCGCGCGCGCGCAGGATCTCGAACGACGGGATCAGAAATTCTTGCCGCTGTACGGCATTCCCTTCGCGATCAAGGACAACATCGACCTTGCGGGTCATCCGACCACGGCCGCCTGTCCCGACTACCGATACATCGCCAGGCAGTCCGCCCAGGTCGTTGAGAGCCTCGTCTCGGCAGGCGCGATTGCACTTGGCAAGACCAATCTCGACCAGTTCGCCACCGGCCTCGTCGGCCTGCGATCTCCGTACGGGGTTCCCGGAAACAGCTTCAATCGTGCATACGTCCCGGGCGGATCCAGCTCGGGCTCCTCGATCGCAGTCGCCGCAGGGCTCGCGAGCTTCGCGCTAGGCACGGATACCGCCGGTTCGGGCCGCGTGCCGGCCGCGTTCAACAACCTCGTCGGCCACAAACCGACCTGCGGGTTGCTCAGCACACGCGGCGTGGTTCCTGCCTGCCGCTCGCTCGATTGCGTTTCCATCTTCGCGCTTACCGCCGGTGATGCAGCGGCGGTGCTGTGCGCGGCGCGCGGCTACGACCCCGAGGATCCCTATTCGCGCCGGGAGCCGGCATCGTGCCGAAGGCTGACACCGACTTCGTTCGACGGCTGCCGGTTCGGCGTGCCCGCGCAAGCGCAGCTGGAATTCTTCGGCAACGCGGATGCGGCACTTCTGTTCGGTGACGCGCGCGATCATCGGCGGGGCGACGAAATTCGCGGCGGCCGATGCTTTCACCGCGTTCTACCGCCTGAAGGAACTGCAGCGGCAGACCGCCCCGGTCTGGGATCGCGTGGACATCCTGGTCACGCCGACGGCGGGGACCGTCTACAGGATCGCCGAGGTCGAGGCAGACCCGATCCGCACCAACAGCAACCTCGGGCATTACACCAATTTCATGAACCTGCTGGATCTTTCGGCGATCGCAGTGCCCGCCGGGTTCCAGTCCGACGGTCTGCCGTTCGGTATCACGCTCATCGCTCCGGCATTCGCCGACGAGGCGCTCTGCGCACTTGGCGACGCGGCGCATCGCGCGGCGGTGGCGACCATGGGTGCGACGAACAACCCCTTGCCTCCGGCGAGACCCGCGACCCCGGCCTCCTCCGGCGCGACAATCCGCGTCGCAGTGTGCGGCGCGCACATGTCGGGGCTGCCGCTCAACCACCAGCTCACCGGGCGCGGCGCCAGGCTCTTACTCCAATGCCGCACCGCGCCGCAATACCGCTTCTACGCGCTCACCGAATTCTCGCCACCGCGTCCGGGGCTGGTGCGTTCGGATCAGGGCGTTTCGATCGATGTGGAGGTATGGGCGGTTCCGTCAGAGGCGTTCGGCAGTTTCGTCGATGGCATCCCGGCCCCGCTCGGCATCGGCACCGTGGTGCTCGCGGACGGTTCGCAAGTGAAGGGTTTCCTGTGCGAGGCGCACGCCGTGCGATCGGCGCGCGACATTTCCAGCCTTGGCAGTTGGCACAATTTCGTCAAAGGGGGATAGAACATGAGCGCGCAACCAGAGGCAAGCGCAGCGCAGGACCATGGAGCCCACGGCGGCGACCGTGGCTTCGCCAAACTCGATTTCGAGCTGAACGACTACCCCGGTTCGGTCAAGACCGCTCTGTTCGGCATACAACACGTGCTGGTGATGTTCACCGCGATGGTGGGCGGGCCGCTGATCGTCGGGCGGCTGCTCAATCTCCCGGAGGAAACGCGCATCCTGATGGTCTCCGGCACCATGATCGGCTGCGGCATCGCGACCATGGTTTCCGCACTCGGCCTGGGATTCATCGGGCCGCGCCTGCCGATCGTGATGGGTGTGTTCTACATCTTCATCGGGCCGATCGTCGCCATCTCCAAGGAGGTGAGCCTCGCAGCGGCAATGACTGCATTGATCATCGGCGGCGCGGTGCAGTTCGCCTGGAGCCCGTTGATCGGCAAGTTGCACCGGTTCTTCCCGCCGATCGTAACCGGAACGACGATCCTGCTGATCGGCACCGGGCTGATGAAGATCGGCATCAACGTCGCCTCCGGCTTCGGCACACCGGCCTTCGGCAAGCCGCTTACGCTCGGCCTGGCGGCACTGATGATCGTGCTGATCCTGGCGATCAGCCGCTACGCCAGGGGTTTCATCAGGGCGCTGTCGCTGTTCGTGACCATGATCATCGGCTACGTCATCGCCGCCGCAGTCGGATTGATCGATGTCTCGATGGTCGAGAAAGCGGACTGGGTTGCAGTGCCCGCCCCGTTTCCCTATGGCGGGCTGGCGTGGCCGGGATTGATCGGCGTGATCACGGTAATCGTGTGCTTCTTCGCCACCGCGGTAGAGACCACCGGACACACGCTGGCGGTTTCGCGCATCTGCGGCGTTCCGGCGGAAGGATGGCGCATACGCGGCGCAGTGTCCAACGACGGCCTCGGCTCGGCGCTCTCGGCGCTGTTCGGCGGCATGGCGCTCACGTCGTATTCCCAGAACATCGGCGTGATCTCGCTCACCGGCGTGGGCAGCCGCTTCGTGGTGGCCTTCGGCGGATTTTTCCTGATCCTCATGGCGCTGGTGCCCAAGGTCGGGGCGATCATCGCGCTGATGCCCAACGCGGTGCTCGGCGGCGTGCTGCTGTTCATGTTCGGCATGGTTGCGTCGGTGGGCGTGGACATCATCGGGCGCAACATGACCTCGCGCCGCGATGCCTTGATCCTTGCTGCGTCGCTCGGTGTCGGGCTCGGAATCCAGGCCGCACCGCCGGGCGCGTTCGAGGCAATCCCTCAGGCGCTGCGGATCCTCGTCACCGACGGCATCGTGATGGGCATCCTGCTGGCGATGGTGCTCAACCTCGTATTCCCGAAGGAAGACTAGATCCGTTTCGCCTTGCCTGCGGCTCGCGCATCCAGGTGTGCGAGGTGCAGGCGATGCAAGGAGATCGTTCGAACCTCCGCCTTGCTTGCCTCGATGTGCGCGCGCAGCAGCGACGCCGCACGCTTTTCGTCGCGCAACAGAACCGCGCGCAGGATCGCAGCGTGCTCCTGGTAGGTGTAGATGATCCGCTCGGGATGGGTGAAATCGAGCCGGCGCAGAATGCGGATGCGCTCGGTAATGCCCTGGTGAACACGCGTCAGTTCCGGATTGCCCGCTGCGGCGACCAGCGTGGCGTGAAATTCCTCGTCCAGCCGCGCCACCTTCGCGCCATCGCCCAGCCGTTTGCGCGGGCCGACCAGCCAAGTGGTCCGAAGACTGCCGAGCGCCAACGCGGGTTTACCGGCGCAAAGTTTTTGCACCGCGACCAGTTCGAGCACGATGCGCAGGTCGTACAGATGGTCGAATTGCTCGAAGTCCAGCGGGCTGACACTCCAGCCGCTCTTCGCGTACACCTGCAGATAGCCTTCGCGCGCCAAGCGCATCAGCGCCTCGCGCACCGGCGTGCGCGACACTCGGGAACGCGCGGCGATCTCGTTTTCCGAGAAGCGGGCGCCGGGCAGCAGGCGGAACTCGAAGATGTCCGCCTTGATCCGCGCATACACCGCCTCGGCGAGGTTGTCGGGCCGGGCCGCGCTGCGCGTCTTGGTAACCCGCGTCATGGATTCAGCTTAGCAGATCGCATTCCGGATGAACGCGCTTCAATTGTTGCCTGAGTTCTCCACCCCGCGCGCCGGGATCCAGCGGTCAGGAAGATCCTGTTCCGCATTGCCCCGAAGCTGAATATCACCCCATGTGCAGGCCGCCGTTACAACTGAAGTCGGCTCCGGTGGTAAAGCCCGAATCCTCCCCCGCCAGCCAGGCCACGATTGCGGCGATTTCTTCGGGCGTACCCAGGCGCTTGACTGGGATCGTGGCCACGATCTTCTCGAGCACTTCGGGCTTCATGGCGCGGACCATGTCGGTGCCGATGTAGCCGGGGCTGACGGTGTTGACCGTCACACCCTTGGAAGCCATTTCCTGCGCCAGGGCCATCGTGAAACCGTGCATGCCGGCCTTGGCGGCGGAATAGTTGGTCTGGCCGGCCTGGCCCTTCTCTCCGTTGACCGAGGAGATCTGGATGATGCGGCCCCAGCGGCGTTCGACCATCTCCGCCACCACCTGCTTGGTGACGTTGAACATGCTGTTCAGGTTGGTGTCGATCACCGCGTCCCAATCCTCGCGGGTCATCTTCAGGAACATCCGGTCACGCGTGATGCCGGCGTTGTTCACCAGCACGTCGACCGGACCGAACTCGGCCTTCGTCCTGGCGAAGGCAGCCAGCGTCGAGTCCCAGTCCGCAACATTGCCCACCGAGGCGTGAAAGCTGTAACCCAAGGTCTTCTGCTCGTCCAGCCATTTCTGCCAGTCGCGACTCGGGCCGCACCCCGCAATCACGGTAAAACCGTCCCTGTGCAGCCGCTGGCAGATTGAGCTGCCGATCCCACCCATACCGCCTGTCACGTAAGCCAATTTTTTTGCCATGCCGATCTCCTGCAATTCTGGATGTGGTATCCGGGTTGATGTCGCATTTGGGGCGCCCGCAGTCAGCCGTATCGGAGGCGATGGTGCTCGCAATTGCTCCGTTAAGGCAAGTGCCGCCCGCCCCCTACCAGCCCGAAAAGCGCTTCCACACGGCCACGACTTCGCGACTGCCGTGCACGGTGTAATAGGCCTCATGCTGCGCGCCAGTGGCACAGGCGTGGTTGGGCAGAATTCGCAGGCGCGCGCCGACCGGCAACTCGGGTGGCGTGCCGCCGGTGCGCCGGGCGACGATGCCGTGCTCCTGGTTGGCATCGGTCAAAATGAGATCATCCAACGCGTGCCCGTCGAGGTCGCACACCACCCCGTAGCCCTGGTCGATGCGCTGCTTCGCCGTGCCACGGTCGCGCGACATCGCCATCCAGCCGGCATCGACGAGAATCCAGCCCCGATCCGCGCGATGTCCGATGACCGTAGCGAGCACCGAAAGGGCGATGTCTTCCTGCCGGCAAACGTCGATGCCCGCCATGACGAGATCGAAGAACACGAACACGCCGGCGCGCACTTCGGTGACGCCCGCGAGGTTGCGCGCGTACGTAGCGGTGGGCGTGGAGCCGACGCTGACCGTCGGCGCCGCGAATCCGGCGCGCCGCAGCGCCTGCGCTGCCGCGACCGCGCCAACGCGTTCGCGCTCCGCCATGGCTGCGATCTCTTCGACACTGCCGCAGTCGTACGAGCCGCCAGCGTGGGTCATCACTCCGGCCGCAATACTGCCCGCGACCTCGAGCGCGCGCGCGATCGCGACGAGTTGCGTTTCGTCCTCCGGCTTTACGCCGGCGCGGTGCCCGTCGGTGTCGATTTCGATCAGGACCGGAAAACCGCCGATATCCCCGGCCACCTCGACGCTGTCGACGAGCAGCGTCAGGTTCGCGCCGCGCGCCGCGAGGGCCCGTGCACGCGGCAGCTTGTGCTTTGCGAATCCCACAGCGTACAGGATGTCGCGGTATCCCGCGTCGAAGAACTGCTCGGCTTCCTTCAATGTAGAGACGGTGATCGGCGCTTTCGCGCCGCCCAGCACGAAATCGATCACCTCGAGCGATTTCGCCGTCTTGACGTGCAACCGCAAAGGCACCCCGAGTTCCGCGAGACGCCGCCGCAGGCGCGCCGCGTTCGCGGCGAGCCTGCCACGCTCGAGAACGAGGCAAGGAGTTTCGAGTTGCGAAAGTTCGGTCAAGGAGAAACAGGCGCGCTCACATCCCCTTTCACGCTCACTTCACACGCGACAGGTAGTGCGCGAGCGCTTTCAGGTCGGGCTCGGAAATTCCGTAGAGCGCGGCGGCCATGAGGGTATCGCCTCCGGGGCGCCGATACTGGCGGTAGGCGAGCATCGCTTCGGCGAGGAAATCCTCGCGCTGTCCTGCGAGGCGCGGCATCTGCTCGCGGCCGCGGAAATCGCGCTCGTGGCAGGTGGCACATCTGTTCTGCGCGGCTACCTGCTTGCCACGCGCAAAAAGTGTCTTGTCCACAGCGCCGTCGGGCTTCCTGGCCGTCAGCTTCGAGAAATATACCGCGAGCGCCACGATTTCTCGATCAGGCACGCTCTTGAGCAATCCCTGCATGGCGTCATTGCCACGGATACCCTCGCGCGTCATGACGAGGTAATTCTCCGTGAAGATCTTCGGCTGCGCCGCGATGGAGGGAATCCCGGCCGTCACGGAATTGCCGTCCGGCCCGTGACAGGCAGCGCAGGCTTTGACCCTTTCCTCCAGCTGGGCCTGGGCGCCTGAAATAAAAAGGGCGGCGAGCAGAGCCCACCGCCCCGATGCAGAGCGAAGCACTTATTTCTTCGGCGCGCCGTAGGAGATGCGGTAGATGACGCCCAGCTGCTCATCGGAAACCAGCAGCGAGCCGTCCTTCAGCTGCGAGATGTATGCTGGCCGGCCCCAGAACGAGTTCGCCTTCGGGTCCATGAAGCCCGTCATGAACGGCGTGATCTTCGGATTCTTGCCGTCCGCGGTCGCCTTTACCGTCACCACGTCGTAGCCGAACTTCTTCGTCCGGTTCCACGACCCCTTGCGCGCGATGAACGCCACGCCCTGGTATTCCTTGGGGAACATGTCGCCGGTGTAAAACTTGATGCCCATCACAGCGGCGTGCGGGCCCATCGTGGTCACCGGCAGCGTCACGTCCTTGCAGGCGTCCTTCTTCCCTTTGGCGACGTCCGGGTCAGGAATCCCTTTGGCGTGGCAGTACGGAAAGCCGAAGAACAGCCCGGGCTTCGAGATGCGATTGAGTTCGTCTTCGGGACCGTTGTCGCCCAGCCAATCGCGGCCGTGATCGGTAAACCAGATCTCGCCCGTCTTGGGATGCCAGTCGAAACCCTGTGTGTTGCGGATTCCGGTGGCGATCACTTCCTTGCCCGTGCCGTCGGGATTGTAGCGGCGCAACTGCGCGTATTCCTTGGTCGGCGGTTCGCAGATGTTGCAGGGTCCGCCGAAAGGCACGTAGAGCTTCTTGTCCGGGCCGAAGGCGAGATACTTCCAGTTGTGGTGTTGCTCCGGAGGCAGGTCGAACGCCTTGGTCATGTCCACGGGCGCGCCGCTCGGCTTATCCTCGATGCCGTCGTAGCGAAGCACCTTGTCGATCGCCATTACATAGAGCGAGCCACCCTGGAACGCGACCCCGGAAGGCTGGTTCAGCTTGTCCACGACCACGCGCACGGTCCGCTTGTCGCCCGCGTCGGTGACCTCGTAGACGCGTCCGATGCCGCGCGTTCCGACGTAAATCTTCTTGCCGGAGTCGCTGAACGCCATCGCGCGCCCGCCGACCAGTCCTGCGGCCCAGACCTCGACCTTGAAACCTTTCGGCAGCTTCAGCTTGTCGAGCGGAACTTCGCTCGCCTGCGTTTCGGTCATCTTGCCCGGATTCGGCGCGAGCTTCGAATCCGCCAGCGAGGCTGGCCTGCCCTGCTGCCACATGGGCGGAGGCGCGGGCTTGTCCTGCGCCAACGCAAAGCTGACGGAGAAGGCGAGCGTGGCGGTCGCGAAGGCGAACTTGATCATGTTTTGGGTCCTCCCGGTTAAGGCGGCGAAAATTACACGGAAGCACGTACTCTTGCAATCACGATTTTTATGCCGCAGTGCAGCGAATCCGCCCGCCCCCCGGGCTGCCGGGGCCGCCATTAGAATGCCGTCATGCTCTACGAGTTGGCGCGCCCGCTACTATTTTCGCTCGATCCGGAAACGGCGCATCGTGTCACGCTGTGGAGCGCCGATCTGCTTGGCGGCGTCGGAGTGCTCGGACTGCTGACCTCGCGTGGGGGGTTCTGCCCGGTGCGCGCGATGGGGTTCCTGTTTCCCAATCCGGTCGGTCTCGCGGCGGGACTGGACAAGAATGCCGATCACATCGACACCCTCGCTACGCTCGGCTTCGGCTTCATCGAAGTCGGAACGGTCACTCCGCGCCCCCAGCCGGGCAACCCGCGTCCGAGGCTTTTCCGCCTGCCTCGCGCGAATGCGCTGATCAACCGGTTTGGATTCAACAACGTCGGGTTGGACGCATTTCGCGCCAATCTTTCCCGCGCGCGCTACCGCGGCATTCTCGGCATCAACATTGGAAAGAATTTCGACACGCCCATCGAGCGCGCTGCGGACGACTACTGCCTGTGCCTCGAAGGCGTCTACGAGTACGCGAGTTACGTCACTATAAACGTGTCCTCGCCCAATACCAGGGGACTGCGCGCCCTGCAGGCGAGCACAGAGCTCGATGCCCTGCTCGGACGGATTTGCACCGTGCGCGACAGGCTTGCTCGGGTCACCAGCCGGCGCGTGCCGCTCGCACTCAAGATCGCCCCGGATCTCGAGGACTCGCAGATTCATGACGTCGCCGCCGCGGTGGCGGAACATGCGCTCGATGCTGTCATCGCGACCAATACCTCGCTTTCGCGCGAAGGGGTCGAAGGCATGCAGCATGGCCAGGAAGCGGGAGGCCTCTCGGGCGCACCGATCCGCAACCGGGCCAATGGAGTGCTCGCGAAACTGGTGCGCGAAACCGGGGGTTCCGTCCCGCTCATCGGCGCGGGCGGCATCCTCACCGGAGAAGATGCTGCGGGAAAGATCCGCGCCGGCGCGAGTCTTGTGCAACTGTATACCGGACTCATTTACCGCGGTCCGGGACTCATCGCAGAATGCGTCGGCGCGATCGCCGCGGAGCCTGCGACCACGAACGCATGAAGCGTACGGCGGTTGCACTGATCGACGAGGAACGCTGCATCGGCTGCACGCGCTGCATTCGCGCGTGTCCCGTGGATGCCATTGTCGGCGCCGACCAGCTGATGCATACCGTGATCGTCGAATATTGCACCGGATGCGAATTGTGCCTGCCGCCGTGCCCGGTGGACTGCATCGCGATGCTGCCCCCGCCCGCGCTCCGGCCCTGGACCGCCGCCGATGCACGCGCAGCGAAGCAGCGCGGCATACGGCGCAAATTGCGCCTGCAGGACGAAACGTCACGCCCTTTGCTTCGCGGAAGCGGTGCGCGTGCGGCGCGCCGCGCGTCGGTCGCCGCCGCAATCGAACGCGTGCGGGCCCGGCGGGCCACGGGACCCAAGGTGAATTCTTGACTCCTGCCAAACGCACCGCAATCTTCACCCGTCTGAAGGAATTGAATCCGCACCCGGTGACCGAGTTGCACTACTCCACGCCCTACGAGTTGCTCGTGGCTGTGGTGCTCTCGGCACAGGCGACGGACAAATCAGTCAACGCGGTAACCGAAGGGCTGTTCCGCCTCGCGAACACGCCGCGCAGGATGGTGGAGCTCGGCGTCGCCGGACTCGAACCGCGGATCCGCACCATTGGCCTGTTTCGCACCAAAGCGAAGAACGTGGTCGGACTCTCGGAGATCCTGCTCGCAGAACACCGCGGCGAGGTTCCCGATACCCGCGATGCCCTCGAGCGCCTTCCGGGCGTGGGCCGCAAGACGGCGAACGTGGTCCTCAACACGGCCTTCGGCCAGCCCACGATCGCGGTGGACACGCATATCTTTCGCGTCGCGAACCGCACGGGTCTGGCCCCCGGCAAAACGCCGCTCGACGTCGAACGGAAGCTGGTCAGGTTCACTCCGGCCGGATTCGCCCGCGATGCGCACCACTGGCTGATCCTGCACGGCCGCTACGTCTGCCTCGCGCGCAAACCCCGGTGCCCGGAGTGCGCGATCCGCGAATGGTGCGAATTCAAACCGAAAACCCCCGCCTAGGCGATGTTCAACCCCTCACGCGAGCAGGTCAGGGCATTGTTCTTCGAGACCTGGCGCAAATACCGCGGCAGCGAACCGCTCGCCGGGATGGAGACCATCGCGCTCGGCGTCATCCTGCTGCATCCTGAATATCATCGCGTTCTCGACGCGCCGTAGCGTTTCCGCGATCAGGAGTATTTCCCGGAACTCGGCGAGACCAATCCCTTCCTGCACCTGAGCCTGCACGTCGCGCTGGAAGAGCAGTTGACCATCGACCAGCCGGCGGGCGTGCGCGAGCGTTTTGCTCGCATCGCGCTGAAGGCGGCTGACCGTCACGCCGCGCTGCATGCGGCGATCGACTGCCTCGCCGAAATGGTGTGGCGGGCGCAAAAGGACCGCGCCCCGCCGGACGCCTCGGCTTACCTGGATTGCCTCGAACGCGCGAGCTAGCGGTGTGTCTGCAGCGGCGAGGCCTGGCCGGCGAAATACGCCGCAAGATCCTCGATGTCCTGTTTCGACAGCGATGCGGCAAATCCCTTCATGATCGGATTGGCGCGCGCACCGGATTTGTAATCCCGCAAGGCCTTGCTCAGGTAATCGGCGTGCTGGCCTGCGATGATCGGGAAATCGGGTCCGACCGGCTTGTTGCCCTCCGGGCCGTGGCAGGCGGCGCAGGCTTGCGACTTGCTCTTGCCGTTGTCCACATTGCCGCGCGCGTGGACAGACCAGGGAAGCGCCAACGCGCAGGCCACGGCGAAAGTGATGGCGACCCGGTTCATTTTCCGCCGCCTGCGTAGTAGGCAGCAAGATCCGCGATGTCCTGGTCGCTCAGGCTCGCGGCGATGCCACGCATCGACGCATGCATGCGCTCACCGGACTTGTAGGCGTGCAGCGCCTTAACGATGTAGGCCTGCTGCTGGCCGGCCAGTTTCGGTACGTGATACACCTCCGGATACGCCGTCTTGTAACCCGGTATGCCATGGCAGCCGATGCACATCGAAGCGTTGACCGCGAACGTGCTGGATCGGGCTTGCGGCTGCTGGCCCACGGCAGCGCCGGCGAGGCCGAAAAGGGCAGCGCCGGCCGCGCAACGGGCGATGGCAGAGATCAGGTTCATGTGCGTCGTCCGAATTGAACCCAGAAGGGATCGCGGATTTTAGCGGAACAGGGATTGCCGCTCAACCGCGCGGGCGTGAGGGGCTGATAAAATGAGACGTTTACCTTTTCGAGAGTCCGAAATGCGCTTTTCCGGAAGTTCCGAATATGTCGCCACCCAGGATCTGATGCTTGCGGTGAACGCCTCGATCACCCTGCAGCGGCCGCTCCTCGTCAAGGGCGAGCCGGGCACCGGCAAGACCATGCTCGCCGTCCAGGTCGCGAAATCCCTCGGCGTGCCACTGCTCGAATGGCACATCAAGTCCACCACCAAGGCGCAGCAGGGCCTGTACGAATACGACGCGGTATCGCGGCTGCGCGACTCCCAGCTCGGTGACCCGCGCGTGCACGAGATCCGCAATTACATCGTTCAGGGCACCCTGTGGCAGGCCTTCGCGGCAGAATCGCCCGTCGTGCTGCTGATCGACGAAGTGGACAAGGCGGACATCGAGTTTCCCAACGACCTGCTGCGCGAACTCGACCGCATGGAGTTCTACGTCTACGAGACCAAGGAACTGGTCAAGGCCAGGCAGCGTCCGATCGTGTTCATTACCTCGAACAACGAAAAGGAGCTGCCCGACGCGTTCCTGCGGCGCTGTTTTTTCCACTACATCCGCTTTCCCGACAAGGAAACGATGGAGAAGATCGTCAACGTGCACTATCCGACGCTGAAGAAGACCCTGCTGCGCGAGGCGCTGGAGGCGTTCTTCGAAGTGCGCGAAGTGCCTGGTCTGAAAAAGAAACCCTCCACCTCGGAACTGCTCGATTGGCTGAAGCTGCTGCTCGCCGAGGACATCCCGGTCGAGGCGCTGCGTTCCAAGGACAAGAAGACCATCGTGCCGCCGCTCCACGGCGCGCTGCTCAAGAACGAGCAGGACGTGCACCTGTTCGAGCGCCTGATTTTCATGTCGCGTCAGCAGCGCTGAACCGGGTCTGCGCGCCGGGAGCGCCGCCATGCTGATCGATTTCTTCCTCAAGCTGAAAAGCCACCGGCTGCCGGTCTCCATCAAGGAGTACCTGGTGCTCCTCGAGGGCATGTCGAAGGGCGTGATCAGCACCTCCATCGACGATTTCTACTATCTGTCGCGCACCACGCTGGTAAAGGACGAGCAGAACTTCGACAAGTTCGACCGCGCGTTTTCGGAGTTCTGGAACGGGGTGGAGACGATTCCAGGCATCGAGGCGCAGATTCCGCTCGAGTGGCTGCTCAAACAGGCCGAACTGACGCTCTCTGCCGAAGAGAAGAAACTGATCGAATCCCTGGGCGGCTGGGACAAGCTGATGGAGACACTCAAGAAACGGCTGGAAGAGCAGAAAGGGCGGCATCAGGGCGGCTCGAAGTGGATCGGCACGGCCGGGACATCCCCGTTCGGCGCGTACGGCTTCAACCCCGAGGGAATTCGCATCGGCCAGTCCGCATCGCGCAACCGCAGCGCGGTAAAGGTATGGGACCAGCGCGAATACCAGAACCTCGACGACTCGGTCGAACTGGGCACGCGCAATATCAAGGTCGCTTTGCGGCGGCTGCGCAAGTTCGCGCGCGACGGCTCGCCCGAGGAACTCGATCTCGACAACACCATCCAGCACACCGCGAAGAAGGCCTACCTCGACATCCACATGCGCCCCGAGCGTCACAACGCGGTGAAGGTGCTGATGCTGCTCGACATCGGCGGCTCGATGGACGACCACGTCAAGCTTGCGCAGGAACTTTTCTCGGCGGCGAAGACCGAGTTCAAACACCTCGAGTTCTACTACTTCCACAACTGCCTGTACGACTTCGTGTGGAAGGACAACCGCCGCCGCCACTCCGAGCGCACGCGCACCTTCGACCTGATGCACAAATACGGGCACGACTACAAGCTGATCTTCGTGGGCGACGCGACGATGAGTCCCTACGAGATTCTGCAGCCCGGCGGCAGCGTCGAGTATTTCAACGAGGAAGCCGGCGCGATGTGGATGAAACGCATCACCGACATCTATTCCAAGGCCGTCTGGCTCAACCCCGAGCCCGAGGAGATCTGGGGCTACCGTCAGTCGGTGCAGATCATGAAAGAGATCATGAACGGCCGCATGTTCCCCACCACCGTCGACGGGCTCGAGCGGGCGATGCGGCTGCTGGCGAAGTAGCGGCGCGAGGCGGCGTCACTTCGACATCGTGCCCGGCAGCCATAACGCGATCTGCGGGAAAGCGATCACCAGCCCGAGCGCGAGGAACTGCAGCGCCATGTATGGCCAGATCGAGCCGAAAATCTCCGACAGCGTCACGTCCTTGGGCGTCACGCCCTTGAGGTAGAACGCGGCGGGCCCGAAGGGCGGCGAGATGTAGGAGATCTGCATGTTCATGCAAAACAGCACCCCGAGCCACACCAGGTCGAATCCGAGCGCGGTCGCGACCGGCACGAAGATCGGCGCAGTCAGCAGCAGGATGCCGATCCAGTCGATGAAACATCCAAGCACGATCCAGATCAACTGAATGATCAGCATCACGCCCAACGGTCCGACCGGCAGCGCGGTCATCGTGTCCTGGATGAGCTTGGTCCCGCCCGCGAGCGTGTAGACGCCGATCAGCGCCGAGGATCCGAAGAACAGCCAATAGAGCATTACCGTCACGTTGGTGGTGTCGCGGACCGCGACCTTGAGGTTCTTCCAGCTGAGCTTCCGGTTGACCCCGGCGGCGAAAAGCGCTCCGAGCACGCCCACCCCCGCCGCCTCCGTCGGAGTGGCCCAGCCATAGTAAAGCGATCCCAGTACGCTGAATGCGACCAGGGACGGCAATACCAGTTCCTTCAGCAGCGCCAGCTTTTCGCCCAGTGATATGGACAGTTCTTCCTCGGTCGCCGCAGGTGCGATCCCGGGTTGCAGATGGCAGCGCACGATGATGTAGACGATATACAGTCCCGCGAGCAGCAATCCCGGAACTACGCCGGCCATGTAAAGCTGGCCGATCGAGACGCCCGCAGTCAGGCCCCACATGATGAACACCACGCTGGGCGGAATCAGGGTCGCCAGTCCGCCGCCTGCGCAGATGCAGCCCAGCGCAAGGTCCTTCTTGTAACCGCGCGAGAGCATCGCCGGGAGCGCGACCACGCCCATGGTGACGATCTCGGCGCCGATGACGCCGACCATCGCAGCCATCAACGCGCAGGAGATGATTACCGCCACCGCCAGCCCGCCTCGCAGGCGGCCGGCCCAGACGTGCACCGCGCGGAAGATGGCCTCGGCGATGCCGGCACGCTCCAGGATGCAGGCCATGAAGATGAACAGCGGAACCGACACCAGAACGTAGTTGCCCATCAGCGTGAACACGCGGCTGATGATGAGCGTCAGGCCCGGTTCGCCGAACAGCGCGTAGGTAAACACCACCGCGACCGCACCGGTCGCGAATGCAAGGGGCAGACCCGCAAGCAGCAACGCGATGAATGCCGCGACGAACAGCATCGACAGCAGCGTGACGCTCATTCGGTGCCGGTGTCCTTCTCCGCCCAGCCGAGATCGCGAAGCAGGTTTGCCACGCCCTGGAGCAGCAGCAGCAGGCCCGCCAGGGGAATTGCCATCTTCACCGGCCAGATGATCGGATCCCACGGAGTACCCGTGGTCTCGCCCTGCCGGAACGACGCCCAGGCCATCTCCGTGCCGACCCAGACCAGGGTACCCGCGTAGAGCACGAAGAACACCATCGTAAACAGGTCGAAGCGCAGGCGCATGCGCGGGCTCAGCCGCTCGTGGACCAGATCGATGCGCACATGGCGGCCGTGCAGATGCGCGTAGCCGCCGCCCATGAGATAGGCGACCGCGGAAACGTAGACGATGCTCTCACTGCTCCACTGGGTGGGCATGCCGAAGACGGTGCGCGCGACGACTTCGTAGATCACCGCCGCGGTGACCAGCACCACGGAGAAACCCCAGCCCTGCCCCATCCAGATATTAATGCGGTCGATCGCGCGGCATGCACGCGAAACACCTGCGCCGGGACGGGAGGTACGGGCCTCGTTAACCTGAGGCCCGGACCCTGCCGTCATGCGACCAGGCCGAGATCGCGCAGCCAGGCAACCTGCGAGTCGAACGCTTTCTTGGCAAACGGGGATTTCTTCGACCAGTCGACCCAGGTCTGCATGGCCAGCGTGCGCACCTTGCGCAACTCCTCCGGGCTCCAGTAGATCTGGGTGACGCCCTTCTTGGTGAGTTCGTTCAGCACCCTCACGTCGTCGACCGCGACGCGCTGGATCTGGTCCCAGCTCCACTCGCGCACCGCGGAGGTAACGATCTGCTTGATGTCATCCGGCAGTGCTTTCCAAGCGGCCATGTTGACGGTGAATTCCTGGCACGGCATCGAATGCGTGAACATGGTCGGATACTTCGCGACCTCGTGAAATCCCATGCGCTGGTTCATCGAGATGGTGGCCCAGTCGGCCGCATCGACCACGCCCTTGTCGAGCGCCGAGTAGACCTCGCCTCCGGGAATCACCACGATGGAGCCGCCCAGCTTGGCGAGGATTTCCGCGTTGATGCCCTGTGGCGAGCGGATCTTGATGCCCTTGAAATCGGCCATGTTGCGGATCGGCTTCTTCGAGACGATCGACTCCAGTCCCCACCAGGAAACGCCCACGACGTAAGCGTTGAAGCGAGCGTAGCCTTCGCGCAACAGATCCAGTCCGCCCTTGTACAGGTACCAGGCCTCCGCCTGCCAAGGGTGCTGGTAAGCGAACGCGAGGTCGCCGAGGACGGCGAAACCGGCGTCCTTCCCGGTGAAATACACCGGCGCGGTCGAGTGCGCCTGGAGCGCGCCGGCCGAAACCGCATCGAGCGTCTCGAACACGCCGACCACCGCGCCGGCCGCGAACGGCTGGATCTCGAGGCGCCCGTTGGTGAGCTTGCCGATGCGCGCGCAGAATTCCTCGAATACCTTGTAGGTGATCTCGGCGGAACTCCACATCGACTGCGCCTTCCATTTGATCGGCTGCTGCGCCTTCACGATTGCGGGAAAACCGCCGATGGCCGCCCCGGTTCCTGTGGCCGCGGCCGTGGTGAGGAACTTGCGTCTGCCTTGCGTCATGCTGCCCCCTTTGGTGTGAAATGAAACCGGCAAGTGAAACGAGCCCGACGACTGCAGGCTGCGCGCAATATATTATTGGTATATTTCATGCTGTTTTTCATGCTAATACCCGGTTTCGGAAAACGCAAGGCGGCCACGCCGTTCGCAGCGCGCGACCGTGCCCCACAGGAGGCAGACATGCCAAAAGTGTTGTCCAGCGATAACGTCAAGAACTACCACGACGCAGGTTATTTCTTCCCGATCCGGGTAATGAGCAGCGAAGACGCAGCGCGATACCGCAGCCGGCTCGAGGCGCACGAAACCCGGACCGGGGCTCCCTTGCAGGGCAATTGGAGGCACAAGTCTCACCTGCTCTTCACCTGGGTGGACGAACTGGTGCATCACCCGAAGATCCTCGATGCGATCGAGGATGTGATCGGCCCGGACATCCTGTGCTGGACGACGAACTTCTTCATCAAGGAAGCGAACCATCCGGGGTTCGTGTCATGGCACCAGGACTCGACCTACTGGGGTCTCGATCCCGACCACGTGGTGACCGCTTGGGTGGCATTCACCGATGTCACGCCGGAGAATGGCTATATGCAGTTCATTCCGGGCAGCCACAGGATCGACCAGTTGCCGCACCTCGATACCTTTCACAAGGACAACCTCCTTTCACGCGGCCAGGAGATCGCAGTCGAGGTGGACAAGTCCAAAGCCGTGGGCATCCCGCTCAAGGCAGGCGAGATGTCGCTGCATCACATCAAGCTGGTGCACGGGTCGGAGCCGAACCGCTCCGGCGATCGGCGCATCGGCCTCGCGATCCGCTATATCCCGACCTACGTGCGCCAGACCAAAGTGCGCGATTCGGCGACGCTGGTGCGCGGCGTTGACAGATACAAGGAGTTCGACCTCGAACCGCGGCCTCGCGGCGACCTCGACGAGGCCGCGCTGGCTGCGCACGCCGACGCAGTCGGGCGGCAGGTGAAAGCGTTGTATTCCGGCACCGACAAGCAGGAATTCCGCGCCTAGGCGGCGACCAGCTGTCTTACCAGCGCCACGGTTTCCGCGGCGCCGGGCGCGAAGCCGTCGGCGCCGATCTGGTGCGCATACTCCTCGGTCACCGCAGCCCCGCCCACCATGACTTTGCAGTGCGTGCGCAATTTCCGTTCATCCAATGCGCGGATCACTTCGCGCATTTCCACCATGGTGGTAGTGAGCAGCGCCGACAAGCCGAGCACGTCGGGCTGAAACTCGGCGACCGCTTCGCAGAACTGCTCGCGCGAGACATTGATACCCAGGTCGCGCACGTCGAAGCCAACGCCCTTGAGCATCGTCACCACCAGGTTCTTGCCAATGTCGTGCATGTCGCCCTTGACCGTGCCGATCAGCACCTTGCCGCGTTGCGCGTCGCCGCCGGCGGCAAGGTGCGGCTCGAGCACCGACACCGCAGCCGTCATCGCACGTGCGGCAAGCAACACTTCCGGTATGAATGCCTCGCCCACGGCCATGCGTCTGCCAACGGCGCTGATGGCATCGATCAGGCCTTGATCGAGGATCGCCTGCGCCGGGACGCCACGCGCCAGAAGTTCCTGTACGTGCGCCTTGATGTCGAGGTGTTTGCCCTTGGTCACGTCGAGGCGCACCTGCGCGAAGACGTTGTCGGCATCCTGCGCATCGGCCGTTTTCGGCGCAGGCGCAATCGGCGCGGACGCTGCCGGCGCCCCGACCGGGCGAAACGCCCCGGCCGCGAGCGGCAGCCGACCTTCGCGTACGACGCGTTCACCGATGCGCTGCAGCCGCGAGAAAACGGCGTTCGGAGGCACCTGATCTGCGATGCCCACGAGCATTCGCCTGCCAGGCGCAACGGCCTTGAACAACTGATCCATGTAGGCTTCGAAATCGGCCTCGCTCGTTTCGGGCAGCACGATGGTCGAGGGAATGCCGCCGCACAGCGTCAGGTGGCCGCTCCAGCGCCGGTAGTATTCCGCCAGCGTGATCTTGGTCATCGGCGCAGGGCAGATCGACTCGGCGATATGCATGCCCGAGTCCCGGATCAGGTCCATCAGCCCCTCATTCTCCCCGTCGGTGTGGCACATGAGCAGTTTGCCCGCCGCGTCGAATTGGCGCGACGCCTTGCGTATCCAGGGCGTGATCTCCTTCTCGAAATACGGCGGATAGGTCAGCATGTCATCGTAATTGGCCCCCCACCAGACCACCTGTGCGGGCGAGGTACACAGAATCTTCAGCATCCGGTCGAACAGCGGCTCCATTTTTGCGGCCAGCTCGAGCACCTGCGCGCTGTAGTCCTTGTAGTGAAAATAGAACTGCGTCGGCTCGATCAGGTCGCGCTGAATCTGGTGCACGGGCGAGGCGCCGAAAAAGCCCATCGCCACGGCCACGCCGTCGTCGCGCATTTCCTCCTTCGCCCAGCGTTCGAAGCGCGCGAAATTCGGCACCACGTCCATGTGCTCGAACAGATAGCCGGCGGGGCCATAGTCTTGCGGCGTCTTGATGAGGTGCTCGACGACCATCGGGCTGGTGATGCCCAGCCGCTGATAGGACTGATCGTAGACCATGGTGGTACTGACCATTCCCACCGGAGTATGGTACTCGACGCGCGTGCGGCCACCCGCGCGATGCACCTTCAATTCGACGTCGCGCGGCATGACGAAGTCGTATAGCGTGTCTCGCGTGCCGAACAGGCCGATGCCACGGTGCAGATATTCCTTCTGCACCTCCGGGTCCAGGATGTCGTCGGCGAAGCGGAAATACACGGTCCAGCCCTCGGCGCGGGAAATATCGTTTTGCGCGCGCCCGGCGTGTTGCTTCGGCAGCGTACCCGAGACCGAATTGGCGAGGTACCACAGGTCGAGCCGCGGCACGTAGGGCAGGCGATCGACTGCCTCTCCGCGGAACGCTGCGAGCATGCGGCTCTTGTGGCTGTACATGGTTTGTCACTCCTCGGTAAGGTCGCCGGTTCCGTGGCACGGGGTCGCAGCGATCCGCTAAATCAACACGTAGAAGGCTACGCCGCCTTCTTCAGCGACCGGTTGGCCCTGCGAGCGCGGCGCGCAATCCGCGCCCCGGCGGTCGCCGGTGCCATGTCTTTATGGGCTCGGAAAATGATCGCCTTTGCGGCGGCCTCGGCGACGGCGGGCTCCCCGGTCTCGATCGCGTCCATCAGCTTGCCGTGCAGGGGCAAGGCTGCCCGCCTGATGTGCGACGCGTTCCACCCCGTCTCCGCGTACAAGTTCACCGTGGTGGAAACGAGCATTTCGATCAGCGGCGCAAGGCGCGTCAGGAACGAGTTGTGGCAGGCGAGAAAGATGAGCCTGTGAAAGCGCATATCGGCCAAACCATAGTTCTCCAGCTCGCCGGCGGCAGCCTCCATCGCTTCAAGGGCGCGCCGCATCTCGCGGCATTCCGAATGCGTGGCTCTCAGGGCGGCGAGGCCCGCTGTAGCCGGTTCGAGCAGCAAGCGCAGTTCGACGAGATCCTCGGCGACGTTCCTCGCGTCGCGAAAGGCGAGCCGCCATCGAAGCACCTGCGGATCGAACATCTGCCACGAATTTTCGTCGAGCACGCGGCTGCCCAACTTCGGCGCGACCACCACCATCCCTTTGGCAGAGAGCGTCTTGACGGCTTCGCGCACCACCGTGCGGCTCACGCCCAGTGCCTCGCAGAGCTCGGTTTCGATCGGCAGCGCGGTGCCTGCCGGATAGCGCTCCGTCACGATCCACTCGGCAATCTTGTCGACCGCCGAAGCATGGAGATTCTTCTGACTCATGCACCGGTCTCTCCGAGGCGACCTGTCCAACGCAATTGACTATTCATCATACCATTTGTATGATCAAATATATCCGGATCGCAAACGCTGTATCGCTCAGGAGGATCACCATGACCGTGCAACTCAAGCAAACCGGGTCGTCCGCTGGAATCACAGGATCCGCATCGCGTCGCCGGGTCCTCGGCATGCTCGCGGCAACGGCCGCCGCGCCCCTGCTGCCCTCGCTCGCAAAGGCCCAGAGCGGCAAGAGCGTGATGCGCATTGCCTCCGTCCTGACCGACCAGGACAACGTTCATCGGGCGATGGTCCGGTTCAAGGAATCGGTAGAGAAGAAGACCAACGGGCAGATAGAGGTCCAGATCTACCCGAACTCGGCCCTAGGCAGTCTGCGCGTAACTTTCGAGAGCATGCAGCTAGGCAATCTGGAGGCTGGTCTCTGGGACGCCGGAACCCCGGCAAACGTGGTTCCGATGTGGACGGTGCCGGAACTGCCCTACATCCTGCGGGACCTCGCGCATGTCCATAAGGTCGTGGACGGCCCCATCGGGCAGGAGATGAGCAAGGTCCTGCTCGACAAGGCCAAGATACGGACGCTCGCCGTCTACGACACGACTTTCCGGAAGATCTTCACGCGGCCCCGGGCGATCAACAACATGGCCGATATGAAAGGGATGAAGATCCGGGTGCCGGAGGTGCAGGCCTACGTTCGCTGCATGCAGCTGCTTGGCGCCAATCCCACACCCATTCCGTGGGGAGAACTCTACACGTCGCTCGAGACCGGAGTGGTCCAGGGATTCGAGAACAAATGCGAAGCCGCCTTCAACGCCAAGCTCCACGAACAGACGAAGTTCGCCGCCTATACCGGCCACATTTTCGTGGTGAACCCGCTGATGGTGAGCGACCGGTGGTTCAGCGCCCTGTCGAAGGGTAACCAGCAAGTGGTACTGGACGCCGCAAAGGAAAGCCTCGCCTGGCAACGTGCGGAAGCGCCGGCCAGCGAGAAGATCTTCGAGCAGAAAATGAAGGATGCAGGAGTCACCTTCACCAGCCCCGATCCTGCTCCGTTTCGCAAGGCCGTCGAGCCCTACTACAAGGAATTCGGCGACAAGTACGGCGTCAACGAGTTGATCAAGCGCGTGCGCGATAGCTGAAGCGCCGCGCTGGATGGAATCAACCGGGGCATCGAGCGCGACGCACGGCCGGTTCTGGCGTGCGTACGAGGCGGTGGTGAATTCCGTCGCCGTGACGCTCTTCGGCGGCATGGTGGCGGTCACGACCGCGGGTGTGTTCTTTCGCTACGTGTTGAACTCCGCTCTCCCATGGGCGGAGGAGGCCGACCGCTATCTGTTCATTTGGCTGAGCTTCATCGGCGCGGCAATTACCATGCGCCACCAGGCCCACATCGCGGTGGACATCGTGGTGCGATCGTTCAAACCCGCTCTGCGCGAATGGGTCGCCATGCTGACCCACACTTGCGTCCTTGTCTTCCTGGTGGTCGTCTTCTGTGCGAGTGACCGGGTCATCGAGGTCACCAGCCTGACCCGGACCGCGGCCACGGACATTCCCATGAGCTGGGTCTATATGGCGGTCCCCGCAGGCTGTACCCTGATCGCAATCGAGACACTGAGGCTCATGGCGCGCAGCCTGCGGCGAATGGCGACGGGCCAGTCGCAATGATCGTCACGCTGGCGCTCACCTTCGTGGCGCTCCTGCTGCTATCGGTCCCTGTTTCCTTTGCCATGGGGCTGGCGTCGGTCGCCGCAATCCTCTGGCAGGGCAAGACGCCGCTGAACACGGTCGTCACGCAGATGGTCTCCGGGATGGATTCCTTCCCGCTGATGGCGATTCCCTTTTTCATCCTGGCGGGTGAACTGATGGAGCGGGCCGGGATCTCGGAACGGCTGGTGAACCTCGCCAAGGCACTGGTCGCCCATGTCCGGGGAGGCCTGGCGATGACCGTGATCGTCGCCGAGTATCTGTTCTCCGGCATCTCCGGTTCCACAGCGGCCGACGTATCGGCCATCGGATCCATGCTGATCGGCCCGATGGAGCGGGCGGGCTACAAGAAGGGTGAGGCGATTGCCATCATCTGCGCGGCGACGGCCATGGGGATACTGGTCCCACCCTGCATCTTCATGATCGTGCTCGCTAGCATGACCAACCAATCGATCGGTGCAATGTTCGTTGCCGGGTTCGTGCCCGCGGTGGTCATCGCCGTCGGCCTGATCGCCTACGTCT
This sequence comes from Betaproteobacteria bacterium, assembly GCA_016195915.1. GTDB lineage: Bacteria > Pseudomonadota > Gammaproteobacteria > Burkholderiales > SG8-39 > JADGRQ01. The sequence goes on along the minus strand of JACPYS010000012.1, from coordinate 40,707 downwards.
ACTGGAAAGCCGGAAAGCTCGGTATTCCGCGCGAGACCAAGGCGACCCGCCGCCAGCTCCTTGCGGCGCTGGGTGATGGCGCCATCGCGATGGTCATGCCGGTCATCATTTTCGGCGCCATCTTCGGCGGCATCACCACCGTGACCGAGGCGGCCGTGGTCGCGGTGTTGTATTCAGCCTTCGTCGGCCTCGCCGTTTACCGGCGTTTCGGGGTGCGGGACCTTCCCGTGATCCTGATTGCCAGCACCATCAATACGGCAATGATCATGCTGCTGGTGGGAGTGGCCACCGTGTTTTCGTGGATTCTGACCGTCGAGCGCGTGCCGCAATCCGTGGCTGCGCTGGTGACCGGAATCTCGAACTCTCCGTGGATATTCCTCCTGGTGAGCAACGTCATCTTCATCCTGTTCGGAGCGATCCTCGAGGGGCTACCGGCGCTGATCGTGTTCGTGCCGGTGATGTACCCCATCGCGCTGCAATTGAGCATCGACCCGCTGCATTACGGGATCCTGGTGATCGCCTCCATCGGCATCGGGATCTTCCTGCCGCCGATCGGGGTCGGCCTGTTCATCGCCTGCGCCATCGGCAAGATGAACATGATGGATGCGGCCAGGTACATGGCGCCCTATCTCGGCATCCTCTTCCTGGGCCTGCTGGTGGTGACCTTCGTTCCCTGGTTCACTCTCGTCCTGCCGCAGGTCTTCCTGAAATAGCAGGTACATCGAACATCATCGGCTGCGCTTGCGCAGGGCAACGGCAACCATAAAGGAGACTTACGTGAAGGTCATCGCTTTGGAAACCATCCGGCTCGGCGAGTACCCGAATCTGATCTGGGTGCTCGTCCACACCGACGAAGGGCTTACCGGTCTGGGGGAGACGTTCTTCGGAGCGCGTGCAGTGGAAGCGTACATCCACGAGTCCGTGGCGCCCTACCTCCTCGGCCAGGATCCGCTGCGCATCGACCGCCACTCCCGCGACATGGTCGGTTACGTCGGCTTCCGCAGTTCCGGTGTCGAGACGCGCGGCAACTCGGCGATCGACGTCGCACTCTGGGATCTGCTGGGCCAAGCCAGCGGCCAGCCGATCTATCAGCTACTGGGAGGGCTCACGCGGGAGAAGATCCGCATCTACAACACCTGTGCCGGCTACCGCTACATCCGCGAGCGCCCGGTGCAGGAAGTGGATAACTGGGGGTTGCCGAAGGCCGGTGCGCAAGACGGGCCTTACGAGGACCTCGACGCGTTCCTGAACCGGGCCGACGAGCTGGCGATCAGCCTCATCGAGGAAGGTTTTACGGGGATGAAGATCTGGCCGTTCGACGCCTACGCCCACGCTTCGGACGGCATGTACATTTCTCCTGCCGACCTCGATCGGGCACTCGAGCCGTTCCGCAAGATCCGCCGCGCGGTGGGCAACAAGATCGACATCATGGTGGAGATGCACTCGCTGTGGAACCTGCCGACGGCGATACGTATCGCCCACGCGCTCGAGGAGTTCGAGCCCTACTGGTTCGAAGACCCGGTGCGTGTCGACGGTCTCACAGCGCTCGCCGAATTCGCGCGCCGCACCAACGTGCCGTTGTGCTCGAGCGAGCTGCTCTCGAGCCGCTGGGGTTTCCGCGATCTGCTGGCGCAAGTGCCGGTCGGCGTGGTGATGTTCGATCTGTGCTGGGTGGGCGGCCTCTCCGAAGGGCGTAAGATCGCATCGATGGCCGAAGCATGGCATTTGCCAGTGGCGCCACACGATTGCGTCGGCCCCGTCACCGTCACCGCGAACGTCCACCTGGCCGTCAACGCGACGAACGCCCTGATCCAGGAAATCGTGCGCGCCTCGTACACAAGTTGGTATCGCGAATTGCTCACCGAGTTGCCCAAGGTCGAGCGCGGGTACATCCACCCGCTGCATGGCCCCGGACTCGGCACCCGCCTCCAACCCGGCATCGAAAAACGCAAGGACGCCACGGTGCGGCGGACCGACCTGCATCATAGAGTCGCTCAGTAAGAGGTCGTCGAGCCGGAAGGAGGGCGGCCGCTGGCGCCCGGTTCGGCCATTCGGCGAGCCGAGCGGATCGATCTCACCGGAGCCGATGCGCGCATCACCCCGCCACCGGCACGGTATGATGAAGCCGCTGATGAAAGGAATACGCGATGGCTGAAGAACGCAAAAAACTCACGGTACCCGATCTCGCCGCGCGCAAGAAGGCGGGAGAAAAAGTGGTGATGGCATCGATTCCGGATTATCCGACTGCGGTGTGGGCGGAGCGAGCGGGCATCGACATCTGCGGCGTCGGCGACAGCCTCGGCATGGTGAGCTACGGTTTTCCCAACACCCTGCCCGTCACCATGAACATGATGATCGAGCACTGCAATGCAGTTCGGCGCGGCGCGCCGAACACCTTCTGCCTGGTGGCGATGCCCTACGGCAGCTACGCGACGCCCGACATTGCGGTAGCAAATGCGCTACGCTTCATGAAGGAAGCGGGCGTGGACTGCGTCAAACTGCAGGGCGGACGGGAGAAGTTCGCCATCATCAAGGCCGTCGCGGACGCAGGCGTCCCGGTGATGAGCCACGTCGGCATGTGCCCGCATTTCGTGCACCAGTACGGCGGCTTCAAACTGCAGGGCCGCACCGCGGAGGACGCACTCGCGATCATCGACGATGCGCGCGCCATCGAGGAGGCGGGCGCGATCGGCTTCGAGATCGAGGCGGTACCCGCGCCGGTGGCGAAAGCGGTGGACGCGGCAGTTGACATCTTCACCTTCAGCATCGGCGCGGGCCCGGCGAGTTGCGGGCAGCTGCTGCTCGCTTTCGATCTGCTGGGAGTATTCGACCAGTTCAAACCGAAATTCACCAAGCGCTACGCCAACCTGTCGCAGATCGCCGTCGATGCGCTGAAGGTGTATGCGGGCGAAGTCCGCAGTGGTGCCTTTCCCGACGCGGATCATTCGTATTCAATGAAGCCCGAGGAGATCGCCCGGCTGGAGCAGGCGATCGGCAGGAAGCTCGCGTAAGGCCTGCGCGGCCGGCCTCACCAGGCTCCGGCGCCGCGCCCGAGGCAGGCTGCTGCACCGACGAGAATGACCACCGCGGTCAGATTGGTGCCCGCGAACCTGCCGGCCGAGGTGCCCGAACTGGAGAGCAGACCCTGGGCGTGCCACGCGCGCGCGACGACCAGGATCGCGCCCATGGCCATCAGCAGCCAGCGCGGACCGACGGATCCATTTTCCATCAGCGCCATCAGGATCAGCGCCATCGGCACGTATTCGACGAAATTCGCCTGCGCGCGTATGCGCTGGCGCATCGTCTCGTTGCCGCCATCACCGAGATCGATCTTGAACTTGACGCGCCCTGCGATGACATTTCCGCCCAGAAACAGCAGCAGGAGTCCGAGCAACCCCGCGGTAATCATGGTGATCGTCATGTTTCCCTCCCGTTTGACATGAACAATGGCGCGGATCGCACCGGGCGGGTCCGATGCCCGTGCGATCGGCGTCACGGCGAATATTGCGCGTGGTCGCTTCGGTCGCGCAAGCGCGGCGACGAAAAACATTCTAACGGAGCCCCTCTCCCTGAAGCCGGTCGGAGCCGGGCCGGCTTTACTCCTCCGATCGATCGCCGAGGCCGATCGTGGTGAAACGATCTCTGGCGAAAAGGTGCTTGCGAAGCTCGCCCGCCGTCACGGCTGATTAGACCGTGCGAATTCGGGTCACCAAGCGTGCCGACGCGCATATCGACCGAGCTACGACTTGGATGGGTCGAAAGTGACGGTTTGCGTTTTGAAAAAGCTGACCTTGCCTGAAATTTCAGCAGGCGGTGGGTGTCAGCGGCAAGAGCCGGCCACGACCGGACCCCCGTCCATTCGTTACTGGATCACCTCGTCAACTCGAGTCAGCACGGACTGTGGAAGCTTGATGCCAAGCGCCTTGGCGGTCTTCATGTTGATCACCAGATCGAACTTGGTCGGTTGCTCGATCGGCAGGTCGCCAGGCTTCGCGCCCTTCAATATTTTGTCCACATAGATGGACGCGCGCCGGAATTGTGCCTGGAAATCTGCGCCATATCCGATCAGGCCTCCCGCTTTTGCGAACTCCTTGCCCCCGATTGAGGGAAGCCCTTGCTTCGCCGCAAGATTCACAAGCCTTGCGTCGTTTGCGACAAACATCGCGTCCTGATAAATCACCACCGCATCGATACGTCCTTTCGCCATCGCCGCGAAGGCGCCGGCAAACTCGTCGGGCCCTCGCACCTCGAATTTTTGAAGTCCCACCTTTAATGATCTGGCGGCAATCCCCATCGCTTGGAGCATCGGAAAATTAAAGGGATTGTCAGGGTTCAGGAGAACAGCTACCTGCGTGATACGCGGCATGGCGTTCTTGAGCAGCTCGAGCCGTTTCGCACTGAGTTCCGGGATCAGGAAGGTCAAACCAGTTACGTTTCCCTCCGGCCGCGCGAGGTTGGTGACGAGCCCCGCGGTAACAGCGTCGCCGACCGTCGCCATGACGATGGGGATTGTCGTAGTTGCACGCTTGGCCGCAACGGTGCCCGGCGTCCCATAGGTTAATAGGATATCAACCTTGAGACGAACTAGCTCGGCGGCCAGCTCGGGAAGCCGATCGTATTTCCCATCGGCCCAACGGTACTCAATGACAATGTTCTTTCCCTCCACGTAGCCCAAGTCATGCAGGCCCGCCCGGAATGCGTCCACCTCGCTCACGGAACCGGACGCGGAGGCGGGCCCTAAAAATCCTATCCGATAGAGCCTGGCCGGCTGTTGCGCGTCGGTCGCAAGCGGCGCGGCGAGAAGCGCACCTGCCATGATCAGGAGCTGCCTCCGCCTGACTTGTATCATCGGTCCTCTCCCTCTTGGACGAGCCTGCGGGCGAGTTTACGCCTTGACCGCGTACTGAGAAGGTGTGCATAGGGGTCGAAAGTGACGATTCGAGTTTCAAGTAAGCGGACTTTGCCTGGAGCTTGAGTAGCGGGCAGACACCAGAGGGCACACCCGACCATCAGCCGACGCTGGGTGCCGCAATTAATCATCGATTTCGCGGCAGCGTGCGTCGCGTGCGTCACGATTCCCAGAAAAGGCTCGCAAGTGACCGAGGACCGGCGGTTGGCCAAGGCGTTCCCCTCGATCGCCCGAACGATGCACACATTTGTTGCCGCCGGGCCTCTGACTCGAACCCAAATGGCCTGAGTGCCTCACAAGACGTGGCAGCAATTGCCGCGCGCCATCAATTGACCGGATAGGCGCTCGGGTGCTGGATGATTGGAGCTAAAAGTTCAAGATTCGAGTTTCATCCTCAGCACCTGTGCCCATCCAGCCGCATCGCCAGCGTGCTTGCTCGCGCGATGCGCTCTCCGTGGCCGGGGTGCATCGACAGGAACGATCTTTCAACGGTGTCCCCGGCCAGCGCGCGGATCACGCGCATGGTCCGGGCCGCGCCGCAGGGGCTGAATCCTGCCGCAACCGCCCACTCCACGCCCTTGTCATCGGCTTCGCGCTCCTCGTAGCGCGAAAAGGTGGAGTTGACCGTAAGGATTCCGGCGATCGCTGCCGAATCGCCCATCGCGAGCTGGTTGCGCGCCTTGCGCGCCGCGTCGTGGGCGTAGTGCAGGTGCGCGGCTTCGTGGCCGATGGTGGTCGCGAGCGCATCCCGGTCGTCCCCGATCGCACCGAGCAAAGACAAAGAGAAAGCGATCTGCCGCACGCCTTTGGCCTCGATCGCGAACGCATTCAATGCGTCGACATCGACGAATGCAATCTGCGCGGAGATCATGCTCTGCTCCCGGATCCTGCGGGCGACCTCGTAAAGGTTGCGCGCGTGCGCGGCTCGAATCCGGACGCTCGAACCGTCTCTGCGCGGGACCCAGCCCCCGGACCGGCCTGCTTCGGCCCACCAGCTCTCGTCCGGCGCCCAGCCCGTCTCCGTCGGCGCGACCGGCGCGACAGCGCAGCCCGCCAGAAGGAGCACGGCGACGAAGGCAAGGCACAACCGCGGCAAGCATCGCGATTGCAAGGCAAACCTTCTTACGTTGACCAAGGATAGGACATTCAACAGGCCTTCGTAGAGTATCACTGCCGCTGGGTGCCGCAGTCAATCGCCGATTTCGCGCCAGCATGGGTCGCGATTTGCAGAAAAGCCTCCCGAATTGCACCCCAAGCACTGCCGGTGGTCCGGCGAGTGGCCGCCGGCGGCTCTTCCTGTTCGCTGCTCCTGGTACCAGCTGATGCGCTGATCGAACTCGATTTGCGGGCCAGACTGCGCCGACATATCCCCTAACGGATGTCCGTAATGCTGCGGGGAGCCGACCTTTCGAAGTTGCTACGGGCAATGACTCCTCTGGGTCGTAAGCAGATAATTGGTGGCCATTGCAGCTATGTGCCACTCTCCTTTGCGCGGATCCCGACCCGCTTGCGCCAATCGTCCCAATGGGGCCCCACGCCCTGAAATCGGTCGGCGCCCGGCGCGATTCCGATGGACGCGGCCAAGGCGCTACGCCCGGTTGCGCGATGGTTGTGGTAGGCGACGGCAAGGTCCGGATACCGATGTTCCCTTCCCAGGGGACAAGCTTCGCGTGCCGCGCAAGACGAGCGGCATGTATCCGATGCACGTTTGAACCCGGAGCAACTGTCGACATCCCATCTTCCATCCGGAAAAGCGCGCCCCGGGCAAGATTTCACGCAAGGAGCCGGGCAGCCGTCGCAAAGGTCCGGCACCAAGCCGTCGTCGGATGGCCAGGGCGCATCGAGAAAGCAGGCCGCGCGCAACCCGATCCAAGGCCCGTACGTCGGATGAATCAGCAGGCCGAGGCGGCTCCTCGAACCGAGCCCGGCGAGCCAGCCCAGCTTGCGAAAATCGAGGTGGATGGTCTCGGTTGCCGCGGAGTAGAACCAGCGTCGCCGAATTTCTCCGAGCGCCGCATCTGCGCGCTTGACCGATCGCCGAACGAACGCGTCGAGCGGATGCAGTTCCTCGCAGAGGTGTTCGGTGTGCTCCGTGATGTCCGCAACGAACGATTTCCAAAGCGCGCCGCCGCCATTGCCAAACACCACAATGGACTTGGCGCCGGCGAGGAGCGTCTCGGTTTGTTGCGCGGCCGGGGCGTGGGCGTCCCACGTGTCCGCCGCAACCACACCGACCAGGTTCATTCCCGCAGGCGCCAGTGCGGCCCTCAAGGTTTCGAGGCTGGACACGTGCCCTACCCCTTTACGGCCATCAATCCTTTCGCGAGGTCAATGGCCTGCCCCGCGTCCGCGGCATAGCCGTCGGCGCCGATATCGCGCGCGAATTTCGCATTCACCGGCGCTCCCCCCACGATCACCTTGACGCCGTCGCGCAGGCCGTCGCGTTTCAGCGCTTCGATCACCTTGCCCATTTCGGACATCGTCGTCGTGAGCAGTGCCGACAGGCCGATGATGTCGGGCCGATACTCGGCCACGGCCTTGACGAACACATCCGCTGAAAGATTGATGCCGAGGTCCTTCACCTCGAAACCAACCCCGCGGAGCATGGTGACCAGCATGTTCTTGCCGATGTCGTGAAAATCGCCCCGCACTGTCCCCACCAGGACTTTTCCGGTCACCTCGCGTTTGCTTGCCGCGAGATACGGCTCGAGAACCTTCAGGCCTTCGTTCATCGCGCGTGCCGAGAGTAGCACCTGCGGAATGAACAACTCGCCCGCACTGAACTTCACGCCGATCGCCTGCATCGTGTCGAGCATGCCGCGATCGAGGATCTGCTTGGCGCTCAGGCCGCGCTCGAGCAACGCCTTCACGTGCGCCGCGATGTCCTTGTGCCGCCCCTTGACGACATCCTCGCGCACGCCGTCGAACTCGTGCTGGGCCGGCTCCGAAAGGACCGCCGCCGCAGTTGTCGCCTCCGGCGTCGCCGAACCGGGCAACGGCCGGAACGCCCCGCCCGCGAGCGGAAGGCGCGCCTCCTTCTCGACCCGCTCCCCGATCCGGATCAGGCGCTCGAACACCGCGTTCGGCGGCGTCGTGTCGGCGACACCCAGGATGAAACGCCTGCCAGGAGCGATCACCTTGAACAAATGGTCCAGATACGCTTCGAATTCCTCTTCGGTGGCCGACTCGGCGAGCAGGATGTTCGAAGGAATGCCGCCGAAGATGGTCAGTTTGTCGCCCCACTGCCGGTAGTACTCCTCGACCTTGACCTTGGTCATCGGATACGGGCAGATCGCCTCGGCCACGTGCATGCCCGAGTCCCGGATGAGGTCCATCAGTCCGTGGTTTTCCCCGTCGCAGTGCACCACCGTCACCTTCCCCTTGCCGCCCAGCACGCCCGAGGCCTTGCGTATCCACGGCGTGATCTCTTTTTCGAAATAGGCGGGGTAGGTGATCATGTCGTCCACGTTAGCGCCCCAGAGCACCATTTCGGCGGGCGAACCGGCAATCATCGTGAGCGCCTGGTCGAAGAAATGCTCGACGCTTTGGGCCAGTGCGCGCATCTCCCTCTGGTAGTCGCTGTAGTGAAAATAGAAGTCCGTGGCGTCCAGGAACTCCTTCTGGATGTGGTGCATCGGCGAACAGGCGAGCCCGACAATAGTCCCGGGAACGCCGTCCTCGCCGACGTATTTCTGCCACTCGCGAAAACGCTCGTAGCTGGGCTCGAGCGTCAGGTTCTCGAACAGGTAGCCGACGACCTTGTAGTCCTTGGGCCGCTTGAGGATGTGCTCCTCGATCCAGGTGATTGAAGCACCCGAGCGGCGCATTTCGTCGGAGTACATGGTCTTCGTGCTCACGCTGCCCACCGGCGTGTGATAGAACACGCTCGTGTAGTCGCCTTCGTTCTTCACCTCGATTTCGATTTCTTTCGAAAAACGGAAATCGAACACCATCTCCTTGAGGCGATACAGCCCAAGCGCGCGATGCAGGCTGTCCTCGGGCTTGCTGACGTTGAGGAACTCCGGAACGATCTTGTGCAGGGCCCAGCCTTCGGCACGCGAAATCTCGTCCTGGGTGCGGCCCTTGTGCTGCCTGGGCAGGGTATCGAACGCCGCGTTGGCGTTGTACCAGAGATCGATCCTCGGAACGTAGGGAAGAAGATCAGGCATTTCACCGCGCGCGGCCATCAGAATCCGTTGTTTGTGGGACGGCATGTCTGTTCTCTCCTTATTTTCCAACCCGGCTATTCGCCCCGGCCCATCGCCTGCGGTGCCGCCTCGCCCTCGCGCAGGAACATTTCCATGCTGATCTCGCCGCCCGGCGGAATCACCACGAACTCCGGGTCGCCAGAATTGAGGCGGGCGGGCATCTTCAGCAGCGATTCGAGCATCGACGTGGTTCCGATCGTCTCTTCGTATTCCATGTTCCAGCGGCTGTTGCAGAAATTCGCGACCTCCATCGCCATGGCCCGGCACTCGCTGAGTTCCTGCTGCGAAAATCCCACCATGCACAGGCGGCGGTAGTGGCGGTATTTCATCTCCACCAGGTAGTCCGCGGTCTCTTCATCGTAGTCCCGTACGTAGTCGAGATAGTCGTGCAGCGGATCGTCGCGCGCCTCGAGCCAGCCGCGGGTCAGATAGTAGGTATTCGGATTGGCGAAGAACCGCCGCACGTAGCGCTGGTGCGAGCCGAGGAAGATCGCCACGCAATCGTGGGTGCGCGGAATGATCAGCGTATGTGCCCGTGACTTCACTCCGACCAGCCCATTTCCGCACAAGCCATAACCGACGATGACATTGCTCGGCTGTGCAACGGCATCGATCTCCTTCTGCAGCGCTGCGGAGAGTTTCTTCGGCGTGTTGTGGAGCGTGATTTCGAGATAGACCGCCGGGGTGTCCTCCGGCAGCATCTGCGTCAGCAGTTCCTGCATCACGCGGCAGGAAATGATCACGGTCGGCGTCATTGCAGCTCTCGTTCCTTCCCTCAGACCGGCACCGCGTTTGCCGTGCGCCGTTCGCGCGATTCAACGCTGCCAAGAAACAGCGGAGCGCGGCCCGCCAGCACTCCCGACTCCTGCACGATGCGTGCAATGGCCGCCTCCTGCTTCGCTGCCATGATGTGAACGCCCGCGATGCCGGGTATCCGCCTGATCGCCTGGATCATTTCTATGCAGATGCGAATGCCTTCTTCCCGCGGATTGTCTGCCTGTTCCAGCCTGCGCACCATTTCGTCCGGGATATGTACTCCCGGGACCCGGGTGCGAAGCCAGCGCGCCGTCTTGGCCGATGCCACCGGACCGACTCCCGCAAGGATGAAACACTTGTCCTGCAGCCCCTCCTCCCGAACGCGCTCCATGTAACGCTCGAGCATCTCCAGATCGAAGCAGTACTGCGTCTGAATGAACTGCGCGCCGGCGGCGATCTTCTTGGCCAGCCGGATCGGCCGCATGTCGAACGGCGGAGCGAACGGATTGTCCGCCGCGCCGAGGAACAGCCGCGGCGGCGAAGTCAGTTTGCGGCCGGACAGAAAACGGCTTTCGTCGCGCATGATCCGGGCCGTATCGAGCAGCGTCGCGCTGTCCAGATCGCCGACCTGCCGGGCGCCGGGATGATCCCCGATAGCGACTGCGTCACCCGACAGGCACAGGACATTGCGCACGCCAAGTGCGGCCGCCCCTAGCAGATCGCCCTGAATGGCGATGCGGTTGCGGTCCCGGCAGGAGACCTGCATCACGGGTTCGCATCCCGCGCGCAGCAGCAGCGCGGCGACGCCGAGGCTCGACATGTGGCAATTCGCACCGCTGCCGTCGGTCACGTTGATGGCGTCGACGCAGGATTCGTACAGTCCAAGATTGCGGTAGACGTCGTCCGGATTCGCGGAATCCGGCGGGGAGAACTCGGCGGTGACCGCGAATATTCCATCGCGCAGCAGTTGCTCGAGCTGCCCGCCCGAGGGCGGAACGAGCGCCGGGCTTGGCGCGCTCGCCGCTTTCGGCGGTTCGAGAACGACGCGCAGCCAGGCTGACGAACCGCTGAGGGACGAGTCCACCGGCGGGTTGAGCGCACTCGACAGGCCGCCCGCTCTCATGTCCAGCCCGCCGCGCCAGCCCTCCACCCACACGCACTGCATTTCCGGTTTGACTTCGCAGCCGCCGTCCTGCCGCACGCCGCCGCAAGGTCCGTTGCGCATCAGCTTCGGGCAATTCATCGGGCAGGACATGCCGGTCGCGGTCAGGACGCAGCGCCCGCACATCCTGCAGTCGAACAGCAAGGACTTGATCACGCGCTCCGCGGCCGCTACCGGACGCTCGACGCGTTTCGGACCCAGCGCCATGATCAGCGGCCGGCAGGCGAACAGCACCCGCTCGAATGCCCGATAGGTGTTCTCGAGCAACCGGGAGTGACGCACGGACCATCGGCGGACGCTGAGCATGCAGGTTCCTCAGTCCGGTTCCGGCGCCGCTTCGGGCACCGCTTTGGGCGCCGCTCGCGGCGCAACGTTCGTCTCGCCTTCCGGATCGATTTCGCCGAGCGCGACACAGTCGAGCGCGGTGCACTCTACGAACAGGTCCTGGAAGTCCTCGCGCTCGGTCAATTCGATCACGCGGATGGTCTCGGCCAGCCGGATCGCGCGTTCGCGCTCCGTGCGGCTGAACAGCGCCAGCCGCGCACCGTCGCCGGCCGCGTTGCCGATCGATTCGATGGTGTGCACCGGAACCGGCGGCACCAGCCCGATGCGCACAATGTCGCCCGGGTCGAGATGGTTGCCGAACGCGCCGGCGAGCAGCACCCGATCAGGCGCGCCGATGCCTTGCTCGCGCAACAGTATTTCGATTCCGGCGCGCAGCGCCGCCTTGCCCAGCTGGACGTTGCGCACGTCCCATTGCGTGACCACGATATCGCGCCGGGTCCGGGTCTTCTTTCCCGATACGAGCACGGCTTCGGTTACGCGGCCGTCCTGGTCCTTGCGCACGCGTGAATCGGTTCCCGGCGGGATGAACGCACCACCGCGATCGACCAGTCCCGCATCGACCAACGCGGCCACCGAAGAGATCACGCCGGACCCGCATAGCCCGATCGGCCGCTGGTCGCCGGGGTTCGCACCGTCGGAAATTGCAGCCCACCCGAGGGCGCCGCCCGGCTCGGCCCAGACGCGCTCAATGGCGCCGGGCGAGGCGCGCACCCCGCTGCGGATATGCGCGCCCTCGAATACCGGTCCGGTCGCGCACGAAGTGGCGGTCAACTCGCCCTGGTTCGCCAGCACCACTTCGCCGTTGGTGCCCACATCGATGAGGAGATTGACGCCCTGATAGAAATCCGCGCCGCGCGTGAGCACCGCCGCCAGCGTGTCGCCGCCGATGTAACCCGACACCATCGGAAACACGAAAAGGCGCGCGCCTGCTGCGGCGCGGAGGCCAATGTCCGCGGCATCTACGAGCGCCGGCTCGCGCCACACCGCCTGGTAGGGGCCGCGCCCGATCGGCTCGGGATTAACTCCGAGCAGCACGTGTTGCATGGTCGGATTGCCCACCGCCACCACGTCGAGAATGTCGTCGAGCGCAACGCCGGATTCGGCTCCCGCCTCGGCGATCATATGATTGATCTCGTTGACGACCATCGATTGCAGCGTTGCGAGGACCGCTGGATCCTGGCTGATGTGCGTCATGCGCGAAATCACGTCCTCGCCATACGCCGTCTGCGGATTCGCCGCGGTCTTCACCGCAACGATATCGCCGGTCGCGAGATTGCACAGAAACATCGCCAGTGACGTCGTGCCGACATCGAGCGCGACACCCCAGGCGCCGGAGCGCTCGCCCGGAAGAATCTGCAGCACTTCGGTGCCGCCGTACAGCGTGACCGTCAGCTTGCGCTCGGAGTCAAAACCGCTCCGGCGCGAAAACTCCGCGAGCACCCGCGGCAGTATCGGGCCGATGCCTGTTCCACATGTCCGCGCGAGCGCCTGCGCGATTCGCGTCGCGAGCGGCCGCAACGGCGACGACGCGGCAGCATCGACCTCGATCGTGACGCGCTGCACGAGCGGCTCGAGCGCGACGTACCGCACCGTGTAGGGCTTGCGCGGAGGGTGCTTTACCGCCTGGCTTTCAAGCGGAACACTGACTGCGACATCCGCATGGGCCTGCGCCAGGCAGGCAAGGCGGTGCGTTCCGCCGCGAAACTCCTCGGGCAGCGCCGACATTTCCTGGGGCGTTGCCGTGGAGAGCGCACCGCCTGAGAGCGCCTGAAGTTCGATTTCGATGCGGCAGGTGCCGCACTTGCCGCGCCCGCCACACACCGCCTTGATTCCGGCGCCGGCCTTCCAGGCGGCGGCGAGCAGCGTTTCGCCGGGCGCCACACGCGCTGAACGCCCGCCCGGTGCGAAAGTGACAGTACACCGGCGCGCGCCCGCGCCGCTGCTGCGGCCTTCAGCCGCCAGCGCTGTCTCGGAGTTTCGGCCCACAGCGCTCCCTCATGCCAGCTTGCCGTCCTGATAGGCGCCGATGTAGTTCATGCAGTAGTCGTCGCGCCCGTAGACGGCCTCCGCCGCGAGCAGCGCCTGCATCAACTGCATGTCCGTTGGATCGATGATCGCGGCATCCATGCCTCGTGCGATTGCGCCCACGAGGAAGGTCCGGTTGATCAGCTTCCGCACCGGCAGTCCGTGCGATACGTTGGTCAGGCCGCAGATGGTGTGCACTCCGGGAAACCGCCGCATGATTTCGCCGATCGCGTCGAGTGTGGCATTGGCCGAACCAGACTCGGTCGCCAGCGGGAACACCAGCGGATCGACGTAGATGTCGTCGATCGGCAGGCCGGCCCGGGTGAGCCGTTCGACGAGTTGCGTAGCGAGATCGAGCTTCTGTTCCGCCGTCGAGGCGGGAACGGTCTCGCCCTGGCACAGCGCAATCAGCCGCGCCCGGTACTGCAGCGCGAGCGGCAGCACCCGCTCGAAGCGCTCGCCTTCGAGCGAGATCGAATTGATCATCGGCCGCCCGCCCTTCACCTTCGGCAGCGCCGCCGCGAGCGCGGCCGGATCCGGGCTGTCGATGCACAGCGGCAGGTCCGCGACGGCCTGGACCGTCTCGACCAGCCAGCACAGCAGTTCGGGCTCGCGGCCGGGAAAGGTCCCGCCGTTCACGTCGATATAGTGGGCGCCGGCGGCTGCCTGCGCTCTTGCATCTGCCTGTATGGCGGCAGCATCGAGCTTCTCGAGGGCCGCGCGGATCGGCTTGCGCGAGGCGTTGATTCGTTCGGCGACGATCAGCATTCCGGCGTCTCAGTACCTGCGGTACTTTTCGATCGCGCTGGCCATGGCGAGCACGTTCTCGGTCTTGCAGTAGTCCGTGATGCTGTTGGCGCTCGAGATCATGTAACCGCCGCCCTTGCCGACCTTCTGGATGCGGTCTTTCACTTCTGCCTCGACCTCCTCGAGCGTGCCCTTGGGCAGCGTGTAATCGAGATCGATGTTGCCTACGATGCACACCTTCGAGCCGTATTTCGCCTTGAGGTCGTTGATGTCCATCGCTGCAGGCTGCACCGGGTGGATGCCGTTCATGCCGAGCTTGAGCAGGCCATCGAGGATCGGGAACAGGTTGCCGTCGCTGTGGAATATCCACGGCTTGTTCATCGCGTCGGCGACGATTTTCTGGTACGGATAGAAGAACTCCTCGTACATTTCCATGTTGACCCAGGGCGCCTTGTTGTCGGCGTGGTCGTCGTTCGCCCAGTAGAAGTCGAAGTCCAGCTTGTTGAGGTTTTCGACCACCCGCGCCGACCATTCGGAGAAGCGGCGGTGGATCTCCTTCACCAGGTCGGGGTCGTCGTAGACCATGAGCGAGAACACGTCGAGGCCCATGCTCTCGAAGGTGCTCGCCGATCCGAGGCGCAGGCGCGGAAATACCGCGTAGTCCTCCTTGTACTGCTCCAGCCACTTGGCCACCTGCTCGTAGCGCGCGGGATGATCGGGATCGGGCAGGAACTCGTCGAACAATTTCAGCGAATCGCGGTCCACCAGCAGCCCGCGCTTGACGTAGGTGCGCCCGGTCGACGAGTCGATGCCCATGTCCGCAATCCACGGCGGCACGAAGTCGAAGGTGAGCATCCTGGGGAAATAGAACGACTGTTTCACCGCTGCGGAAGTCTGCGTCGCCTGGCTGGCCTTTGCCGTTCCCCCGGTCGGGAAGTGGTAGCCGAATCCGTCCATGCCCAGCTTGCGGCACAGTTCGCCCGGGGTGTAATCGCTGCGCCCGCCCATCACCCGGATCTGCTGCGACTCTTCGATTTCGTTCTCGATCCACGGCACCATGTCGGGTTGGCCGCGGCGCAGGGCTGTGAGTACTCGTTCTCTCGGCGTCATAACGTATTCCGTCCCGAGCCGTCGGTCAGTGGAGTTGCGCGTTGCACGCTTCGACGCACTGGTAAGCGTCCTCGCTGTAGAAATCGGCACCGATCTCGTCGGCGAATTTCTTTGTCAGCGGCGCTCCGCCGACACCGATCCAGATGGAGCCGCGCAGACCCGCCGCTTCCAGCGCCTGCACCGTCTTCCTCATGCTCTCCATGGTAAGCGTGATGAGCGCGCTCATCAGCACGAACTGTGGCGCGTTATTGCGCACTGCCTCGACGAACTTCTCCGCGCTCGCGTCCACCCCCAGATCCACCACCTCGTAGCCCTGGCCCTCGAGCATGATCTTGACGATGTTCTTGCCGATGTCGTGAAAATCGCCCGCTACCGTCCCGATCACCGCCTTGGCCCTGGTTTCGTAGGCCCCGGCCGTGAGCAAGGGCTTGAGCGCCGCCACTGCCTCCTGCATTGCGCGCGCGGCGATCATCATCTGCGGCAGGAAAAACTCCCCGCTGGAATATCGCTCGCCAACGATGGACATCGCCGGAATCAGCCCCTTGCCCATGATTTCCTGCGCGCTGAGACCTGCGGAAATTGCGGCAGTGACCGCCGCGTTCAACTCCGCGCGCTTGCCGCGCACGCAAAGATCGCGGATGGTTTCGATTTCCCCTGCCATGGCTTTCTCCCTCTGGATTGGCGCCGGTGCAACGCCGACACTGACATATCAGTGATATGCTAGTGACTGCGGAGGCCAGACGTCAAGGCGCAACCGGCACCACGTTTGATCTGGGTCAACCCGGGGGAGGTCGTTTACATGCCCGCGGCCGCGGCCTCTTCCTGCTGTTGCTGCTGCAGCGCGAAGATCGAGGTGTAGCCGCCGGACCAGTCAGGCGGCAGCAGGCACGGCCGCGGATCGTGGTGCGCCCACTCCGCGCGCTTGCCTCGGACGACGGTCTGATCATGTTTCGGCTTGATCGGGTTGACCGTGTACGGAAATGCATCCGCCGAAGTCAGCGTGTTCAGAAGCAACGGCCGGCCGAGGTCGGAGTCGTTACGCGGCGAGCCGTGGATGGTGCGGCAGTTGTGCAGCGTAAGCGACCCGGCCGGGCCGGTCAGGTAGAGCGCCTTGCCCAAGTCGAGCCGCGCCAGATCGCGCTCGGCCAGGCAGCCCACCCAGTTGCCCTGGTCGTCGTACTGCGTGAGCAACGGCTCCAGCAGATGGCTCTTCGGCAGCACGCCGAGCGGGCCCTGGTCCATGCCGCAGTCGTACAGATAGGTCCCCACCGTGAGGGGCGAATAGTTGGTGTGAGGCCAAAATGAGATGTCGTAGTGCCACTTCACCTCTTCGCCGCCATGCTTCCACTTGAAGTTCAGCTTGGAGTGGTGGAACTTGACGTCGGGTCCCACCAGATCGGCCACCGCGTCTGCGAGGAGCGATTTCGTGCAGTAGTCCCAGAATACCGGATGGTGCTCGACCGGGTTGGAGACGCGCCGCAGGCGCGGATTGTCGGGCCGATGGTCGGGCTCCAGGTCGAAAATCGTGTCCGACCTGGTGACCTTGCGGCTGCGCTCGATCAGTTCGTCGGTGGCCTCACGCAATCTCCCGAGCCATTCGTCGTCGATGATCTTCTCCAGCAGGACATAGCCCTCGCTGAAATAGGATTCGCGCTGCGCCTGCGTCAGTACGCGCGGCGGGATGGAAAGGATCTGCTCGGGTGTCATATCGGTCTCCTCATTTGAAATTGAGCATTACGCTCGGCAGCCAGGTGACCAGCGGCGGATGAACCATCGCGATCACCAATGTCACGCATTGCAGCACGATGAACGGCACCACGCCGCGGTACATGTCGCGGATGGTGATCTCTGGCGGCGCCACCGCGCGCAGGTAGAAAATCGCCGGCGCCATCGGCGGCGTCAGGTAGGAAGTCTGGATCATGATCAGGAACAGGATGCAGAACCACACCGGGTCGAATCCAGCGGTGGTGATGAGCGGGGTGAACAGCGGCACGAAGATCAGCACGATCGAGATCCAGTCGAGGAAGAAGCCGGCGATGAAGATGATGAACATCATCAGCGACAGCAGCATCCACGGCGTGAGGTGCATCTGGTTGATCAGCACGTTGGCGGTGTTGATGCCTCCGCCGCCGATGAATACCCCCGTGAACAGCGTGCCGGCGAGCAGCACCGTCATGATCATGGTGGTGATCTTGACGGTCTTGATCAGCGCTTCGTACAGGCCGCCCCAGCTGAAACGCCCGTAAAGCATGGTCAGGAACACGGAGGCGAGCGCGCCGATCGCCGCGGCCTCGGTAGGTGACGCCCAGCCGAGCAGGATGGATCCGAGAACGGCGAAAATCATGAACAGCGGTGGCACCAGGTTGCGCGTGCTGATCCACAGCTTCGCGCCGAAGCCGGGTTCGCCCGGTTCGGGCGGGATACGCGGTCCTTTCTCCGGCTGGATCACGCACAGCGTAAAAATGTAGATCAGGTACAGGCCGGCCATGATCAGCCCGGGGAACACCATGCCGTAGAGCAGATCGCCCACCGACACGTTGGCGAGCGGCCCCATCACCACCGCCACGACTGACGGCGGGATGATCGTGCCGAGCGACCCGCCCGCGGTGATGCAGCCGGATATCAACGCCTTGTCGTACTTGTAACGCAGCATGATCGGAATGGTGAGCAGGCCGACCACCGACTCGGTCGCGCCGATCACGCCGCTCGAGGCCGCGAAAATAATGCACATGCAGATGGTGGCGAGCGAGAGCCCGCCCGGCAGCCGCCGCGTCCAGATGTGGATCGCCTCGAACAGCTTGTCCGCGATGCCCGATTTCTCCAGCATCGCCCCCATGAATACGAACAGCGGCACGGCGGCAAAGACGAAATTCGAGGAGATGTCCTCGATCTTCTCCACGAACTGAAAAATGACCCGGTTGCCGAAGATGACCAGGCCGAACAGCACCGCGGTGATCATCATGGAAAAAGCAACCTGGATCCCCAGGAACATCAGGGTGAACGCCACCGGCAGCATCGCGAACGGCAGGTAATCCATTACTGGCCCCCGGCCTTGAAGCTGCGCGCGGTCTTGATCACCTCGGCGAGGATTTGCAACGCGAACAATGTGAAGGCAACCAGGAACACGACGCGAAACGGCCACACCGGCAGATTCATCGCCGACTGGCCGCTGTGCTCGTTGCGCAGGTAGCCGGTCATGAGGTGCTGGTACAGGGCATAGGTCAGCCAGAGCATCAGCGGCAAGGTGACGGTGTAGCCGAGGAGGTCGATCACGGCGCGCGTGCGTGGTGCGAAGTTGGCGCTGAAAATGTCGATGCGGATGTGTTCGTTGGCCTGCAGCGTGAAGGCCATGGCGAGAAGAAAATGCGATCCGGTAAGGAGGTAGCCGATCTCGTAGGCCCAGACCGTCGGCGCATCGATCACGTAGCGCGAGAAGACTTCAAAACAGGTCGCAAGCACCAGCGGAACCAGCGCGAACGAGGCGAGTATGCCTACGCTCCGGGTAATGCGTTCGATGTTGCGGATGAGTGCGTCCATCGCACTTTTCTCCCTGTCTGCGCTTCGAGCGGGCAAAAAAAGATGGGGCGCGCCTGCGCCCCATCCATGTCACTTCGTTCGCTCAGCCCTTGACCTTGACGGTGCGCCAGCCTGCCGCGCCCTTCCACAGCGCGTCCATCTCCTTCTGGCTCTCGAACACCTTGGCGAACCAGGGATACTTGTTTTCCTTGGCAATTTTCTCGGCCCAGTCGAGGCCGATCTTGCGCCCTGCGTACTGCACCTCGGGCGCGAGCTCGATGATGGTGTTACCGGCCTTCCGGTAGAATTCCAGCGCTTTTGCGTCCTCCTGGCCCACCTTGAGCCAGAAATCGATGGTGACCAGCCTGGCCACGATTTCGATCAGTTTTCTGTCCGCATCCGAAACCTTCGCCCAGGTTTCCTTGTTGATCACCAGTTCGAACGGCGCCGTGGGCTGATGCACGCCCGGATAGATAATGTACTTGGCGATCTTGTGGAAGCCCATCGAGATGTTCTCGTACAGCGTGCCCCACTCGGTGGCGTCGATGGCGCCGCGCTCGAGCATCGGGTAGACGTCGCCGCCGGCCGTGGTCACGGGCGCCGCACCGAGGTCCTTCGCCATTTCCAGCCAGGCGCCGGCCGTGCGCAACTTGAGGCCCTTCAGGTCTTTCAGGGTCCTGACCGGCTTCCTCGAATGCAGGAACGCCTCCGCTGTACGCGCGCCAAGCGGCATGGAAATCACACCTTCGGTTTCCTCCCGGAATTTTCGCTGCATATCGACGCCACCCGCCTCGTAGAGCCAATGCAACATGCGTTCGGTGTCGAAGGATCCGGCGTAGCCGCCGAACAGCACGGTGGTCGGGTCCTTGCCCCAGTCATAACCGATCCACGTATGGCCGATGTCCGCGATGCCGTTCTTTACCGTCTCCGGCACCTTCAGCGCATTGCCGAGCGCGCCGCCCGGGAACACCTGGATCTTGAAACGCCCGCCGGAGAGTTGTTCCATTTTCTCCGCGAACGCTTTCGAGCCAATCTCCATCAGCGGCCCGCCGCTCCAGCCGGTGGCCATCTTCCAGGTGTAACTGGCGCCCTGGGCGTGCACTGCGGCGGGTACCGCCAGTGCGGCCGCGGCAGCCCCGAGTTGCAGGAATTCGCGCTTCTTCATGTGACTTCTCCTTGGTGGGATGGTGCGTTCGGATCAGGCCGGCTGGCCGCTAAGCGATTGCTCCCTGAGGGTGTGTTTGGCGATCGCGTCCTTCAACTCCGGCTTGACGTGTATCTCGCTGTAGCCGTTGAAGAGGTGGCCGAGCAGGCCGCGGTTCAGGTCGCTCGTGCCCATCACCCAGTCCGCGATGGGAAACGTGAGGTTCATGTTGACATCCATCATGATGCCCCTGTTGTGGTGCGCCGTGTGGTGCCTTCGGATTGTGTTGACGAAAGGCATGTTTCGCACGAACCGGTTCTCGTGCACATGGCAGCAATAGTGAAACGTCTCGTAGATCAGGTACTGTCCAACCATCGTCACCAGCAGGATGTAGCCGGCATTCGGGTTGACCAGCCAGGCGAGCACCAGGCCGAACGGAATGCCGATGCCGATGAAGGTGAACAGCGCGCGCCAGGGGAAGAAAATAATGCGGAATTCGCGCGTCGAATCAACCGTCATCACGCCGTCGGTGAAGTACACATGGTGCTGGCGGGTGTGCCGGTCGTAGATCGCGCGCAGCGCCCACACGTCGACCAGGCGGTGCATCACGTACTTGTGGATCCACCACTCGAACAGGTTGGAAAAGAAGAACACCGGCACCACCAGCAGCCACTCCCAGCCGGCGCCCTGCATGCGCGAGACGCACCATGCGATGGTCGCAAGGCCGACCAGGTAGATGACGCCGATATGCACGATGCCGTTGTACAAAGGATGAATCTGTGCCTGGTATTCCTCGCGGAATTTGCGCTGTTTCTCGGTCATCATGGATGTCGCCTCCCTCGAACCACCGCCAAGTTGCTGTCTTTCACCGACTGAAATATTAGAGATATATCTAGAGCCCGTCGAGTGGCGTGTGGGGCAGTCCGCATGTTGCGTCGCATCAAAGCCCGGCGCTCACCGTTGCCCGCGTGAAGGCCTCGATGTCGTCGATCAGCGCATCGTTGGCGCGCGCCGCCGCCTGCTCATCCCCGGCGCTGATTGCCTGCGCAACCGCCGCGTGCAGTTTCGCGGAAACGGGCATGTCGCCGGCCTGCTGGTAATGCTGATACCAGAAGCGGCGCGACAGCGGCTGCAGGCCGCTCATGATCGACAACGCGAATTCGTTACGCGATGCGGCGACGCACAATTCGTGGAATTTGCGGTCAATGCGCAGAAACGCCACGTCGTCGCCCATCTCGGCAGCACGCTCGAAGCGGCGCGCCAGGTCGGTGAACTGCTCGCGCTCCTCGGCGCTCGAGCGCCGCGCGGCAGCGCTGGCGACGAAGCGCTCGACTTCGCGGCGCACCTCCAGCAGCCTCAGCTGCGCCTTGATGTTGATGTCCGACACGATCACGCCGCGGCGCGGCAGGATCTGCACCAGCCGCTCCAGCGCCAGCCGCTGCAGTGCCTCCCGAATCGGCGTGCGGCCGATGCCGAGGCGCTTCGAGAGCATGCCTTCGGACACCGCGGTCCCGGGCGCGAGTTCCAGCCGCACGATCATCTCCTCGAGTGCGGTGTAGGCGCTGTCGGTCAGCGTCTTCGACGGTGCCGCGCCGGCGCTGCGCTTGCGCCGACGCGCTTTGGCAACGCTCACTGATGCCTCCTTTTTTCCACCAGCCCGAGGAACTTCTCGTACTCGCGGTCATCGACGCCGTAGCTGCGGTCGTCGTCCGGAAACGTTCCGTCCTTCACATCCTTGGTGTAGGCCTGGATGCCGACCACCGCGACGTCGACCCCCGCGGTCTCGGCCCACTTTGCCGAGGTGTAGTCCGGCACCGACATGTAGACCATCTTCTCGCCGGTCTTCTTCGATTCACGGATCTCGGTGATCGTCCGCTTCTTCCTTCCGGCTTCCGCCATCGCGCCTCCCTCCTGATATGCAACCAGTATATCTGGGGTCGGCCGGAAAAAGAAAGTTACAGCATCGCCCCCGGCTGGTCGAGCGCGTGCTGGGCAAGCTGCCGCACGATCCAGGCGCGCGCGTCCTCGACCGAGTCCGTGCGGTGCACCAGTTCGACGTCGCGCGCGCCGATCGTGCCGTGGCGCACCAGCGCGTCGAAATCGATGACCTGGCGCCAGTAGTCCTGGCCGAACAGCACAATCGGCATCGGCTTGGTCATCCTCTTCGTCTGCACCAGCGTGAGCAGCTCGAACAGCTCGTCGAGCGTGCCGAAGCCGCCCGGAAACACGATCACCGCCTTGGCCAGGTAGGCAAACCAGAACTTGCGCATGAAGAAGTAGTGGAAGTGGAATGCCAGCTCGCGGGTGACGTAGGCGTTGTCGAACTCCTGCACAGGCAGGGCAATGGTCAGTCCTACGTTGATGCCGTGCGCATCCGCCGCGCCGCGGTTGGCCGCCTCCATGATTCCCGGTCCGCCGCCGGTGCACACCACGAAGCGGCGCTCCTTCGGGTCGAGTTCCTTCGACCATTGCGTGAGGCGGAATGCGAGTTCGCGCGCAGCCTCGTAATACGCAGACATCTCCAGATCGATGCGCGCTCGCTCGACATCGCCCTCGCCCGCCTCGGCGCGGCGCTGCGCCTCTAGCGCCTGCTCGCGCGACTTGATGCGCGCCGAGCCCATGAACACGATGGTGTCGTCGACGTGGTGGTGCTCGAACCGCGCCTTCGGTTCGAGGTACTCTGCCAGGATGCGAAGGACGCGCGCGTCCTTGCCTTTCATGAACGAGCGGTTGCGGTAGGCCTTTACGGGACGGTGCGGTGCTTCGGTCATGGGCGCAAGCCCCGGCAGGTCCCGGGCCGCTTGCACGGCAATGCGCACAGGCCCCTCATCGCTTTGCGTGCTCCGCCGGCGTACCCGGCACATGATGGTGCGAACCGTGGAGGTTCTTCACTGCCTGCGGCCCAAGCGAGCCGACGCACATGCCCACCAGCGCCATCAACACCCCGGCGAGTTGTGGCGGAAACGATTTTCCGGCCGGGGTGGCCAGGAACAGCAGCCACGACAGAAGACCGAGCACGATCGCAAATACCGCTCCCTGGGTGGTCGCGCGTTTCCAGTACAGGCCCGCAGCCAGCGGTACGAACGCGCCGACCAGCGTCACCTGGTACGCTCCGGATACCATTTCGTAGATCGGCGTACCCTGCGACGCAATGGCATAGGCGCATACGCAGGCGCTGAACACCAGCACGGTGATGCGCATGGTCAGCAGTTCCTTGCGGTCGCCCTGGTGCGGACGGAACTGGCGCCAGATGTTTTCCACAAAGGTCACCGACGGTGCCAGCAGCGTCGCCGAAGCGGTGGACTTGATGGCCGAGAGCAGCGCGCCGAAGAACAGCACCTGCATGATGAACGGCATTTTCTCGAGCACCAGCGTGGGCAGCACCTTCTGCGGGTCGTCCCTGAGCAGCGCCGCGGTCTGCTCGGGCATGATGATCAGCGCACTCGTCACCAGGAACATCGGCACAAACGCGAACAGGATGTAACAGACACCGCCGATCACCGGCCCCCGGGTGGCGGCGCTGATGTCTTTCGCCGACATCACGCGCTGGAACACGTCCTGCTGCGGAATCGAGCCCAGCATCATCGTGATCGCCGCTGCGAAGAAGAACACGATGTCGTGGAACTTCGGTTCAGGCAGGAAATTGAACATCTCCCTGCTGGCGGCGAGAGCGATGACCTTGTCGGCACCGCCGGCCTGGTTGCCTGCGAACACCGCCAGAATGAACAGGCCGCTCACGAGCACGATCATCTGGATGAAGTCGGTCACCGCCACCGACCACATGCCGCCGAACAGCGTGTAGGCCAGGATCGAGATCGTGCCGATGATCATGCCCATCGGCACGCTGATCGCGCCGGCCGACAGCAAATTGAATACCAGGCCCAGCGCGGTGATTTGTGCCGACACCCAGCCGAGGTAGCTGAGGATGATGATCAGCGAACACACCACTTCCACGCTGCGCCCGTAGCGTTCCCGGTAGTAGTCGCTGATCGTCAACAGGGTCATCTTGTAGAGCTTGCCGGCGAACAACAGGCCCACGATGATCAGGCAGGTGCCGGCGCCGAACGGATCTTCTACGACGCTGTTCAGGCCGCCGTTCACAAATTTGGCCGGGATGCCCAGCACGGTCTCCGAGCCAAACCAGGTGGCGAAGGTCGTCGTCACGATCATCACCAGCGGCAGGTGCCGTCCGGCGATCGCGAAGTCGGCGGTGGTCTTGACGCGTTTGGCAGCCCACAGGCCGATGGCGATCGTGATCAGCAGGTAGAAAATGACCAGGGTCAGCAGCATGGCAGTCGGGGCCGGGGAACCAGTTATTCCTCCCACAGCATATCAACCATTCAGCGCCCCATGAAGTGAGGGAGCCAGATACTGCACGCAGGAAACACTGTGAGGATCGATAGGATACCGATCTCTGCCCACATCAGGGGCCAGATTTCGCGCACCACGCCCGAAAGCGGAGTGCGCGATACGATCGACACCACGAACAGCAGGCCGCCAACCGGCGGCGTGATCATCCCCAGTGTCAGGTTCACGATCACGATGATGGCGAAGTGCAGCGGATCGATGCCGAGCGCCGCGGCCATGGGCGCGAGGATCGGCACCAGGATCATGACGCCCGGCAGCGGCTCGATGAATATGCCGAACAGCAGCAGCAGCACGTTGACCGCGAACAGGAAGCTGAGCGGGCTGAGGTTGAGCGAGGCGACGTACTGGGCCACGCTCTGCGGCACCTGGGCGATGGTCAGCACCCAGGCGAACGCGTTCGAGACCGATACGATCAGCAGCACCGAGGCCGTGAGCATCGCCGAGCGCAGCAGCATCCCCGGCAGCTTGTCCCAGGTCAGGGTCGCGTAGATCCAGCGCCCGGCAATCAGCGCATAGAACACCGCCACCACCGATGCTTCGGTCGGGGTGAAAGCGCCGCTCTGGATTCCTCCCAGGATGATTGCCGGCAAAGCGAGCGCGGGGATCGCGCGCCAGGTATTGAGCAGCATCTCCCTGGCTCCGGGCGCCTGCATGTCCGAACGGTAATTGCGCCGGATGCTGATGACGTGGTTGACCATCGCCAGCCCCGCGGCAATCATCACGCCCGGTATGAGCCCGGCCCAGTACAGTCCGATGACCGAAACGCCGGGGTCGGCGAGCGCGTAGATAATCATCAGTATCGACGGGGGAATGATCGGGCCCACCACCGCAATCGACGCCGTGAGCGCGGCGGCGTACGCCGGAAGGTAGCCGGAATCGCGCATCATCTTGATCAGCATCGAACCCGGCCCCGCCGCGTCGGCCATGGCCGAGCCGCTGATGCCGGAGAAAAAGGTCAAGGTGAGGATGTTGGTGTGGCCCAGGCCGCCACGCCGGTGGCCCACGAATTGCGCTGCAAATCGCAGCAGGACTTCGGTCAAAGCGCCGCCGGACATCAGTTCCGCCGCGAGGATGAAAAATGGCACGGCTATCAGCGGGAAACTGTCCAGGCCGCCGAACATCTTCTGCATTACGCCAATGAGCGGCAGCCCCTTGACCGCGATCGCCGTCATGGCCGCGATGCCCATCGATATTGCGATCGGCACGCCCACCACCATGAACAAAATGAGGGTTCCGAACAGGACCGCCGTGGTCACAACGTGGCACTCATGCTGGAATCGAAATCGCGATCCTGGTCGAAACTGCGGTTGCGCACGTAGCGTCGCGCAAACATCGCCATGTGGATGATCAGGAACAGGAATCCGGCCGGCAGCGCCGAGTAGACCAGTCCGAAAGGCAGTTCCATCACCGGGGTGGTCTGCGCCCAGGCTCGTATGATGTAACTGGTACCCAGCCATGTCATCGCCACTGCGAACGCTGCGACTGAGAGCAGGATCAACGCTCGCAGAATCCTGCCAGCGTGCGCCGGTATCGCATCCTGCACGTTGTCGATGGCGAGGTGCCCTCCGTGGCGCAGCACCAGGCCGGCGCCGAGAAACGTCAGCCAGATCATCAGATACCGCGACAGTTCCTCTGCCCACACGATGGAGTCGCCGGTGGTGTATCGCAGCATGACGTTGGCGAGGACCAGCACCGACATCAGCGCGAGCAGCATCATGAGCAGCACGCGATTCAGCCACAGAAAGCCGCGATCGAACTTCGCGAGCATGCGGGACTACCCCCCGGTTCTGGAGGACGCTGACAAGGAACGGCCGGCCAATATGGAACGCCCGGCGATTGCGGCCGGCCGTCGGGTCGCTGCGGAGCTACTTGTAATTCTTGATGCGGTCGATGTTGGCCTGGCCGTATTTCTTCGCGTACTCCGCATAGGCCGGCGCGAGCGTGGACTGGAACTGCGCCGTGTCGATTCCCATCACCACCTGCATGCCCTGGGCCTTCAGATCGTCGACGCCTCTCTTCTCCAGATCGTCCACGAATCTGCGCATCGCCGCGGCGGCGGTCTTCGACGCCTCGCGGAAGGTACTCTTGTCCGCCTCCGAAAGACTGCCCCAGATCTTGGGAGACAGGATCACTACGGCGGGAGAATAGACATGCCGCGTCAGGGTCAGGAATTTCTGCACCTGGCTGAGCTTGGCCGAGGTGATCACGGAGATCGGATTCTCCTGGCCGTCGATCGTACCCTGCTGCAGCCCGGTGATGACTTCGGGCCAGGCCATCGGCGTGGGCGCCGCGCCCAGCGTGCGGAACGCGGTAATGTGAACCGGGTTCTCCATGGTACGCAGCTTGAGTCCCTTCATGTCCTCGGGCGTGCCGACCGGGCGCTTGTTGTTGGTCAGATGGCGGAAACCCTGCTCGCCCCAAGCGAGCGCGATCAGGTTCCTGGCCGGAAATTTCGCCAGCAGTTCCTGACCGATCGCTCCGTCGAGCACCGCCCGCGCATGTGCCGGATCACGGAACAGGAACGGGATGTCGACGATTCCGGTTTCGGGAACGAAGCCGGGCACCGGGCCCGAGGAGGTCACCACCAGGTCGAGCGTCCCCAGCTGGACGCTTTCGATCATTTCACGTTCGCCGCCCAGCTGGCTGTTGGGATACTGCTCGATCTTGAAGCGGCCCTGGGTACGCTTGGCGATTTCCTCGGCAAAAGCGCTGCCCGCCACGCCGTAGTGAGAATTCGGGGCCGGAGCGAGCGCGTAGCCCATCCTGAGTGCCGTCTGCGCCGAGGCGATGCTGCTTGTCGCCAGCGCCGCAGCCAATCCGAGACATCTGAACAAATTGCGCTTCATTGCTTTCTCCTGTTCGCGTACCCTCTTGCGCCGGCCGAAACGGAAACGGCCGGTCTGCCGCAGTTCGGGGCGTCATTTTGCCTGACTTTTCGTCAGGCGCGTCCGCACGCAAGAATCGATGCGGCGGCGTCCGCGAGCACCCGGCAACCGAGCACGATGTCCTCGTCGCGGCTGTCCTCCGCGAAATCGTGGCTGATGCCGCCGATGGACGGAATGAACAGCATCGCAGAAGGCACGCACGCCGAAACGATGCCTGCATCGTGAAACGCGCCGCTCGGCATGCGCTGCCACTTCCCGGGCGCGTGGCGCTCGGCCGCCTCCGCGATGTGCTCCTGCAGTCCTTCGTCCATGCGCGTTGGCGGTATCGGTGCCCGTGCCCGCGTCGCCTCGATGCTCACCCCGCCTCGCGCGTTCATCTCCGCGACGAGGCGAGCCGCGACCGCCTCGAAGGCATCGAGCGGCGCCTCGGAGGCGTCGCGGAACTGCAAATCGAGTTCGGCGTAGCCGGGAACGATCGAAGTGGCATTTGGCTCGATGCGCGCGCGCCCCATGGTCCAGACGCTGTGCCCCGCCGCCACCTTGGGAAACTCCCGGTTGATGCGGTAGGCCAACTCGTAGAGTGAAGTAGCTGCGTCGCGGCGCCGCGCCATCATGGTGGTTCCGGCGTGGTTCTGCTGCCCGCGGAACACGAAGCGTATGCCGCGCAGCCCGACGATGCCGTTCACCACCCCGATCTTGCGTCCGGAATCCTCGAGCTGCGGGCCCTGCTCGATGTGCGCCTCGAGAAAACCCGCATAGCGCTCGCGTTCGATACGCAGGCGCGGCGCATCCGCAAGCCCGGCCTGCCGCAGTGCGTCCGCGAGCGTGACGCCATCGCGGTCGGTTACCTCCTCCTGCATTTCCGCGGTCAGGACTCCAGTGATCGAACGGCTGCCGAGGCAACCGACGAAGCGCGACTCCTCGTCCTGAAAGGACACCGCGTCCACCGCCAGCTCGCGAGTCGAGGCGTCCGCGGCGAGCGCGCGCACCACTTCGAGCGCGTAGATCACACCGAGCGCGCCGTCCAGCCATCCGCCCGTGGGCTGGGTGTCGGAGTGAGAACCGATGAGCAATGCGCGGCCCGGATGGCGCGACCGGCCAAGCACGTTGCCGACGCCGTCGATGCTTGCCTCGAGTCCGGCCTCCTGATAGCGCCGCGCGAGCCAGCGCCTCGCCTCCATGTCGGCGGCGCTGAATGCGGGACGAACAACACCGCGTCCGTGCGCGCCGATGCCGCGTAGCGTTCGCAGGTCGGCGAGCAGACGCGCCGGATCGATGCGCGGCATGAATCGTCTCCGTCAGGCGGCCGTGATGGACATCAGCCCGTGCTCCAGGCGCGTGGCCGCTTCATACCCGCGATCTTGCAGGCTTGCTTGACGTACCCGTAGGGAAACAGCTTGAAGACCAGGCTGCGCGCGTCGTGTTTTCCAAGTTCATCCTTGAGGTACCTGATGACGAAGCGCACGTCCGCAGCCACCTGATGCCGCTGGTAATAGTCGCGCATGAAACGAATCACCGCCCAGTGCTCGTCATTCAACTGGATATTCTCGTTCGCCGCGAGCGCGCGGGCGACCTGTTCGTTCCATTCGGCGGGGTCGACCAGATAGCCTTCCTGGTCCGTTGCAAGGGTTCTTCCGTCGATCTCCAGCGTCATCCTCGCCTCGTCAACTGTCCCCGCGCAGGCGAGCCGGCACCTCCGCCACGCGCAGCAGATTCTCCAGTACCGTTGCCCCCTTGATGCGCGACGCAATCTCCGCGCAGGCACGGCGCTGCTCTTCGCCGTCGACAACGCCTTCGAGCGTGACCCGGCCCGCCTGCGCGGACACGCGGACGCTGCAATG
The DNA here is from genome assembly GCA_016195915.1 of Betaproteobacteria bacterium. Taxonomy (GTDB): domain Bacteria; phylum Pseudomonadota; class Gammaproteobacteria; order Burkholderiales; family SG8-39; genus JADGRQ01. The sequence continues at coordinate 11,691 of JACPYS010000012.1, read as the reverse complement.
CGAGGTGGACGCGTGGGTCCGGAGCGCAGCGCGCACGTGTTGCGCAACCGCAGCGTCCTGGAGCCTGGCACGCGACTGATCGGTTTCGGCGAACTGCTCGGACTTGACCAGATTGATGATCTCCTCGACGCATTGGGCAACCGAGATGCGGTCGGTGTTGAAGCCCAGGTCGTACTCGGTGATGTCCCGGGTGTCGATGTGAAAATGCCGGCGCATGACCGCGCGGGCGGCTTCGTCGTTCTGGTCCACGATCCGCTCGATCTGGGCCGCGTCCTGCGATTCGAGTCGCTCCATCATTCGCCGCACCCGCACCTTGCGGGACGCGGTGATGCAGACGCGCACCGCGTGCGGCACGTCCTTGAGCAGGGAGGTTGCGCCCCAGCCACGCAGGATGAGGCCCTCGCTCGAGGCGGCAACAGACAGGATCTCGTCGGCGGTGAGGATACGCAGGCTGATCTGGTCGACGGTCAGCCGCTCGAACAGCCCTTGCGTGCCTTCGAGAAAACTCACCACGTGGCTCTTGCGCATGCGCGCGCGGTTCGCCAGCTGGTCGATGATCTCGTGGTGCCTGATCTTCAGTCCCAGCGCCTCCTCGAGCCCCTTTGCGACATCCTTCCCGAGCGAACCCATTTCCCGGTTCATGGCGATCAGCGGCATGTTTGTCCCCCTTTGTGGGCCGACATCTTATTCGATCGGACGGTGGACTGCGACAGGCGGGGAATCGGCGGCAGGCGGTATCATCGAGACATGAATCCGAGTTTCCTGATCGACGCCGCGGAGCTGGCGTCTTCCCCCGAAACGCCGCTGGTCCTCGACACGAGGAAACCCGAATCGTATGCAAGGGGCCACATTCCTGGCGCCGTCAATCTCAGCACCTACGAGTGCTTCGTGAAGAGTACCCGCCCGGCCGACCTCGCCGAGTTCCGCTCGGCCATGGCCGCGTTCTACGGCGCCGCCGGCGCGGAGCGCGAACGGCCGATCGTCGTCTACGAAGATGGCACGGGAATGCGCGCCGCGCGAGAACTCTGGATTCTCGAGTACCTCGGCCACCCGAATGCGCGCATGCTGCATGGAGGGCTCAAGGCGTGGCTGGCGTGCGGCGGCAGGCGGACGACGGTGATCCCCGTCCTGCCTGCCGCCGATTTCGAACCCATGCCGCGCGAACACATGGTCATCGCGGCGGAGGAGTTGCTTGAACAGGCGCTGCTCGGCTCCGTCACCCCGCTCGATGTGCGCGACGCCACCGAGTTCGCGGGCACCGACACGACCGCCTGCTGCACGCGCCGCGGACACATTCCCCGCGCGGTCTGGCTCGAATGGACTGAACTGCTCGACGCTGCGACGGGGAAGTTCAAGGCTGCAGAGGCGATCCGGCAGCTGCTCGCGGCCCGGGGCGTCAATGCGGGCGCCGAGCTGGCGCCGTATTGCCATCGTGGCGCGCGTTCCGCAAATACCTATTACGCCCTGCGCTACGCCGGATTTGCCTCGGTGCGCAACTATATCGGCTCGTTCCACGAATGGTCGGCGCGCAGCGAGCTGCCGATCGAGTAAGGCCGAGGCGTTACTCCAGCCAGATGTCGTTGTCCCTGCGTACATCACTGCCGCAGTGGCGACAGGTCGAACCCGCTGTCGAACAGCCGCCGCGCCCATGCAATGCACTGCTCCGCGTGCGCCCTGCTCCACCCGCCGTGGCGCGCGTTGCCGTGGAACTTTCGTTCGAGTTCCTCGCCTGACAGCGGCTCGTGCATGCCACCGCGGATGTGCGGCTGGCGCTGCTCGAACACTCTGCCGTCCTTCAGCGTCATGCGCACATGGCCGGTGTAAGCCTTCGGATAGGGATTGTCCGGATCGACCACATAGCGCACCTTGGCAGCGAGATCGAGCACGCGCGAATGGGCGACGGCAACGGGGCTGAATGCCTCGAGACCTGCGCCGCCAGTGATGAACGCCACCGCGATATTGAATGGCGTGCTGAACTTGGCGGCATATTCATTTGCCGGACGGTGCTTCGCGGCGAGCGGCTCCCACAACCGGTGCACGTATCCTTCGGCGGTCTCGCACAGCACCTCGGCGACGTCCTCGGCGGAAAATCCCTGTCGCGCAAGGCGCAGCGCGCAATCGATATAGGGCTGGTTCATGGTGCCGGTCGCGTAAGGCTTGAACGTGATGCCGTTCATGTGCCAGCGTTCCCCCAGAGCGCCGAGCAAGGCATCGAAATCGCCTTCGGCCGAGTGCGCGAATCCGGAGAACAGGCCGTGCGTACCCTCGAACACGGTGCGCGGACCGAGAAATCCGCTCTGCCCGATGCGCGCCGCGTGCAGCCCTGTGCGCGCCGCCCAGCCGGCGTGCAGGCGCTTGGTCCACGCGCCCTCCGCGAGATACTCGATGATGCCGGCGGCCATGCTGCCGGCCACGCCGAGCGCATCCACCGTCTGCTTGCGCGTGAGGCCGAGCGTCACGCAAACAGCGAGGGTCGAGGCCATTGCACCAAGGACCGCTGTAGGATGAAAGCCCGCCTTGTGAATGCGCTTGGGCGCAACCAGGCTCAGCCTGCAAAGGACTTCCACACCGGTCGCGATTCCCGCGAGCGCCGCGCGCCCGTCGCGCCCGAACCGCTCGCACGCGGCCAGCACGGCCGGCATGATGACAGCGCCGCTGTGCACCGGCCCGCCTTCGAAGGTGTCGTCAAAATCCTCGCCGTGCGCCGCCGTGCCGTTGAGCATGGCAGCGTCCTCGGCGGAAAAGCCGCTGCGCTGGCCGACCACCGTGCAGGCACCGCCGCTGTCGACGCTCAGGAGGAGCGCTCGCATGTAATCCGTGTCGCGCGCAGCCACGCACAGTCCTGCAAACTCGAGCAGCAGGTCTTCGCAACGCAGACGGACCTCGGCTGGTATGCGCTCGGCACGAAGCGGCGCGACCGCGTCGTACAGGCGTTCGGCGACCGACGCACCTGCGGCAGGCAGGTTCATGCGCTTCTCCCGATCAAGTCAGGAACGAGAAATCGCCAAGCCAGCTTGGCGTCTGGGCGAGAGGGAATTTCCGTCTATCCCTCTGTTACGCAATCCAGTCCAAGCGCCAGTATCGCCGCATCGCGCGTGAGCAGGGTCAACCTCTCATCCACTGCCTGCGCCACGAGCAGGCGATCAAACGGGTCGGGGTGGGGAAAATTCAGTCCGCGCACCGCTTCAACATGCCGCGGCAGAATTGGCAGCAGTACAAAGCCATCTGCTTCGAGTGAATCGATCAGCGATCCTCGTGGCAATGGCAGTCTTCCACTGGCATTCTTGAGCACCATTTCCCACACGCTGGCAGAACTCACGACCATTTCATGCCTGGCGATGATTCGCCGCGTGGCCTTGCCGAGGCGGGCGTCTGCCGTCATCCACCAGTAGACCAGGTGCGTATCGAGCAAATAGCGTTTCAAAGCCGCTTGCCGCCGGTCAGCGCGTCCGCAATGGCCGCGTTGGTTTCGGGAATGTCCCAATCCGCTTTGGCTTTTGGCAGTGCTGCCCACGCGCCTGGCTTGCGCGCGGACCCTCGCGCCGCAATCCTGACCAGCCTGACCACCGGTACTCCCTTGTTCGCGATAATGACGTCCTCGCCCGCAAGCGCGGCTTGCACCAGTTTGGAAAGTTGGTTCTTGGCTTCGAGCATGTTGCATTGCATGGCTGACTCCCCGATCAACAGCAAACGCCACATGCATTTTACAATTATTTGGCCAAGTTAGCCAAGTAACTATCCGCTTCCGGCCTTCCCCTCGAGGGACTCCCAGCGGTGGAGCTTTTCCATCAGCGAGGCTTCGATTTCCTCCGCGCGCTGCTGGTCCCGGCGGATGATTCTCGCGTCCTGGGTGTAATAGCCGGCCCCGCTCATGCGGGTTGCGAGCGCGCCCTGCTCGGTCTCCAGCGCCTCGATGCCGGCCGGCAGCGCGTCGAGTTCGCGCTGCTCCTTATAGCTGAGTTTCACACGAGCGCGAGCCGGCGCTGCCGCCGGTGACGACGCCGCCTCGGCGGGCTTCGGCAGCGGGCACGGTACGGCCACCGCGTCACCCGGTGCCGGACGTTGCGCCAGCCAGTCGCTGTAGCCGCCGACGTATTCGCGCCAGAAGCCGCCGCCTTCGGCCGCAATCGTCTGCGTGACCACGTTATCGAGAAAGGCGCGATCGTGGCTCACGAGCAGCAGCGTCCCCGTGTACTCCTGCAGCGTCTGTTCGAGCAGTTCAAGCGATTCGATATCGAGATCGTTCGTCGGCTCGTCGAGCACCAGCAGGTTGGCCGGCCGCGCAAACATCCGCGCCAGAAGCAGGCGATTGCGCTCGCCTCCCGAGAGCATCTTCACGGGAGATTTCACGCGCCGCGGCGGGAAGAGAAAATCGCCGAGATAGCTCAGCACGTGCCTGCGCGCGCCGTTCACTTCCACCCAGTCGGAGCCGGGGCTGACGACTTCGGCCACCGTGCACTCGGGGTCGAGCTGCTCGCGCAGCTGGTCGAAATACGCCACCGTGACATTGGTGCCGAGCCTCACGCGTCCCGCGTCGGGCGCGAGCGTGCCGAGGATCAGTTTGATCAGTGTCGACTTGCCCGCGCCATTCGCGCCGATCAGGCCGACGCGGTCGCCGCGCGCGATGCGCGTCGAAAAGCCCTTCACGATCGCGCGCCCACCGAACGACTTGCTGACGCGATCGAGTTCGGCGACGAGCTTGCCCGAGCGCTCCCCGGCATCGATCGCAAGCCGGACGTTGCCGAGCCGCTCGCGGCGCGCCGAGCGTTCGCCGCGCAACATCTCCAGACGGCGCACGCGCCCTTCGTTGCGGGTGCGGCGCGCTTCGACGCCCTTGCGGATCCAGACTTCTTCCTGCGCCCAGAACTTGTCGAAGCGGCGATTGGCGATATCCTCCGCGGCGAGCTGGTCGGCCTTCACGCGCTCGGCGGTGGAGAAATCCCCGGGGTAGGAACGCAGCACGCCGCGGTCGAGCTCGACGATGCGGGTCGCCACACGGTCCAGGAAGAAACGGTCGTGGGTGACTATGATCGACGCGACGGCGCCCGAGGCACTGTGTTTGAGCAGCGCGGCTTCGAGCAGCGTAATGCCGTCTATGTCGAGGTGGTTGGTCGGCTCGTCGAGCAATAGCAGGTCCGGTTGCAGCGCGAACGCGAGTGCGAGCGCGGCACGTTTCCTCTCGCCACCCGAAGCATCCGCCCACGCCGCTTCGGCCTCGATGCCGAAGCGGTGCAGGAATTCGACCAGGCGCGCTTCGGTTCGCCAGCGCTCGCGTTCGTCGTGCGTCGCGGAAATATGTCCGCGCAGCGCAAGGCTCTCGCGCAGCGTCGGCGCATCGGGCAGCGACGGCTCCTGCTCCACCGCCGCGATGCGCAGGCCGTCCCTGGCGCGCAGTTCCCCGTCATCGAGCGGTGCGTTGCCGGCGATCACCGAAAGGAGCGAGGACTTGCCTGTGCCATTGCGACCGATGAGGCCGATGCGCTCGCCTTCCTGCACTGCAAGCGACGCACGGTCGAGCAGCGGCAGCATGCCGTAGGCAAGCTGGCCATCGACGAGCGTGAGCAGGGTCATGCCGGTCCATTCTCAGCGCGGCGAAGAAAATCTCTAGGCGACGGCGGCGGCGGCGGCGGGTCGCGCGATCGCGGCGCCTGGCCAGATCGAATGATGGGCTCGGGCATACTGCGGTGGATAATCGATTTTCACCCCCAGGCGCTCGGCGGCATGCCAGACCCAACGCGGATTGTCGAGCAGGCCGCGGGCAAGCGCGACCATGTCCGCCTTGCCTGTAGCCACGATGTCCTCGGCCTGCTCGATATCGGCAATCAGGCCGACCGCGCGCACCGCGATGCCGGCCTCCTTCTTCACCTTCTCAGCGAACGCGACCTGATAGCCCGGACCCACCTTGATCTTCTGGGAGAGCACGATGCCTCCGCTCGATACGCATACGTAGTCGAAGCCGATCGATTTCAGTTCCTTCGCGTAACGCACGCAATCCTCCGGTGTCGCGCCGCCCTCGGCCCAGTCACTCGCCGTGATGCGCGCACCGAGGATGCGCTCCTTCGGCCAGGCATCGCGCAAGGCTTTCGCCACCTCGAGCGGAAAGCGCATGCGGTTCTCCAGGCTGCCGCCATAGGCGTCCGTGCGCCGGTTGCAAAGCGGGGACAGAAACTGGTGCAGCAGGTAACCGTGCGCCGAGTGCAATTCGACGAGGTCCAGCCCGATGCGCAGCGCGCGCCTTGCAGCTCCCGCGAAAGCCGCCGCGACGCCCTTGAGTTCATCTGGGTAGAGTGCATGCGGCGTATGCCAGCCGTCGGCCAGCGGCACCGCCGATGAAGACGCGGTCGGCCAGGGCGATTCCAGCGCGCCGAGCGCGCTGTGGCCGGCCCAGGGAAATTGGGAGGAGGCCTTGCGGCCCGCATGGGCGAGCTGCACGCCGAACGCCGAGCGCGACACGCGGCGGCAGGCATCCACCACGCGCTTCATCGCTGCTTCGTTGTCGTCGCTATAGAGGCCCGTACATCCATGGGTAATGCGCGCTTCGCGCGTCACGCCGCTCGCTTCGATCACTACCGCGCCAGCGCCCGCAATCGCCATGCTGCCCAGGTGCATCAGGTGCCAGTCGCTCATGCAGCCGTCGTTGGCGGAGTACTGGCACATGGGTGCCACCACCACGCGATTGGGCAAGGTCACACCGCCGAGCCGGATAGGCTCGAATAGCTTGCTGCTCATGTCTGTCCTCAGGGGTTGTTGGCGGTCTTGACGCCGATGAGGCTGTCACGCGTGACGAGGCCCGCGAGCTGCTCCTCGCTCCAGCCCTCGGTGCCTGCCGGGCGCAGCGGCAACACCATGTAGCGCATGTCGGCGGTCGAATCGTGCACCCGGATGGTTACGGCCTCCGAAATCTCGGTGCCGAATTCCGCCAGCACCGCGCGCGGCTCGCGCACCACGCGCCGGCGGTAAGCGTGCGACTTGTACCAGTCGGGCGGCAGGCCGAGCAGCATCCGCGGGTAGCATGAGCAGAGGGTGCATACGATCACGTTGTGCACGGCCGGCGTGTTCGCCACGACGATCAGCTTCAGCCCGGGCACCTCGAAGCCGAGTTCCTCCGCGGCCTGACTGCCGTTCGCGAGCATGCGCTCCTTGTAGGCCGGATCGAGCCAGGCGCGCGCAACCATTTTCGCGCCGCGCTCCGGGCCGCGCGCGCGTATCTCTTGCATCGCCTGCGCCATCTCCGCTTCGCTCACCACGCCCTTCTCCACCAGCAGTTCGCGCAGGCTCACCTCCATCATCTGGAAATACGAGAGCGGCCGATACTTGCCGAGTTCTTCAGGGATGCCCATTTCAGGCCTGCTCGAGCCAGTGCTGAAAAATTTCGACCTCCACCACGTCGCCGGGTTTGCCCGCGTAATCCGGCCAGAGCTCCGTCTGCGCAAATCGGACCCGGTAGAGCGGTTGCTTCGGCTCGCCGCTGCGCGCGTAGGCCAGTTCCTCGGGGTTGCCGAATTTTCCGCACAGGCGCTCGATCACGCCGACCTGGCCGCGGACATACCACGGGGTGCGCACGTGGCCGAGCGGCGCCGCCTTGATCACCTTGACGCGGTCGCCGGTCTGGAACCTAGGCTCGAGCACGTTGCTCCACCTCGGCGAGCTTTTTGGTCAGATCCTCGGTCGTGATCAGCCCGCGTTGCAGCATGGTTTGCGTGAGGGAGATGACCCAGCGTTCGTAATAGCTCATCCGGTCGTAGGCCTCGGGGCCGATCGACTCGATGTTCTTTCTCAGTTCATCCACCGTCATGCGCTGCTTGCCGCCCACCACGCCGGTGAGCAACATCATCAGCGCATCCACGCGCCTCTCCCATTCGGCGTAGTCGTGTTCGCTGGTTTCGACCTTGCCGGCGGGGAGACCGCCCATGTCGTGATGGCTGCGTTCGATCATGATCCCGCGCGAACTCCCAAGTGATCCCAAGTGAGGATTCTACACAGTGCGACGCGACCACCAAGCCGGTCAGCGCAGCGACCACGGCGACAGCTGCGGCACGAATCCGGCCACGCAGGAGACCGCTACCGTGATGCACACGAACCGGAACGCGCGGCGCGAGGCTTCGCCGCCACCCGCTTGCCGGCACCGGGTCCAGCTCCCCGCGGTAGCGCACCTGATCGGGGGCGGTGTAGACCAAAGCTTTGATGCGGCAGGCTCCTTCGGACCATGGTATCGCAAAACCTGCGCTCGCCCGCGCGGCGAGCCGAACATCTCACTTGACGCTGGCGAGGCTCATCGCGGAGGATGACGCGATGGCCATCCACTATCTGAAGAACGCGAGCAAGACCCCGGACACGGAATCCGCCGGCGCGCAGAAAGTGGTGGCCGAAATGCTCGCGCAGATCGAGCGGCGCACGCGCGCACCGCCGATGACCGGCTGAAGTAATACTTTCCGGACGAACCGTTCGAGCGCGGCGCGCCGGTGACCCAATGGCGCATGGTCGTCGCGGACCTGTTCAGTCTCGCGCAGAAGGTCGCCCTGGTGACGGGCGCGAACTCGGGAATCGGAAAGTCGATCGCGCAGGCCTATGCCGCGGCCGGCGCCTGTGTGGTACTGGTCGCGCGCCGGGCTGCTGAACTGGAACAGGCCAGGACCGAGATCGAAGACGCCGGCGGCCGCGCCGCCGCTCTGCCCTGCGACCTCGCCGAGCGCGATGCGCTGTTCGCCGGCGCCGCGCGCGCGCCCGAGTTCTTCGGCACCCCGGACGTCGTGGTCAATGCCGCAGGCGTGAACATCCGCCGGCCGATGCTCGAGATCACCGAGACCGACTGGGACGCGACCATGCGCGTCAATCTCGACGCCCCGTTCTTCCTGCCGCAACGGCTCGCGCCCGGCTCTTTCCCCACCCCGCTCACCGCGCTGGTGATGAACGATCCGGTGCGCTGGAAGCAAATGGCCGAGCGCACCTTGATCGGCCGGAACGGCAGATTGGAGGAGCTTGCGGGCGCCGCGATCTGCCTCGCCAGCCGCGCCTCCGATTTCGTCATGGGCCAGACGGTTTTCGTCGACGGCGGCATGTCCGCAGCGGGGTGAGACGAGCGATCGCGTTCACCGATGACGATTGAATTGCAAGGGCGGATGGCGACGATCAACGCATCTGCGGCAACGAATCCACCGGGCTGCGCACGCCGCCACCGCCGACCTTGAGCACGTGGGTGCAAATCATAGTAGTACTCAGGTCGGAATGCCCGAGAAGTTCCTGCACGGTACGGATGTCGTAACCCGTCTGCAGCAGGTACGTGGCAAAGGAATGTCTCAGCGAGTGCGGCGTGGCGGGCTTGTTCACGCCGGCGCGCTCTACTGCGCGCTTGAATGCGCGCTGGAAGGTCTGGTCGTATAAATGGTGTCTGCGCACTACACCCGAGCGTGGATCGACAGAATGTTCGGCCTGTGGAAACACCCAGAACCATGTCCACGACGCGCCGGCGCGGGGATACTTGCGATCCAATGCATCCGGCATCGACACACCGCTGCGCCCGGCCTCGCCGTCGGCCGACCACAGCACCCGGGCCCGCGCCAACTGGTCGTGCAACGCAGGCACCAGCGTCAGAGGCAGCATGACCGCGCGGTCCTTGCCGCCCTTTCCGGCACGAATCACAATGGTGCGCCGCTCGAAATCAACGTCCTTCACGCGCAACTGCAGCCCCTCGGTAATGCGCATGCCGGTGCCGTAGAGCAACTGCGCGAAAAGCCGCTGCTCACCCTGCAGCAGCGTCAGAATGCGCGTCACCTCATCGACCGACAGCACCACCGGCAAACGCGGCTCGCGGTGAGGCCTGCCAATCGCCTCCATCCAGGGCAGGTTCAGGCCGAGCACCTTCTGATACAGGAACAACAGCGCCGACAAAGCCTGCCGATGCGTCGATACCGCCACGTTTCGCTCGTTGGCCAGCCAGGACAGATACGCTTCCACCTCGGGCCCGCCCATCTCGCCGGGATTCCGGCGGCCTTGGAAGAAAATGAACGCCTTGATCCAGTGGACGTACACCTCCTCCGTGCGTATGCTGTAATGCAGATACCGGATGCGTTCGCGCACCTGATCCAACAACCGGGCCGAGCGCAACAGCGGCAACGGTGCGGGCGGTCGTGCTGGACGGAAAGGGATGCCGGTTTTCACTGTTTGTTAGTACTGTATGGATGTACAGTATATCAACGGGAAAGCCAGACAGCAAGCGGGTTTCGGCCCGTCATGGTCGCCAGGATAGGGCGCACTCGGCCATGTTATGCAGCAAAATTGCGCCCGACATTACGTTCGGTGGCACGATGACAGCACTAGGGTGGCTGCTTTCGACTCTTGCCTGACGCTGGAGCGTAGACTCGGTGAATTGGCTTGGCGAGGGAGGGGCGGTGCTGACGACTGTACTGAAGTGTCGCAGTGTGCCGGCCGGGCGATCGAACGACGCGGCTCTGGGGAGGGGGTCACTCATGAAGAAACCGTTCCTGTTGCTCACACTCATCGCCGCGATTGCGCTGCTGCTGCCTCAGGACGCCTGGCCGCAGAAGCCGGAGGCGATGCACCGGATTGGGATACTCGTCCCCGGCAGACCACCCTCGACGGGCGCGCCTAAGCTTCCTCCGCTCGAGTTCTTCCGCGTGTTCCAGGAGACTTTGGCCAAGCACGGCTACGTGGAGGGGAAAAATCTCGCGATCGAACCTCGCATCGGCGAGTACGTACATCTGCCTGCACTGGCGAAAGAACTCGAGCAGCTCAAAGCCGAGGTGATCTTGGTCGTTGGTACCCAGGCCGGCCGGATCGTCCAGGGGCTCGTGAAGCGCACGCCGCTCGTCATCTATTCCTGTGACCCGTTCGAGCATGTGACAAAGCTTGCGCGTCCGAGCGGCAACGTCACGGGGACGACATGCATGACGACGGAACTCAGCCCGAAGCGGCTCCAGCTCCTGAAGGAACTGCTTCCGGGGGTGAGGCGGGTGGTGTTCTTCGGCGATGCCAAGGACGCGCCAGAAGGCTGGCGCCTGACGCGGGAGGCCGCGCCAAAGCTGGGCATCGCGATTCAGATGGTTCCGTACAAGGACCGCGACAGCATTCCGGCAGCGCTCCAGCAGGTTGCGAAGATCAAACCGGACGCCGTGTTCGTGTATCCGGACGCGATCCTGGGCCCCGAGGCGCGCACGCTCGCCCAGTTCTGGCTCAAGCATTCGCTGCCGTCCATGAACGCCTTTCCGGAGTTCACGGAAGGCGGCGGCTTGATGTCGTACGGCGCATTGCACACTGACGTCTTCGCAATGATGGGAGGGCAAGTGGCGAAGATCCTCGACGGCGCGCGACCAGGCGACGTTCCAGTGCAGCGGGCCATGCAGTTCCACTTGATGATCAACCTGAAGACCGCAAAGGCGCTGGGCATCACGGTGCCCCAATCGCTACTTGTTCGCGCTGATCGGGTGATCGAGTGACCACCTCTGGCCGAGACCGGCCGCTCATTCAGGCGCTCTTCGGGCGCGTGTGCCACCGAACAGCGGCTTGCAGAACGACGCGCCGCAAGCGGCGCGCGCCTGAAGCCGAACGTTGATATGGCTTTCTGTGTCAACAGGGCTGAACGCGGCCTTCCCACGGAAACACGGTGGGTGCTCAATGAATCCCAGAGCCAGATAGGGAACGCGGCGGGGCCATCTGTAGCGACGGTCGATCAAG
>JACPYS010000019.1 GCA_016195915.1 Betaproteobacteria bacterium | reverse complement strand
GCGCGCCGGGCGAGCGGAATTCTTGCGACGCGCTACTCACGCCGCGACGCGAGCACCTCGCGCGGTGCGTTGGCTGAACAGCGCACTCGCTCGTTCGGCTTCGTGCAACACGTGGCACTGCTGCAACTGGATGGGGACCAGAACCCCGGAGCGCGCGCGCCGAACGCAGCAGAGGCATTAGCGGTCGCCCAGAGAGGCAGTGGATGGACTGCTCATCCGCGAAGTCTCTAAGCCCCCAGCGCAACGAACTCCGCAGAGCGAGCAGCGCCTGCGCGATGAGCAGGTGCTGCTCACCCGGCAGATCACGGAGTTGGACGCGCGGCTTGCGCGGGAGTTTCCGCAATTCGCGGAACTCTCCAGCCCGCAGCCACTGGCGCTGGATGCGGCGCAAAAGCTCTTGGGCGAGGACGAAGCGCTGGTCGCGTTCCTGGTATCACAGAACGAAACGTTTGTCTGGGCGGTGCGTAGCAAAGAAGCGCTGTTCCAGCGGCTCGCGATCAAGCGTAGCGAGCTCGAAGTGCTGGTGAAGCGGCTACGGGCTCAACTCGACCTGGGTATTCCGGAGGGCACACCGGAGCGCGGAGCACTGTTTTCAAGACCCTATGATGCCGCGGCCGCGCATGAACTTTACGTGGCGCTATTTAGCGGCATCGAACCCATGCTTGTTGGAGTGCGCCACCTCATTCTCGTACCCGACGGGCCGCTGCAGAGCCTGCCCTTCGGTGTGCTGATGACCGCGCCGGCACAAAAGCCTCTGCCATCGATTGCACAGCTCAAGGAGCTTCCGGCGGCGGGCTTGAACTACGCCGAGGTGGCGTGGTTGATCAAGCGCTACGCGATTACCGTGCTCCCTGCGGTGAGTTCCCTACGGGCACTTCGCGCGTTTGCACGCACCAACCCCGGATCCGAACCTTTCGTTGGATTTGGAGACCCCGTTCTCGGGAGAAGCGGCCAAGGTTCCCGTGGCGCGACGCTGAACGCGCTGTTCTCACGCGGCCCGGTCGCCGATGCACGCGAAGTGCGAGAGGCCTTTAGCCGTCTGCCGGAGACGGCCGATGAGTTGAGGGCGATCGCGGCGACGCTCAAGGCTTCGCGCGAGAACCTGTACCTGGGACCGGCGGCAACGGAGGCCCGGGTAAAGAGTATGGATCTGTCCCGCTTTCGCAATGTCGCGTTTGCGACGCACGGGTTGATGGCGAACGAGGGCGAACTGAAGAGGACCGCCGAGCCCGCCTTGGTGCTGACGCCGCCCGAACAGGGGACTGCGCTTGACGATGGGCTGCTTACGGCGGGTGAGATTGCGCAGCTCAAGCTCAATGCCGATTGGGTGATTCTCTCGGCGTGCAACACGGCTGCCTCCGATGGCACGCCGGGTGCCGAAGGGCTATCCGGTCTGGCAAAGGCGTTCTTCTATGCCGGAGCGCGTTCGCTTCTCGTCTCACACTGGTCGGTGAGTTCCGATGCGTCCACCGCGCTCACCACGCGCATGTTCGAGGAAGCGGCGAAAGGAGCAAGCAAGGCCGAAGCGATGCAGCGATCGATCCTTGCGCTGATGCGCAGGCAGGACGATCCATTCTTCGCGCACCCGGCCTTCTGGGCGCCCTTCATCGTCGTGGGAGAGGGAAATGGCGGTTGGGCGAGCGCTGCGTCGCAGCCTCGACCGGTCACGGTTGCACCGGCGGCACCGCAGACGCGGGCTCCGGCGCCTGAGTCCGCGTCGAGCACCAAGACGGAGCCCGCGAAACCCGACGTGGTAGAGGATGCGGTGAACAAAGCAGTCGAGGGCGTGAAGGGCTTCTTCAAAGGATTCTTGAAACCGTCGCCGGCGCCACAGTGACCGGACGCTTCCAGGGGAGAGAACCATGAGCAATAACGGCAATTCGTATGTGCCCGTTCAAGCAGCGTCGAGCGCCGGACGAGCTCAGGAATATTGGCGTGACGGCAAGGTTATGGTCATGCGGATCGGCAGTGCCTTGCCTGAGCGATGCGTAATGTGTAATGCGCCCGCGGTTCAGCCGATCAAGCCGCGATCGGTGTATTGGCATCATCCCGGCTGGTACCTATTGGTCGTGATCAATATCCTGCTATACGTTGTCGTTGGCCTGCTAATCAGAAAGAAGGCAACCGTTGCCTTCGGCCTATGCGCGAATCACCGCCGCCGTCGCCGCAATTTCCTGGCTATCGGCTGGGGCGGCTTTTTCCTCGGATTGGTCGCTTTTGCTGTGGGGGCAGCCAACATGGTTGGTTGGCTGATACCGCTGGGTATGTTGATCATGTTGGTGGCCGTGATTGCAGGATATTTTGGAGCGCGCGTCGCGTATCCGTCCAGGATCACGGCGGAGGAAGTCCGCTTGAGCGGTTGCGGCGCAGCGTTTCTCGATAGCCTCGAGGGCAAGGTGGAGCCCACATCAAAATGACCGGGGATACGCAACAGACTGCGCGATGCGTTGGTCGCGTTTCTTCAAGGGATTGATCACACCAGCGCCGATGCATTGACCAATCGGGCGAAAGAATAATCGCTGGACTGTCGGTGCACTATTTCCGCTGCAGGCTTTTTTCAGACGCGCGAGCAAGTCTTCCGACCATCGCTTTGTAGCGCTCGTAGAGGACCCTCATCGCCCGTTCGTCCCCGAGCGCCACGCGCCCGACCAGTTCGACGTCCGACTCCTCTGCCTGCACATCTCCTCCGGATAGGTCGGCCAAACCGCGAAACGGTTCACGGCCGCGACCTCGGGACAATTCTATGTGAATTGCGTCACGCAGCGCCGCCGATTGCATGAACCTTCGTTCGACTCGCGCTGACCTTCGGGATACGCACGCGGACCCGGGGCTCTCGCCCCGGCGCCTGCCGCGTAAACGTGAAGGAGAGTCGAAATGAACGCGAAGGCACGAATTCAGAAGGACATTCCCGTCTGCGTCCGGTTGATCGGGGCGTCCGTATTGGGCGCTGCCCTGATCGGGCTGTCAGGAAACGGATTTGCCGGAGCCCCGGAGTGCAAGGCCGCCGAAACCCGGCCCGGCGTGTTGAAGGCCAATCAAAAGCGCGCGACCCAAGCGCCGGTCCGGCCTGCGATCGCGACGCAAAAGTTGATGCGCAATCCCTGGGAGCGCATCCCGCTCAAGGTAGAAGTGGCGACGTTTCGTTCCGGGGTGAGCAGCGAGGAGTTACCTTACTTCTACTGGTGAGTTCCGGCCGATCGACTGACCGCTGGACTGGAAGGGGTGCGCTTGCAACCATGCCGCCTCTTCTTACTTACACCTCGCACGTGCCGGCCTTGCGTATGCGGCGGAGGTAGCCTAAGTTGCGGTTAGACAGCCGCGTAAGTCACCGTTGCTGTGGTGGACGATTGCCACTCGTCTTCCGGGGGGATGGCCATGCCTAACAAGCTACGCGAAGTGTTGGTCGGGTTTCTGGCCACATTCTGCGTTGCGGCCTCCGCTGGCGAGGCAGAATGGAAGAGCCACTTTGACGCGGGTCAAGCCGCCTTTCAGCGGGGCGACTACAGAACCGCGGCCGCGCGGTTTCAGAGTGCTCTGCAAGAGACTGAGCAGTTCAGCGAGCGCAATGTTTCACCCACGCTTTCGTGGCTAGCGGAGGCGCTCCGCCTGCAAGGCCGCTACGCCGAGGCCGAGCCGCTGTATCTGCGCGCGCTCGCGATCGATGAGAAAACGCTCGGTTCAGCGCACCCGGATGTTGCGGCTGCCCTCAACAACCTCGCGCTGCACTATCATCGGCAGGGCCGCTACGCCGAGGCCGAGCCGCTATATCGGCGCTCGCTCGCGATCTGGGAAAAAGCACTCGGCGCCGAGCACCCGGATGTTGCGACCGCACTCAACAACCTCGCGGGACTCTACAAGTATCAAAGCCGCTACACGGAGGCTGAGTCGTTGTATCGGCGCTCGCTCGCGATATTGCAAAAAACGCTCGGCGCCGAGCACCCGGATGTTGCGACGCTCGCTCGCGATTTTTGAAAAAGCGCTTGGTGCCCAGCATCCGGATGTGGCGACCTCGCTCAATAATCTTGCGTTACTCTATCGAGTTCAAGGCCGTTACGCCGAGGCCGAGTCGCTGCATCGGCGCTCGTTGGCGATACAGGAGAATGCGCTCGGTGCCGTGCACCCGGGTGTTGCGCACTCGCTCAACAACCTCGCAGAGCTCTATCGAGCGCAAGGCCGCTCCGCGGAGGCCGAGCCGCTGTATCGACGCTCCCTCGCGATCTTGGAAAGAGCACTCGGCGCCGAACACGTGGATGTCGCGACCTCGCTTAATAACCTCGCAGAGCTTTATCGAGCGCAAGGCCGCTACGCCGAGGCCGGGACGCTATATCGACGCTCACTCGCGATTTCGGAAAGAGCGCTCGGCGCCGAGCACCCGGATGTTGCTGGGTCGCTCAATAACCTCGCGGCCCTTTATCGAGCCCAAATGCGCGCGGGAGAGGGATTAGCCAGTGCGCGCCGGGCGAGCGGAATTCTTGCGACGCGCTACTCACGCCGCGACGCGAGCACCTCGCGCGGTGCGTTGGCTGAACAGCGCACTCGCTCGTTCGGCTTCGTGCAACACGTGGCACTGCTGCAACTGGATGGGGACCAG
>JACPYS010000018.1 GCA_016195915.1 Betaproteobacteria bacterium | reverse complement strand
GACTCGTTTCCAAGTGTCTCCCGAGAGCAAGCGGTCGCGTCGTTGGAAGCGGCTCACGAAGCCGTGAGCGATCTTGCGCATTCTGCTTGATGAGCAGCTTCCTCGGCAGCTGGCACCGTACTTGGTCGGCCACGACGCTCGTACGGTCCACCAAGAATCGTGGGCAGGTTTCAAGAACGGTGCATTGCTCACTCAAGCCGAGGACGCTGGGTTCTTGGTATTCTTAACCGGCGACCAGAATCTCGAGTTTCAGCAGAACATCTCGAAGCGGCGTCTTGGCGTGGTCGTACTCTGCGCTGCGAGTAATGCCCTCGAAGACCTGCTGACTCTTGTTCCGGCCGGGTTGACCGCGATCGCGACCGTCCGACCTGGGCAGCTGATTCGTGTTGAAGCATAACCATGCGCTGCCGGCGACCGGCTACCGGCAGCGCGCTTTGCGTCGACCGTGCAGGCCGTCGCCTGAGCGCAGACGTTAGGCGCAATGAGATCATGGGCCACAAGATCGCGGGCGTTCTCTTCGATATTGGTGGGGTGCTGGTGGCGCTCGACGGGGTGCCGTCTATGGCGAAGTTGCTCGGCGTGGAGCCCCAGCACGAAGCTCTCCACGCAATGTGGATCGCATCGCCATCGGTCGTGGCACACGAAACCGGGAAGATAGATGCGGCAGCGTTCGCAGCTGGCGTGGTAGCGGACCTCAGATTGCCAGTCACCGCCGACTGCTTCCTGCAGGACTTCTGCAACTGGCCAACGGGACTCTTGCCAGGCGCACTGCAGCTGTTGGATGAGATACCGGACACCTATCACGTGGCCGCGCTGAGCAATACGAGTGCGGTGCATTGGGACAAGATCCGGGCAATGGGTTTAGTGGATCGGTTCGACCACACGTATCTGTCACACCAGATTGGATGTTTGAAACCCGCCGCCGGGGCCTTCCTGGTCGCGCTCGAAGGAATGCGCCTCTCACCGTCGGACGTCCTGTTTCTGGATGACGGCTTGCGGAACATTGATGCAGCGGTGAAACTGGGTATGCACGCTCATGTGGCAAGAGGGCCTGAGGAGGCAAGGCGTGTTCTCGCACAGTACGGCGTCGTTCCTGCAAGCGCCGGCGCCTAACACCGCAGTGCACCGGACGCGCGCAAGAGAGGCGCGCGCCGGTGACCGCGAACGTTACGCCGACTCAGATACCGAACTTGAAAGGGCGGATCGCGCCAGGCGAAGATCATGGGAACAGCGCAGGATTCCAGCTCGGAGTTGATTGCCCCGATTGAGGGGCAGCAGTCGCCAAGCCGCCAGGGTCTCGACCCGTTCACGCTGCAGGAGGTCATGCGGAAGTATCGCGTCCCCGGAGTCGGCGTCGCGGTCATCAAGGACTTCCGCATCGATTGGGCGAAAGGCTTCGGTACGGCCGATGTCGAAACGGCACTGCCGGTCGACGTGCGCACGCTATTCCAGGCGGCGTCGATCAGCAAACCGGTAACGGCGATGGCAGTGCTCAAAGCGGCGCAGGAAAATCGCATTTCGCTCGACGCCGATATCGATGCGATTCTGAAATCCTGGAAGCTCGGACAAAGCGAGATTGCGAATGCGCGGGTCACGCCGCGCGCGCTCCTCAGTCACACATCCGGTGCCGGCGACGGCTTTGGATTTCCCGGCTACCATCCTTCGCAGCCGCGGCCGACGCTCGTGCAGATCCTTGACGGGCAGAAACCCTCCAACGTGGGGCCGGTGTTCTTCGAACGCCCACCGTTCGCCGCGTTCAAGTACTCGGGCGGCGGAATGATGATCATGCAGCTCGCCATGATGGACACTGTCGGAAAGCCATTCCCCGAGATCATGCGCGAAGATGTATTCGCGCCGCTCGGCATGGCCGATAGCACTTTCGAGCAACCACTTCCGTCCGTTCGTGATACCGCGGCCGCTCGCGCCCATAGCTTGCAGGGCGAGGCCATGGACGCGAAGTGGCACGTCTACCCCGAGCAGGCGGCTGCGGGACTCTGGAGCACTCCGACGGACCTCGCGCGACTCGTCATCGACGTGCAGCAGGCGCTTCGTGGGCCGGCGGGTCGCGTGCTCTCACAACTGATGGCACGAGAAATGGTGACGCCAGTCGGTATCGGTCCGTACGCCTTGGGTTTCAGAGTGGAGCGACGCAGCGAGGGCTGGTACTTCAGCCATGACGGCAGCAACTGGGGGTTCCACTGTCGCGTTGTGGCGCACGTCCGAAAGGGCTACGGCATGGTCGTTATGACCAACGGCGACAATGGCGCTCCTGTGATCAACGAAATCGAAGCTCGCGTATCCTCCGCATATGCCTGGGATTCGCTTGATAAGCCTATCCCTCGCTAATGGCTTCCCGCCCAACCACCGCATGTACGCCGACGCGCGCGGGTAATGCGGGGCGTTAACGCTCAACAGTCTGAGCGCACGCCAGATGCGCTCGCTGTTGACAGGTATGCATAACGTGCATATATTGCAAGCGTGTCCGCCGAATTCGACCCGAAAAAGGATGCGGCAAACATCAAGAAACACGGCGTGTCGCTTTCGGAGGGCGACAGGGTGTTGAATGCGGAACGCCGACCCCAAAGAGCGGAGAAACTATGAAAAAGGTGTACGACTTTTCCAAAGGAAAGCGTGGCGCGGTGATTCCGACGACAGGGAAGACGCGTATCACCATCTACATGGACGACGCAATCGTCAGCCGATTCAAGGCCCGATCGGAGAAGACCGGCAAGGGCTATCAGACGCTGATCAACGAAGCTCTGAAGACCCACTTGGGGCTCGCGGAGCAACCCGTAACGCAGGATCTCGTGCGCAAGATCGTGCGTGAAGAACTCGCGGCGCACGGTTGAGCGCTAACCTGACGCCGCACACGGACGTGCGCCATGAAACTGCCGCACGCCGGTGGGCTCTGCGTGAACCCTCATCAATGCACCGCGTCGACACACAAATCGAGATCAACGCTTCGGCCGAGCGGGTTTGGTCGGTTCTAATGGACTTTCCCGGCCATGCGCGTTGGAACCCGTTCGTCCGCTCGATCGAGGGGACCGCCACGGTCGGCGGGTCGCTGAGCGTGTTCATTCAACCCCCAGGCTCCGGTGGCATGCGATTCCGCCCCACGGTGCTAGCCATTGCGCCAAAGCTTGAGTTCCGGTGGAAGGGAAAGCTCGTGATTCCGGGGTTGTTCGACGGCGAGCACTGCTTCAAGCTGGAGCCCAAATCCGACACCCAGCTGCTCTTTCGGCAAGCTGAGGTGTTCTCGGGGCTCCTTGTGCCTTTGTTTCGCCGTTCTCTCGAGGGCGCGACCAAGCAGGGTTTCATCGCGATGAACGAAGCATTGAAGCGGGAGGCCGAGGTGAAATGAGCGCTGACTTTAGCTGCTGCGGCCGGGCCGCGAGCGCCGTACCCGATCAAATGTTCGTTCCTGTGGCCCGCCGCAGAGCGCGACGTTGAAGGCATCCCGTTGCTGGGAACTCATCAATAGACGATTGGAAGAACTGTGCAGAGGACCCTTGTGCATCGCGTAGCATTGTCGTGCCTACTTATCGGTCTGTTGGGCGGCTCAGTGAGCCATGCCCAGAGCGATTTCAAAGTGACGTTGCTTGGCACCGCTTCCCCGGCGCCAAGAGCAGACCGATTCGGGCCAAGCACGCTGGTTGAGGCCGGAGATCAGAAGCTGCTTTTCGATGCCGGACGCGGCGTTCCCATCCGCCTGCGGCAGCTCAATGTGCCGCTTGGCAAAATCAACGTTCTCTTCATTACCCACTACCATTCAGATCACACCTCAGGTATCGCGGACGTTTGGCTCACCGGCTGGCTCTCCCCGCCCTTTGGACGTCGGACCGCGCCGTTCCGCGTCATTGGTCCGGCCGGAGCACAGGCGCTCATGTCCAACCTTGAGAAGGCTTACGCGCTCGATATCAAAATTCGCCTCGCGGATGAAAAACTTCCACCGGAAGGCATCGCAACCGCCGTCGAGGAATTCGACAAGAACGGTGTTGTCTACGAGAACAATGGGGTGAAGGTCATCGCATTCGAGGTCGAACACGGCCCCGCCATCAAGCCCGCCGTCGGCTATCGGATCGAATACAAAGGCCGCGCAGTCGTGATCTCGGGCGACACTCGCTATGACCAGAACGTCGTCAAGTATGGCGCCGGCGCGGACCTTCTGGTTCACGAGGTGGGAAGCGCGAGACCGGAACTGCTGGCAACAAGCGTTCCCGTCCAGCGGATCATCGCTCACCATACTACGCCGCGGGAAGCGGGCATGGTGTTCTCGCAGGCCAAGCCCAAAATGGCGGTCTACACGCACATCGTTCTCCTAAGCACTGAGAAATTTCCCGAACCGACGCTGGACGAGGTGATCGCCGAAACGCGCCAGACCTATGGCGGGCCGCTGACGGTTGGAGAAGATCTCATGTCGTTCGAGATTGGTGAAACCGTGACTGTCCAGCGCTATAAGCATTAGGCGATCCCGGCTCATATGCCTCTTCCAACATCACGCCGCACCCGGACGCGCGCGAAGCGCCGTGCCAACGTGAGCACCCATGCGCGCGCGCCGGCGGGCGTAAACGTGAGGGAGCTTTAACGTTGCGCGGTAGCTGCCTTTGCGGTGGGGTCCGGTACGAGATCACTGGTCGGGTGTCAGGCGCACTCAACTGTCACTGCTCCATGTGTCGAAAGGCGCATGGCGCAGCTTTCCGCAGTCGCGCGCGCGTCAAGGCCACCGATTTCCGCTGGGTTCAGGGCGAAGAACTCGTTACATACTACGCGTCCTCTCCAGGTAACCACCGAGGGTTCTGCCGTGTCTGCGGGTCACCTCTTCTCAGCCGCTTTGACCGCGATCCGTCTTCTTACGGCCTTCCTCTTGGGGCACTCGATGATGATCCTGGCGTCAAACCCGTGTTGCATGTATTTGTCGCATACAAGGCGCCGTGGTTTGACATTACCGATGAGCTACCACAATTTCCGGAGCTTCCGAAGAAGGCTCCCTGACCGGCCGTTCGACACCGGCCTTCGCAAGCGGGCTTCGCCCGCTTGCTCGGCTGGTCAATGGGGACGCTAGCCCCTCTCACTGCACCATGACAGACGTCACAGGCATCGACCACATCTACATTTCGGTGTCCGATCTCGATTCGTCGGAAGCCTTCTACGACCGCGTCATGTTGCAAGCGCTGGGTTTCCGGAAGAATAGGTTCGTCATCGGCGGCGATCCACACGTTCAGTACTTCAACCGCCACTTCGGTTATGTGCTTCGTCCTGCGCGCGAGGAAACCAAGCACGACTCCTACGCCCTCGGGTTGCACCACTTCTGTCTTCGCGTCGAGTCAATTGCCGATGTCGTTGCCGTTGCCAATGAGCTCCGCGGTGCTGGCATCGATGCGTCCGAGCCTCGGCTCTATGCCGAGTACGCGCCTGACTACTGGGCAACATTCTTTAGCGACCCCGATGGTGTGCGCCTCGAAGTCACCAACTATCGTCAAGAGCGCCGTGACCGCCATGACCGCTGGAATTAACTTCGGGGCTGGTGCGGACGGGCTGCAAGCTTCGCGCCGTTCACGGTGAGCGTTGGACCTGTGGCAGGCAATCGGCGCGCGCCTCTCTAACCGACGAGTCGCGCTTGCAGGCTGTCGCGTGGACGTCCCGGTGTTGCCCATCGCACCCAGACCTGGGCGGCGAAGGGCCGCACGCCGCACGCACCAAAATGAATCACATGCAGCGTGGTGGTGCACGCAATCAGCGCTGGATTGCACCGAGACTGCCGCTCGGCGCCGTCCCGACAGGCAAACGCGCGCACTTGTGAAGCAGCCCTAAGGAGGAGGGCTTGGCCCGAACATTGCTTACCGCAGTTGCATTTCGCGTACAAGAACGTTTCGTCTCCGCGATTTCGTGAGGAATATCAAATGTCGTATCTAGTGCCTTCAGAGTTCGTGACCAAGATGGTCGATGCTGGCGAATCGAAGATCTTCATGGCGACCCGCGATGTCTTGATCAGGGCATATATGGCGGGTGCCATCCTGGCCCTGGCCGCCGTGTTTGCCGTGACCGTTTCTGTCCAGACGGGCTACCCGATCATTGGCGCGATCCTGTTCCCCGTCGGTTTTTGCATGCTCTATCTGCTCGGCTTCGATCTGCTGACCGGCGTGTTCGTCTTGACGCAGCTCGCGCTTATCGACAAGCGGCCCGGTGTGACGCTCGGTGGCGTGCTGAAGAACTGGTGGCTCGTCTTCGTCGGCAATTTCGCCGGCGCGTTCACCGTCGCATTCCTGATGGCAATCGTCTTCACCTATGGCTTCTCGACTCCTCCCGACAAGGTCGGCACGGTGATTGCCGGCATCGGCGAGGCGCGCACGCTCGGATACGCCCGATATGGCGCGGCAGGCATGATGACGCTCTTCATCCGGGGCATGCTGTGCAACTGGATGGTGTCCACCGGCGTGGTGGGCGCCATGATCTCCACGTCGGTGACCGGCAAAGTCATCGCCATGTGGATGCCGATCATGGTCTTCTTCGGAATGGTCTTCGAGCATTCCGTGGTCAACATGTTCCTGTTCCCGTCGGCGTTGCTCATGGGCGGCAAGTTCTCCATCATGGACTACTTCATCTGGAACGAGATTCCGACGGTCGTGGGTAATCTGGTGGGCGGTCTGGCGTTCACGGGGCTCACGCTGTATGCCACACACGTGAAGACCGCACCCAAGCGCGCCCTGATCTGATCACCTCAAAGGTAAGAGAGTCCCGGTCCCGCAAGGGCTCGAGGCTCTCCGGACATGAACATGGCCAATAGGTTGAGAGTCTCGGTCGGCCAGCATTCCGATAAGGGCCGCAAAGAAGTCAACCAGGACTTCTACGGCGTCTCGGTACCCAAGGAGCCTCTGCTCGCGTCAAAAGGCATTGCCATCGCGCTGGCCGACGGGATCGGCAGCAGTGAAGTCAGCCAGGTTGCCAGCGAGTTCGCTGTCATGGGCGTCCTCGACGACTACTACTGCACCTCGGAAGCCTGGTCGGTCAAGAAGTCGGTGGAGCGCGTGCTGACCGCAACCAATTCATGGTTGCATTCGCGCACCCAGCAAAGTCAATACCGCTACGACAAGGACCGGGGCTATGTGTGCACGCTGAGCGCCCTGGTTATCAAGTCCACCACCGCCCACGTCTTTCATGTGGGAGACACGCGGATCTACCGCGTGCATGCAGATGCGCTCGAGCAGCTGACCCATGACCATCGGGTCTGGGTATCGGAGGGGCAGAGCTACCTGAGCCGGGCGATGGGCTTCAACCCGCAGATCGAAATCGACTACCAGGCACTGCCGGTTGAAAAGGGCGACGTGTTCCTGCTCGCATCGGACGGTGTGTACGAGCACATCGACGCATCATTCGCCGCCGGTGCCGTCCGGGGCGGGCGCGGCGATCTCGACGGCGCTGCCCGCGCCATCGTAGGGGAGGCCTACCGGCGGGGAAGCACCGACAACCTGACCGTCCAGATCGTCGTCATCGACGAATTGCCCAGTCAGGACGCCAGAGAGATCCATCAGCAGTTGTCCGCACTGGCCCTCCCCCCGATCCTTGATGCGAGGATGACCATCGACGGGTACCGGATCGTCAGGGAGGTGCATGGCAGCAGTCGCAGCCACATCTATCTGGCTGTCGACATGGAGACCAACGCGTTGGTCATCATCAAGACACCTTCAGTGGACCTTCAGGGCGACCCGGCCTACCTGGAGAGGTTCCTGCTGGAGGAGTGGGTCGCCCGGCGCATCAACAGCGCGCACGTGTTGAAGCCGTGCACGCTGACCAGGGAACGCCGGTCCCTGTATGTCGCGACGGAATTCATCGATGGCCAGACCTTGTCCCAGTGGATGATCGACAACCCGAAGCCGGACCTCGAAACCGTGCGCGGGATCGTCGAGCAGATCACCAAAGGCCTGCAGGCCTTTCACCGGCTCGAGATGCTGCATCAGGACCTGAGGCCCGACAACATCATGATCGACAAGACCGGCACGGTGAAGATCATCGATTTCGGCGCGACCAGGGTGGCGGGCATCATGGAGATGGCGGCACCCCTCGAGCGCAGCAACATCCTGGGCACGGCGCAATACACCGCGCCAGAGTATTTTCTGGGAGAAGCGGGTACCGCTCGCTCGGACATGTTCTCTCTGGGGGTGATCACCTACCAGATGCTCTCGGGCAGGCTGCCGTACGGAACCGAGGTGGCAAAGTCCAGGACGCGATTCGCGCAGAGCCAGTTGCGCTATGAGTCCGTGCTGGACGATGAGCGCGAGATCCCGGCCTGGATCGATGACGTGCTCAGGAAGGCCGCGCACCCCAACCCGCTCGTGCGCTACGAGATCTTGTCGGAGTACGTCCATGACCTGCGCCGTCCAAACCGGGCGTTCCTGAGCAAGACGCGCCCGCCGCTGATTGAGCGGCATCCGGTGCTTTTCTGGAAGGGCGTGTCGGCAATCCTCGCAGCCATCATCGTTGCGCTCTTGATCGCGCACTTCGGCATTCGGTAAGGCACGAATTCCAGGAGTCAGAATCCAATCGCACGGCGCGCAACGGAGTGCGGCGCTCTTGCACAGTTCCGCCGTGAAGTGCCGGCAGTCGATGCCGATACGGCATTGACTTTCTTTTCGCCGGCCGTCGGCGGCGCAATAGCTGCTAAGCTAGCTGGAACACAGCCATCGCAACTCTTACTGCTGAGGAGCAAAGAGCTTTTTCACACTTCCAAGGACCGGCGGGGGTGCGTCGGTGCAGCGTTTTCTGAGCGGCCCGTAACCCCGCCTCACGTCGAACGCCGGGCGAAACCCGGGCGGAGGAAACAATGGAATCGATGAAGGATGCGAGCCATGTCTATGCAGTCGAGCGTCGGCAATGTCATGCCGAGCGGCCCGGCTTCCGCATCAGCGAACTCCAGATCTCGCGGACTCAAAAGGTGCCCTGGCACTACCATAGCAATGTGCAGGACACGTTCTACGTGATCGAAGGACATATCAGGCTGTTTTTGCAGAAGCCCAAAGAGGAGGTGAGGCTGGGGCCCGCGGATACCTACTCGGTTCCACCGCGCCGCCCGCACCTGGTCACGAATGGCGGGGACGCGTCGGCGACCTTCCTCGTGCTTCAGGGCATCGGCGAGTATGACTTCGTTCCCCTCGTCCCGCTTGAACGTAGTGACTGACGCGACAATTGTTCGATATCGAATGTGACATTCGTTGGAAATGATGCTGGCAAGATGGCACTGTTTGCGCTCGCTCGATCGGCGTACCTGACCCGGACTGGAGGAGCCGCATGAAACAAAGCTCGTTCGCTCGATCGATGTCCAGGCTTGGCTTGGCCGCCCTGCTGATCGCGGGCGAAGTATCTGCCGCCGATGTGCACGTGATCATCTCGGCCGGGTTCTACCGGGCCTATTCCGAGCTGGTCCCGGCTTTCGAGCGAGCGAGCGGCCACCGCCTGGTCACGACGCGCGGCCCATCGATGGGTGACTCTCCGGAGGCGATTCCCGCCCGCCTCGCGCGAGGCGAGACCGCAGATGTCGTGATCCTGGATGGTGGCGCCGCGGACGAGCTCGGCAGGCGAGCATTGGTGCGCGCCGACAGCAAGGTCGAGCTCGCGCGCTCAATGGTCGGCATGGTGGTGCGCGCCGGGGCTGCGAAGCCTGCCATCGGCAGCGTCGAGGCGTTCCGGAGCACGCTGCTCGCGGCGAAGTCGATCGCGTACTCTGACAGCGGCAGCGGCACCTATCTATCGACGACGCTGTTCCCGAAACTCGGCGTCGCAGACCAGGTGGCCGGCAAAAGTCGCAAGGTGCGCGGGCCGCCGTCCGGAGAGCCGGTGGCCGCGGTCGTCGCGCGCGGTGAGGCGGAGATCGGCTTCCAGCAGGTCAGCGAGCTGATACACGTCCCCGGGGTTAGCTTCGTCGGCACCATCCCGGCCGAGCTCCAGCCGGGGTTTTCCTTCGCGGGGGCACTCACCAGTCTGGCCCGGCAGCCGGAGGCGGCCAGTGCGCTGCTCCGCTTCCTCGCCTCGCCGGAGGCCGCGCCGGTGATCTCGAAGGCCGGGCTGGCGCCACTCTCAGGGCGATAGCTCTCGCATGAGCAACAGACACCGGATCGTGCCGCCGATCTATTTCTTTGCATCCCTCCTTGCAATGGTTGCGCTGCACGCGTACCTGCCGGTGAACGCGGTCGTGCCTTCACCGTTCGATCTCGTTGGCGGGCTGTTGGTCGCTCTGGGTCTGTGTTCGACGCTATGGGCGGCCGGCCTGTTTCGCAATGCGGGCACCCCCATCAGGCCGTTTCGGCAATCCACGATGCTGGTGATATCCGGTGTTTACAGGATTACGCGCAATCCGATGTACCTCGGCATGGCGCTGGTGTTGCTTGGCGTAGCGCTGCTGCTCGGCACGATCGCCGCCTTCTTTCCCATCCCGCTCTTCGTCTGGCAGATTCAGCGCAAGTTTGTCCTGCCGGAAGAGGCATTTCTCGAAGGGCTGTTTGGACAGCAGTACGTGGAATACAAGTCTCGCGTCAGGCGATGGTTGTAGCAGGCGACGATGTTACCCGACCACCCGGTAAACATGGAACCGGCGAACCTGCTTCACCGCCTCGGTGCAGCGCGGCCGCTCGCGGCGTACGGGGGCCGGTTGCGATTGCGCTACGCGATCACGCCGCGCTATCGTTGAACAACTCGGGAACCGTTCGCATGCACGCTGAAGTTTCCTGGCAGGTCGAGCTGACGGTAAGACCCGGCGAACTCGACAACTTCCGGACGCTGACGAGCGAGATGGTGAATTCCACCAGGGGCGAGCCGGGGGTCCTGATCTACGAACGGTTTGTCAGCGAGGACGGTAAGTTCGTCTACCTCTACGAGAGGTATGCGGACTCAGCCGCCGCGGTGGCGCACTTGCTGGCATTCACGAAAATGTACGGCGAACGGTTCGCGAACATGGTCGACCGAAGACGCTTCACGGTTTTCGGGGGCCCAAGCGACGAGTTGAGGGAGATACTGGACCGGTTCGGTGCGGCCTACTTCGGCCCTTTCGATGGTTTCTCACTGCTGCGTTAGGGGACGCGGCGCACGGGCCGGAAGCGGCGTACCATTTTCGTGCACCGCGGCTGCCCGCCGCAAAACGCGACCTCCAGCCCCCTAGAGGAGTACCACCTATGTCCGTCGAACTCTGGCTCGCCTTCGTCACCGCACTGAATCCGAAGCGAATCGTGTTCTTCGTGGCCTTCCTGCCGCAGTTCATTGACCCGAATGCGAGTGTCACGCAGCAGCTTTGGGTCCTTGCCGCCACATTCGTAGCCATGGCCACAGTCAACGCGACGCTGTACGCAGTGTTCGCGGCCTCGGCGCGCAGATTGTTGGCGTCGCCACGGGCGCAGCGGCGCTTCAATCTCGCGGGTGGCTCGCTGCTTTCGGCCGCGGGCGTGTGGGCACTCCTCGCCAGGCGTCCTGCAGGAGGCGGCCAAGCCTTTCAATGACTTCTCCACCCATAAATACGGCACTCCTTGTCATTGACGTCCAACAGGGTCTGTGCGAAGGCGAACACGACGCTTTTGAGTCACGGCAAGTCATCGCTCGAATCAACAAGGTTTCCGAGAAGGCGCGCGCTGCAGCTGCGGCCGTAATCTTCATGCAGCACGAGTCCGAATCCGGATACCTTGAGTTTGGAACGGATGCGCGGCAACTTGCCCGTGGCCTTCACGTTGAGCCGACCGACCTGCGCATTCGAAAGACCACCCCGGATTCGTTCCATCGCACGGAGTTGGCGGAAGTCCTCGAGCGGCATGCGGTTGCCAGCCTTGAAATCTGCGGAATGCATACGGAGTTCTGTGTCGACACCACCACGCGCAGGGCGCTGGCGTTTGATGACTAGCGCGTACCTGCATGGTTACGATGCGCGAGAAAATCGGCGGCTGCAGGACCAGGCATCCACGCTCGCGGAGCTGTTGCATCGGGATACGGCCTACCCGGAAGGCAGCAGCGTTCTGGAGGCCGGCTGCGGTGTCGGTGCGCAAACAGTCACGCTGGCGTCGAACAGTCCGAAGGCGCTGATTACCTCCATCGACCTGTCTGAAGCATCGCTCGTCGAAGCGGGAAAGGCTGTTCAGGGGGCAGGCATCAACAACGTGACGTTGCGACAGGCCGATATCTTCCATTTGCCGTTTCCGACCGGGTCGTTCGATCACGTCTTCGTGTGCTTCGTGCTTGAGCACCTGGCCCGGCCCGTTGAGGCGCTGAGAGCATTGAAATGCGTATTGAAGCCCGGGGGAACCATTACGGTAATCGAAGGCGACCACGGCTCCGCGTACTTCTATCCGGACAGCGACTATGCGCGCAGGGCGGTTCGTTGCCAGGTGGAGTTGCAGGCAAGAGCAGGGGGCAATGCGTTGATAGGACGGGCGCTTTACCCCTTGCTCAAGGAGGCTGGCTTTGGCGAGCTTCGCGTCTCCCCGCGCATGGTCTACGTCGACGCCAGCAAGCCCGATCTGGTCGAGGGATTCACAAGGAAGACGTTTACCGCGATGATCGAGGGTATCCGGAAATCCTCTCTTGAATCGGGGATCATGAGCGAAGCCGACTTCGACAGGGGCATCGCCGATTTGTACCGGACTGCGGCAGCGGATGGCGTGTTTTGCTACACTTTTTTCAAGGCATTTGCGGTTAACACGAGGGGGAATGCATGACACGAATCGTTGGAATTCTTGCAGCCGCGGCGCTCGCGCTCGCGATGACTTCCATCCAGGGCGCGGACGCGCTGCAACAGGAGTCCAGCAAGAAGAATGTGGTGGAGTTCTATGAAAAAGCGCTCAACCAGAAAGACTTCGAGGCCGCGTCCGGGTATCTCGGCCCGCGCTGCACCCAGCACGACCCGGTTGCGGCTGCCGGCCCCGAAGGACTGCAGGCCTTCATCTAGTTCAAACTCGAAAATGGAAAGCTCGTCGAGCATTGGGAAGCCGGCCAGGACGTGCCTGAGAAGGCGGCCAACGCGAACGGCATGTCCTGACGCCGCATGCCTCGAAATCTGAACTGCATGCCATCCATCGCGTTTCTGATCTTCGACCTCGACGGCACCATCAGCGATCCGGCGCTCGGCCTTGGCCGCTCCATCAACTACGCGCTTCAGCATTTTGGTCACCCGCCGATCTGCGAGGATCAAGTCTCCAAATTCATCGGTCCGCCGCTGGACGACACGTTCACCTCGATTACGGGAAGCGCGTCGCGCGAGCATATCGCCGCCCTGGTCTGCAAGTACCGCGAGCGCTACGCAGAGGTAGGTTACTCGGAGAACTCGCTCTATTCCGGGGTCCCCGAGGCATTGCACAGCCTCGCCTCCAGCGGCCTCCCGCTCGGGCTCTGCACCTCGAAGCGCGGCGATTTCGCAGAGCGCATTCTTCGTTTGTTCGGCCTTCGCCAGCACTTCCGTTTCGTGAGTGGCGGCGATATCGGAATCCAGAAGAAGCACCAGCTGGCTTCGCTGCTTGCCGGGCGTGTGATCTCCGCGTCCTCCACGATGATTGGCGATCGCGGCATCGATATCCATGCAGCACAGGCGAATGCCCTGCGCTCGGTTGGGGTCCTTTGGGGCCACGGGTCGCTCGCCGAGCTGCGGGCCGCCTCTCCCGGCGCTCTGCTGGAGTTCCCGCACGAGCTGTTGCAGCTGGCAAATGCGGTCGAACCTTCCTTCGATGGCGATGCGACGCGGGCGGGGCACAGGTGACACGCATTCGAACCGCTTTTCCGTGCGACGCCCGGGTTCATCCGAGGAAATATCAGCGCGACCTCTTGTACGGACCGCTCGGGTCTTACCGCAGCGGGTGGCATCGTTCTTCGTAACGTGAACACGATCACCCGACGCCGCCTGCTCAAGGCGGCCTGTGCGCTTCCGGTCGCCGCGAGCCTGCCGGCGATCGGGAACCCCGAGGGCAGCGCTGATTTCTCCCGATTGAAAGCGGCGTATGCCGAACGGCTCAGAAGGATCCTGGCCGCCGGAAACCTGCCTTATGTCGATATCGAGAGTTCGTGCAATTCCTCCAGCGTCGATATCGATGCCATCGCACAGAGCATGGATCGGCTGAACATCGGGCTGATGGCGCTGTCCGCGGATATCGGCAGGAACCAGTTCAGCAGGGGTGTGCGTTTTGACAATCTGTCGGATCGGTTGATCGCCCGCTATCCCGACCGCTTCATTCCCGTCGGCAACGGCGGGCAACCGCCAGCCCTGACAGAAGCCGCGGACGAATTCCTCGACGCGCAGGCAGCTGCAGCCCGCAAAGGGCAGATGATGCTTCTCGGTGAATTCGAGTTTCGCCACTACCCTTCGCCCAGGCAGGTGAGGCGCGGTGAATTGGATCGCGATGTCCGCGTTCCAATCGACGGCGCCGCAGCGCATCGCGTATTCGGCCTGAGCCAGACGACGGGCATGGCGTTCCAGATTCACTACGAAGTGGAGGACGAGCTTCTGGCGCCGCTCGAAGCCATGCTGGAACAGTATCTGAAGGCGAGGGTGATCTGGTGCCACCTGGCACAGGTACTCTACATCGAACGCGCCTCCCGATATACGCCCGCCTACGTCGAATCGCTGATCAGGCGATTTCCGAACCTGTATTTCGACGCGGCATTCGGCGACGCGTCCTCCACCTACCCTCTGAGCAGACAGCGGCACGCGCGCGTGTGGGCGGCCTCCGGTGGCCTCGAGGACGAATGGCGAAGACTGATCGTCGCCCATCCGGGGCGATTCCTCTCGGCCCTCGACCTGGGCCAGGATCGCCTCCAGCGGATCGACGAATACGATCGGAAGCACAGGGATTTCCTCGGACAGCTGCCGGCCGAGACCCGGTACGACGTAGCCTACCGGAGCGCCTGGTCCCTGCTGTTCGGCGAACAATTCGCATGAGCCGGCCCGCCATGGTTGCGAGGCTGCTGCCGCTGGTGCTTGGCTTCGCATTGCTTTGGGCTGGTACCGGCACGGCTCGCGGGCTATCCATTCCGGTCACGGCAGCCGACGGATTCGTGGAGGAGATTCCGGCCGCCGCCTTCTTCGCCCGGCATCCGCGAAATTCGTTGCTTTCATCCGTCCGGACACCCCCGGCGGGCTTGCCGTTACCCTCGGCGAATGGTTATCCTGAACTGTTGCCCCGAGGAGGCTGACCATGCATATCACCATCAAATACTGCGGGCTTTGAGACTACCGGCCCCGGGCCTCCAGTTTGGCGGCCGAAATCTCCGATCAGCTCGGCGTCAAGCCTGAACTCATCGAGGGCGCCGGCGGCGTGTTCGATGTCGTGGCGGATGGCGTCATGATTTTCTCGAAGCACCGCGCGGGCCGTTTCCCGGAATCAGCCGAAGTCCTGCGGGCCTTGAAGGAGAAAAGTCAGTGAACCTGCAGGAACTCCTGGGCATCGAACTGCCCGTCATCCAGGCACCGATGGCGGGGGCGCACGGCAGCCGGCTTGCGGTTGCCGTGTCGAACGCGGGCGGACTGGGCTCGCTCCCCTGCGCCATGCTGAGCGTCGAAGCCATGCGCAGCGAACTCAACGAGCTCAGGTCGCAGACCGCCGAGCCGTACAACGTAAATTTCTTCTGCCATGCGCCGCCCACGCCGAGCGTCGGTCGCTAGGCCATCTGGCGAGCGGCGCTTGCGCCGTATTACCAGGAGTTCGGGCTGGACCTGGACGCCGTACCTGCGGGCCCGGGACGTGCACCGTTCGGCCCCGAAGCCGCCGACGTGCTGGGTGAATACAAGCCTGCGGTTGTCAGCTTTCATTTTGGTTTGCCTTCGGCCGAGTTGCTCGCGCGCGTGCGGAGCTGGGGATCGAAGATCCTTTCGTCGGCGACCACCGTCGAGGAAGCGCTTTGGCTCGAGGCGCATGGTGCAGACGCGGTCATTGCGCAGGGCCTCGAGGCGGGCGGGCATCGCGGCATCTTTCTGTCGGAGGACGTCAATTCCCAGGTTGGAACCTTTGCGCTGTTGCCGCAGGTCGTGCGCGCGGTGAAGATCCCCGTGATTGCCGCGGGCGGCATTGCGGGTGCCGGGGGTGTCGCCGCTGCCATGGCGCTCGGCGCCGCGGGCGCGCAGGTTGGAACGGCCTACCTGCTTTGCCCGGAAGCCACGACGAGCGCAGTACACCGGGCTGCGCTGAAAAGCGAGGCTGCCCGCCGCACCATGCTCACCAATCTATTCACCGGCCGGCCCGCGCGCGGCATCGTCAATCGCATCATGCGGGAGCTTGGCCCGATCAGCGCCGTTGCACCCGCGTTTCCGCTCGCCACCTCCGCCATGGGACCTCTGCGCGCAGCGAGTGAACGCCGGGGCAGCGGCGATTTTTCTCCGATGTGGGCCGGTCAGAACGTGACCGGATGCAAGGAGATACCCGCCGCCGATCTGACGCGGCAACTGGCCGCCCGCGTCTAGCCAGCCCATGCACTCGCTCGCGAAGCCGGACGAAGTCGTTTCCCCCATTGCCTGGCTGCTCGCCGCGGCAATGGTTTCGATCGTCGCGTCGTCCTGCGCACCGGTGCCCATGCGGGATGCAAGCGACCTCGCGCAGCGGCTCGCGGCACCCCATCGCAGCGCCGGCAACGTGGCGCGAGATGGATTCCGGCATCCGCTCGAGGTGCTCACGTTCTTCGGCGTCAGGGACGACAGCACCGTGGTGGAAATCCTGCCGGGCAGCGGCGGTTATTACATGGAAATTCTCGCGCCCCACCTGAAGGACAAGGGCCTTTACATTGCTGCAAACCGCGATCGAATGGCGGCGCCGCAGTATCTTGCCGACCATCTGAAACTGCTCGCGAGGCTGAAGGCCGAGCCCGCGCTATACGACAAGGTCGTGGTCACGCAATTCAACGCGGACCTGCACGAGATCGCGCCCGCCGGCAGCGCGGACTTTGTGCTCACGTTCCGCAACCTGCACAACTGGATCGAACGCAACGAAGTCGACGGGGCGCTGCGCGCCTTCCACAAGGCGCTCAAGCCAGGCGGCGTGCTCGGCGTGGTCGATCATCGCGGACGCACCGATCAGCCACAGCAAGCACAGCTGAAATCGGGCTACGTTCGCCAGGACTTCGCGATCGCGCTGATCGAAAAGGCCGGGTTCAAGCTCGTCGGCTCGTCGGAGACCAATGCCAATCCGAGGGACACGAAGGATCATCCCGAAGGCGTATGGACGCTGCCACCGACGTATCGCCTGAAGGACAGGGATCGCGCGAAATACGCCGCCATCGGCGAGAGCGACCGCTTCACGCTCAAGTTCGTGAAACGATGAGTGCCGGGATCGTGAAGTCCGCCGTCTGGCCGAACCGCTCGAGCAGAAAATCCACGAACAGCCGCACGCGCGCCGACAGGTGCTTGCGGCTCGTGTACACCGCGTAGATCGGGCTGCGCGGCGCGGCGAATTCCTGCAGGATCGGCACCAGCCGCCCGGCGCGGATCTCCGGTCCGACGATGAAGGTCGGTTCGCACACGATGCCTACCCCCTGCACTGCAGCTTCGGCGAGCAGGTCGCCGTTGTTCGAATTGAGGCTGCCGGAAACGCGCACCGAGTGCTCGCGCCCGGCGGCGTCGACGAAGACCCATTGGTCGCGCAGCGCATATTCGTAGGTCAGGCAGTTGTGTGGCTCGAGGTCCTCCGGCGTCGCAGGCGTCCCGTGCCGGGCCAGATACGCGGGCGAAGCGCAGGGCACGAGGCGGGTCTCGCCGAGCTTGCGCGCCACCAGCGTGTCCCGTCCCGCGGTGCCGATGCGAATCGCGAGGTCGAATCCTTCCTCGACCAGGTCCACGACGCGATCCGACAGCGACACGTCGAATTTCACCTGCGGGTAATGCACCAGGAATGCGGCGATTGCCGGGGTCACGTGACGCATGCCGAAGTTGATCGACGTCGTCAGCCGGATCGTGCCGCGGGGCATGGCGGATGCCTGCGAAGCTTCCTGCTCCGCATCGTCGAGTTCCGCAAGGATCTGCACGCAACGCTCGTAGAAACCGCGCCCGCTGTCGGTCAGGTTCACACGCCGCGTGGTGCGTTGCAACAGCCGCGTATTCAGATGGGCTTCGAGTTCAGCGACGAACCGCGATGCAGCCGTGGGAGAAATGTCAAGCCGTACTGCAGCCTTTGAAAAGCTCCCGGATTCAACAACTTGAGAGAATACTCGTATCGCCTGAAGTCGATCCATCGTGCGATATTATCCTGATAATCGGTATTATTAATTTCATTTTACTACCTTTATCCCATATCCGTTTATAGTCAGACTGCAATCCAACGTGCATTCCGCACGTGCCATCAACCAAATGAGGAACCGGATCATGATCGATATACGTACCGCCCCTTACGCCGCGTTCGTGCTGCGCGTGGCCCTCGGGGTGATGTTCATTGCGCACGCGCTGCTGAAGTATTCGGTGTTCACGCTGCCCGGCACGGTGAAGTTCTTCGAATCGCTCGGACTTCCCGGCCCGCTCGCCTACGTTACGTTCTTCGCAGAACTGGTCGGAGGCGCGCTGATCCTGGCCGGTGTCCATGCGCGCTACGTCGCGGCGGCGTTGATCCCGGTATTGCTCGGCGCGACCTGGGTACACGCCGGCAACGGCTGGCTGTTTACCGTGGCCAATGGCGGCTGGGAGTACCCCGCCTTCCTGAGCGCAGCTGCGCTTGTCCAGGTATTGCTTGGCGATGGCCGATTCGCGCTTTCGAAACTGTTCGCGCGGGGCGCAACGCTACGCACTGCATGAATGCATAATCCCCACCCCCCAACCGTCAGAACAGCCAGGAGTGTCAGCATGAAACTTTACTTCTCACCCGGCGCCTGTTCGCTCTCGCCGCACATCGTGGCGCGCGAAGCCGGCATCGCGGTCGATCTGCAGAAAGTCGACCTGAAATCCAAGCAACTCGCGAGCGGCGGCGATTACAACCAGGTCAATGCGAAAGGTTATGTCCCGCTGCTGGAACTCGACAGCGGCGAGCGCTTCACCGAAGGACCCGTGATCGTGCAGTACCTCGCCGACCAGAAGCCCGAGTCGGGCCTCGCGCCGAAGGCAGGCACCACGGAACGCTATCGCCTGCAGGAGTGGCTCAACTTCATCACCTCCGAATTGCACAAGACCTGGGGCGCGATGTTCAACCCGAAATGCGCCGGCGACTGGAAGCAGGCGACGCTGGACCGGCTCGGCTTGCGGCTCGACTACGTCGCGAAGCAGCTCGAGGGCAGGTCCTGGCTCATGGGCGAGCAATTCACCGTCGCCGACGCGTACATGTTCACGGTGCTCAACTGGTCGGGCATGACCGGCGTGGACCTCGGGCGCTGGCCGGCGATCAAGGCCTACGTCGCGCGCGTCGCCGCGCGGCCCAAGGTGCAGGAAACCCTGAAAGCCGAAGGACTCGTGAAGTAGCGCCATGGCCGTCGCGCTGCCCACGCTGTTCATCTCCCACGGCTCGCCGATGCATGCGCTCGAACCGGGCGCGGTCGGCGAGGTGTGGGCTGCGCTCGGCCGCCGCTACCCGCAGCCCAAGGCGATTCTCGTCGCCTCGGCACACTGGGACACCAATCTCCCGATGCTTACAGGCCATGCAAAACCCGAGACGATTCACGACTTCTTCGGCTTTCCCGCGCCGCTCTACAAGATTCGCTATGCCGCGCACGGCGCCCCGGTGCTTGCCGCCCGGGCCCAGCAACTGTTGAAGACCGCGGGCTATACGGCGGCCATCGACGGCTGCCGCGGGCTCGACCATGGCGCGTGGTCGCCGCTGCTTCATTCCCATCCGGCGGCCGATGTTCCCGTGCTGCAGATTTCGCTGCAGACGCCGCTGGGCGCGCGCCATCACCTGCAGCTCGGGCGCGCGCTCGCGCCGCTCGCCGAGGAAGGCGTGCTCGTCATCGGCTCGGGTCAGACCACGCACAACCTGCGCGAGCGCACGGGCTCCGACCGCGCAGCCTCCTACGTGCTCGAATTCCAGGCGTGGATCAGGCAGCGGCTGGAAGCGCACGCTATCGAGGACCTCACCGATTACCGCAGCCTTGCCCCGTACGCCGCGCGCGCGCATCCGACCGAAGAGCATTTCATGCCGTTATTTGTGGCATTGGGGGCCGCTGGCGCGCAACCCAGGGTCGAGTGCACGTACGACAAGGTGGAAGACGGCGTACTTGCCATGGACGCGTACCTGTTTCACCGCGCCTGACGGGATTCACTCTGCATTTCCGCTAAACTCCATCCGTGCGTATGGATTGGAACATGCGCGTGCGGGAGCTCCCGTGCTGAAATTCCTCGCCGCACTGATCGTATCAATGAGCGCGTCGATCGCGCTTGCTACCGGCGCGCATGCACAGCAGTACCCGACGCGCGCGCTGCGTATCGTCGTACCGTTCGCGCCAGGGGGATCGACGGACATCGTTGCGCGCCTGATCGCAGACAAGCTCGCCGCGGAGATGCGCGCGCGCTTTGCCGAACTCGGTGCGGAATCCGTCGGCGGAATGCCCGCATCATTCGCCGGGCACGTGCGCCGCGAGCGGGAGAAGTGGGGGCGGCTGGTGCGAGAGCGAACCATCACGGTGAACTGAGAGAAGCATGCGATTCTCGCGCCGTATTGCGCGCATCAAGGTGTCGCCTTCGAACCGCGCAGCGCAGCGCGCCCGCGATTTGAACGCGGCGGGGCGGGACATCATCAATCTCGGGCAGGGCGAACCGGACTTCCCGACGCCGGAGCACGTCATCGAGGCCGCGTACCAGGCGGCGCGCGCGGGCCAGACCCGCTACACCTCGGTCGACGGAACGCCGGAGCTGAAACATGCGATTATGGAAAAATTCCAGCGCGACAATCACTTGGCGTTCACGGCGGACAACATCACCGTCGGCGCCGGCGGCAAACAAGTGCTGTTCAATGCCTTCATGGCGACGCTCGATGCAGGCGACGAAGTCATCCTTCCCGCGCCTTACTGGGTGTCGTATCCTGACATGGTGCTGCTCGCGGAAGGCACGCCGGTGGGAGTTCCGACGCGGCCCGAGCACGGGCTCAAGCTGAGGCCCCAGGAACTCGAGGCCGCGATCACGTCTCGAACTCGCTGGCTGGTGCTCAATTCCCCGTGCAATCCTTCCGGCGCGGTGTATTCCGAGCATGAACTGCGCGCGCTCGCCCAGGTGCTGGAGCACCACCCGCAGATCTGGGTGCTGGCCGACGACATGTACGAGCACATCCTCTACGACGGGCGGCGATTCGCCACGCTGGCGCAGGTCGCGCCGCAGCTTGCCGAGCGCACGCTCACGGTGAATGGCGTGTCGAAAGCCTACGCGATGACTGGCTGGCGCATCGGCTACGCGGGCGGACCCGCGCAGCTCATCCGCAACATGGCGAAGATCCAGTCGCAGAGCACGTCCAATCCGAGTTCGGTGAGCCAGGCGGCCGCGGTCGCCGCGCTGCGCGGACCGCAGGACATCGTTGCGGGCCGCTGCGCGGAGTTCCAGGCGCGCCGCGATGCGATCGCACCGAAACTGGTGGCGATCCCGGGCCTCGCGTGCGAAAAGCCACCGGGGGCGTTCTATTTCTATGTTTCCTGCGCGGGCTTGATCGGACGCACTACCCCGGACGGACGGATCCTCGCGGATGACGAAACGGTGGTGCTCTACCTGCTCGATTTCGCCGGCGTGTCGCTGGTGCACGGCGCCGCTTATGGCACCTCGCCGTGGTTCCGCGCC
Organism: Betaproteobacteria bacterium; assembly: GCA_016195915.1. GTDB lineage: Bacteria > Pseudomonadota > Gammaproteobacteria > Burkholderiales > SG8-39 > JADGRQ01. Next base: position 264,388 of record JACPYS010000018.1, on the reverse strand, counting down.
ACGTTTGCGACCTCGATGGAAAACCTCTCCCAGGCCTGCCTGCGCATCGCCGCCGCCGTCGATCGCCTGTTGCCCGCGCGGGAAGGGAAAGCGTGATCAGGAAACGCCGCGCCACGGCCCGGGATCTCGGTCTCACGCGCGCGGAGTTCGCAGTGCTGCGGCGCCTCGATACGCCGGAAAAGATCCAGGCGTTCCTGTTCGCGCTGAGGCAGAACTTCGAGCCCTACGGCGACACCTGCGACACGGTGCGCACCGTGTTGCGTACGCGCCGGGCGCACTGCATCGAAGGCGCCATGCTCGCCGCGGCGGCCCTGTGGGTGCACGGCGAGCCGCCGCTGTTGTTCGACCTGCGCGCGGTCAAGGACTCCGATCACGTGGTGACGCTGTTTCGCCGCCGCGGCCACTGGGGCGCGCTGGCGAAGACCAACGGCGTGGGCCTGCGCTACCGCGATCCCGTCTACCGCACGCTGCGCGAACTCGCGCTTTCGTACGCGCACGAGTACGCCAATTCGCGCGGCCGCAAGACGCTGCGCGAGTACTCCATCGCGTTCGACCTGCGCCGCATGGATCCGAAAGTCTGGGTCGGCGGCGAAAAAGGCGCATGGGACGTGGCCGTGCGGCTGGAAGAAATACGTCACTACCGGCTGATGACCCGGGCACAGGAAAAGGCGCTGCTGCGCCGCGACCCGTTCGAGCGCGCGGTCACCGCCCGCGTCACCCAGTACCGCGAGCCGCGCAAGGCGAAGCGCGCCCCCAGCACCTATACGTAGACATGACCGAACGCTACGACCTGTTGATCCGCAATGCGACGGTCATCGACGGTACGCGCGCACCGCGTTTCAGCGCCGATATCGCAGTGCGCGCCGACCGCGTGGTGAAAATCGGACGGCTCGACGATGCGAAGGCAGACACGGAGTTCGATGCCTCGGGCAAGGTGGCAGCGCCCGGCTTCATCGATGCGCACACCCACGACGACCGTCTGATGCTCTCAGCGCCGGAGATGGCGCCCAAGATCAGTCAGGGCGTCACCACGGTGGTCGCGGGCAACTGCGGCATCAGCCTTGCACCGATGCCGGCCGGCCGGCGGGCGCACGCGGTTCCGCCGCTCGACCTGCTCGACAAGGAGGGAAGCTGGTATCGCTTCCCGACGTTCCGCTCGTATGTGGAGGAACTGCAGGCGAAACCCGCCGCGACCAACTGCGCGCTCCTCGTTGGTCACAGCTCGCTGCGCGTAGCGGAAATGGACGATGTCGAACGCACTGCGAATCCGGCCGAGATCGGGCGCATGCGCGAGCGGGTGCGCGAGGCGCTCTCGTCTGGCGCGGTCGGTGTCTCGACCGGTCTTTACTACGAGCCCGCGAACGCGGCGAGCACCGAGGAAATCATCGAGATCTGCAGGCCGCTGAAGGAATCAGGTGGCATCTACTGCACGCACATGCGCGACGAAGCCGATCGCGTGATCGACTCCCTCGAGGAATCGTTCCGCGTCGGGCGCGAAGTCGGCGTGCCGGTGGTGATCTCGCACCACAAGGTGGTCGGGTCGGCCAATCGCGGCCGATCGCCCGAGACGCTCGCATTCATCTCCGAGCGGATGAAAACGCAAACGGTGTGCCTCGACTGCTACCCCTATTCGGCCTCCTCCACGATCCTCAGCTTCGAGCGCACGAAGGTGGCCTCGAAAGTGCTGATAACCTGGTCCACGCCCCATCCCGAGTTCAGCGGCATGGAGCTGGAAGAAGTGGCAAAGCGCATGGCGCTGCCCCTGGAAGCGGCCGTCGAAAAACTGCTGCCGGCAGGTGCGATCTACTTCTCGATGGACGAAGCCGACGTGCAGCGCATCCTTGCGTACGAGCACACCATGGTCGGTTCGGATGGCCTGCCGCACGACGCCGCACCGCACCCCCGCCTGTGGGGCAGTTTCCCGCGCGTGCTCGGCCACTACGCGCGCGGTCTCGGCCTGTTCCCGCTGGAGACCGCGGTCTACAAGATGACCGGGCTGAGCGCGAAGAACTTCGGACTCAAGGACCGCGGCGTGCTGCGGGAGGGCGCGTTCGCGGATATCACGCTGTTCGACGCCGGCACGGTGGACGAATCTGCGACCTTTGCCAAACCGATACAGGCGGCGAAGGGCATCGATACGGTGATCGTCAACGGGCAGGTCGCCTGGCGCGACCGGAAACCGGGCGGCGCGCGTTCGGGGCGGGTGTTGCGGCGCTCGGCTTGATCGTCGGATTCCGCGCTTTGTGATTGACCGGCGGGTCAAGCATACGCTCGCCCGTACAATGGCTGCATGTCCGACGATGCGCCGCCCTATTCCGGCCTTACCCCCGAGCATGTGCTCGACGCGCTCGAGAGCGTCGGGGTGCGCGGCGACGGGCGGCTGCTCACACTGAACAGCTACGAAAACCGCGTTTATCAGGTGTGGCGGGACGAAGAACCTCCGGTGGTGGCCAAGTTCTACCGCCCGGCGCGCTGGAGCGATACGCAGATTGCCGAAGAACATTCTTTTTCGGCCGAACTGGTGCGGCGCGAAATTCCGGTCGTCGCGCCGATCGAACTCGCCGGCCATACGCTCAACAGATTCGAGGGTTTCCGCTTCGCGGTCTTTCCGCGGCGCGGCGGCCGTCCGCCCGAACTGGAAGACCCGAGCGTGCTCGAGTGGATCGGACGCTTCCTGGGGCGCATCCATGCGGTCGGTGCAAGTTCGCCGTTTCAAGCGCGTCCTGCGCTCGACATCGCAGGCTTCGGCGAGGAGCCGCGGGAGTATCTGCTGGCGAACGGGTTCATCCCCGCCGATCTTCGCGAGGCGTGGACGAGCGCCATCGACATGGCGCTCGGCCGGGTGCGCACCGCGTTCGAAACCGCGCGTGGCGTGCGCAGGCTGCGTCTGCACGGCGATTGCCATGCGGGCAACATCCTGTGGACCCCGGAGGGCCCGCATTTCGTCGACCTCGACGACAGCCGCACCGGCCCCGCGGTACAGGACCTGTGGATGCTGCTCGCGGGCGAGCGCGCGGTTGCAGAAGAGCAGCTCGGCAAGCTGCTCGCCGGTTACGAAATGTTCCGCGAATTCGACCGGCTCGAGCTGCTGCTGATCGAGCCGCTGCGCACGCTGCGCCTGATCCATTACTCGGCGTGGATCGCGCGGCGCTGGGACGACCCGGCGTTTCCCGCCGCGTTCCCGTGGTTCAATACGGCGCGCTACTGGCAGGACCGGATTCTGGAGCTGAAGGAACAATGTTCCCTGATGGACGAATCGCCGCTTCGCGCGTGAGCCGCGTGCCAACTCGCATGATGGAGAATATCGACATGCAATCACGAGTTTCATTGAGAAACCTCCCGGAGAAGCATTGTTTCCGCGAGGGCGACGTCTTCGTTCTCTTCGGGGAGCTGTTTGGCCGGGGTTACGCCAACGGGCTCGTGAACGAGGCGCGCAGGGCGGGGATGACCGTGATCGGCACCACCGTCGGCCGCCGCGACGAAAACAACGTGTTGCGCCCTCTGAACGAAGAGGAGTTGGCGCTGGCCGAGTCCAACCTCGGCGGGCGGATCATCAACGTGCCGCTGATGGCCGGATTCGACCTGGACGCGCCTGCGGGCCAAGCCAATCCGACCGATCTGCTCGCCGGCATGACGCTCAAGAGCTGGCAGGGCGACAAGCTGGATTGGCCGCAGATCGAGCGATGCCGGGAAATCGGCGTCAAGCGGTTTCGCGATTCCCTGGTCCGCGTCATGACTGCGCTGGACGGCGTAATCGCCGACGGCAGCAACGTCTTCTTCGCGCATACCATGGCGGGCGGCGTTCCCAGAGCCAAGGTCTTTCTTGCGGTCGCGAATCGCATCTACAAGGGGCGCGGCGAGCGTTTCATCTGTTCGCGCGCCCTGCTTGACAGCGAACTTGGCAAGCTGATCCTCATGAACTTCGACGAGGTGACCGCGAATACCTTCGAGCATCTGATCGAGGGCAGCGCGGCCATCCGCGCAAGGGTGGAGAGGACAGGCGGCCAGGTGCGCTACACGGCTTACGGTTATCACGGCACCGAGATCCTCATCGACGGGCAGTACCAGTGGCAGACCTATACGAGCTACACGCAGGGTTACGCGAAGATGCGCCTCGAGCGCATCGCGCAGGCCGCCTGGGCGCAGTGTGTCCACGCCACGGTGTACAACTGCCCGGAGATACGCACCAACTCCTCCGACATCTTCGTCGGTGTCGAGCTATCGCTGTTTCCCCTGCTCGCCGCGCTCAGGAACGAGGACGGCGGCGCCTGGGCGCAGGCGCAGTGGCAGGCCTGCCGCGATTTATTGCAGGAAGGAATTTCGCTCGAAACGCTGCTGCAGAAGATCGATACCTACAACGCGAGCGCCGTGATGGCCGGATTCCGCAATTTCGCCGCCTGGCCGATGGACAACAGCGAGGCGCTTGCCGATCTCATGATCGGCACCTCGGAAGAGATCGTGCAGATGCACAAGGACCGCAAGGCGCTCGTCACCGACCACCTGAGCGCGCTGGTGCTGGAAGGTACCGGGCCGCTCATGTTCCGCGAGACGTCCAATCCCGCCGGACCCGTGCTGTGGCTCAATCACGACATCGTCGCCAGGCAACTGAACCGCATGCACGGTTGAAATGGCGCGGTACGTCATTTCACCTCAAACTCTCCGACTGTCACCACTTCGCCCTGTCCCTTCAGGCGCAGCGTGACGATTTTCTCCGCCTCATCCGCGGTGCCGAAACGGGTCGCAAGCCGCAGTTGCAGAGTGGTCGCCCCGGCAACGATCTGCTGCCGGTTGCCGTAGAACTGCGCCTCGACCTTGTAGCGGCCCGGTTTCGCGGAGCGCAGCGAAAACTCCTCCGGCCCGTAGCCCCCGGTGAAATCCTGCGACATGCGCCCGCCCTGGTAGCTGAGGCGGTTGCCGTAGTAGGCCTTCTCGCCGTTCGGGTCGGTGACCCAGAGGTCGATGTCGGTGTTGTCGGCATCCCATGACAGCACCACGCGCAGGTCGAGCGGCAGGTTGTGCAGCAGCCGCGCGTCGAGGCGGCTGGTATCGGGTTTGTCTTGTGAGCGCGCAACGATCGCGTTAAGTTCGGCGAGCGTGATCAGTTCGATCTCCGGGAACCGCCCGTGCCACGGACGCACCGCCACTTCGTGGAGCATGTCCACGGCGAGTTGCGTCTGGCCGGTGGCGGCGTACGCGAGGCCCAGGTCGCGATAAGACTGAGGCTCCTCGGGACTCAGCTCGAGCACGCGCTTGAACACGGCAATCGCGAGCTTCGGTTCCGCGGCCTGCATCAGGCGATAGCCAAGGATGCGCAGCACGTGGCGATTCTCCAGGTCCATCTCCGCGAGGTTCGACAGAATGCGGATGCCGAGTTCCCGCTCTCCCCGATCGAAGAAGATGTCTGCCGCATCGAGGAAGAATGCTGTGCTCGCGGCATACTCCAAGCGTTCGTCGAGGTAGATGCGATACAGATCCTTCGCTGCCGCCTGCTGAAGCCGGCGAACGTAGGCCGCGTCCGGTGTCCAGCGTTTCAGCTGGATGCGCATCTCCGCAGACTGCGTTGTGCCGGGTTCGGAGCGCGCAAGTGCCTGGATGCCGGGTGCGGATTTCGCGGCTTCGGCCCGGTCCGCGGGACGCGGCGCCGCCGCAGCGGCGGGCGCATCGCGCCGCTGCATCATCTGCAGCCGATCCTCTCGCACGGCACCAGCGGCACGTTCCGCAGCGATGGCGGCGGGCTGCTTCTCCTCGTTCTTCGCCGCCGGACGCGCGTCCTTCGGAAACTGCCGGTTCCACCATGCCTGCTTCTCCTGGAACAGCTTGACGATGCGCTCCAGGTGCGACTGGCGTTCGGCCGTGCGGCGTTGCGCGGCCGCGCCCAGCAGGCGCTCGTAGGCGTCGCGCAACTCGGCCGGCGGCACGATTTCGTTGCGCGCGTAGTCCTCGACCCGCTCCAGCACGATGAGCGAGGTTTCACGCGTCACGAGGCCGAACGCTTTGCCGATGCGGCGGATCTCGGCGCGGTGCAGGTCGTATTCAGCCTCGAGCGCATCCACGCGCAGCCGCGCCCACTGGCGAGCGGGCAGGTCGCTGCCGCCACGCGCTCCGCGCACTTCTACCGTCTGCGTCTGCACCGCACCCCCCGGCTGCTCCACCGTGACCTTCAATGTCGCCGAAATGCCGCTGAGAACGCCCGCGAAGCTGAGAAATCCGGCGCGCGGAAATGGCGATGCGGCGATCACCTCGCGCGCGCCGTCGGCCTCCACGTGGAGAAGCCGCGCGGCGGACTTGAGCAGCTTGTCGGCGGCCTCCGATCGCGTCTGCGCGAGCAGATCGATGAAGCGGCCTCCTGTAGATTCCGCCAGATGGCGCAGCAACGGCGCGTTAACCGACGCCACCGACGAAATGGCGTAGACGCGGCCCGCGAGTTTCGGCGCCGCGGGTTCGCCGAAATTCTGCAGCCCATCGCTGAAGAGCAGCGTTTCGTCCGCTCCGGCGAGCGGCATCAGGGCGCCGAGGTTGGTGGCGCCGTCGTACACCGTTTGCTCTAGCGCAGTACGCAGGGCACGCCAGTTTCCACCCGTGATGCGATGCTCCTCGGGTGCGGAAACGGTTTCCCGCACGCGCTGCAGGAGTACGGTACCGTCGCCCATGCGCGCGAAATAAGCGTCCAGCAGAGCAAACTCGCGGCCGTAGTCCCGTTTTGCGCCCGAAGCCGAACTGTCCCAGACGAGCGCGACCGATTTCGGGAGGCGCCGCGCGGCGGACGTGCCTCGCACAGGAAATTCGGCAAAGAAGTAGCGCGCGTCACCGAACTCGCCGGCCCAGGCGCGCGCGCCGGGCTGACGCGTGGTCACCTCGAGGAAACCGGAGGCGGTGAAATCGCGCCGCTCGAGCTTCGCTGTATACCCATCGACGTCGCGCTCGAACCGGATCCCGCCGGGATTGGGCCAGGTCGCGCCGGGCGGCGCGTCTACGCCGCGCACGCGGATCGCCAGCGAGTAGCGGGGAATTTCGGCGCCGTAACCCAGTGCAAGGCGGAACACGCGCGCGCCGGCGTGCGGCGCAAGCGCCTCGATGATGCGCAGCCGGATCGTGCGCGTGCCCTGCGCCGGCAGCGGATAGACCCGCAGCTTGTAGTTGTTGCCCTGCGTCGCCTCCAGCAGGCCGGGATCGACGCCGCGCCGCACGATGTCCTCGAACATCTGGCGGCCCTTGTCCTTTTCGACGGGAACCGCGTCCCGCAGTCGGCCGTCCACGTCGAGTGAGAACCCGGCCACCTGCTGGCCGTCGAGCAGCGGGAACTGCAGTTCGCCTTCGAGCACGCGCCGGTTCGGATTGCGGAAAACGAGCTGGATATCGGTCTGCGCCTGGCCGCCGACGAGATCGGCCGCGATCGAGACCGATTCGAGCTGCACCGGCCGGCCGGCCTGACCCGCGACTACGAGGCGCGGCGCGATCTCGCGATTCGCGGGTGGCGCAATCCGGAGAGCGCGTTGCGCGAATGTGGCGCTGCAGAGGAGCAGCGAGGCCGCGCCCAGTGCCGCGGACAGGAGGTGACGAAGTTGGCGAGTCGCATTCATGGACTTCCCCGCAATGAGTGGCTGACACTCCATCAAACGGAGCGTCCCGCAAAACGGGTTACGGACATTCAAGGTGTTCGGCGCGAATGTCCGCGCTTCGGACTGAGCGGGCGCTCGCGTTGCGCGCCGGACGCATACTTTGGAGCCGTCAGGAAGGTCCGCTCCAAGAAATGACGAATTCACCCTTTCGGCCATTATGGAAAGCTCTCCATAACGGCCGATTGCGAACCCTCCTGGTTACATTTGCTTTTCGTTCTGACCACTTCGCTACCCCGCTGTCGAAAACCCACCTATCCAGTGACGCTGGCGTAAGAACGCATACCGGGCGCCAGCGTGTCGACGTAAAATGAAAAGATGCGGAGAAATCGGAATGCTCCAGAGCACGAGCGCAGGCAATTTGGTTTTCGCGCCCTCCAGCCGGCACGCAAGGACGGCGCCGTGAACTGCGGCGCGCATTCCCTCGTGGCCTGCGCCATGCTGCTCGCGGGATGCGCAGCGGCGCCGCCCCCGGTCGACGCACCGACGGGCGCGCTTCCCGAGCCGCAACTGACCGGCGCCGAACAGTGGACCTACGTCCGGATCAACCCCTACAACAAGCTCGTCTCGGGCACCGTCACCGAGACCCTGCGCCCGGCACAACTCGGTTACACGCTCACGCGCGCAAGCGACCGCGCCGGGGAGGCACCGGAGGAGGAGGCGATTGCCGCGCCATGGCGCGTGCGAAGCGAGCGCCTCGGGCCCGAGCCGCGCGCGTTCGGCGCACCGCTCATCCAGGTGCCGTTTCCGCTCGCGCCGGGCGTGTGCTGGAGCGAGGCGGTGGCGATGACCGACGTGCAGGGCTACGGCTACCGCGGGTGGGCGGAGGGCTGCGCGCAGGCGTGGGAGCGCGTGCACACGCCTGCGGGGGCGTTCAACGCGCTCAAGGTGTATCGCTACGCGACGCTTGGCGACCGGGATTACCGCTGGAACGACACCAGCGTCACCGACGTCTACTGGTACGCGCCGGAAGTGAAGCGCTGGGTACGCCACGAAATGCGCTATGACCGCGCCGAGCGCTCGGGGCGCAGTGGCCGGCACGTGATTCGCGACTGGGTCGTCTGGGAACTGAAGGACTACCGCGCCGCGCCCTGAGTTTCGCGAACGGCGGGACGGGCTGACAGTCAGCTGGCACCTTTGTCGTTCGGTCGCACCACCAGGGCACTTAGCCGATCCTCGAGTTCGCGCCGGCCGTCGCCTTCCCCGCAGCGCTCGAAATTCGCCTGTGCCACCGATTGCGACAGCACCGAGTCGGTCAGTGCCCAACCCGCGGACTCCGCGCCAGCCGCGAGCCGCTCGCGCGCGCTCGACTGCGCCTGCGCGCGTACCGCTTCCATTACCGACGCGCGCAGGCACTGGATCATCGGCACCGGTGCGCGGCGGATCACCTGGATCAGGCTGTCGGGCGTGGTGCGCGGCACGCGTTCCTCGATGAGCGGATGAAACATCACGGAATAGAACGCGGGCGCGCGGGTCGCCCGGTACAGATTCTGGAATTCCCGCAGAAACGTTTCGAAAACGCGCACCTCGTGGCGCGGGTCGCCGGCGTCGAGGTCGAACACCAGAAGGATGGCTTCGGCCGCATCGTCCTGCGCCAGTTCCGCGACGCGCATAGCACAGTGCTCTGCCCCGTGCCCGGAGCCGATGCGCTCCATGCGCACGCCACCCGCGCGGCGCGCCGGGCGCGCATAGGGACAAAGGTCCAGCCCTTCGATCACGGACTCGAGGTAGCGCGCCGCGAGCGCCATCGCATCCCCGGTCATGGTCTCGCCTGGCAGCGCACCTGGTGAAGCGAATGCCGCCTCTACTCGGCCTTGATGCCGGCGGCCTTGCCGATCCGGGTGAACTTCGCGATTTCGCTCTTGATGTGCGCTCCGAACTGCTCCGGGGAGCCGGGAGCGACCTCCAGGCCCTGGGCGCCGAGCGTGGCCTGCACATCGGCCCTTGCCAATACCTTGACGGTTTCCGCGTTCAGCCTCGCGACGATGGGAGCAGGCGTCCCCGCAGGTGCGAGCAGGCCGAACCAAGACACGATTTCAAACCCCGGCAGCCCGGCCTCGGACAGCGTCGGCAGGTCCGGCAGCGAGCTCGCGCGCTTGGCCGTGGTGACTGCGAGCGCCTTGACCTTCCCGCTCCTGATCTGCGACCCGATGTCGGCGACGTTGGCAAACATCATCGAGACTTCGCCGCCGAGCAGGCCCGCGATGGCGGGCGGCGAGCCCTTGTAGGGGATATGGAGGATGTCGATGCCCGCCATCGACTTGAGCAACTCTCCACAGAAGTGGTGGGTACTGCCATTGCCCGCCGACGCATAGTTGATCTTCCCGGTACTCGACTTCACGTGCGCGATAAGCTGCTGAACCGAGTTGACCGGCATCGAGGGCGACAGGACCAGCACGTAAGGGACCGTGGCGACAAATGCGATCGGCGCGAAGTCGTTGACCGCGTCGTACGGCAGCTTCGCGTACACGGCGGGGTTCGAGCCGTGGGTGGAATTGTTCGCCATGAACAGCGTGTAGCCGTCGGGCGCCGAGCGCGCCGCCGCCTCCGTGCCGAGCATCCCGCCCGCGCCCGGCTTCGCCTCGATGACGATCGGCTGCCCGAGCTCCTCGGAGAGCCGGTTTCCGACCACGCGACTGATCACGTCCGTGGCGCTACCAGGAGCTTGCGCGATCAGGATCCGGATCGGCTTCGTGGGATAGGTCTGCGCCAGCGCATGCGTGGCGCCAAGCGCGGCGAGGGCTGCGATGCGTATGAACCCTTTGAATCCTGAGGTCACGATTGTTCTTCCTCGGGGAACGTGGAATGCATCCTACTGCGAGCGGTTGCTGAAACTTGCCCGCGGCTGAGGACCCGGGAATCACGCACTTCGCACCGCGATCGCCACGCTAGCCCCGGCCCGCGGTACTCAACACATGCGGCATTTTGACGCGTTCACGCGGCCTTCGCGGACTTGATCGACAGATTCAGCGAGACGGGCACCTTGTTGGTGAGGATATCGAGAACCGGGCAATGTGCATCCACCACCGCGCGCAATTTCTGCAGGTCCGCTTCGCTCGCGCTCGACTCGATATTCACCGTGCCGCGAATGTTCTGGTAGCCGGAGCGCACCGATTCGTCGACCGCGAAAAATCCACGCAGGTCGATGTCCCCCACGAGTTCGACCGACACCGAATCCAGCGGAATCCCCATCGCCGTCGCATAGGCGCGATAGGTGATTTCCTGGCAGGTGCCCAACGCGGCAAGAACCAGCTCGACCGGGTTGGGACCCGAATCGGCGCCGCCGAGCGCTGCCGGCTCGTCCGCCGCCAGCCGGTGCTGCCGAATCGAGACCTCCGAACGGAACCCGTCCGTCAGGCGCGACGACGACCTGAACGTCGCCTGGGCCGCTTCCGGCTTGGCGCGAAAGGCGGCCTGCGTATCGAAGATCAATTGTCTCAGTTGTTCGCTCATGGCTTCCTCCTTGGTCGATCCGGTCATTCTAACTCGGCGGGCTCCGCCGGTATTCATCCTGCGATCAGTCGTTGGGCTTGATGTTGGCGGCCTTGGCGACGGCGCTCCAGCGCGCGAGGTCTGCCGACAGGATTCTCGCGAATTCTTCCGACGTGCTGCCCGCGGGAGTGACCTGGATCCCCGTCATGCGCTCGCTAACGTCCGCCAGCCCGAGGATACGGTTGACTTCCTGTTCCAGTTTTTTCACGATGACCACCGGCGTACCCGCCGGCGCGAACAAGCCGGCCCAGAACTGGAACTCGAGCTCGGGCATGCCCGCCTCGCGCATGGTCGGAACATCGGCAAGCGAAGGCAAGCGCTTCGGGGAGGTGACGGCGAGTGCGCGCAGCCGTCCGCCGGCCAGCGGCGCCGCGGCCGGGCCCGTGTCGACCATGGCCATCAACACATCGCCCGCGAGGATTGCGGCGATAGATTCGTTGGTGCTCTTGTACTGGATGAACTCTGCGCGGGTGTCCGTCTTGCCCTTGAACAATTCCATCGCCAGCTGAAAAGCGGAACCGGAACCCGCGTAGTTGGCCTTCGACGGGTTTGCCTTGATATGGGCAACCAGGTCCTGCATCGTCTGTATAGGCAGAGAGGCGTTCACCACCAGGATGAGCGGGAAGGTGGCTACCATCGAAAGCGGCACGAAGTCCCTGATCGAGGAATAGGGCAGCTTCGAATACATGATCGGATTGAACACCATGTTGCCGATCGGGCCCATGAGCAGCGTGTGACCGTCCGGCTGGGACCTGGCCACGAATTCGGTGCCGATGATGCCGGCCGCTCCGGGTTTGTTTTCAACAAGTATGGGCTGACCCAGGCTGTCCGACATTTTTTGCGCCAGCAACCGGGCGAGTATGTCCATTCCGCCGCCCGCCGCCTGGCCGATCACGATACGCACCGGTTTTTGCGGATAGTTCTGCGCCTGCGCAGTGCAGGCAATGCAAAGCGCGAGAGCGGCAGCAGCGAGTCGGGCCGCGGGACGGATATTCATTGCTTGCACTTGACAAGGATCGCGGTTTATTTGAAAGTGAACATGTTCGGTTAAGTTATCCCAAACCATGATGTTTGGCAATCAACCGGGCGACCAGCTTCAGTTCCGGCCAACGAGTACTCCATGGCAACAGCCGGCAAAGCGGCATTGGTGACTGGCGGGGCGAGCGGCATCGGCAGGAGCGCGGTGCTCGCGCTGGCCCGCGCCGGCTACGACGTCGCGATCAACTACAGTTCGAGCGCGGCGGCTGCGCACGCCACCGCCACCGAGGCGGAGAAGTCCGGCGTGAAGACGCTGCTCGTGAAATGCGACGTGAGCGACGAATCCGGCGTACGGGCGATGATCAAGGCGATCGGTGAACGGTTCGGGCGCCTGGACGTGCTGATCAACAACGCCGGCACCACGGCACCCTGGAAACCGAAAGATCTCGAGAGCCTGTCGCTCGAGGATTGGGATCGCGTGTTCAACGTGAACGTTCGCGGCCTGTTCCAGGTCACGCGGGCATCGATTCCATTGCTGCGACGGGGCGAGCATCCCTGCATCGTCAATACCGCCAGTATCGTCGGCCTGCGTCCGGGCCCGCAGCCCTTGCCTTACTCGGCGAGCAAGGCGGCTGTGGTCAATCTCACCAAGACGCTGGCCTGGAACCTCGGCCCCGGAATCCGCGTCAACGCAGTGGCGCCCGGCTGGATGGAGGGCGACTGGATGAAGCGCATGCTCAAGGACAAGTACGACGATCTCATGGTAAAACGCGCGAAGGCGACACCGCTGAAACGCTGCGTGACCGCCGACGACGTCGCGGAGACGATGATGAGCCTGATCCAGGGCAACCGGTTCGTGACGGGCGAGATCATCGTCATCGACGGCGGGTTTTCCGCCTCTACCTGACGAGGCGCAAAGGCGTGATCGAGGGAGTGGTTCCTTTCCCACCCGAATTTGCCCAGCGCTACCGGGAGAAGGGCTACTGGCGCGATCTTTCCCTGCGCGAGGAATTCGATGTCGCTCTCAGGAAATTCGCCCCGCGCGTGCTGATGGTCGACGGCGAGCGCCACTACACCTACGCCGAGGTCGACCGCCTGAGCGGGCGCCTCGCGCTCAACCTGCTTGCGCTCGGACTGCGCCCGCTCGATGCGGTGGTGCTGACGCTGCCCAACGTCGCGGAATTCGTGATCCTGTATTTCGCGCTGCAGAAGCTCGGCGCCATTCCGATCGCGGCGCTCGCCACGCACCGCTATGCCGAAGTGAGCCAGTTCGTGCGCATCGCCGGGGCGGCAGCCTGTGTCTACCCCGAAGCGCAGGGCGATTTCCGTTTCGCTCCGACGATCAGGCGCGTGCAGGAGGAACTTCCGTGCATGAAGTTTCCGATCGTCCTGGGCAATGCGGGTCCGGGTGAACATTCCCTGACTGCGCTCATCGAGCAGGAGGCCAGCCTTCCCGGCTCGGCGCTCGAGCGGATCGTGCTCGATCCGGCCGATCCCTGCATCTACCAGCTCTCGGGCGGCACCACCGGCATTCCCAAGCTCATCCCCCGCACCCACAACGACTACGCCTACAACTCCAGGACGGCAGCGCCGGTGTGCGGCGTCACGGCTGATTCCGTGCTGCTGCTGGTGATCCCGATCGCCCACAACCTCGCGCTCGCCTGCCCGGGCATCCAGGGCTACGCATTCACCGGCGGCAAGGTCGTAGTGTCCGCCAGCGCCCGGCCCCAAGACATGTTCGCGCTGATACAGAAGCACCGTGTCACCCACATCAAGGTGGTGCCGGCGCTGCTAATTCGTCTCATCAGCAGCCCGGAGATCGGCAATTACGACCTTTCATCGCTCAAGGTGATCCAGAGCGGCGGCCAGCGCATGCAGCCCGAAGTACGCCTGCGGACCAAACAACTTATCCCCGGAGTCACGGTGCAGGAGAACTTCGGCATGTCCGAAGGAATGCTGTTCTTCGTGCGTCTGGACGATCCGGATGAGGTGATGCTGGAAACCTGCGGGCGGCCGATCTCGCCCGACGATGAAGTGCGACTGGTGGACGACGAGGGACGGGAAGTGGCGCCGGGCGAAGCGGGCGAACTCACCTGCCGCGGTGCCTACACCCTGCGCGGCTACCTGCGCGTGCCCGAATACAATGCCAAGCAGTTCACGCCCGACGGCTTTTATCGCTCGGGCGACCTGATGCGCCTGCATCCGAGCGGCAACTACGTCGTCGAAGGGCGCAGGAAAGACCTCATCAACCGCGGCGGCGAAAAGATCAGCGCGGAGGAAATCGAAAACCTGATCCTGATGCACCCCGCAGTGCAAGACGTCGCCTGTGTCGCCATGCCCGATGCGAAACTGGGCGAGAAGACCTGCGCCTGCGTCATCCCGCGCGCCGGCAGGACGCTCACGCTGAAGGAACTGGTCGAATTCCTGGCGACGAAGGAAATCGCCCGCTTCAAGCTGCCCGAGCGGCTGGAACTGATGAACGAATTTCCGTCGTCCACCTTCGGCAAGGTGTCGAAGAAATCACTGGTTGAAATGGTGTCCAATAAACTCGAAAAGGAGCGCGCATGAGGATCATCGACCTGCACTGCTATCCCGGCACCCGGGAATGGATTGCCGCCCAGGGCCCGTATGTCGACGCGCTGGCGAAGTACTGGAACCGGACCTGGGCGCCCAAGAGCGAAGAGGACGTGCTCAAGGAGTTCACCGGCGCGGGCGTCGATGCGCTGCTGGTGGCACTTGACCTCGAGACCACCGTGGCGACGCCGCCGTGTACCAACGAGTTCGTGCACGGCATGTGGAAGCGCCATCCGGAGCGCATCATCCAGGCCTGGGGCGCTGTAGAGCCCGCCAAGGGGGAGATCGCCGTCCTGCAGGCGCGCAAGGCGGTGAAGGAACTGGGTTTCATCGGCTTTCACTTCCACCCCATCATGCAGCACTTCGCCGTCAACGACCCCCGGTACTACCCGCTGTTCGAGGAAATCAGCGCGATGGGCGCAGCGGTGATGATCGACGTCGGCACCACCGGCATGGGCGCCGGCATCCCCGGCGGCATGGGCGCCCGCATCCGCCATGCGCATCCGTCGGCGATCGACGATCTCGCCGCGGATTTCCCGAACCTCAAGATCATCATGGCCCACCCCGGCTGGCCCTGGGTGGACGAGACCACGGCGGTGGCGCTGCACAAGGGCAACGTCTATTGGGAGATGTCGGGCTGGGCGCCGAAGTACTTCCCCGGCAACCTCAAGATCGACATGCGCGCGCGCCTGCAGGACAAGGTGATGTTCGGCAGCGACTATCCGAGCATGCCCTACGAGCGCATCCTGCGCGAGTGGGGCGAGCTCGGCTACAAGGACGAGATCATGGAAAAGATCTTCCACAAGAATGCCGAGCGCGTGCTCGGGCTGTAAGGCCGCAATGAAACACGGCGACCTTCCACTGGTGATCGATTTCCATGCGCACATGCTCGAGGAGCAGGTGTTCAGGGCTTCCACCAACAAGACCGTGTTCACGGGCTTTGGCGCGACACCCGCGACGGCGCCGCGTCCTGGAGCCGAGCAGCTGATGGGGCGGATGTTCGACCCCAAAGCGGAAATCGAGGACATGGACCAGCGCGGCATCGACGTGAGCGTGGTCACCGCGAGCACGGTGCTGCAGGGAACCTCGTGGGCCGATCCGCAGACCGACCTCGAGTTGTGCCGGCGCTGCAACGATCAGGCCGCGGATTGGGTGGCGCGATTTCCGGAGCGTTTCGTAGGCAGCTTCGTGCTGCCTTTGCAGGACGTGACGCTGGCGCTCACCGAACTCAGGCGCGCGGTCGATAAGCTCAAGCTGAGGGTGGCAAATGTTTCTTCCAGCTACAACGGCGTGTACATGGGCGATCCCGTCTTCCATCCGTTGTGGGAGGCGGTCGACGAACTCGGCGTGACGGTGTGGATCCATCCCGAAGGCGTGCGCGATCCGTGGTTCCAGCGCTACGCCCTGTGGAATTCCGCCGGCCAATCGATCGAGGAAACCAAGTGCATGACATCGCTCGTCTACGAGGGCGTGATGCACAGGTTCCCTGCGCTCAAGGTGGTGATGGCGCACGGCGGCGGCTACTTCCCGCACTACATGGGGCGCATGGACCGCAACACTGCCAACCGTCCCGACACGGTGCGCAACACGGGCGGCAGAACGCCCAGCGAATTCCTGCGCTCGTTCTATTACGACACCTGCGTCTACGATCCGCAGGTGCTGAAGGTGCTGATCGAGCGGGTCGGCGTTGACCGGCTGGTGATGGGCAGCGACTATCCGGTCGGCGAGAAGGACCCGGTGGGCTGGTTGAAACAGGCGGGCGTGCGCGGAGCCGACCTTGTCGCAATTGCCGGTGGCAATGCGGCAGGCATCCTCGATTTGCCCAGAGCAGCGAGCCGCGCGGCTTAGGACGGCAATCGCGGCGGGAATCGGTGTCAGGCCGCGGGTAGTTTCTCAGTTTGAATTCGAATGTCGGATTGCGGTTCAGAGTTTCAGGGGATCATCACGACGGTCCGGTTATCGGCCATTGCAGCCGTTCGTGCTTTGCTGGTGGCGACAACAAGGACAACCGGTGCGAGCGTCCGCTCGCGGAAAACGCGAACTCACAATATCGACCCCTATGCATAGATCTCGACTAGGCATAGGCCGTACGGGCAGGATGTGCTTAACGGAGGGGCAACGCGGCCGTTGGCGAGATAGGTCAGCGATCTTCTAGAGTATTGGCGGCGGAGTCCAGTGATGGTCGCACTTCATGGGCCGCCATCGACAACCTCCGACGCT
Organism: Betaproteobacteria bacterium; assembly: GCA_016195915.1. Classification (GTDB taxonomy): domain Bacteria; phylum Pseudomonadota; class Gammaproteobacteria; order Burkholderiales; family SG8-39; genus JADGRQ01. The sequence goes on along the minus strand of JACPYS010000018.1, from coordinate 247,508 downwards.
CGCGACTCAGCTGCATAAACTGTCTCGCCGAAGAAAGTCCTCGCACCCTCGCGTAGAAGCGCCCGACACCAGGGTGGGACGATTACGCACCGGACTCGTTCATGCAGTTCTTGCTGACGATGTACCAATGCAGAGAACGCGCCGCCTCCTGAGGCGCCGCGCTGCAGGGGCTGACGGAAACAAAAACGTGGCCGCAAATGGTAGAACCCAATTTCAAGAGGTCGCGCATCAAACGCGCGTTAGTCCGTGAGCGGCTGTGATTCCACACTAGAGCAATATTGCTGCCACGAAAGAAAGGTCGGGTCGCGACTCACAGTGAGCGCGAGCCGGGCCCCGATGCGACAAAGCGCGTCGTGATAATCAACGGCCAGGTGATCACCGCTGTACTGGTGGCCAAATTCGTGGACGAGCAGGCCCAAAACGTCTTCGGTGAGACCTTGCTCTGGCCAAGTTTTGCCCAGCCGCCCCAAATTTATGGTCAATTCGCCGACACCATAGTTGGCTAGCCAGTGCACACCCGCTTCGAGCACATAGGTGACGCAAATGTTCGTCCCTTCCAAAATGGCCGCTGCCAGCCTGCGGGCAAAGACGTCAAGCGCCCTCATATCCCGAGTCCATTTCTCCTGAGGAATGATTTTCTCCGGATTGCCGTCCTGACTGTACGGCTTCGGCGATGGCGTCACCTGACCGGCTGGCAGCACCACCTGGGCGCGTTTCACGTTCGCCCACTCATGACGATTCAACTGCGAGCCGTGGACGACAGTGAAGCCTTCGGACACCGCCCGTTTGTTCGCTTCCGGATCGTTCGGATCGTAGACCACAGCCATTTTGCCGAAACGGGCCTTGAAAGCCGCTTCCACAGCGGCGTTCGACACGTTCGGGTCGGCCAGCGCCTCGCGCGCCCACATCGCATTGGCGTTCTCGTGATCGAGTTCCGTGTAGGCCAGATTTAGCGTGGCCGTGCGCACCTTGCGCAGGAACGCCGGCGGCACGCTGTCGCGCTCCATGTTTAGCGGCACCTTCTGATGGACGTTCACATGGAAGCTGTCGCCGGTCGCTACGACGGGAATCCCCAATTCGTAGAGCCAGCCTTCCTCGCCTTCCGTGATCCGGATGAGATCCACCCGCGCCTTGCGGGTGGAGCGCCTCAGGTTGCCCTCGGCGTCCGTGACCTCTGTCGGCAGGAATTCCTCCGTCGAGTAGGCAACCTCGCGCGGCATCAGTTCAACACCGTTATAGGTCGTGCGAATTCCAGCTGGCGGCAGCAGGCGCTGTGCCAGCGAATCGCACTCGGCGACTTCATCGCCAGTCAGAGGTAGCGTCACCTCGATGGTACTTCCACGGTCCAAAGTACGGCGCAATCGGTGACGGCCTTCCCGATCGAACAGCCAGCCGCCCCGCGTGCTAATGATCCGCGCTTCGCTGGCCAGCGCCAAAATCAGCTTCTCGCCCATATTGAACCGACCACGCTTGGTCGCGTCAGCCTTCTTCCTGGACTCAGCGAACATAGTGTAGGCGTGCGCAAGGTCGCCAAAGCCGTCCGGGGCATCGTCCTTGACGGTCAGCACGATATTGCGGCTGCCATGCGGACGCACCAGCGTCACCACGACATTCGTTATCCCATCTTCGTCCCAAGCGTTCTGCAACAACTCGGAGATGATGAACGCCTTGCCTCGCCGGGCCAGGAGTTTCGCCAACCCGGCGCGGTCCACAGTTAACCATTCGGACATGCTCTTTTTCGGCATTGAACCCTCCTATTCGCCTTATCAACTGGTCCTTCGTGGGCTGTCTCACAATTGCAGATCTTGGTTTCCAGCTAGGCACGTGCGCCACGACATCGCGCATGAAATGCACACGACCGCGCCGCCAACTCGCTTTTATCAACTATGCCAGATCATCATCATCGGCTGACTGCGCTCAGTAGCAACCTCGGATCCATTAGGGTCCGTAGCTGACTTCGATGCACTGTTTCCGCCAAGCGTTGCGGCGCTGAAGTGGTGAGTTCTACCGGCGTTGCCCCAGCTTCCAGGAGGAGTTTGGTCCAAATGGCGCGCAGTGGTGCGACATTGTCGACCTCCCCATCCATGCGTGTAATCCCCAATCCGCTAATCCAGACCTTAGCCCCTCGACATGCAAGCATGAGACACTTTTCCCGAACGCGTGCGACGGCTTCTTGGGGCATCAGGAATTTTCCTGTTTCCCGCGCAGGATAAAAGCTGACCCCCCCATGCGTGTGTTCAAATCCATCGGACAAAATGACCGCCGAGAGACGGCCGAGTTTGGCTTCGGCCTCGAAAGGGGACATTGCTTGCCCAAGAGTTAGCAAAATTGGCGATACCCCGTCGTTTGCCGCATCGAAAACTGACAACTCTTCAGCGAGCACTTTCAGTAACTCGTCGCGCTTTTGAATCAGTATGCTTAGGGCGCACGCTCGACTGTTCTCGAACCTCTCCCCCGGGTTTCGCATAAGATCGTCGAGCAGTCCTGCGACCCCGTCCTTGCCGACCGGAAGAGGCGGGAAGGAGTGGTCGATGATGCGTTGCGGTGCGGCCCTCAAACCGCCGAAAACCCACATGACCAGCCGTGTTCCAGGCAGGATAGCCTGCTGGATGGATTCCAGGATTCCCGCGCACAGCAGTTTCGGACGGGGAGCTGTCCGATCGACGGCAACAACCAATACCTGAGGCGCTAGTACCCCGGAACTCTGGTCGGAGCAGGCTTTCTTGCCAGCTATGACCGGCGAAGAGAAAAGAGCACCCGCGACGGCCGGAGCCAAAACGAGGAATTGACGTCGAGAATTCATGGCTGAACCTCCAATGTTTCGCTTCCAGACTCTCCCGGTGACGACGTCGCCGTTCTATGGACGGTTGCATTCGGAAAGGGCATTTGGACAGCGATATTGCTCGCGACCGCATCCGGGTCCGCACGATCGCGCTTCTCGGCCAGTTGTTGCTTCAACAATCTGGCCGCCGTGTTGGCCCACCGTTCGAGTCGACGCTCGTCTGAATCGCGCCAGAGTTTGAACGTTTCTGGAGTCGCGAAACGCCGGTGAATCGTCGTGAAAATTTCGGCGTCTCCGGGGAGAAGGTGTCCCCATGCACCCAGCGTTGCACCGAGGGTTGCGATGACACAACAGATCGCGGAAACGGCGACGATAACCGAGAGATTTACGTCATTGCCGTCGCCGGGTCCGGCGAATATGCGGAGAATGAGCAATCCGACAAATAACAAAGGGATTACGAGCAACGTGCCCGCAGCACGGATGTAGGCCCATGCGGAGGGCATGGAAAAACTGCCGTCGACTAGCGGAGACAACTTCCGGCGAAGCCAGTCCTTGTTAATGCCGAGCCTCTCGAGCACTTCCGGCCTCAACTGCCGGTGATTGCGGAAGAACCGTACCGCCCTGAGCGAACGGACCTGCCAGCTGAAGCGGTCGGTTACGTCAGCTAGTAACCAGACAAACCCCGCAGCAACGGCAACGGATACCACGAGTACGACAATCTTGGGCCAATTTGGCGCCAACATCGAGCCAATCATCCAGCAGGCCACCAACGCGTCGATGCCGCCGGCAATCATGATCAAGAATCCACCGCCCATAGTTGCCGCGCCGAATGTCTGCACAAATAGCGCTGCCTCATGAATGTTCGCCTCTTCGATCGCAGCCGGCATCCGAGCCTCGTCTCGCCGGATTCGGCGCACTGCCGCCCATGACCACGTCGCTATGCCTAGTAGAAATCCGATAGCGATTACCAGCATTAGTGACTGCGTTTCGTCCAAGTTCAGTGCAGTTGCAGCCAAGTACAGAAGCAGAAATACAGCAACGGTGCTGACGATGGCAAGCAACCGCACGCCTTTGTACCAACTTACTATGGAACGTGACGGCACCGGATGGGTCTTACAGGTTTGCGTCGCGTCGTGCAGATCCTCGACGAATTCTCTGGCCTCCTCAGGTGTTGATATGCACGCGGCCATTTTCTTGACTCTCCAGGAAGTGAAACGCCGGAAGAGTGCTTGCTGAATACCATCGTTTTCAATGTTCCTCATGTTCACGCTCCCTGGTTAATTGAATTGGCGGTCTGGATAACTACCCCCACGTTGAGGACACTAGACTTGACTTCCTCCTCGCGTAACTGGCCGCGAAACATCAGTTCTTCAGCGTGGAGACGGAATGTATGCACCGTCACTGGAATACTGTTGCGAAGTTCAGCAGACATGATCACCTCCAAAGTGTGCAATTGCGATACCGATTGCTATTCCGCTTTCGACGATGGACAGGACGTATTCGCATTCCGGCAAGTTCGAACGGAAACCAACCGGCCCCAGAGGAAGTCCACCTCGTAGCGCGTATCGATGAAGAACTTTTTCCACACCAGCCGACACGTCCGAATACCGAAAGTCGTCTTACACGATTCGGCATCTGGGGTTGTCCCGATCAAAGCAACAACGGCGTCCATCGTGAGGCCCAGTTTCAGTTTGCTCTCGAGGGGGTCCCCCACCGCGCCCGCCAGAGGTGCAAAGCCTAACGCGCCGACAGTGACTACTACCCAAAGCATGGCGGCGACCCTATCGTGCCTCAACGGGCTTGGGGATCTATTCAATGTGCGGGGTACGATAGCTTGCTCACTGTTGTCGTATCGCACTATGTTCCCTTGTTTCGATTCCATCGCACTCTCCCTCTGGTTTGCAGCCGACCCGCGGGCCGCTACCTAAGCACATGCACAAGATATGCCAGAGGAAGGAACGACACGACAAACCCGGTGAAGCGCACAATTCCTGCGAGCGCGCGAAACACAAATGCAGCGAATGTCTACACGAAAGTGCAAACGCCGCACATTTGCATTAGTTGTGGGGTTGCCTTACAAGAGGACTAATCCGAAATACCGCATCCGGCGACAACTGCGCTACTCAGCGCCGGTTACATTTCATGCATGGATGTACAGGGATGCAACAAAAAACGGTAACACAAGGTACTAAATTGCGGGAAGTGACGCTGCGCGCCGCGCGCTGACCGGTTTTCCGCGATTAGTCGTATCTGATCTCGGCCAAGTCTACGTGTTCTAGAACGACCCGCATTTCACCCGTATTTCTGCCGGTATCTGAAAAGCTCTTTGAGTTCTGGCATCCCCATGCCGATGTACCCGAGCAATTTCTTATGCAGGTCATTCCGGCTTATGCCGAGAAGTTCTGCTAGCTTTGCGCCGGTTATATCCGTATCCGGTTCTTTCAAACGCCGGATTGCTTCGAGTAGCAGCATTCTCAGCTTTTCCTTTTCGCTAGCGCTGTTGCTGGGCAACGATTTCCCACAGTATTCTTTGATTCTGCCTCTTAGATCGTCTAGGGCAATTCCGGCGAGAGGTGCATTGGGAGCCGCTATCACTGGATCGTCCGCGGTGGACGATTTTCGGACTATACCTGACCGGCTTTCGCTACCAGCCGGCTGATCCTCGTCCTCCAAAGCGGTAACAGACGCAGACATGATATCTTCGGCGCGAATCACCATCCCATCCACCCGAGTCGTAAGAGACTTGCATAAGTTCTCGAGCTCGCGCACGCTGCCACGCCACGGCATTTCGCAAAGACGTGTTTCAGCGTCGACCGAAAGCCTCTTAATCACCACGCCCTGTTTGCGTGCCGCTTCTCTGAGGAAGTGGCCTGTCAGCACCGGGATGTCCACTACACGTTCGCGCAGTGACGGTACCCGCACGCGTATTACGTTTAGCCGATGATACAGGTCCTCACGGAATAACCCCATCCTTACCCGTGCCCAGAGCTCCCGATTGGTTGCAGCAATCACGCGCACATTTCTGGCATCAATCTCTTCTTTGCCACCGAGACGGTGGAAATGTCCATCCGAGAGCACGCGTAGCAAACGAGTCTGCAGATCTACCTCCATATCTCCAATTTCGTCTAGAAACAAGGTTCCGTTGCGCGCCTCTTCAAAGTACCCGAATTGGCGTTTCGACGCCCGCGAATGCGCGTCCCTTTCGTAACCGAAGAGATGTGATTCAAGTAGGTCCTTTGGAATCGCCGCGATGTTGATCCGGATGAAGTTACCTTCGCGCGCGCCATGCTGGTGCAGCGCCTGAGCCACCAACTCCTTGCCTGAACCCGAATCGCCAGTGATCAGCACGGCGGAGGTGTCTGGCGCAATGCGCGCGATATCTTCTCTTAATCTTATGATTTCTTCACTTATACCAACAATTGTAGTTTCGATAGCGCGGGCTCTTTCCAATATCGTCGCGTTACGCGCTTCATGACGTTGGCGCAGATCGAGAATGAAATTGCGGAGCGGGCCAGTGTCGATAATCTCTCGCAGCGCGTCGAAGAACTTCGGATTGGAATTTACATTACTTATGCCCGCCGGCAAGGGCGCTCCAGTCCTGTGTCGAATGAGATGTTCCGTGCCGAAAAGGTTGTGAATAGGCGAATAGATGACAAGTACGCCGAGGACAGTCCGATCGCCGCGTGATCGGCTGGTTTCTGCCGGAATTGGCAGATAGATACAGCTGCCCACACCCCACAAGTAGTCTGTTTCTGGTGCTGCGGTCAATTCCGCGTTTTGATAGGTGCGCAAATCGGGTATGTAAAGGGGGGTATTCGTTGCCGCGCACCAGCCTAACCCCCACTTATCCGGCGTGACCGCGCAGGTACAACCATCGAAACCCTTTACATGGTGCTTTCCGGTTGTTATGCCAATAAGGCAATTCCTTTCGTTGTAGGGGAACGGAAACCTATCTTTGTGGATGTCAAACTGGTCGTCCGTGAGAGACCAATAGACCAGCATATTGGAGCTTGGATCGACAATCGCGAACTGAAAACAGATTAGTTCGCGAGAGCTATCCTGATGGTTCTCAATCCAAGTTAGTAGAGTTTTTGGATAGCGCGGACGTTCTCTATATATTTCCTTCCACCAATTCAATGCCGCGCTGACCAGTTCTGGCCGATGGTCAAGGAACTTGAACTTGCTCTTTACACTAGAGATCACCTCATTATTGACGACGGTCCACAGCTCGACAACCGCTGCTTCTGGGCGGGCAAGAACACCATTCGCCGGCGGGCGATTAGGCATCGAGACAGGCGGACTGTTCGCCAGTCCACTTGACCGAAATCACACCAAGCGATGGCACCTCCTGGTGCGTGATGTCGAACCTATAAAGCTCCTCTGTGTAGGCGAGGAAGCCGCGCACATACGGCTGACGCCCGAGGCCCCGGTAGGTCTCTGCGACGTCGACCATATCGCAACCTAAACGTACTCCTCTGCCCTGCGGTAGCAACGGCCGGAGGAGCAGAGCCACGCCAAGGTGGTCTGCAAGTTCCATCAGTGGACGTACGGTGGTCTCTTTCCCCGGCACCACGACGGCGCTGATAACCGCTTCGACACCAAGCGCCTGAACTGTTTCAAGCGCACGCACGGCGCGGACCCAAGAACCCCGTCCGCGGAAGCGGTCGTGCTGCTCGGGCGTGGCGCTGTCGAGGCTCACTTGGACCGATGTCAGCCGGGAAACCAGGACGCGCTGCTCGTCCGTAAGCTCGCCGGATAGCGCTGAGCCGTTAATTAAGATGTGAACGAGGAACCTTCGCTCAAGCTCACCCAATAGCAACCAAATGTCCGGGCGTGCAAAAATTTCACCTCCGGTTGCGAATACGCTGCGGACGCCGTCCTTCTTCAGATCATTGAAGATCCCCACCCATTGCTCGGTGGACAACTCGCCGCTCGTATCCACCTTTGGGGAACTGGCCGTACGGCAGTAAACGCAGGCGAGGTTGCAGCGCCGGGTCAGCTGCAGATTGGCGTGGATCCTTGTCGGGGACGCTGGACGGTTAGAACCTGCGGCGGATGCGACGGAAGCGATCTCCCCGCGCCGGATGTCATAGAGGACATCGTGATGCGGTTGGAGGACAAGTTCGAGTCCGGATTCATGCAAATTGAGATAACTCATAGTTACGTTCTCCTTTAATCGTCCAGGCTAGACCGCTTTCGCGATACGCCTGGACCAAATTGGCCGCTTCGGCCTCACGCACGATACGTCCAAGTCTCATGACGTATCCCCGATCCGCAAGCTCAACGGCTTTCTCAACAGCCTGCTCGACCAGGACGATGGCAACCCCTCGCCCGCACAAGGCCTTGAGACTGACGAATACCCGTTCCACCCATGCCGCCGACAGGCCATGGGTGGGCTCATCCAGCAACAGCAGCTTCGGCTTCAGCACCATCGCCCGGGCCAGCGCTACGATCTGCTGCTCGCCGCTGCTGAGTCGGCCAGCCGCGACCCCCGATCGGTCGCGAAGCGCCGGGAAGTCCGCGAACACGGATTCAACCGCGGCCCGGCGTTCCCGTGACCCCAGCCGGTACAACATTATTTCCAAATTCTCATAAACGGTCAAAGAAGGGAAAACCCGCCTACCCTGTGGGACGTAGACAATGCCGTACTTACCGAGCGTAGCCGGGTCTAGACCCGTGATGCGTTCCCCGTCAAGTAGGACTTCGCCGCGGTCAGACCGCAGCAGGCCAGCGACAGCCTTTAGGAGAGTGGATTTTCCCGCACCGTTAGGGCCGAACACGGCGACGCATTCGCTGGCAGCAGTGTGCAGTGTGACACCACGCACAACGCCAGCGCCATTGTAGGAAACGGCAAGATCTTCAACGGTGAGAAGCATGTGAATTTCCGCCACCGCCGAGAAAAATCGCCTGGATTTCCAGATCTTGAAACACTTCCGAAGGCTTCCCGTCGGCCATCTTCCTTCCTTGATCCAGCACCATCACGCGATCCGCAATGTAATGGACCACATCAAGATTATGTTCTACCAGCACAATAGCCTTTCCTTTCGAACGAAGCCCTTCAATTACCTTTACCGCAATTTGCGTCATTTCCGGATCAAGGCTCGCTGTCGGTTCGTCGAGCAGCAAGAGTTGCGCTCTTTCCTGCATCAGCAGCCGACCCAGTTCCACCCTTCGCATCTGTCCGGCCGACAATTTGGCCGCAGCCGTGTCCCGATACGCCGCCATACCCAAGTACTCGAGATGTTCCATCGCCCGTTCGCGCGCGCGTTTCTCCGCAACGCCTTCTCCCCGCAAGACCGCCGACATGAGGCCCTCGCGCTCCGTGGCATCCGCCATGATAAGGTTCTCGAGCACAGTGAGCCCATGGAAGAGCCGTGCAATTTGAAATGAGCGCGCCACACCCAGGGCCGCGATATGCTCTGGCCGCTTGCCGATCAATCGCTTGTCCCCCAGAAAGATATCGCCACGGTCAGCTTCTGTCAGGCCCGTTACGATGTCCAACAGGGTTGTCTTGCCTGAACCGTTAGGTCCTGCGATGGCGAGTATTTCTCCCGCCTTTACCGTGCAAGAAACATCGATAAGCGCATCGATTCCATCGAACCTTCTTGTCAGCTGTTCTATGGCCAATTTCATTTGGACAACCGGTAACGGCCCATTAACCCTTGCGGCCGAAAAAGCATGGCCACGATAATGAGCAAGCCAAACAAAACCTGGCGTAGGGGAGCTGCTGTGGCGTCGGGTAAACCGGCAAACCGAAGGCTCTCGGCCACAAGGACCACGAAACCTGCTCCCAAAATGGGGCCGACGGGCGACGCCATGCCGCCGATTATGACCATGGTAAGAAGTGACACCGATTCCATCGCCGTAAAGCTGGTCGGGTCAATAAACGTTATGTAGTGGGCGTAGACAGAACCGGCCGCTCCGGCCAAGAACGCACTCAGCGTAAATACAGTCGTCTTAGTCCGTTGGGTGCTTCGCCCCAAGACACTAGCCAAAATTTCGTCGTCGCGAACGGCTCTAAGCAGACGACCGTAAGGCGAGCCGTCGATGCGTCTGACAAGCAGCAAAGCGGCGACTGCCAGTGCGGCGACGAACACCAACCACGCCTCCTTTGTTTCAAAGGCGGCGGGAATGCCCGGGATGCCCATGGGCCCCTTTGTGACAGTCAGCCAGTTGTTGAACACATCGTAGAAGATGACGGCCAGACCGAAGGTCACCAGTGCCAAATAGTCACCCTGGAGTCGAGTAATGGCCGCCCCCACGATGAAACCCGTCAGGGCAGCACCAATCGATGCCGAAGCGAACGCGAGCGGAAAAGACACACCGGCTTGGCTGGCCATCAGCGCGGAGATGTAGGCGCCGACACCGTAGAGGCTTGCTTGCATGACGGAGATAATGCCGGTATAGCCGAGCAGCAGATTCAGTCCTTGAGCGAGCGTCGCGTATATGCCAATCACAATAGCCAGATGCATCAGGTAGTCCGTCATCGGCGTACCCCGAACAGTCCTACAGGGCGCAGGAAGAAGAAAAGAATCAGGATCGAAAAGACTACCGTCGCTTTCCATTCGCTGGGGAAAACGGTAACCGCCAAATTCTCAATGAACCCGAGGAGGAACGCACCGACCACAGGACCGATAAAGCTCCCAACCCCTCCCATGATCGATGCCACCATGGCCCAAAGCACTGCGACCATTCCGGATCCGGGGCGGATCGTGTGTTCCATTCCGACGAATAATCCCGCAACGCCAGCGAGCATCGAGCCCAAAACGAAAACCCAGAACATCACCCCATTTACCGAGATCCCGACGGCCTTTGCCAGTTCTCGATCGTCAGCCACCGCCCGTATCTGCTTGCCAATGTTCGTCATGTGAAAAAACACGACAAGGGCTAGCAAAAGAGCGAAGGACAGCGCCAAGATATATACTTGAATGTCGGTCACCCTGGCGCCGAAAAACGTTGACGAAGGTGATGGGCCGGGCATGAAGACTATCGTCTCGTAACCAAATCCTGTGGCAACCGTGCCTTCGACCGCGATCAGGATGCCAAGGCTGGAGATAAAAAAAACTGTGCTTGGCGCTTCCGAAAGCGCCAGTCGGCGAAAGACGGCGGAGTGCGCAACAATTCCAGCCAAACCAGCCGCCGCCGCTGATACAAGCACAGCTAGAGGAAGTCCAAACTGGAGCACATGGAGCGCGACATAACCCCCATAAGCACCGAGAAGAAACACCGCACCATGCGCCATGTTGAAGAATCCGCCGATGTTATACGTTAAGGCAAATCCAATTGCGACCAGCGCGTACACGCTTCCCGTAATCATGCTGTTCATCAACAGCTGTACGGTGAAGCTCGTCATTTGAGTTTCTCGAACTTGCCGGCCCGAACAATCTTGATGGTAACTGGTTTGACAACGTCTCCCTTGGCATCGAAAGTGATCTCACCAGTTATGCCTTGGTACCCCTTCAAGCCGGCCAGGATTTTTTGAATATTAGGACCGGTGACACCGCCCTTCCTAATAGCGTGAGCAACGAGCATTAACGCATCGTAGGTCTGAGCAGGCACCCAGTCGGGCTCGACCTTATAGCGTGCGATGTATTTAGTTCTAAATGATTGAACTAACGTATCCGAGCTTTGCGCATCGTAACCGGTAGCCAATGGATATATGAGGCCCTCGGCGGATTCGCCGGCTATCTCGATTAGTTTTGGGTCCTCGATGGCAGTGGTACCAAGGAATTTTGCGTTTAAGCCCAGCTCTCGAGCTTGTTTGAGCACCAAAGCGCTATCCTTGTAATAACCAACCAAGTAGATGGCGTCTGGTCGCGTTTCACCAATGCGGTTCAGGTACGGTCGAAAATCAGATTCATCGGGCTTGTAGCCTAGTACCTGTAACACTTTGCCGTCTGCCGCGGTGAACACGCGAGTGAATATATCCTTGATGCCGATGCCATAGTCGTTCTGCATGAATAAGATGCTTATCCGCTTGAATCCTGTTTTGGCGGCAAAGGTTGCGATTTCTTTGCCTTCCGCCAGATCGCTCGGCCAGATGCGAAAGATGTAGTCCCCGGCATCCGAGATGGCTGGGGCGGAGGCCGTGGGCGACAGAAGCACTACCTTGCGTTTCTCGGCAATGGGAGCGACCGCCAAGGTCACTGCGCTAACGATATCGCCGATTACAACCGGCACCCTATCGACGCTGACCAATTTCGTCATTGCGGCAACGCCAGCCCGTGGCTCAGCGCGGCTATCTTCATAGATGATGCGAAGCTTTCGTCCTCGTACGCCGCCTTCGGCGTTCAGTTCTGCAGCGGCGAGCTCGATACCGTTCTTTCCTCGTGCGCCGTAGGAGGCTGCATCTCCGCTCAAGGGGAAAAGCACACCGATCTTCAACTCCTCCTGAGGCGCCGATCTAGCGTCTCCGACAAGGACCGAAAGGGCGACCAGTAGCATGGCGACCAACCGCGAGGCAGGTTTGTTGCTTATCATAGGAACCTCCGTAATGGTAGTAACGGCTAGGGAGACAGGTAAATGGCCAGCAGGACTCATGCCAGCTTGGTGCTTGCTTGCCAGATTGCACCAGTACGGACGAAAGAGACTTCCTCCAATTTGATTTGTTTGAGTGAGCGATACATTTTGTGGAAAGACGTACTAGCAGCACGCACAAAAAGGCCAATATTGGTATTTCGCAGATCCGATACTCCATCCATGATGGTTGGCGTAGAGATTTGAATTACTTGAAGTAGCATAAGAAGATATAGAGATGCGGGTCATAAACAGAGTGGCTCTGATCACAGGATCGAGCCGTGGCATAGGCGCTGCCATTGCGAAAGCGATGGGACGACAAGGGATAACTACAATCGTCAACTATCTGCATTCGGCAGATAGTGCGGCGAATGTGTTGCGTGAGATCGAGCGCGCGGGCGGGAAAGGGCTGGCAATCCAAGCTGACGTTACTATCAGAACGGAAGTCGAACGGATGGTCAAGTCCGTTGGGCAGGCATTCGGCCATATTGATATTCTTGTCAATAATGCCCACCGCCCCTTCGCACCGAAAGGCTTCATGGAATTAACATGGGACGAGATTCAGCAACAGGTAGATGGAACCATAAAGTCCGCATTCAATTGCACGCAGGCCGTTTTGCCCGGAATGCGTAGAAGACGGTGGGGAAGAATCCTAAACATTGGCAGCATCTCGGTAGATCAACCTGAACCTGGTTTTCACGCCCGCGATTTAGCAAAAGCAGCGCTTCTTAGCTTAACGCGCGAGCTTGCCTTTGAGATGGGCGCGGCCGGCATTACGGTAAACACTATTTCCCCAGGGTGGACGCACACAGACCAGGCTGGTGCATTCCCCGATGAAATGAAGGCCAAGGCGCTTGCCCGAACTCCCGTCGGGCGGCTGGCTGAGCCAGAAGATATCGCTGCAGTAGCAGTTTTTTTGGCTTCCGAAGATGCTAGCTTCATAACAGGTATATCCGTTCCCGTTTGCGGCGGGGCCATCATGAAGTGACACGGTCGAGATTCCGTAATGAAGTTCGAGAGTTATGAGTTTGTGATCGATCGCTGCTGCCGCAGGTAGCGCCCCTCAAGATTCGCCACTCTAGTCCCGCTTCTGCCAACATTTTATTAGCAGGATGTGTTCAGTTTGACCCGTGCGGTGCGCTCGCTGAAGGCGTGCGGGATGATCTTGGTGCGGCGGCGCTACTGGCACGCGAGAATGTTTGTGGTGGGTGTGGTGCGCCGTCGCATGACGAGAAGCTGTAAGTGGTGAAATATGGATGCCCAAGCATCGCGCCGATCTCGGTAATGTCCCTTTTGATCCAGATTGGGTTCAATTGCCGCGTTTTTGTGATGTCTGACGACGGCCTATATACCGATTTCGTCAAGTCGCTATTTCTTCTGGGATTATCTCCTCCCCATTGCCTTGACCATATTCGTCGACATAATAGAGACCGGGCACGCACACTCGGAAGGCGCCTCCAGCATACATGGCATAGGTCTTGCGATGACAGACTTAGGCCAGATGGAGGAAGTATGAACCGAGAACGCAGGCTTGAAGGGCTCCTTTGCAAAATTGAAGACGATTGTTCAAAGCTGCCGGTCGGCACGCAACTCACGATCGGTATATTCGTCAACCGCAGTGGCGCCTCCGTTGTTTGTGAAATCGAAGCACTTCCGACCTGCGCTGCACCGGAACCGCGGAAGATTCGGAGCCAAATTACGGCCTCAAGTTGCGCGGCCGACGACGATACCTGTCTTCCCTTGAGGGCTGCATTATGAAACGGCAGCTCCTCCAGCGGCCCAAGGCAAGTGTGGCAAGCGCGCAGTAGACATCTTTTTCGTGGTGTCCATTCAAGCAGCTCGGGCGCGGTGCGGTTCTTGTCCGGCTTCGGCGCGACCTGATCCATTCGGTCGTCCATCGCAAGGACGTGTGCAAGCGAAGCCGACTGGCTTCAAGCGATAGCGAGGCGGGCGTGCGAAAATGACGCATGCCGCTCCACGAGCAGTCGGTAAAAGAGGCGCTTGAAGCGCTGTCCTGGGAGAAGCTGAAAGTCGAGCTGGACACCGTTCAATTCGACGCCGCTGTCGCGGAAGAGCTGTCGGGGTTCGTTCTGCGCTCGACGGGACTTCTTCTGAAGCGGCCGAATCCTTCGAGGGCAAGCGCTCGAAGGTGGCTGTTCCAGAACATCGCCGATTACGCCGCCAATCGCCGCGGCCCGGATTGCGCCGGCAAGCTTCGGGCTACGTTCGACACGATCGAGCTCATTGACCGTGGCTACCACGGCATTCTGGACATGCTCGAGCGCTGCGACGTTTCGAAGCTGCCGCCGGAAGTGCGCGCGTCGGCCTGCATCGACCGCACGGCCATCGAATACGCGGAAGTGATCAAGCGGGCGCACGACGCTGTCCTCTCGCTCCCAGAGCTGTTCGACGCGCAGAACACGGTGCTTCAGGGCGAGGACGGCGTGACGTTTACCCCGGATGGGGCCGTCAACATGCTCGTCGAGACGCTAACCATGACGCTCGTCATGGAGAGCTACCGGAACGGCTGGGTGGCGAAGGACGACGACCGGGTGATCCTGCCCGCTTGGCGCGATGTGGATGACCAGCACCGTTACATGGCGGGCTCGACCGGCATTCTTGCCGCGTTCTGGCGCGTGTGGCAGCGCATCGAGGAGCGGCGAAGGTACTTCGGTGGAAGCTTGAAGGAGTACGTCCCGCCGAGCAGGCCGCCGAACTTCCCGCCCGGATTTCCGGAAGACTCGACTGTCACCGTGCTCGAACCTGACATGGAATGGGAGGCGGTGGACTTCGTCGCCAACGAGCGGCTGAATTCGATCCTGTTCCAGAATTACATGCACCTCATCCATGCGACGAACGCGAAGGACACGGAGGTCGGCATAGAAGGACAGGCTGCGCTCCTTCCCAACGCCTATGTCTGCCTCGCCGAAGCGCACGCCGGCGCCGCCCTAAGCGAGTTGCTTGGGTTCGCAATCCACGAGGACCAGCAGCGCTACGCCGGGCTTCGCCTTGTTGAATGGCTGCGCGGCTTTGCCATCCTTCAATGCATGGCGGATAAGGCATGGGACCCGTCCAGCGACACGCCGAAATCGCTGATCCAGTTCACGAAGCGCGCCGAGCTTGCGGCCCGGCTTGGGCGGCTCGGGCTCGCGCCGGAACCCGCGCTCGAATTCATCCGGCGTGCGACGCTGCGGCGCTCAAGCCGCGACTTGTTCGATTGTCCGCTGATCGGTGTCGGCGAGGACGACCTGATCGTCTTCGGGCCGGCGGTCAGAAGCTCCAACCTGACAAGGGTGGTGCTATCCGCGTTTTCCAGCCTAGGCGCGCGCGTCAATCGCAAGGGTCCATCTTTCGAGCGCACATTGCGCGAATTGATCGAGAAACAAGGCTTGACGTGCAAGGCTTTCAAGGCCACGCGAGATGGCAAGGAGTACGAGTACGACGCTGTCGTCCCGTGGGGGAAGTACCTGTTTCTCTTGGAGTGCAAGAGTCATTCGCTGTCGAACTGGAGCCCGGTCGCTTCGTACTACTTCCAGCTCGAAACGAGGTCGCACATTTTGCAGGTCAACCGGCTGGCCGAGGCGCTTCTGCGATATCCCGACATACTGGAGTCGCATTTCGGAGTGGACGCGAAAGGCAAGCAGATCGTTCCTTGCGTCGTCAACGCCATGCCGTTCAGCGTTCCGGGGGCGGTGGATGGCGTGTACTTCACCGACATGTCGGCGTTGACGCGCTTTTTCGAGGCCAGGCATCTTCGGCTCATACAGCCTCACAATCTGGGCGGCGGCCGAAGGCTATTGCATCGAGTCGCGCTTAGATCGCTCTGGTCGGGTGACAAGCCTTCGCCCGAGGATTTGCTCAAGCACCTAGATGACCCGGTGCAGGTGAAGATGATCTCGGAGCGGCTGGCGATCGAGGCACAGTGGACGAAGCTGAACGATCGGGTCGCCGCCGTGCACCCGCGCCTTGTGCTCCAGCCGGACACCTTCGACGCGGCGGTTGCGAGATTCGGCGCCGATCCCAAGAGCGTGCGCAAGGAAATGGACTTGCTCGACGCGGCAATCGCGAAGCGTAGGTTGAAGAAGAAAGAGAAGTGAACCAGCAAGGGGAGCACGAGGGGATCTACGCGCAGCGCGCCGTGGATTGACGGTGGCGTGCTCGGTCGCTCGGGTTGACCGTCGGTGATCCCTGGCCTAGGCTGAGGCAGGGTCATCTCCGGTTGGCATAACGAAACTTGATTACCAATGAGCCTCAGCCAACTTTACGAGTCGGTAGGGCATAGGCGGTGTTTGCGCGGCGGCAGTCGCCAGCCGTGCCAACATACTCGCCAAGTCGAATCGTCGATTGAAGCGATAGCTGAATTCCGCCAGATAGCGCGGCAGATGCTTGGGACGGATCGCATGATAGGTGCCGTGGATCGAGTTCTTGACGTTGCCCAGCATGGTATCGACCCAGTTGAGTACGCGCCGACGACGGTCGATTCCCGGGCCGCGCATGACCGTCGGGTTATGCGCGCAGCCGGCCGCACTCACGGCGGCAAAACAGGCCAAGCCGTCGGAATGAACTGCCGTACCAGCAGCCAATTTTCTCCGACTCCAGCGGGCGATCTCCTTCGAGCGAAAGCCCCTGACGCAGTTCAGGCTCATCCGACGCGGATGCCCCGCCACATCGGTTTCAACCGCTGCCACGAAGGGCGTCTTGCCGCTGGCGCCGCGTCCGCGCTTGAAACCGCGGCGCCGCCCGCCCCAGTACGCATCGTCGATCTGCACCACGCCGGCAAGCGGTCGGGCGCCGTCGCGCTCGAGCATCGCCTGCATGAGCTTATGCTTCATCAGCCAAGCGCTGTTTTGCGAGATGCCCAGTTGGCGGGACAGATCCATGGACGAGATACCGTTCTTGGCTTGGGTGATCAGATGCATCGCCAGAAACCAGACGTTGAGCGCGAGCTTGGAGGCGGCGAAGACGGTGCCGGCCGTCACCGAAGTTTGCCGGCTACAGCCATTGCACTGGAACAGCGGTCGACCTTTCAGAGCGCAGCACCCCGTATGGCCACATTCGGGGCAGACGAATCCTCCCGGCCAGCGCCAGGCAAACAGCGCTTGCTCGCATCGTTCCTTTGTACCGTACCTGTCCATGAACTCAGGCAAACTCATACCCCGCTGAAATTGCACCTTGTTCTTCGGCATCGCTTATCTCCTTGCGAAATCAAGCAATGCCACTATGCGCAACCTACCGGCTCACCAGCTGAGCCTCATTGGTAATCAAGTAACGAAATGTACGACCTACACAATCTTGGTTGGAACAGCTTTCAGCAGCTGTGTCTCACGATCACAAGGGAGATCGTTGGGCAGACCGTGGAGTCGTTTCTCGATTCCGGCGACGGCGGGAGGGATGGCGCGTTCACGGGCAAGTGGAGGGCCACGGGACAGGAAGACCTGACCGGCTCATTCCTGATCCAGTGCAAGTTCACCAGCAAGAGCAACTACGTCCTTCGAACGTCCGACCTTTCCGACGAAGTCGAGAAGGCGAAAAAGCTTGTCGCGAAAGGCCTTTGCGACTCCTACCTGCTCATGACGAACGCGGGCCTTTCCGGCACGCAAGCGGAAGAGATCAAGGTGCTCTTCCAGGCCGCCGGAGTGAAACACGTCGCAACCTTCGGTTCAACCTGGATCAGCCAGCAAATTCGCGAGAACAAGCGCCTGCGCATGCTCGTGCCGCGCGTTTACGGGCTGGGAGACCTCAGCCAGATTCTCGACGAGCGCACCTATGCGCAGGCGCGGGCCATCCTTGAATCGCTCCGCGAGGACCTCGCGAAGGTCGTCGTTACAGATGCGTACCGGAAAGCGGCCGAAGCGCTCGACAGGCACAGTTTTGTGCTCCTCGTTGGCGAGCCGGCGGCGGGCAAGACGACCATCGCATCCCTGCTGGCGATGGCGGCACTCGACCAATGGCACGCCTCGATGCTCAAGCTCGACGAACCTGGGAAAGTCGCTGAGCGCTGGAACCCGGACGAGCCGTCGCAATTCTTCTGGTTGGACGACGCCTTCGGCGTGACCCAGTACGAGGATTTCCTAGTCCACCGCTGGAACCACCTCCTGCCGCAGATCAAGACGATGCTCCGCAAGGGGGCGAAGATTGTGATGACCTCGCGCGACTACATCTACAACCGCGCTCGGAAAGACCTGAAGGAGAGCGCGTTTCCGCTGCTCAAGGAGAGCCAGGTCGTGATTGATGTTCACAACCTGTCCGCCGACGAGAAGCGCCAGATCCTCTACAACCACCTCAAGCTCGGAAAGCAGCCGCGCTCCTTTCGAAGCGAGATCAAGCCTTACTTGGAGGACATCGCGAGCCATCCGCGCTTCATTCCGGAAACGGCACGGCGCCTAGCCGACCCTCTCTTCACGAAAGACGTGTTCATCGATCCCTACTATCTCCGCCAGTTCGTCGAGAAGCGCGAGCAGCTTCTCGAGGAAGTCCTTCAAGGCCTCGACGCCGATAGCAAGGCGGCGCTCGCCCTGATCTACATGCGCAACGACCGGCTGGAAAGCCCGATCGAGCTCCAGCCGTCAGAGACTGAGGCGCTCGCCCGTTTAGATAGTGATCTTGGGGGATGCGTCACAGCGCTTGAAGCGCTGAACGGCAGTCTCGTCCTGCACTCGCACGCGAGCGGCGAGTCCTCCTGGCGGTTCAAGCATCCGACTATCGGCGACGCCTACGCGGAAATTCTCGTCCAGAGTCCGGAGATGCTCGGCATTTACATCCGTGGAAGCGCGCCGGAGAGGATCGTAGATCAAGTCACCTGCGGTGACGTCGGCATTGAGAAAGCTGTCGTCGTACCCAAGCCCTTGTTTCCGCTGATGCTCGCGAAACTTGGCGAATCCTCGCCGAGCAAATCGTACAAGTCCACGTGGCTCTCGGCCTGGGGAGCGAAGCGGGCTCTGCAAGGCTTTCTCTCCCGCCGTTGCTCCAAGGAGTTCGTCGCTTTGTACCTGGAGCACCATCCCGATCTCCTCGATCGCGTATCTGAACCGGGACTGTTTCTCGATACCGTTACGGAAGTGCGCCTTGCCGAGCGCCTCCACGAATTCGGCCTTCTGCCGGAGGACAAGAGGAAAAAGTTTGTTGAGACGGTGAGCAACTACGCTCTTGAGGGCCAGGACGCGGATGCTCTGGATGATGAGGGAATCCGAAGTCTCTTCAAAGACGACGAATTCGAACAGTTGCGGGAAAGGGTTCGGACAGAACTCTTGCCGCGCCTCGACGGCGTCCGGCGGGAGTGGGAATCCAATCACCGCTCGGATGACGCGCCAGAAGAGCATATGCAGCAGCTGCTCGAGTCTTTCGAGACACTTAAGAAATGCTTCGGCGATGACGAGAGCGCAACCAAAATCATCGACCGGGAGATCCGACAAACGAACGAGTGGATCAGCGAATACACACCGGAGGAGCCGAAGCGAAGCCCGCGAAAGCTGGGCAAGGTCGAAGTGTCTGACAAGCCCCAGAGCGCACGAAGTCTATTCGACGACATCGACGCGGACGAGGGTTCTGAAAGTGAGTGACGTCCGCCTCCAGCGCCTAGTAAGGTTCCATTCGCTCGTCGACAGACATGAGCGGAACGTCGGCGGCGCACGCAGGCTTGCCGATTGCTCCGGCCGGATGGATTGGCCGCGCAGCGGTGCCGATTTCTCTCGCGCGAGTGGCGAAAACCGTTCAGACACCGGAAGTGGCCAAAGGATCGCGAGGGTCGGAGCTCACGCACTGAAAGCAGGCTCCCGCACAAAACTCTGGACACGGTTGTCCCAGCACTAAGGCCAGTCGAGTACGAGCCGCGCTGATACGGCAATCTGAGGGGATCTGCTGCCGCTGAATGACCGCTTCGGAGGAGATCGACAGTCTCCAACGGGTTGAAATGGCGAGTTCGTGTTTTCCGGGAACTGACACTCAACCCGGCAGTTCTTATTATCCATATCTGCAAAACGCGAACGGCCGGTGTGGCCGAGGAGCGGATCTTCAGGACGATGTGGCTGACAGCCTACAGCGGGTCGAAGGCCGAAATTCAAACTGAGGTACGACCAGGCAGAGATAGTTCGTTGCACACGCATTGGAGGGCGTAGGATACTGCGCACCTACGCGCCTGTGTATCACCTACTCATACAGCTAGCTACCGGAACCGTCGTAGGAGGAAAGATCGTCGTGGAGGGTGATCCCCTGCCCGAGGGTGCCGTCGTCACTATCCTTGCGCGCGAAGCCGACGAGACCTTCGAGGTTCCACGTGAACTTGATAACTGTGCAACCGTGTGGTGTCTATCTGGTCCGGGAGGACCGTGACGTCTTGCGCTTCGCCAAAGGCGCGAGTCCCCTCACCTGCAGTTCGAGCAGGCGGCGCAGGTCGGCGAGTCCGGCATTGGCGTCGGGGCGCGCTCCGGCGATCCACCAGCGGATCGCAGCCGAATAGACAAAGAAAAGGTGACGGGCGATGAACTGCGCATCCTCCGCCGACTCGATTTCGCCTTTCCGCTGGGCCGTTCGCACGATCGCTTCGATCCCGTCAATGAGGCGGCGCCGTGTTTGCAAGAAGGCTTCCGCCTGTTTGCCGGACGAATAGAAGGTGAGTTCCTGCAGCAGGATGCGCGAAAGCTCCGGCTTCGATCCGAAATAGTCGTAGTGGCAGCGGTAAATTGCCAGCAGGCGACCGATCAGATCGTTGCCTCCATCGGCTGCGAGCGCCGCTTCGGTCAACTCGGCAAGTTCCTGGTTGAAAACAAAAAATATCAGATCACGCTTGTCCTCGGCGTAATTGAACAGGGTGCCCAGCCCAACATGGGCGCGCAGGGCGATCTGCCGCATGGTGGCCGAGCTGTAGCCGTGCTTCTTGAACAGGCTGCTCGTCGCCTCGCGTATGCGCTCGGCCTTGGCGAGTTTGTTCTGTTCGCGGCGCCCCGGTTCAAATGGCGAGCCTGCAAGCTTTCGCACTTTGTTCACGACAATTTCCAACCGCCATGTCCCGTCTCTGTCAGGAACACGTTCTGATCAACATGCTGGAGAGCCGCGAATGGCGCGGCTTTGCAGCAGATCATGCTTGGCAGTTACAGGTACATCACTCCGGTTCGATGCCAACGTCTTTGACCACTTTGCCCCAGCGCGCGCGCTCCGATGCGAAGAACTGCGCGGTCGATTCGGGCGTGCCGGCGCCCTCGGTATAGATCCCCAGGTCGCGGAGCCGTTGCATGTTCTCAGGATCCGACAGGATCTGCGCCAAGTCGCGGTTCACGCGCTGCACGATCTCAGGCGGCGTGCCAGTGGGCGCCACCATGGCGAACCAGCCGACATAGTCGAAGCCCGGGAGGGTTTCCGACAGCGTCGGGACGTTGTCCAGACCGGGCAGGCGCTTGCCCGAGCTGACGGCGATCGCACGCAGCCGCCCATCCTTGACGAAGTTGATCACCGAAGGAATGCCCATCAGCGTGTATTGCGTCCTGCCGGCCACCGTGTCCTGCACCGCGGCAGCGGAGCTGGTGTACGGCACGTGTGTGACCTTGATGCCGGTGGCCACTTTCAGCATATCGCCGAGCATGCCGCCGAAACCCTTCTGGCCGTCGCTGGCGAAGGACAGCTTGTCGGGCTGGGACTTGGCGAGCGCCACGAGTTCGGCAGTGTTTTTGGCGGCAATCGCGTTGTTGACCGCGACCAGGAAGGGACTCAGGCCGATCATCGCGACCGGAGTGAAGTCCCTGACTGGATCGTAGGGCAGCGATTTGAGCGTATAGATGTTGGTGACGAGCGCCGCAGTGGTGGCGAAGTACAACGTGTAGCCGTCGGCGGGCGAACGCGCCGCGGCCTGCGCGCCGATGATGTTGTTGCCGCCCGGACGATTCTCGACCACCACCGGCTGTCCCCAGACGCGTGCCAGTTTGTCCGCCAGGATGCGGGCGATGATGTCCGGCGGGGACCCCGCAGGCTGGGAAAGAATCATCCTGGGCGGCTTGGTCGGCCAGGACTGTGCCTGGGCGGGACCGAATGCACCGAGCAGGGTGGCCAGCAACAGCAGGCGAATTGTGGTGTTCATACACGTCTCCTTTGGCGTTGATTCGGCTTTGCTTGCAAATCGAACGATGCGGCCCGTCTTCAGGCGAGCTCGAATATCTGTTGCGGAAACTTGTGCAGCTTTTCAGTCACGCCCGATTCGCCGACGAGAAAGTCGTCGCAAGCCCAGCTGTAGGTGCGTTCGGTGACGTAGGTAGGATGGGCGGAGAGCACCATGTTCGGGCCTATCGGCATCGTTTCATCGAAACGCACCAGCGGGCGCTCCACCATGTCATAGCCCTGACCGTGGCAGTGCAGGCGCTTTTCCTCGGGCCGCCCATGCTCGCGCATGTACTGGTTATAGGCCTCCCAGATGTCCCTGCATGCGGCGCCGGGCGTGAGCAGGCTGGTGGTGAATTGCTGCGCCTGGATGACGAAAGCGAACTCGTCCTTCATTTCCTGCGACGCCTTGCCGAGCACGCAGGTGCGGCCAAGCTCGGTATAAAAACCGCCGGGCCCGTTATTCTCGATCAGCAATGTGAACTGGTCGCCCTCGCGCATGACGCGGTTTTGCAGATGGCGGTTGCCAAACACGGGCGCGGTGCCGACCGGGCCGGATGCGCACAGGAACAAACCATGTTCGCTGCCGTGGATGTGACCGACTTGTTCGGCGACGGCGGCGGCCTCGATATCGCGCATGCCCGGCCTGACGGCGGCGAAAACCGCTTCCATCGCCGCGTCCTGCATCGCGGCGGTGCGCCGCATGCCCTCGATTTCCTCGGTGCTCTTGACCGCCTTGATGGCATCGACCAGGTCGGAGGCATCGACGAAATTCGCTGATGACAACTTGCCGCGCTTCAACGTCTCGACGAGTGCGTACGACATCGCGGCCGTGCCGAGCAGGCCGACGGTCGCGCCGGCATAGCGCTCGAGCGCGGTCCGGGCGAGTTCGGCGTCGTAGCCCGCGGTGTAGTGGGCGGCCGCATAGCTTGGCGTGCCCATGAACCTCGCCACGCCGCGGCGCAGGCCGTCGCCCTCGGGCGGCAGAGACCGCGCGAGGCCGAACGCGCCCTGGCCGACGACGGTCATGCGATCGTCGCGGGGGAATACCACAGTGACCGGATAGCCGTTGGTGGCGGGCAGGTCGGTGAAATACTTGACGTAGCCGCCCATGAAATCGTTGCTGGCCTGCATCAGCAGGACATCGACGTTTCGCTCGTTCATCGCCGCGCGCACGGCTGCCCAGCGCCGTTCCAGTTCCGCGCTCGAGATCGGCGCATTGATGCGTTCGGAGGCGTCTGCCATGGGGAGTCCTGACGCGCTCTAGCGCTTGACGAGGTTGATCATGTCACCGGTGTCGCCGGCGAGGAACTTGCGCATGTTTTCCTCGATCACCGGCAGGGCGAAGTCGACATAGACGTCGCAGAAGCCGCCCTGGTGCGTGGTGACGATCACTTCCTCCATGCCCCAGAAGGGATGGTCCTCCGGCAGCGGCTCCTCGGCGAACACATCCAGCGCCGCGCCAGCGATGCGCTTGTTCCTCAGCGTATCGATCAGGGCCGCCTCATCGACGATCCCGCCGCGCGCGAGGTTGACGAGGTAGGCGCCGGGTTTCATGGCCGCCAGAACTTTCGCATCGACGATATTGCGCGTCTCCGGAGTGTAAGGCGTGAGCAGGACGAAGTAATCGAGATCGCGCACCGCCTCGATGAGCTGGTCGCGGCCGAACACCCGGTCGAACCCCGGTACCTCGCGCCTCGCAGAGGAAATGCCGACCACGTTCATGCCGAAGGCCTTGCACCTGGGCGCCAGTTCCCCGGCGATCACGCCGATGCCGAAAATGCCCACGGTCTTGTCCTTGAGCAGGCGCGCGGGAAACCGCTCCCACTTGCGGTTCGCCTGGTTGCGCAAGGCGCGCGGCAGCGCGCGGCTCAGCGCCAGCATCGACATGAACGCCGCTTCGGAAACCGGCGCACCGTGGATGCCGTGCAGATTGGTGACGATCGTTTCCCTGCGCAGGGAGGGCCGGTCGACGATGCCGTCCACGCCGGTGCCGAGCGCCTGGATCCATTTCAGATTGCGCGCCTTCTCCAGAACGTGATCGGCCATCATCGGGCCGAAAGTCAGCAGCACGTCGGCGGCGCCGATGTGGGGGTCGACCTTGGAGTGATGATCGACCATGTCGATGGCCAGATCGGGAAACCTCGCCCGGATACCGTCGTAATACTGTGTCCTGACTCTTTCGGGCAGCGTCAGCAGAATCAGGAGCCGGGTCATCGAGGATGATAATTTTCGAACACGTTCATTTTCAATTCGTCAGTTGGCCTTGTCAAGTTCGCAGCCCTCGCGCAAGCGGGTATGCTATGCGCAATTTCCGTCCTCCCGGCGAGCCATGAGCGACAAGATCGACATCTTCAACCACGTGATGCCGGTGCGCTATCTCGAGATGATGAAGCAGCACTCGAAAGATGCGGGCATCGTGAAGCGCATGACGTCGCTGCGCATGCTCTGGGACATCGAGGCGCGAGTAGCGATGCTCGATGAACAATTCCCCGGCGTGCGCCAGGTGCTCACCTTGTCCTTGCCATCACCGGAACTGCTGGGCGGGCCGGAACTCGCGCCTGAACTGGCGCGCATCGCCAACGACGACATGGCGGCCATGGTGGCGAAGTGGCCGAAGCGGTTCCCCGCCTTTGTCGCCTCGCTGCCGATGAACAACGTGCCCGCCGCGCTGGACGAAATGGACCGCGCCATCTGAGAGCTCGGCGCGCGTGGCGTGCAGATCTGCACCAGCGTCAACGGGCGCGCGCTCGACGAAGCGGATTTCTTCCCCGTGTTCGAGCGCGTCACCCGCAAGCACGATCTGCCCGTCTGGATGCACCCGGCGCGGCCCGCGACGCGCGCCGACTACCCGGGCGAGCCGAAATCGAAATTCGAGATCTGGCAGGTGCTGGGCTGGCCGTACGAGACCAGCGTGGCCATGGCGCGCCTGGTGTTCTCGGGCATGTTTGAAAAACTTCCGGACCTGCGCCTCATCACCCACCACTGCGGCGCGATGATTCCCTTCTTCGCGGGCCGCGCCGAGACGCTCTGGGCGCAACTGGGCAGCCGCTCGGCGGATGAGAACTACGAAGAATTGCTCAAGAGCATGCAGAAGAAACCCATCGAGTATTTCAGGATGTTCTACGCCGACACCGTGCTGGGCGGTTCAGGCCCGGCGCTGCGCTGCGGGCTCGATTTTTTCGGCGCGGACAAGGTAGTGTTCGCGAGCGATTGCCCGTTCGACCCGGAAGGCGGGCCGATGTTCATCCGCGAAGGGATCCGCTCCATCGAGGAGCTTGGCCTTTCCGAAGGCGATAAACGGAAGATCTACTTCGCCAATGCTTTGCAGCTGATGCGCATGGTGCAGGAAAAATGAAGGAGGTACAGATGCTTTCTCCGCGCGCTTCGTTGACGGCGGCGCTGGTCTGCCTGTCGGTGCTCCTCCCGGTGCTTGCCCAAGCGCAAGCCTACCCTTCCCGCCCGATCACGCTGGTGGTGCCCTATACGCCGGGCACCGGGATCGACATCATCGCCCGGACGCTCGGCCCGCGCATTACCCAGCGCTGGGGCCAGCCGGTGGTGGTGGACAACAAGCCGGGCGCAAGCGGCAACATCGGTGCCGACGTCGTCGCCAAGGCGAAGCCCGACGGCTACACGCTGATGGTGACGGTCAATACTTTCGTCATCACCCCGGCCCTGTTTAAGAACCTGCCCTACGACCCGGTGGCCGACTTTGCCACGGTCGGCAAGGTCGCAACCGGCAATGTAGCGCTGGTGGTGAACCCCACCGCGCTTCCGGTCAGGACCCTGGAGGAACTGAAAACAGCAGCGCGCTCGCAGCCCGGCAAATTCAGCTATTCCTCGCCCGGCAACGGCACGCCGCAGCACCTCGCGGTGGAGCTGCTCAAGCAACGCCTCGGGGTGGACTTTCTGCACGTGCCCTACAAGGGCGCGGCGGGCGCCCTCACCGACCTTCTGGGCGGGCAGGTCCAGCTTGCGATCCTGCCGGTGCACACCGCGCTGCCGCATTTCAAGGCTGGAAAGCTGGCGGTGATCGCGGTCTCTGGAGAGAGACGTTCCGTGCTCGCACCCGATCTGCCGAGCTTCGCCGAACTCGGATTGGACAACCTCGCCATCGACCTGTACTTCTGGATCGCCGGTCCGGCGGGAACGCCGCGCGAGGTGATCCTCAGGTGGAACCAGGAAGTCGCATCCATTCTCCAGTTGCCTGAGGTACGCGACAGCCTGCTCAAGCAAGGCCTCGTGCCCTCGCCCGGCACGCCTGAGGAGATTGCCGAACAGATCCGCAGCGACGTCGATCGCTGGAAGAAATTCATCGCCGAGACGGGCATCAAGGCGGATTGAAGGAAAGGGGGGCTTCAGCAAAACGCTTGCGCCCCCCTTCGGATCCCCCCGGGGACCGGGCGGCTATTCCGCTTCGATTCTCAGGCTCTTGACGATCTTCGCCCAGCGCTCGAACTCGGCGTCGACGAACGCCCCGACCGCCTGCGGATTGCCGGTGCCATCCGCGATCGAACCCATCGAGAGCATGCGTTCGATCACATCGGGCGTGCGCAGGATGCGATCGAGTTCGCGATTCACGCGGGCCACGATCTCGGGCGGCGTTCCGGCAGGCGCGAACAGGATGTTCCAGCCGGTGTACTCGAAGCCGGCGAAGGTCTCGCCGACGCTGGGCGTGTCGGGCAGGCCGGACAATCGCTGCGGCGTGCTGACCGCCAGCGCCAGGAGGCGATTGGCCTTGACCTGCGGAATCAACGCAGCCGAGGGAAGGCACAGCAGCTGCACGCGCCCGCCGATGGCGTCCTGGACCGCTTCCGGGGCCTTTTGATAGGGCACCTGCGTGAGCTGCACGCCGCCAAGCGACGCCACCATACCGGCCAGCATTCCCGAGAAAGTCTTGGGGCCTTCGGTGCCGATGTTGATTTTCCCCGGCTGCGCCCTGGCGAGCGCAAGTGCATCGCCGAGCGATTTGACGTTCGCCGCCGGGCTGGCGGCGATCAGGAACGGGCTCTTGCCCACCATCGCCACGGGCGTGAATTCCTTCTTCGGATCGTAAGGCAGGCTCTTGAACGTATAGACGTTGGTGACGATGGCCGCCGTGGTGCCGTAGTAGAAGGTATAGCCGTCGGGCGCGGACCTGGCGGCCGCCTGCGCCCCGATCACGTTCTGCCCGCCGGGGCGGTTGTCGATCACGATCGGCTGGCCGAGCGACTTCGCGAGGTGATCGGCCACGTAACGCGAGATCACGTCCGGACCGGAGCCGGCGGGTTGCGACAGGATCCACTTGACCGGCTTGTTGGGCCAGGCCTGTGCATGCGCGCCTTGTACTGGAAGCACGGCCGCGACCCCGAGCAGCAGGGTTGCAAGAGTTCGTTTCATGAGTCTTCTCCCTGAAGTTTTCGCGGGGCTGCAACCACGCAAATTGTTCGTCCAAAGTATACTGGACGCGCCACGCCTGCTCTCGTTTCGCAATCAAGGAGGAATCATGCCCGAGCAAATCACCGGCGGATGCCTGTGCGGCAAGATCCGCTACACCGTCAGCCAACCGATCCAAAACATCATTGCCTGTCACTGCACGCATTGCCAGAAAGCCTCCGGCTCGGGCGCGAGCTATAACGCCGTCGTCCCGTCAAGCGCAGTCACCTTCACCTCCGGCCAGCCCAAGTGCTTCGAGGATACCGCCCAGAGCGGAAACATCCTGAAACGCTACTTCTGCGGCGACTGCGGCTCGCCGATCTACAGCCAGAGAGCGAAAACCCCGGAGATGATTGTGCTCAAGATAGGCACGCTCGATGCGCCTGGCGAGCTGAAACTGGTCATGAACATCTGGACCAACAGCGCGAGGCCATGGATGACTATCGACCCGGCGACCGAGCGGCACCCCGAGAACAGGCCGGTCAAAACGTAGCGATTATTTCATCAGGCTCGGCAGGTAGAGCGAGATCGCCGGGAACGCGATCAGTATCCCCAGGCGAATGACGTCGGCGAACATGAACGGCATCACGCCGCGGAACACCGTGTTGGTCGGCACCTGCGGCAGCAGCGTCTTGAGCACGAACAGGTTCATCCCCACCGGCGGGCTGATCAGGCCGATCTCCACCACCACCACGATCAGGATGCCGAACCAGATCGGGTCGTAGCCGAGGTGCACGATCACCGGAAAGAACACCGGGATGGTGAGCAGCACCATCGACAGCTCCTCCATCGCCGTTCCGAGGATCACGTAGATGGCGCAGATCGCCACCACCACCATGATCGGGTGCAGCTGGAAGTAGGTTACGTAGCCCTTCAAGTCGGCGGGCATCGAGGTGATGTTGATGAATTCCGCGAACATCAGCGCGCCGATCAGGATCAGGAACAGCATGCTGGTGGTGCGCGCGCTCTCGACCAGGGAGGCGTAAAGCGCCTTCCAGCCGAGCACGCGCCGCCACAGCGCGAATACCATTGCGCCGAAGGCGCCCATGCCCGCACCCTCGGTGGCCGTGAACACGCCGCCGTAGATGCCCCCCATGACGACGCCAAACAGCACGACGACTCCCCAGACGTCCTTGAGCGCCAGCCAGCGCTCCTTCCAGGACGTGCGCTCCCCCGGCGGGCCCTCCTTCGGGTCGCGCCAGGTGACATACGCCACGGCGATGCAGAGAAGAAATGCCGCGAGGATTCCGGGCAGCACGCCCGCTGCGAACAGCTTGCCGATATTGGTTTCAGTGAATACCCCGTAGATCACCATGATGGTGGACGGCGGAATCAGGATGCCCAGCGTGCCGCCCGAGGCGATGGCGCCGGTGGCGAGCGCATCGGAATAGCCGAACTTCTTCATCGATGGATACGCCACTTTCGCCATCGTCGCGGCGGTCGCGATCGACGAGCCGCAGATGGCGCCGAAGCCCGCGCAGGCGACGATGGTCGCCATGGCGAGGCCGCCGCGCAGGTGGCCGATGAACGCGTAGGCCGCGCGAAACAGCTCCTGCGACATGCCCGCGCGGGTGGTGAAGTTGCCCATCAGGATGAACAGCGGCACCACCGAGAGCGTGTAGTTGCGTCCCGTCTCGTAGATCTTGGTCTGCGCGATCGCGAACGCGATGCTCCAGTTCCAGTCGCGCATGTAGGCGTAGCCGACGATGCCGACGATGCCCATCGCGAGCGCGATCGGCACGCGCACGAACGCGAGCACCATCATCGCCAGAAGGCCGAGCAGGCCTTCAACCATGAATCTGGTTTTCCCGCGGCGCGCCGGGGACGAAGATCTTGCCGATGTGGATCAATCCGGCCAGCCCGATCATCGCCGCCATGAAATACACGAACGGCCCGTAGACGATGCGCAGCACGTCGGTGGCGTCGCCGTAAGCGGAAATCTTTCCCGCCTTGACCCAGATCAGCCACGCCAGCAGGAACATTGTGGCGGCGCATACGCCGTGCACCAGCCCCTCGAGCGCCGCGCGCGCGCGCGCGCTGATTACCCGGTCGATGAAATCCATCGTCACGTGCTCGTCGGCGTGCGATACGAGCGGCAGCCCGGCGAAGATCAGCACCAGCAGCATCAGCTCGGTGATCTCGAACCCGCCGCGCAGCGGGTGATTGAAAATGTAGCGCCCGATGACGTCCACCACGGTAATCAGCATCATCACCATCAGGATCACTGAGGCGGCGACACCCAGCGCCGCATCGGCGCGGCGCTCCCAGGTGCGTTGGGAATCGGTCATGTGAACCAGGGGGCGCCGGCCCCTTCCTTCACTTTCCCGCGGCTACGTTCTTCAGCTCCACGCGAAACTCGGCCAGGACCTTCGCTCCATCCACGCCCTTGGCGTTCGCCTTCTTGACCCAGTCGTCGATGATCGGCGCGGAGCGCGCCTGCACTTCCTTCACCAGCGCCGGATTGGCATTGACGATGTTCACGCTGGCCTTCTTCATCGCTTCCAGGCCGAGGCGGTCGGCGTTGTCCCAGGACTTGCCGGCAAAGCGCGCGATGTGCTCGCCCGAGAGCTTGAGGATCGCATCCTGGTCCTGTTTGGGCAGCTTGTTCCACTTGTCCTCGTTCATGAAGAAGCCGAACGCCGAGCTGTACATCCCGCCGGGAAACAGCGTGGCCTGCTTGATCACCGTCTCGAGCTTGAACGAAACGATGGATTCCAGCGGAAAGAACACGCCGTCCGCGACCCCCGAACTGAGCAACTCGTAGGATTCGGGCGCCGGCTTCACGAAGGCCGAAGTGCCCAGCGCCTTGGCCACCGCCTCGGCGATCCCGCCGCCGGTACGGATCTTGACGCCTTGCAGGTCGCCGATGTTGTTGATCGCCTTCTTGGTGAACATCTGCCCCGGGCCGTGGGTGAACACGCCGAGCAGTTTCACTCCCTTGTATTCACCGATCTTGTCGAAGTATTTCCAGTGGATGCGGGAAAACGCCACCGAATTGATCTCCGCGGTGTCGCCCGCGCCAGGCAGTTCGGGCATCAGTGGGAGAATGTGGCGCGCAGGCGTGTAGCTCGCGGTCACATAGGACAGGTCCATCAGGCCGTCTCTCACCGCGTCGAAGGTCCCCGGCGGCGCCGACGGGTGCTTGGGCAGCATCTGGAACTTCACGCGGCCGCCTGTGGCCTTCTCTACGTCGGTCGCCCAACCCTGCAGGACCGTGCTCGTGAGGTGATGCTGCGGCCCGACCCACGAGGACATCGTGAGCGTGGTCTGCGCGACGGCGGATTGCGCGGCAAAAAGCGCGGCGCTGCCAAGCAGCGCGAGCGCAAGCTTGCGATCGATTTTCATTGACTCCCCCCTAGGAATGGCGCGGCGAACCGGCATTCTAGCCGAAACGCCTGCGCCGCTACTCCGGCAGATCGTCGAGCGCACGCGGCAGATGCGCACGCTCTGCCCAGGTTTTCACGCTCCAAGCGCCGCCCGCGATCTCGACCCAGTTGAGCGCCCCATTCGGGATCTCGAAATCGCGCGGCGCCGATAACCCGAACGCCTGCACGTCGCGGTAGAGCATTTCGAGCACGCCGCCGTGCGTGAACACCAGGATCGCCTCCCCGGCATGGCGTGCGGCGAGTGCCCGCACGCAGCCGAGCGAGCGCTCGTTGAAACGGCGCAGGCTTTCGCCGCCCTGGAAATCGTAGTCGAGTTCCTTCTTCCTGAAACGCGCGTAGTCCTCGGGAAAACGCACGCGCACCTCGGCGTAGGTGAAGGTCTCGAACATCCCGTAATGCCGCTCGCGCAGTGCCGCGTCCAGACGGATCGGCAGGCCGAGCCGCCGCGCGGCGGGCTCCGCGGTCTGGCGCACGCGCGTCAGGTCGCTCGAGTAGATCGCGCTGAACCGCTCGCCGGCAAGCGCGGCACCCACTGCGTCCGCCTGCGCCGATCCGACCGCGTTGAGCGGCACGTCGGTCTGGCCCTGGACGCGCCCTTCCGCGTTCCAGGCGGTTTCGCCGTGGCGCACCAGGCAGATGCGCGTAATCGAACGCGTCATTTTCCGGCACCCAGCGCCATGATCGCCCCCACTACCATGAAGGCGCCGAATATCTGCAGCGGCGCTACGCTCTGGTCGAGGACGGCCCAGGCAAGGAACAGCACTGCGATCGGCTCGACGTTGAGCGCCACCGAATTGCTCGCCGTGCCGACGCGCGGCAGAACACTGAACAGCGCCGTGAACGCCGCACCGTAGAACGCAGTGAGCAGTGCAAGCCCCAGCCAACCGGTCGCATCGGCGGGAAGCGCGAATCCGGACGTGATGGCGCCCGCCGCGAGCATGACGACCCCCGCCGCACTCAACGTGAACAGCGTTCGCACCCTGCCGTCGACGTTCTTGAGCCAGCGCGTATTGAGAAACAGCACCGTCGCGAACGTGACGGCCGCGCCCAGCGCGAAACCAACGCCCGCGCCGATCTCCGCCCATCGCCCCGCCACGTCGCCGCTCTTGCCCATCACGTCGAGCGCCAGCGCGAGCCCGACGAGTGCCACCAACATGGTCGCCAGCGTGCGCGCGCTCAGCCGCTCCACACCCGACGCCGCGGAAAACAGCACGAAAAGCAACGGGTACGCGTTGAATGCGAGCAGCGCAAGCGCAACCGGAATGCGCGCCACCGCCGAGTAGATGAGCCAGCTCTGCAACGCGATCAGCGCGCCGATGCCGGCGGCCCGCCACCGCGTCGCCGGCACAAGACCGAGCGACACGCCCTGAACGCGCAGCAGCACCAGCACGAACAGCGCGGTACCCGCCGAGCGCGCCGCCACGGCGGTGTTCACGCTGGCGCCATGATCGAAGGCAACGCGCGCGGCAATGTGATTGGCGCCGAAGGTGGTGGCGATCGCCATCAGCAGCAGCACACCCAGCCAGCGCGGAAACGCTCGGCCCTGCACCCCTAGGCGAGGACTTCCGGATTGGTCACGCGCACCCGTTGGCCGTCGAGGATCGCGAGTTCCACAGTCAATCCGCGCGAATGTTGTTGTCCTTCACCACCTTGTCCCAGCGCGCGATCTCGCCCAGCAGGAATTTCTGCAGCGCCTCCGGCGTGCTCGACTGAACGTCCATGCCGAGATTCTCGGTGAGCATCTTGTTCACGTCGGGCAATTTGAGCGCCTTCACCAATTCCGCGTGGAACTTGTCGATGATCGGCTTGGGCGTGCCCGCGGGCGCGAACACGCCCCACCAGGCGAGTGCAGAAAATCCCGGAAAGCCCTGCTCGGCGAGCGCCGGTACGTCGGGCATCGCGTGCGAGCGCCTGTCGCCGGTGACTGCGATGGCGCGCAGCTTGCCCCCTTTCACGTTCGCGGCGAGCAGCGCCACCGTGCCTATGGCGAGGTCGACCTGCCCGCCCAGTGCGTCCTGCGTCATCGGGCCGCCTCCCTTGTAGGGCACGTGGGTGACCCTGAAGCCACCGGCCTGCTGCACCAGCGTCATGGTCAGGTGGCCGAGGCTGCCGTTGCCGATCGAGCCGATGCTCACCGCATCGGGCTTCGCCTTCGCGGCCTTCACCACGTCGCCGAAACTCATGTAGGGCTTGGAGGGATGCGTGACGATCGCCATTGGCGCGGTGCCCACCAGCATCACCGGCGCAAGGTCCCTGACGGTATCGAACGGCATGTTGGGGATCAGTGTCGGGTTGACCGCGTGGGTGTCGAACACGAACAGGAAGGTGTAGCCGTCGGCAGGCGATTTCGCCGCAAGTCCCGATCCGATCGAGCCGGAGGCGCCGGGCTTGTTCTCGACGATGAACTGTTGGCCGAGCGCGTCGCCGAGCTTGCTGCCCACCAGGCGCGCCAGCGGATCGACGGTGCCGCCCGGCGGAAACGGCACGATGAACTTCACCGGTTTTGCGGGCCATTGCTGTGCGCACGCCGGCATGGCGGCCAGCGCGAGCAGCGCGATAGCACAGTATCGAACGATGGATTGGAGCATTTTCTCCCTCCCCGCGGCTGAAAGGGGGGGAGATTACCACTCGCCCGCCTTATTTCGCAGTGCGTCTGCGCTCGAGTACCTGACCGGCGGTGCGCGCAAGAACCGGATCCGGGTCATTCGCCAAGCGTTCCAGGATCGCCTCCGGGGTGGCCTTGTTGTAAGTCAGGTTCATACGGGTATACAGGTTGGTGCTTCGCGAAAGCCTCTCCATCACGGCAGGCGGCGTGTTCGGGTTGAGCGCAAGCCCCCACTCGGCAAGATAGTCGGTCGATTCGTACCAGCGCGCGAGCACCGGCAACGGCGTATTGGGATTGGATGCAAGCTCGTGGACGATCCTTCCTGCCTGAGGGTGGTCAGCCAGCCGCTCGAGCGTCACCCCGGACGCATTCTCGTGGTGCGCCACCAGCCGCATCACTGCGAGGCCCTTGCGGTTACTGCCCATCACGTCCCAGAACGAACCCATCCGCTCGAACAAATCCGCGTCGGGTAGCGCCGCGACGCGTTCGAGCAAGGCCGCGCTCGCCGCCTTGTTCTGCGTCAGCGCACCCAGGAAGAACCTGTCGTGGTTCCAGCGGGATTGATCGAAGGCCTGGTTGAGCCCGCGCGCGTCCATGATGCGCACATCGCGCACTGCGGCTTCGAGCGCGAGACCCCGCCATGTTTCGTAACCGAGATAGGCAGGTAGCGCGACGACCGCGACCACCGCGGCAGCCAGCAGTGCAGATAATCCGTGCCGCGCGCCGCGCCGTTGTTGCAGCACGTAGCCGAGCGCCGCACCCCACAGGGCCGCCGGGACCGCTGCGATCGCGGCGATGACCGGAACGAACAGAAATCCGATCGCCGCGGTCGAACTGCTCGAGGACAGAATGCCCTTGACCGAGACCGCGGCGGCGGCGAGCGCACCGAGCGCCCCTGCGGCTGCGCCCCAGCGCAACTCGGGGCGCCGGCGCCAGTTCATTGCTAGATAAGTTGCGCGAAGATCAGGATCATCCCGATGACCGAGGCACCCCAGATGGCCGTGCGCAGCCACGGAATGCCGACGAGGTACACCAGCGCGTAAATCAGCCGGGCCCACAGGAACAGCTGCGCGCCGAGCAGCGTCATGTCGTTGGTCTTGCGCGCGACCACCGCGATTACCACCAGCGGGATGAACAGTGCGAGGTTCTCCAGCATGTTGCGATGCGCCCGCGCCGCGCGCCCCGCCCACCCGGTGATCGCGGGCATGTTTTCCCGGTTGCCCGCCAGCATCGGCAGCCCGACTTGCATCACGGCGCCCTGGACCGCGATCAGGGCTTGTGCGAACGCCAGGGCAACGGCCCACAACAGCAGCATCATTTCAGGCTTCATGAAATCCTCCTCGATAGGTGATGCAATGATTACGCTGGAAATACTCTGTCGCAAACGCCGATCCCGGCATCTCGCTGCCTCATTCGAAATCCTACTTGCTCAGCCGCACGTTCGCCATCGCCAGCCGTTCGACAAGATTGCGCACCAGCGAGCGCGTCAGGTGCAATTGCGCGCCGAGGGTCATTTGCTCGAGTGCGGCAGGCTCGAATTCGGCAAGCAGCAACTCGGTCATGGATTCCACTGTCGCGTGCCGCGGTGTCTCGCCGCCGCGGATCCAGGCCATCTCGCCGAACAATTCGTTTTCGGAGACCAGGTTGAGCAGGCGTCCCTGGCGGATCACCTTCACGTTGCCCCGCGCCAACAGGAAGAAACTCTGCCCGGGCTCGTCCTCGCGCACGATCGCCTCCTTCGCCGCAACGCGCACCCAGCGCCCCGCGTGCGCCAGTTCCCAGAGTTCCGCGTCGCTCAGTCCGGCGAGCATCTCCACCCGCTTGAGCGCGACGAATTTTTCGCTGTCGGGGATCGAACCCGGCGACTGGACGAGCACCCCGGCCGAGGCCAGTTCGAGCGCGAATTCGGTCCATGTCTCGTAGCGATGCTCCGGTTTCTTCCCCATCGCGCGCAGCACGATGCGGTCGATCTCCTGCGGCAGCCCCTTGCGCAACGTGCTCGGCGGCGCCGGGGATTGCTGGAGGATCTTCTTCACCAGGCCCTCGATGCTGTCGGCAGTGAAGGGCCGCTGGCCGGTAAGCAGTTCGTAGAGCACCACGCCGAGGCTGTACATGTCGCTGTGAAAGGTAAGCTCGAATCCATCGATCTGCTCGGGCGACATGTAGTAGGGCGAACCCATGGCCGCCGTCTGCACCACCTGGCTCTTCCTGAGGAAAGCCGCGCCGAAATCCGCGATCTTCACGTCCGTGCCGCGCGCCACCATGATGTTCGCCGGCTTGATGTCGCGATGGACGATGCCTTCGCGGAACGCGTAATCGAGCGCGCCGCAGCACTTGAACCCGATCTGGATCGCGTCGGCGACCGGCAGCAGCGTTTCGGGGCTGACGTGGCGCGACAGATCGCCGCCCGTCACGCACTCCATCGCGATGTAGCCGGAGTCCTCCTGCACCATCGCATCGAGGATGGTGACGATATGCGGGTGCTTGAGCTTTCCGGCCAGCGAAGCCTCGTTGAGAAACTGCGAGCGGTAGACGGAACCGAACTCCGGGTCGCGGAACACTTCCGGTTCGATGGTCTTCAACGCGACCTCGTTGCCAGAAAAGGTATCGGTGGCGAGATAGACCGTTCCGGTCGCGCCCTTGCCGAGCAGTTTCTGGATGTCGTACTTGCCGACCTGCAGGCTCAGGTCGAGTGAAAAAGCTTCCTGCGCGTCCGTCATGGATTCTCTTTATTGGCCTGAGGCAACCGCAAGTGTAAATCGGCTGGTAGCTGCGCGACCGGTCGAAGCGCGTTTGATCCCGCTCGCGCCGGGCAACGCCGCGCCCCGGGGGAAACAAATTGTTACCAATTAGGCCCTCCGGCGTCGAACGGTCTTGTTACTCTGTCGTCTTACCATTAACCTCGCCTGCCGGCATCGAGGACGATCATGAAATCCACCAAAGTTGCCTTGGCGTTGTCTTTGATTTTAATGACATTTTTTGCGAGTGCTTCGGCATTTGCCGGACCTCGCCGCGGTGGTGGTCACTGGGGGGGCTGGGGCTTTGGCGTCGCTGTCGGCGTCCCGCTTGCCGTCGCCTACGGGTTATACGGCCCGCGCTGGTATTACCCTCCCTACTATGCCTATGGACCGTACTATCCGCCCGTGTATTACCCGCCTGTGGTCTCGGTGCCCTATTCGCAGCCGTCGTATGTCGAACAGGGCAGCCCGCAGGTAGCGCCCGCGCCGCAGGCGCCTCAGTCTTCGGCTCCGCAGGGTTATTGGTACTACTGCGCGGAATCGAAAGCCTACTACCCGTACGTGAGCCAATGCGCCGGCGGCTGGCAGCGCGTGTCACCTACACCGCCGCCCGGCTGATCGTATTTTCGAACTGAGAACCCATGACCCATTCGTTGCGATTTACTGCTTTGGCGGCCGCGGCGCTTCTGCTCGGGGCCTGTGCTTCGGTGCCCAGCGGACCGAGCGCGATGGTCCTTCCGGGCAGTGGCAAGAGTTTTGACCAGTTCCGCGTCGATGACATGGATTGCCGTCAGTTCGCGAGCCTGCAATCCGGCGGGTCGACGCCGGATCAGGCCTCCGTCGATAGCGGAGTGAAGAGCGCGGCCATCGGCGCAGGCGTCGGTGCACTCGCCGGCGCCGTCATGGGCGGTCACCGCAGCGCGGCGACGGGCGCGGGTGCCGGCCTGGTCATCGGCTCTGTGGCCGGTGCCGGCGCCGCGAGCAGTTCCGGGCAAACCATGCAACAGAGGTACGACATCGGATACCAGCAGTGCATGTACGCGAAGGGGCACCAGGTTCCGGTATACGGGCGATTCGACAATTCGCGCCGCGCCGCGCCGGCCGCCTACACGGCGCCGCCCCCGCCGCCGCCCGGCTCACCACCTCCCCCGCCGCCTGGCGTGCGCTGAAGCTGCGGTTCACGGGTTTCCGATGTAATCGCTCTTGCCGATCTCCACGCCGTTGTGGCGCAGGATGTTGTACGCGGTCGTGACGTGGAAATACAGGTTGGGCAGCGCGAAGCCGAGCAGATACTGAATACCGGTAAATTTCACGTCGGTACCGCGGATCTTGAGGACGATTTCGCGCTCTTCGGTACCGTCGATCTGGGCCGGCTTGAAACCGCGGACGAAATCGATCGTCTTCGCGATACGCGCCTTGAGTTCCGTGATCGTTGTTTCCGTGTCCTCATGTTTCGGAATGTCCACACCGGCGAGCCGCGCCACGACGCCCTTGGCCGCGTCGCAGGCGATCTGCACCTGGCGCGTCATCGGCAGCATGTCCGGATAAAGCCGGTAGTTTGTAAAGGTCAACACATCGAGTTTTTTCGCATCTACGTGGGCCTGCGCCTTGTCGAGGATGGCAGAGAGGTTTTGCAGCGCGTGGACGAAGCGTGGAGCGCTCGCCTGGTACATTGAAATGGTCATGGGTGGGTTCCGGAAGCTCGAACGAGCGGGGAGCGCATTCTAGCCGAAGCACGCGCCGGATCCCCGCTTCGCCGTCGCGTCGATCGCCGCGATGATCTCATTTCGATTCCGGCATAATCCGGACGCAACAGCTTGCGTCGTTCCGACCAGGGGAGAGCGC
Source organism: Betaproteobacteria bacterium (assembly GCA_016195915.1). Lineage (GTDB taxonomy): Bacteria > Pseudomonadota > Gammaproteobacteria > Burkholderiales > SG8-39 > JADGRQ01. The sequence continues at coordinate 209,135 of JACPYS010000018.1, read as the reverse complement.
GTGAAACAGACGAATGCGAATACGGGCATGCCCGCCCAAAGTCCGATGTACGATCCGGCCGTCGCGCTGGAATTCTTCAAGTCCGGCGGCAAGGCCGGCCGCGTCGAACAGGGCACGAAGTTCTTCGCTGAAAACCAGAAAGGCCGCCGCATTCTGCTCCAGAGCGACAAGATGTACCTGCTGCTCCAGGGCGAGGTAGGCCTGATTGCGAATAACAAGGCCATAGGCGGCGTGAAGGCGGGCGAAATCTTCGGTGAACTCACCGCGATAAGCCAGTCGCCGCGCAGCGCGACCGCGATCGCGAAGACGCCATGCCGGGTGATCGCGCTCGACGAAGGGCAGTTTCGCAAGGCGCTGGCCAGGAAACCGCGGTTCGCGCTCATGTTCATGAGCATCATGATCAGTCGTTTGCGCGAGACGATTCGCCGGCTGAAGGCAAGCCGCGCCCTGACGAAGGAGGGTGCCTGGAAGGAATCGGCCGCATTCGATCAGGAGTTGCTGGCCGACCTGGTGCGCGGATTGACCGACGAACCTCCGGTTCATTTCGACCGCGGCAGGCCGATCGTGAAGGAAGGCCAGTCCGGGATCAGGATGTACGCGGTGCTGGAAGGCCGCGTGGCGGTCTCGGTCGGTGAGAGCGTGGTCGAGCGGCTCGGGCCGGGCGGCGTGTTCGGCGAGATTGCGCTGCTCGAGCAGGCGCCGCGCCTTGCCAGCGCGGTCGCGGAGACTGACTGCTCGCTGCTTCCCATCAACCGCAATGCCTTTCTGGCTCTCGTCAAGACCAGCCCCGAATTCGCGGAGACGATGCTCCGTTCACTGGCGGAACGCATCAGGCTGCTGACGAGCCGCCTGAAGAAGAGCGCATGAATCGCCTGCCGCCTGGCTGCACCTGACCCGCCGCGCGGCCTACTTGCGCTCGGGGTAACTCACCGCCATTCCCGCGCGCACGTCCTGCTGGATGCCATATTGGGGAAACGGATAGCGAAAGCCGTTCTTCGCCAGCGCCTCCATCCCTGCGATCGCCTTGGCGAGCTGATCCGGCGGCAGCGCCATCAGCATCTCGTCATCGAGCACGCCGCCGTAGCGCCGTTCCGCGAAGCACGGGATGGACAGACTCGGCTCGCGCGTCTTCAGCGCACGGCCCCAGGAATCGGCGCAGGCCGACTCGCCCACCACGCTCCAGTCGAAGCGCGTGTAACCCGACCACTGCAGTCCGTTGATGAAATACATCATCGCACCCGGGGTGGCGTAGAACAGCGCGATGTCCGGCGGATCGAGGCGACCCGAGGCCAGGGGTGAAACGGCGAGCGACTGGAAGCTGCCGAGCGGTACCACGTCCATCGACGCCTGGTGCCGGCCCGCGTCTTCAACGGTGGCGAACCAGACGCCGGCCATGTGCCGGCCCGAGCGCCATTTCTCGTCCTGACCGCCGAGGCCGACCACCGCCCGGCACTGATCTCCGACCAGGTCAGCGGCGGTAATCCCCACTGTCCAACCGAGGCGCGCGGCCTGCGCGACAATCTGGTCGAGCGTGTGTACCGATGCCGGCCGCCGGATCTTCGGGATCGCCTCCATCTCAGCGGTGGTCTTGAACAATTTCATGCCGAAGGGAATCGCGCGCATTCTCAGCAGGCGCTCGAGCGCGGCGGCGATTTCGGCGTAGCCAGGGACGGCCATCTTATCCTCCGTTGCAATTCAGTGCCGGGCGCCGAGCATACACGGCGCGCGTTGGCACAGCGCGCGATATGCAGCCTGGCGGGCATCGGGTGTGCGCGCCAGCGCGCAGTAGAGCGGATGCGGTGTGACCAGCGCGTCCGCCTGCCCGAGACCGTTCGCGCGGAAACTCGACCATGGGTAGTCGCCCGGCCGCTCGACGAGATGCGCACGCACCGGGTTGAGTTCGATATAGCGCATGCACGCGAGCAGGTACCGCCTGGCATGGACCGGCGAAGCTTCGAAGCCTTCCTCCCACAGCGCACCGGCGTGCCGGTAGGTATCCTGGGCGTAGCGCGCATGGCGCGCGCGCAACGCGTGCATGAGGCCCTCCGCGCTGCCACCGCGCGACGGCGTGAGCAACAGGTGCACATGATTGCCCATCAGCACGTAGGCATGCACGGAACATTCGTATCGCCCCGCATAGACGCGCAGCCAGAGCAGATAGGCGGCACGATCGCGCGCGCGGAAGAAACACGCCGCGCGCGCGTGGGCGCGCTGGATCAGGTGCACCGCGACGCCTGCGGGCAGACCGGGAAATGGGCACGACATGACACTGCACAACGGGCCGCGCGCCCGCGGGGTTGACGCTGCACTGGGGGTTCGCCGCGCGCGGCCCGGCGCGGCCGGCGCTCAGTGGCGCCCGTCCAGCAGCCAGTTCCTCGCTTCGGCGGAATCGGTGAAGCAGCGCAGAGCGTAGCCGCGGTTCCTGGCGGCGATCTCGTGCCGTGCGTAGTAGCCGTCGTTTTCCTTCACGTCCACCACGGCAACCCGGTATCCGTACACGTCCCCGGGATCGCCCGTCGCCATCGAAAGAGACCCCAGCATGCCGAGCCGCTCGGCGAGCCGGCGTACATCGATGAGCACACAGCGCACCGCCTGTTCGGCGGTCTGCCTGACGATGTCCCGCGCAATCCATGCCGCATCCCGATAGGACGATTTCCCCCGGACCTCGGCGCGCAGCAAGCCGTCGCGAACGGCGTAATTGATCAGGCAGGGCATGAAACTACGGTAGCAAATTTCGCCGGCGGGAATGTCAAACAATGTCCGGCAGGTGAAAAACAGTGTAGGCGCTACACTTTCCGGATGCCCGACGCCCCGCGCCGCATCATCCACGTGGACATGGACGCGTTCTATGCGTCGGTCGAACAGCGCGACGATCCGGCGCTGCGCGGCCGGCCGCTCGCGGTAGGCGGCTCTCCGCAATCGCGCGGCGTGGTCGCCGCCGCGAGCTACGAGGCCCGCGCCTTCGGTGTGCGCTCCGCGATCCCGATGTCGCGCGCGCTGCGCCTGTGCCCGGAACTGGTGATCGTGCGCCCGGATTTCGCGCGCTACCGCGCAGCCTCGCAACGAGTGATGGAAATCCTGCGCTCGTGCACGCCGCTGGTGGAGCCGCTCTCGCTCGATGAAGCCTACCTGGATGTCACCGAAAACCTGTGGGGCGAGCCGCTCGCCACGCCCATCGCGAAGACGATCAAGGCGCGCATCCGCGAGGAATTGAATCTGACCGCCTCGGCCGGTGTGGCGCCGAACAAGTTTCTCGCGAAGATCGCCTCTGGCTGGAAAAAGCCCGACGGGCTCACAGTGATTCCGCCGGAGCGTGTCGAGCTGTTTCTGCAGGAACTGTCGGTCGATGCGCTCTGGGGCGTGGGGCCGGTCACCGCGAAGAAACTGCGGGCGATCGGCATCGAGCGTCTGGTGGACGTGCGCAGCGCCGACGCTGCGCTCCTGCGCCGCACCGTCGGCGGTCTCGCCGAATGGCTCACGCGCCTCTCCCACGGCGACGATCCTCGGCCCGTGCAGCCGGACCGGCCGTGGAAATCGATTTCGGGCGAAACCACGTACGCCGACGACCTGCGGGACGCGAGCGAAATCCGGCGCGAAATCGAGCGGCTCGCGCAACGCGTCGCCGAATCGCTGCGCAGGAAGAAGCTTCGCGCGCGCACCGTTACGATCAAGGTGCGTTACGCTGATTTTTCCACCGTGACGCGCAGCCACACCGGCGCGGCGCCAACCCGCGACGGCGGGGACATGGCTGCGCGCGCGTTGCTGTTGCTCGAACGGACGGAGGCCGGCCGGAGAGCGGTGCGCCTGCTCGGCGTGGGCGCGCATGGATTGCTCGGCGAGGACGAAGACTCGGGCGCCGCGGAACCGCTGCTACTCTGATGCACCGGGCTGCCGGCGCCCCAACGCGAGGAAACCGTGAACTACGCGCATAGCATGAATCAACAGCCACCGCCCGGTGACCCGAACACCGGCGGCGTTCCCTTGAAGCCGCGCGAACTCGCCCGCGTCAAGCGTCTCGCGACCGGGCTGCTGGTGATTGCCGCGGTCATTTACGCCACGACCGCTCTGTTCGCGGCGCGCTATCCGGTCCTCGCCTTCGTTGCGGCGACCTGCGAGGCCGCGATGGTCGGCGCCCTGGCCGACTGGTTCGCGGTGGTCGCGCTGTTCCGCCACCCCCTCAATCTTCCGCTGCCGCATACGGCCATCATTCCGCGCAACAAGGCGCGCATCGCCCAGGGCATGGGCGAGTTCATCCAGGCGCAATTCCTCACCATTACGGCGCTGGTGGCGAAGATCAGGGAAGTCAATCCTGCGGAGCGGCTTTCCGAGTGGCTGCTGAAACCCGCGTCCGCGGAAACACTCGCCTCCTATGCAACGCGGTTCCTTGCGTACGCCCTGAATGCGCTGGATGATCGTCGCGTGCGCGATTTTCTGCGCAGCACGATCACCGCGAGGCTGTACGAACTGGATATTGCCTCGCTGGCAGGGAGGATTCTCGACGTGCTGACGGAGAACAAGCGCCACCACGCCTTGCTCGACGAGGCCCTCGCTAGCATGCACGATATCCTCTCCAGCGATGAAACCCGCCAGTACATCGCCGGCGAGATCTCAAAGCAGTGGCCGCTCATACGCTGGCTGACCGAATCGCTGCAACTCGACCAGATGGCGGCCGGGAAGATCCTGGATTTCGCGATCGCCAGGCTGGGGGCAATGAGGAGCGACCGCGAACACGAACTGCGCAAGCGCTTCGACGCCTACGTGGAGGAGTTCATCGGCAAGCTCAAGGCCGACCCCTCCACCCGGGAGAAAATCGAACAGCTGCGCGACGACGTGCTGAGCAGCGCGGCGACCGCCGGCTATCTCGGTCGGTTGTGGTCCGACCTGCGGGCGTGGCTCGAGGCCGATTTGCGCGAGGAAGGCTCGGCGGTCCACGCCAAGCTGGTCGAGTTGATGCGCACGCTCGCCGCGCAACTCGACGCCGACCCGGAGATCAAGGACTGGATCAACGAGCAGGTCCTCGAGGCGGTGCCGCCGTTCGTCGCCGAGCACCGCGCCGCCGTCGGCCGGTTCATCGAGCGGCAGGTCAATACCTGGCAGGACGAGAAGCTGGTGCAGGAACTGGAACTGCACATTGGCGTCGACCTGCAGTACATCCGCATCAACGGCACGCTGGTCGGCGGCGCGGCCGGGCTGATCATCTATTCGCTCACGCGGTTTGCGGCGGGTTAGGGGTCGATCGCGAAAGGCACGCGCGAGTTCCTGCGGAACTATAATTTCCCGGATGAAATGTGGTCTCGACCTGCTGCGGCGCGGGCTTTTGGCAGTGCTCGCCGCGCTCCTGCCGTTTGCGAGCGCGGCACAAGGCCTCGCGCCCGGCGAAGCCCGCGCGGTGCGTAGCGTCATCGAGGCCCAACTCGACGCCTTCCAGCGCGACGATGCGCCGGGCGCGTTCTCCTACGCCGCACCGGGCATACGCTCGGCCTTCGGAACGGCGGAGTCGTTCATCGAGATGGTGCGCAGTTCCTACCCCGTCGTCTACCGGCCGAGGAGCGTGCACTTCGAGGCGCCCGTGTTGATCGAGGGCGAGGTCGTGCAAACGGTGAGAATGACCGATGCGGAAGGGCGGGCCTGGCTCGCGGTCTACCCGATGGAGCGGCAGCCGGATGGCGGCTGGAAGATCAATGGCTGCAGGCTCGGGCGCCTGCCGGGGCTGGGAGTGTAGGCAAGGCCGTTAGCTCAGGCCGGACCGGGCTGCGCCACCTTGATGCGCCGCACCGGCTCCTTCGCAAATGCGCCCGACCGGTAATCGTTGACCGCCTGTTCGATCTCCTCGCGCGTATTCATCACGAACGGGCCGTATTGCACGACCGGCTCGCGGATCGGCTTTCCGGAGAGCAACAGCACGCGCGCACCTTTCTCGCCTGCCTCGATGCGCACCGTGTCGCCATCGGAGAGCAGCCCCGCCGCGCGATGCGCGAGGGCCTTGCGGTCCTCGCCGACCACAGCTTCGCCTTCATAGGCGTACAGGAACGCGTTGTGCCCCGCCGGGACGGCGCCTTCGAACACGGCGCGTGCATCGAGATGCACGTCGAAGTAGCGCGGGTCGGTGCTGATTCCCTGGATCGGCCCCGCTGTCTTCCTGCCGCCGTGTTCGAGCGTTCCAGCGATCACCTTGACCTTGACGCCATGATCCAGCGTCGCGACCGGAATCGCGCCTGCCGGAACATCACTGTATGCCGCGGGCTTCATCTTCTCCTTCGCCGGCAGGTTGAGCCAGAGCTGGAAACCGCGCATGCGGCCTTCGCTCTGCTGCGGCATCTCGGAATGGATGATGCCGCGCGCTGCCGTCATCCATTGCACGTCGCCGGGCCCGAGGTCGCCGGTGTTACCGCCGCTGTCGTGGTGCTGCATGTGGCCGTCGAGCATGTAGGTCACCGTCTCGAAGCCGCGGTGCGGATGCGAAGGAAAGCCCGCCAGGTAATCGTCCGGATCGTCCGAGTAGAACTCGTCGAGCATCAGGAACGGGTCATGGCGCGCGAGTTGGCTCGCGCCCAGGCTGCGGCGCAGCTTCACGCCCGCGCCGTCCGAAGTGGCGACCGAAGGAATGACTCGTTGCAGCGTGCGCGTGGTCATGACGTTGTCTCCAGGTTCAGGCGGCGAGCCGTACTTGCGTCATCAGCCTGCGGATCGCGTTCTGCGCGCCGAGCAACGCTTTCTGCTTGCTCGCTTCGTTGATCGCGAGATTCTCGGCATACACGAACTCCACCTCGGTGATGCCGAGGAAAGCGAACAGCTGACGTACGTAGCTGGTTACGCTGTCCGCAGGCGTTCCGGCGTACTGGCCGCCGCGCGTGGCGAACACGTAAGCCTTCTTGCCCGTGAGCAGCCCGACCGGGCCCTTCGCCGTGTAACGGAACGTCACGCCGGCGCGCGCGATGTGATCGATCCACGCTTTCAGTTGCGAGGGCACGCCGAAGTTATACATCGGCAGGCCGAGCACGACGACGTCGGCGCGCTGCAACTCGCCGATCAGCGCATCCGAATAATCCACCACCGCCTGCTGGTCCTGGTTGCGTTGCTCGTTCCCGGTCACGAAGGCTCCGAAACGGTCGGCATCCAGGTGCGGCACGGGTTCGCGCGCGAGATCGCGCACGATGAGCTTCGCCTCGGGATTCTTCGCGCGCAGTGCGGAGACGAACTCGTCGGCGAGCCGCGTGGACTGGCCACCCGCGGAGTGCAGGCTGGAATTGATTTGCAGAATGGTATTCATGTTGGGCTCCAGACGTAAGTGAGGTACCTCATTTAACTATTGATACTATCGATTAAAAAGCGGAATATATAGCGTATATCAGTCGATTTATTAGATATACATGTCATCACCGAGAATTTCCCTCGATCAATGGAACACACTTGTTTCAGTAGTTGAATCAGGTGGTTACGCTAGGGCGGCGGAGCGAATCCACAAAAGTCAGTCCACACTAACCTACGCCGTCCAGAAGCTGGAGAAGCTGCTGGGCGTAAGAGTGTTCGAAATCCGCGGTCGCAAAGCGATCCTGACCCCCACGGGCGAAGTCCTGTACCGGCGCGGCAAGGCGTTGATCGACGACGCCGGGCGGCTCGAGAGCGCTGCGGGCGAACTAGCGCAGGGCTGGGAGCCCGAAATCCGGCTTGCCGCCGAGATCGCCTTTCCCACCTGGCTGTTGCTCAAGTGCTTCGCCGAATTCGCCGCCGAGCGGCCCGAGACGCGCATCGAACTCTACGAAACCGTCCTCGGCGGCACTGAAGAGGCACTGATCGAACGCAAGGTCGATTTCGCGATTTCCGGCAATGTCCCCGCCGGCTTCGCGGGCGATCCGATGATGCAGGTGCGCTTCGTCTGCGCCGCGGCGCCGGGGCATGCGCTGCACCAGCTCGGGCGGCCGCTCACCCTCGATGACCTGCGCAGGCACCGGCACCTCGTGATCCGCGACTCCGGCGTACAGCGCGCGCGCAGCGGCGGATGGTTGAACGAGCTGCGCTGGACCGTATCACACAAGGCGACATCGATCCGCGCTGCCTTGATGGGATTGGGCTACGCCTGGTATCCGGAGGAAGCCGTGCGCGAGGAACTCGAGCGCGGCACGTTGAAGCGCCTGCCGCTGCGGGAGGGCGCGGAGAAGGTCGGGACACTCTACCTCGTGTTCGCCGACCGCGAAGCCGCCGGGCCGGGCACCCTGCGCCTCGCTGCGCTCATCCAGGAAGAGATCAAGCGGACGTGCCGTGACAGTGCACGGGGCCGGTCGGCCTTGACTACAATGTCATCGTTGAGTGCACTCGGAGCAGATTCATGACCAGCATTCGCAACCTCGCCGACGCAATCGGTCGCCGCTTCCGGCCAATCGGTGGGATCAAGCTGCGCATTCCCGCACGCGAGCCCATACGCGAACCGCCCCGACCCGCGGACAAGCGGTACAACGCGAGCGCTTGACGACCGGCGTCTCGCGTTCGTGCTCACTCAGCCGGCGCGACCCGCACATCGCCGCCGAGGCCGGATGCGTCGATCGCGCGCTGCACTGCGCCAGACGCTTTCGCATCCTCCACAAATGCGCCTACCAACTGCGCGGCCGCCGGCCGGCCCCTGGGCAGCGCAAACGAAAGGCGCAGTCCCGCGAACGCGTCGTCGAGGACGCGCGAGCCCGGCAGGGTCTCGGCGCGCGCGCGCAGCATGAAGCGGTTCTGCGCATAGCCCTCCGCCTTGCCTTCCTTCATCAGCGCGAACGCAGCGTTTTCCGTCTCGGCGGCGACCGCCTTTGCATTCTTCAGCGTACGCTCCAGGATCATCAGCGGTGCGGCGCCCCGCACTGCTGCCACGCGCATGCCCGGCCGGTCGATATCGGCCATGCTGCGGGCCGAGGAGCCCGGCGGCACAAGCACGGTGAGAAATCCGTCCGCAGCCATGTGCGCGGGCGCGAAATCGACCACGTTGCGCCGCGCCGGATCGATCGCGATCACGGCGACGTCCCATGCCGCGGTGCTTGCGTCCTCCATCAGCTTGCCGATCGCGGCGTACTCGATCATGCGCGCCGGCACGCCAGCGCGCTCGGCGAGGGCGCGCCCGAGTACGACCGTCGTCCCGCCCAATTCTCCCGTCTTCGCATCCTTGGTTCCGATGAGCGGGTTGGAAGTGAGCACCGCCACGCGCAGCGCGCCCGTGGGGGCCAATTGCAGCCTGGCTTCCGGTGACGGCGCCGGCGGCGTCTGGGCGCAGCCAGTCATCACCACGATCGTGCAAAATGCGGCAGCGACTCGATTCATCGGTCCTCCTCCGAAAATGAGCGACACGACAGGAAGTCTAACCATTAATTGATGCAACCCACCAAGGAGCAGCGAATGGCGAAATCAGCGAAAAAGGCCCCCGTCCGACGCAGCAAGGCGTACATCGAAGGCCTGAAAATTCGGCGCCGCTGGCTCGGCAAGACCTATGTCGACAAGGCCTTCCGCGACGCCGACGACTTCACCATCGACCTGCAGCACTACGTCACCGAGCACGGCTGGGGCGCGAGCTGGGCGCGCGGCGTGCTGCCGCTGAAGACGCGCTCCATCATGAACCTCGCCATGATCTCGGCGCTCAACCGCCCCCACGAGCTGGAACTGCACCTGCGCGCCGCACTGCGCAACGGCATCACCAGGACCGAGATCAAGGAGATCTTCATCCACGTGGCAACGTACTGCGGCGCACCCGCGGCGCTCGACAGTTTTCGCATCGCGCAGAAGGTGCTTGCCGAAACGCCGCGCTGAATTTGCGCGGCTGCGGCTCGCACGCTCTACAGAGTGATCTCCCGCGCGGCGCTGCGCACGTCCATCTCGAATTCGACGTCGATGATCGGCGGCCGGCAGTAGTGCCAGGCGAGGCCTCCTTGCGCTGCACCGCGCGCCGCGATCTCCGGCCCCACGAACGCGCCGATGTCGTGCACCGTGTAGGCTTGAGTCGACACCGCGTCCGCCCACGTGAAGCCGAGCGCGGCGAGCCGCGCTTCCATTTCCGCGACCACGTAGCGCAACTTTGCGCGCAGCCCCGCGGGCGAGGTATCGCCCAGGCTGACGATGGTCTCGCGGTAGGTCTTGTTGCCTTCCTTGGCTTCACCGCCTCCGGCGACGATGAATGTTCCCGCATTCCCTTTTGCCGGAACGGTGTAGGAAAACGCATGCAGCGAGGGGACTGCCGGCTTGTGGTACTCAGGGCAGACGTTGGTGCGCGCCACCGGGTTCACGCCGTCCTTGTAGATACCCCAGCGCTCGAGCGTGCCGACATAGAGTCTGTTGAACTCCAGGAAACCCTGCTCGGTAAAAGGCGCCGGCGAGCGCAGCTCGCACGCGGCGAACGCAGCAGCCGGACGCCCGATCGATTTCAGATGCGCTTCTGCCGCCGCCAACCCTTCGGCGAGCGGGAGCGGGCGCAGGATGCGTACTCGCTCGATCTCGTAGCCATGCTCGGCGGCGACGCCGCCCGAGTACTGGAACACCGCCTTGATATAGCGATAGCCGCCTGCCGCAAATACCGGAACTTCAGCCATTCGAGGTTCTCCTCAAGTTCGTTTCAAATCACACCCAGATAGGCCTCGCGGATCGCCGGGTCGTTGCGCAGCGCCTCGCACGGTCCGGAACGGGTCACGCGGCCCGTATCCATCACGAAGGCGCGGTGCGCGAGTTCGAGCGCCGTCGCCACGTCCTGTTCTACCACCAGGATGGTGAGCCCCTCGCGGTTGAGCAGGCGCAGCGCGTCGCAGAGCTGATCCACCACGGCCGGGGCGAGGCCGAGCGAGAGTTCGTCGATCACCAGCAGCCGCGGCGCGGACATCAGGCCGCGCGCCACCGCGCACATCTGCTGTTCGCCGCCCGAGAGCGTGCCGGCGTCCTGGTTCTGCCGGTCCCGCAGAATGGGGAACAGGCCGTACATGCGTTCGAGATCGCGCCCGATTGTCTCCGCGCCATCGCGCCTGAGATGGGCGCCCATCAGCAGATTGTCCCGCACGCTCATTGCCGAGAACAGGCGCCGCCCCTCGGGCACCTGCGCGATTCCCGCTGCGAGGATGCGCTCGGGTTCGGCACCCCTCAAGTTCTCGCCATCGAACACGATCGAACCGCTCTTCGGCGCCAGCAGGCCCGAGAGGGTGCGCAGCAAAGTGGTCTTCCCCGCGCCGTTCGAGCCGACCAGGCAGGCGATTTCGCCTCGATCGACCTCGAGTTCGACGCCCCACAGCACCGGGACGTCGCCGTAGCCTGCGTGCAGGTCCTTAACCAGAAGCATCGGCATAGCGACGGCCCAGATATGCCTGAACGACCCGCGCATCGCGCACGATGCTCTGCGGGTCGCCCGAGGCGATCAGCTCGCCGTGGTGCAGGACCACGATGCGCGAGCACAGGTTGAGCACCACTTTCATCAGGTGCTCGATGATGAGGATCGTGACCCCGCGCGCGGCGATGGCGCGGATGAGAGTGAGCGCGTGGTCGATCTCACTGGAATTCAGCCCCGCGTTCACCTCGTCGAGCAGCAGCAGCTGCGGGTTCATCGCGAGCCCTTTGGCCAGCTCGAGGCGCTTTCGCATGGCGAGCGTGAGCGTCGCGGCGCGCGTGGCCGCCACGTCGGCGAGGCCGACGAAGCGCAGATGCTCGAGGGCCGCGCTTTCCGCATGCGCTCCGTAAGCCATGCCGCCGGCAAACAGCGCCGCGGCGGCGACATTCTCGAGCACCGTCATTTCAGGAAAAGGCTGGACGATCTGAAAGGTGCGCGCGATGCCGCGGCGCGCGGCCTGCCAGGGCTTCTGCCGCGTCACGTCTTTTCCCGCGAAGCTCACTTTGCCGGTGGTGGCGGGATGAACGCCGGTGATCAGGTTGACGAGCGTGGTCTTACCCGCGCCGTTCGGGCCGATCAGTCCGATGACTTCGCCGCGCTCTACGGAAAGATCCACTCCGGAGACCGCCTTGAGGCCGCCGAAATGGCGCGACACGCCCGAGAGTTGCAGCAACGCGCTCACGCGCGCCCCGGCCGGAACGCGAGTATGCCCTTCGGCAGGAACAGCACCAGCAGGACGATCAACAAGCCCAGCATGCCGGTGTGCACCGAGATGTAGTTGCGCCACACCAGCTCTTCGAGCGAGAGAAACAGCACTGCGCCGACGAGCGGCCCGTAGAGCGTGCCCGCGCCGCCCAGCAGCACCATCACGATCGCCTTGACCGAGTACAGCACGTCGAACACGTCGGGCGGTTCGATGTAGTGCACCCAGGAGGCGTAGACCGCGCCCGCGATGCCGACGAACACGCCCGAGAGGATGAACGCGTTGACCTTGTACAGCGTGACATTCACGCCCAGCATGTCCGCGGCCGATTCGTTCTGGCGGATGCAGCGCAGCCCGAATCCGAGGCGGGAGCGTTGTGTGGCGAAGACCGCGCTGAAGGCCAGCACCGCGACGCCGAGCATCGCGTAGTAGAAGAACCGTGCCTGGTCGTCGATGGAGGCCATCTGCGGCACCGGAAGATTGAGGCCCTTGCCGCCGCCGGTGAGGTCCGTCGCCGAATTGACGATCTCGCGCAACACTTCCGCCACCACCAGGCTCGCGATCGCGAAGTAGTGCCCGCGCAGCCGCAGCAGCGCGAAGCCGAGCGCCGCGGCGAACATCGCCGCGACCACTCCGGCGAGGCTCCACGCAATAAACATGGAGAGCCCGAACTTCTGTGCAACGGCGCCAGCGTAGGCGCCGAGCCCGAAGAATGCGGCACTCGCGAACGAGGGGTAACCCGCCATCCCGCCGATGAAATTCCACGACATCGCAAGCACCCCGTACATCAGCATCGTCGTGCCCAGGCGCAGCCAGTACGAATCCACGCCCAGCGGGAGCGCGCAGAGGATCGCCAGAAGTGCAAGACCGGTCAGCACGCCCTGCTTCATTCGTAGCCCTTGCGGCCGAGCAGCCCCGTGGGCCTCACGAGCAGCACGACGATGAGAAGCAGGAACGAGAGCGTGGTGGCGTGTTCCGGGCCGAACCACAGCGCGCCGAAACTCTCGACGATGCCGAGCGCGATGCCACCGACCATCGCGCCCGGCACGCTCCCCAGGCCGCCCAGCACGCAGATTACGAACGCCTTGCCGAGGTACACCGTCCCGGCGAGCGGGGAGATCGGATAGATCGTGGCAAGGAGCGGCCCCGAGGCGCCGGCCATCATCGCGCCCAGTCCGAAAGTGACTGCGTTGATTCTCTTCACGCTCACGCCCATCAGCGCGGCCGCCTCGCGGTCCATGCGCACCGCCACCACGGCACGGCCAATGCGCGAGCGCGACAGCAGGAGGTAGAGCAGCCCCGTCAGCGCGAGGGCGAGCAGCATCGCTGCCAGCCTGTCGACCGGGATCACCACCGGGCCGAGCGCGAGAACGCCCAGCGGCGGATCGAGGATGAGCTTGCGGAAATCCGCGGTAAAGGCAAGCAGCATCCCGTTCTGCAGCATCAGGTCCAGGCCGAAGGTGAGCGAGAGCGTCAGCAGCACGGGCGCTGCGATCATCCGATTGATGAGCGCGCCCTGCAGCGCGTAGCCGGCCGCGTAAAACAGCGGCGCCGCGATCAGGATCGACAGGAACGGGTGGACGCCGAGTTCGGCATGGGCGTAGAAAGCGAGGTACCCGCCCAGCACGATGAACGAGCCGTGCAGGATGTTGATGACGTTGAGCACGCCCCATACGAGCGAAAAGCCCGAGGCGATGCAGGCGTACAGGCCCCCGAGCACCAGCCCGTTGGCCAGGATCTGGAAGGTCAGCAACGAGGTGTCTGTCGCTCAAGCGCCCGCTATTTGATGCCGAGCTGCAGCGCGCCCTGCCGGATCGCCTGCGGGTGCAGCACCAAGGGCTTGCCCTTCTGGATCTGGAATACGGGTGGCTCGAGCGAGTTGATCTGACCGGTCGGCCCGAACTTCACCGGCCCCCAGAATGTCATCTCGTTCAGCGATGCGATGGCGTCGCGCACCATCTGCCGGTCGATCGTGCCGGCCTTCTCGATCGCGAGCTGGAAGATCGCGCCCGCTGCGGAAGCCGAGGCTTCCGCATAGTCGGGAATCGCCTTGTACTTCGCCTGGTAAAGCTTGACGTAGTTCTCGGTGGTGCCGAAAACGTCCTTGCCCTTGTAGCGCACCGCCGGGTGCCACCACGCCGCGCTCGTCACGTTCTCCGCGAGCTTGCCCGTGCCGTCGATCCATTCCTGGTACGCGGGCGCGGCGATCATCGTGACCACGTGCGCCTCGATCTTCAGGTCGCCCATTTGCTTGCGCATCAGGATCAGGTCGTTGGTATAGCCGGTGGCGAAGATCCAGTGCGGCGCCTGCGACTTGATCTGCGAGAGCGCGGAGGCGTGGTCCAGCGTGCCGATCGCGTACTTCTCGAAGTACACCACGTTCATGCCGCGTTTCTTCGCCGACTTCTCCATCTCCTGCGCGATGGCGAGCGGGAACAGGTCGTTCCTCGCGAGGATCGCCACGCGCTGCACGCCGGCGGCCTGTTTCCTCACCATGTCCGAGAGCGGCTCGGTGAGCGTGTCGTTCGGCGTGAAGGTGCCGAACAGGTACTTGTAGCCCTGGTCATAGACCTGCGCCGAAGACGCGGTCGCGGCGATGGTCGGCACCTGGTATTTCTCCGAGACGCTCGAGGCCGCCTTCGCGGCACCGGAACCGAACGGGGAGAACAGGAAGTTCACCTTGTCCTGGGTGATGAGCTTCTCGGCGGCCTGCACCGCGCGTGGCGTGTTGGACTGATAGTCTACGTAGACGATCTCGACCTTCATGCGCTTGCCGCCCACCTTGACACCGCCAGCCTTGTTGGCGAGCTCGGCCCAGAGGTCGTAGCCGCGCTGCTGTTTCACGGCCTCGGGCGAGAGCGGGCCGGTCATGGGCAGCGGCGCGCCGATGCGGATCACGTCCTGAGCGGTGGCGGTGCCGGCGGCGAGCATACCGGCCACCAGCGTGAACAATAGCCGCGGAGTCTTCGTCATTGTGGGTTCCCTTTGCGAATTGACGGATGCGTTCAGTCTAGCAGGGTCGTGTCTGCGCGGAGCGAAACGAAGGCTGGAACTGGTCGCAAACTGCGACCAGTTCAATTCCATTCCCGCCGCATCAGATACTCGCCGACTTGCCGTCTCTCACCTGTTCAGGCGGCTTGCACTGCGACGCGCAGCCGGGTGCGGGTCTTCTTCTGCAGCGCCTTTACGATCCCGAAAAAGTTCTCGGTGCTGGGATTGCCGCGCGCGGCGAGCATCCGGTGCAGGCTCTTCGAGGGTTTTCTGACCTCGGCAGACAGACCCTCGAAGCCGATGGTCGCGTTCACCAGATCGCGCAACATCGCTTTACCGGTTTTCGTATCACCGGCCAGGTAGGCGTCGATCGCTTCCGCGAACATCGCGTCGCGGAATTTCGCTTCACGTCGCGCGCGTGCAACGATGGTTTCCTTGAATTCCCGCGTCAGTGCCATGCCCGCTCCGATGCAGCGCCCTTCTTGCGCCGCTTGTAGTCATCCCACGCCTGGTACGCGGCCTCGATCGCGGCGCTCTGCCTCTTCTTCGCGCTTCCGCCGAGCAGAACCACAATCGCTTCGCCGTCCTTGCCGAAATAGATCCTGTAGCCCGGTCCGAAGTCGATCCTGACCTCGAAGACCCCGCCTCCCACGCCCTCTACCGCAGAGAAGTTGCCCTGACCGAGACGATACAGCGCGGTACCGATCGTCGCGGCGGCGATCGCGTCCAGATCGTTGAACCAGCGCCGCCACGGCGAACGACCGGATCTGTCGAGATATTCGAGAACACGAATCGCAGTCACGGCGATAGTAACCTAATTGTTACCACATGCAAAGCGCTGGTTCCCATGGCTGTTCAACGCACTTGCCCGTCCGCGGGATGACTTGGCCGCGCGCGCTGCGACCACCGCTATCCAACTCACGTTTCGCGCAGGCGACGGCAGGCTGCAAATTCTGCCGACGAGGTCAAGGGAGCTTGCCTATTTTCGCAAATGCCGCGCAGTCCATCCCGGCACGTTGTCCATGCGCCACTGCCACCAGCGCGGCACGTTCGGGGAGTACGCGCGCTCGACGTAGTAGGGGACCATCGGCGCGTACCAGTCCCACAGGCGGCGCAGCTCCGCCTCCGGCGCATCGTGCAGGTCCACGCGCAGGTCCACCAGCGGAAAGCTGTGCTCGCCGTACACGACGAGCGCCGATGAGTTCTGTCCTTCGGGCTGGCCGCCCGCATCGCGTCCCGCTTCCACAGCTCGCATCAGGCGTTCGGCGAGCGCCTCTCCTGCGCAGGATTCGAATATCGCCGCCATCGCTTTCACCACCTGTTCGCCAACCAGCACGTTGCCCGCGCACGCGTAGCCCTCGCCCACCTGGTGCCCCGCCCACACCGCATTACGCGCCCCCGTCACCGCGTGCGCACGACCGTAAACATCCACCACCGAAACCTGGCGCGACTCCGGGTAAGGGTCGCTCGAGAGAATTTCCGCAACGATCTTCTCCGCAGAGAGCCCGGCCTCGATGAGATTCCTCGTGATCGGCAGGAGCTGCGGATTCGCCACCGCCTGGATCGATGCCGCGCCCCTCTGCGGCACCACCACGGGGCAGCGGATGCCCACGTTCGGCGAATACGTGGCGATGCCCACGCCGTACTGCCCGGTCTTTCTGCAATGCGCGACGATCGAATAGGTCATGTCGTTCCTCGGCTCATTCCATGCGGATGTTGGCGTCGGCGGCGAGCTTGCGGTAGTGCACGAACTCGTCGGCGGTGAGTTTGTGCAACTGTTCCGCGGTCCCAGGGCGCACGATGGAACCAGTGCCCTCGATGCGTTTTTTCACTTCCGCAATGTTGAGGATCTTCACCAGCTCGGTATTGAGGCGCTGCACGATCGGCTTCGGCGTGCCGGCCGGAGCGTAGAGCGCGTTCCAGCTGTCGAGGTTCAGGCCCTTCAGGCCCTGCTCTTCGAGCGTCGGAATCTCGGGTGCCGAGGGCGCGCGCTCGGGCGATGCCACGCCGTAGGCCTTCATCTGCCCCGCGCGGACGTACTGCAGTTGCGTGGGCAGCGTGGCGAAGTACAGCTGCACGCGATTGGCGAGCAGGTCCGCGTTGACCTGCGGCGCGCCCTTGTAGGCGATGTCGGTGATCTTCGTGCCGGTCATCTGCGCGAACTGCACGCACGCGAGGTGGGTTCCGGTGCCGATGCCGTGATGGCCGCAGTTGAGCTTGCCGCTGTTGGCGCGCACGTAGGCGAGGAACTCGTTGAGGTTCGCTGCCGGGATGGAAGAATGCGCTACGAGCACGATGGGAAGCCCGGCCACGTAGCCGATGGCCTCGAAGTCCTTCGGCCCGTAGGTAATGTTTCGGTTGAGCGCCGGCACGATCGCCGAGGGCGCGCTGCCGCCCATCACCAGCGTGTAGCCGTCGGGCGCCGCCTTCGCTACCGTTGCGAGCGCAATCGCGCCGCCCGCGCCGGTACGGTTTTCCACCACGACCGGTTGGCCGAGCGCCTTGGAAAGCTCCTCGCCTACGATGCGCGAGAGCAGATCCGTGATGCCACCCGCCGGGTAGGGCGAGACGATGGTGATTGGTTTCGACGGCCACGCCTGAGCCGAGGCGACGGATGCGGCGAGCGCGATTGTCGCAGCAAACGCGAATCGCGAAAGCGCGCGCGTAAAGGTTGACGCTTGCATGAACATTCTCCTGAAAATTTCTAGAGCCCTGTTTCCTGAGCGAGCGCTATTCGACGCACGAGGTCCTTCAATCGTTCGCCGATCGTCGCGAGACGCGCGTCGGGCAACAGCGCGCGCGCACCCGCGCAGGACACGGACAGAACAGTCCTTCCCTTCAGCACCAGCGGCACCGCGACGCCCGTGAGCTCCGCGTCCCAGTCACCGCCGAAGCAATACCCCATCTTGCGATGCCGCGCGATCTCTCGCTCCACGCCCTTCCTGATCGCCGGCCATTGCTTCGCGGCGCTCGCCGCGCGCAACTCTTCGAGCAGCGGCTTGCGCTCGGCCTCCGGCAGGCCGGCGAGATAGCCTCGGCCGAGTGCGGTGGTGGCGATCGGGACGCGCGTGCCGATGTCCTGCTGCAGCACCACCGGCGCGCTGGAGCGCACGCGCTCGACGAAGATCATGTGCGCGCCGTCGCGCATGCCCATCGACACCGTCAAGCCTTCCCGCTCCGCGAGCGCCTGCATCAGCGGCCGCGCGAGCTGGCGCATGCCGAGTCGCGCGAGCACCGGGTAGCCGAGCGTGAGAATGTGCGGGTCGAGGCGGTAGCCACTGCCCGACGCATCGCGCGCGAGGTAGCCAAGCTTGCACAGCGTGTAGGTCAGGCGCGTGATCGTCGCCTTCGGCAGCCGCGCGCGGGTTGCAATTTCCGCGTTGGTGAGCAGATCGTCGCCCGGGCCGAAGGCCTGCAGCACGCTCAGCCCGCGCGCGAGCGCGATGACGAACTGACGGTCGTCGGTGTCGTCGGGATGGACGGCGATTGGAGCGGAGGCAGTCGGGCGCATTGCGGGACCTGACCGGAGGCGGAGACGTGTGAGTATACCGCTGTGCGGAACATTATATGCATTCGTTCCGCTTTGCGGAATTGCCAGGCGCGTAGCGACTCGACCCGGCGCCATCCGGTTTCGCGCCATTGCGCTACCCCGACTTCCAGATCGCGCAAGCATCGTCCGATCTGGCGCAAAATGCTCCGGAATGCCGTTTCCCCGGGAGAAGCCATGCGATCGTCATACCGTCTTGCCCTGCTGTCCTTCGCGATCCTCTTCTGCGCCGCGCTTACCGCGCGCGCCGCGGACTATCCCGAGCCCAGGCAGGGCGACTGGGTGGCGCGCGACTTCCGCTTTCACACGGGCGAAGTGTTCGCGGAGCTGAAGCTGCACTACCGGACGATCGGCGCGCCGACGGGCGAGCCGGTGCTGATCCTGCACGGCACCACAGGCTCGGGCGCCAGCATGCTGACCAAGGACTTCGCCGACGAGCTGTTCGGGCGCGGCCAGCCGCTCGATGCAAGCCGCTACTACATCATCCTGCCAGACGCCATCGGCACCGGGCAATCCACGCGGCCCTCCGACGGCCTGCGCGCGAAATTTCCGCGCTACAACTACGACGACATGGTGCTGGCGCAGTACCGGCTGGTGAGCGAAGGCCTGGGCGTGAAGCACCTGCGACTGGTGCTCGGCAACTCCATGGGTGGCATGCAGGCCTGGATCTGGGGTACGCGCTACCCGGAGTTCATGGACGCGCTGGTGCCGATGGCCTGCCTCCCGATCGCGATGTCGGGCCGCAACTGGGCGCTGCGCCGCATGCTCACCCAGTCGATCCGCAGCGACCCGGAGTGGAACAACGGCAATTACACCGCGCAGCCGCGCGGGATGCAGAACCACCTGCTCTACTACGGCCTCGCCACCATCGGCGGAAACCAGGCGTTGTACAAGCAGGCACCGAGCGCCGCGAAGGCCGACGAACTCATCGCCTCGCGACTCGCGCAGCCCTTCCGCGGCGATGCAAACGACGTCCTCTACCAGTGGGAATCGTCCTACGACTACGACCCGTCGCCGGGCCTCGAGCGCATCCAGGCCGCGGTGCTCGCGCTCAACTCGTCGGACGACGAGCGCAACCCGCCGGAGCTCGGCGTAATGGAGCGCGAGATCAAGCGCATCAGGAACGCCCGCTACGTTCTCATCCTCGGCGGCCCCGACACGCGCGGCCACGGCACCACTGGAATGGCGAAGCTGTGGAAGCAGAACCTCGCAGAGTTGCTGCAGCAGGCGCCGCGGCGCTAGCAAGCCGTGGCGCAGGCATCTCGCCGAACGCCGGGCGTAACAGATCATCACCACGCCCATGTAGCGCTGTCGCGATGCCTTGATTCCTTGAATTATTGATCGCGCTGCTGAACGTGAATTGCTAGAGCGCAACCTCCAGCGGCACATCGTGCAGCGCGCTCACCCGCATCACGGAAAATCCGAGGACTTTGCCGTTCTCGTCCACTTTCTCCATAACGTGCGGGTTCGAGGTTTCGCGGAAATACCCCGCGCGCCGCTCGAACATGACTTCAAGGTAGTCGCCTTCCTTGTCGTACCAGATCTTCAGTCGCTTCTGGGCCATAGCTGTCTGCCTCCTGCCGGCTGTCTCATCAGATAGGCCGTCAGAATGAAGGCGTCATTGTCCGCCACCTTGACCACAACGCATAGATGCTTGTCACCGACCCGGGTAGCCAGGTAGTGCCGGTAGTGAAGCCGTGCCTGCGGATCGCTCAGGGACTCGAGGACCCTTTCCGGGCGCCTCACGGTTTCCTGGATTCGGTCTTCCATTCCCTGCATCTCGGGGTGCTCGAGAATATGGGCCAGCCGCTCGTTCGTGAGCCGGATCGCTCGCCCTTCGTGGTCCGTAACTGTCTTCACTCTTCCCCCGAACGTTCAACGCGCGAGGCGCGCGCCGGATGACGGCCGTGCCGCGGCGTCGCCACGACTCCGCCGTATCCCCTTCCAAAATTCCGGACGAATTCATGTGCCAGAGCTCCGCCGGGGTAGCCGATTCTCTAAGGTCACAAACTGTGACCTTGAACAGAAGAAGCGAGGAACTGCACTACTTCCCCGCGCGAAGCGAGTGAATCGGATCCGACCGGACGGGCGGCCGGGTATCATCGCGCAGCCGCATCGCCGCGGCGAACGGAGGCCCGCCATGCTGCGCATCGTTCAGCAATCCATCGTCCTGTCCGCCTCACCGCGGGCGCTCTACGCCATGTATCTCAGCCCTGCGATGCACGGCGCAATCACCGGCGGCAAAGTCAGCGTCGGCGCACGGCCCGGCGCGAAGTTCCGCGCCTTTGGCGGCGCGCTCGCGGGCCGCACGCTGCACGCCGTCCCCGGACGGCTCATCGTCCAGGCGTGGCGCTCGAGCGCGTTCCACAAGGGCGACCACGACTCCACGCTGATCCTGCGCTTCCTTCCCGCCGGCCGGAACCGGGGCCGCATCGACCTCGTGCACGTCAACGTGCCCAGCCACGACTACCGCGGTGTCGAAGAGGGCTGGAAGAACTACTACTGGAAGCCCTGGCGCAAGTTCCTGGCGCGCAAGCAGCGCAGCGGGTGATCATGGCCGCGACGGACGGCGCCGCCTGCCGCGCGATTCTTCGCATCGTCTGCGCGGTTTGCGCGTTGCCTGCTGCGCTGCAGGCCTTTGGCGAGGGCTTTCCCGAGCACTACGGCGCCGACGCGGGCGGCACGCGTTACGCGCCGCTCGCCGACATCACGCCTGCAAACGTATCTGATCTCTCGATTGCGTGGACCTACCACACTGGGGATCTCGCCAAGCGCGACGCGAAGGCGATGCATCGAAGCAAGTTGCAGGTAACGCCGATCCTCGCCGGCGACCGTCTCGTACTTTGCACGCCGTTCAACGAAGTGATTGCGCTCGATCCGGGCACGGGCGCCGAACTGTGGCGCTTCGACCCGAAGATCCGTACCGATTACCGCCCGGCCAACCTGTTCAATTGCCGCGGCGTTGCGCTGTGGCGCGATTCCGACGCCAAACCCGGGGAGGCTTGCGCGGCGCGCATCTTCACCGCTACCAACGACGCCCGCGTCATCGCGCTCGACCTCGCCTCGGGAAAGCCCTGCGCCGATTTCGGCGCGAAAGGCGAAGTCAAGGTCGACATCGGCAAAGCGCTCACCCACCCCGGCGAATGGGCGATCACCTCGCCGCCCATCGCGGCCGCAGGCGTGGTCGTCGTGGGCTCGGCGATCGACGACAACCAGCGCGTCGCCTCGCCGCGCGGCACGGTGCATGCCTACGACGCGCGCACCGGCACGCTGCGCTGGCAATGGGATCCGATTCCGCGCAATGCTGCGGACCCGGCATCGAAAACCTGGGGCGAAGGCTGGAAGAACACCGGAAGCGCGAACGTGTGGTCGCCGATGTCGGTGGACCTCGCGCGCGGCCTCGTATTTCTGCCGACCTCCAGCCCGAGCCCGGATTTCTACGGCGGCCTCAGGCCCGGTGAGAACCTGTACGCGAATTCCGTCGTCGCGCTCAGGCTTGAAGACGGCGTGATGACCTGGCACTTCCAGACGGTGCACCACGACGTCTGGGATTACGACGTGCCCGTGCAGCCGACGCTCGCAACGATCAACGTTGCGGGCAAGCCGAAGGACGTCGTCATCGTGGGTAACAAGCAGGCGATGATCTTCGTCCTCGACCGGGAGACGGGCAAACCGGTGTTTCCGGTAGAAGAGCGCGCGGTTCCGCAGGGCGGCGCATCGGGAGAAGCACTTTCGCCTACGCAACCGTTTCCGGCCGACCTGCCGCTGCTCGCGCCCTCGCGCCTCAGCGCGGATGACGCCTGGGGCATCACGCCCTGGGACCGTGGCAAGTGCCGCGATTCGATCACCGCCGCGCGCAACGAAGGCCTGTATACCCCGCCGAGCGAGCAGGGAACCATCCTGTTTCCGTTCACCGGCGGCGGCATCAACTGGGGTGGCGTCGCGATCGATCCCGCGACCGACATCGTCTACGTCAACACCACGCGGCTTGCGCACCTCGTCACGCTGTTTCCCGCAGCGGAATTCGCGGCGATGAGAAAGCGCTTTCCGCAGCTCGAAGTCTCGCCGCAGGCCGGCGCGCCGTTCGGCATGAAGCGCGAGATGCTCATCTCGCCCCTGAAACTCCCCTGCAACCCGCCGCCCTGGGGCGTGCTCGCGGCGCTCGATTTGCGGGCAAAGCGCATCCTGTGGGAATCGAACCTCGGCACCACCGAGGAAATCGCGCCGCTCGGCATCGCCCTCGACACCGGCGCGCCGAATCTCGGCGGCCCGCTCGTCACGCGCGGCGGGCTCGTGTTCATCGCCGCTGCGTTCGATCGTTATCTGCGCGCCTTCGATGCAAAGTCAGGTGCGGAACTTTGGACCGGAAGGCTGCCGGCTGCAGCCGGTGCAACGCCGATGTCCTACCAATGGCAGGGGCGGCAATACGTGGTCGTCGCCGCGGGCGGACGTGCCGACGCGGGAATCGAGCCCGGTGATGCGCTCGTCGCTTTCGCGCTGCACCGGCCAGGCGATCCGGGACCCGGCTTGCTCTCGATGATCATCGATCGTCCCGGCGGCAGGTTTGCAGCCGGCGCCGCCGGTGCGGGCTTGCTGCTGGCGTTCGCCGTGGGAGCGGTCTTCGCATGGCGAGGCCGGCGACGGAAGTAGTCACGGGTGGTGATTTGTTTTCTGCGACCCAGCCATTGCCTCGCGCCCCCGCTGCATCGAGAATCCGCCTTCCGCATCGAAAGATCCAATCCGTGAGCGAACACAAGCCCCCTCTCCTCGCCGGCGCGACGCGCGACCTTGCGCGCTTCGGCGCCGCGCTGCGCTTCGAGCAGGTTCCCGCGCAGGCCGTGGCGCGCATCAAGTCGAGCGTGCTGGACAGCCTGGGCTGTTGCCTGTTTGGCGCCACGCTTCCCTGGACGCGCAAGGTCGCGGACCTCGCGGACCGGGAAGGCGCGAAGCCCGTGGCGACGCTGATCGGCATGGGCCGCAAGACTTCGGTTTCGCTCGCCGCGCTCGTGAACGGCACCGGCGGGCACGCGTTCGAACTGGACGACATCCACAAGGAATCGATCGTGCATCCGGGCTCGATCGCCACCCCGGTGGCACTCGCGCTCGCCGAAGAATCCGGACGCGCCACGGGCAAGGACGTGATCACGGCGATGGTTGCGGGCTACGAGATCGGCACCCGCGTGGGCAACGCGGCGACGATGAGCCTGTTTTTCGGCGGCTACCATCCGCAGGGGACCTCGGGAGCCTTCGTCGCAACGGCCACGGCCGCGCGCATGCTCGAACTCGACGCCGTGCGCTTCCAGCACGCGATCGGCATCGCCGGCTCGCAGGCGGGCGGCCTCATGGCGGCGCAGGAAGGCGCGATGGTCAAGCGCTTCCACAGCGGGCGCGCGGCGCAAAGCGGCGTGTACTCCGCGCGTCTCGCGGCCGAGGGGTTTACCGGCATCACCGACGTGCTCGAAGCACCCTACGGCGGATTTCTCTCGAGCTACTCGCGCGAGCCAAACCCGAAGCGCCTCACCGACGGTCTCGGCACGACCTGGGAGACGCTCAACATCGGCTACAAGCCGCACGCGAGCGTGACCAGCATCCACAGCGCGCAGGACGGGCTGCTTGCGATCCTGCGCGAAAACAATCTCAGCGCCGACGACGTGGCGGAAGTGGAAGCGGGGTTGAGCCCGATGACGCTCGTGCACTGCGCGTGGGAATACAAAGCGCAGGGCGTGACCGCCGCGCAGATGAATCTCTACTACGGCCTTGCGGTGATTGCGCTGGACGGCGTCGCCTTCACTGAGCAGTACCAGCAGGGACGCCTCGCCGATCCGAACACGCTCGACTTCATGAAACGCATCCGCGCCCATGTCGATACCGAGATCGAGGCGATGGGACCGGCGTTCCGCCACGCCTCGCGGCTGCGCGTGAAGACGCGCGACGGGCGCACATTCGAAAAGCTCACGCTGCACCGGCGCGGCAGCCCCGAGAACCCGCTCTCGCCGCAGGAGATCGTCGACAAGTTCTACGCGGTGACCGCGCCGTGCATGAAGCGCGCGGACGCGGAGCGGATCGTCGCGGTGGTCGAGCGGCTCGAGACCCTGTCCGAGATGAACGAACTGACCGACCTGATCCAATGACCCAGACTTACGCAGAGAAACTCGCCGCGCGCTTCGCCGGCATGAAGTACAACGATCTTCCTGAGGCCTCGCGCCACGCGGTAAAGCGCCTGCTGCTCGACTACCTTGGCGTGGCCGTGGGCGGAAGCCAGAGCGCGAGCGGCAAGGCGGCGCGGGCTTTCGCGCGCGACCAGGGCGGCAAGGGACAAGCGCGCGTGATCGGCGACAACAGGCGAGTTTCGATGACCAATGCCGCATTCGCCAATGCGATCTCCTCGCACAGCCTGGAG
Source organism: Betaproteobacteria bacterium (assembly GCA_016195915.1). GTDB lineage: Bacteria > Pseudomonadota > Gammaproteobacteria > Burkholderiales > SG8-39 > JADGRQ01. The sequence continues at coordinate 184,162 of JACPYS010000018.1, read as the reverse complement.
CTGGACGACATCGACGTGTTGGCGCTGTTTCACTTCAGCCCGCCGGTGTATTCCGCGGCCCTCGCCGCCGCGGAGGCCTCGGGAGCTTCCGGCCGCGAGCTCATCGCGGCGCTCGGCGCGGGCTGCGAGATGATGGAGCGCGCGAGCCGCGCGGCCAATCCGTCGCTGCGCAACCGCGGCTATCACACCACGCCCACCACCGGCGTATTCGGCGCGACCGTCGCCGCAGGCAAACTTCTCGGCCTCAAAGCGCCGCGCCTCGCGAGCGCCCTTGGCATGGCCGGAGCGCAGTCCGCGGGCCTGATGGAAATGTACGGGCCTTCGATGCAGAAGCGCTTCAATCCGGGACCCGCGGCACGCGCCGGAGTCACCGCCGCGCTGATGGCGAAGCTCGGCTTCACGGGCACCACGCTGATCTTCGAAGGCGAGCGCGGCTGGCTCCAGGCCTACAGCGACAAGCGCAACCCGACTGCGCTCGACGAAGGAATCGACGGCCCCTACCAGCTCTGCATCGAGCTCAAACCCTATTCCTGCGCGCGGCCCATCCACAATGCGATCGACTTCGCGCTGGAGATCCGCGCCCAGCCCGGGTTCGATGCTTCGAAAGTCTCCGCCATCCGCATCGAACGCCACGAAGACTGGTCCAACTACCACCGCAACGCCACACCGGCCACTTACCACGAGGCGCAGGTGTCGCTGCCGTTTTCGATGGCCGTGGCGATGCTGGAGGGCAAGGCGCTGTTGAAGCAGTATTCCGAGCGCAACATCCGCGACCAGGAGGTGCAGCGGCTCGCGGGCCTCGCGAAGTTCGAGACGGTTGGCGGACTGCCGCGCGGTGTCTCGGTGCGCATGACGGCGACGCAATCCGACGGCTGGACTTACACTTCCCAGGTGGACTTTCCCAAGGGCTCGATCCAGAACCCGATGACGGACGGCGAGCTGCGCGAGAAGTTCGCGAGCCTTGCCGCTCCGGTGATCGGGGCGAAAAAATGCGCGGCGCTGGCCGACGCAGCGATGAACGTGGAGAAGCTCGCCAACATCGCTGATCTGATGAAACTCACCGCCGTCCGATGAGCCTGCCCGAATACGAGGTCCTCGCCCTCAGGTATGGATGGCGGCCTGCCATGCGGGCGGACCTGTTCATCGGCGGCGATCCGCACGATGCGCCCGCCACCATGGATTACTTCCTGTGGGTGATTCGCGGCGAAGGGCGATTGTTCGTCGTCGATACGGGCTTCAACCAGGACATGGCGGCGAAGCGCGGCCGCACGCTGCTGCGCACGCCCGTGGAAGCGTTGAAGCTCGCGGGCGTCGATCCGCTCGCGGTGGAACAGATCATCATCACGCACTTCCACAACGACCACGTAGGCGCCGTCGATTCGTTTCCGAACGCGGTGTTCCATGTGCAGGACGACGAGATGGCGTTCGCCACCGGCCGCTACATGCGCTACGAGCGCTTCGGCAAACCCTACGAACCCGATCACGTCTGCGGCCTGGTGCGCCTGGTCTTCGCCAACCGCGTCGTGTTCCACGACGGCGACGAGGAGATCGCGCCGGGGCTGAGTGTGCACCGCATCGGCGGGCACACCATGGGCCTGCAGGTGGTGCGCGTGCACACGCGACGCGGTTGGGTGGTGCTCGCTTCGGATGCAAGCCACTACTACGAGCACTTCGAGACCGGGCGGGGTTTTCCGCTCGTATTCCACGTAGGTGAGTTGATCGAGGGTTACGGGAAGTTGAAGAAGCTCGCCTCGTCGCCCCGGCATGTCGTCCCGGGGCACGACCCGCTCGTGATGGAGCGCTATCCGGCCGCTTCCGCCGCGCTTCAGGGAATTGCCGTGCGACTCGACGCCGAGCCGAACGCCTAGAGAACACCAAGGAAACGAAATGAAACAACTGTTCGCTGCTCTCTGCTGCACCCTGCTCCCATTCTTCGCCTTCGCCCAGGACTATCCCACAAAGCCCATCAAGCTGGTGATCGGTTTCCCGCCCGGCGGATCGAACGACGTGGTCGCGCGCATCATCGGGCCGAGGATGGCCGAGATCCTGGGGCAGCCCGTAGTGATCGAGAACCGCCCCGGCGCGAACGCCACCGTAGGCACCGATTTCGTGGCGAAGTCCGCGCCCGACGGCTACACCATCACGCTGGGCAGCCTGAGCCCGCTGGTGATCAGCCTCGCCACCTACCCCAAGATCACCTACGACACCGCAAGAGACTTCGCGCCGATCAATACGGTGGCGCTGACCCCCGAGATCATCGCCGTGCATCCTTCCGTGCCGGTGAAGACGCTCGCGGACCTGGTCGCGCTCTCGAAGACGAAGCAGATGTCGCTATCGTCCTCCGGCAACGGCGGCTTGCCGCACCTCGCGATCGAACTGCTGAAGAACGTCTCCAAGGGTAACTTTCTGCACGTGCCCTACAAGGGCGCCGCCCCCGCGGTGACCGACGCGGTCGGCGGCCACGTGCATGGGGTCATCATGGACCTGCCCGCGCTTGCGAGCCAGGTGAAGGAGGGCAAGCTGCGCGCGCTCGCGGTGACCAACCGGCAGCGCACCACCGTCCTTCCCGACGTTCCGACCTCGGGCGAGCAGGGCCTCGCCGGCGTGCAGGCGGTGAACTGGTTCGCGATGATGGCGCCGCGGGGCACGCCCGCGCCAGTCGTAGCGAAACTCAACGACGCGCTCATGAAGACCCTCGCGCAGCCGCAGGTGAAGGAACACTTCGCCAACATCGGCGTGGAGGTGTTCACGCATTCCTCGCCGGAAGCGTTCCGCAGCTTCCTCGTCGAGGAAATCGCGCTATGGGGCAAGATCGCGCGCGATGCCGGCGCGAAGGCCGACTAGGGTCAGATGAGCCTTCCCGTCTACGAACTGTTCGCCGTGCGCTACGCCACGCGCGGCGCGCGCCGTCCCGCCAACTTCCTCGGCGGCGATCCCCACGACGCCCCCATGCCGATGGACTACTACGTCTGGGTGGCGCGAAACAGCGAGCGCACGATCCTCATCGATTGCGGTTTCACCGCGGAAACCGCCGATCGGCGGAAGCGCGACTACCTGCGCCATCCGGCCGAGGGCCTCGCCCTTCTCGGCATCGCGGCCGATTCCATCCGCGACCTCGTCATCACCCACATGCACTACGACCATGTCGGCGGCCACCGGTCGTTTCCCAACGCGCAACTGCACGTCCAGGACGACGAAATGCGCTTCGCGACCGGGCGCCACATGTGCCACTCGCGCTTCAACCACGGCTACGACGTAGCCGATGTCGAGGACATGGTCCGGCTGCTGTACAGCGGCCGCGTCACGTTTCATAACGGCGATGCCGAACTTGCGCCGGGGATCAGCCTGCATCGCATCGGCGGGCATACGGACGGGATGCAATGCGTGCGGGTTCATACCCAGCGCGGGTGGGTGGTCGTCGCTTCAGATACCAGCCACTATTACGAGCACTTCGAGAATGCGCGCTGCTTTCCCACCGTGTTCGATGTGGGCGCGACGATTGAGGGTTACGACAGGCTGCGGGCGTTGGCTGAGACACCTGAACATATCGTGCCGGGGCATGATCCGCTGGTTATGAAGTGGTATCCGGAGGCGGGGAAGGAATTGGGGAATATTGTGGTGCGGCTGGATGTGGCGCCCGTCGTCTAAGGCCGCGCCGTACGACCGTCACTTGATCGGCAGCCGGCGGATTCTGTAGCGCGCGTCTTCAACCAGGATCAGTGCACCCGAAGCGAGTGCTCCGGCCTGCTCCGAAATCACCCCCTCAAGCTTCCGGTTGACGGAGGCGGCCCGCTCGTCGGCAAGCCGGAAGATCACGACACTCGGCCGGGCGACGACCCCGAGCGCGAGAATCGAACCAAAGTCGAGATCGAAAGTGAGCAGGATGCGCTCATCGGCCCGCGCCCGCTCGACGAGCATTTCGTCCGTAGCGCGCTGCATCCCGAGCTCGCGGATGTGAACTGCGTCATGGCCATTCCCGCGCAGGAATTCAACGGTCTTGGGCGAAATCCCCGCGTCCGCGAGGAAGCGCATTACTTCCCCGCAGGGATGGGGTGGACTTCGTCCTCAGCTATCGCCGCAGCGTAACCAAGCGCCTGGCGGACATCCTCTTCTTCGAGATCGGGATGCTCGACAACGATCTGCGCTGGCGTCATGCCGTTGGCGACGAGGTTGACCACGTGCGCCACAGAAATCCGCAGGCCGCGCAGCGTCGCGCGCCCTGAGAGCACGTTGGGATCATGTGTGACGCGATCGAACATGGGCGTGCAGCCGGTTAGTCGTCGAGAAAGGATAGCACGGGAAAACTCCGGCCTGACCGATTGATCGAGAGGGAACGGATCAGGCTGCGTTTGAATAGGCGCTAACACCCTCTCCGACGTACGCCTCGTACACGTGCTCGAACAACACCTCGGATTTTTTCGCGAACAACTCCTTTGTGTAGGCGCGCGGCAGTCCTTCGTCCAGCGTGTCTTCGATGGCCAACCGCACTCGTGCACGCGACTGAATCTTCTGCCGCCAGCCGAGAACCAGCAGCGCATTCAGCCTTTCCAGCAACTGCCTCGCGACCTTCTTGACCTCCTCCCGCTCCTCCGTCGAAAGCTTCGGCCCCGGACGGGTGAGTATGTCGAAAATCGTCAGTTCTTCCTCGCGCAGATGCTCGCGCACGTGGCGCTCCTGCTCTTCGGTGAGCACGCCCGCAAGGGCGATCAGGTCCTTGAAAATCTCCTCGATGTTCCGGCTGCCGCTGTTGTAGGCCTCGATCAGCGCCTCGAATTTGGCGAGATAGTCGGCGCGCGTGCGGTTGAGGCGCACCATGCGCTCGAGCTGAGCCTTTACCGCTGCCTTGAGCCGTTCGAGGTCGCTGTTGGTCGGCTTCTTGTTCTCGAATTTCTTCGCGAGCACCTCGAAATTGATCTTCGAAAGGTCGATCCCCTGAGTGCCGGCCACTCTTTCCCGGTCGCCGATCTTGAACGGCTCGGCGCCGATGGACTGGTCGAGCAGTTCCTGGATTCCCTGCATCACCTGCGATATGTCCGGCGGCTCGGTGAGGTTGCGGATGTAGTCGGCCAGCGCGCGCAGGGTGCCGCAGCGGGTGGCGAATTCGACCGCGACTGGGTCGGGCTTGACCGCTGAATACAGGGCGTCGGTCAGCCTGGCATGCGCCATGAAATCCTTCTTCACGGCATCGGGTGCGAGTAGCCGGTCGGCGCCGTCTTTCACCGCCTGGGCGCGCTCGAACTTCTCGTCGTTCAGGTCCGGGTTGACGAGCTGCAGTTCGGGGGTGCGGTTCTCGTAGAGCCTTCGCTTCGTCGCCGCCGAGAGTGACGTCGGGAGCTTCGTCGCGGTAGAGGCGCACGAGGTTGGCGAGGAAACCGATCTGCGCCTCGGTCCAGTCACGGTGAGCGCGGTCGATCTGGCGGTAGATGTGGCGGGCGTCCACGAACAGCACCTTGTCGGCGCGCGGGGCTTTCTTCTTGCCGCGGTCGAGGAACCAGAGGGTGCAGGGAAGCGTGACGGTATAGAACATGTTCGGTCCGACGGCGACGACGGCGTCTACGGCGCGGTCCTGGATGAGCTGCTTGCGCAGATCCATTTCGGATGAGCGCGCGTCGCTGGCGGAGTTGGCCATGACGAAGGCGGCACGACCTTTGTCGTTGAGCGAGGAATAGAAGAGCTGGATCCAGAGGTAATTAGCGTTGTCAGTGCGCGGCAGGCCGAAAGGGAAGCGCCGGCCCGGGCCGACGGCGTCCTTCAAACGGTCCTTGTCCACAGCGTTGACGTTGAACGGCGGATTTGCGAGGGCGAAGTCGAAAGCACCCACGGCCTTGTGCGGATCGTCGTAGTAGCTGTTGACCTCGCCCCCATGCCGGATATCTCCCTCCAGCCCGTGCACGGCGAGGTTCATGCGGCACAGGCGCCCGGTCTCGTCGGTCTTCTCGACGCCGAAGATGGAGAGCTCGGACGAGGGGTTTTTCTTGTGCTCAGCGACGAAGCGCGCGGACTGCACAAACATGCCGCCAGAGCCGCAGGCTGGGTCGAGAATGCGGCCGTGGAAGGGTTCGAGGATCTCGACCATGAGGCGCACGATGGGCGCCGGGGTGTAGAACTCGCCGCCCTTCTGCCCCTCGGTGCGGGCGAACTGGCCGAGGAAGTATTCGTAGATGCGCCCGAAGGCGTCGTAGTCGAGGCTGACGGGGATCTCGGAGACTTTCTTCAGCAGCTCCTTGAGCAGGGTGCCGTTGAAGATCTGGTAGTTGCGCGGCAGCACGCCCGCGAGCTGCGGGTTGTGCTTCTCGATGTCGGCCATCGCCTCGTTGACGGCCCTGCCGACGTTGCTGCCCTCGGGCCGCTGCAGCAGGTAGTCGAAGCGGGAGTTCGGCGTGAGGAACAGGACGCCTTCGGCCTGGTAGGCCTTGGGGTCGTCGATGCGCGAGATGCCGCGGCGCGCCGAGGTGCCCGCCTTCTCCAGTTGCGCGCGGCGCTGCGCGAAGCGCGCCTCGGCGAAGCGCAGGAAGATGAGGCCGAGGACCGGCCCCGAATATTCGCCCGCCTTGAGGCCGGAGTTGGCGCGGAACTGGTCGGCGGCGGCCCAGAGGCGCTTTTCGAGCTGGTGGTTGGCTTCGTCTTTTTCGGTTGGTGCGACCCAGCGCATTCCATTCCTCCGCGATCGATCAGTATACGGTTGCGCTGAGTTCCACGGCGTACCGCGGAATGAAGGATTGCTGCGTCGTACGCGCGCCGCGAATGCGGTCGACGCGGTACGAGCGGTCTTGCCCATCTCGACTCCGGACTGCATACAGGAGCAAGTCGCCTGCTTTCGTTCGGCGCAGGGAATACGGTTCGATCGTCCGCGTGGCGACCCGACCTTTGTCGTCCTGATAATCGAGGTCGATGCAGAGTCGGTTCGCAGCGGCGAACCGGACGATCTCCAGCGGTGCGGTGATACCTTGCGCACGCCACGAGCTTGCCATCGCTGGCGCGTGCCATGTCTGGTCGATCTCGGAACGCCCCGAACCCATGACCGGCGGCTGCGCCTTCGCGGGTTCCTGCTGCAACCAATCGAAGACCGTCGGAAGCTCATTCCAGAATGCGTCGAAGGGTGGAAGTTGCGGCAGCTGGTGCGCCAGCATCTGCTCCCAGTCAGCGCGCAGCGCCGCATGATGCGGGCTTCCGCTGAGGGAATCGAGGGTGGGTACGGCGATGCCCTTGAACTTGCATTTCGCTCTCAGAATTTCACGCACCGCAGCGCGGTTGGCGCCTGTATCGTGGCGATGCAGATGAATGACATCGTAGAGATCGCGCGGACGCTCGCGCTCGGCGAGCGCCCGAAACTTCTCGGCGAACACCTCTTCGAAACAGTAGGAGAGAACCTGGATTCCGCTCTGCGGCACATCCGAGTAAGGATGGTGGACGGGTCTGCGCTCGCCATCCCGCACGACACGTTCGTCGTCTATGAGGTCGAGCCGGATTCTCGGAACATCGCCTTGCCGTTGCATCGGACCACGGTAGCCAACGCGCCCTTGCGCCGAAATCTTGCCGCGCAGGTTGCGGTAGAGCTCGAAGCTGCGCGAGGCATCGGGAAGTTCGATCCCGGATTCGTCGTAGATCCACTGCGCGACTTCCGTGAACGCAGCGCGCAGGAACGCGTCATCCAGCTGGGAGCCATCAAGTAGCGTGAAATCGAGGTCCTCCGAAAAGCGGTAGGTTTCGAAGTAACACTTCTTGAGGCACGTGCCGCCCTTGAAAAGCCACGTATCGCGCGTGCGCGGGTGCCGGGAAATGCCGGCGAGCATCCAGCCAAGCACATAGTCCTTCTCGACGACGTTCGGATCGAGCCCGACCTCGCCCGCGAACTCGAGAATCTCCTGCCTGTCGATCATGCCTTCGGAACCGCGGCGAAGCCCGCAGGAATTCGCAGGCGCCAGGTCGTAATAAGACGCTCACCGGGAAGTTTCGGATCAAGCTGGGCATTCCCCGCGGATAGCCGCTTGCGGCACTCCGCCACCAGCTCTGCTTCGTTTGGCGCGAACGTCGCCGCAAGATAGCCGAGCCTCTTGAACACTGCTTTGTTTCCGAGCTGGTCGGCGTATCGAACGAGAAGGCCCGGGTCGCGATGTGCGGAGCTGAAATAGGACTTGAGGATATCGAGCACTGATCTGATCCCACCACCGACAGCAGGCGTGTCGAGAAGATCGAGGAGCGTGCGCGTCGGATCAGACAGGTTTAGCTTGACCGTACCTCTCCAGACCGGCTTCAGGCCGAACATGGCTCTCTGGCCTACCGTGCGCACGAGGAACACGGCACCCCGCGCTTCCACGCGGCGCGCGCGCGGACGGCGGGTGGTCACAACGAGTACCGGACGAAACAGTTGCTCGGTCAGACCCCAATGCGCCGCTGCGCTCCAGCCGCCGATGTAACAGGGAGCGAAAAGCCGATCCGCTATGACCCACGTGTCCTCGAGCGGGAGATCCGCAGTGGAAGATTCAAGCGGGACCGGCACGTACAGGCCGCGCCGCACCCGGCTCAGCCATCCGCGGGAAGACCACCTCGAGAGCAGTCGCGCCGCTTCACCCTGTTCGACGTTCAGGGCACGCGAAGCGTCGGCAGGGGAAATGCTGCCCTTGGCTTGCCGCAGCACTTTCGACAGCCGCTCGCGTGACGCCCCTCGAAGACCGCCGATGGTCAGCATATGATATTTAGAGCAACGTAAACACCGAATAGAGTAACTTACGTTGCATAGAGTATACCTACAGGTGCTGAGGCGCAAGCAGCAGTTCGCGCGGCGGCGCGCGCATCTCCTCTCGACGCCGCGGACTGACTCAGAAATCTATCCGCCTGATTCGACGCCATATCGATGGAATAACATAAGCTCATCCGCCATCAGGGAAGTGCAGCATGCCATTCGACAGCCTCGCCAGCTTCCTGGCCCGACTCGACGACGAGGGAGAACTGCAGCGCATTGCGCTCGAAGTCGATCCGGCCGGCGAGATCGGTGCCGTGTGCCGACGCCTGAATCTGCTCAAGGGTCCCGCCGTCCTGTTCGAGAACGTCAAGGGCTCGCGCATCCCCGTTGCCGGCCAACTCCTCGCAAGCAACCGCAGGATTGCAATCGCCCTCGAAACCACAGAACAGGACCTGTACGCCGAAACCATGCGGCGCGCCGGAAACCTGATCCGCCCCGAAATCGTCTCCCGCGCCCCCTGCCAGCAGATCGTCTCAACCGGCGACGCGGTGAACCTCGACGATCTGCCTATCGTCACCAACAACCCCGACGACGGCGGCCGCTACCTGACTGCGGGCCACGTCATCCTCAAGGACCCCGAACTCGGCTACAACCTCGCCATCTACCGCATGATGGTGCGCTCGCGAAACGAGCTCTACCTGCGCTTCATCCCCAACCACCACGGCTGGGCATTCCTGAAAAAAGCCGAGGCGCGCGGCAGCCAAGTGCTGCAGATAGCGGTGGCGATCGGCGTGGACCCGGCCGTCTACGTCGCAAGCCAGTTCGAGCCGATGCTGGGCGCGAACGAAATGGATATCGCGGGCGGCTTGCGCCGCAAGCCGGTCGAAATGGTCCGCTGCAAAACCATCGACTGCGAAGTCCCGGCGCACGCGAGCATCGTGCTCGAGTGCGAGATGCGCATCCCGCCGCCGACCGGCACCGAAGGGCCGTTCGGCGAGTTCCTCGGCTACACCACCACCACGGTGGAAAACGAGAGCTACATGACGGTCAAGGCGATCACGCGGCGCGAGGACGCGATCTATCACAACATCTGGCTCGGCCGGCCGCCGCACGAGCATCTGTGGATCAACGGCCTTTCTTACGGCATCCAGGCCGAGCACGAGCTCAAGGTGCGTTTTCCCCCGGTCAAGGCCGCGTACGCGCCACCGAGCGGGCTGTCGATCAAGCTCGTGGTGCAGGTCGATTCGAAGACCACCTACCCGGGTATGGTGAAGAACCTGCTCGCCGCTTCGATGTGGACGCGGGGCTCACTGTGGAAGGAGGTGGTGGTGGTCGACGACGACATCAACTTGTTCGATCCCGAGGAAGTCGAATGGGCGGTGCTCACGCGCGTCCAGGCCGAGCGCGACATCATGATCCTTCCCCGCGCGCGCGGCACGAAGCTCGATCCATCGTCGGACGCCGACGGCCTCACCGACAAGATCCTGATCGACGCGACGCGAAAGAAGGATTTCAAGGGGACCGTCGCCGAACCGAGGCGCGAGACGATGGACAGGGTGGCGGCGCGCTGGAAGGACTACGGGTTCCGGTGAGCGGGCCCTGCGGCGCCCTGCCTACTCGAACCTGAGTTTGGCGCGCGTAGGCGATCAACTTTAGAACCGCTCGATTACGATGAGCGCCTCCTCAGGGTTCGCATCGAACCGCTGAAGATCGCCCGCGCGTGCCTTCAGGAGCGCGGCGATCGCGTCGGAGCCGGCGTTGCCGACCGAAAGCCACACCACCTTGGGCGGCGGTCCGAGCAGAAACGCGCGTTGGCGAAAGTCATTGTCCTTCGACGCGATCGCGAAACCGCTCGCGCGCGCATGGTCCCAGACTTGGCCGTCGCCGTACCCGCGACCGAGCAGCTGCTCGACGTGGGCGCTACCGGGATATTCGGCCTGCAGAAGTCCGACGAGCCTGGCGCTCAGGTTCTCGTCGAAGAGGAGCTTCACCCGGCCGACGAGACCGCGAGCTTGCGTTCGCGTGCGGCGGCGAACTCGAGTGCTGCCCTGACGTCCTCGCGCGCGATTCCCTGGAAGTCCCGCAGAATGTCGTCCTCCGACATCCCTCCGGCGAGGTATTCGAGGATGTCGTACACCGTGATCCGCGTACCCTTGATGCAGGGTTTGCCGCTGCGAATCGCGGGGTCAACGACGATGCGATCCTGGTAACTCACGGGTGCCATGCTACCACCACAGCGGTGCTCGGCCAGTGCTGCTTCGACCACGGCGCGAGACCATGGACAAGGTGGCGAGGCGCATCGGCTCAAGCTTGGCGATTCGCCAGATTTCGACTATTTGTTCGCATTCTGCAAAAAAGTCGCGACTTTTTTGCAGAGAAAGACAAATTAGTCGCCATGCAGCGTTATCTCGACGCTCTGATCGCCGCCGACCTGTAACGCGGGATGGTCCCGCTTGCCGGCCCGCGACAGCTCGGCGAGGCCACGCTTTGCCGGCAGATGATGCAACGCTTTCCTTCCTCCCTTCGCTGGCCGGGCGCTACCTGCCCTTCCGGCTGCACCCGATTTCCGTGCGCGAGTGGTGCGAGCGGCAGGGCGGCACGCCCGCCGGAGCGCTGAATGGGGCTTGCGGCGCCCGGCACGTTCACCAGCACCAGCGGCCGGACGACGCCCGCAGATTGACCTGGTAATGCATTTGCATTACCATGTTTCCAGCCCCCACCCCCTCCGATCGGGAAGTCATCGTGCCCGCCACCGTCGAACTGGAATCCACGCTGACCGACCGCTATCAGACCACCGTGCCGGACGGCGTGCGCCGCGCGCTCAAACTGCGCAAGCGCGACCGCATCCGCTACCTGGTGCAAGGTGACGGCTCCGTGGTCCTGCGGCGCACCGAGGATGCGGACGATCCGGTGCTCGGATCGTTTCTCGATTTCCTGGCCCGGGACATCGCCGCCCATCCCCGGCATGTGCGCGCCATCAATGCCGGACTCGCCAGGCGCATGCGCGCCCTGGCCAAAGGCGTCAAGGTCGACCTCGAGGCCGCGCTCGATCCTGCCGGCGAATGACCCGGGCCAACACGCCGTTGTCGGTCAACGGCTGGAGCCTGTTTGCCCATCCGTTGTTTGTCGAACAAGTGGAAGCCTTGATCGCGAAGGTCGGACGCCTCAAAGCCAGGGACCCCAGGGGCTACAAGCACAAGAACAGCACCAAGCGCCCGGCGGCAATCGCCAAACTGGCGCTCGAGGTCATTCCCGAAGATCCTGCGCGTCCGGAATACCGGCAGGGCGGCGCCCTGGGCGACGATCGCAAGCACTGGTTCCGCGCCAGGTTCTATCAGCAGTACCGGTTGTTCTTCCGCTTCCACGCCGCACAAAAGATCATCGTCTATGCCTGGGTCAATGACGACGACAGCAAGCGCGCCTGCGAATCGAGCGGCGATGCCTGCCGCGTGTTTCGCAAGATGCTCGAACGCGGCCACCCGCCTGAAGACTGGGACACGTTGCTCAAGGAGTCGCGCGCCTCGTCGAAGGGCATCGCCAGGTTAAGCTCATCGCTTTGATTGCTCATTCAACCTTGACGTTGGCGCGCTTGATGACGGCGGCCCAGCGCGGAAGCTCGGCGCGCATGAGTTCGCTCACCTGTTCGGGCGTATTCGGGAATACCTCCAGCCCGCGGCCTGCGTAGGCCTCGCGCAGGTCCGGTGTTGCCAGTGCCTTGTTCAGTGCATCTTCGAGCCGCGAGGTGATCTCACGCGGCGTGCCCGCGGGAGCAAGCAGCGCGGTCCAGGTGTAGATCGCCAGTTCCGGCATGCCCGCCTCGGTGATCGTCTGGATCTCGGGGAACTCGGGCAATCGCGAAGGCGTGGTCACCGCAAGCGGTTTCAGTTTTCCCGACTGAATGCCGGAGCGCACGTTCGCCACGCCGTCCCACGAGAGGGAAACGCGCCCCGCCAGCAGGTCGATCGTGAGCGGGCCGCCCCCCTTGTACGGAACGTGAACGATGTCGACCCCGGCGCTCTCCTTGAAGATCTCGCCCAACAGGTGGGGCGTTGCGCCGATCCCCGGGGTTCCGAGCGCGATCTTCCCTGGGTTAGCTTTGGCGTAGGCGATCAGCTCGCGCACGTTCCCGGCGGGAAGACTCGAATGCGCCGCGAGAACGTAGAAGAAGCGCGCCACCGTGCCGATCGGAACGAACGAGACGAGCGGATCGTATCCGGGCTTGGCATACAACCCCGGGCCGATGGTGAGGCCGCTCGAGTAAGCGAACAGCAGCGTATAGCCGTTGGGCGCAGCGCGCGCCACCGCCGAGGTCCCGACGGTGCTGCCCGCGCCCGGTATGTTCTCGAGCACCAGCGGCTGGCCCAGCGTGTCGCCCATCTTCTGCACCAGCGCGCGCGCAATCACGTCGGACAGCCCGCCCGGCGGATAGGGCAGCACGAGCCGTATCGGTTTCGCGGGATAGGGCTGGGCGTGCCCAGATTGCGCGACGACGAACGCGGCAACCATTGCGATCGCGAGAAAGACGGACCTCATGGCTGTTCTCCGGGATTGCCTGCGGGGGCGCCGACCTGCGTTCTACGCGGCCTGGTTTTGCCGCGTCGCCTCCAGGAGCGCATCGTCGAAGATCGCGACCGCGCGCGTCCAGCCGGCGGAAGCCGCGCGGATCTTGACCGGGAAACAGGTAATCATGAACCCTGTCGCCGGCAATGCTTCGAGGTTGTGCAGTTTCTCCAGGTGGCAGTAGCCGATGTCCCGCCCCGCCTTGTGCCCCTCCCAGATTAATTTCGCATTGCCCGTTTGCCGGTATTTCTCCGCGGTGTAGACAAAGGGCGCATCCCAGCTCCAGGCGTCGGTGCCGGTCAGCCGCACGCCGCGCTCGAGCAGATGCATGGTCGCGGCGTAGCCCATGCCGCAGCCTGCGGTGACGTAGTCGTCGTTGCCGTACCGCGCGCCGGCGCGCGTGTTTACGACCACGATCTCCAGCGGCCGGAGTTGGTGGCCGATGCGCGCCAGTTCGCGCTCCACGTCCTCTGCGCTCACCACGTAACCATCGGGAAAATGCCGGAAATCCAGTTTCACGCCGGGCTGAAAGCACCAGTCCAGGTCGACCTCGTCGATGGTGATGGCCCGCTCGCCGCCGTTCATGGTCGAGGCAAAGTGGTAGGGGGCATCCAGATGCGTGCCGTTGTGGGTGATGAGATCGACCTTTTCCACCGCCCAGGCCTCGCCGTCGGGCAGGTCTTCGGCCTTGAGGCCGGGGAAGAACGGCAGCATCTGGCCGAGCGACATGCTGTGGTCCACGTACTGGATTTTCGGGGAGAACGGCGGCGGGTCGGAGACGACGTCGTTTTCGATATAAATCGAGAGGTCGATGATCTTGCGCGGCATGGGGATTGTCCTTGTGTCAACGAGTCAGAGCAGAACCAGGCTCAAGCGGGGAAACGCGATCAGCAGCAGGAGCACGACGAACATGATTGCAGCAAACGGCGCAGTCCCCATGAAAATATCTCCGAGACCCACGCGCGGATCGTTCAGCGTGCTCTTGATGACATACACCGAGAGCCCGAAGGGCGGGGTCAGCAGCCCGATCTCGACCGCCACCACGGTGACCACGCCGAACCAGATCATGTTGAGCTGCAAGGTCTCGGCGATTGGCAGCATCAGCGGCAGGCAGATCAGCATGATGGACGACGAGTCGATGATGGTGCCCAGGAGCAGCACGATGAAGACGTAGATGGCGATGAATCCGTACACGCCCAGGCCGGCGCTCGCCATCGTCTCGACCAGGAACTGCGGGGTGCCGGACATCGCCAGCATGCGGGTGTAGATGTTGGCGCAGATGATGAGAAAGGAAATCGAAACCGTCACATGCCCGGTCTCGACGAGCACCTGCCAGAACTTGTTCCGGTCCAGCCTGCGCCTCAGCAGTGCGATGATCAGCGACAGTAGCGCACCCACTGCGCCGGCTTCCGTGGCCGTGAAGGCGCCGGCATAGATGCCGCCCAGGCAGATCACGATCAGCAGCAGCGCGGGCCCCAGCTTGAGGAGCATTTCTGCGGCGCTCATGCGCGGCTCGCCGCCGGCACTCGAAGCGGCGCCGCCGCCGCGCACGAAGACAGACGACGGAACAGCGTAGGCCATGACGATGATGCCGGCGCAATAGGCGAGCGCGAGCAGCAGCCCGGGCACGATGCCCGCGGTGAACATCGCGCCCACCGACTGGTTGGCGAGGAAACCGTACAGAATCATCAGCAGCGAGGGCGGGATCAGCATGCCGAGCACCGACGATCCGGCGACCACGCCGACCGCAAAGCGCGGCGTATAGCCGAAGCGCAGCATTTGCGGCACGGCGACGCGTGTGAATACGGCTGCCGAGGCAATGGAAATGCCGGTGATGGCGGCAAACACCGCGTTGGCCGCGACGGTGGCGACGCCCAGGCCGCCCTTCAGCTTGCGGAAAAGCTGGTTCGCAACTTCGAAGGCGTCCTTGCCGATGTCCGCGATGGCGACCAGGAATCCCATCAGCACGAACAGCGGCACGACGCCGAAGATATGGCTGGCAACGGCATCGCTCGCCGCCTGCGCGAGGAGATTCGCGGCGATTTCGACGTCGGACTTGATGAGCCACACCCCGACGAACGACAGCAGGCCGAGCACGACTGCGACATGCATGCCGCAGTAGATCAACACCAGCATCAAGGCGAGCGAACCCAGCGATACGAGCACGTTCCAGGTCATTGCCTGGCGCCCGCCGCCTTGAAATCGTCGAGGGCCAGAAACAGGAACGTGAGGGTCGCGCAGGCAGAACCAAGGACGATGATCAGCCGCACCGGCCACATCGGCGCCACGAAGTCGCCCACGGCGCCGACGTACTCGCCGATCCTGATGGCTTCCGCGAGCGGCCCGCAGCTCGCCCGGCAGATCACCGCCAGCAGTGCGGCCCCGACGAGGTGGTAGAAACCCTGCAGCGCGCGCGCGAGGCGCCGGTGCCGGCGCTGGAGGTATCCGAGCAGCACCTCCGCGCGCGTGAACTTGCCGGCATGCAGGGTGCCGGCAAGCTGGATGAACACGATGCCGACGATGGACATGGAGACGATTTCGGTCACCCCGCGCACCGGAGCGCCGAAAACATCACGCCCGATGACGTCGGTGTTGATCAGCACCATCAGTACGAGAATCCAGACGGTGCCGATGGCGTTCATCGCGTCCGTGAGACGGTGAAAACCGGCCGGCTGCGGGCGGCCATAGCCGTCTATTGCCGAACGGGACTCGACGATCTCCGGCAGGTCGGTCATCGGTTACGGTTGCGAAGGGCCCCCGGAACCCGCATCGTGTCAGTTCGACCAGTCGCGCGGAATCCTGGCTCCCGCCTTTTTGAGCGCATTCATGTAAGCCTGCAGCACCTCGGTGGCCGGAAGTCCCTTCGACTGCATCTCCGCGCCCCAGATCTTGGCGACGGGCGGCAACGCGTCGGCCCAGCGCTTGCGCTCGCCGTCGGCGAGGTCTGCGATCTTCGCGCCCCCCTTCACCATCTCCTGGAGCCGCTGGTTCGCCAGCGCCGATTGCGCCTTGGCGAATTCCACGCTGTAGGCGTTGCCGGCGTCGACGAAGATCCTTTTTACTTCCGCGGGCAGCTTGTCGAATCGGCCTTTGTTGATGGCTACGCCGCCTGCGTACTGGGACCCGAAATTCACCTTGGTCACGTACGGCGCGACCTCGTGCAGCTTGACGCTGGAGGCGCCGGTGGCGAACGTCAGCGCGCCATCGGAGACGCCGGACTTGATGTCCTCGTAATAGGTGTTGAGCGTGCCCGCGACCGCGACCGCGCCGGTGTTCTTCACCCAGTTCGCCGAGGGCCCCGGCGCGTTGATCTTCTTGCCCTGCAGGTCCTCGATCCGCGCGACGGGGAACTTCGCGAACAGGTAATAGGTATCGAGCGCCGCGCCGCCGAGGTAGACCAGGCCGTTCTTCGCCCAGGCATCGTTCATCGCCGGAATTCTCTTCTGCATGTCGGTGATCGCATTGCTGACCACGCTGATGTCATCGGTACCGAAAGGGGCGTAGTAAGTGACGTTCTGCAGCGGGAATTTCGCCGCCTCGAAGATCGTCGCGACGAAGCCGAGGTCGCTGATCCCGTCTTTCATCGCCGTGCTCTCGTTGCCGAGTTTTGCGAGCGTGCCACCATAGGCCTTGGTCCACTCGATCCTGTACTTGCCGCCGGCCGCCGCCAGACGCTTGTCCACTTCGGGAATGAAATGCTCGTCGAGTATTTTCACCCAGAGAAAAACCGGCGGATGCCCGGCGGCGGCGGTGAGCTTGATGACCTGCTCGCCCTGTGCCGGCAGGGCGGCAAGCAACATCGCGCCCAGCGCAAGGGCGCGCGGAAATACACGGCGGTAAATTGAACTCATGGGGCTCTCCTTGGCATCGATAGCAAATTGAATCCTGTCTCTGTTCTCGCGTCGCGTCGATGATTGCGATCGGTTGCTGATCGAGCGCCGCCGGACGTTGCGCCGGCGCATCTTGCGCCTGCGTCCGATCGCTTGCAATGCCAGGCGCTCGCGCATCCCCACCGGCTCGCAACAGCAACGAGGAAACGGTCTCCAGTCGGCCCAGAACTCAGACGGGCTTCCGGCTGAATAAACGCCGCATTGCGACCCAGGGTGCGCGCAACCGCCTCCTGATTTTGAGCCACAACGCGAGCTGGAACTGCTTGCGCGCCGCGACCAGATCGCCCATCTCGCGCAGTGCCGAACCGACGCCCATGCAGGCCAGATCGTCGCTCGCATCCTGGCGCATCGCTTCCCGGTAGCAGGCCAGTGCGTCGCCGTATCTGCGTCTCGCCATGTACGCGTCGCCGAGATCGCGTCGCACGTCGGCGAGGCCGGCATCGAGATCGACCGCCCTGCGGTAGCAGGCAATGGCACGATCGAGCTTGCCCTGCTCGTGGACCGCGACGCCGAGAAGGTGCTGGACGCGAGCCGAGCGCGGATCGGCTTTCGCGGCCCCGGCAAGCAGTTTCTCCGCTGCCGCGAAGTTTCCGGCACGTAGTTCCCGTTCGCCTTCGTCCGCAGGCGATTGCGTCATCGCCGGCCCGTGACGTTGATCAGCAGGTCTTCCAGAGCCTTGATGGGCGCGAGGTCGTTGAACAGGATATTTCTCGACCGCCGCATCCGTTCCTTCATTCGCTGCCGGTATTCCGGATCCTTTGCGAGCTTGGCCACCAGGTCAATGTACGCTTCGTCGGTGGGCGCCACCAGTTCCGGCAGTCCCATGCGCTTGAGAATTCCGCTTGCCAATCGGCCGCGCATGAACTTTCCTTCACGGGCCACAATGGGAAGAGCGCATTCCACCGCTTGCATCGCCGTATTGAATCCGGAAAAGCCTATCGTATCGAGATATGCGTCTGCGCGCTGCATTAGTCCGTAAAAGGCGGGCTTCGGTTGCCACGGGATCGAAACCACGAAATCATCGTAGCGCAGCCCTGCCTGCGCGAATGCCGACCCGAGACGACGCTGCAGTATCTCCGTCTGCTCCTTCAGGTGGCCGCGGAAGAAGATCAACTGGCATCGCCCGAGTTTGCGGGCGATCTCGACAAACACCCGATCCTGCTGGGGCGCGTACTTGAACGGTGCGCCGGGACAGATCAGCAAAGGCAGGGTGCCATCGATCGCCAGGGCATCGAGATCCGGCGTTGCGGGAACCACGGGCACGAAAGGATAACAGCAGCCCAGATGAGGCAACCTGATCAGGCGTTCCGTGTAATGCGCATCGGCATGGTCCGGTTCGAAGTCTTGCGCCGATAGAAAATAGTCGACCGACGGCAGTCCCGTGGTTTGCGGGTGGCCCCAGGCGCACAGCTGAACCGGAGCAAGCCGCATGCTCGCCAGCCTGGTGGTCATCGCATCCATGCCGATTTCCGGGTAGATGAGTGCGTCCAGGGGCTGCGCGCGTATCGCCGCGACCCATTGCTTCAAACCGCCCGCTGCTTGACTGAATGTGGATGCATTGCTCCGGGCAAAGCTTGTCTTGTCGTCGTGAATCGATCCCAGGGAAAACAGGTGCAGCCCGAACCGGCTGCGATCGAGATTTTGCAGCCAGCCTTCCAGGAGCGCGTGCCAGACCGAGTGGTTGTACAGGTGGCTTGAGACAATCCCGATCCCGATCATGCGGCGCGAAGCAGTTCCGGTGGCGCCGGGTTCCTGCCGCCGCGACCAATCACTCATCAATCTGAAGCACAGCGCGCCATAGCGCGACAGCAAATCGCGGTTGTCTTCCTCCTGGTAGGCGAGGTGAAACGGCTGCTGGATGCCGACCGCCTTGTAGCCCTCCCTGACCCGTTCGCCGCAGAACCAGGCATCGAGTTCCGAAAGCGCAGCCGCGAATTCCGCCCGGCCATCGGAATGCGAATCTCCGGGCCCATAGGAGACGGGGATCCGTGACACGGTGCTCGCCCAGCGAGCCTCGACGAACCCGGGCGAAAGGGAAATCGCCTTGTCGTAGCTCGCCATCGCCTCTTCGCGCCTGCCTTGAGCCTTGAGGGCCGTTCCGAGATTGACGTGCACCTGGGCCAATTCCGGCCTGATCGAGAGCGCCCTGCGGTAGCTGGCGATTGCCTCTTCGAGCTTGTCCTGGTCCTTGAGTGCAACCCCCAGGTCGTTGTGCACCTCGGCGTACTCGGGCTTAAGCGAGAGCGCCACCTGGTAGCTCGCGATCGCCTCCCCGAGCCTGCCCTGATCCTTGAGCGCAGCACCCAAGCTGTGGTGCGCCTCGGCATCGTCCGGCTTGAACGACAGCGCCTGGCGGTAGCTGGCGATTGCCTCCTCCAGCCTGCCCTGATCCTTGAGCGCAGCGCCCAGGTTGCGGTACGCCTCGGTGAATTCCGGCTTGAACGACAGCGCCTTGCGGTAACTCGCAATCGCCTCCGCGAGCCTGCCTTGATTCCGGAGAGCGTTGCCGAGATTGTTTTGCGCTACGGCATGATCGGGCTTGAGCGACAGCGCCTCGCGGTAACTGGCGATCGCTTCGTCGTAACGCTGAAGCTGCTGCAGCGTATTGCCGCGGTTGCTCAATGCGCCGACATGGTCATGCTTGATCGCGAGCGCCTTGTCGTAGCACGCCAACGCCTCCTGCAAGCGCCGCAAGCCATACTGGGCGACTCCGAGATTGCTCAGGAAATTCGGGTTCATGGGTTGTTGGCGAATTGCCTGCTCGATCAGCTCGACGGCGAGCTCGCCCTTTCCGGACTGATTCGCAATGACGCCGAGAAGGTTCAGCGCGTCCGGATGGTTTGGATCGACCTGCAATACCGACTGGCAGGTCCGCTCGGCCTCCTGCAAGCGCCCCGCCCCATGGTGTTCCCACCCGGTCCGCATCGCCTGCGGGATCGCGAGCGCCTGCTGTTCAGGCCGCATGATTGCCGGGAATTCCAGGTAACTTCACGCGCGTTCCTTTCTCGAAGCGCAAGCGGCCTACCATTCGCGCCAGCACGCAAGCAGTGGGAAATATAACCCGCGGCGCGCATTACCGAGTGCCGCCGCATAGGCGTCGAGTTGGGGTACGTAGCGCCTGCGCTGCTCGTCGAGAAACCCGTCCAGATCCGCCCCCTCGTGGCGGCTCGTCTTGTAATCCACCACCCAGCGCCTGCCCTGCGCGTCTTTCAGCATACGATCGACAACGAATCCACGCGTTGCCGTTCGCATCCGGCACTCGCTGCGCGCCTCGGGGTGCGGCCCGAGCAGCCAGCGCCCGCGCTCATCGGCGAGCGTGCTCGTCAGCGCATCGGCGACGCGCTCGGCAGCCTCGGCAATTTCGTTCACCTGAATTCCGCGCCGCTCCAGTTCCCGAGCAAATCGAGGTCGAAGGGATTCGACCCGCTTCGCGTCCCACCCCCGCAGCCCGTCCTCCGCGATGCGCTGCAGCCAGCGGTGAACGATCGTGCCGACGTGACGCGCGGTTTCTCCGGCCCACGAGAACTCGATCTCCTCGGCCGCGTCGCGCCCCTCGGGCGGCGCCTGCCACGCCACCGGCGTGGGAACGCAGGGCAGCGCGAAACCGTGAGCAAGGCGGCGGATCGTGTCAGCCCGTGGAGCGACAGCGCCCTCGACTTCCGGCGCATGGGCACCCGGCGGATCGAAATGCCTTTCCGCCTCGAACCACCCGACCGACAGCAACGACCTCTTCGCAGGCACCGCAATCTCCCCGTTCCGGTCCACCCTCGCACAGCCAAGCAGATGCAAGCGCGATATCGCGCGCGTCGCGGCCACATAAAACAACCGTCCCGCCTCGATATCCTCGGCCTCACGGTCCAGCGCCCTCACGTACCGGTAGATCGGATCCTTTCCCGCCCCCGTCTCATCGATCGGCGCGAGCAGCACCCGCTCCCCGGCAATCGCCTTCCAAGCAAACAGCGGCCGATTCCCGCTCCGCGGCGCGCGATCCAGCCCGGGAACGACGACAGTATCGAACTCCAGGCCCTTCGACTTGTGGATGGTCATGATCTCCACCGCATCCACCCCAGCATTCACGTCGGGCAGCGCATAGAGTTTCGCCTCGAGCCGCGCCTCCAGCTCCGCCATGTCCTCGAGCGTACCCGCCTCCTCCAGCCTCTCGATCTCATCGAGAAACGCCTCGGCATCCTCGAGATCGGTGGCATCCGCGACGCAGGCCGGGCCGCCGAGCGCGAGCCAGGTCCCTTCGACGCGATCGCGCAGCGTGCAGCGCAATCGCTGCTCCAGCGCGGGACGCAAGACTTCGCAGATTCTCTGCAGCGCAGGCACCTCCTGCATCACCTCCCACACCGTGCGCTCGTCACTTCCCTCGAAGTACCGGGCGAGCTCATCGAGACCGAGCCCGCACCACGGCGCGCGCAGCAGGGCGAGCCAGGCGATGCGGTCGGCCGGATGCGAGAGCGCGCGCGTGAGCGCGTAGAGGTCCTGCACCACCTGGCGTTCACCCAATTGCTCGATCTCGACGGCGCGAAAGCGCAGGCCCGCGTCCTTGAGCGCCGGGACGATCTCGTCGAGGTGGGTGCGGTTGCGCACAAGGATCGCGACCTTGCCGGTGGAATTCTTTGCGATTTCCACCACGCGCGCGGCTTCGTCGGCGCGGTCGAAATATCCGTGCCAGGTGACTGCGTCACCTTCGAGCGCCGGGTGGTGCGCGGTGGAAGGCGCGTAGCACACCGCGCCGGTGGATTCGTCCTCCTGCGCGGGCAGCGCGCGCGAGAAGAACCCGTTCACCCAGTCCACGATCCCCGCCTGCGAGCGGAAGTTGGTGGTGAGCGCAAGAGGCTCGAGCGCCACGTTCGGCAAGCCCGCGTGCCGCGCGTGCAGAAACAGGCCCACCTCCGCATCGCGGAAGCGATACACCGACTGCATCGGATCGCCCACGGCGAACACCGTGCGCCCGTCTCCCGCCTCCCAGCCCGCGGTGAGGCGCTCGAGCAGTTCCCACTGCGAGACGGAAGTGTCCTGGAATTCGTCGACGAGGATGTGACGCACGCGGGCGTCCATCGACAAGAGCAGATCGGTGGGCGCGTCCGGCTCGCCCAGCGCGAGCAGCGCGCCGTGCGCGATCCCGGTGAAGTCCACCTGAGCGCGCTCGCGGAACACTTCGAACAGTTTTACGAGCGCCGGAGCGACGAGGCCGAGGATGGCGTCGAGCGTCTCCCATTGCGGATCGCTGAATTTTTCAGGCGGCATGTCGAGCAGCGCCGAGAGCGCCTCGCGCAGCGGCTCGTTGCCGGCAAGCTCCTGTGCGCGCTTGTTCCGCTTGCGCCACGCCCGGTCGTACTTCGTGAGTAACTCGGCAGCAAGCTCCGGGCTCGCATCGGACAGCAGCGAGCGGGCGCGCGCGAGCAGGCGATTGCGTTCGGAAGCGAGCGCGGCGTCGAGCTCCGCACGCGTCGGCGCGGCGCCGGACTTGCGCCGCCACTGGTCGCGGCGCTTCAGCATGGTGGCGAGCAGCCCGGAGGCGACGCCAACGTCGTTGTCGAGGTGCGAAAGCAACCGCTCCACCGCGGGCCCGAGCCCGGCAATGGTGCGCCCCGCCGCATCCTGGTAGAGCTCGTCCGCGTCCTCGACGATCTCCGGCTGCGCGCCGAAGCGTGCCACCACCGGCATCTGACGCGTGAGCAGCGCGCAGAACGCGTCGATGGTCAGGATGCGGATGCGGTGCGCCAGAGAGGGATCCGGTAGCTCCTTCACCACGCGCGCCTTCATCTCCGCCGCCGCCTTTTTCGTGAAGGTGATGGCGAGAATCTCCTCGGGCTTTTCCACGCGCGGGAGAAGTGCGAGGTAGCGGCGGATCAGCAGCTCCGTCTTCCCGGAGCCCGCCGGCGCCTGCACGATGAACGAACGCGATGGATCGAGCGCGCGCTCGCGGACCGCCGCGTCAGCGATCACAGCGACCCCTCAGTCGCTGCTGCTGCCGCCCGAGTCGCCGCCGCCTGAATCGCTGCTGCTGGAATCGCTGCCACCCGAATCGCTGCTGCTGAACCAGCTGCTGCTCGCCGCAGCTGCGGCGGTGCGTTCGCCGTCGGAATTGCCGGACCGGTCCGAAAACCAGTTGGTTGAAGAGGAACTGCTGTCGGAATCCGAGTCGGTGTCGGAATCGCTTTGCTCGGACGCGCACTCCGGACAGTAGAACCTGCCCGGTTTCGGCCGGCGCACATGGGAGGCGCAGAGTGCGGTGCCGCAGCCCGCGCAGGTGTCGAGCGCGATCCGGTCGCAGGGCTTCTTCCAGAACAGCATTCCGCTCGTACAGCCGCAGACCGCCATGATGATTTCCTCCCCGCGTCAAGCATACGCTTCCCCGCCTTCGCTTTCATCATCGAGCAGGGCGAGCTTTTCGTGCACCCGACACAGCGTCTGCAGGTCGCACAGGCGGCAGGTCTGTAGCTGCTTCTTCGGATCGACGCGCGCGTTACCCGAGGCAAAGCTCCGGGCGAGCGATTCGAGTTCCGACTTCCAACCCGCGCGCAGCGCGTCCCAGTCCTTCGCCGCTTCGACGAGGCCTTTGTCGAGCCCGTAGCCGGTGAACTTCATTTCGCCGGTCTTCAACTTCGCGAACACCACCGCGCCGATCTCCTCCTTCGCGGTGACGGCGTAGAGGGGCAACTGCGGATCCTGCGGCCGCGCGCCCATCCAGTCGGCGCGCGTGACGCGGCCGGTCTTGTAGTCGATGAGCGCGTGGCTGCCGTCGGCGAGCCGGTCCAGCCGGTCGATACGGCCCGACATCTCGAGACCGCCGATCGCCAACCCGCGCGGTTCCTCGATCGCGGCGACTGCGAAAGGTTCACGCCCGCGCTCGAGGTCGAGCCACTCGCGCGCGAGCTTCGCGAGGCGCGCGCGCTCCAGTTCAGCGAAGCGACCTTCCAACCCCGCGTCCGCGACGGCGCCGGTGGCGGCACGCTCGATAGCGCTCGCCACGTCACCAGCGAGCGCAGCGCTGTCTTTCAGTTCGCGCCAGAGGTTCGCCATCAAATCATGGAGCAGCGTGCCGCGCGCCATCGCGTCAGGTCCCGGCGCGGGTTCCTCGAGCGCGCGCGCACCTAGGCGGTGGCGCGCGAAAGCGCGGAACGGGCACGCGGCCTGGTCGGCGAGAACCCGGGTTCCGCCGCGCACCGAAGTTTGCGCGAGCGGCGGCCCCTCGCCATCGGGAACCTGCTCGAGCCTGCGCGCCGCGAACAGCAGGTCGCGAAAGCGCGGGTATACGGGCGCGTCAACGGTACCTTCCGCAATGTGAGTAATGAGCGGGCTCGGCATCAGGTTCCGGTCCTGTTCCTTCTGCGGCCACGAGAACACCACTTCACCCGCCGCGCCGATCCACCCTTCGGTGATGCGCCGGTCGAGCGCGAGCGAGGTTTCGGCCGCGGCCTCGGGAATGCCAGCCTGCTTCTGCAACGCGATCGGCAGGAAAGGATTGGGACGTGCGGCGAGCGGCCAAGCCTCGTCGGAGAGCCCGCAGACCCAGAGATGATCGAACTCGAGGCCCGCGGATTCGAGGATGCCGAGTACCTGGATCGGGGCCTCGGGGGTTTCGGGCTGGAACAAGGTTTCGGTGCACAGGCGGCGAATACGCATCATCGCGTCGAAGATCGAAATCTTTCCGGCGACGACGCCTAGACGCGATAGCTCCGTCAGCGCCTCATTGAACCTGGCGCGCGCCTGGTATTCCCCGGAATCGATCGTGCGCTCGCCCGGAAACCCCGCGGCATCGAGCAGCGCGCTGAAGTGCTGCGCCCAGAAATGGGGAGATTCGTTTCTCTTCGCGGTCGATCGATCAAGCGAGAAAACCTTCTCGAGACAGGAACGCAGCACCGGGCAGCCCTTCACCTCCGCGATCAGTTTCGGTAGCGTCACGCGCGCGGACAGGCGCCCGCGCAGCCTTGCATCGAGCAGGGCGCGGTCGGCCATTTCGGCTTGCGCACCGCCGATGAACGGCGAGCGGATCAGCCCGCTCGCCTGTTCGAAAGCGATCTCCTGGAATGAAAACGCCACGATACCGAGGGCCGCGGACACCAGCGGAACCGCGACTAGCGGCTCACCGAGCGAGACATTGAACGGCAGCGCCGTCGGTTTCGCGCCGGAGAGCTGGTGATCGGGCCGCATGACGCGTGAAAAAACGCGCACTACCTCCCTGCGCTGCTGTTGCAACCCGGGAAACACGACTCCGATGCGGGTTGCGCCGGCTTCGAGCCGCGCGCGTGCCCATGCCGCGGCTGCCTCGAGCTCGTGGCGCGCGGAAGGAAACGAAGCACGGGTCAGCTTCGAACCGCGCTCGACAGCACGGCAGACACGGAATTCAACACCCTCCCGCTCGAGCGTCCCGAACAGCTCGCTCGTCTGCGGCGACATGAGGTCGAATGCGTAGGCGACCAGCAGCTTCGGTCTCTTCTCGAGGACCTTCGCGGCGAGATCGGGCAGGCGCGCGACATCGATGAAGTTGCCGCTTGCGCAGCGGCGTGCGTACTCCCTTGCCCACGCGGCGAAAGCCTGCGCGTCTTCGTTGCCCTGAAACTTCCCCAGCACGGCATCGATGCGCCAGGCGTGAGCGAGGCGCCATGCGTCGGCGCACTGCGCCGCGGCCTGTGAGACGACGAGGAGCTCGCTCCCCCTGAGTAGTACCGATTCCCAGATCTCCCGCTCCTGCGCGCCCGTCAACAACTGCGGCGGCCCGGACGCCGATTCCGAGTACAGCGCGTCCTCGTAGGCGCGCTGGCAGAACGCGGAGAACGGCAGGATGTCGGCCGTCTCCCAGACGTTCAATCCTTTCGCCGCCTGCCCCCGGTCGAAATCGCGCGCGAGTTCCTGCGCGAGCCGGGTATTGGGCGTGACGACAGTGATGCGCGCGTCACCTCCCTCCGCGAGGCGGGCGAACAGTTCGGTCTTGTCGATCGGCGTTGCGGGCATGCGGGATGATCATAGTAGAGTGCGGGCTCATGCCGTGAGCTCCGCAGTGGAGGCTCGTTTTCCATGTTTACCGGGCGCCGTCCGTGATGTTGCGCCGCAACAAACAGCAGAGTATATTCGTCGCCCTCGCGTGGTCCCCCGAGCATTCACCTGGCCCAACCCACCCCGAATGGAAGGTCCCCGGTCGCAGTCCTGACGCTGGCCGCGCTCGGCGTCGTATTCGGCGACATCGGCACCAGCCCGCTGTACGCGTTCAAGGAGGCATTCAGCGGCACACACGGCCTGCCGCTGACGGAGGCCAACGTGCTGGCGGCGCTGTCGATGATGTTCTGGTCGATCACGCTGATCGTGTCGCTCAAATACGTCAGCGTGGTGCTGCGCTTCGACAACGGCGGCGAGGGCGGCATCCTCGCCCTGCTCGCGCTCGCATTGCGCCTGACGCGCGACAGTCCGCAACTCGCCTGGACCGTGGCGGTCCTCGGCATTTTCGGAGCGTCGCTGTTCTTCGGCGACGCGATCATCACACCCGCGATCTCGGTGCTCTCCGCCGTCGAAGGCCTGTCCGTCGCCACGCCGGCCTTCGAGCGCTGGGTGGTGCCGATTACGCTGGCGATCCTGATCGGGCTGTTCGGCATCCAGAGCCACGGCACCGGCGCGGTCGGCAGGCTGTTCGGCCCGATCACCGTGCTGTGGTTCGTCGTGGTCGCGACGCTGGGCGCGCTGTCGATCGAGCAGACCCCCGCCGTGCTCGCCGCGTTCGACCCGCGCCATGCGCTCGGCTTCGCGCTGAAATCGCCGGGGGTCACCTTCCTGGTGCTCGGCGCGGTGTTCCTCGCAATGACCGGCGCGGAGGCGCTGTACGCCGACATGGGCCATTTCGGGCCGTTTCCGATCCGGCTCGCCTGGTTCGGCCTGGTATTCCCGTCCCTGATGCTCAACTACTTCGGCCAGGGCGCGTTATTGCTGCGCGACCCCGCCGCGATGAGGAACCCGTTCTACCTGCTCGCGCCGCAGGACCTGCTGCTTCCGCTGGTCGTGCTTGCCACCGTGGCGACCGTGATCGCTTCGCAAGCCGTGATCTCGGGTGCGTTCTCGGTGACGCAGCAGGCGTCGCGCCTGGGTTACCTGCCGCGCCTGCCGACGCTGCATACTTCGGAAACCGAGCGCGGGCAGGTCTACGTCGCGCAGGTGAACTGGACCATGCTGGTGCTGGTGATGCTGCTGGTGCTCGCGTTCAAGTCCTCGAGCGCGATCGCGTCCGCCTATGGCATTGCAGTCTCCGGCACGATGGTACTCGATACCGCACTGATCGCCATCGTCGCCTTCTCGCTGCCGGGCCGCCCGAACCTGCTGTTCCTCGCCCTGCTGGCGCTGGTCGGGTCGGTGGAACTCGTATTCTTTGCCTCGAACGCGACCAAGTTCGTCGAGGGCGGCTGGTTCCCGCTCAGCTGCGGTCTGGCGCTGTTCGTGATCATGACGACCTGGAAGCGCGCCCAATCGGTCCTCGCCGCGCACTCGGCCGACAAGCGCGTGCCGGTGGAGGATTTCCGCAAGCTGTTCGGCTCCGCGATCCCGCGGGTGCCGGGCACCGCGATCTACCTGGCGGCCGATCCGAAATCGGTGCCCACGGTGCTGATGCACAACCTCAAGCACAACAAGGTTCTGCACGAGCGCGTGATCTTCCTGAGCGTCACGGATGCGGACGTGCCCCGGGTGCCGAACCTCGAGCGCGCCGAGCTGAGCGTGATCGAACCGCGCCGGCTGTACCAGGCCACACTGCGCTACGGTTTCATGGAGGCGCCGGACGTGCCGAAGGATCTGGGCCTGTTCAAGCGCCTCGCGCTCGAGATCGACCCCGCGGAGGCGACGTTCTTCCTCGGCAAGTCCACCATCGCGAAAGCGGCAAAGCCGGGATTGTTCACCTGGCGCAGGGAACTGTTCCGCTGGATGCAGAGAAACAGCCCGTCCGCCGCCGAGTCGTTCAAGCTGCCGCCCGATCGCGTGGTGGAACTCGGCACGCGCATCACGCTGTAGGCTACTTCTCGAGCAGGTGCTTCTTGTGTCCGGTTTTCGCCCATTCGTCGGCGTCGGGCGGGCCGGGCTTGCGCTCGATGATGGGCTTCCAGCCTTTGGCGAGTTCCTTGTTGAGCGCGATGAACTCCTTCTGCGCATCGGGCACGTCGTCCTCGGCAAAGATCGCCTCGACTGGGCATTCGGGAACGCACAGGGTGCAATCGATGCACTCGTCCGGGTCGATGACGAGCATGTTCGGACCTTCCCGGAAACAATCCACCGGGCAGACATCGACGCAGTCGGTGTATTTGCACTTGATGCAGGATTCGGTGACGACGTAAGTCATATTGGCAACAAGGTATATTGAATCAACAGTTTATCATGCGCACTTGGGTTCCGCCTCCGCGGGCCTCATAATGGCGGTGTTTCGCCCGTGCGAAAAAATCCATCCCCAGCGCGCTTTCCCCCCGCCGTTTCCCACCCTGATACGAGGAGCCATGAGCAGTTCACAGATACAGCACGTCACCGACGAATCGTTTGAACCGGAAGTGCTGAAGTCCGACACGCCGGTGTTGCTCGATTACTGGGCCGAATGGTGCGGCCCCTGCAAGCAGATCGCGCCCGTTCTCGATGAGGTGGCGAAGGAATACCAGGGACGGCTCAAGATCGCGAAGATCAACGTCGACGAAAACCAGCAAGTGCCGGCCAAGTTCGGCGTGCGTGGAATCCCGACGCTCATGCTGTTCAAGAACGGCAACGTCGAGGCGACCAAGGTCGGCGCGCTCACGAAGTCGCAACTCACCGCGTTTCTTGACAGCAATATCTAAACCCCTTAGTCTCTGAACCCAGAGTCGCGCCGCATAGCGGCGCGACGCGTAGCAGTTCGACGCGTAGCGGATTCATGCCAGGTTAGTTTTGTGCCAGGTCTGTAGCAGGTACCTGGTGGTTTCCAGCGCCGCACCCGGCGCACCTTCCCCGGCAGGTCGCAGTTCCCCGGTTCTCCTCTATCGGCGTTCGCCATGCAATTATCCGAGCTAAAGACTCTCCACGTCACGCAACTGGTCGAGATGGCCGACACCAACGAGATCGAGGGTGCCAACCGGCTGCGCAAGCAGGACCTGATTTTCGCGCTGCTGAAGAACCGCGCCAAGAAAGGCGATTCGATCTTCGGCGATGGCACGCTGGAAGTGCTGCCCGACGGTTTCGGCTTCCTGCGCTCGCCGGACACCTCCTACCTCGCCAGCACCGACGACATCTACGTCAGCCCCTCGCAGATCCGGCGCTTCAACCTGCACACGGGCGACACGATCGAGGGCGAAATCCGCACGCCCAAGGATGGCGAACGCTATTTCGCCCTGGTCAAGGTCGACAAGGTCAACAGCGATGTGCCCGAGGCGACGAAGAACAAGATCCTGTTCGAGAACCTCACCCCGCTGCACCCGAACGCGGCGTTCAAGCTCGAACGCGACATCAAGGCCGAGGAAAACATCACCGGCCGCATCATTGACATCGTGGCCCCGATCGGCAAGGGCCAGCGCGGCCTGATCGTGTCGCCGCCCAAGGCCGGCAAGACGGTGATGCTGCAGCATATGGCGCACGCGATCATCGCGAATGCCCCCGAAGTGGTGCTGATCGTGATGCTGATCGACGAGCGGCCCGAGGAAGTCACGGAGATGCAGCGCTCGGTGCGCGGCGAAGTGGTGTCCTCCACCTTCGACGAGCCGGCGCAGCGCCATGTGCAGGTCGCCGAGATGGTGATCGAAAAGGCCAAGCGCCTGGTCGAGCACAAGAAGGACGTGGTGATCCTGCTCGATTCGATCACCCGCCTCGCGCGCGCCTACAACACCGTCGTGCCGGCCTCCGGCAAGGTGCTGACCGGCGGTGTGGACGCCAACGCATTGCAGCGGCCTAAGCGGTTCTTCGGCGCGGCGCGCAACATCGAGGAAGGCGGCTCGCTCACCATCATCGCCACGGCGCTGATCGACACGGGCAGTCGCATGGACGACGTGATCTACGAGGAATTCAAGGGCACCGGCAACATGGAGATCCACCTCGACCGGCGCATGCACGAAAAGCGCATCTACCCGGCGATCAACGTCAACCGCTCGGGAACGCGCCGCGAGGAACTGCTGATCAAGCCGGAACTGCTGCAAAAAGTCTGGGTGCTGAGGAAGCTTCTCTACCCGATGGACGAGCTGGAAGCGGCCGAATTCCTCATCGACAAGGTGCGCGCCACCAAGAACAACGCGGAATTCTTCGACAGCATGCGGCGCGGCTGAGCGCCAGGCTGCACAAGTCCTTGCCCGGGAAGTCGTTTTCGGCGGATAATGCGCCCCTTTTTCCGAGGCTGCGGCACCATCCCGCGGCCGCCAGAGGACGATCATGAAACCAGGCATCCATCCCGAGTATTCCGAAATCAATGTCACCTGTTCCTGCGGCGCCGCGTGGAAGACGCGCTCGACCGTCGGAAAGGACTACCACGTCTAGGTGTGCTCGAACTGCCATCCCTTCTACACCGGCAAGCAGAAAATCGTCGACACGGCCGGCCGCGTGGAGAAATTCCGCCAGCGCTACAAGAGCCGGGCGGTGGTCAAGGACGCCGACAAGGCGGCTGCCGCGAAGTAGCCGGCGTCCGCAATGCAGAAAAGGCAGCCGAGGCTGCCTTTTTTGTTTCAGCACACTTGGCGCCTAAAATCGACACATGATGCGTCCGGTCGCCCTGCCCCCACCGCCGTGGCTGCTGGCACTCGTTGTGCTCTCGTTCGTGCTGCCGGGCCTGCTTGGTCACGATCCCTGGAAGGGCTATGACGCGATCGGGATAGAAATCGTCCACCAGATGCGCCTGAGCGGCGACTGGCTGGTGCCGCGCGTCGCGGGCGAGCCCTGGCTCGAGGACCCGCCGTTTTATCACTGGTTCGCACTCGCGTTCGCGACCCTGACCGGATGGGCGCTGCCGTTTCACGAAGCGGTGCGGCTCGCAAGCGGCACCTTCGTGCTGGTGGCCTGCGCATTCCTCTACTCGGCGGCACGCGGAATCGCGCGCGAAGAAGATCGAGAAACCGCTGGTGCGGCCGCGGTGCTGCTCCTGATCGGCTCCGTCGGCCTGATCGTGCATGCGCACGAGGCAATCCCGGACCACGCGGCACTTGCTTCGGCATGCGCCGCCTTCGCCGCGCTGGCCCATTTACCGCGCCGGCCTTATGCGTCGGGCGCCGCGTTCGGCGCGGCGCTCGGCCTCGCTTTCCTCTCCAACGGGCTGGTGGTTCCGCTCGCGCTGTTCGTTACCGCCTCGGTGACCTGGGCCGCCTGCGCGTCCTGGCGCACGGCGCGTCACCTCGGTGCGCTCGGGCTCGCGGCGCTCGTGCTTGCGCTGCTCGCATCCACCTGGCCGGCCGCGTTGTCGCTGCGCTTTCCCGATCTGTTCCGCTCCTGGTGGACGGCCGCCACCGTGGAGCGCGATTTCGCCGCCAACCTGCGCTACTTCCTGGTGATCACCAGCTGGTTTGCCTGGCCCGCCTGGCCGCTCGCCCTGTGGGCGCTGTGGTCGCATCGCGGGTCCCTGGCAGAGCCGCGGCTGCTCGCGCCGCTCGTCGCGTTTGTACTGATGCTCGCAGCCGTGTCCCGGTTCACGCCCGCGCAGGACATCAACGCGCTGCTGTTGCTGCCGCCGCTCGCGCTGCTCGGCGCGCAAGGCGTCGCGCAGTTGCGCCGCGGCGCGGCGGCGGCGCTCGACTGGTTCGGCATCATGACGTTCACGTTCTTTGCGGGGTTGCTGTGGCTCGGCTACGTGGCAATGATGACGGGCGTGCCGCCGCGGGTCGCCCACAATTTCGTCAAGAACGTGCACGGATTCGTCGCGCATTTCACCTGGCTGCCGCTCGTTTTCGCTCTCTCCATCACGCTGGCGTGGATCTACCTGCTGCTCGGCACGCCGCGGGACGCGACGCGCTGCGTGCTGCGCTGGAGCGCGGGTGTGGCCCTGCTGTGGGGACTGTTCGCGACGCTTTGGCTGCCGTGGGCGGATTACCAGAAGTCCTATCGCAACGTCGCGCTGCAGCTGCGCTCGAAGCTCCCCGCCAACGCAGGCTGCGTCGCGGGGCGCGACCTCGGGGTATCGCAACGCGCGGCGTTCAGCTACCACGCGGGACTGCCGAGCGCGCGGACCCGGGGCGCGAGAGAGGAGGAATGCGGCTTTCTGCTGGTGCAGGGCAGACCGCGCGACGAGCGCGGCGCGCCCGGCGCGGGATGGATCAAGATCGGCGACGCCGGCCGCGCCGGCGACCGATCGGAACGCTACCGGTTGTATCAACGCACAGGGAGGTGAGCATGGACCAGGAAACCTTCAACCTCAGCATCCGCAAGTTCCTCAAGATGGTCGGCGTGAACTCGCAGCGCGAGATCGAGCAGGCGGTGCAGCGCGCGCGCGATGCGAGCTGCCTCAAGGGCGACGAATCGCTTGCCGCCAAGGTCACGCTGGAAATACCCGCGCTCGGCGTAATGGTGCACTTCGACGGCGACATCAAGCTCAAATAGAATGCTTGGTTCCGGCCACCCCAGAAACGGAAGCCCCCGATGAACAAAGCCCGAGATTTCGACCAAAGCGTCGTTGACGAGTTGCGCGCACTGCTGGGCGATCGCGTCAGCACCTCCGCCGCGGTGCGCGAGCACCACGGCAAGGACGAATCCTATTTCCCCTATGCGCTTCCGGACGCGGTGGTGTTTGCGCACACCGCCGAGGAAGTGCGCGACATGGTGAACATCTGCCGGCGCCACGCCGTGCCGATGATCGCCTACGGCGTGGGCACCTCGCTCGAGGGCCACATCCTCGCGGTGCGCGGCGGCGTGTGCATCGACCTGTCGCAGATGAACAAGGTGCTCGCCGTGCACCAGGAAGACCTCGACGCGGTGGTCGAGGCCGGGGTGACGCGCAAACAGCTCAACGAATACATCAAGCACACCGGGCTGTTCTTTCCGGTCGATCCGGGGGCGGACGCCACGCTGGGCGGCATGGCCGCGACGCGCGCCTCGGGCACCAATGCAGTGCGATACGGCACCATGCGCGAGAACGTGATCTCGCTCAAGGTAGTGCTTGCGGACGGGCGCATCATCCAGACCTCGCGACGCTCGAAGAAATCCGCCGCGGGCTACGACCTGACGCGCCTGTTCGTCGGCTCCGAAGGGACGCTCGGCATCATCACCGAAGTCACGGTGCGCCTGTACCCCGTGCAGGAAGCGATGTCGGCCGCCGTGTGCGCTTTCAACGACGTCGATGGCTGCACACGCACGGTGATCGAGACGATCCAGGCCGGCGTGCCGATCGCGCGCAGCGAAATCGTGTGCGAGAAGACCATCGACGCGATCAACCGCTACAGGAAGACCAGCTACCGCGTGGCGCCGACGCTGTTTTTCGAATTCCACGGCACCCGGGCGAGCGTCATCGAGCAGGCGGAGACGGTGCAGGCGATCGCGAAGGAAAACGGCGGCATGGACTTCCAGTGGGCGACGCGGACCGAGGACCGCACCGCGCTCTGGGACGCGCGCCACAACGCCTACTTCGCGTGCCTGCAGTTGAGGCCGGGTTCGCGCGCGGTTTCAACCGACGTCTGCGTGCCGCTCTCGCGCCTCGCCGAATGCGTGCACGAGACCATGGAAGACGTTAAGGACTACATTGCGCCGGTGCCCCTGCTCGGGCACGTCGGGGATGGCAACTTTCACCTGATGTTCCTGGTCGACCCGGACGAGCCCGAAGAGACTGAACTCGCCAAGAAATTCAACAAACGGCTCGTCGCGCGCGCCCTGGCGATGGAGGGCACCTGCACCGGCGAGCACGGCATCGGGCTGGGCAAGCAGGAGTCGATGCGCTCCGAATTGGGCGACGACGTGATCGGCCTGATGCGCGACATCAAGCGGCTGTTCGACCCGGAGAACCTGATGAATCCCGGAAAAGTGGTGCCACTGCAATGAGCGCCGAAAAACGCCTGAAGGCGCTGGGAATCGCGCTGCCGGAGGCGAGTGCTCCGGTGGCGAGTTACGTGAACGCAGTGCGCACCGGGAACCTGCTGTATCTCGCGGGCAAGGGGCCGCAACTCATCGATGGCAAACGGCCCTTGGGAAAGCTCGGGCGCGACTACACGCTGGAACAGGGCTACGCTTTCGCGCGCTCCACCGGCATCGAACTGCTCGCGGTGATGAAGAAGGAGCTGGGCAGCCTCGATCGCGTGGCGCGGGTGGTCAAGGTGCTCGGCATGGTGAACGCAGCGCCCGATTTCACCGACCAGCCCCGGGTGATCAACGGCTGCTCCGACCTGTTCGTCGAGGTGTTCGGCGACAAGGGCCGGCACGCGAGGAGTGCGGTCGGCATGGGCTCTCTGCCCATGGGCATCCCGGTGGAGATCGAGGCCATCGTCGAGATCGTGCCGGCGCCGCGGAAGGTCGCCGGCAAAGCGCACAAGCCGAAACGCCGCTAACGCTGGTGCAGCGCGCGCCACACGCGCTCTGGCGTGAGTGGCATGTCGAGGCTGCGCACGCCGCGTTCGGCAAGCGCGTCGAGCACAGCGTTCACCGCGGCGGGTGTTGCACCGTGGCAGCCGGCCTCGCCCACTCCCTTCGCTCCGAGCGAATTCATGCGGGTCGGAATCGTCTGGTCGAAACGCGTTTCGAGATCCGGAAACAGGTCGGCGCGCGGCATGGCGTAATCCATGAACGAGCCGGTGAGCAGCTGGCCCGTCGAATCATAGACCGAGTGTTCGATCAACGCCTGGCCGATCCCCTGCGCGATGCCGCCGTGCACCTGCCCCTCGGCGATCAGGGGATTGACCACCGACCCGATGTCGTCCACCGCGGTATGGCGGGTAACGCGCACCACGCCAGTCTCGGGATCCACTTCGACCTCGCATACCTGGCAGCCATTCGGCCAGGTCTGACCCTTCACGGTTTCGGTGTGCTCACAGTAGATGCGCCGCTCCGGCTGTTTCGCGGCGAGTTCGGCAAGACCGATCGAACGGTCCGTGCCGGCGATGCGGTAGCGGCCGGCGGCAAATTCAATGTCCGCGGCAGCCGCCTCGAGTTCGCTCGCCGCCAGCGCGCGCCCGGCCTCGACCAGCACATGCGCTCCTGCCGCCGCTGCGCTGCCGCCCACCTGCAGGCCGCGCGAACCTCCGGCGCCGCCGCCTGATTTCACGACGTCGGTGTCGCCCTGGACGGTATCGACCGAATCGGGTGAGATGCCCAGGATTTGCGCCACCAGCTGCGCGTAAGAAGTTGCGAGGCCCTGGCCCACGGGTTGCGTGCCCGAAACGAGCGTCACCACGCCCGAGCCGGAAATGGCGAGCTGCACCGTTTCCGCAAGCGTTCCGCTGCCGGTCACTTCGACGTAACAGGCAATTCCACGGCCATAGAGCGCGCCACGCCGCGCCGCGGCGGCCCTACGCGCCGGGAAGCCGCTCCAGTCCGAAACTTCAGCCGCTCCCCGGAGAATGCGCTCGAAATTACCGCAGTCGTAGCTGAGCCCCGCAGGATTCGCGTACGGCATGTTCGCCGGCCGGATCAGGTTCTTCAGGCGCAATTCCATCGGATCGACGCGCAGTTCGAACGCGGCGAGCGACACCAGCCGCTACAGCAGGTAGCCCATTTCGGGACGGCCGGCGCCCCGATACGCGTCCACCGGCGCGGTATGGGTGAACAGCATGCGCACTTCATGGTCGATCACGGGGATCGCATACACGCCGGTGGGCGCGCGCACGCCCGACATCGCGGGCACCGATGCGCCGTAGTTCGATACGTAGGCGCCGACGTTCGCGAGCGTGTCGATCTTCAATGCGAGAAACCGGTGATCGGCGTCGATCGCCAGTTGCGCCGTCGTGACGCTGTCCCGGCCGTGCACCTCGGCGAGGAAATTCTCGGAGCGATCGGCGAGCCATTTCACCGCGCGAGCGGTGCGGCGCGCGGCAAGGCACAGCGCAGCGTGCTCCGGATAAGCGTATCCGCGCGCGCCGAACGCACCTCCCAAGTCGGTGCAGACGATGCGAAAGCGCTCCTCGGGCAGATTGAATACACCCGCGGCGAGTTGCCTGCGCACCGTGTGCACGTTCTGCGTCGGGCAGTACAGCGTATACCGGCCGCCCGCTGCGTCATAGGTCGCAGCCAGTGCGCGCGGCTCGAGCGGATTGGCGACCACGCGCTGATTCACGACGCGCAGGCGCACCACGTGGATCGCGCGCGCAAACGCTCCCGCCGCAGCGTCGCGATTGCCCGCCCGGTAGAGGGCCGCGTGATTGCCGTACGCCGGATCGAACGCATCCGGCCAGACGACCGAAGAATGCGCCGCGGCCGAGTGTTCCAGATCAGCGACGGCCGGGAGCGGTTCCCATTCGATCTCGATAAGTTCGACGGCGTCGCGCGCCTGCTCGCGCGTTTCGGCAACCACCATCGCGATCGGGTCGCCGACGAAGCGCACCACGTCGGCGATGAGCGCGAGCCGCGGCGGGACGGTCATGGCTGCTCCATCGTAGCGCTTGTGCATTTGGTTGAACGGAATCGGCCCGAGACCCTCGGCAAGGACATCTGCGCCGGTCAGCACCGCGATCACGCCGGGCGCGACGCGCGCAGCCGCGGCGTCGATTGCGGCGATGCGGGCATGCGCGTGGGGCGAACGCAGGAATACGGCGTGTGCCTGCCCAGGGAGCGAAATGTCGTCGGTGAAGCGGCCGTGCCCTGTGAGCAGGCGCGCGTCTTCGAGCCTGCGCATCGGGCGGCCGATCCACTGGCTCACGCCGGGCTGGGCGGTTTGTGTAGGGGAGTTCAAGGTCAGTCCGATTTCCACGAGGCGGCGCGGATTCTATGTCAGAATTATCGCCGGAGGAGGAGATCATGACACTGCGAATGCAGCTCGGCGCGCTCGCGCTTGTCGCCGCACTTCCGGTCGCTGCGCAGGACATCAAACTTCCGTCCACGCTGACCTTCACCGCCTACGACACAGGCTCTTCGGGATTCAACATCGCGGTCGCGGTCGGCAAGGCGTTAAAGGACAAGCACGGCACCGATGTGCGCGTGCTGCCCGCAGGCAACGACGTGGCGCGCCTGGCACCGCTTAAGGGAGGGCGCGCGCAGGCCTCGGCGATGGGCATCGGTGTTTATTTCGCGCAGGAGGGCATATTCGAGTTCGCGGTGAAGGAATGGGGGCCGCAGGCGCTGCGCCTGATCCTCGCCTCGAACGACTGCAACGCGATTTCCCTGGGCGTCGCGAAAGACACCGGGGCGCGTGAAATCAAGGACCTGAAGGGCAAGCGCGTCGGCATCGTGGTCGGTTCGCCCGCGCTCAATCAGAACGCCTACGCGGTGCTCGCATTCGGCGGGCTCGCGCGCAGCGACGTGAAGCTGGTCGAGTTCTCCAGCTACGGCGCGATGTGGAAGGGTATGGTCAACAACGAGGTGGATGCGGCCATCGCCTCGACCATATCCGGACAGGCGAAGGAAGCGGAGGCCTCGCCCCGCGGCCTGTTCTATCCGCCGACGCCGGCGGCGGACAAGGCGGGCTGGACGCGGCTGAACAGGATCGGCCCTTACTACGCCCCCCATAAGGCGACCTGCGGAGTGGGCATCACGGTGCAGAGCCCGATCGAATTGCCGAACTATCCCTACCCGATCTTCATGGCGTACGCATCGCAGCCGGCGGATCTCGTCTACGGTATCGCGAAGTCCATGATCGTCAATTACGACGCCTACAAGGACGGTGCGCCGGGTGCGGCCGGGCTTGAACTCAAGCGGCAGATCCTCAGCTGGGCGATTCCCTATCATGAAGGCGCGGTAAAGGCTCTCCGGGAAACAGGCATGTGGAAGCCCGAGCACGAGGCGTACAACCAGCGGATGTTCAAGCGCCAGGAGACGCTCGCCGCGGCGTGGAACGCGTTGCTCAAGGCCAATCCGCCCGAGGACAGGGACGCGTTCGTCAAGACCTGGGTCGCGGCGCGCAGCGCGGCTCTCAAGAACGCCGGCATGGACGTGATCTTCGAGTAGTGATGGCCGGCGACCCGCACGTCGTATGACGGGCGACGCAGAAGTCGCGGGCCCGGCCGAAGCGGAGGGCATCCGCGTAAGGGAGCTGCAGGGCGCCTGGCGCTGGCTGCTGGTTGCCGCCAGCGCGCTCACCATCTTCCTGTGCGTCAACCAGCAGTTCGTGCTGCGTTTCTTCGTCGGCTTCACGCCCCTCAATACCGAGTACTACTACGCGCTCGTGCTAGTGATGCTGCCGTTCGTGTTCGTGCTTTTTCCGGGCACACGCCGCGCGGATCTCGAGCGGGTTGCCTGGTACGACGCGCTTCTGTTCGCGATCACCGCGCTCACCGCGCTGGCGTTTCTGTTGAGCATCCGCCGCGCGGCCGAGCTGGGCTGGGAGTTCGGCGGCGCGCCTGCACACCTGGTTTGGGCGGGCTACGTGATGTGGGCCCTGCTGATGGAGGGCCTGCGCCGCACCGGCGGCTGGGGCCTGGTGCTCTCGGTACTGCCGTTTACGCTGTATCCGCTGTTTGCAGATGCCGGCTGGCTCGGGCCGCTGAAAGGCGTACAGTCCAGCGCAGCGCAGACAAGCGCCTACCACATGCTGTCCTCGGAGAGCCTGCTGGGCATACCGATCCAGGCTTTCGCCGAAACGGTGATCGGCTTTCTCGTGTTCGGCACCGCTTTGATGATGACCGGCGCCGGCAGGTTCTTTATCAACGTTGCCTTCGCGCTGTGCGGCACGTTCCGCGGCGGCGCGGCCAAGGTCTGCATCTTCTCCAGCGCGCTGCTCGGCATGATGTCGGGGAGCATCATCAGCAACGTGCTCACCGCGGGTACGATGACCATCCCGGTGATGAAGCGCACGGGATTCACGGCAGTGTATGCCGGCGCCATCGAGGCCTGCGCCTCCACCGGCGCCGTTCTGGCGCCGCCGGTGATGGGTGCCACCGCATTCGTGATGGCGCAGTTCCTGGGTGTGAGTTACGCGCAGGTGGCGGTCGCTGCAGCAATCCCCGCGGCGCTTTACTACCTGGGCCTGTTCCTGCAGGTCGACGCCTATGCCGCGCGACACGGCCTCGAAGGACTGCCTCGCGCGGAGCTGCCGCAGCTCTGGGACACGATCAAGGAGGGCTGGTACTACGCGTTCGTGATCGCTCTGCTGGTGTTCATGCTGCTGGTGATGAAACGCGAAAGCCACGCGCCTTTCTACGCCACCGTGCTGCTGCTGGTGCTGAACCAGTTGTTCAACCGCGACAAATGGGGCCGCGGCACGGTGATCCGGTTTCTCGAGATCAACGGCAAGACCTTTGTCGAGCTGACCGGCATCCTCGCCGGCTGCGGCCTGCTGATCGGCGCGTTTTCACTCACCGGAGTGGTTTCGAGCCTCGCCAACGACCTGCTCGCGATTGCCGGCAACAACGTGCTGCTGCTGCTCGCGATGACCGCCCTCACCAGCCTGATACTCGGCCTCGGGCTCACCACCACCGCGTGCTACATCTTCCTCGCCATCCTGGTCGGCCCGGCACTGGAAAAAGCGGGCCTCAACAAGATGGCGGTGCACATGTTCGTGTTCTACTGGGGCATGCTCTCCTCGATCACGCCCCCGGTGGCGATTGCCTCCTTCGCCGCGGCGGGTATCGCCGGTGCGCCGCCGATGCAGACCGGCTGGGCGTCGATGCGTGTCGGCAGCATCATCTACTTCATTCCGTTCTTCTTCGTGCTCAACCCGGCGTTCGTGCTGCAGGTGCCGTGGTGGGAGTCGCTCTTCCTCACTGCATGCGCATCCGTTGGCTCGATCTTCATCTGCGGCGGCCTCCAGGGCTACCAGCTGTTCGTCGGCGACCTGCGGCGCAGCGGAGCACTCGAGTGGCCGCTGCGCGTGCTGCTGATGCTGGGCGGCATCGTGCTCGCGGCACCGGGCGGCGGCATCATGCCGCTCGGACAAGGGCAGATGAGCGCGCTCGCCGGCGCGCTTCTTGTCCCGACGCTCGCATTGGCGGTATGGGCGATGCGCAAGCGCTGAAGACGGAGCGCCGTGCCGGGTTTACACTGACATCGAGCATCGGAAGCGCTCCCAATGAAATTTCTCACGATTGTCTTGACGGTCCTCGTCGCAACGGGGTTCACGTCCCCGTCGGAAGCCCAGGGCTATCCGCTCAAACCAGTGCGCTGGATCGTGCCATTCGCTCCAGGCGGGGCGTCGGACATTCTTGCGCGCACCGTCGGCACCCGCCTCGCCGAGAGGCTGGGCCAGCCAGTCGTGATCGAGAACAAGCCCGGCGCAGCGACGACCATCGGTGCGGAGCTGGTGGCAAGATCGGCGCCCGACGGCTACACGCTCCTGCTTGCGCCCTCCGCTTCGGTAGTGGCTCAGTACGTCTATCCGAAACTGGGCTTCGGCGAGAAGGATTTTGCCGCCGTTTCGCTGCTCGGGTACACGCCGATGCTGATCGCGGTGCACCCGTCGGTCGCGGCGAAGAGCGTCGCCGAGTTGGTCGCGCTGGCCAAGTCGAAACCGGGTGCGCTAGCCTATTCCTCGCCCGGCAGCGGAAGCGTCCCGCACCTGACCGGAGAAATGTTCAGGTTGCGCGCCGGAATCGAGCTTACGCATGTTCCCTACAAGGGCGGCGGTCCGGCCGTCGCCGACCTGGTCGCCGGGCAGGTGGCGCTCACCTTCGCCAATCCGCCGGAACTGCTTTCGCACGTGCGCAGCGGCAGACTCACGCTGCTTGCAACGGCAACCCTGAAGCGTCTGCCCTATCTGCCCGAGATTCCGACACTGCACGAGTCGGGATATGCGAACTTCGAGGTGCTCGCCTGGTTCGGCGTGCTTGCGCGTGCCGGCACTCCGGCGGAGATCGTCGCGCGGCTCGCCTCGGATCTCGCGGCGAGCCTGAAGCAACCCGACGTCGCCGAGCGGCTCGCCGGTCTCGGTCTCGAGGCCGTAGGAAACACCCCTGGCGAATTCGCCGCATTCCTGCGTATCGAGCACGCCAAATGGGCGGAAGCGGTCCGCGCCGCCGGGGTCAAGATCGACTGAAACGGCGCGCTGCGACTTGGCAGTCGGATCCCCTCAGCCGCCCGGCGCACCCTGCGTGTTGACGTACAGCGAGTACACCGACGTGCTCGCGGCCATGAACAGGCGGTTGCGCTCGACGCCGCCGAAGCAGACATTGGCGCAACGCTCGGGAAGGTTGATGCGCCCGATCAGCTTGCCCTGCGGATTGAATATATTCACGCCATCCTGGGCCTCGTTGCCCATGCCCCAGCCACACCAGAGATTGCCATCGATGTCGCAGCGCATGCCGTCCGGCGTGCCGCCGGGTTCGGCGGTCAGAAACAGGCGCTTGTTGGCGAGCTTGGTGCCTCCGTCGACCAAGTCGAAGACCTGGATCGCGCGCGGGTTCAGCGCCGCCTCGACGACATAGAGTTTCGATTCGTCCGGCGAGAAACACAGGCCGTTGGGCCGGTCGATGTCCCCGGCCACGACGGACAACTGTCCGCTCTTCGGGTCGACCCGATAGACGTTGGTGGGCAGTTCCTGTTTGCCGGTGTGCCCCTCGTACAGCCCCAGAATTCCGAACGGAGGATCGGTAAACCAGATCGAGCCATCGGACTTGCACACGATGTCGTTGGGCGAGTTGAGCCGTTTGCCGTCGAAATGGCTCGCGATGACGCTGATCTTGCCGTCGTATTCCGTTCGCGTCACGCGCCGCGTATCGTGCTCGCAGCTGAGCAGGCGCCCCTGCCGGTCGCGCG
Organism: Betaproteobacteria bacterium; assembly: GCA_016195915.1. Classification (GTDB taxonomy): domain Bacteria; phylum Pseudomonadota; class Gammaproteobacteria; order Burkholderiales; family SG8-39; genus JADGRQ01. The sequence continues at coordinate 142,297 of JACPYS010000018.1, read as the reverse complement.
TATTGCCGTTCGCATTGTTGGACGGCTTGCGGAACACGCTCACGTGGCCGGTTTCCTCCTCCCACTTCATGATGCGGTTGTTGGGGATGTCGCTCCAGAGCAGGTAGCGCCCGTCGCCGAACCAGACGGGACCTTCGTTCCAGCGCGTGCCGGAGGCGATACGTTCGATTTTCGCGAGAGCCAGCCGGTACTTGCCGAAACTCGGATCGATGACCTGGATCAGAGGGTCAGGATAACGCTGACTCAGCGCGCCGATGCCGGGACCGCGGCCTCCGGGCATTTGTGCCGCTGCACGGGGCGCGACGGCCGCGATGGCGAGCGCACCCGCTGCAGTGAAAAGACTTCTTCTCGCCGGTGACTCAAGCGGCGCGTTCTCCGCGCCGTCAGCCGGCGCGCCGGGGTCGGTGTTGTTCATGTCTGCTCGTCTCCTTTGGTTGGCTGCTGCTGTTTCCCCGCCTAATCCAGCCGCATCGTCTGGATAATCGGCCGGAACTGCTCGATCTGGCGTTTCAGGATCGCATCCTGCTCCGCCGGTGACGATCCGACCGCCTCGGCACCGAGGTCGGCGAAGCGCTTCTGCAATTCCGGATGGCGCACCGCCGCCACGGTTTCCTTCTGCAGGCGCTCGATGATTTCCCTCGGCGTCTTCGCGGGCGCGAACAGGCCGTTCCAGCCGTCTGCCTCAAGCGCCGGGAATCCAAGCTCGCGCACCGTCGGAACGTCCGGCAGCTCGGGTATGCGCTTCGAGGCGTTGGTCGCGAGCGCCTTCAGTGCGCCCCGCTTGATGTCCGCGAGCGACGAGGAAAGCTGGTCCCCGCCGACCTGCAGGCGCCCTGCCAGCAGCTCCTGCTTGAGTGGCGCCGCGCCCTTTAGCGGAATGTGGGTCATGTCGACCTTCGCATCGCGCTTGAACGCCTCGCCCATCACGTTCATGAACGAGCCGGGCCCGGTCGAGCCGTAGGCGTATTGCAATGCCTTGTTGTTCTGCAGCAGCGTCGCGAGCTCGCGCAGGTCCTTCGCCGGCACGCTCGGATGCGCCGTAATCACGAGCGGAACGTTGACCGCGATCGAAACGCCGGCGAAATCGGTGTCGACGTTATAGGGCGAGCGGTTCGCGAGCGCGAGCGCGGCCGAGGCGAGCGGAAAGGTGATGTTGTGCATCAGTATCGTGTAGCCGTCGGGCGCCGCCTTCGCGACAGCGTCAGCCCCGAGCGAGCCACCCGCCCCGCCGCGGTTTTCAACGATCACCGGCTGGCCCATCGATTCGCTCATCCTCTGCCCGACCAGCCGCGCGACGATGTCGGTGGTCCCGCCGGCCGGAAACGGCACGATGATCTTGATCGGCTTGGAAGGATAGGCTTGCGCGTGCGCGGGCAACAGAACGGCGAGTGGGGCGTATGCCGCCGCCTTCAGCAATTTGCGTCTGGACAGGCTCATGCAAATTCTCCGTGGATCGTCAACGACGTTCGGAAGCAGCGCTCCAGCACCGCGAAGAAGCTCAAGCCGACTTGGCGAGCAGCGCGTAATGCTCGACTGCGGGCGGGGCGGCGAAATACGGCCCGACGATCGCGCGCCAGTCCTGGAATGCGGCCGACTGGCGGAAATCCACGGTGTGGTTCTCGATCGTGTCCCAGAAGATCATCAGCAGGTAGCGCTCGGGCGACTCGATCCCCTTGTTCACCTTGTAACCGCGGAAACCCTTCGCCTTCGAGATCACGGTTTCGACGCCCTTCCTGATGGCAGCGTCGAATTCCGCCTGCCTGCCGGGGTGGATGCGTATATCAGCCAGTTCGAGGATCATCGTGCGGTTCCCTGTCAGATGGTCATCACGGTCTTGCGGTAGTACCTCAGCTCATCGATCGACTCGAGAATGTCGGCAAGCGCCTCGTGCTTGCCTTCCTTGCTAAAGCCCTTCACCAGCTCCGGTTTCCAGCGCCTGACCAGTTCCTTGAGCGTGGACACGTCGAGATTGCGGTAGTGAAAATACTCTTCCAGCTTCGGCATCCAGCGCGCCAGGAATCTGCGGTCCTGGCAGATTGAATTGCCGCACATGGGCGAGGTGCCCGCGGGCACGTATTCTCGCAGAAAGGCAAGCGCTGCCTCCTCGGCCTGCGCTTCGTCGAGCGTCGATGCGCGCACTCTTTCCGACAGGCCGGAACGGCCGTGCGTGCCCTTGTTCCAGCCGTCCATCGCGTCGAGCACCGAGTCCGGCTGGTGCACCACGAGCACCGGGCTCTGGGCAAGCAGCTTGAGCTGCGCGTCGGTCACCAGCATGGCCAGTTCGATGATGCGGTCGGTGTCGGGCACGAGCCCGGTCATTTCGAGGTCGATCCAGACGAGGTTGTTCTGATCCTGGGGCATGGACGCCGCTTTCCGCCTTTATTGCGCTGAACTTACACGGTATTCTGTCATAAGTGGCAGCTTCTACCTTTACCTGGATCTTCCTCGCTGCGCTCGCGGCGGCAACGGCGACGCGGCTCTGGCTCGCGCAGCGCCAGCGCCGCCACGTGCGCGAGCATCGCGCGAAAGTCCCGGACATGTTCGCTGCGACCGTTCCTCTCGCCGCGCACCAGAAGGCTGCGGACTACAGCGCCGCCAAGGCCCCGCTGGCGATGGTCGATCTGCTGATCGGCGTCGCCGCGCTGCTCGCGCTCACCCTGGGCGGTGCGCTCGACTGGACCGCGCTGCAGTGGGCGATGGTTTTCGCAGCCGGCAGCTACGCGCACGGCGTAGCCCTCGTGATGACGGTGGTGGTGGTGCTCTCTGCGCTCGACTTGCCGCTCGCGGTCTACCGCACGTTCGTGGTCGAGGCCCGTTTCGGATTCAACCGCTTGACGCCGGCCCTCTTCCTCGCGGACCTCGCGAGGCAGGCGCTGATCGCCACGCTGCTCGGCGTGCCGCTGCTCCTCATCGTGCTGTGGCTGATGGAGCGGATGGGCGATCTCTGGTGGCTGTACGTGTGGCTCGCCTGGATGGGCTTCAACCTGCTGGTGCTGATGATCTACCCGACGTTCATCGCGCCCCTGTTCAACAAGTTCACCCCGCTTGCCGATCCGCAGCTGGCCGGACGGATCGAACGGCTGCTTGAACGCTGCGGGTTCCGCGCGCAGGGACTGTACGTGATGGACGGCTCCCGCCGCTCGAGCCACGGCAACGCCTACTTCACGGGATTCGGGGGGGCCAAGCGCATCGTGCTGTTCGATACCCTGCTTTCGCGGCTTGCGCCGGCGGAGGTCGAGGCGGTACTCGCGCACGAACTCGGCCACTTCAAGCGCCACCACGTATTGAAACGCGTGACCCTGCTGTTCGCCGCAAGCCTCGGGATGCTCTGGGCGCTCGGCCGGATGATGGGGGAGGCGTGGTTCTATGCGGGACTCAACGTCGAATCGCGCGGTACGGCCGTGGCGCTGCTGCTGTTTTTCCTCGTCGTCCCCGTATTTACTTTCTTCCTGCTGCCCATCACCAGCATGTATTCACGCCGGCACGAATTCGAAGCCGATGCCTACGCGGCATCGAATGCCAGCTCGGCGGACCTCGCGAATGCGCTGGTGAAGCTGTATCAGGACAACGCCGCAACGCTCACACCCGACCCGTTGCACTCGGCGTTCTACGATTCGCACCCGCCCGCGGCGAGCCGCATCGCGCGGCTGCAGTCGCGTCCTTCGGCCGGGTAACGGAGACCTCCATGGCTGACGATCTTGCCAGAATGAAATGCCGTCCCTGCGAAGGTGGCGTACCGCCAATGAGCGCGCACGAGGCAAACACGATGCTTTCGCAGCTCAAGGGCTGGATCATCGAGGACGGAAAGCTCGTCAAGCCGTACCCGTTCACCAACTATTACCAGACGATGGCTTTCGTCAATGCCGTTGCCTGGATATCGCATCGCGAGGACCATCACCCGGACCTCGCCGTGGGTTACAACCAGTGCCGGGTCCAGTACTGGACCCATGCCGCGGACGGCCTGACCGAAAACGATTTCATCTGCGCGGCGAAGTGCGACGCGTTGTTCGGGTTGTGATGCCCCGCCGCGCGCGCACGTGAGCAGCCGGCTGGAGCACGGCACAGTGATCGCGGCGCACCGTCGTGAGAGCGTTGTGCGCGCCGGCGATGGCTCGCTGCTCAGGTGCCTGGCGCGGGGACGCGCGCTGCGGCTCGCCTGCGGCGATCGCGTCGCCTTCGGCCGCACCGCCTCCGGCGAAGGCGTCATCGAGGCCATCTCGCCACGCGCGAACGAGTTTGCGCGGGCCGCGGCGCACCGCCGCAAGGTGCTCGCCGCGAACCTGCAGCAGGTGGTGATTCTGATCGCCTGCGAGCCGACCTGGGACGACGAACTCGTCTGCCGCCTGCTGGTCGCTGCCGAGGATGCCGGTCTGCCCGCGGTACTGGCGCTCAACAAGGTGGATCTGGCCGAACGCCGCGAATCCGCCCTCAGGCGGCTCTTGCCGTTTCGGGGCCTCGGATACGTTATCGTCGAGTTTGCCGCGAAGCGCGATGCCGAGCCGCTGCGCGCGCTCCTCACTGGCCGGCGCACGCTCCTCGTAGGGCAGTCAGGCATGGGCAAGTCAACGCTAGTGCACGCGCTGGTGCCGCACGCCGAGGTGCGCATCCGGGAGATTTCGCGCTACCTCGACGCAGGACGCCAGACCACGACCACAGCGCGCCTGTACGAGCTCGATGCATCGAGCGAACTGGTCGATTCTCCGGGCGTGTCTGAGTTCGGATTGGCGGGGTTCTCCGCGCAGACAATCGTGCGGGGATTTCGCGAAATCGCGCGTCATGCGGATGCTTGCCGCTTCCGCGATTGCAGCCACCTGGTCGAACCGGGTTGCGCGGTCCAGGCCGCCGCCGAAAGCGGCGCGATCCATGCGCGCCGCCTCGCTCTCTACCGCCAGATCGCGCGGCTGCAGGCCGAGGCCGCGCGCGCGTGAAGCGCGTCTTCAGCTCCCTCAACCTCGCCGAAGTCCACCACGCGAGGAACCTTCTGGAGGCGGAAGGGATACGCGCATTCGTGCGCAACGAATTCCTTTCCGGCGCGATGGGAGAAGTGCCGTTTGACCAATGCCAGCCGGAGCTATGGATTGCCGCCGATCAAGACTCGGCGCGCGCCGAGCGCGTGCTGCGCGAGGGCCTGCTGTGGGGCCGCGCGAAGGGCTCGATATGGCAGTGCGCCTGCGGGGAAATCATCGAAGCCCAGTTCACGCAGTGCTGGCGCTGCGGCAGCGAAAAATCACCCTAGCGCCCGGGCAATCCCCAGCATGATCAGGACGAACACCCAAAGCACCAGCGCCCGCCACAGCAGCCCCACCGTGCTCTCGAGGAACGGCGCATCGGCGGGTTCGCCGAGCCCCAGTTCCGGCCGCGGCTCGACGCCGCCGGCGGTTTCCGCAAGCGGCATGCCCAGGCGTACGCCCATCGCGCCGGCGCCGGCGGCAAGTACGATGCCGGCGAGCGGTTCGCGCCACGAGGCCGCCTGGGTGCGCCAGCAATACACCGCATCCTCGAAGTCGCCGACCACCGCAAAAGCCGCTGCGGTAAGACGCACCGCCGGCCACTCCATCCAGTAGTTCACGCGCGTTGCAAAGGCCCCGAAAGCGCCCAGCCCGCCCCAGCGCCGGGCAAGAAATACGCTCAGCCGGTATAGCAGCGCGCCGCTCGGCCCGGGGAGCAGCACGAACCAGAACAACACCGCGAATACGTTCCGGTGTGAAGCAAGCAAAGCCTCCTCGATCGCGAGCCGCACCACCTCTTCGCGAGCGCGGTGCTCGGCAGCTTCACCGCGCCAGGCACCGATCAGATCGCGCGCGCGTTCGAGTTCGCCGGTCTTGAGCGCATTCTGGATCCCGGTGAAAAAATGACTGAACTGGCGGAAGCCGAGCGTGAGGTACAGCGCGGCCACGTTGAGCGCCAGCGCAACCAGAGGGTGTACGCGGTACAGAAGTGCATACAGCAGCAATGAACCGAGCACGATCGGGAACACCCCAACCGTCCAGGCGATCGTACCGTGGCGGGCTTCTCCCGCATTGAAGCGCTCCTCGAGCCATCCCACATAGCGCGTCGACACGGCCAGGACCGCCTTGCTGTCGGCGAGCGGCCGCCACTGCTCGAGCAACAGCGCGGCTATGATGGCAAGTACGCTCATGCAATGGACGATAGCACAGGCGCGAGGGTGAAAAATCAACCTCATCACACAGCCAAGGCGCACCACGGGCACGCTGCAATCCGTTGCTTGCAGCCGATATTGAGCGCGACGAGTCGCTGACATGTTGGCGCTCGGGTACCTCGCCTTGAAGGGGACCGCGTCTCAAGCGGGGTTTGCGCGGAATTTCTGGTTGACTTAGCATCGGTTCGCTAGGTCAGGTATTTGCGCTTGAGGGCGCGGCGCGTGACCCGGCACTGCTGACCCAACCAGCAAACAGAAGCGCCGCCCTCCGCATTTGCGTTGGGCGGGCGCGAGCGGAGACTTGGCGAGTGGCAACACCAGACACGTACGGTACTGGTACACACCTCGGCCGCCGACGGCTGCTGACTGCGGGGGTCACTGCGAGTTCACTGTTCCTTCCCGCGCCCTATGCCTGGGTCTGGGCACAGTCGGATGGGGCGACGAAGCTGCTGCGCGCGCCCAAGCAGGCGCTACTCATCGGCAACGGCAAGTACAAGGACGCGCCGGAACTCAAGAACCCGGCGAACGACGCCAAGGCGATTGGCGATGCGCTCATGACCTGCGGGTTTGAGGTGGACATCAAGCTGGACGCCGGTCGCGAGGAGATGCTCGCTTCGATACGCGCGTTCGTTCGCGCAATGGAGCAGAAAAGGCACGTCGGCCTGTTCTACTTCGCAGGCCACGGATTTCAGCTGGGTTGGCGGAACTACTTGCTGCCGATCGATGCGATTATTGACAAGATTGACGACGTGGCCATGCAAAGCGTGGATATCGCGCGGCTGCTCGAGGGACTCGCGAAGGCCGCCAACCCGATGAATGTCATCATCCTGGATGCCTGCCGCGAAAACCCGTTCGGCAGGGATTTCCGGGTAGAGCAGAAGGGCCTGAGCCAAATGGACGCGCCCAACGGCACGCTGCTGGCGTACGCGACCAGCCCGGGCAACGTGGCAAGCGATGGGAACGGCGTGCACGGGCTGTACACGGAAAACCTGTTGCGCGAGATCAAGGTGCCGGAGGCCAAGATCGAGGACGTGTTCAAGCGCGTGCGCCTCGGTGTGCGGCGCAAATCCAACGGCGCGCAGATCCCCTGGGAAAGTACCTCGCTCGAGGAGGATTTCTGGTTCATTCCGCCGAAGGCGCTGAAGCGACTCTCGGAGCAGGAAAAGCAAACCCTCTTTGTGGAAGAGTTGACGATTTGGGAGAAAGCCAGTGGATCGAATGACGTGCAGCGAATCGAGGACTACCTGCGCCGCTATCCCAACGGCAGCTTCTCCGAGATCGCGCAATTCGAACTCGACCGCGCGCTGGCAAGACAGGGCGAGAAGAAGATCGAGATCTTAAGCGCGGCGGCGAATCCCTATACCAAAGGTTCGGAGGACGCGAACACCGCATACCAAGTCGGGGATACCTACCGCTACCGCGAACTTGATCCGGATTCCAAGATGGAGAAACGCAGCTTCGTACGCAATGTAACGCGAGTTACGCAGGAGGACGTGGTTTTCGACGACGGCTGGGTTCTTGATTTGCTCGGGAACATCAAGCGATTTCCGGACGGGCGAATCGTAAAGGGTAACCAGTCCAACCCGCTCGAATACTCGGTCGGAAAGCGATGGTCGTACCACCCCGTGATTACCTATCCCAACGGGTACGAGGCTCCGGCAGACGCAGAAGGAACAATTGCCGACCGCCAAGACGTAGTTGTACCGGCGGGGACGTTTAAGGCATTTCGGGTTGTATTGCGGACGGTTACCCGAAATTTTGACGGTCAGCCTGTTGAAGTAAGAACCACTATGTGGATGGCGCCGGCGCAGGTTCGCGCGCTGATCCTGCGTGAGGAATTCCGCTATGTACGAGGAACAAGGGTATTCGCCCTACGCACGGAATTGGTTTCGTTCAAGCAACGTTGAACGGCGTCAAAATGCGGCCGCGAAGCCGCGCGAGAGCCGAAGGAATCCAGGAAACGAAACGCAAACAGGTCTGCGGCGCTAGAATTCTCCCGCCATGGTGATCACGCCGCCGTTCGGCTACGACGAGATCGTGCCGCTGCGCAAGCAACATCGCGTGCTGATGCCGCAAGGCACCACGCCGGAGTTTTGCCGGCATCTGAATGCGCTCGCAGTATCGGCATCCGAGTTCGTTGCCGCCGGGCGGGACTATCCGATCGTATTCGTCGGCACTGACGCCGGCAAAGCCTACGCGCCGGTGATCGTGCTCGGTCTCGCCGAGGCTTCGAACCTGTTCATCGGCCCGCAGGGCGAATGGGATCCGGGCGTCTACCTGCCTGCCTTCGTGCGCCGCTACCCATTCTGCGTTTCGAGGTCGCAGGTCGACGGCAAACCGGGGGGCGAGCGCGTCGTGTGCGTGCTGAAGTCCTACCTGGATGACGGGGGCATTGCACTGTTCGACGCGAGCGGCGCGCCGGGGCCGCGCTGGCAATCCACCGAACGGCTGCTGCTGGAATTCGAAAACGACCTCGAACTCACCGCGCAGATGTGCACGGCGCTCGCGCGCATGAAACTGTTCGAGCCTTTCGTGATGCAGGCGAAGAACGACGACGGCTCCGAACTGACGCTGCAGGGGATGTTCCGCGTCGACGAGGCGCGCCTGCGCGAACTGCGGCCCGCCAGCCACAAGGCGCTCGTCAACATGGGCCACATGGGCCGGATCTACGCGCACCTGCATTCGCTGGACAATTTCCAGCGGCTCTACGTGCGTTCCAGGAGACGCTAGTCCGACATCAGGCGGTGCAGGTTGACGAGCATTCACGCCGTCGCGCCCCAGATGTAATACCCGAACCAGGGAATGGCAAAGAAGTGCCTGATATCGCCCTTGAATTCGCGCGCGTGGCGCTGGTGGTTCCCGGGATCGAGCAGGAACGGAAGCGGCACCTCGAAAATCTCCTCGACCTCGTACGGATCGGGCCTGAGTTCGAAGGGCGGCGTCACCAGCCCGACCACTGGCGTGATGCGGTATCCGGTCCGCGTGTGGTAGTCGCCAAGGCGGCCGAGCAATTCGATGCGCTCGTCGGCGAGGCCGATCTCCTCCTGCGTTTCGCGCAGCGCGGTGTGTTCGGGTCCCGGATCTTCCGGTTCGGCACGCCCGCCGGGAAAACTGATCTGGCCGGAGTGGTTTTTCAGGTGCTCGGTGCGCCGCGTGAACAGCACCGTGAGCCCCGCATCGCGCAACACGATCGGCACCAGCACTGACGCCGGCGTGAGCTCTGCTGCGTCAAGGCGGACGCCTTGGTCTCCGTAGATGGTGTCTCGCGGCAGCTCGGCACGCGCGAAGCGGCGCCGCAGCGCCTCGGCGTCAATCGGCATGGAAGACCTGCCTGAAACGGGCAATCACCCAAATGGAAGCGAACATGCGTAGTCGGTCTATGGTCTGGAACCGGGCCCACGGGCCCGCTGTTACGTCATTTGGAGAGTCTCCCATGAAAGCCAAAGCTCTGTTTATCGCGCTGGCCATCGCGTCGCCGCAGCGCAGCAGCATCGGCGGGCATGGTCGAGCGGCTAGAAACCGGCAGTCATCCAGGCAGGGGGTACTTGCGTACATGGCCATTGGGGGCCAGGCGACCCGCCAGACCGCCATCAGAAAAAACTCGACAAGGAGACGACCGCATGAAAGCCAAGATCCTGTTCCTCGCGCTGACGCTTGCCGCAGCGCCCGCGTTTGCGTTTCACTGCCCGAAGGACATGAAGGCAATCGACGACGCCCTCGCCAAGAAGCCGAGCCTGAGTGCCGCACAGATGGAGGAAGTGAAAAAATACCGTGCCGATGGCGAAGCGATGCACAAGGCCGGCAAGCACCAGGATTCCGTGGACACCCTCGCCAAGGCGATGAAGATTCTCGGCATCAAGTAGTCCACCGGCAAGCGCCGCGTCATGCGCGGCGCTTGGTTTCCGGCGGCCGGCTATTTGATCGCCTGCAACTGGTCGTAAACGTCCTTGGACCAGGGCAGCTCGGAACCATCGGGCAGCTTGCCCTCGTTGTAGTACTTCTGCACGGCGGCGATAAATGGTCCGCGGTCGGTCTTGACCACCGTCTTGCCGCGCTTGGCGAATTCCGTCTCGAGCCGCTTCTCCGACTCGATGATCTCGCCCGTCGCCTTGGCGGCCGCCTCGCGGAAAACCGCCGTGAACGTCGTCTTGTCGGCATCCGAGAGCTTGCCCCACAGCGGCCCGCCGACGATGGTGAGCAATGCGTCAGTGATGTGACGCGTGAGATTGATGTGCGACTGCACCTCGTAGAATTTCTTCGCGTCGATCGTCGGCAGCGGGTTCTCCTGCGCATCCACGGTCTTGTTCTGCAGCGCGAGGTACACCTCCGCGAACGCGATCGGTGTCGGATTCGCGCCCACGGCCTTGGGAAACAGCGTGTACAGCGGCGCGTCGGGCACGCGGATCTTGAGGCCTTTCATGTCCGAGGGTTTGTTGATCGCCTTGTTGGAGGTCGTCATGCGATCGCCGTAATAGGTGATTGCAATCACCGTGCTCCCGGCCGAGGCTTTCTGATAACCGGCAGCCAGCTCGTCGAACAGTTTGGACGTGGAATACTTCTTCCAGTGGTCGAAGTCGCGGAACATGAACGGCGCGCCGCCGATCGAGATCGGGCCGTAATTGCGTCCCGCGAACAGCTGGCCGGTATAGATGATGTCCACCGTACCGAGCGACAGGCCCTGGTTGATGTCAGTCTCCTTGCCGAGCGAGGACGCGGGGAACACCTCCATCGTGTACCGGTCCGAAGTGCGCTTGGCGATCTCGCCGGCTGCCCAGACCGCAGCAGTATGGTAAGGCTCGCTGGTCTCGTAGACGTGGGCAAATTTCAGCTTCTGCGGGCCAGCCACAACCGCCGGCTTGGGAGCTTCCACTTTGGGAGGTTCGGGCTTCTTCTGTTCTCCGCAGCCAAACAATCCGACCGCGACGACGGCAGCGATTGCCGCAATTCTGATGTTCATGACGCCTCCCTTGGGTGAAGAACCGGATTCCGCGCGGATTACCGGGCGGGGCGGCGCGTAGAATACCGCGCTTTTGCTCCTTTCCGGAAGTCCCGGCCCCATGGACGAGCACCTCGCGGCGCGTGCGCGGCACGAGCGGCGCAAGGGCAGGCTGTTCATGCTCGGCGCCGCGCTGTGTTTTTCGACCGGCGGCGTACTGGTGCGTTTCGTGCACGAAGCGGCGCCGGTGGCGATCGTGTTCTGGCGCTCCGTGTTCATGTTCGCATTCATCAGCGCGGTGCTGGCGGCCCTGCACGGACGCGGCCTCGCGGCGCGCGTGCGCTCGATGCGATCGCATGGGCTCCCCTCCGCGTCCTTTCTCGCGGCCACATTCTTCTTCTATGTATTTGCCCTCTCCAACACCACGGTCGCAAATGCTTCCGTGCTGATGAGCACGGGACCGATATTCCTCGCGCTCGCTGCGTGGGCGTTCCTCGGCGAGCGCCCTCCTGCGACAGTCTGGGCGACAATCTCGGCCGCGATGGCCGGCATTGCGCTGATGTTTTCCGAAGGCATGAGCGCGGGACGGCTGTCGGGAAATCTCTACGCGCTCGGCGTTCCGCTGGCGTTTACGGTCAACTACGTCTTTCTGCGCCGTGCGCCCGGAAAGATCGACCCGGTTCCGGTCATGATGCTCGCGGCGTTCCTTGCATCGATTGCGGCGCTGCCGCTGGCCGCCGGACTCGGAGCCGCGCTGAGCGCCCCGCCGCGCGAGTTCGCGCTGTTTGTGGCGCTCGGCGTGTTTCAGACGGGCCTGGGCTGCGTGCTCATGTCGCTCGCGATCCACCGCCTGCCAGCGGCCGAACTGGGGCTGATCGGGCTCACCGAAGCAGTGCTCGCACCGCTCTGGGTCTGGCTCGGGGTCGGCGAAGCGCCGGGCGCGAACGCCCTCGCGGGCGGCGCCATCGTGCTCGGCGCCGTCGCGCTCAACCAGGCTTGGGCGCTGCGCGCCGAGCGGCGCGCCTCCGCGGCTATGGCTGGAGAATGATCGACCCGGTCGTCTTGCGCCCTTCGAGGTCGCGATGCGCCTGCGCCGCGTCGGCGAGCTGGTACTTTCCCGTGATCGAGATCTTCACCTTGCCCGTCTTGACCACGTCGAACAGGGAGTTCGCGGCCGTCTCGAGATCGTCGCGCGTGGCGATGTAGGCGAACAGCGACGGGCGCGTCACGTAGAGCGACCCCTTCTGCCCCAGCACGCCGATGTTGAACGGCGCGACCGGGCCCGAAGCATTGCCGAAGGAAACCATCATGCCGCGCGGCCGCAGGCAGTCGAGCGAGCCTTCCCAGGTGCTCTTGCCCACGGAGTCATAGACGACCGGCAGCCCCTTCCCACTGGTGATCTGCTTCACGCGCTCGGTGAAGTTTTCGCGCGAATACACGATCACGTGGTCGCAGCCGAGGTTTTTCACCAGGGCCGCCTTCTCGTCGGAGCCGACCGTGCCGATGACCTGGGCGCCGAGGGCCTTGAGCCATTGCACCGCGATCGACCCGACCCCGCCCGCCGCGGCGTGAAACAGCACCGTGTCGCCGGCTTTAACCGCGTACGTGCGGTGGATCAGATACCACGCGGTCATGCCCTTGAGCATGATCGACGCGGCCTGCTGATCGCTGATCCCTTCGGGCACTTTCACCAAGCGGTCGGCTGCGAAAAGGCGCACGTCGCAATACGATCCGGGTGGTGCGCCGGTGTAGGCAACCCGGTCACCGGGCTTGAGACTCGTCACGCCGGGCCCCACCGCTTCCACCACCCCCGCCCCTTCGTTGCCGGCACCGCAGGGCAGCGGCATCGGGTACAGGCCGGAGCGCTGGTAGGTGTCGATGAAATTCACGCCGATGGCGGTGTGGCGGATTCGTGCCTGGCCGGCACCCGGATCACCGACCGGAACGTCGTCCAGCTGCAGCACTTCGGGACCGCCGGTCTTGTGAAAACGAATAATCTTTGCCATGCAAGCACTCCTTGATCGAGGTTGATATGCCGAGAGCGTGCGAGTCTACAGCAGCTTGCCGCAGAGCGAGCGCAGTTCGCGCCCGCGGGGTGGAACTAGCCCTTGCCTGCCCCGCCGCCGCCTTCCTTCTTGCCGGCCGCCGCCTGCATCGCTGCCCACGGCCAAAGCATCGCATTCGTCGCGGCCATCGCGTTCGGGGCCGCCGGGTCGGGAGCCGGTCCGGGTGTCGACTCCGACGCCCTTTGCATCGCTGCAACGGTACTGTCGGTCGCGCTCTTCATCGCCAGCAACGCGGCGCGCTGCACCTCGAGACCCTGAATCGAGAGTTTCACCATGTTCAGGTTCAGCGACAGCCAGGCTTCCACCGATTTCAGTTCGTTCACCCGTTTCTCGATTTCGGCCGGATCGAGCGTCGGCATCGACATGCCCGGGACCGGCATCCCGAGCGGTCCCCACAGCTTGCGGAAAGTTTCGAACGGATCAGGCATCGGCTCGGCCATCTGCGTCTCCTCTGGGTCAAGTACCTTCGAAAAACGCCCGCACTTCGCCGTCGCGGGAAACCGTGTCCTGGTAGCCCAGATCGATCAGTGCGCGGCAAAACGACTCCTCGAACAGCAGATAGCTCGCCAGCGTCGAACCGGAGCGGCTGAGCGCGCCGGTCGGGCGCAGGACGAAGCGAATGCTGCGCGGTAACTCGTGGATGAAGCGCGCCGCAATGCGCTCGATCGGCTGCGAGGGAGAAATGAACAGGATCCGGATCGGGCGCAACGGCAGTTTCGCCTCTGCAAGTTTCTCCGGGGAAATCAGGCTCACGGTGCGGTTGATCCGCTCGAGGCGCTCGATGTCGACCGAGAGCCCGTCGAGGAACATGCTGTTCAACGCGTGCCCGGCCACCTGGGCCAGGGAAGGATAGATATTCGAGCGAGCGCGCGCCGCATCGGAGGTCTGTCGCCCGGTGCCCACCACCAGCACGCGGTCCGCGCCGAGGTGCAGCGCCGGGCTGATCGGGGCGATCTGGCGCAGCGAGCCGTCGCCGAAATACTCGCGGTGCACCTTGACGGCCGGAAAGATGAATGGCAACGCGCTGGAGGCGAGCAGGTACTCGACCTTGAGCGTCACTGCCGCGCCGATGCGCTGATTGCGCTCCCAGCCTTCCGTTCCCGACCCGCCCTGAAAGAACGAAACGCTCTGTCCCGAGGTGTAGCCCGACGCGGTCACCGACACGGCGTAGAGTGAACCGTTGTCGATGTTGGTCTGGATCTGCTCGAACTGGAGGTTTTTCGAGAGCATCTCGCCAAGCGGAGAATTGTCGAGCAGCGAAGCGGGATTGCCGCGCGAAACGAACGTCATCGCCGACAGCCAGCGTGCGGCCAGTTTCGCGATGCTAAGGACATCCGACCGGTACACGTGTTCGACATGCATGTTCTCCCATACCTCGAGCAGGTAGCCGATCGCGCGGGAGTAATGGTTGGCATGCACGGCGAGCGTGGTGGCGTTGATGGCGCCCGCCGAAGTGCCGACGAGGATCGGAAACGGGTTCTTCTCCGGATTGCCCAGAATGTCGCGCACCGCCTTGACCACCCCCACCTGATAGGCGGCGCGAGCGCCGCCCCCGGTGAGCACCAATGCGGCGCGCGGCCGAGGCCGAAATGCCCTGACGTTGCTCTCGGGATCCACGATGTGCCTAGAACAGGCTCTGCTCGACCCCGCGCTGCTCGCTCGCGTCCACCACTGCGAGCGCGGTCATGTTGACGAGACGCCGCACGGTTGCCGACGGAGTGACGATGTGAACGGCGCGGGCCGCGCCGAGCAGGATCGGGCCGATCGTCACGCCGTCGCCCGAGGACGTCTTGAGCAGATTGAAGGCGATATTCGCGGCATCGAGCGTGGGCATGATGAGCAGGTTGGCCTCCCCGCGCAGGCGCGAGTGGGGAAACATCCTCAGGCGCAGTTCGCCCGAGAGCGCAGCGTCGCCGTGCATCTCGCCTTCGACCTCCAGTTCGGGCGCTTTTTCTGCGAGGATCGCGAGCGCCCGCTGCATTTTCCGCGACGACGGAATGTCCACGCTGCCGAAATTCGACGCCGAGAGCAGCGCCACCTTGGGCACGATACCGAAGCGGCGCACCTCTTCCGCAGCGAGCACCGTCATTTCCGCGATGTTTTCGGGATCCGGGTCCGGCGTCACGTAGGTGTCGCAGATGAACACCGTCCGGTCGGGCAGGATCAGGCCATTCATCGCCGCGAAATGCTTGATTCCCGGGCGCAGGCCGATCACCTGGTCGACGTACTGCAGGTGCAGCGCATGGGTGCCGAAGGTCCCGCACAACATTCCGTCGGCTTCTCCCTTGTAGATCAGCATCGCGCCGATCAGGGTGAGCCGCTGGCGCATTTCGATCTTGGCGTACTCCGGTGTAACGCCCTTGCGCTCAGTGAGCCTGTGGTAGGTGGTCCAGTAGTCGCGGTAGCGCGGGTCGAACTCCGGATTGACGATATCGAAGTCGCCACCCGCCCTGATGCGCAAACCGAGACGCTCGAGCCGCGTCTGAATCACCGCCGGACGGCCGATCAGCACCGGCCGCGCCAGCCCTTCATCGATGACCACTTGCGCTGCGCGCAGCACACGCTCATCCTCGCCCTCGGCGTAGGCGATGCGCTTGGGCGACGCCTTGGCCGCGGCAAACAGCGGCTTCATGATCATGCCGGAGTGATAGACGAACTGCAGCAGGGACTCGCCGTAGGCCGCCAGATCGGCGATCGGCCGGCTGGCCACGCCGGAAGCCATTGCCGCCATCGCCACCGCCGGCGCGATGCATCCGATCAGCCGGGGATCGAAAGGGCGCGGGATGAGGTATTCCGGACCGAACCTGAGTTCCTGGCCGCCATAGGCCGTAGCAACGATGTCCGAGGCCTCGGCCTGGGCCAGATCGGCGATCGCGCGCACCGCGGCAAGTTCCATCTCGGTGGTGATCGTGGTCGCGCCGACATCGAGCGCACCGCGAAAAATGAACGGAAAGCACAACACGTTGTTCACCTGGTTCGGGTAGTCCGAACGGCCGGTGGCGATGACCGCATCCGGGCGCGCCTGCTTCGCGAGTTCGGGAAGGATTTCTCCCTCGGGATTGGCGAGCGCCAGAATGAGAGGCTGGTGCGCCATGCGCTTGACCATTTCCGGTTTGAGTACCCGGGCCGCCGAAAGGCCGAGAAATACGTCGGCACCCTCGATGACCTCGCCCAGCGAGCGCGCCGTCGTGTCCTTCGCATAGCGCTCCTTGTCCCGGTCCATCTCCTCCTTGCGGCCTTTGAAAACCACCCCTTTGATGTCAGTGATGGTGATGTTCGCGACCGGCATTCCCATCTTGACCAGCAGATCGAGGCAGGCGAGCGCGGCAGCGCCCGCGCCGGAAGTGACCAGCTTCACCTTGGCCAGTTCCTTCCCCACCACCTTGAGCCCATTGAGGATCGCCGCCCCGACGATGATGGCCGTGCCATGCTGGTCGTCGTGGAATACCGGGATCTTCATGCGCTCGCGCAGCTTGCGCTCCACGTAGAAGCACTCCGGCGCCTTGATATCTTCGAGATTGATGCCGCCGAATGTGGGCTCCAGCGCCGCAATGATCTCGACCAGCCTGTCGGGGTCGCGCTCGTTCAGCTCGATGTCGAAGCAGTCGATGCCAGCGAATTTCTTGAACAATACCGCCTTGCCCTCCATCACCGGCTTTGCCGCCAGCGGCCCGATCGGGCCAAGGCCGAGCACGGCGGTACCGTTGGTAACGACCCCGATCAGATTGGCTCGCGACGTGTAGTGCACTGCCTGCCGCGGGTCGCGGTGTATCTCTTCGCAGGCGGCGGCAACTCCCGGCGTGTACGCGAGCGCCAGGTCGCGCTGGTTGATGAGCTGTTTGGTCGGCTGGATCGCTATCTTGCCCGGGCGCGGCAGCCGGTGGTACTCCAGCGCATTCTTTCTTAGCTCCTGGTCCACGTCCCCGTTCCTCCGAAGCTGCGCCGCCCTCAGGCAGACAAAAATCATTATAGAGCCACAGCGCCCGGGACGGTGCCGGGGCGTTCGAACGCAGCGCCCGGATGCGCGCGCAATTCGTATAATCCCCGCGAACGATCAAGGATGGAACATCGCACGGCGGGCGCGCATCAAATCGCCCGACGCGCCTATGACCGTGCACGACCGGCTACTTACCGCGCTGCGCTGCGTCGAGATCCAGCCTTTCGAGGTGATGGAGGTGATGGCGCGCGCGCACGCGCTCGAGGCTCAAGGCCGCCGCATCATCCATATGGAAATCGGCGAGCCCGACTTCACCGCGCCGCAACCGGTGCTCGAAGCCGCGGCGAGGGCAATGCGCGATGGCCTGACCTCGTATACCGCTGCGCTGGGACTGCCGGCGTTGCGCGAGGCGATCGCGCAACACTATGCGCAGCGCTTCGGCGTCGCGATCTCCCCCGCTCGCATTGCAGTCACCGCGGGTGCCTCCGGGGGATTGCTGCTCGCGTTCGCGCTGCTGGTGGATCCGGGAAACGAGGTTCTCGTACCCGACCCGGGTTATCCGGGATATCGCCATTTCGTCCGCGCGTTCGAAGGCCGTGCAGTGCCGGTCCCGGTCAGCGTGCGCACGGCGTTTCAGCCAACCCCCGGTGAGGTTGCTGCAGCGTGGAGCGAAAACTGCATTGCCCTGATCCTCGGTTCGCCATCGAACCCCACCGGGACGCTGATCGACCCGGAGGAACTGGCCGGGATCGCCGGTTTCGTCGGTGCGCGGGATGCAACGCTGGTGGTGGACGAGATCTATCAGGGCCTCAGCTACGCAGGCGATCCGACTAGCGCGCTATCGCTGCCCGGCAACCTGCTCGTCGTGAACAGCTTTTCAAAATACTTCTGCATGACCGGATGGCGGCTCGGCTGGGTGGTGTTGCCCGAGGCGCTGGTGCGGCCGTTTGAAAAGCTCGCGCAGCATCTCTTCATCTGTCCTTCGGCGATCGCACAGCATGCCGCGCTCGCGGCGTTCGATCCGGAAAGCACGGCCGTGTTCGAGCAGCGTCGCGCCGAATTCCGCAGGCGGCGCGATCTGCTCGTTCCCTCGCTCGAATCGATCGGGTTCGCCGTTCCCGCCCGTCCTGAGGGGGCGTTTTACGTATACGCCGACTGCACGCGCTTCGGCGGCGACGCGAAGCGGCTGTCTCTTGATCTGCTGGGACGCGCCGGTGTAGCGGTCACACCCGGGATCGATTTTGGCGCGAATGACACGGCACGCTACATGCGCTTCGCCTATACGCGGTCCTACGCCGATCTGGAAGAGGGAATGGCGCGCCTGCGCGCAGCCTGCGCGAATTGAAGATCAGCGGGATTCTCAACTCGCTACCACGGGTCAGGCGGCGCGTCGCGCGCGCAGAAGCGTTTGCTCGATGCGGGCGCGTTCCGCCAGGACCTTGCTCGCGTACGCCGAATTGGCGTCGTCGAACGCGCCGGCATACATCTGGAGCGCCGTTTCGGTTTCGCCGAACCGGCGAAGATACTGGCGTAGTATCTGGGCGCCGACCTGAATGTTGGCACTTGGTTCGAGCAGTGCGTCCTGTCCGCCGAGCGACGCTACCTTGTCCACGTGGAATTTGGGTATCACCTGCATCAACCCCCTCGCGCCAAAGACGCTCTCGGCAACCGGGTTGAAGCGAGACTCCACGGCAATCACGGCGAGAATGAGGAGTGGGTCGACGCGGTGTTCGCCGCCGGCTCGGTACGCCGCGGTCACAATTCCCGCGACGGCTTCCTCGGCAACGCGGTAGCGCTTGGCCAGAAATTCGGCCACCGCCCTCTGCTCCCGGCCGGCGCGCGCTTCGGACTCATCTCTTGCCTGTATCGTTCCGGCCGAGTAGTTGGCTCCAGCCGAGTCCGTCGAAATCACGCTTGCGATCTGGCGCTGTACCGTGTCCAACGGGGTTGGCAATGCCACCAGCGTCACCGCCGTCATGCCGATCAAGGCGAACAGTGTCCGGGTTGCGTGGAACAGTCGGTTCATCGTTCCGGCACTTGAGCCCGCCGGACTTATTGCGTCGTTCATCCTGTCTCTCCTTCCATGTCACTCGTTTCGCTTCCGTCCTGCAACCCGCAACCCTGTCGGGCATCAACGAAATACATCGGGAAACGTGAGCGCGGGGCCGTTAAAAGCCGGATGGCAACCCCGAAAAGAATCTAAGAAACACCGCGAATGTTGCGGCGCAATTTCAGACAAGATATCACAAATTAGTTATTAAAGTCAATAGTTTCTGGATCTTCACCCCTCGATATCCCGCGCTGCAACATACTGTAGCGAAACAACCTTTCCATCCATCGCACAGCGCCCCAAGACCGGTAAAATAGCAAAAACAGACAACATCCAACCAACTTCATTTTCGGACGTGGGTTGGAAATTGATGAAGACTCGCGGACCGACCTTGGTCGCCCGGTGCTACGACGCGACCGAGGCGGTCCGCAGAGCTTCGAAGGCCGGGCTTGGGGTTTGATCCCCATGCCCCGGTTCCTTCCGGTACCCCGGTTACGGCCGGGAGCCCGTTGGGAACGGCCAGGCTGCTGCCGGATTCAGCGCGGTTCTCACGCTGGTCACGGCGGCCGACGCGGGTGCCATGGGCACACTCATCGGCGCGGTCTGGCTAGCCGCTGGTTTGGCGGGTTGCTTTGCCTTTTTCTTCTTTTTTGCAGCCGGTTTCTTCTTGGCTGCTTTTTTCTTTTTCTTTCCCGCCGTTTTCTTTTTAGCGGTTTTTTTTACCGCCTTCCTCTTTTTCGAGGCTTTTTTCTTTGATGCTTTTTTCTTCTTCTTTTTCGCGGGTTTCTTGGCCTTCTTCTTGGCTTTTGCCATGGTCATTTCCTTTCAAGGTAGTTGCAAAAAGAGCCCGGCCGGAACCGACCGGACTATCCAACCGCCGGACCGGATCGCTCCGATCCAACGGACTGAATTCCCTGCTTCATTTGTGATTCCTCTCGAGCACCCCCTGGTAGAGGACATCGGGGTCCAGCCGGATGCCCCCTTCCCAGGTTACAGTCGCAGTCTCCGTATCCACACTCACCTTTGCGAACTCGCGCACGTCGCGCCACAACTGGAACGCGCCTATTTCAAGCAGGTTCCCGAGGAACACCCTGCCTTCCACGCCGTCGTCAAACCGCAGCCAGAGGCGATAGTCGTCCTCCGCCTTGCACGCGGTCACGCGATGCGTGTTCTGCTTCTCCTCCAGTGTCAGTCCCAACTCAGCGCCCCCCCCGTCTGGTATTCGATCACGCGGGTTTCGAAGAAATTGCGCTCCTTCTTGAGATCGATCATCTCGCTCATCCACGGGAACGGATTGCCAGCCCCCGGGAACAGCGCGTCGAGTCCGATCTGCTGGCAGCGCCGGTTGGCGATGTAACGGAGGTATTCCTTGAACATCGGCGCATTGAGTCCCAGTACGCCGCGCGGCATGGTGTCCTCGGCGTATCGATACTCCAGTTCGACGCCTCTGCGGAACAGCTCGGTCAGCTCGTCGCGAAACGCGCCCGTCCACAGATGCGGGTTCTCCAGCTTGATCTGGTTGACGAGGTCGATGCCGAAGTTGCAGTGCATCGACTCGTCGCGAAGGATGTACTGGTATTGCTCCGCCGCACCGGTCATCTTGTTCTGCCGTCCGAGCGCGAGGATCTGGACGAACCCGACATAAAAGAACAGGCCCTCCATCAGGCACGAAAACACGATCAGGCTCTTGAGCAGTTTCCGGTCGCTTTCCGCACTCCCGGTCCGGAAGGACGGATCGGTCAGGGTTTCGATGAACGGGATCAGGAATTCATCCTTGTCCCGGATCGAGGCGATTTCGTGATACGCGTTGAACACCTCGCCCTCGTCGAGCGCCAGGCTCTCCACGATGTATTGATAGGCGTGGGTGTGGATCGCCTCCTCGAATGCCTGCCGCAGGAGGTACTGGCGGCACTCCGGCGCGGTGATGTGACGGTAGGTCCCGAGCACGATGTTGTTCGCGGCAAGCGAGTCCGCGGTGACGAAAAAACCGAGATTGCGCTTGATCAGGCGCCGCTCATCCTCGGTCAGACCGTTGGGGTCCTTCCAAAGGGAGATGTCGCGGCTCATGTTGATCTCCTGCGGCATCCAGTGATTGGCGCACGCAGCGATGTATTTCTCCCATGCCCACTTGTACTTGAATGGCACCAGCTGATTGACATCGGCACGCGAATTGATGATCCGCTTGTCGTCGACCGTGATGCGGCGAAAGGCATTGCCGGCCGCAAACCGTCGATCGTCCATCCCGAGCGCCAAGCCACCCGAAGGCACGAAGCCGGCCGTCGGCTGGATCGCGAGGCCCGGAAGCGGTTTCAGGTTGCCTTGGTCTTCAAAACTGAGCATGTCCATGTCGCCGGTTCTTGTTCCTGCCGCGCTACTGGCAAGCCTCGCAGTCCGGGTCGTCGATGGCGCAGAATATCGGATCCGCAGAAGCAGCCGCCGCGCCCTGATCCATCCCGCCACCGGCCGAAACGGCGTTCAGCTGCCCGGTCTTGACGGTGGATTTTTCGGCATGCGAAGCGCCGAGCGTACGCAGGTAGTACGTCGTCTTCAGGCCCCGCAACCAGGCGAGCTTGTACGTCTCGTCCAGTCGCCTGCCCGACACGCCCGCCATATAGATATTGAGCGACTGTGCCTGATCGATCCACTTCTGGCGCCGCGCCGCCGCCTCGACCAGCCAGTTCGGCTCGACCTCGAACGCGGTTGCATACAGGGCACGCAGTTCTGCCGGAATCCGGTCGATGCGTGCGAGGTTGCCGTCGAAATACTTCAGGTCGGCAATCATCACCTCGTCCCAGAGCCCGACGGATTTGAGGTCCGAAACCAGGTACTCGTTCACCACGGTGAACTCGCCGGAAAGATTCGACTTGACGTACAGGTTTTGATACGTCGGCTCGATCGAGGCCGACACGCCGATGATGTTGGCGATGGTGGCGGTCGGCGCGATCGCGATGCAGTTCGAATTGCGCATGCCGTGCCGGTGTATCCGCCCGCGCAGTGCGTCCCAGTCAAGCCTGGACGAGCGGTCGATCTCGACAAAGCCGCCGCGCTCCCCGGCAAGCAGCTCGAGGGTGTCCTGCGGCATCACACCGCGGTCCCACAGCGACCCTCTGAACGAAGAGTAGCGGCCGCGCTGTTCCGCCAGCTCCGTCGAGGACCAATAGGCGCAGTAGGCGACCATTTCCATCGAGCGGTCCGCGAACTCCACCGCCTGCTGCGAGGCATACGGCAGGCGCAGCTTGTGCAGGCAGTCCTGGAATCCCATGATGCCAAGGCCGACCGGGCGATGCCGCAGGTTGGAGTTTCTGGCCTTGGCGACCGCGTAGTAGTTGATGTCGATGACGTTGTCGAGCATGCGCATCGCGGTGCGTACCGTGCGGCGCAATTTGTCGAAATCCAGCCCCGTATCGGTCATGTGAGCAGCCAGGTTGACCGAACCGAGGTTGCACACTGCGATTTCGTCGCTCGAAGTGTTGAGCGTGATCTCGGTGCACAGATTCGAGCTGTGTACCACCCCGGCGTGCTGCTGGGGACTGCGCAGGTTGCACGGATCCTTGAAGGTAATCCAGGGATGCCCCGTCTCAAACAGCATCGACACCATTTTTCGCCATAGCTGGGTCGCGGGAATTCGCTTGTGGAGCTTGATCTCCCCGCGCGCGGCCTTTTGCTCGTAGTCCAGATACGCCTGCTCGAACGCCCGGCCGAACTTGTCATGCAGATCGGGTACGTCCGAGGGGCTGAACATCGTCCACTCCCCGCCCTGCATCACCCGCTTCATGAACAGGTCCGGAATCCAGTTCGCCGTGTTCATGTCATGCGTGCGGCGGCGATCGTCGCCGGTGTTCTTGCGCAACTCGAGGAATTCCTCGATGTCGAGGTGCCAAGTCTCCAGGTAGGAGCACACCGCCCCCTTGCGCTTGCCGCCCTGGTTGACGGCGACCGCCGTATCGTTCACCACCTTGAGAAACGGCACCACGCCCTGGCTCTTGCCGTTGGTGCCCTTGATGTGCGAGCCCATCGCGCGCACGGGCGTCCAGTCGTTGCCCAAGCCGCCCGCATATTTTGCAAGCAGCGCGTTTTCCTTGATCGCGTCGTAAATCCCCTCGAGGTGATCCGACACGGTGGTGAGATAGCACGATGAAAGTTGCGCTCGCAGGGTTCCAGCGTTGAACAGCGTCGGCGTCGAACTCATGAAATCGAACGACGATAGCGCGTGGTAGAACTCGATCGCCCGCGCGTCGCACTGCTCTTCCTTCAGGGCCAGCCCCATTGAAACGCGCATGAAGAACGCCTGCGGCAGCTCTATCCGGCGGCCATCCACGTGCAGAAAATACCGGTCGTACAGGGTCTGCAGCCCGAGATAGCCGAACTTGAGGTCGCGCCTCGAATCGAGGGCCAGGCCGAGTCGATTCAGGTCGAACTTCGCCAGTTCCGGATCGAGCAGTTCGGCGGCAATGCCGCGTGCGATGAAACCCGGGAACGACGCCGCATAGCGCGAGCGCATCGCGTCCTGGCTGACGTCTTCACCAAGCACCTCGAGGCGGATGGTGTTGAGCAGCAGGCGCGCCGTGACATAACTGTAGGCCGGATCCTTCTCGATCAAGGCGCGCGCCGCGAGGACGACCGACTTGCGTACCTCGTCCATCGGCACGCCATCGTAGAGGTCGCGCAGGGTGGTCTCGAGAATGGCTTGCGGATTCGCCGCGCCCGCCAGGTCTTCGCAGGCCGCCGCTACCAGAGCCCTGAGGGCCTCGCGGTCCAGCAGCCGACGCCGACCGCCTTCAATGACGTGCAGCGCGACTTCATCGGAATGCTTGGCATGCGCGGTCCGTTCCTGGGAGCGCACCCGCGCACGCTCCTCGCGGTACAGCACGTAAGCGCGCGCCACGTCGTGCTCGCCGGAGCGCATCAAGGCCAGTTCGACCTGGTCCTGGATGTCTTCTATATGGAAGGTTCCGCCGGCTGGCTGGCGGCGCTGAAGCGCGTTTACCGCTGCGTCGGTGAGCCGGCTCACAAGATCGCGGATGCGTGCGGAGGCGGCACCCTGCGCACCGTTCACCGCGAGGAAGGCTTTGGTCATCGCGACCGAAATCTTCCCCGGCGCGAATCCGACCACCGCCCCATTGCGGCGGATCACCTTGTTTTCGTAGAACCGCGACGCGGCCGACGGATCGCCCTCTGCAGAATCAGTGTCGCGCACCTGGCCGGCTGCTGCTCCGCCCTGTGTGACCTGCGTCGTCGCTTCCCGCATTCTCTGACCGCCGCTCCCGCTGAGGATGCCTCTCGGGCATCCGCCCTTCACGCTAATCGCGACCCCGTTACGACCCCGCCACACCACCCTGCTAAACCACAACATCTAGTGGCTGCTTGATGATTGCGAACTAATTGTAGTAGGGCAATTCTGACATGGCAAGATTTTTTTGCAAGTCAAGATTGACGCGCTGCGACATGCGGAGGCAAAAAACGGCTGCGGCGCGCGCTCAAGCGCAGAGCGCGGCGAGAAAACGCAGCCAGTCGAAGTGGACTCCGGGGTCGCTCTTGCGCGCGGGCGACACGTCGCTGTGCGCAGCGACATCGGCGAGGGGCAGGCGCGCGCGCAGTGCGCTGGTCAGCGCGACGAGGGAAAGGTACTGCGCGTCTGCGAACGGCGTGTCGTCGGTTCCCTCCAGTTCCACGCCGATCGAGCAGTCGTTGCATCGCTCGCGCGCGCGCCATCGTGAAGCGCCGGCGTGCCATGCCCGCATCCCGGTGGCGACGAATTGCACGACTTCCCCGGTGCGGCGGACGAGGAAATGGGCCGACACGCGCAGGTCGCGCAACTGCCCGAAATACCGGTGGGCGTCGCACTCGAGGCGGTTGGTGAAAAGCGCCTCGATCGCGTCCCCGCCAAAATCACCCGGCGGAAGGCTGATCGAATGCACCAGCAGCAGATTGATGCCCGCGCCCTCGGGACGTTCGTCCAGGTTGGGCGATTCGACCCGGCGCGCGCCCTCGATCCAGCCGTCCCGGCCGAGCTTCAAGCGGAGTCAGGCTCGCGAATGCCGAGCCGCTGCATGCGATAGCGCAGGGAACGGAACGTCACGCCCAGCTGCCGGGCGGCCGCCGTGCGGTTGAATCCGGTCTTTTCGAGCGCCGACATGATCGCCTCGCGCTCGATCCCGTCCAGGTACTCGGGCAGCGCCATTTCGCCCTGGAGAGTCGCGTCTCCCGCGTCGGTCTGCCCTGCCAGCGGGGCGAGTTGCAGTCCGTCGGTCTCGATCTGGCCGTTTGCCGAGAGCGCGAGCGCGCGCTCGAGAATATTTTCCAGTTCGCGCACGTTGCCGGGGAAATCGTAGCGCGACAGCGCCTCGAGCGCCTCGGGGGCAATCGCATTGGATGGCAGTCCCTGCTGGGCGGAGATCCGGCGCAGTATGCTCGCCGCGATCACCGGAATGTCCTCGCGGCACTCACGCAACGCCGGCATGCGAAGTTCGATCACGTTGAGGCGGTAGAACAGATCCTGGCGGAAACGCCCGGATTCGACCAATGCGGCGAGATCTTCATGCGTGGCGGAAACGATGCGTACGTCGATCGGCTCCTCCTGTGTCGCGCCAAGCTTGCGCACGCGCTTTTCCTGGATCGCGCGCAGCAGCTTCACCTGCATCGCAAGCGGCAGGTCGCCCACCTCGTCGAGAAACAGGGTACCGCCCGCAGCGGCCTGGAAGAACCCGTCACGATCCTTGTCCGCCCCGGTGAACGCGCCCTTGCGGTAGCCGAAGAATTCGCTCTCCATCAGGGCATCCGGAATGGCCCCGCAGTTGACCGGCATGAACGGACCGCCGCAGCGGGATCCCAGCTCGTGGATCAGGCGCGCCGCGAGTTCCTTGCCGCTGCCTGACTCTCCGGAGACGTAGACGGGCGCCTGGGTGCGTGCCAGCTTGCCGACCAGCTCGCGCACCTGCTTCAGCGGCGTGCTCTCACCGAGCAGGTGCCGTGTCTGCGTAGTCACGTCTACCTGGTCGGGCAGCGCGAGCGCCGAACGGATCAGGGTGCGCAACTGCTCCAGCCCGACGGGCTTCGAGACATAATCGAACGCGCCGGCCTTGAGTGCGGCCACGGCGTTCTCGGTGCTGCCAAACGCCGTAATCACCGCCACCGGAAGGTCGCGGCCCATTCCCGCGATGTGGCGCACCAGGTCGAGGCCCTCGCCGTCGGGCAGGCGCATGTCGGTGAGGCACAGGTTGAAGCGTTCCGCGGCAAGCGCATCGCGCGCCGCGCCGATGTTCCCGACCGCCGTCACGCCGACGCCCATCTTGAGCAGCGTCAACTCGAGCAACTCGCGGATGTCGGGCTCGTCGTCCACCACCAGCACGCGGCGCTCGCTCAACTGGCCGCGGCGCTCCATCGGCTTCATGCGGCCCCCGCCTCTTCGCAGACGATCCTGAAATGAGCGCCCTGCATGTCGTCGACGTACTCCAGACTCGCGCGATTCGCGGCGCACAGCTCGCGCGCAAGATACAGGCCGAGGCCGGTTCCGCTGCTGGAGGTGGTGAAGAAGGGCTCGAACAACTGCGCCTGGTGCGTCTTCGCCACGCCGGGGCCGTCATCGGCGATGCTCAATTCTACTTGATTGCCGTAGGCCTTCAGCTCCAGCCGGATGCTGCCCGGCCTGTGCGAGGCGTGGCCCGTGGCATTGCGCACCAGATTCCACAGAACCTGGTGCAGGTGGCCGCGGTCGAAACTCACATGCCAAGCCCCGTCGCATTCCAGCGCGAAGCGCCCGATCGGGACCGATTCGTTTCGCGCATAGTCCTCGACGAACTCCACCACGGTGCGGTTGAGGTTCACACGCTCGGCGTTGATCCGGTCGCGCCGGTTGAGCTGCAGCACATCGGAGACCAGACGTTCGAGTCGCCGCGTGTTGTCGCCGATGATGCGCGTGAGCCGGGTGCGATCGGTATCGCGCCCTTCCTCGCTCAGCAGTTCCGCGGCGTGGCTGATCGCCGACAGCGGATTGCGGATCTCGTGGGCGATGTTGGCCGTCAGGCGCCCGAGCGCTGCGAGCTTCAGCTGCTGCGCCTGCTCTCGCAGTCGCGTGGTGTCCTCGACGAACGCCACCGCGTACCCCTCGCTCGGACCCGCGTCGAGCAGCCTGAGGCGCAGGTCCTTTCCGCGCGCCGCGGCCTCGAACACCTCCGGCGACGCGCCCCGCCCGCCCCGGTTGGCCTGCCACTGCGACCAGTGTCGTCCGAAGCCTCGCAGAAGCCGGTCCAATTCGACGCCTTGGAGGGATTCCGCGCCGAGCAGGCGAGCGGCCTGCGGATTGGATTGGACCACTCGGCCGCCACGATCGAGCACCAGCACGCCGTCGTGCATGTCCTCGAGCACCAGCCGGTTGACGCGCATCTGCATCTCGAGCTCCCGGCCGCGCTGTTGCGCGAGGGTCTCGTTGGCCGCCATGCGTTGCGCAAGTTGCCCGGTCACCCCGGCCGTGACGAAGCAGCCGATCGCGAGCAATCCCGGCTGGAGGTAGCTCGCTTCGGGAAAATCGAACGCCAGCACCCAGTAACTCTGCTCGATCAGCAGTGCGATCGCCGCCAGCGCGGCATACAGGTAGGTAAGGCGGCGCGGCGCCACCAGCGCGGCCGCCGTAAGCGCGATGAGCAGCATCACGCCGAGGCCGCTGCGCAGCCCGCCGCTCGCGTTCATCAGCAGCGTGAGCGCAGCGATATCCAATCCAACATGCACGCTGAGTTGAAGATTGAACAGGTCCCGGAAGTTGCGCACCACCGCGTGCAGCGCCACGCCCAGCAGCAGATAGGCCGCGCTCGCGGCGCGAAACACGTCAAGGCGGTGCGACCCCAGCGTGAACGAGTCGCCATAGAGTGCGGTGGTAATGAAAAACATCGCCGCCACCACGATCCGGTACAGGTTGAAATACCGCAGCGATACCCAGAACGCCTCGGGTATCTGCGGCCCGCGCGCAAACAGCGGCGCATAGCTGCTGCCCGGCAGTACGGGGTCGGACGCGCGCACCATCGGCTAACCCGCCTGACCGAGTCGGCGATGTTCGTCGCAACAGTAGAGGCGCCCGTCGCGCTCGAGTGCCTCGGCGCGCGGCAGGAGTACCGCGCAGTGCGCACAAGCCACCAGAGCGTCGTCGCCTGCACCGCCAGCGCTGGAGCCATCGCGGCGAACCGGCGAGGAGCGCCGCAACAGCCAGAGTGCCGCGATCACCACAACGGCAAGGACCAGCCACTTAAGCATGGCGCGGGCGCCGCGCGGCGCGGGAAACGGGGGAAAAAAGGGTCATGGTCGGGGTGAGAGGATTTGAACCTCCGACACCTGCGTCCCGAACGCAGTACTCTACCAGGCTGAGCTACACCCCGAACGCGCCGCGCCGCTCAGTAACCGCGCGTCACGGAAAAGGCTGCGAATTCTAGCAGAGTTTGCTTGTGCTTTGAATGCGCCAGAGGCGCAAGCGCCTGTTGCGCCGCGTCGGCCGCGCGCTGCGCCGCGTCGCGGGCGTATTCGAGCGCGCCGCAACGGCGGATTGCCTGCAGCACATTCCCGAACTGTTCGCGGCCGCCATGCATGATCGCTGCACGGATCAGTTCGGCATCCTGTTTGCTTCCCGCGCGCATGGTGTATATCAGCGGCAGGGTGGGCTTTCCCTCCGCGAGATCGTCTCCCAGCTGCTTTCCGATTCTGCCCTCGTCGCCCGAGTAATCGAGCATGTCATCGATCAGCTGGAACGCAATTCCGAGCTGCATGCCGTATTCGGCCAGCCCTTGCTCGACCTGCGCACCTGCGCCGCCGAGAATACCCCCCAGCCGCCCGGCCGCCTCGAACAGCTTCGCCGTCTTGCGGCGGATGACCTCCAAATAGCCTGCCTCGTCGAGGTCCGGGTTACGGCTGTTGAGCAGTTGCATCACCTCGCCTTCGGCAATCGTATTGGTGGCGTCGGCCAGCACCTGCATCACGCGCATGCTGTCGACACCCACCATCATCTGAAATGCGCGCGAGTAGAGGAAATCCCCGACCAGTACACTGGTCGCATTGCCAAACGCGGCATTCGCGGTCTCGCGGCCGCGGCGTAGCCGCGACTCGTCCACCACGTCGTCGTGCAGCAGCGTCGCGGTATGGATGAACTCGACCACCACCGCGAGCGTGTAGCGCGCCTCTCCGCCGCCGCCGGCGGCCTCTGCTGCCGCCAATAGCACTGCCGGACGCAGCCGCTTGCCGCCGCCGGCGATGATGTATTCGGCGACCTGGCGGATGAGCGCCACGTCGGATGCGAGACTGGACCGAATCAGCGCATCGACGCGCTGCATGTCATCGGCAAGCGACGCGAGGATCGGGGGCGGGGACACGTGGCGAAATTGCGCAGGCGCGGCTGCGGCCTTGGCGGGGCGCGAAGCTTATCACAATCCTTTGACGAAGATGCCCAGTGTCCGTTAGACTTAAGGGTTCTTTCGAGCAGCGGGGTACGTCATGTACGCGGTCATTCACGCCGGTGGCAAGCAGTACCGGGTCAGTTCCGGCGAAAAACTCAGGGTCGAGCATTTGCCCGCCGCCGTCGGGGAAGCGGTTTCCTTCAGCCAGGTGCTCGCGGTGGGCGAAGGGGGAAACCTGCGCGTAGGCGCTCCCTATGTGGACGGAGTCAGCGTAAAGGGTACCGTGCTCGAGCATGGTCGCGGGGACAAGGTGGTGGTATTCAAGATGCACCGCCGCAAGGGGTATCGCCGCACCCAAGGGCACCGGCAGTCCTATACCGAAGTGCGCATCGACGACATCGTGGGATAACGGCCATGGCACAAAAGAAAGCAGGCGGCAGTTCGCGCAACGGCCGCGACTCACAGGCGAAGCGGCTCGGCGTCAAGGTCTTCGGCGGCGAGCAGGTGAGCGCGGGAGGGATCCTGGTGCGCCAGCGCGGCACCCGCGTGCATCCGGGCGCAAACGTCGGCATGGGCCGTGACCACACGTTGTTCGCCAGAGTCGCCGGCAAGGTGCTGTACGGGGTCAAGGGGGAACAGAGCAAGAAAACCGTCAGCGTGCTCCCGGCCTAGCCGCTCAGGGCCCACCGACTGGAAGCCCTATCGTTTCAGCGATAGGGCTTTTTTGTTTTCAGGGACGGCAATGGTGAAGTTCTTCGACGAAGCGCGTATCGAGGTGCATGCCGGCAACGGCGGCGACGGCGTCGCCGCGTTTCGGCGTGAGAAGTACGTGCCGCGGGGCGGCCCGAGCGGCGGCGACGGGGGACGCGGCGGCAGCGTACTCGCAGCCGCGGACCGCAACATCAACACGCTCATCGACTACCGTTTCGCACGCATTCACAGGGCACGCGATGGCGAGGGCGGGCGGGGATCAGACTGCTATGGCAAGGGCGGCGAGGACATTGTGCTGCGCATGCCGGTGGGCACGCTGATCCGCGATCTCCTGAGCGGAGCGCTGCTTGCCGACCTTTCGACGCACGGCCAGCAAGTGGTGCTGGCACAGGGAGGCAAGGGAGGGCTCGGCAACCTGCACTTCAAATCGAGCGTCAATCGGGCGCCGCGGCAGTTCACGCGCGGCACCCCGGGGGAATCGCGCGAACTCGCGTTGGAGGTCCGCGTGCTTGCGGATGTCGGTCTACTCGGCATGCCGAATGCGGGCAAATCGACCTTCATCCGCGCGGTATCGAGCGCGCGACCCAAAGTGGCGGACTACCCGTTCACCACCCTGAATCCTTCGCTCGGCGTCGTGCGTGTCGGCCACGACACGAGTTTCGTGGTAGCGGACATTCCCGGGCTGATCGAGGGGGCGTCCGAAGGCGCAGGACTCGGGCATCGATTCCTGCGGCACCTCGCACGCACGCGATTGCTGCTGCACATCATCGACATTGTTCCGTCCGATCCGGGCGCCGACCCGGCGCGCGACGCGCGCGCGATCGCGCGCGAACTGAAGAAATACGACGAGTCGCTGTACCGCAAGCCGAGATGGCTGGTATTCAACAAGATCGACGCGACGAATGACGCCGAGCCGCGCGTGCGGCGCATCCTCCGCAACCTGCGCTGGACCGGTCCGCATTTCATGGTAAGTGCCTTGAGCGGGGACGGTTGCCAGGACGTGTGCCGCGCTGCCGCGCGCTTTCTGGCTGCGCAGGCCAAGCGCACGGAAAAGGAAATGCCGTGATCCGCGCCGTTGCCGACGCGCGCCGCCTGGTGATCAAGGTCGGCTCGTCGCTCGTCACCGATGAGGGGCGTGGCCTCGATCGCTCGGCGATCAAGCGTTGGGCGGCGCAGGTGGCCGCGTTGCGCGCCCGCGGCAAGCAGATCATCCTTGTCTCGAGCGGAGCCATCGCCGAGGGCATGCAGCGGCTGGGCTGGAGCCGGCGCCCGCACGCACTGCGCGAACTTCAGGCGGCGGCGGCGGTGGGGCAAATGGGCCTGGTGCAGTGCTACGAGAGCTGTTTCGGAGAGCACGGACTTGCAACCGCCCAGGTCCTGCTGACGCATGCCGACCTTGCCGATCGCGAGCGCTACCTCAACGCCCGTTCGACGCTGCTCACCCTGCTCGAACTGGGGGCCGTCCCGGTGATCAACGAGAACGACACGGTGGTCACCGACGAGATCAAGTTCGGCGACAACGACACGCTCGCCGCGCTGGTCACCAACCTGGTGGAAGCCGAAGCGCTGGTGATCCTGACCGACCAGCCGGGACTGTTCGACGCAGATCCGCGCCGCGATCCCGGCGCGAAGCTGATCCGCCGTGCTGCGGCGGGCGAGGCGCGTCTTGAGGAGCTCGCGGGCGGTGCGGCCAGCCATTTGGCCAAGGGCGGCATGCTCACCAAGGTCCTCGCGGCGAAGCGCGCTGCCCGCAGCGGCGCGCACACCGTCATTGCCTCGGGGCGCGAGCCCGATGTCTTGGTGCGGCTCGCTGACGGCGAGGACCTCGGCACCCAGCTCACCGCGCAGTCCATGCCGCTCGCCGCGCGCAAGCAGTGGCTTGCCGACCATCTCGCCGTGAGCGGTAGACTCACGCTCGACCCGGGAGCGGTGAGCGCGCTCGCGCGCGGCGGCAGGAGTCTGCTGCCGATCGGGGTGACCGCAGTGGAAGGTGATTTCGCGCGCGGTGCGCTGGTGGCCTGTTCCGGTGCCTACGGCCTGGACGTGGCGCGCGGGCTGGTCAACTACGGTGCCGGCGAAACGCGCCGCATCCTGCGCCGGCCGTCGAGCGAGATCGAATCGATCCTCGGCTACGTTGCCGAGCCCGAACTCATACATCGCGACAATCTGGTGCTGCTCTAGCGGCTCTAGCTACAGGGGAACCGAGGTTCCCCGGTACCCCGTGCTCTAGCGCGCGCCCTTCGCGTTCGGATGGCCGCCGCGGCGCAACGCGTCGATACCCTCCGCGGCGCTTGTGATGGGGTCGTTGTTCGGACAGAAGAACTCGCGCCGCAGCGCCTGGTGCTGCCGGTTCATGGTCTTCGGATCGATGGCAATCCACGGCGCCCCGCGCCGCGCCACCCAGCTGCCGTCGCTGCGTCCGGTGGCATACTGCTTGAATTCACCGGACTTGCAGCGTATGCCCTCGAACCAGACGTTCTCAACCCCCGAGGAACTGCGGGCAACCAGGACGTAGCGGATCACGCCGTCATCTCCAGCCGCAAGTGTCAGCGGGTCGATGAAGAATCGAAACGTCGTCGTGGCGCTGACGTAAAACTCGAGCAGCCGGTCGGCCTGCGGAAACGCGGGCAGTTTGATTCCGATCTCCTGCCAGTCCCGCTCCTTCATGATCTGCTCGTAATCGGGCTTGATCAACTGCGCGTGCGTCGACAAAGCCGTGAGCGCCAAAGCCAACGCCATTGCCCGCGCCAGCCGGGAACGGGAAACGCCGCCTTCAGGCGAGATCTGCGACAAGCGTGTCGCGCACCGCGGCATCGAGCGCATGGATCTCATGCGTGAAGAAGGCATGGTCCACTCCGATGGCCAGATTCGCTCCGTGCTTGAGCGATGCGCGCGTCTCAGCGTCGAGCTCGAAGCGCAGAAAGTGCACGGCCGAAGTCTTGCCGTCGTTTTCACGCTCGAGATCTTCATCGGCGATGGCGTAGACCGGTTTGCAGCCCGCGGCTTTCACCCAGACACGGTCCTCGATCCCTTTGAGCTTCCCGAGCATCACCCGCCGCTCCTCGGCATCCGGGTACTCGATCATCATCGTCGCCTTGAAATTTCCGCCGTCCGGAATGAGCGGATTGTATGCATCGAGCTCGCCGCGGATTCCGTCTTCCTCGAATATTCGCTCGATGCGTAGCATCTCCTGCACCTGATAGCGGATCGTGAGCTCGTCTTCGAAGATCAGCGTAAGGTGCCCGCCCAGGCGCACCGTTCGCCGCTTCTTGTGCTCGATGACGCGCGCGCGGATATCGCGCCGCTGCCGCGCGTAGGCTTCCAGCGAAAGCAGGCTGTGTGGCGCAATCTGCGGCATAAGTCAGTCGACGAGCTGGTCGAGCGCCTTCTGGAAGCGGTTGGCGTGGCTGCGCTCGGCCTTGGCGAGCGTTTCGAACCAGTCGGCGATCTCGGCGAAGTTCTCTTCCCTCGCCTGCTTCGCCATCCCCGGGTACATGTCGGTGTACTCGTGTGTCTCGCCCGCGACCGAGGCCTTCAGGTTGGCGCGCGTGTTGCCGATCGGCAGGTCCGTGGCCGGATCTCCGCAGGCTTCCAGGTACTCCAGGTGCCCGTGCGCGTGCCCGGTCTCGCCCTCCGCAGTCGAGCGAAACAGCGCCGAGACGTCGTTTTGGCCCTCGACGTCCGCCTTCGCCGCGAAATACAGGTAGCGCCGGTTGGCCTGCGATTCGCCGGCAAATGCCGCCTTCAGATTGCCGTGGGTCTTGCTGCCTTTGAGTTGCACGCAGATCTCCTTGTCGAATAGCACGGTTGTGCCGGAACACGATACGGCGAGGCGCTCGATTGATCAAATCGATTATTGCAATCGTTCCAATCGATTGACCCTATTTACCAGCGTGTCATCAGCGTGCCAGCGCGGCCTCGATCTCGGCGAAGGTCCGCGCCACCTCGCTGGTGTGCAACGGCAGCCCGAGCTGGCGCGCAATCTGCGACAGCGAAAAAATCCCGCGCACCATGAGGCGCCCGCCGTCGGAATCGACCACCAGGGCGTGCTGCCGGCCACAGCGCCTGAGCGTTTCGACGATATGACCTACGCGCGCGCCCTCCAAGTCGGCAAACGCGAGCACCTCGAGGCGCTCGGCAGAGGTCATGATGTCTCCCACCGTGAGCTCGGCGCGCCTCAATCCCCGTTCGGTCGCCGCCTGGACGGGTTTTTCGCCGAGGATGTCGGCGGCCGAAATCACACCGAGCACCGTTTCGCGGTCGTCCGCGACCAGCAGCAGCCGCACGCCTCGTGCGATCATGAACTGATTGGCCGCGTCGACCGGCGCCTGCGGGCGAATCGTGGCCGGGCTCGCGCGCGTCAGGTCGGTCATGACCTCGAGCGCCGGTGAGCCGGAGGCAACGCGAGCAGCCAGCGCCTGCAGCGGGCGCCGGAACCCGGCGCCGGGACCGAGCTCGCGAATCGGCAGCGCGGTAAATGTTCTGTCCATGGAACCCTCCCTCAGACGAGGCGGTGCTGAAATATAGCCGCGCCAGTCGCTCCGATCAACCAGCGCGCTCAGCGCGGCAACACCTCGTCGCGACGCCGCTGATGGCGCTGGTCGATCGCGAGATAGCGGTGCAGCTCGGTGAGCGCCTGGCCGTAGACCGCGCGCTTGAACTCGATCACGGCCTCGAGCGGCACCCAGTATTCGTTCCAGCGCCAGGCGTCGAACTCGGGCTTGTCGCCGGCGCGGAGGCTCACGTCGCAGTCGCGCCCCACCAGCCGCAGCAGAAACCATATCTGCTTCTGGCCACGGTAGGTGCCGCGCCAGTCGCGCCGCACCCAACGATCCGGCACTTCGTAGCGCAGCCATTGGCGCGTGCGCCCGAGAATGCGCACATGCGGAGGCTGCAATCCGACCTCCTCCTCCAGCTCGCGGTACATGGCCTGCTCGGGCGTCTCGCCGTGCTTGATGCCGCCCTGCGGAAACTGCCACGCGTGCTGGTTGATTCGCTTGCCCCAGAATACCTCGTCGCGCCCGTTGGTGAGGATGATGCCCACGTTGGGACGGTATCCATCTTTGTCCAGCATCGCGACACCGCCGTAAGTTACAATTCCCGAGCAGCATTTTTCCACATTACCGCGGCAAAAAAAAGCGGGAGCTAGCGGTCCCGCGATTCCGCCTCTCTCGGCATGCGCGCCTCCCGATACTTCATCTCGACGCAAAAGGAAGCACCGGCCGAGGCCGAAGTCCTCAGTCACAAGCTGATGTTGCGCGCCGGGCTCATCCGGCGGCTGGCTGCGGGCATCTACACCTGGATGCCGCTCGGCCTGCGCATCGTTCGCAAGGTCGAGGCGATCGTGCGCGAGGAGATGGACCTTGCCGGCGCGCTCGAGCTTTCCATGCCGGTGGTTCAGCCGGCGGAACTCTGGCAGGAATCGAAACGCTGGCAGTCCTATGGGCCCGAACTGCTGCGCTTCAAAGACCGTCACCAGCGCGATTTCGTGCTTCAGCCGACGTCCGAAGAAGTCGTTACGGAACTTGCGCGCGCCGAGGTGAAGAGCTACCGGCAGCTGCCGCTGCACCTGTACCAGATCCAGACGAAGTTCCGCGATGAACGCCGCCCGCGCTTCGGCGTCATGCGCGGCCGCGAATTCGTGATGAAGGACGGTTACTCGTTCCACGCCGACCTCGACGACCTCGAACGCGAGTACCGCAACATGCACCACACCTATACGCGCATTTTTACGCGACTGGGCCTGCGCTTTCGCGCAGTTGCGGCCGATACGGGGGCAATCGGCGGCACCGGTTCGCACGAATTCCATGTCCTCGCCGACTCCGGCGAGGACGTGATCGCGTTCTGCGCCGCGTCGGACTACGCGGCCAACGTGGAGCTCGCCGAAGCGCTCGCGCCCATGGCGCCGCGCGCCGCGCCACTCGAGGCGATGATCAAGGTGGCAACGCCGGGAAAGACGCGTTGCGAAGACGTGGCCGAATTTCTGCGCCTGCCCCTTGCACGCACGGTGAAGGCCATTGCGGTGATGCATGACGAGGCGTTCCACCTGCTGTTGCTGCGCGGCGATCATACGCTGAACGAGATCAAGGCCTCGAAGCTCGAGGGCCTGGATCCGTTTCGCTTCGCCACCGAAGCGGAAATCGTGCGCCACCTCGGCTGCCAGCCCGGCTATGTCGGCCCTGTCGGCGCGCGCGGCGATGTGCGCGTGGTGGCCGACCGAACGGTCGCGCTGATGAGCGACTTCGTCTGCGGCGCGAATGAGGAAGGGTTTCACATCACGGGCGTGAACTGGGGCCGCGATCTGCCGGAATCCGTGCAGGTGGCCGACATACGCGACGTGGTCGCCGGCGATCCGAGCCCCGACGGCACGGGTGTCCTCGAAATCTGCCGCGGCATCGAGGTCGGCCATATCTTCCAGCTGCGCACGAAGTATTCCGCTGCGCTCAAGGCCGTGTTCCTCGACGAAAAAAGCGCGACCCGGCCGATGGAGATGGGCTGTTACGGCATCGGCATCACGCGCATCGTCGGCGCCGCCATCGAACAGGGCCATGACGCGCGGGGCATCCTGTTTCCGGCGTCGATCGCACCGTTCGAGGTTTGCCTGGTGCCGATCGGTTACCGCAAGAGCGACGCGGTGCGCGGCGCGGCCGACCGCCTGTACGCGGAACTCGCTGCCGCCGGATTCGACGTACTGATGGATGATCGCGACGAGCGGCCCGG
Organism: Betaproteobacteria bacterium; assembly: GCA_016195915.1. Classification (GTDB taxonomy): domain Bacteria; phylum Pseudomonadota; class Gammaproteobacteria; order Burkholderiales; family SG8-39; genus JADGRQ01. The sequence continues at coordinate 105,344 of JACPYS010000018.1, read as the reverse complement.
TGTGCTGTTCGCGGATATGGACCTGATCGGCGTGCCGCACCGGCTGGTGCTCTCGGAACGGGGACTGGCCGCCGGAACGATCGAGTACAAGGGCCGGCGCGACGCCAAGCCTCTCGACGTGCCGTTGGCCGAGGCCGTGCCCCACCTGCGCAAGCAACTCGGTACGGGATGAGGGACTGGGCGCTCGCTTTTCTAATTGCCCTAGCGCCCGCCGCGGCGCTCGCGGGTGCGCAACAGTACGAGCCGCTAGCCGAGACAGTGCGTGCATCGTTGCGCGCAGCGCTTGCGGACCAAGACAAAGCTGTGCCAGCCCTTGAGTTTCGTAATATGGAAGATGGCCGGCAGTGGCTGAACACGATGTCGGCGCGGCTGATGAAGCGGATTCCCGACCGCGCCAACCGCACCGACCTGCTGAAGACAATCCATTACTACGCGCTGCGCAATCGTCTCGACCCTCAACTTGTCTTAGGCGTGATCGAGGTCGAAAGCGGATTTCGCAAATATGCGGTCTCGAGCGCGGGTGCGCGTGGCTTGATGCAGGTGATGCCGTTCTGGGTGCCGCTGATCGGCAGGCAGGAACATAACCTCTTCAGACTGCGCACCAGCCTGATCTATGGTTGCGTAATCCTGCGCCACTACTTGGACATCGAGAACGGCGACTACTATCGGGCACTTGGCCGGTACAACGGCAGTCTCGGCAAACCTGAATACCCGAATCTCGTTCACACGGCGTGGCGCGGGCGCTGGGCGTATGCCGGGCCGACCAGTTGATCTTTCCTCGTTCAAGGGTTGACGGTCTTGGAATAGACGACTGAATAGCGGGACAGTTACTTTGCAACGTTGGATGCCAGATGGCACGCCAAGGTATAACAGCTCGTGGTCTTCACACCCACGCCGTAGCGTTCTCGGTCGCTGCAGAGTCCGTTCATTTTTCTAAGCTTTCCGATCCCTTACCGAAGTACAAGGCTGAGTCGGTAAAGCTGGCAGGCATCAATCAGTAACTGAGCCAGGCTCCCGCCAATCCGCGCTCGTGGAATGTGCTCGTAGTAGAATTTGAGCTATTCACAGGGATCCCCCATGAACCTGTTTGATATATACGAAGTCAGCCGCAAACCCCGCAGGGCGAAGAGCATTTATGAGCGCGCGAGAAAATATATCGGTGCAGTAAACGGGCCGCTCGAACCGAAGAACACGGCGGCGCAGGCCAAGGCCCTGGTTCGTGGACTTACCGCCGCGAAACATTCTCGCTGACATCGGTCGGCTTTTCGCCCTGATCCACGCAGGCGACGCGGATTATGCGCGGGCAGTGGGGTTCGCCCGCAGCTCAATACATGCGGACATTGACGGCAAAGTACGAAAATATGGATCTTGCCGATGCATCGCTGGTGGCGATTGGTGAGCGTCTCGGCGTGCTGGACGTGATTGCGCTCGATCGGCGCGACTTCTCACGCTACAGGACACGTACCCGGCGCGCTTTCACCAATCGCTTCCCGCAACGCACGTAGCCAAGACCTCGCATCGCCCATGTCGCGCTCCCTGCTCCAATATCCCCGCCTTACCGCGTGGTTCCGCAGCAACGCGCAGCCGGAACCCGGGGCGATCGTGCTGCGCCAGCGCCGTGTCTACATCCTGCCCACGCGCCTCGGGCTGATCTTCGCCGCCACGCTGCTCGTTCTCCTGCTCGGGTCGATCAACTACGTGCTTTCGCTCGGCTTCGTGCTTACGTTCGTGCTCTCCGGCATGGCAGTCGCGGGAATGGTGCATACGGTGCGCAACCTGATGAGCCTGTCGATCCAGGCCGGGCGCGTCGAACCGGTCTTTGCCGGCGAGGCAGCGCAGTTCCGGTTGTTCCTGGAAAACGGCGACCCGTTCGATCGGGTGGCGATCCTGGTGCGCCACGACGTCTCGGGCGCGCAGACAGTGCTCGATGTCCCGGCAGGGACCTCTTCAGCGGCGGTCCTGCCCGTGCCGGCCGAGCGCCGCGGATGGTTGCCGATCGGCCGGGTCATGCTGGAAACACGGTTTCCGCTGGGACTATTTCGTGCATGGAGCAATCTCAGGCCCGACTTGCGCGCCCTGGTCTACCCGCGGCCGGAAGCGAGCACGCTCCCGCAACCCAGCCCCGAGGCGAGTTCCGGCAGCGCGCGATTGACCGCACAAGGCACCGACGATTTTTCCGGCCTGCGCGCCTACCAGTTCTCGGACTCGCCGCGTCACGTCGCATGGAAAGCGGTGGCGAGAAGCGAAGACATGCTTACCAAGCAGTTCTCAGGCCAGAGTTCGGCCGAGCTTTGGCTGGACTGGGCCCTGCTTCCGCCGGATGCGGATAACGAACGGCGCCTGTCGCGGCTCGCAGGCTGGGTGCTCGCGGCGGAACGCGCCGGGGTCCGCTACGGGCTGCGAATTCCGGGGCGGACGCTGGCGCCGGACCGGGGAGACGTGCACCTCGCGGCCTGCCTCACCACGCTTGCGCTCTACGACGCCGCAGCCGAACGCTCGCCGGCCGAGGCTGCCACCGCGTGATCCGCGTCCATCCCCTGATGCCCGAAGCGCGCTCGGTCACCGCGCGCGACATGGGCTGGCTCGCGATTTCGCTCGCACTCGTGATCGTGCCGCACTCCGAACGTGTGCCATGGTGGGTCAGCGTGTCCGCATTGTGCCTGCTGGGCTGGCGGACCTACCTGGTGCTGAACCTCAGGCCGCTGCCCTGGCGATGGGTGCCGCTCGCACTGGCAGTGATCGGGATGGCCGGAATCTGGCTTGAATACCGCACCCTGTTCGGCCGCAGCGCGGGCATCGCGCTGCTGGTGCTGTTCGCCGGGTTGAAATTGATCGAAATGCGCTCGCACCGGGACGCGACCGTGGTGGTGTTTCTGAGCTATTTCCTCATCATCACGAATTTCCTGTTCACGCAGTCGATACCCACGGCGCTGGTGATGTGCTGCGCGCTCCTGGTGATCACCACCACGCTGGTCAGCTTCAATGCGCCCCAGCGCAACATCGTCGCGCTCGTGCACATCGCCGGCACCGTGCTGCTGCACGCGGTGCCCATCGCCGTGCTGCTGTTCATGCTCTTCCCGCGGGTGCAGGGACCGTTGTGGCGCCTGCCGCAGGACGCCTACACCGGCATCACCGGACTGTCGGAGACGATGAGTCCCGGCTCGTTTTCCAAACTCAGCCAATCCGACGCGATCGCGTTCCGGGCCCTGTTCAGCGGCCGACCGCCGCCCTCCCGCCACCTTTACTGGCGCGGGCCGGTATTTCTCGACTTCGACGGCCGCACCTGGCGCAACGGATCGTTCAGGCGGTTGTCGGAATTCGAGCTGACCGGCGGAGAGACACGCTATTCGTACACGGTGATCCTGGAGCCGCATCAGCGGGACTGGCTGTTCGCGCTCGATATGCCGGAGTACCTTCCACCGCGCGCATGGATCTCGGGCGACGGTCAGCTGATCTCGTATGCGCCGGTGCGCACGCGCATGCGCTACGAGATGGCCTCGCTTGCCGGGGCGAGGCTCGCCGAAGAGGAGGCGCCGGCCGTGCTGGGCCGCGCCCTGCGTCTGCCGCCAAACTTCAACCCGCGCACGCGCGCACTGAGCGAGCAATGGCGGCGCGAGGCGCGCGGGGACGAGCAGATCGTGCAGACGGCCCTGCGCCACCTGCGCGATGGCGGATTCCAGTACACGCTGCTGCCGCCGCTGCTCGGACGCGACAGCGTAGACGAGTTCCTGTTCTCCACGCGCGCCGGGTTCTGCGAGCACTTTTCCTCCGCGTTCGTGTTCCTGATGCGCTCGGCCGGAGTACCCGCGAGAGTGGTCACCGGCTACCAGGGTGGCGAACTGAATCCGGTTGACCGTTACCTTACCGTGCGCCAGGCCGACGCGCACGCATGGGCCGAGGTCTATCTTCGCAATCAGGGATGGATACGCGTCGATCCGACCGCCGCGGTTTCGCCGCTGCGGCTCGATAGCGGACTTGCGGGCGCGGTCCCGGGCGCGGAGCAACTTCCGTTGCTGTTGCGTGCCGAAATTCCAGAATGGATCCGCAGCGCGCGCAACAACTGGGAAGCGCTGGTGAACCAGTGGAATCTGCAGATTCTCGGCTACAACACCGACCGCCAGCGCGAATTTCTCAACCGTCTCGGCATGATCGATCCCGACTGGAAGAGCCTGGCGTTCGCCATGCTCACCTCGACCGCCGTAGTGCTTGCATTGCTCATTGCCTGGTCGCTGCGCGGACTGAGGCGCTCCGATCCGGTGCAAAACGCGTGGGTCGCGTTCTGTGCAAAACTCGGGGGGCGCGGTCTCGAGCGCCGGCCGCAGGAGGGTCCTCGCGACTTCGCCTTGCGCGCGTCGGATCGCTTCCCCGGACAGCGCGCCGCGATCGGCGCAGTGAGTGAGCTGTATATCGCGCTGCGCTACGGCCGGACCTCGCCGGCCGGCGAAGTGTCGCGGCTGCGGCGCCTGGTGCGTGAATTCACGCCGGCATGAAGACATTCCTGCGCGTTTTCCTTGCCGCCGGCGCCTTGGCTGCGAGTTCCGCGGCGACCGCGGTCATCGGCGCGGAGGGCGCTCGCAAGGCGTACGGCAGCCGGCCCGACGTGCAGGTCTTTGTCCGCGAGATGGCGGAGCGCCACGGTTTCGTCGCATCGGAGCTCGCCTATCTCTTCACCCGTGTGCGCAGGCAGCAGGCTGCACTTCAGGCCATCGCACCGCCGAAGGATCCGGGCGCGCGTTCCTGGCAGGCCTATCGCGCACGTTTCGTCAACGACGCGCGCGTCCGGGAGGGTGTTGCCTTCTGGCAGAACCACGCGGCGGCGCTCGAGCGCGCAGCGCGCGAGCAGGGCATTCCCGCGGAGATTGTCGTCGCCATCATCGGCATCGAGACGCTCTACGGACGAAACAGCGGCAGCTTTCGCGTCATCGATGCGCTTGCGACGCTCGCCTTCGATTACCCGCCGCGCGCCGAATACTTCAGGTCGGAACTGGAGCAGTACCTGCTGTTTGCGCGGGACCAGGGGATCGACGTCTTCAGCGTCAAGGGTTCCTACGCGGGCGCCATCGGCATCCCGCAGTTCATGCCGGGGAGCTACCGGCGCTACGCGGTGGATTTCGACGGCGATTGCGTAATCGACCTTCGCGCGAGCCCCGCCGACGCGATCGGCAGCGTTGCCAACTTTCTCAGGCAGCACGGCTGGAGACCCGGGGAACCGATCGCACTGCCGGCACACGTGAACGGCGCGGCGCATCGCGCAATGCTCGACGCCGGCATCGAGCCGAAGTTTCCGATGCGCGAACTCAGACAATACGGCGTGGAAACGCGCACCGGCCTCGCGCTCGAGACCCCGGTGGCGCTGGTCGATTTCGAAACGCCGGGAGCGCCGACCGAGTACCGCCTGGGGCTGCTGAATTTCTTCGTGCTTACGCGCTACAACCGCGCGAGCTTCTACGCCGCTGCGGTGATGGACCTCGCTGCGGCGATCCGCGCCGCGAAGTGACTCTATGCCGGCGGCAGGTACTTGAGCGGATCCACAGGCTTGCCTGATTTGCGGATCTCGAAATGCAGCTTGACCTGGTCCGTATCGGTGTCGCCGATTTCACCGATCTTCTGCCCGCGCACCACCGTCTGGCCCTCTTTCACCAGGATCTCGCGGTTGTGGGCGTAGACGCTGTTGAAGCTGTTGTCGTGCTTGATCACGATCAGCTTGCCGTATCCGCGGATGCCCGTGCCCGTGTACATCACACGGCCCGGCGCCGAAGCGTGCACCGGGTCGCCCGCCTTGCCGGAGATGTCCACCCCTTTGCTGCTCGGTTCGGAGAATCCCGCAAGCAGTTTGCCTTTCGCCGGCCAGATAAACTCGATTCCCTCGGCGTCCCTGGATTCTGCGGCTGGCGCCGGAGCAGCAGGCGCCGGCTTGACCGGGTCCGCCGGTCTCGCCGCGGCAGGCTCGGGCTTCGTCGGTATTTCGCCCTTTTGCAGCAACGCGAGGTTCTCTGCCGAGTAAGGAAGCCGGAGCGCCTTGGGTTCCGTCTTGACATTTGCACCGGGTGACGGCGGCTGCGCGCCGGCGACCGGTTTCGCCGGCGCCGCCGGCGCGGCCTCGAGCGGGCGTGACGCAACCGGGCCGGAGCCGCGAGCGGCCCCCACTTGCACTCCCGGCTCGCCTTCCGGCGCGCTCATGCGCAACGTCTGCCCGGCGCGGATTTTCGATGGATCCTCGAGATTGTTCCATTGCGCAACCTCGCGATAGTCGGCACCGTGCTCGAGGGCAATCGAGTAAAGCGTATCGCCGCGCTTGACAACATAAATCGTGCCGGATGTGGACGGTGCGCCAGGCACAGCGGTGCCAGTGGCGACCGGCGGTTTGGATTGAGCCACCGCGCTGGGTGCGCGGTCGGTGACCGGCGCCGAGGTCGGAGTACTCGAGCAACCGGCCAATGCAAGCGTGGCGCACACCACGGCGAGACCTGCTCGGAAACAACGCGTCATGCCTTTCCCGCCTCTAGTGGAACAAACCGCACCGGATCGAGATTGGTTTCAGTAATGCCCCCGGCGCCGCGTTCGATCAGCGCGAGCCGCTCCGCACCAACGCCCAGCTCACGCGACTTGAGCGGTAATATCATTCTGCCACCCGGCGCAAGCTGCTGCAAAAGCGCCGGCGGGACGCTCTCCGCAACCGCCGCGACGATGATCGAGTCGAAAGGGGCGGCCTTCTCGAGCCCGCCGCGGCCGTCCGCGTAGCCGAGCCGCAGCGTTGAGAGCTTGAGGCCGAGCAGGTTGCGCCGCGCCCGGTCGAGCAGCGCCTGGATGCGCTCGACCGAGTACACCTCGACGGCAAGCTGTGCCAGGACCGCCGCCTGGTAGCCGCAGCCGGTGCCGACTTCGAGCGTCTTTCGCAAAGGCCGGTCGCCCGCGCGCCCTGCCGCGAGCGATTCGATCATTTTCGCCACCACGTAAGGCTGCGAGATCGTCTGGCCAAAGCCAATCGGCAACGCCGTGTCTTCGTAAGCGCGGCTGGCGAGCGCCTCCTCCACGAATACGTGGCGTGGCACGGCCGCCATCGCGCCAAGCACGCGTGAGTCCCGGATGCCCTGCTCGCGCAAGCGCTCGACCATGCGCGCGCGCGTGCGCCGCGAAGTCATGCCGATACCGGCCAGGTTCCTGACACCGCGCATTGCGCTCAAGCACCCATCCAGTCGCGAACCAGCGCAATCTGCGCGTGCTGCGTCAGGTCGACCTGCAACGGCGTCACCGAGACCCGATTGGCCGCGAGCGCATGAAAATCGGTGCCCGGTCCCGCGTCCTGCGCGTCGCCGGCCGCGCCGATCCAGAAGACCGTATCGCCGCGCGGCGTGTTCGACTTCACCACGCCCTCGGCCTTGTGACGGCGCCCGAGACGCGTAACCTCGATCCCCTGCAACTCGGTTTCCGGGAGGTCCGGCACATTCACGTTGAGCAGCACCGGCTGCTCGATCGGTGCACGCTGCAGGCGTTGCACCAGCTGCGCGACGATCCGCCCTGCTGTGGCGAAATGCTTGCCGTACTTGCTCGTGAGCGAAACCGCGATCGACGGAATGCCGAGAAGAAAACCTTCGGTGGCCGCGGCCACCGTGCCCGAATAGATGGTGTCGTCGCCCATATTCGCACCGTAGTTGATACCGGAGACCACCAGGTCGGGCTGCCGCTCCAGAAATCCGGTCACCGCCAGATGCACGCAGTCCGTAGGCGTGCCGTTCACGTAATAAAAGCCGTTTGCCGCGCGCCGCACGGCGAGCGGGCGGTCGAGCGTGAGCGAGTTGGACGCGCCGCTGCGGTCGCGCTCTGGCGCGACCACGGTGATCTCCCCGAACTCGCGCAGATGCCCGGCCAGCACTGCCAGACTGGGTGCGAAATAGCCGTCGTCGTTGGAGATGAGGATACGCATGCGGGGAGCGCGGAATTCTAGCCGCTTCCCCGCTTCGCGGCTACGCGGGCGGGCGCATCACCAGCTCCATCAGCTCGAAGGTGATCAGCGCAAGCACCAGGATGATGATGAAGAAGATCACCTGCCGGCTCTCGAAGCGCCTGCCCCTCTTGCGTTCGATGAAATCGAGCGCCGCGTCCGACAGGGCGTAAAGGCCGATGCCGATCACCGTGAAATAGACCATTTCCATGCACGCCCTCCGAATCAGGATTTCCGCGCCGCGACGGAGGCCAGCGGCGCGCGCCGCGCAAGGAGGGATCGCGCCGCGATCACGATGAACAACAACCCACCGATGACCGCCACCAGCCCGCCGAGTCCCATCACGCCCATCGCGGCGATCTGCTCTGGCGAACGCAGCGCCTGCTCCGACCCCGCCACCTTGCGCTGGACGCCGTACCCCCCCGACCAGACCAATCCGCCGATGTGCATCAGCTGACCCGCCGCGTACAGCCAAAGTTGCCAGCGCGCCACGCGCGCGCCGGGCGCACCGAATCCCAGCCGCGGCAGGAGGTCGTATGCGAGCCCCATCAGGGCAAGCGTCACGCCGACGATGCACCCGTGATAGTGCGCGGGGATCGTCACGTTGTTGCCCTGGATCATGAATCCGATGGCGCCGCCTGCACCGAACAGCAGCAGCGACGTAAGGAGCGCATCCCGCAACGGCCGCTCCGATGCGAGCGCGCCGGGCGCGCGAGCCAGGCCGCTTGCGAGCGCCGCCGCAAGGGGCACGATCGCAAGGCCGCCGCCGTAACGCATCAGCCACGTGAGCAATCGATGATGCTCGACCGATCCCACGTCGTAGGCAAGATAGATCAGCGGGGTCGCAAATACCGACGCGAGCCCGATCCCGAACAGGAGCGTAACGACCCGCGGGGTCACCGGCAACGCGACACGCGCCACGTCGGCAAGCCACAGCCAGGCGACGAACATCAGCAACGTGTAGGTGAATTGCAGCACGTGGCCGCCGCTCCAGAACAGCAGTTCGTAGTAGGCCTTCGCCTCGAGCCCGGCGGGCAGCCGTGCAAACGACCAGGCGAACGCGATCAATGCGACGGCGGCCGATACCAGCGAAGTGTTCAGCCCGAAGCGCAAGGCTCCCGCCCCGTCGAGCACCACGCCGACACGCGGCACCGCGGCCATTCCACGCAGCACCGCCAGTGCGACGCCCGCGGCGAAGATCACCAGCCCCGCGAGAAAGGTTGCGTCGTCGAGCACCGGGACATAGTTCGCCATCACCGGGCGCCCCGCTCCGATGAACGGCGCAATGCACATGAACGCGGTCCCGGTCAGCGCCAGCGCGAGAGCTGCCCAGCCCAGAGTGAGCCCCCGTTGCGTGCTGTTCAGGCTCCACAGGACGCCGGCGAACGACAGAAACCAGACCAGCACCGAAAGATCGACGTGCACGACCAGCGCCACATGGAAGAAATCCACCAGCGGAAAAACATCCTTGACGCCGGGGGCGCGAGACAGCACCAGCAAGACGGAAAACACGCCTGAAGCCGCCAGCGCGCCGAACGCGAGCAGGAGCCACCCGATGGCCAGCCGGCGGCGGCTACCCTCGGCAATCGCGATCACGTAACGCGTTGCCGGCATCGCGGGGCCGGGTGTGGCGCTCGAGATCCGCGCAATCGCTTCCGGCATCACAGGAATACCACTCCCCCGGCGTCGGGCCTGAAATCCACGTTAAGAATGCGGCCGGGAGCAAACTCGACCCACTCGTCGCGCAAGCGCGCCGGACCGCTCCCATCGGACACGGCAATGCGCAGGTGATGGCGCCCAGCGGACACCCGCAGCCGCCGGAACAGGCTGGACGCACCGTCTCGCGCCAGCCCGGACGCCGGCACGGTTTCATCGATCATCGTCTGCCCATCGAGTTCCAGGCGGAGGCTGACAGAGCGACGAGCCCGCGGGCACTGCATTTCGGAACGCATATTGGGAGCGAGCGCCTCGAGCTCGGCCGGACTCCGGCGGCGGCATTCCCCGTCGGGCACGCCGGCATGCGCGAAGCTCACTTGCAGCAGAGCCATGTTTGGCGGCACGGGCCGATAATAAGGACGGGTCGCGGCCAGCACAAGCAACGCGGCGAAGAGCGCGTACGCCGCCACTTGCCAAAGCCGCTGGATGCCAGTCATGCGCCGCCCTTCCCGGTACGCGTTGCGCGCGGCGGCACGTTGCGCGCGCGCAGTGCAGCCAGCCCGGATGCAAGCGCCGCTTCCTCTCCGCGGGCGCAACCGCCAAGTGCCACGAGCTCACGCGCGACGCTTGCGCGCAGATAGGGTTCTCGCATGCCGCCCAGTCGCTCGGAGGTCCATGCATCCCCGAGCCGGTACGCGCACTCGCCTTCCCTGCACGCATTGACCATGACCTCCTGTGCCCCGTGCCGCAGTGCGTACTCGACGAACGCCGGCGGCAGCATTCCGGCGCAGGGCAGCGAGATCACTGCCGTCGCCGTCCCCGCAATTGAAGCGGCATCGGCGGCGCATTCGCAGGCAAAGACCACGGCCGGCGACTCGCCTTGCATGCCCTCGAACTTGCGTTCGAGCTCGGCGCGGACCGCATCGACGCTGCGGTGCGGCAGATCAATGCCGGTCACCAGTTTCCCTGTGCTGCGAAACGGTGTCGAAGAAGGGCAAGCACCCACGCAGATACCGCAGCCCGCACAAAGCTCGGGCACCACTTCTGCGAGGCGCATGCCGCGCCGGTCCGGGTGCTGTTTGAGCATCACCGCCGCGAACGGGCAATCGGCTACGCAGCGTCCGCAACCGTTGCAGTTCGCGGCGCTGACCTGCACGATCTGCGGCGCCGCGCCGCGCGCCGGCGTGAGCAGCGCCAGCACTGCGGGCAGCAGCCCGAGCGCCGCAGTCAGCCCGACCGCGACCAGCCAGAGAACGGCCGGCGACGTCGCGTACATCAGGGGATGGCCAGAAAGGTACAGCCAATCCAGCGCCAGTTCACCGGGCACGCGCGCGAGGTTCGCCGGTCCGTGGCTGAACACCGGCCAGACGAGGGACATCGCGCCAAGCATGGAAAGCGTGCCGAGTGCCAGCGCACGCGGCGGCGCCGTTCGCGGCTGGCCGATGCGCTTGACGTGAATCCACATTCCGCCAAGCAGAAACAGCGGCCCGCCGACATGCATGAACACGAACAGCGTAAACAACCGATCGCCGACTGCGCCGGGTGCGAGAAAGTTGCGCACGATCGGTTCCGCCGTGAGGCCGAGGACGTCGAACCACTCAGCCGTCGCCGTCGCGGAGAACTGCGCGAGCTGGTCCCACGCGAGCCAGAAGCCGACCATGCCCGAGGCGTACATCAACCAGAGCAGCGGCAGCCCGGAGACCCACGAGAACCAGCGATAGCGGCGAAAATGCCCGTCGACCAACTCCTTTAAAAGGTGCAGCAGCACGACCGCGAGAAAAGCGTCGGCGGCATAGCGATGCATGCTGTGCAGCAGGCCACCGGAGAAAGGGTGATCGCGCGTCAGACGCTCGACCGACGCATAGGCTCCCTCGACGCCAGTATCGAAGAAGACGTAGAGAACGATGCCGGTCGCCGCAAGAATCCAGAACAGCCAGAACGACAGCGCACCGAGGTTGCGCCAGGGATTGACGCGTGCGCCGAATGCGCGGTCGAAGCTGCGCTCGACCGCTCGCAGCGCCATGGCGGCATTCATGCGCTTCTCCGGTTCAGTTACGAAACAGAAAGCCGCCCTGGGCGGCGTTGAAATCGATCAGCAGCGAGCCGCCCGGTGCCAGCTCGATGCGCGCATCTTTCCTGAAGTTGAATCCTTCGCCCGGCCCGTCGCGCAGTCGGGCCGCCACCTGATGCGCGCGGGCGGGCACCAGCATCCGGTAGTACACCGAAGCGGCGCCGTCCTTGGTGATACCGGCCGGCGCCGCAATCCGCCGGTACACGAGACTGCCGTCGATGTCCAGTTCCACCACCAGCGGCGCTCGCTCGCGCGGGCAGTCCTGCGCCGCGCGCATGTTCGGCGAGAGCTTCGCGAGTTCCTCCTGCGTGCGCGTCCGGCATTCGACCTTGCGTTGCGCCGCGTGCACCACCGACAGTCGCACCAGGGCCTGCTCCGGCGGCACATGCGTGAACGCCGGTTTCGAGGAAAGCGTTCCGACCAGCGCCATCAACGGAACATACAGCACGAGTTGCAACAGGCAGCGCAGGACGTTCATGCGCGCCCTCCGAGCTTCACCAACTCGGTGTCGCCGGTGCGGATTTTCGGCGCGAGCCTGAAGGCGTCGGAGAAGCAGTCATCCTGCGACAGCCCCCTGGTGCGAAACGCGGGATAGGCGGCCTCCACCATGTTCACCGAGCCGCAGGCGTACACCTGGTACTGCGCAAGATCGGGAAAATCGGCCAGTATGGCCTCGTGCACGAGGCCGGTACGCCCGGTCCACGCATCCTCCGGAGTTGGGTCGGAGAGCACCGGCACGAAGCGGAATTCGGGGTGCTCCTTTTCCCATTGCCGCGGCAGGTCGGCGAGGTAAAGATCGCGCCGGCTGCGCACGCCCCAGTACAGGATCATGCGGCGCCGCATGTTGCGATGAAACGCGTACTCCACCATGCTCTTCACCGGCGCGAACCCGGTCGAACCGGCGACAAATATGATCGGCTTGCCGCCCTCCTCGCGCAGGAAAAAACTGCCCAGCGGCCCCTCGAAGCGCACCGGGTCGCCCGGTTTCATCCGTTCGAACACGTGCGTGGTAAAGCGTCCGCCTGGAATCCGCCGGATCTGCAGTTCGATCCGGTCGTTGACGTGTGGCGCGGTCGCGAACGAGAAGCTGCGTTTCTCGCCGTTATCCAGCAAAACGTTGATGTACTGCCCGGCGTAGAAGGCGAGCCGGTGCCCGCCATCGAGTTTCAGGAACACGCGCATCACGTCGGACGAGAGTTTCTCCATGCTCTCGACGCTCGCGGTCCAAACCCTTGCGGGAATGCCGCCGAGGGTCTTCTGCGGGAGGTATTCGATCTGGATGTCGCTTTCGGGGCTCGCACAGCAAAGCAGCACCTTGCCGGCTGCACGCTCCTCGTCGCTCAGGGCGCTCTTCTGGTAGGCGCCGAGGCCGGCCTTGCCGTAGGCGAGATCTGCCTTGCACTTGCCGCAACCGCCGTTGCGGCACTCGAAGGGGAACGCGATACCCTCGCGCAATCCGGCGTCGAGCACCGTCTCGCCGTCGCGAACGCCGATGATGCGGTTGTCGGGCCGCACCAGCATGTGAAAGCCTTCCACCGGCGCGCTGCGCCGCCGCGGCGGCAGCCAGGGCAAAGCAACCAGCAATACCGTGCCCCCTGCGACCAGCAACCAAACGGGCGCCGCCCCCCATGCGTAGAGCAGCGCATAGACCGGCAGATAGAACCAGTCGAAATCGAGCACCGTGACTGCGTGCGAGAGATTCGCCTCGCCCTGGCTCAGCGCCGGCTTGATCAGCGACAACACCACCAGGGCGGCGAGCAGCGTGATCGCGATCGGCGCGGGCGGCGAGGTCTTCGCCTGCGGCACGCGTTGCGTATGGATCCACAGCAGCGCCATCACGGCGAGCGGTACACCGATGTGGATGAACGACAGCAACGAAAACAGCCGGTCGTTGAGATTCTCCGGCAGGATGAAATTGCGCACCAGCGTGCCGTTGAACACGGGCAGCCAGTCGAGCCACTCGGCGGTGGCGATCACCACGAACTGCGCCATCTTGTCCCAGGGCAGCATGTAGCCGTTGATGCCCGCGACGTAGACCAGCCACAGCACCGCGACGCCGCTGACCCAGGAGAACCACCGCAGGCCGCGGTAACGATCGAACATCCAGTGCCGCGCAAGGTGCAGCACCATCGTCAGCGCCATCGCATCGGAGGCGTAGCGGTGCACGCTGCGCATTACGCCGCCGAGCCACCATTGCTGCACCGTCAGATACTCGACCGATGCGTAGGCCTCGGCCATGCCGGTCTTGTAGAACGCGTAAACGTACAGGCCGCTGCCGACGACGATCCACATCAGCAGGTAGGTGATGGGCCCGAGGTAGTAGAGCGGGTTGAGCCGGTCGCCGAAAGCGAGATTGAAAATCGCTTCGACCCGCAGGAACACCCACTGCCCGGCACGTTGAATGGCGCGCAACACGTCCTACTTAATAGCCGTGCCGCGCCCGGACGGATTTGACGTGGATCAAAGGCTTGCGGCGCGCGCGGCGCGCCGCCGGCGGCGCCATTCGACCGCCAGCACGGTGACCCCCCCAAGAATCACGCTCGCGCCGACGAGCAATTCGATGAGCACCGCGTAGTTCACCCGATACTTGCCGCTGGTCGGATCGTAGACCGTGCACAGCAGCTTGACCTGCTCCACCCACTCGATGATCCCGGTCGCCGGTTTCGGCGAGTGATTGACGAGTTCGAGCAACGGCCCGACGAACAGCGGCGCGCTGAACGATTCACCGTAGATCTGACGGTAGACCCGCCCTTCCTGGTCAAGGATCGTCACCTGCAGCAGGTGATCGAAGCCCTTGGGCGTGGCGACGTAGGTAAAGCCGAATTCGCGCGTGAGCGCGTCGAGCGTCGCGGCATCCGGACTGGCGAACTCCCAGTTGCGAACCTTGATCCCCTGCTGCCTGGCAAAGGACTTCATTGCCTGCGGCGTGTCGAACGGCAGATTGAAGCCGATGCTGAGCGTATTGAACGCGTCGGCGCTCAGGGCTTTTTGCGCCGCGACGACCGCGGTGGAGAGAAACTGCGTCGTCGCGGGGCAGACCTGATAGCAGCCGGTATAGATGAACTGCACCACCAGCGGTTTGCCGCGGTAGCGCGCCAGGCGCATTTCGCGTCCCTCGCGGTCGCGCAGCAGATGTTCCCCCACGGGCTGACCGATCACGGCCTGCGATGCGCGCAACGCCGCCTTTTCGTCGAGCGGCGAAACGGGCACCTCGTCCGCGGCCATGCACGCAAAGGAAATTCCGGCCGCCGCCACGAGCGCGGCCAGCCGGCAAGCGTAACGCGACATGATCAGGCGATGGCGGCGTCCGCCATCGCGCTGATCAGCACCGCGCACAACTGAACGAGCGATGCGTGGAAGCTTGCGAGCGCGGTGACGCGGCACGGTGCGCGCACCAGCGCAACGCACTTCGCCAGAAACCAGGCACCGCCTGCCAGCGCGCAGGCGAGGTAAATCCAGCCCATGCCATACAGGCGAGGCAGCACCGACGCCGCGACGAGCAGCACCGCACTGGCCAGGATGGCATGCGCCGCGCGCGCGTCGCCCACCACCACCGGGAGCATCGGCACGCCGGCCTCGGCGTAATCGTCGCGATAGGCGATGGCGAGACTCCAGAAATGCGGAGGGGTCCACAAGAACAGTACCACGGCGAGCGCGAGCGCCGCAGCACCGGGCTCCGGCGTCACCGCCGCCGCGCCGGCCAGCACCGCGAAACTCCCGGCGAGGCCGCCGACCACGATGTTCAGCCAGGTGCGCCGTTTGAGCCACACCGTATACACCACGCCATAGGTAAACGCCCCGAGGAACACGTAGATCGAGGCCACCAGGTTGGTCGCGAGCCACGCGAGCGCGCACGATGCGATCGTCATGGCGCCGATCAGCCACAGCCAGCGCGGACCGTGCGTCAGGCGACCGGTCACGAACGGCCTGCCGCGAGTGCGGCGCATGCGCGCATCCAGATCGCGCTCTACATACTGGTTGAACGCGCCCGCAGCGGCCGAGGACACGAGCACCGCCAGCATCAGCAACGCCACGCGCCAGGCCGCGGGCGCCGATCCAACCTGCACCGCGAAACCGGCGAGCGCGGCAACCGCAATCGCGACGCCGATGCGCAGTTTGAACAGGTTAAGGATGGCACCCATGGCGGCAATCGCGTCTACCGCAGCGGCCAGACCGTCGACAGATACTTCCAGTTGATGAAGTAATACAGCACGAACGACACCAGGAACACGATCGCGAGGACGAACGTACCGGGCGCCACCATGCACATCCCGCCCGCGCCGACGCCGCCTTGATGCCCCGCGATCACGGTGGTGTCCGCAGGCGCCGCGGCAGGCTGCGGCCGCCCTACCATCCCCTGCTGCGCCGAAATTTCCTTGAAGCCCGGCGTTTCGATCTTCTTGCCGAAGAACACGGATCCGACCGTGATCGCGAGGTACATGGCGCCGCCGACAAACGCGAAGATCGAACTGATGCCCGCGAGCGCCATCATCAGCCACGCGGATCCGGGAAACTCGTACGGCAGCGGATTGCCGGCAAAGGCGATATCCCAGTGCCGGCGCGGCACTCCGAGCGTACCGGCGCCCATCAGGAACAGCGACACGCCCATCATGCCAAGGCCAAACACGTACGGTTGCCATGGGGCCATGCCGGCAAACATCATCTGCCTGCGGAACAGCACCGGGATCAGGAAGTAGGTGAGCGACATGAAGGCGAGCGTGGTGCCGACCACGACCGTCGCGTGGAAGTGGCCCGGCACGTAGAGGGTATTGTGAATGAGCAGGTTCAGCTGCTCGGTACCCATCATCACGCCGGAGATTCCGCCGAGGAAGCCGAAGCCGATCAGCGACAGGAACATGCCCGAGAACGCGGGATTGCCCCATGGCGCCTTTCTCAACCACTCGAACAAGCCATTGGTATAGCCTTTCTGGCGCTGCGCCACCTCGATCGACCCCGGCACGGTCAGGCCGTGCACCATCGAGGCGAGCACTGCCAGATACATTGCGTAGCTGGTGTTGAAGATCTTCCAGTTCGAGGTGAGCCCCGGGTCGGCGAGCAGGTGGTGCGCGCTGGCGAGCTGCAGAAAGCAGATGTACAGGAAGAACGCGGTGCGGCTCACCTTTTCCGACAGCGGCTTGGCGCCGAACACGATCGCGGCGATCGCGTACCACACCGCGACGTGGGCCGAGACGTTGATCTGCTGCGAGGAGTGTCCGAAAGCCCAGAACACGGTCCGGTAAACGAGCGAGTCGATATGATCGATGAACCCGACCGACCACAGGAAGGTCGGAACCAGGATGATTGCGCCCGACGCGATGGTGAACACGGCGATGATGGCGGCGGTGATCGCGCCGAACGTGACCAGCGGGACCGAGCCGTTGTAGGTCTTCTCGCTCTTCGCCACCACCAGCGTGGCGAAGAATACGAAGCAGCTGATCAGCGCGCCGACCGCAAACAGGATCAGGCCCAGATAGAACGTCGGGTGCGCGCCCATCGGCGCATAGGCCGTGAACATTACCGACGAGTCGCCGCGAAATACGGCGTAGTTGTTCATCAGCGCGCCGACCACCATCATCCAGAAGGCGACCCAGCCGATGCCGGGCGCGGCGAGCCGGCATTTGAGCAGCGTGGACGAGGTGAAGTACAGGATGGCCATCTCGAAAAAGATGATCCAGAACACCAGCATGTTGAGCCCGTGCGCGGTGAGGAACAGGTAGAACGAATCGGGCGGCAGCATGTGCACCGCCTGCCAGCGTGTGAGCGTGACGCCGATGGCGAGGATGCCGCCGACCAGCAGCGACACCGCGGCCGCGACCGCGTTGGCCTTCATCAGATTCTCGGCCGGCTCGTGGAACACCAGCCCGCTCGCCGGGCAGGTGCGGAACATCCGATTGACTGCCATGTGCGGCCCCCTATTTCACGTACAAGCGGCTGGCCATCGTGTGATGGTTGATGCCGCAGTATTCATTGCAGATGATCGAGTAGCTACCCGCGCGCGTCGGCGTGACGGTCATCACGTGATCGTAGCCCGGGTGCACCTCGACGTTGATGTTCTCGGGCTGCAGCGAGAAACCGTGCAGCCAGTCCATCGACATCAGATGGATGCGATAGGACTTGCCCGCCTCGAGCTCGAGGATCGGCCACCACGACCAGAGCCGCGCAACCAGGTAGACGTCGCTGCCGGCGGGCGGATGGACCACCGGGATCTTCTGGTCGGTTTCCTCGCGCACCTTGTACTTCGCGACCACCTCCTCGGCCTTCTTCATGTAGGCCTCCGGCGTGGTGCGCCAGGCCTCGTTGGCGAGGTTCTGTTTTCCGTACACATGCCAGTAAGGCATCATGAAGAACATGATCAGGCACCACACCAGCGCGATGCCGATCCACAGCCCTTCGACGCGATCGAGCGGCTGCTTCCACCAGACTCGCTCAGGCGGCGGCAGAATGGCACTCATTGCATTCTCCTTGTGGTACGGGGGTCGGTCATTTGGCGATCGGGATCGCGACGATTTCCATCACGCCCAAGACGATGTAGAGCACCGTCGGGACGGCAATGCCGATGAACAGCAGCAGAAACGGGTTGTCGAGCAGTTGTTGCATCGGGGGAACGGGTTCTTCGAATACTTCATGGTCGCCGGCCGGCTGGATTGCATTGCTCATGCTGCCCCCTTGCAGTTAGATGGAAAATGCCGCCTTGTCAGGCGAAACGGCGACGAAGATACGCAGTGGGCGGTGCGCTCGATTTGATGCGGATCAAGCTTTTCCGGTTGAGGGTGGGCGAGGATCACCACAATTTTGAAGGGGCTCTTGGGATGCTGCAGCACAACATCGCCGGGTCTGCGCGGCGCATGGTCGCGGTTTGGCTGCTATGTTGCGCTGCGCTGGTGCTCGTCATGGTCGTGGTCGGCGGCGTGACGCGACTGACTCACTCGGGATTGTCGATCGTCGAATGGCAGCCCCTGATCGGTACCATTCCTCCTCTCAGCGACGCCGATTGGCACGAGCAGTTCGCCAAGTACCGCCTGACACCGGAGTTCCAGAAAGTGAACTTCCACATGGACCTCGCCGGGTTCAAGAGCATTTTCTGGTGGGAGTACTTCCACCGGCTGCTCGGGCGCGGCATCGGCGTGGTGTTCCTGCTTCCCATGCTGTGGTTTTTGCTGCGACGCATGGTCGACCGGCCGCTCGCCTGGAGGCTCGCGGGCGTCTTCGTGCTCGGCGGCCTGCAGGGCGCGATGGGCTGGTACATGGTGAAGAGCGGGCTGGTCGATGATCCACGCGTGTCGCAGTTCCGCCTCACCGCGCATCTCGGTCTGGCATTGCTGATCTTTGTCGCGATGTTGTGGATCGCACTGGATCTGCTTGTTCCGCGACGCAATTCTTCGCCGGCGCGGCGCTCGATGGCTGCCCTCGCGATGGTCGCGGTGATCTTCCTGATGTCACTCACCGGCGGATTCGTAGCGGGTATACGTGCCGGCAAGGCCTACAACACGTTCCCCCTGATGAACGGCCACTGGATACCGCCCGAGATCTTCATGCTCGAACCGTGGTGGATGAATTTCTTCTACAACATGGCGACGGTGCAGTTCGTGCACCGCTCGATCGCCTGGCTGCTCGCGTTTGCCGTGCCGCTGCTCTGGTGGCACGTGTTGCGCGAGGTCACGGATCCCCGAGCGCGCCTGGCCTGCCACGCCCTTCTCGCAGCACTCGCCGCACAGATCGTGCTCGGCATCGCGACGCTCGCGCTGCAGGTTCCCGTCGCCCTTGGCGCGGCGCATCAGGGCGGCGCCGTGGTCGTGCTCGCCTGCGCGGTGTGGCTCGCCCATGCCCTGCGGCGAACGATGTAGGGTGATCGCGTGAGCGCCGGCGCGACGCTCGTTGCAAAGCTCGCGACGCTGGGCTTCGCCTGCGTGGTGATGATCGCAGCGGCGAGCGCGTTCCTGCGCGTGCACGGCTACGGCGAATCCGCAGTTCCGGAGGGCGTGATCGACGCGATACGCGGCACGCATCGCGTTGCCGCGATCCTGGCGGGACTGGCGATCATCGCACTCGCGGTGATCGCTTTCGAGCGTCGCCATGCACGCACCGATCTGGCGATCACCGCCGCGCTGCTCGCGCTCACGATCGTCCTTGCGTGGATCGGGCGCGCGAGCGCCGGCACGCCGCACCCCGCGGTAGCGGTGACGAATCTGCTCGGGGGGTTCGCGCTCGCCGGGCTGCTGTGGTGGCTGCGCGTGCGGCAGTCGGGGGCGAGAGTTTCTTCTCGCGTCGAATTGGCTGCGCTCGCGGTGATCGTGGTCCAGCTCGCGCTCGGCGCGGCGCTATCGATCACCCGCGTCGGGGTGCCGATCCTGATCGCGCACGGACTGCTCGGCCTCGCATTCGCGGCCATTTGCTGGCGGCTGCATGCCAAACTGCTGCTCGGACTCGCCTCCGCGCAGATTGTTCTCGGGGCCGCGATGGCGTTCACGCAATTGCCGTTCGCGCTCGTGTATTCCCACAATCTGCTCGCGGTCTTGCTGTTCACCGCGACGATCCACGCGATGCATCGCCCCCCTTCAGCTTGACGCACATCAAGTCGGCTATGCCGGCGACTCCCGACAATCCCGCACCCAATAGCGGGAATCGTTCCGGGGAGTTCGTGATGGAAAACGTTACCGAAGCGCTGACCGAGCATCACCGCGCGTGCGACGAACTGTTTCTCGCCGCCGAAGGCGCGGCAGCGGAAAATCACTGGCCCGAGTGCAAGGCGAAAATCGCCGCGTATCAAGCGGAAATGGTGCGCCACTTCGATTTCGAGGAACAGATCCTGTTTCCCGCATTCGAACAGGCCACGGGAATGACGCACGGTCCGACGGCAGTGATGCGCGAAGAGCACTCGCAGATGCTGGAGTTGATCGAGCAACTGATCGACGCTGCGTCCCGCAGCCAGGGCGAAGATTACCTCGCCGCTTCGGAAACCATGCTCGTGCTAATGCAACAGCACAATCTCAAGGAGGAAGGCGTGCTGTACCCGGAGTGCGACGCGCTGCTCGATTCCGGCGACGGCGCGATCACAGAGGGTTTGCGCGCGCTCCGGGCCAAGGTTTAGCGCCCCGGGATGCTCGCCTACCCATAGAAGGCGAAAGTGCTCGCCTACCATCAGGCACCCCCGTACTGGGTGCCGATGCGGTTCTTCATTACCGCACCGCTGTTCGCGGTGCTGGCGGGTTTGGCGCTCGTCGTTTACGGGTCGGATGCGCTTGCGCAGCGCTGGGATCCGGTCACCATCGCGATGGCGCACCTGCTGGCAATCGGATTCCTCGCCATGACGATGTTCGGCGCGCTGCTGCAACTGGTGTGTGTGCTGCTCGCGGTACGGCCCCCCTGGCTGGCGCTCGTCGCCGCAATCGGCCACGGCACCCTGAGCGCGGGCACGCTGGCGCTCGCGGCCGGCCTCGCGTTCGGCGTGCCGTGGCTGATGCACGTGGCGCAGGCGCTGCTCGCATCGGGCGTTGCGGTGTTCATTGCCTCGGTCGCGGTCGCCCTCGCGCGCAGCGATGCGCGCACGCCGACACTGCGCGGGATCGCATTGGCGCTCATCGCCCTCGCGTTCACCGCCGCGATCGGTATGGTGCTGGCCCAGGCCCTCTCCCAGGGCCTGGAAGTGCCGCTCATCAAATTCACCGGGCTTCATGCGGGCTGGGGAATCGCTGGATGGACCTTCGCGCTCGTGGCAAGCGTTGCGTATCAGGTGGTGCCTTTGTTCCAGTTCACCCCGCCCTTCCCGGCATGGATGCAGCGCGCGCTGGTACCCGGCGTGTTCGCAACCCTGCTCGGATGGACGATTGCCGGCAGCGTCGATGCGCCCTTTGCCGCCTATGTGGCGGGCGCATGCGAGGTGTTCGCCGCGCTTGCGCTGATTGTCTTTGCAGCGACGACTTTCGGCCTGCAGCGCCGCCGCAGGCGCCGCGCACCCGACGCGACGCTTGAATTCTGGGCACTCGGCACGGCGAGCCTCGCCGCTTCGAGCCTCGCGTTCCTCTGCGCGCAGGTCTGGCCGGAGTGGCGCGAGCACGCCGCCTACCCGTTACTGCTGGGCACTCTCATGCTTGCGGGTTTCGGCATGTCGGTGGTGTGTGGGATGCTCTACAAGATCGCCCCGTTCCTGACCTGGCTGCATCTTCAGCGCACGGCGCCCGGGCGCGCGGCGTCCCGTACCCGCGGCGTGGTTCCCGACAAAACCGCGCGGCGCCACGCGCGCGTTCATGGCGTTGCCGTTGGGGTACTGGTCGCCGCCATTGCGGTCCCCGCCCTGGCGCGTCCGGCGGGCATCCTCTTCGCGGTCTCGGCGGTACTGCTTGCGGCCAACCTCTATCCGCTGGTCAAGGCCTACCGGGCGGCGCAGTTCGCTTGACGTAGTGCCGAGCGCCACTACTTCTTTCTTGGGGCGGTTGCGACGTCGCCCTTGAAAGTATTCCCCACTAGCGGCTTTGCATCGGCCTGCGGCACGTGGCAGGACCTGCACTGATAGCGCGCCGCGGATACCTCTGCCAGCATTTTGCCGTCGCGGTCCTTGAAATGGCTGTCGGCCACTTTCGGCGCTCTTACGTTTTTGTAGTTCTCGGGCCCATGGCAGGCAAGGCACGGGTTGTTCTGCAGCGTCACTTCATCGAAACCCTCGATCGCGTGCGGTATCACGGGCGGCTGCGTGCTGAAGGTGCGCGCAACTGGCTTCTGGCTGCCGGGCGACTTGCCCGTGTAGGACCGCTCCGGCGGCGCCTGGTCGGTTGCGGCCGCGTCAGCGCCGCGCAGCGTCTGCACACGGGATGTGCCCTGCTGCGCAAGTGCTGGCTGCGACAAGATCAGGCCGAGTATGGCGAGAAGAATCGTGGCGGACTTGTTCATGAGCGACTCCTTGGCGTCAGGACAGTTGAACGGGCGCTTCAGCGGAACGCGTTGCAGGCCGTTGGTCGTTGGCCTGCGGTTCGCCGCGATTGCTGAAACGGGTAGCGAAGGCAAAGACGTCCTTGGAGCAGACGTCGATGCAACGGCCGCAATTGGTGCAGTGGGGCGACAGGATCACCGGGCCGATGCCGTGATCCGCGCCTTTGAGCGCGGGCTTGATCACCAGCGGCTCCGGACAAACCGCGTAACAATCGGCGCAGTCGTTGCACTTGGCGCGCCGCACCGCTGAGACGCGCAGCGGGCTGAATTTGCCGACCACGCTGTAGAACGCACCGACCGGGCACAAGTGTCCGCACCAGGCGCGCTCGGCGACGAACAGATCGAGCAGGAACGTCATGGCGACGATGATCCAGCCCGCGCCCATGCCGAAGATAATTCCCCGGTGCAGCATCGAAACCGGATTCACCAGTTCCCAGGCTATGGTGCCGGTGATCAAAGCGAGCGCCAGCGTCATTGCCAGAATCCAGTAGCGCGTGGCGTGCGACAGCCGTGCACTGCCGCGCACGCCGAGCCGCGCACGCAGCCAATGCGCCGCGTCGGTCACCACGTTGACCGGGCATACCCAGGCGCAGTAGGCGCGCCCGCCGGCCAGAAAATACGCAACCAGGATGATTGCCGCGCCGATCAGCGCGTTGCGTTCGGGGCGATGTCCGGCGGCGAGCGATTGCATCAGCACGTACGGATCGGCGAGCGGCAGCACGCCAAGGGTCAGGCCGTAGTTGAGATTGCCCTTGACGAGCCAGTAGCCGAACCACGGGCCGGCGAGAAACAACGCGAGCACCGCGAATTGCGATGCGCGGCGCGCGAGCAGCCACTGATGCGTGCGCAGCCAGCCTCTTGCGCGGACCGCCTCGGCGCCGGCGTCCTGTTTCATTTCGGGCTCTCCGGCACGCGGTCCGGCAGATCGATGATGCCTTCGACGAGCGGCTTGCCGACCTTCTTCTGCTCTTCCCATCCGAGGCGATAGTGACCGCCAAGCTCGCCTTTCGCCAGCTGCCGCGGCAGCACCCGGATCGCCGCAGTCTCCAGCACGCATGCGTGTTCGCATTTGCCGCAGCCCGTGCACTGGTCGGAGTGCACGGTCGGAATGAACATGGCGTGCTTGCTGCGCGGGTTGTGCTGCTGCTCGAGCGTGATCGCCTTGTCGATGAGCGGGCACACGCGGTAACACACGTCGCAGCGCAGGCCGAGGAAATTGAGACAGGTCTCGTGATCGACCAGCATTGCCAGCCCCATCCTCGATTTGTTGATTTCGGTGAGCTTGTGATCGAGCGCCCCAGTCGGGCAAGCCTTGACGCAGGGAATGTCTTCGCACATTTCGCACGGGCCGTCGCGCGCCACGAAATACGGCGTACCGGCGGCGATGGGCTGCTCCGGTTTGGCCAGATCCAGAATGTGGTACGGACAGTCCCGCACGCACATCCCGCAGCGGATGCAGGCGCCGAGGAACTGCGGCTCGGGGCGCGCGCCGGGCGGCCGGACCGCAGTCGGCGGCAGCGCTCCCGCGTGCCTGGTATAGAGCCCGAGGCCGAGTCCCAGCATGCCCACTCCGCACGCGACCTTCGCCGTGTCGAACAGGAACTGGCGGCGCGCCGCCGCTTTGCCTTCGTCTTCCATCGCGGGTGTTGTAGATGAGGGGCGGGGAGCAGTTACTCCTCATCCCCTCACGCATCACTCCTCACGCTTTTACCACTTTCACCGCGCATTTCTTGAAGTCGGTCTGTTTCGAGATCGGGCAGGTGGCATCGAGCGTAACCTTGTTGATGAGCCGTGACTCGTCGAACCAGGGGACGAACACCAAGCCAACCGGCGGTTTGTTGCGGCCGCGGGTCTCGACCCGCGTCTGGATTTCGCCGCGCCGCGACACCACTTTCACCACATCGCCCCGCTTCAAGTCGCGCGCCTCGGCGTCCTTCGGGTTCATGAACACCCAGGCATCCGGCACCGCCCTGTGCAGCTCGGGTACGCGCCGCGTCATCGAACCGGAGTGCCAGTGCTCGAGCACGCGGCCGGTGGCGAGCCACAGGTCGTAGTCCTTGTCCGGCGATTCGGCTGGCGGCTGATAGGGCAGGGCGAAGATCACCGCCTTGCCGTCTGGCTTGCCGTAGAAGCGCACGCCCTCGCCTTTCTTTACGTACGGGTCGTAGCCCTCGCGGAAACGCCACAGCGTTTCCTTGCCGTCCACCACGGGCCAGCGCAGCCCGCGTGCCTTGTGGTACGTATCGAACGGCGCGAGATCGTGCGCGTGACCGCGCCCGAACTTCGCGTATTCCTCGAACAACCCTTTCTGCAGGTAGAAGCCGAAGTGCTTCGACTCGTCGTTTTCGAACCCTTGCTGCAGGTCCTTGAGCGGGTACTTGTTAACTTCGCCGTTGGCAAACAGCACGTCGAACAGCGTCTTGCCACGGACCCCGGGCAGCTTCGCGACCAACTCATCGCCCCACGCTTCCTCGATCTTGAAGCGCTTGGAGAATTCAACGATCTGCCACAGGTCGGACTTCGCCTCGCCCGGCGCCTTGACCTGCTGGCGCCAGAACTGGCTGCGCCGCTCGGCATTGCCGTAGGCGCCTTCCTTCTCCATCCACATTGCGGCGGGCAGGATCAGGTCGGCGGCGAGCGCGCTAACCGTCGGGTAGGCGTCGGAGACCACGATGAAGTTGTCGGGATTGCGGAAGCCCGGATAGCGCTCCTGGGTGAGGTTGGGACCCGCCTGCATGTTGTTGGTGCACAAGGTCCAGTAGAAGTTGAGTCTGCCGTCCTTCAACGCGCGGTCCTGTGCCACGGCATGCAAGCCGATCTGGCCGGGGATGGTGCCTGCAGGCAGCTTCCAGATCTGCTCAGCGATTTCGCGGTGCTTCGGATTCATCACCACCATGTCGGCGGGTAGCCGGTGCGCGAACGTGCCCACTTCGCGCGCGGTGCCGCACGCCGACGGCTGGCCGGTGAGCGAAAACGGGCCATTGCCGGGCTCGGAGATCTTGCCCACCAGCAGGTGGCAGTTGTAGATCATGTTGTTGACCCACGTGCCGCGCGTATGCTGGTTGAAGCCCATCGTCCAGTACGACACAACCTTGGTCTTGGGGTCGGCATAGAGCTTGGCGAGCGCTTCGAGCTGGTCCTTCGGCACGCCCGAGAGCTCGGAGACCTTGTCAGCGGTGTACTCGGAGACGAACTGCTTGAACTCGTCGAACGTCATCGCGGCCGCCGCATTGGGATCACCCTTGGGCTTGCCGTCCGCGCCGGGATAACCGTTGTTGTTGGCAACCAACTCCAGCGGATGGTTGGGACGCAGGCCGTAACCGATGTCTGTCACGCCCTTCATGAAGTTGATGTTCTTCTTGACGAACTCCTCGTTCACGCTGCCCGACTGGATGATGTAGTTGCAGATGTAATTCATGATCGCCAGATCGGTCTGCGGCTTGAAGGTGATCTCGAGGTCGGCAAGTTCGGAGCTACGGTGGCTGAATGTGGAGAGCACCGCGACCTTGACATGCTTGGCGGTCAAGCGCCGGTCGATGAGCCGCGACCACAGGATCGGGTGCATCTCGGACATGTTCGAGCCCCACAGCACGAACGCATCGGCGTGCTCGAGGTCGTCGTAGCAACCCATCGGTTCGTCGATGCCGAAGGTGCGCATGAACCCGGCCACGGCGCTCGCCATGCAATGGCGCGCGTTGGGGTCGATATTGTTGGAACGCAGCCCTGCCTTCATGAACTTGGCGGCGGCGATGCCTTCCCAGATTGTCCATTGGCCGGATGCGAACATGCCGACCGAAGTCGGGCCTTTCGATTTCAACGCGGCCTTGCACTTTTCTTCCATGATGTCGAAGGCCTGCTGCCAGGAGATCGGCGCAAACTCGCCGTTCTTGTCGAATTTGCCGTCTTTCATGCGCAGCAACGG
Source organism: Betaproteobacteria bacterium (assembly GCA_016195915.1). Classification (GTDB taxonomy): domain Bacteria; phylum Pseudomonadota; class Gammaproteobacteria; order Burkholderiales; family SG8-39; genus JADGRQ01. Next base: position 78,830 of record JACPYS010000018.1, on the reverse strand, counting down.
GCGCGTGAGCCGGTCCTTGCCATACTGGATCTTGGCGAGGAAATAGCCCTTGATGCACGCCAGCCCGCGGTTTACCGGCGCGTCGGGGTCGCCTTGGGTGGCGACCACGCGCCCGTCCTTGACGCCAACCCGCACGCCGCAGCCGGTGCCGCAGTAACGGCACACGCCCTTGTCCCAGCGGATGGTCTTGTCGGGCGCGGTCGCCGCCAATGCTTCATTGAGGCCCGGGATCGTGACGTCGGCAGCCGCAGCGGTCGCCGCCACGGCGCTCGACTTGATGAAATCGCGTCGCGTCATGTTCATGATGGTTTCTCCTGATCGGGTAGTGATGGTTCGTCGAAATCTTCGCAGTGGGCGTAAACCAAGGAGGCGGAGAGCACTCCCGGCGCCCGGCTGAGCGCGGTCATCGCGCTGGCCATTTCCGCGTCGCCCGGGAGCTCGAGCGTCACCACCATGCGGCCTTCGGTGGTCGTCGCATGCACCTCGACCCCGGGCATTGATCGTAGCGCCGTGCGAACCAGTTCAAGGCGCTCGAGTTGGGCATAAACCAGGATTCCGCTGATGTTCATCAGACCGCTCTCCCATCCCTCGATCGAATCTTTGTATCGAGCACGGGGAACACCCGACTTGATGTGGATCAAGCCACGCCTTGCGGCGCAGCAAGATCATTGATCGCATTGCCTTTGGGGAAGGAAAAACCGATGACCGCCCACGTCTGGCCGCCAACATCTATCCGCTGGTCGAGGCCTACCGGGCGGCTCAGTTCGCTTGATATGCATCAAACCGCAGCGCCCCCCCATGGGGCAACCTCCTGCCCAGCCTAAATTGTCCGCATTCAATCGATCCACAGGAGACTCACCATGAAACGCCAAGCCCGCCGCACCCTGGCACGCGCTTTGGGCCTCGCCGCCCTGCCGTTCGCCCTGTCCGCGGCCCTTGCACAGCCGACCCAGCCCGGCCGCGCGCCCGTGACCGAGCCGGAGATCCGTTATCAGGCGGGCGGATCGCCTCTGGCGCAGGAGGACATGCACCAGAACATCGATCCGAAGGCGCCGCCGATGACCAAGGCGGAGTTCGACAAGGGCCGCCAGATCTACTTCGAGCGCTGCGCCGGCTGCCATGGCGTGCTCAGAAAGGGCGCGACCGGCAAACCGCTCACGCCGGACATCACGATGGCCAAGGGCACGGAGATCCTCAAGGTGTTCATCAAGTACGGCTCGCCTGCCGGCATGCCGAACTGGGGCACTTCGGGCGAAATGACCGATGCGGAAGTCGACCTGATGGCGCGCTACATCCAGCAGGTGCCGCCGGTGCCGCCGGAGTTCGGTATGCCGCAGATGAAGTCCACCTGGAAAGTCGTCATCGCGCCGGAGAAGCGGCCGACCAAGAAGATGAACAACTACAACATCGAGAACATCTTCTCGACCACGCTGCGGGACACCGGCGAAGTGGCACTGATCGACGGCGATACGAAGAAGATCATCAATATCGTCAAGACCGGCTATGCGGTGCACATCTCGCGCCTGTCCGCGTCGGGGCGCTACCTGTACGTGATCGGCCGCGATGCGAAGATCAACCTGATCGACCTGTGGATGGAGAAGCCCGACAACGTGGCGGAGATCCGCGTCGGCCTCGAAGCGCGCTCGGTGGACACCTCGAAGTACAAGGGCTACCAAGACAAGTACGCGATCGCCGGCTCGTACTGGCCGCCGCAGTACACCATCATGAAGGGCGATACGCTCGAGCCGCTCAAGATCATGGCGACGCGCGGCATGACCGTGGGCGACCAGGAATACCACCCCGAGCCGCGGGTGGCCGCGATCGTCGCGTCGCACTTCAAGCCGGAATTCGTGGTCAACATCAAGGAAACCGGCAAGGTCCTGATGGTCAACTACGCCGACATCAATAACCTGAACGTGACAGAGATCGAGGCAGCCAAGTACCTCCACGACGGCGGTTTCGACGTGACCAAGCGCTACTTCCTCGTGGCGGCAAATCAGTCGAACAAAGTGGCCGTGATCGACGTGAAAGAAGGCAAGCTTGTGAAACTCGTCGACGTCGACAAGATCCCACATCCGGGCCGCGGCGCGAACTTTACCCATCCCAGGTTCGGGACCGTCTGGGCCACGGGGCACCTCGGCAGCGAGAAGATTGCACTGATCGGCACCGACCCAAAGAAGAAGGACACTGCCTGGAAGGTGGTTCAATACCTTGACGGCCAGGGTGGCGGCAACCTGTTCATCAAGACCCATCCGAAATCGAAGAACCTGTGGGTCGACACACCGCTCAATCCGGATGCGAAGATTGCGCAGTCGATCGCGGTGTACGACATCAGCAACCTCGACAAGAAACCCGAAACCCTGCCGATCGCCGACTGGGCGAACCTGGGCGAGGGCGCCAAACGCGTGGTGCAACCCGAGTACAACAAGGCGGGCGACGAGGTCTGGTTCGCCGTGTGGAGCGCGAAAAACCAGCAGTCGGCCCTGGTGGTGGTCGATGACAAGACGAAGAAGCTCAAGGCCGTGATCAAGGATCCGCGCATCATCACGCCGACCGGGCATTTCAACGTTTACAATACGACCCACGACATCTATTAACCGACGAAGGAGCTGCAGACGATGAACATCCGGACGACCACCCTCGCGCTCGCCGTGGCAGGCGGGCTGCTCGCAACCGCGCCGGCCCGGGCCGACGAGGCACTGGCGAAAAAACACAACTGCCTCGCCTGCCACCAGATCGACAAGAAGTCGGTCGGCCCCGCTTACAAGGAAATTGCCAAGAAGTACAAGGGCCAGGCGGGAATTGAGGCGAAGCTCGCCGACAAGGTCAAGAAGGGCGGCTCAGGAGTCTGGGGCCCGGTTCCGATGGCGCCGAACGCCGCGGTATCCGACGCCGACCTCAAGACCCTGGTGGCGTGGATCCTGAAGATGTAAGCAGATCAGGCTTGAGGCGGGCAGGCGTTCCGCTGCCGCGGAACGACAAAGGGGGCCGCAAGGCCCCCTTTGTTTTCCCCGATGTGCGTTCGCTGAAATCAGCGCTTGTGCGAGGAACGAAGCTCCTTGCTCAGATTCAACATGAAGCGCATCGCGGTCTGGGTTTCCGGGTCCCGCGCCATGCTCCACAGACCGCCCAGACCGCCGCTCTCGGGCGGCGCGGCGGCCGCTTTGGTAGCCACTGCATCGGCAGCATGCAACAACCTCTCCACCCCCTCCATGCGATCGAGCAGCCTGGGTAGCACGGTTGCGATGCGCTCGAGCGAGCCGCTGGACTGCATGCGTTCCATCATCTCGACGAATCTGCCGGCCCCGCCCCGGCTCAACCGGTCGAGCAAGGACAAGCCCTCGCTGACCGTTTCGGCAATGCGGCCGATCATTTCGTCGGTGATGGAGTCCTCCGCAGAGCTGTAGACGCGCGCGAGCTGGGCGAGTCGCTCCAGATCGCCGTCGGCGACCATGCGCGAGAGCACCGGCAGCGCGCGCTCGAGACCCGAGCGGTTCACCTGGTCGAGCAGGCTCAGCCCGCCGCCGATTGCATCGCTCACGCGGCCGACCATTTCGTCGGTCACCGAATCCTCGGTCGAGGCATACACGCGTGCGAGCTGTACCAGGCGATCGAGATCGCCGTTGTTGACCATCTGGGCGAGGGCCGGGATTGCTTTCGCCAGCCCCGAACGGTTGAACTGGTCGATGAGATCGACCGCGTCGCTTGCCGTGCCGGCGATGCGCGCCACCATCTCATCGGTCAGCGAGTCGCGCGCCGCTTCGGCGACGCGCTGCAACTCCAGCCCGGTGTCGCCGGGGTCCTGCGTAATCGTGCTCATCGCGCGCCCTTGCTAGAGCAGCCCGCGGGCGGAGGCCCAGTAGAGCTTGTTGTATGCCAGCTTGAACCAGTGAATCGCGCGTGTCGGCGCCTTGGGCTCGGGCGGATTCAGGTAGTTGAAGCTGGCGTAGGTCGCGCGATCATTGCCGGTTTCAATGAAGCAGAACACCTTGCCGTCGTATTCGCGCACCGGCATCCCCATCTTCAGCATCGCTGCGATGTTCTCGCCGAGCGCTTCGGCCTCGAAGTGCGCGGTCGAACCGGCCTTGCTGATCGGAATGTTGGTGGTGTCGCCGATGACGAACACGTTGTCGCGGCCTTCCATGTTGAGCTTGTTCCGGTGCGTCGGTATCCAGCCGCGAGCGCCCATGCCGTTTTTCTCGATCACCTCCATGCCGCGATGCGCCGGGATCGTGATGAGCATGTCGTAATTGGTTTCGGTCCCCTCCTCGCTCTTCACGATCTTGGTCGTCCCATCGACCTCCTTCACGTTGAAAAACGTCTCGTAGCTGATGCCGAGGCGGTCGAACTCGGGCGCCGCCCACTTGGCCACGTTCTCCAGCGAGTGCACCCGGCCGATCGGGTAGGTGTAATGGATCTTGGTCTTGTCGAGGATGCCGCGATTGCGGAAGTAGTCGTGCAGCATGAAGGCGATTTCCAGCGGTGCCATCGGGCACTTGTGCGGCACGCCCATGGCGATCACGACCCTGCCGCCCTGGAACTGCTGCAGGCTGCGGAACATCTTGAGCGCGGATTCTTCCGTATAAAACATCTCCGAGTTCTCGGCCAGCCCGGGAATTTCCTGCGGCATGGGCCGCGACCCGGTCGCAACCACCATCACGTCGTAGCCGTGCACCGTGCCGCCCTGGGTGCGAACCTCGTTCTTGTCGAGCCGGAACTCCTCCGCCGGATCGACGTGAAACTCGATGCCCGGCTCGAGCAGGCTGCGCTGGTCGCGATACAGCTCATCGGGTGTCATGCGGCCCACCGCGAGATACAGCAACCCGGGCTGGTACATGTGCCTGTCCGAGGCCGAGAGCATCGTGATGCGCGCCTTGCCGCTGCGCAGCTCCGTGCTCAGGCGCCGCGCCAGGTTGTTCGCCAGAATCGTGCCGCCCATGCCACCGCCAACGATCAGTATTTTCATGTTGTCTCCTTCCGCCCGTAACAGGTCCCCGTCTATTTGGCCTTCTTCACCACCACATGCCACACGCCGTTTTCTTCCGTCGTCCCGAGATGCTCGTGTTTCACCTTGCGGATCCACTCCGGAATGTCGTTCGCCGATGCCTTGTCGCTGGACAGCACCTCGAGTTCATCGCCGATCTGCGCCGCCTTGATCGCGGCAATCAACTCCATCAGGGGCCCCGGGCAGAAACTGCCGCGTGCGTCCACGATCTTCCGGTTTGACATTGCAGCCACTCCTCCCCTCGTCCGGGAATCAGAACGTCCACACCTGGGCGTCGCGCACTTCGTCCAGATACCGGGTGAGCCCCATCGCTTTTTCCACGTACGGTTCGAGATCGTCGGAATCGAGTTCCAGCAGGTCCATCGCCATCGAGCACGGATAGATCTTCGCGTCGCCCAGTTCGACGGCCTGGAGGAACAACTCGTCGAACGCGGGCGCCTTCTTGTTCTCGAGGACTCTGCCGACGTCGCCTTCGGCCGGGGCGTGCTTGCTGCCGCCTTTCACGAAGTACTTCATCGCGTTCATCGAGATGAACACGCTCACCGCATTTCCGCTCACTGCGCCCACCGAGGCGACCATTGCGGCCATCTGCAGCTTTTCGCGCGTTTCCGAAACCAGGATGATGCCGAGCTTGTCGCTCATTTCGTATCGCCCTCTTCCGCGCACGACTCCACGCAATCGGAGTTTGCTTCGAAGTCGGGCAATGCGCATCACCCGCGACCGCGGAAAACAGGGGTGCGATTGACCTAGATCAAAAGTTCGTCAAGCAATCGTGCCGTTGGCAGACGCACGTCGGAATTGCAGCAGCGACCGGTCGAATTGTTAATCGGTGCATCAAGAATTCTGGCGCCGGCCGATTTCCTCCCGATGGGTACCTGCTCGTCTGCGCACTCGCGGCGCGAAATCGCAGAATCCCTCCGGAATGCAGCAGCGGCAGCGCAGATCGCCGCGATCCGTCACCGACAGCCGCAGGTACGCGATCCTGCGGCTGTGCCCGTCCGTGAGCGGCGCCACCCGGCGACCCTAGATAATGTTGCGCGGTTTCAGGCTCATGCTCGTGAACGACTTCTTGTATGGCGACTCTCCCACCTTGGTGAGCACGCCCCGCCCCAGCTTGTAGCGATAATTGTTGGTCACGGGGTCAGGCACCGCGTGGCACACCGAATTCGCCGGCGCCTGCGGGTAGTTGAAGTTCGCCATCGCGACGCCTTCGCGCATCTCGTCAGATACGATCGCAACCGCCACGAATTGCCCGGTGGTCGTCTTGATGTGACCTTCCTTCATCAAGTTGTTGAAGTTGAGGTCCGCATCGAGCACGCCCTGCGGCTGGCCGGTCTGCACGTATACCGTGTCGTTGTACACCTGCACGAAATCGCCCGACTCGACGCCGCGCTTCGTCGCGTCAGCCGGATTCACGATCAGCATCGGGTACGGCCAGCGCTGCGCGAGGTACGGCTTGCGCAGATCATCGAACCCCGACTGCCAGGTTTCGTTGATGCGGCCGTTCGTGACCCAGATTTCACCCTTCGCGGTGCGCGGCTTCACCGCCTCGTAGAACTGAATCCAGCCGGGGAAGTCCCATGGCGACTTGAGCAGGATCGCCTTGCCGCTGTGCGTGCTGAAGGCATGCATGAAGGGGCTCTGCACCTCCGCAGCTTCCATCTCTCCCCAGTTGTTGGTCGGATCGTGCAGGCGCTGTGTGCCGACCAGCTCTCCGTCTCGCACGCGAATCGGGGTCTGAATGCCAGTCGTGCCGTAGGTGCGCAGCAATTCGTGGCCCTTGACGCCCATTTCCTTGGCCTTTACCGCCAGCGGGTGATAGTTCAGCACGCCGCCGCGCGAAAATCGCGCCGCCTCCTCGAATACGTCGTTACTGTTCTTCCAGTCGTACGAGCTGAATCCCATCTTGTGGGCGAACTTCTGCACCGCCCACCAGTCGGGCTTCGCCTCGCCGGGCGGATCGTAAAACTTGGAGTAGAGCCGCAGTCGGCGTTCGGAATTGCAGCGCGTGAAGTCTTCCTCACCCCAGGTTGCCGCCGGCAGCACAATGTCGGCGATCTGCGTGCCGAGTGGCTCCACCGGATAGATGTCGGAGTCCACGAACACCATGCCGCCGGAATCGACGCGTGCCTTGAGCGTCTCGAATATCGCCTTGCGATCGAGACTCCCAATCTGGTGCGGATTGGCGCGCGTCATGCGGAACGCGGCGTCCTGCAGCTCCTGGCTCGCCATCATCGCAGCGAACCAGGTCGTGCCGAACACCCAGGCGAACTTGAGTTTCCCGTCCACCATCCAGCGGTCCAGGTTGAAGGATTTCTTCCGGCGCCCCGGATACTTCTCCGGATCCATCCACCATGGCCCGCCGCCGGCGCTCACCATGCCGCGCTGGTGGCCACCGCCGCGCGAGATCATCCGACCGGGTCGGTTGCCGGCGCCGCAGATCAGCCCCAGCGCCGACAGCGACGTGGTGTTCATGTAGTTGTTCGACCAGTAGTTGCCCTTCTCCAGCATGAAGGAGGTCTTCGGACGCGCGCCGTTCGGCCTCGGCTTGGCGATCAACTCCGCCGCGCGGCGTATGTCTTCCGCCTTGCAGCCTGTGATCTTCGCAGCGTTCTCGAGCTTGTGCTCGTCGCGCCCGAGGATGAATTTCTGGTAATCGCCCCAGTCGCTTTGCCAGGTGCCCCAAGTGGTGCGCCACTGCCAACCGGTGTTCCTGGTGCCGCGCCCATAGCCAGAGTCGACCTCCCAGCTATTCGCGATCCATTTGTCGATGAATTCCTGATCCTGCCACTTGTTCTCGATGATGACGCGCGCAAGTGCGTTGTGCAGGATGGTGTCGGTGCCGGGAATAATCGGCAGCCAGATTCCGCCGTTCTTTACACCCCAGGCCACCCCCGTGGTCATGTGCGGCGTGACGAAGATGCACTTCTTGTCCGGCGTCTTGCCGTGCATGATCCATTCGGTGAAAAGCGTGGTCTTCGTCTCGTACGGATCCACGCCCGAGAAAAAGCACACCTCGGCCATACCCCAATCCTCGTACGACGCGGCGAAGGAATCCACCCCGGCATCGTCCAGGCCGGTGGCGTCGTTGGTATTCGAGCACTTGTCGTGCGGTGCGATGGACGGCGTACCGATCGAGGTCATGCCGAGCTTCGTGATCGCGTAGGTGTTCTCGAAGTACTGGTACGAGTACATCTTGATGCCCCACGCGTGCTCGCCATACTTTTCGAGCACGTACTTCGAGATGTCCGCCATCGCTTCGGTCGCGAGATCCCAGGACACCGGCATCAGCGTCCCCCGCACGCGCATCATCGGATAGAGCAGCCGCTCGGAAGTACGGTTCTCCGGGTTGTAGCACTTCTGCGCCAGCGTCCCGCCGCGGATCGAGTGATCGCCGCCGGGATTGACCACGGTCGCCGCGAAATCGGGAATCACCAGTACATGGTGCGGCTTGCCCTGATAACGCACTACGTTGTGCTGGCTTGGGCTGGCCCACGGCACCATCACGCCACCCGCTGGCAGATCCGCCTTGAGCGCGTTGTCGCCCGCGCGCACGCCGCCTTCCTTGCCCACCGGCCAGCGGTAGACCTTGTAGCCGCAGGCGACGGTGCAGTATTCGCAGGCCGTGGTCAGCACCTGCGCGTCCTTGGGCGGGACGGGGACGTAGTCCTTCGCGTAGACCGCGAAGCTGATCGGATTGTTCTCGGTTGCCATCGTCATGCTCCTTGGCTGTTCAGCCTCTGCGGGAACCGGTTACGTTGTGCGCGTAGCCGTAGATCAGACCCATCACGCCGACCGCGTGGATGTCGTCACCGGCGACCTCCAGCACGATCTGCGGCAGGCTCTCGGTGCCATGTCCCGCGACCACCATGCCGTGCCGCGTGAGATCGAAGGTCGTCAGGTGCAACGGGCATGGCCCGAGCATCTGGTGCGCTTCCTTGTAGCTGCCGTGCAGCGGCCCGCCCATATGAGTGCACTGCAGGTTGAAGGCAACCACGTCGAGTTCCACGCCGATGCCGCCGCCCGCGGGGGCGCCGAGCTTCACGAGGATGTTGTCCACGCTCGGGTACGGATACTTGAAATGCACGGGTTTACCTTTGGCGAGCGCGGAGAGCTTGCCGATGCGCTGCCGCGGGTACGTCGCCCTGAGCGCCTGCAGCGGCGTGCCGGCAGCGTCGACGAGCCCTGGAATGCCCAGCCCCGCAAGGCTTACGATCGCACCGCTGGAGAGCAGGAATGCGCGCCGGCTCACGCATTGGCGCCCGGCACCGTTGTCGTCGTGCGCTTGGATCGTGATCGCGTTCATTTCCGGGCTCCTTTCAGCGGCGCGTAGTGCGGCAGCGTCGGTGTATCCATCAGGAGTGGCGTGTCCATCGACAGCGACTCGAGGAAAGCCACGAGGTCCTTCTTTTCCTGGGCGTTCAAGCCCAACTTTCTAACGAGCGGCGACTTGTTGGGTCCGTCCTCGCCGCCTTTGTCGTAGAAATCGACCACCTCTTCGAGCGTGTAAAGGATGCCGTTGTGCATGTACGGAGCCGTGTACTTCAGCTCGCGCAGGCTCGGCGTCCTGAACTTGCCGATGTCCTTCGGGTTCTTGGTCTGGTAGTACAGCCCCATGTCGAGGTCCGCATTACGGTAGCCGGATTCGGTGATGCCTTTCTGGTAGTGCTCCCAGCGATGCGTGATCTGGAAAAGCGGCTCGGTCTTGAAGACCTCGTTCTCGGGAAGCCCAAGCGAGTAGAATTTCTGGTCCGAGGCGAGCGGGCCGTTGTGGCACTGGATGCACCCGGCCTTGCCGTGGTAAACGGCCATGCCGCGCAGCTGCGATTCGTTCAGCGCCTTCTTGTCGCCCGCCATGAAGCGGTCGAACGGCACTTTCTTCGCGTCCGATACGATGGTGCGCTCGAATGCCGCAACCGCCTGCCAGGCATGGGTGATGCGGGGCCACTCCGTGCCGAATACTTTCTTGAAGCGCGCCACGTACTCCGGAATGAAGCGCAGCCGCATCTCCATGAGGGACGGGTCACCGTTGCCGGCCACGTTGCCCTCGGCCGCTGCCGGAGCCTGGCTTTCCAGGCTGGTGACGTTGCCTTCCCAGAACAGTTTGTTGTAGTAGGCCGAGTTGAGCACCGTCTGCGAATTGCGCCAGTGCTGCGTACCCGGATAGCCGCGCGAGATTTCACCCCCATCACCCCAGCCCTTGTCCGGCTGGTGGCAGACGACGCAAGGCGAACTCGCGTCTCCGCCGAGCCGGCTGTCGAAGAAGAGCATTTTGCCGAGCTCGACCTTCTCCGGGCTCATCGGGTTGTCCGCCGGCACTGCCACCGGCGGCAATGGCCCCAGCGGTGGAATAGCTGCTGTCTGCGCCGCGGCAGGTTTCTGCACCGCGCGATTCGCCGCGGCCTTTCCAACCTGCGCCACGGCATCGATTGTCAGCGTCGCGGCGAAAAGCGCGACCACCGCCGCCGCGCCCGTGCGTACGCTCCACTTGTCAGCTTGCATGACTGGCTCCTCAGTTCTTGCCGAACGCGCGCACCTGGTAGGCCGGCGATTTTGGCGCCTCGATGACGACTGGATCGCCGCTGAGCGACTCGAGGAACGCCACCAGTGCGCGCTTTTCCTCGGCGCTCAGACCCAGCTTCTTCAACTCGCCGCCCGGCCCGCCACCGCGGTCGTAGAACTCAATTACCTCGCCGAGGCTCGCGAACACGCCGTTGTGCATGTAGGGCGCGGTGTACTTGAGATCGCGCAGCGATGGCGTGGCGAACTTGCCTTTGTCCTTGTCATTCTTCGTAATCGCATAAGACCCGACGTCCTCGAATGCGTTCATGTAATTGGGCATACCGCTGGTCGAGTAGTGGCGCAGCATCGTGATGTGACGCAGCGGCTCCGCAGTTACTCCAGGATTCTCCGGTACGCCGGTCCGGTGAAGATTCCCGTCGGAGGCGAGCGGACCGTTGTGGCACGACGCGCAGTTCGCCTTGCCCTTGAACAGCGCATAGCCCTGCCTGGCGCTCTCCGACAGCGCCGATGCGTCTCCTTTCAGGAATCTGTCGATCGGCGCGTTCTTCGAAACCACGCTCTTTACGAACTCCCCGACGACTCCGTAAACACGCATGCCGTTGATGTCGTCCTTGCGGAATTTCTGCCACATGGCGACGTATTCCGGTACCTGCTTGAGCCGCTCCTGCAGCAGGCGGCTGTCCATGTTCATGGTGTGCGCCTCGGTGATCATGTCGCGCACCAGAGTTCCCATGTCGGATCCGTCCAACCGGCCGTCCCACATAAAGCGCTTCTTGAACCCCGCGTTGAGGATCGTCGGCGTGTTGCGGAACCCCTCCGACGCCGGATAGGCCTTGCCGAGCGGCTCACCGTCTGTCCAGCCTTTCTTCGGGTCGTGGCACGATGCGCAGGAAAGCGCCGCATCGCCCGAGAGGCGCACGTCGAAGAACAGATAACGGCCGAGTTCGGCCTGATCCTTGTTGAACTTCGGTTCGGGCAGCGGTGCGAGGTCAGCGCCGCTTTGCGCCGCGGCGCCCATCGCCCCGGCGAGTGCGAGCGCGCCTGCCAGCCGGAACAGATTGCGGGATCTCATGGCCGATTCCTTACTTGGAGAACTCGAACGATGCGCTGGCCGCCGCTCCGCCTTTCACGCTAACGTTCGCGGATTTTTCACCTAGCACGGGGTGCCAGGCCTTCAACTCGTAGTCGCCCGCGGGCAGGTTATCGATCGAGAAGGAGCCGTCCTCGCGCGTCACGGCGGTGTACGGGTTGTCGGCAGTAAACGCCCAGGCATGCATGAAGTCGTGCGCGTCGCACTCGATCTTCACGACGTTCGAGCGGCGCATCTTCACCGGCTGCTTCATGTCGCCCTTGTCGGGTTGGCCCACGTTGAACATCGTGCGGCGCACAGCGCCGATGATCTCGTAGGTATGGATGTTGTGCAGTACCGGATCGGAGTTGCGGATCGTCAACTCGGTGTCCTTCTTCACCACCAGTACGTCGGGGGTGAAACGGCAGCCCTTCTGGTCGAGCACCGGCTTTTCGACCTCGCCCCAGGCCTTGCCTTTGTCGATTTTCGCCACGTACACCACGGCGCCCGCGAGATTGCCGCCCTTCGCGGCGACTTCGACGATCTCGCGGTTGCCGGTGCCGCACACCGTGTTGTCCTTGGTGATGGGCAGTTTCTTCGCTTCGGGTGCTGCACCCTTGAAAGCCACCTTGCCCGCGACCCTTCCGCCGCCGCTGACCGGCGCCACGTCGTAGCCCCAAACAGAAGTTGCTGCGAACAGCGCCCCGGCGACTACCGTACAAACCGACAGCATCTTCATCACACCACCTCCATTGCTCGAGTCGAATCGCCCGCGATACGGGTCCCTGCATGCTGCAAAGCAACTGACATGCCAAGCGAAAAAACATTGAGCAGGCACAACTTCGACGCACAATCGGACACGGGAACGGTCAGATTCCGACCGCTTACGTACAGGAACTGACCAGGCAGCGCTGCGTGCGTGTCCCGGCCGCCGGGGCATGGGTCTTGCTTTTCGATCCGCTCAAGATGAAATCCAATCTGGATATCGCCGTTGTCGGAGGTGGAATTTCCGGCCTTAGCGCAGCTTGGACGCTCGTCCGCGCCGGCTTGCGCGTCAGGCTGTTCGAGAAGCGGCACGCGGTCGGCGGACGGATCGTGTCCGAGCGCACCGGCGGGTTTCTGATGGAGCACGGACCGAACGCGCTGATCGCCCCCGCGCCGGGTGCCGAGCAGTTGATCTCGGGCCTCACGCTTTGCGATTCACGCATCGAGCGCGGCGATCGGGTGCGCCACCGTTATCTGGTGCGCGACGGGCAGGCGCGGGCGCTACCGCTCGATCCGCTGCGCTTCTTCGCCTCTGGATTCTTCTCGCTTGGCGCGCGCCTGCGTCTCCTCGCGGAGCCCTTCATTGCGCCCGATCCAGGCGATGAGACGATCGCCCGCTTTGCCGCGCGCCGCTTCGGCAGCGAATTTCACGACTACGTCGTCGATCCGCTTGTCGGAGGGCTCTACGCCGGCGATCCCACCACGCTCAGTGTCGCCGCGGTGTTTCCGCAACTCAAGCGCCTTGAGCGCGACTCGGGCTCGATCGTGGGCGGTCTGCTGCGTGCCCGTCTGCACAGGCGTGGCGGAAGTGCTTTCGACCCGCGCCGCCGCAAGCTGTATTCGTTCCGCGATGGCATGGCGACGCTCCCTCGCGCGCTCGCCGAAGATCTCGGCACGGCGATCGTAGCGAACGCGCCGGTCCACGCAATCCGTCCGACGGCAGCGGGTTTTCGGCTCCAAGTAGACGGCGGCGTATGGAGTGCACACTCGGTGATCGTGGCGCTTCCAGCCTATGCGGCGGCGAAACTGATCGCTCCTCTCGATGCAGCGGCGGCGGAAGCCGCGCGCGGCATCGAGCATCCGCCGCTTGCGGTTGCATTCCTCGGTTATCGTTCGAGGGACATCACGCACCCGCTCGACGGACTCGGCGTACTCATGCCGCGGGTCGAGCGCCGTGGCGTGCTCGGCATGCTCTTTTCATCCACGCTTTTCGAAGGCCGCGCGCCCGACGGGCACGTCGCACTGACGGCTTACGTGGGCGGCGCCCGCCAGCCGGAACTGGCGAACCTTGCGCCGCGAGAAATGGCCGCAATGGTTCACGACGAAGCGCGGAACCTCCTCGGCGCTCGCGCAGCGCCGCTGTTGTCGCGCGTGCGTTACTGGCGCTACGGCCTGCCGCAGCCGGGACTGGATCACGCGCAGCGCATCGCTCGCCTGCGCGCGATCGAAGCATCGCTGCCGGGGCTTTTCGTTACCGGCAACTACCTGAACGGCGTATCAACCGCTGCGTGCGTCGATGAGGCGTTCGCCGTGGCGCAACGCGTGAGCGAGAGACTCAGGTACGGTCGTGCTGCAGCAGACATGTTCAGAACCTTGGACGGGTTAACGGCATGCGAACCATGACGTGCACCGCGGCCCGCAACAGCCTGGCGCAAGCGCTCGAGCGCGTCGTGCGGGATCACGCGCCGATCCTGATCACCAGGCGGAAGGGCGCGCCGGCGGTGTTGATGTCCAGGGAGGACTTCGACATGCGCACCGAGGTCATCAAGCTGGTGAGCGTGTTCCTGGTCGGCAACGCCGGGCTTAACGAGACGTTCATGCTGCGGTAGCGCGCCTTATCTGCGTCAGGCACCGCCACTCGGCGGCGCGCAGCACGGCGTTCCCCTGGCCGCTCTGCACCACGAGCAACGTGATTGCGAGCGGACTATACTGCGGGCCACGGGTTGCCCTCGGAAAGGAGCAGGTTTCGATGCTTGCCGAAATCGCAATTGGACGGGACGCGCTCACCAGGCGCTGGACCGAGTTGGCCGAAGATGCCGACGCCCCCGACTACTACGAACTCAACGAGTACGGGGAGCTGATCATGAGCCCGCGTCCGACCAATGATCACCAAAGAGTCGTTCAGACTGTCGCCAACGCGATCGCGCGACAGCTCGGACCGGAGGCAGTGGCCGAAGTTTCGCTGATGACGGACCGCGGCATCCGTGTTCCCGACGTGGTGTGGATGCCCCCGGCGAAGTGGCAGCAGGTCAAGGGCAAGACACCGCTGCCGTTCGCGCCCGATCTGTGCGTCGAGGTCCTGTCGGCGGGCAACACCAAGGAAGAGATCGCGATGAAGGCGGGGGCCTATTTGCGAGGTGGCGCACGAGAGGTCGTGGTCGTCGGTCTGCAGGGACAGATCGAGTACCTGGGTCCCGAAGGTACGCGCTCGGCGAGCGCATCGGGTTCAGGCCGGCCTGCTCTCGATCCTGTCCTGCCGCTACCACTACTGAGTTTCCTCACTCGCCGTCGGTGTGGAAGCCGATTCGGCGGATCGGGCGGAGGTTGAACGAGTGGCAACAGCTTGCGGTAGATATCGCGCAGCGCCGTGTCGTGCTGCAGCAGCGTTCGGTCAATCTCCGCCAGGTGCTTCTGGAAGGCGGAATCGGCGGCGAGTTCCCCGCGCAGGCGAATCAAGGCCCGAATGACGAACACGCTCATGTGCACCGCGCGCTCGCTGCGCAAGATATTCGCCGCCATCCGCGCGCCGTGCTCGCTGGAGACCCATGGCCGGAACCGAGGGTCGCTGGAAGATCGTCTACGAAGCTCCGGTCACCGCTCCAATATTGCCGTTGCCCGAGTCGTACCCGCGGGCCGCAATCCGGCCAGCCGCGCGGGATAGTTCGCGCGCAGAAATTCCGACGTGACCACCGCGAGGCCGGCCGTGCGGGCGTTCTTCTCCAGCCTCACCCGCACCCACTCGCGCACGAACGAGGGAATACGATTGAGGATCGCCTGCGCCGCCGGCTCCCAGGCGATTCCCGAGTCCTCACGGTCTTGGCGCGGCGCGATTTCCGGACGCGCGTCCGACGGCTTCACATAAGAGCACTTCGGATCCTCGCCGAGCAGGTTGCCCGATGCCGCGGCGGCGCGCGCGCGGCATCCGCCGCAACTGTAGCGGAAGTCGCAATCGCCGCACTTGCCACCGGGCAATTCGCTCCTGAGTCTCCGTAGGATCGCGCTTGCCTGCCAGATCTCGGTAAGCAACCCAGCGCGCAGATCGCCGACGACTTCAGGGATGTACGGGCATGGCGTCACGCGTCCTTGCGGCGTGATGCGCAGGTAGCTCCGTCCCGCGAGGCAGGCGCCCGACCATCCCTCGTATCCGTCACGGGACTCACCCGCGCGCAAGGCGAGCAGGCGCCGCACGTACGGCGCGCAGCGCGCGCGGATCATCGGCCGCGGCCGCTGGCGCTGCAGCGCCACAATCGCGGAAAGCGTTTCCTCGTACATCGCCTGGGGCATGTCGGTCTGGGTCACACCGCGTCCAGTGCAAACGAGAAAAAAGAAATTCAACGCGAGCGCGTCGATTTCCTGCGCGATATTCGCCAGCGCGGCGAGTTCGTCTCGGTTCTCCGCAAACAGCGTCGTCTGCATCTGCACCGCGAGCCCCGCGGCGCGTGCGGTGCGCATCGCTTCGAAGGCCGCAGCCCACGCGCCAGCCTTGCCGCGCAACCGGTCGTGGAATTCCGGCGCCGCCGAATCGAGGCTGATGCCGACGCCGGCGGCACCCACGGCCTTAAGATGCCGCGCGCGCTCCTCGTCGAGCAGGACGCCATTCGTTCCTACGACGGGGATCAGCCCCTTGCCGCTCGCCTCCTGCACCAGGGAAAGCAAATCCTTGCGTAACAGCGGCTCTCCGCCCGTGAGCACGAGCATCGCGCCGGGCGCCGCGGTGGCAATCTGGCTTACGGCATCGAGCGCTTCCGCGCTGGTGAGTTCGCCGGGCGCTTCGCTCTTTCTCTGCACGGCGTCGAGATAGCAATGCCCGCAGGCAAGGTTGCAGCGCCGTGTCAGGTTCCACGATACGAGCTTAGGCGTCGGCGCGTTCATCTGCTACCCCAGCATCTCCGCCACCGCACGCGTGGCCGCGTCCATTACGGCGTCGTCCACCGTGGCGCGCTGCATCCGGCGCGCGAGTTTCTCGATCCGCAGCCGCGCGTGATCGCGAACCGGCGCCGGCAACTGCTCGAGCCTCACCTGCGCGGAAGATTCCCATGCTAGCGGCGCGCCCGCCTCGGAATCGCCCTCCTTCGCCGTCGAGGGAGCCGCGAACGGGCACTTGCCCCCCGGCATCCGCCCGAGCACCGCGTCGATAACGTTCGATGTGACCACCGTGTGGCCCTGCTGCGCGGCATGCTGCAGGATCGCGCTGCGCGCCATGCCGCGAGCGAACTCCGGCACGCGACTCATTCGCCGCGCGGCCTCGTCGGTCCACGCCATGGTGGCATCGGCGATCTTCTCGACCGGAGGCTGAAATGCACGCGCCGACAGGAGTAGATTGCAGGGGGCGAGTCGAAGCAGGTTCTCGGTGGCGCTGCCAAGATCCATCCCGGCCTCCGAATGCACGCCGATGCGCCCCATGACGAGCAGCCACGGCTTCTCCTCGCGCGCGTATCGGTAGAGCTGCTCGAACGCCTTGCCGGACAGCAGCCGGGTCGTGATCTCGGTGCCCGCATCGCGCGCCAGACCGGCCGCGATGTCTAGATGCCCCTGATAGATTTTCGCCAGGCCCGAGTCGATGATTTCCTCGTGGAGTTTCTCCTGCTCCTTGAAGCGGAATACGCTTGCCGCCGCGGGGGAAAGCACCTTGGCGATGCTGTTGAACGCGACGTAATGGAAGTACGGGTCGAATGCCGCCACCGCTTCGACCCGCCGGCCGAGGAGCCGGCCCAACTCCAGCGCCGTCATCAATCCGCCGAAGGATTGCGGGCTGCCATCGAGCGCCGCCGCGATCGCGCCATCGGGCCGCGGATCGGTTTCGCGCATGACCAGCAGGTCGCGGTCGATTCGCCGGGCGACGCGCTCGCAGACGCTGCCGAGTTGGCTCGACTCGACCGCTCCGAGCCCGAGCGCGCCCATAACCACAAGGTCCGTATCGCCCGCGCCGATGTCCTGGACGAGGCTCTGCCAGTTCTTGCCCTCCAGCGCGACGCGACGGAACTCCAGGCCGGCTCGCGTGCAGCGTTCCGCGAACACGTCCAGGTACGAATCGGAGATTACCTGCAGACCGCGGGTGATCAGGTCATCGTGGATGTCGCGCTGCTCGACCAGCTTCTCTTCCTTGCGGTACGCCTCTGGCAGACCGCCTTCCATCTGACGGAAGCGCCGGTCGTGCAGTTTCGCGGCGTAGACATGGCTGCCGGTAAGCATCGCGCCCGTGCGCGTGGCGAACTCCAGCGCGACGTCGATTCCGGCAAGCGACTGAGGCGAGTTATCCAGCGGCAGGTAAATCGAGCGATACACGGAAGTCTCCTACTTTGCGCGTCGATTGATGTGCTTCTTCAGTTCGCCGGCAATCGCTTCAGGCGGCGTCGCCACGCCGTGGAATTCGGCCCGCTCGCGCCCCATTGCGTCGATGATCACGAACACGCTGTTGTGAACGAAATCGCCTTTCGGCGCCGGGCGCACCACGACGCCATAGTCGGAGACGACCTTGGTCGCCTCGGCAAGCGAGCCGGTGAGCAGAATCCAGCGCGCCGGGTCGAGCCCGCGCTGCTTGATGTACGCGCGCAATCGCTCGGGGGTGTCGCGCTTCGGATCCACCGTGATGCCGATGAATCGTGCCACCCGGCGCTCGGATTCGGAGAGTCGCTGCTCAGCGCCCAGCATGACCTGAAGCAGAATCGGGCAGATGTCGGTACACGTCGTGTACAGGAAGGTGATCACCACTGGAGCGCCGCGCAGATCCTTGAGTGCGACGCGCTTGCCCTCGTGGCTGGTGAGCGTGAACGCAGGCGCGGGTTCGTTCGCCTCGATACGTTCCCACCCGCGCTCCGACTTGTGTCCCTTGTGCGCGAAGGTCGTTGCCGCAGTTGTCGCGCACGCGAGCGCGAAAAATCCCGCCGCGAGTGTTTTCATACGCGGACCTCGCGCCGCCGCCGAAGACGCCGCATGAACCAAAGCTCGCCGCCGAACGCGAAACACCCGGCCAGCAGTGGCCACAGGTACACGGTCGATGGGACGGGCGGCTCGAGCAGAAGGTAGTACCAGCTCGAGATCGCCATCTTCAATCCTTCCTCGCCCTGCTCGCCATCCCACAGATGGAAAGCGACCGGTACGAAGCGCCCCGGCTCGAATTCAACCTCATGCTCGCTCGCGGCCTTGCGCGGCCGCCGCAGGATCACGCGATACTGGCCGTCCCTGTATTCGCCCTTGGCGCTCAAGCTGCCTGCGTCGCGCGGCGCGAGCTTCTGTGCGCCTTCGGCAGTGAAGCGTCGCAGCCCATCCGCGGCGTTCCAGAACCAGTAGTCCACCGGCCGTTTCGCATTGCCGAGAATGAAATAGGGCTTTTCGTCTGCCGTCACTTTCTCGGCGGGAAACTGGAGCGCCACCTGATCGGCGGGCTTGCCGCGCTCCCCGCGATTGTGCGTCCCGTCGTCCCACTCGAGGAGTATCGCGACCTCCTGCGCGCTGTACAACGCGCGCGCCGTGATCACGTCGTGTCCCGGCTTGAACCAGCGCGGCTTGACGATGATCTGACCTGCGAGCGGAAAATCGAGATAGTCGATCTCCTCCCATTGCCTAGCCCAGGGGTCCGACGGAATTTCTGTTTCGACGGCGCGTGCACGCAACACCTGCCCGGTCTTCTGCGGCCGCGACAGGCTCTTCACGAATGCGGCGAGCGCCCAGCGGTCCTCCGCCGCCGGAATCGCGTCGACGAACGAAGGCATCGGCGTTCCGTTGAAACCTGTCGTAAACGTGCGATAGATATCCTCCACCCGGTCGCCCGCGCGGAATCGCCAGCTCTTGGTGAAATTCACTGGCCGGATCGGAAAGCCCCAGTCGTCCTTCTGCGTATCCGCCTTCTCTCCGTCGCCGCGCCCATCCTTGCCGTGACATTCCCAGCATTTCTTGGACCGATAAAGTTCTTTTCCGCGCACGATCAACTCGGGCGTCATCTGCGGCGGCGAACCCACGGCGATACGTTGCTTCGGAGCCTCATCCTTGAACAGCCCGAGGGTGTCGAAAGTCTTCACGTAGTGAACCAACTGCCACCGTTCGTTCTCGGACAGGTACTTGTTCCAGGCGGGCATTGACGTTCCAGGCAGTCCCTCGCTGATCACGTTGAACAGGTCATGATCGGTAGGAAGCTGTCCCGAGGGAGTACTCCGCACCTTGTAGAGCGCGAGCGTGAAATCGCGCGGCCGTGGATAGACGAAGTCCGCCGCGGGCCCGTCGCCCTTGCCTTCGTCGCCGTGGCATTGCGTGCAGTAACGCGCATAAAGCGCCTTTCCCGCGCTACTGTCTTCGGTCACCGGAGTGGCCTTCACCGGCTCCGTTTTCAAGTTTGGATCGGCCGCTCGCGGCGCGCCCGCTGCGCTGGCGAGAGCGAGCGCCAGCAGCGCGCGACTAATGCTTGTCATGCTTGACCTCGTCGTCCCAGGTGCGCGGCGTCGAGCCCGAGCCTGCATAGATATAGAGGATCGCCTTCCAGATTTCCTCTTCGGTGAGGAAGTCCTGCCACACCGGCATGGCGCTGTTCCAGGGGGTCGCGCTCTTCGGCAACCCCGCACCGCCGGTCGCGACACGCCAGAACACGTACGACTCCTGCAGCATCGAGATCGTGCCGACGTCGCGGAAATTCGCCGGAATCGGGCGGAACGCCTGCGCGAAGTGCCCGTCACCTGCGAGCGCGTCGCCGTGGCAGAAAAAACAGTTTTGGTAGTAGATCGTCTTGCCTTCGCGGATCGGCTTGTCCAACTCACTTCCTTTCGCACGCAACGGGTTTTGCAGCCCCGCGATTTCCACCCTTCTGCCGTGAACCGACAGACTCGAGGGCGGCTCGGGGTGTATGACGCGCAATTCGAACGGAGCGTCGGCCGACGGCGCGACGCGAACATACGTGGCCCAGGCGGCGGCGAGCGGAATCACCGCGAGCACCGCAATGCGCGCGGCCCGCGGCGCGCGGCCCTCGAACACAGCCGCAAGCGGCGCGATGAATTGCGTGAACCGGCGCTCGTCGGCAGAAACGAACACCAGGATCGCGATCGCCGTGAGCAGCATGTAGATCGTGAGTACGCTCGCCGGGATCGGCGGATGGATCGCAAGCCTCAGCGCAGCATACACCGCGCCGTAAAGGGCGAGCGCGAGCCAGAATGTAAGCCGCAGCATCATGCGGCGCGCTCCCTGCGTCCTGCGATCGCCAGCGCGATCAACATGGCGGCATTGAACAGGAAGATCACGAGCCCCAGCCTGACGCCCTCATGCGACCAGGGTGAAGCGGCGCCGGTGGCGCTGTAGCCCTTGCCGGCCAGGTTCGCGAGATAGCCGACGATTTCCTGCACCTCGCCTTCCGGCAGCGCGTCGCCCGCCGGCATCAACCCGGCCGGATATCCCGGCACTGTCCAGGCTTTCGGATTGGTGATCTTGGCAAGCAGTTCGCGCGGATTGCGGTTCGCCGCGCTATCGGTCAACTCCGGGCCGATCTCGCCGCCCTCGCCAGCGACCTTGTGGCAGGCGATGCAGCCGAACTTTTCCATCGCCGCGCGCCCCCGGTGCTGCAAAATGGCTGCGGCGTTCGCCTGCGCAAAGTCTTCGGCAAGTAGCTTGACCGCCGGTTCGCCGCCGCCGAGCGACTGCAAATAGGCGATTACCGCCTTGACCTCGGCCATGTTGAGGTTCGCGGGCGGCCTGTTCGCCGGCGGCATCATGTTCGGGAAGCCGGGGACGAGGAACTCGCCGGGTTTGAGCAGCGATTCAAGCAGGTAGTCGCCGGCACTCATCCCGGGCTTGCGCGTGCCTGCCTTCGGCCCCGCTTGCCGCAAATCGGGACCACGGACGTTGCCAGTCTCCGCGTCCTTGTGGCAAACGAGGCAGCCTCCTTTGCCGCGCGTCAGTTCCTGGCCGATCGCGACCAGTTCGTCGGGTGTTGTCTGTAGCGAAATCACGTTCTTCCTCGGCGGGTGCTCCTCGAACTGCGGCAGGAGCTGTCCGACGTAGGCGTATATCCCCACGACGGCGAGCATGAAAGCGAAAATCCTGACGAACGTGCGCGCCATTCAGGCCGCCTCCGGCCGGTCTTCATGCCGCGCGGCGAGCGCGAACACCACGGACACCAGCAGAAAAAACACGATCACGATGCCCGATACGATCAATGTCGCGTGTCCATGCGTCATGGTGAAAGCGTGCGCGCTCTCGTCGGCGATGCGTCCGTAGATATGCCAGTACTGGCGGATGCCGGAACGGATGTAGCCCATCAGACCCATCAGCCAGGTGAAGGTGATCGCCATGAAAAACAGCGCGTACTGCGCGCGCGCGGGAATCTCGCCCCAGCGGATGGCGCCGATCTGCCGCGCGCCTCTGAGCATTGGAATGTCGACGGCGACGAATACCGCCATTGCCACGAGCACGGCCAGCACCTGGTAGACCGAGAATCCGATACGCACCATCGAGGTAACGTAATAGCTGTACACACCGTAGAACAGCACGACCCCGCTGGCGACGGCAATCACCAGCCCCTGCACGATCTTGCCGGCGCTCGCCCAGGTCACGAGCGGAACGCGGTTGGCGCGCCGGTAGAGCATGAACGACAGGAAGGTGGTGAGAATCATCAGATTGACTGCGGTATTCTTCGCCGCCATGACGCCGAACAAGCCGAGAAACGGATGGTGCGAACCGCCCATCGCCGCCATTTCTACGCCGGTGGCGATGATCGAGCGCGGTGTCGCCCACACCACGAAACCGAGCGTAAGCACCAGCATCATCGCCACCTGGTAGCGTGTGTAACGCTCGGCGCCGGGGATGCGCCCCATGCCGAGCCACAGGTAGAAATTCGCGGCGAAAAACAGCGAACCGATCAGGAACGCCTGCAGAATCCACAGCCAGGCGAAGCTGCCGCCCATCATCGACACGCCCATCTGCTGGGAAAACTGGTAGATCTCGCGGCCGAGCCAGTAACCGGCGAACGGCAGCGGCAGGAAAGCGGCGATGGCGATGAATGAGCCTACGTAGCCCATCCAGTCGAAGCGCGCGCGCTCCTCGGCGGTCCGTGCGTTCAGAAAACGCACCGCGGCGTAGGCGGCGGCAATCGCGCCACCGAAGGCGACGTTGGCGAGCAACCGGTGCACGTTGATCGGCATCCAAGTGTGGTTGTTGACCGCCTGCCACAGGTTCGTGACGTTGCCCGCGTCATCGATGCCGGCAGGGCTCATCATGAAAGTCACCCAGATGTCGGCGACGAACAGGATTGCAGTGCCCCACAGGTTCACCAGCAGCCCCAGCAGCAAGTGCCATTTCTTCCGCGCGCCTTGCGTGCCGTCCCAGGTGGTCCAGTACAGGTAGGCGAGGACCACTTCGCCGAAGATCAGCACCACGTACAGGATCCAGGTCGGTTTGAAGTTCTGCGACAGATAGCCGGTGAGCTTCGGGTAGAGCGTCACCAGCAGCACCAGCAACACGCAGCCGAGCACCGCCGTTACGGTATAGGCCATGGCCAGCAGCTTGGTGAATTCGCGCGCCAGTTCGTCGTAACGCTGTTCGCGCGTCGCCACGCCGACGATCTCGGTGATCAGGGCGAAGATCGGCACCCCCAGCACGAACGCACCGAACATCAGGTGCAGTTGCGCAAAAATCCACACCGCGACGCGGTTGCCCATCACCGGCAGCGCGCGGTAATCGGCGGCGGGCAGCACTGACGACAGCCCGTGGGCGATCAGGTAGGTGAGCGCGAGCAGCAGCGAGATCTTCAGGACACCCTTGTAAGTGTCCTTGAGCGCTTCAAAAGCGGGACGTCCCGTGCCGGTCGCCTGCAACGTGATTCCTCCAGGCATCGTGTGCCTGCGGGGTGTTCACTTGCAGCAACCGTGCCAGCCGCGCGGAGTGCGGCGTGCGCCGCAGCGGCTGATCAAAAACTTACCGCGCCGGCCAGGAACTTACCTTTCAGCGCTGCCCTCGGGCTGGAATTCGCTCCAGCCGTAGTCGGCGACCTTGTTGCGCAGCGTGAGGCGGCTGATGCCGAGGAGCTTCGCCGCCTGCGTCTTGTTGCCGGCGCAGGCTTCGAGAACGCGCCGGATATGCCGCTTTTCCACTTCATCGAGGGCCACCAGCCCGGGATCGGCGCCGGCGCCCTCGCGCTCGGACGAAGCTGCGCTGACTTCTCGCGGAAGGTGCGCCGGCCGGATCGGCGCGCCTGCGGACAGGATGAGCGCACGCTCCATGACGTTGCGAAGCTCGCGCACGTTACCCGGCCACGCGTAAGCGGCGAGCAGAGAATGGGTGTCGGCGGCCAGCCCGGGCTCGGGCAACCCCATGACGCGGGCTGCCTCGGCAATGAAGCGCCGCGCCAGCGGCAGGACGTCCTCTCGCCGCGCGCGCAGAGGCGGCACGTCGATCGAGCCGACGTTCAGACGGTAATACAAGTCTTCGCGAAAAGCGCCGGCACGCACCATCGCGTCGAGATCGCGGTTGGTCGCGGCAACGAAGCGCACGTCGACCTGCACTTCCTTCTGACCGCCAACGCGCCGGAAGGTTTGCGTCTCGATCGCACGCAGCAGCTTCGGCTGCAGCGCCGGGGCCATGTCGCCGATCTCGTCGAGAAAGAGCGTCCCTCCATCAGCGAGCTCGAGCAGACCTCGCTTCATGCTCTTGGCATCGGTAAATGCGCCCTTTTCGTGACCGAACATTTCGGATTCGAGCAGACCTTCCGCGAGCGCGGAGCAGTTGAGCGTCACCCAAGGGCCGCCGGCGCGCGGGCTGAGGCTGTGAATCGCCTGTGCGATTCGCTCCTTGCCAGTCCCGGACTCGCCGCGAATCAGCACCGGCACGCGCCCAGCCGAAGCGATCTTGCGGGTCACTTCGAGCATCGCAAGGAACGCGGAGCTAGTGCCGATCATCCCTTCGATGTTCGCCGGCCGCGCCGCGCTAATGCGGAGCCGCGCGACCTCGAGCCGCAATCTTCGCGTCTCGAGCGCACGCCGCACTAGTTCCCTCAGATCATCGAGGTCGAAAGGCTTGTTGATGTAATCGTAGGCGCCCGCCTTCACGCTGTCGATCGCCGTGCGCACCTCGGGGAACGCGGTCATGACCACGACAAGAGCCTCTGCATCGGCTTCGCGCAGGCTTCTCAGCACATCCAGGCCGTGCATGTCGGGGAGCCGCAGGTCAAGAAGTACGAGATCGAAGTTCTGCTGCCGCGATCGCTCGAGCGCCTCGCGCCCGGTCTCCGCCTGCACGACATCGTGGCCGAGCTTTCCCAGCACCTCGCCCAGCGCGACGCGAATTGTCGTGTCGTCTTCGACGACCAGGATGCGCTCAGGCATGCGCCGGCTCCGCCTGGCAGGGAAGCGTCACGCCGCCCGCGCGTACGCTCGCGTCGTGCGCGCCCGGCGCGACGGGCCAGATCAGCTCGAAGCGCGTACCCTTGCCGTGCTCGCTGTGCACGAATATGTCGGCGCCATGCTGCATTGCGATCTTCTTCACCACGGCAAGGCCGAGCCCAGAGCCGTCCGTGCGCGTGGTAAAGAAAGGGTCGAAGATCTTCGGCAGCACTTCGGGCGTGATTCCCGGCCCGGTATCGCTCACGCAAAACCGCATGCGGGGCACCGCTGCGGAGAGCTCGGCATCGCGCGCGCACATGCCAATCTCGATTCGCCCGCCAGCAGGCATTGCCTGGACTGCATTGATGACCAGATTGAGCAATACCTGCTTAAGCTGGCCGGAATCGGCCCATAGATCGGGCACCGTCTCGCAGCATGTCGCGTAATCGATGATCACGTTGCGTGCCCGCGCCTCCTTGCGCGTCCACAGGAGCACATCCTCCAGCGCGTCCTTGAGCCGGCATGCGACCGGATGCGTCTCCTGCGGCGCGGTAAAACCGTGGAAGGTACGCAGGAACGCCGACAGCCGATCGATTTCGCCGTGTACGCGCGAGAGATTTTCGCGCACCTGCGGCGCGAGTTCTTCCTCCCCGAGCATCTGCACGACGGCCTTCATGCCGGCGAGCGGATTGCCGATTTCGTGCGCGAGCCCCATCGCCAGCTCGCCCATCGCAGTCATCTTTTCCGTCTGAAACATCTGACGGTCGATCTCGCGGCGCGCTTCCTGCTCGCACTCGAGCTGCGCGGTGCGTGCCTTGACCTCCTCTTCGAGATGCCCTTTCTGCTCTTCCATAGAGCGATAGCTCTGCTCGAGCTTACCGGCCATGACATTGAAGCGCGCGCCCAGATCGGTAATCTCGTCGTTGCCCCGAATCGCGGTCCGACGCGCGAAGTTCCCCTTCGCGATCTCCTCTGTCTCACGTGCCAGCAGCGAAAGCGGAAGCAGCAAGTGGCGCGAAAGCAGGAATCCCCCCACCGCAGTGGCAATCAGGCACAGCGCAAGCACTGCATAGAGCAGGTAGAGGTTGAAAACCGCTTCCAGAAGCTTGGCGCGCGGGAACGCGGAGGCGATCACCCATTCCACCGAGCTGTCGCTGCGCTCGGCGAGCGTTCGCCCGAGCGCAATCGGGGCGTAGGCGACAATCCAGTCTCCTGCGACTTCGGTGCCCCGCCCGCCGCGCACCATCGTGCCGAGCAAAGACCGCGGAAAGAGCGTCGTCAGAACCTCAACCGACTGCATCTGCAACCCGGTGGCCCGCGCAGCGTCGTTGGCGGATCGTGAAATGAAGAACCCAGCGCGGTCGAACAGATACGCGGTCCCGCCGCGCAGCCCCGCCATCTCCTGGATCTGACCAAGCATGAAATCGGCGTGCAGGTTGATGACGATCAAGCCGCGCGTCGTCCCGGTGCGGTCGGGCATCGGCGTGGCGAACCGGATGACCGGCCGCTCCGGTTGCTCGACCTTAGCGTGTTCGATATTCAGATCGAGCGGCGAGACGTATACCTGCCCGGCCTGCAATTCGAGCGAGTCGTGCACATAATAGCGATCGGACTTGTTCTGCAGCGCCTCGCTCGGGACGACGTAAGGGCGATCGTTCCTCCGATCGACGCGCGCGATCTCCTGGCCATCGGTGGAGAGGAAGCGTATCTGGTACACGTATGGATACGCGCGCACGAACGCTTCATAAGCACGCTCCACGCGCTGGCGCACGGCCTCCGGCGGCGGATCGGCGCGACCGAGGGCTTCGGAGAGATCCGCGACCACCGGCAGGCTCGTGAGCAGCAGCAACTCACTCGTGACCTGGTCGAAAAACCGTCCCAGGTTCGCGGCACGCCCCGACACCTCATGGTCCAAATGGTGCAGCGTCTCGTTCTTCAGCGCGTCGAGTGAATAGTAAATGCCAATCAGGCCGGCGACCATCACCGGGACGGCGGCGGTGACCAAGAACGCGACGTAGATCCTGGCGGACAGTCCCTTCAGGCGCTGCACGGCGAACATCCCTGCTCCGATTCGAACGATACGGGCGAGGCCAAGATAGCAGCCAGGAATCCCGCCGAATTGACGCAGGTCAACTACGCGGACGCGGCAGCGGCAGGCGCGACCAGTCGATCGCGTCGAGCACGTTCTTGACCACCAGTCCAAGTTCGGTATCGCCGGTCATGACGAGCCGGCGCGTGAAGAACAGCGTGTCCTGGTCTTCGCGCCGGAGCGCGAGCGCGAGGAAATCCGACACGGTCGAGCGGATCGTGAGATCGGGTGGCGCGCTGCCGAGATAGGCTCTGAACCGGATTCCGTCGTAAACCACCCGCACTCGCGTGCCCAAGTCGGTCGTTTCAATCGACACCGTCTTGCCCGACAGAGGCTCGAGGTCATTGCGCGCAACCAGGCCGAGGCAGAACCCCGCATTCAGCGCAAGCGAAAGCGCGTGCGCGGGCGGCGCCTCGGGAAGCAATTGCAGCAGTTTCACGCCGCGCGCTCCAACCCCGGCCGGGCGTGCCAGAAGCCGTTGCACCAGTTGTCGTCCT
The DNA here is from genome assembly GCA_016195915.1 of Betaproteobacteria bacterium. Lineage (GTDB taxonomy): Bacteria > Pseudomonadota > Gammaproteobacteria > Burkholderiales > SG8-39 > JADGRQ01. The sequence goes on along the minus strand of JACPYS010000018.1, from coordinate 51,367 downwards.
TCGACGCCGCTGGCATTCCGGCTCCGTCGCACGCGGCGCGCATGGCATGCAGCACGTCCCCCGTACCCTGCGACTGCGGGCTCGCCCTCAGTACGGTTACTCCCGCCTCCTGCAGCGAAGCGAGGTCCTGCATCAGGTTGTAGACCCGCGCCGACTGGGTCTGCACGCCGTTGATGGTGAGAAAACTTTCGCCCTCGCGAGTCTTCAGCGGCATGCCGTCAGGAAAACCGATGCAGCGGAATTCGCATCCTTCCTTCTGCAGGTTGAAGCGGCGCGCCGTGAAGCAGCGCGCGGAAAACGCGAGCGGAAGCCGCCCGTGCGCGAACACCTCGGCCTCGAGCGGCTGCGCCTTGAGCACGCTGCGTGCGATCTCGCGCGTCGCTTCGACCGGCGCCACCCAGCGCGTCGCTCCGAGTTCCATGATGAACGCGAGCGATTGCGGGTTGTAGATGTTGAGGTGCGGGCCGGCAACCCAGCCTTCGGTCCCGGCGAGCAGGCTCACAGCGCCCATGTCGTTCGCTTCTACGCGGAACCTGCCGTTGTGCACGACATTGCGGACCAGTTTCATGTCGCCCGCGCCTTCGGTGAGCGCCTGTGTGGAGAGCACCACCTCCTTGCCCCGGGCGGCAAGCGCATCGGCCAGTTCGAGCCAGTCCTCCAGCTGCATCTCCTGCCGGCGCGAGCAGACCACCTCGCCGAGGTAAACGATGTCCGCGGGCGACTCGGCGATCCCGGCATAGAACTCCATGATCGCCGTGCGCGACCAGTAGTAAAGAACAGGTCCAAGCGCAATTTTCATTTCCACGGCCTCGAGAACGCACCGAGCGTCTGCTGGCTTCCTTCGGCGTGACGGTTGAGCGCCGCCATCCACTCCGGGGTCGGCCGAAACCGTTCCGCATCCCGCGTGAGCGAGTCGATCGCCTGGCGCCAGACCTTCGTCACCTGCGCCACGTACGCCGGACTGCGCTGCCGCCCCTCGATTTTCACTGCGCGCACGCCCATGCGAAGGAACTCCGGCAGCATCTCGATCGTGTTCAGGCTGGCCGGTTCCTCGATCGCATAGTAGGTCGCGCCCTCGGCTTCGAAACGTCCCTTGCACAAGGTCGGGTAAGCCGCGCGCTCACCGGGTGCGTAGCGGTCTATGAGCACTCTGTTGAGCCTCGATTCGAGTCCTGCGGGCGTCTCCTCCCAGCGCACGGCGTGCCCCGGCGAGCACGCACCCATCGTATTGGGCGAATCGCCGCAGGCATAGGCCGAGAGCGCGCAGCGCCCTTCGACCATCACGCACAGCCCGCCAAAGCCGAATACCTCGATCTCCACCGGCGTATGCCGCACCACGTTCTCGACCTGAGCGAGCGAAAGCACGCGCGGCAGCACCGCGCGCCGCACCCCGAAGCGCTGGTGGTAAAAGTTGATCGCCTCGTGACTGGTCGCCGAACCCTGCACCGAAAGATGCAGTTTGAGTTTCGGATGCGTCCGGTGGGCATAGTCCAGCAATCCGAGGTCCGCGACGATGATCGCGTCCACGCCCTTCGCCGCGGCGAGATCGACGGCCTGCGTCCAGCGCGCCCAGGTCGCGGCCTGCGGATAGGTGTTCAACGCCAGCAACACCTTGCGGCGGCGCGCATGTGCATACGCGACGCCGGCGGCAAGCGCCGCCTCGTCGAAGTTCAATCCGGCGAAATTGCGCGCGTTGGTACTGTCGCGCAAGCCCAGATAGACCCAGTCTGCACCATTGTCCACTGCCGCCTTGAGCGCGGGCAAACCACCCGCCGGGCAGACGAGCTCCATTTCCTAGGCGTGTGCGGCAAGCTTTTCCATACGCGGTAATTTTAGATCCAGCCGGCGAGCACCGGAAACGATCTGGATCAAAGGAACCGAATACCGCCCGAAGATTTGACTTGGGATAACTACGACGCACGCCATGGCAGCTCGTAGCGGATTGCGTGACAGTATGTTTAGTTCAGTTCAGTTCAGTTCAGTTCAGTTCAGTTCAGTTCTGCAGAGAGGTCATGCCGGATTGTGAAGATACTTCTCGTCTATCCGCGCAACCCGGAGAGCTTCTGGAGCTTCAACCACGTCCTGAAGCTGGTATCGAAGAAATCCGCGTTCCCGCCGCTTGGGTTGCTGACGGTCGCGGCGATGCTGCCGCGTCACTGGAGCTTCAGGCTGGTAGACCTCAACGTGCGGCCGCTTGCAGATGGCGACCTGCGCTGGGCCGACTTTGTGTTGCTGAGCGGAATGATCGTACACAAGTCCTCGGCGCGCGAAATCGCGACGCGCTGCAGCACCATGGGCAAGACGATGATCGCCGGCGGTCCGTTGTTCACCACCGGACACGCCGATTTTCCCGAGATCCACCACTTCGTGCTGGGCGAGGCCGAGGGGGTTGCCGCCCAGCTGGTCGAAGACATGGTGCGCTGCGCTCTGCAGCCATTCTACGGCTCGCCGCATTGGCCCGATCTGCGCAACACCCCGACACCACGCTGGGACCTGCTCGATCTGGATGACTATGTCGCCATGCCGGTCCAGTTCTCGCGTGGCTGCCCGTTCAACTGCGAATTCTGCGACATCGTGGTATTGAACGGGCGTGTTCCGCGCACCAAGGATCCGGCGCAAGTGGTGCGCGAACTCGAGGCCTTGCGGCTGCGCGGCTGGAAAGACATGGTATTCATCGTCGATGACAATTTCATCGGCAACCGCAAGCGCACCAGGGAGTTGCTCCGGGAGTTGGTCGAGTGGCGCGGATGCACGGGCCCGAAAATGGGTTTCTTCACCGAGGCGTCGGTGAATCTCGCCGATGACGCCGAACTGTGCGAGCTGATGGTGCGCGCCGGGTTCAAGAAGGTGTTCCTCGGCATCGAGACGCCCTCGGCGCAGGGCCTCGAGGAATGTGGCAAGGTGCAGAATCGCAATCGAGATCTGGGCGACGCTGTGAGGATCCTGCAGCGCGCAGGAATTGAAGTGATGGGCGGTTTCATCGTCGGATTCGACAGCGACCCGCAGGACATCTTCAGGCGCCAGTTCGAATTCATCCAGCGCTCGGGCGTGGTGACGGCCATGGTGGGGCTGCTGAGCGCCCTGCCGCAGACCGCGCTCTATCGCCGGCTTGCAGCCGAAGGCAGGATCCTCTCGGAGACCCGCGGCAACAACACGGACGCGGCGATCAACTTCGTTACGCGGCTCGACCGGGAGTTCCTGCTTTCCGGGTACCGGGATCTGATGCGCAGCCTCTATGAGCCGGCCAACTACTACCGCCGAATCCGCACGTTTCTGGGCGCCTACCAGCCGCACGGCCCCTCGGCGCGCCTTTCCGGCGCCGATCTCGGGGCGTTCCTGAAGTCGCTGTGGGTGCTGGGCGTGCGGCACGCGGGGCGCCGCGCGTTCTGGGGACTGCTATGGACCACGCTGCTCGGAAGCCCGCGTAAGTTCCGCACCGCGATGGAACTGTCGATCCTCGGCCACCATTTCCGCCGGGTGGCGAGCGGACTCTAGGTACAGGGAAAGCGTTCCCCGTACCCCTTCCAGCGGTGCGCGCAGGAGTCGCGCTTCAGAAGCGGCCGGCGCGCAAGCGCTCCAGATCATGGACCCGCACCATGCGCCCGTCGACGCTGATCAGCCCCGCCTGCGAGAGGTCGTGCAACACGCGCGAAAAATGCTCGGGGGTCATGTTGAGCCGTGAGGCGATCACGCTCTTGCCGGCGGAGAGCTCGATCTCGAGCGCAGCACCCTCGTCGTTCGCGCGGCCGGCTTCCTCGCGCAACAGGTAACCGATCACCCGTTCCGCGCTGCACTTGAGCGAATACGCCTCCACGTCCCTCACCAGGCCGTGCAGGCGGCGCGACAGGCCGGAAATCACCCTGTGCGCGAAGCGCGCATCGCGCTCGATCTCCTCGAACACCGTGCGCTTCGATACGTGCAGCAGCATGGTGTCGGCGAGCGCCTGCGCGAACACGATGTAAGGCTTGTCGAGGAACATCAGCGCCTCGCCGAAACTCTGGCCGGGCCCCACGATCTCGACCACCTTCTCTGCGCCCTGCGCGGAAGTAAACCCGAGTTTCACCTGGCCGTAGACGACCACGTGAAAGCCGACACAGGGATCGCCTCGCTGCACCACCGCCTCATTCTTGGTGGCATACACCGGGTTGGTGCCGAGCGCGATGCGGTCGATCTCTTCTTCGTCCAGCTCGCTGAACATCGGCAGCTTGGCGAGAAACTGCTGGACGCGGATGTTCGGACGGCGCGCGCCGCGGGCGGCATTCGTGATGACGTTCTCGCTTGCCATGTTCTGCCCCTCCTCAGTGGCTGGTTCCGTCCGAACGCGTGATCTTGTTGTGCACGTTGTATTTTCCCGAGGGTTTGTTCATCGGCAGCCGTTTCACCACCTCGAGCGTCGCCGCATCGTATACGATGATTTCGCCCTCCATTTCCCAGACGCTGAGAATGGCGTAACGGCCGTCGGCGCTGAATTCCACGTGCGCGGTCTTCCTGCCTGGCGCGGGCCGCAGCGTCCTGACCACCTCCAGCGTGCGCTTGTCGATCACCTGGATGCTGTCCTGGTGCGCGCTGTTGAAGGCGTCCACCCAGGCATAGGGCGTATTTTCGTGGCTGCGCAGGAAGAACCCCGGCCCGAGCGTCGGGATCTGCCTGATCGTTTTCCAGGTCCTGGTGTCGATCACGGTGACCTGCGGCTCCTTCAGGTTCGGGGTGGCGAGCACCGTCGTGCCCTGCCAGTCCCAGGTGATGCCGGAACCGAGGTGCGGCAGGCCGGGAAGCTCGATCGACTCGATGCGCCGCTTGACGTGCAGGTTCACGACCTGCCCGTTTTTCGCATCGCGCGCCGCGCCCACCACGTTGGCGTAGCCGCGATCGAAGAAGAAATCGTCCATGTAATCGTCGATCTGGATCTGCCTGACCGGGAATGGCCCCGTTTCGGCGATGCCCTCCTTCATCTTGTAGTCGTGCACCAGTCCCTTGTAGACCGGCTCGGCGTTCGCGCCGTAAGGCATCTCCCAGATCTCCTTCACGTCCTTCAGCGCCGCAATGAAGGACTCGCGCGGCGCCGCATCGTAGACGGCTGATACGCGCGAACTCTTGCCGTGCACGTCCATGACCGGGATCACCTTGAGCGGCGCCAGATCGCGCGCGTCGAGCGCGACGAGCGTGTGCGGCAGATAGTTCGCCACCATCACGTAGCGCCCGTCCGAGGACACCGCCGCGTTGCGCGTGTTGATGCCTGCCCGCACCTCGGCGACCATGCGCAGCCTGTGCAGGTCGTATTTCGATATCCATCCATCGCGCGAGGCGAAATACACGAAGCGGCCGTCGGGCGAGAACTTCGGCCCGCCGTGCAGCGCAAAACGCGTGGGAAAGCGAGCAATCGGCTCCAGACGGTCGCCATCGAGAATCGTGGCGTGGTGATCGCCCGTCTCGACCACCACGAACAGGTTCATCGGGTCCGCAGCGTGCACCGGCCGGTCGGAATCCGTGCGCGCAGCCGTATGCACGACGCGCGAGGCGGCGATTTCCTCGAGACCCCACGCCGGCGCCACCGCGGGTCGGGTGAAAATGTAGTTGACGAGGCCTTGAATATCCGGTGCCGTGAGCTTGTCCGAAAAGGCCGGCATCTGAGTGGCGTGGCGCCCTTTCGCGATCACCTCGGTGGCCGCAGCCGGACGCAGGCGCTCGAGATTGTCCGGCAGCAGCGCGGGCCCGGTGCCGCCGAGCCGCCCGGCGCCGTGGCATGCGGAGCAGTGATCGCCATAGAGCTTCACGACCGCATCCTGCCCGAGCGCCTGAAACGCAGGCGCGCCAAGCACTGCGAGCACGAGCGCCACGATCGCCCTCATGTAGTTACGGCCGGCGGCGCCTTGACGACCGGCGGCCCCTTGCCGCAATAGGCCAGCATCGGAACGCGCATGCTTCCCGGAGCGGCGCCGATCTCTTCGTCAGTGAGGTAGCAGCCCGGATCCTCCTGCCACGCATCACCGGTGAGTTGCATCGCGCGCACGCGCGTATTGCCGCCGCACACGTCGAAGTATTGGCACCCGGAGCAGCGTCCCTTGACCTTGCGCGGCATCGCTTTCAACCCGGCCATCAGCGGATCACGGGTATCCATCCAGATTTCCGAGAACGGCCGCTCGCGCACGTTGCCCAGCGTGTAGTTCCACCACATCGTGTCCGGGTGCACGTTGCCCAGGTTGTCGATGTTGGCAACATTGACCCCCGAAGAGTTGCCCCCCCAGGCACCGAGCCGGACGCGCAGCTGCGCTTCTCGTTCCGGGCGGTTGCGCCGTACCCAATCGAGCAGGTAGACGCCGTCGGCGTCGTTGTTTCCGGTAACGAATTCCTTCGCCACGTTGCGTTGCTGATAGTCCCAGCAGGTATCGAACAGCAGGTCCATCGCGCGGCGCGTGGTCTCAAAATGCGCGTCGCGGGCGCGATTCGTGTTGCCGCGGCCCGCGTAATTGAGGTGCGAGAGGTAGAACTTGTCGATGCGCTCATCGTCCACCAGCCGCAACAGCGCGGGCAGGTCCGCGGCATTGTCCTGCGTCAGTGTGAAGCGCACGCCGACCTTCACGCCACGCTCCCGGCACGCGCGCAGTCCGGCGAGCGATGCATCGAACGCGCCGGCCTTGCGGCGGAAGCGATCGTGCGTATCGCGCATTCCGTCCAGACTGATCCCGACATAGTCGAAACCGATGCCAGCGATGCGCCCCGCCGTCGCCGCGTCGATCAGCGTGCCGTTGGTCGACAGTCCGACGTAGAACCGGCGCGCCTTGGCGTGCGCCGCAATTCTGAAAATGTCCTTCCGCAACAGAGGCTCGCCGCCCGAAAGGATCAGCACCGGCACGCCGAAGCGCTTCAGGTCCTCCATCACCCCGCAGACTTCCGCCGTATTCAGTTCGCCAGGAAAATCCACATCGGCGGAGATCGAGTAGCAGTGCATGCAGGTCAGGTTGCAGCGCCGCACCAGGTTCCAGATCACGACCGGACCGGAGGGCTGCACCCGCGCAGGAACGCGCATATCACCGTTCCCGGTAGCCTGGTCTGGCCGGTCGATTTCCTGCATGAAACGTGAGATTCGGAACATGGCGCGCCCTGGAAAGTTCTGATCATCCTACGAGCGGATGCGCCCGCGCCTTTGACTTACGTCAAAAGCCGGGATCAGCCAAAGCGCAATCCGGTCTTCTTTAAAATTCGCTTACTGTAGAGAACGTCGTGGCCGCGGCTGGCGTTGCCGAGCAGTGCCGCGACTTGCGCAACTCCCGCGACCACCTCGGCGCGGTCGCGTCCATGCACCATGGCGAACAGGTTATAAGGCCATTCAGGCGGGTGGCGCGGCCTGCGGTAGCAATGACTGACGCAGTTCAAAGCACCGACCGCGCGGCCGAGCGCCGTCACTTGGGCATCGTCCACGTCCCAGACCGACATCCCGTTGGCAACATAACCGATCGCGTAATGATTGGGCACCGCGCCGATGCGCCGGATGCGGCCGTCTTCAACCATGCGATTGATGCACTGCAGTACGTCTTGCTGCGTGACGCCGAGGTCCTCGGCCACTTTGCGATACGGTTCCGGCACCAGAGGCAGCCCGGCCTGCGTGGCGCGCACGATGCGCTGGTCGAGAGAGTCGCTCACAGGGCGAACTTGAGTTCAACGAAGTACTCGTCGAGCTTCGGAAACTGCAGCACCGTCCACCCCGCGCGCCGTTCGATGTCGCGCACGACTTCAGCAATGCGCCCGGGTTTCGCCGCCGCCAGCACGAACCACATGTTGAGCGAGTGCTCCCGCTCGTAGTTGTGCGCGACCTCCGGGTACGCGTTGACGATCGCTGCGACACGCTCGAAATCGTCCGCGGGCACCGCCATCGCGCACAGGGTGAACGCTCCTCCCATGCGATCGGCGTTGTACATCGGACCGAAGCGCGTCAATTCGCCCGCCTCGAGCATCCTTGCAATTCGCTGTATCAAGTCTTCCTTGGCCAGTCCGAGGCCGGCGGCGGCCTGCGCGAACGCATGCTCGCAAACAGGAAACCCGTCCTGCAGGGCGTTCACGATGCGACGGTCAGTTTCATCCACGCGCCGCCTCGCGCGCGTAGAGCGCCCCGCGCTGCTTGAAACACCTACGGCTGAGCAGCACCTCCATCGGGAACGGGACGAGTCCGTTGGCCGCGCGCATCAATTCGAGCGCGACCAGTACCTGCTCCCGGGCGCGTCCGTGGAGCATGCAAAACAGGTTGTAGCGCCAGACGGGCAGCTTGCGCGGACGCCGGTAGCACAGCGTCACTTCCGGCCAGCGGGCGAGGCGCGCGCCCATGGTCGCAACGTCGCCGTCCGGCACGTCCCAGACCACCATCGCGTTCGATTCATAGCCGAGCGGACGATGCCGCACCACCACACCGATACGCCGGGCGATGCCTTCTTCGAGCCAGCGATCCAGTGTGTCGATCACTTCGGCTTCCGGCATGCCCGCGAGCGCGCCGGCAACTTCGAAAGGCCTTGCGACCAGCCGCAAGCCCCTTTGCAGCGCCTGCACCAGCGTCCGCTCGCGGGGCTCGAGCAGCCCCGCGGTCACGACATTCCTGCCCTTGCGGGATTTGTCGGCCCGGCCGGTCAGATCAAAACCCAGGTCGATGTGGTACTCCTCGACGAGCGGCAGCGATAGCACCGGCAGCGAGGTTTCACGCTCGATCGACGCCAGCGCCGTATTGAGCGCCTCCTGCGCCGGCGCGGTGGCGACGAACCACAGGTTGTAACGATGCTCGCGCTCGTAGTTGTGATTGACCTCGAGGTGGGCACTCACCTGCGCAGCGATTCGCTCGATGTGCTGCTCGGGCACCGCCATCGCTGCCAGCGTGCTTGCGCCCGCCGCATTCGGGCGGAACACCACGCCCACCCGGCTGACCGTTCCTTCGGCCGAAAGCCGCGCCAGAACGCCCAGCACCCGTGCCTCGCTCTCGCCCAGCGCACCGCCCATCGCGGCAAACGGCTGCGGCACGAGGGGCAGGCCGCGCTGGAACTCGTTCAACAGGCGGAACTCGAGTGATCCGGGGAGAATGCCGACGTCCACGCTAGAACCCCGTCGACGCCGCTCGACTGGTGAGGAAAATGCCGCTCGGCTTGAGCGCGGCAATGCGCGCGAGCGGCGCGAAGCTGGCCGTGTCATAGACCGTCACCAGATCGTCGTCCCGTGCCGAAATCCAGACCTGCTCGCCGCGCGGGGTGAACTCCATGTGCAGCACCGCCTTGCCGGGCCTGAGCTCGCGCACCACCGTGCGGCTCGGCAGGTCGATCACCTGCACCACGTCGTTCTTAGGAAAAGCGAAATTCACCCACACGCGCCGGCCGCCCGGCTGCGCGATCGCAAACACGGGCTGCCCGTGCACCGGTACGCGCGCGATCTCCGTCCAGGTGGCGGTATTCACCATCAGGACCTCGTGCCGCCCGATGGCCGGGAAGACGGCCACGTCGCCGGCGATCGCCCAGCCGCGCAGGTGCGGCATCTTGTACACGGGCAGCTTCTCTTCGCCGCGGCCATACCCGCCGAGGATGCGCTTCGCGCCGCCGACGGTATTCCACAGGTCCACCAGCACCAATCCGTCCTCGCCGAACAGCCCGGCGATGTAGTACCGCCCGCCAGGCGTGACGAAGCCGTCGTAGGGCTCCCTGCCGATTGCCGGGAAGCGCTCCAGCTTCGGAGTGCGCGGTTCGGAGGCATCGGCAATCCAGATTTCCCCGGCCTCGAACAGGCTGAATACAAAACGGTTACCCGGAGCGTCGGCGATGCCGACCACCTTGGAGCGCCGGCTGCCGTCGCCGTAGGTCGAGGGAATGTCCGCCAATCGCTCGAGCGTCGCCGCATCGAACAACTGCACGCCGCCGGGTTCGTAATTCGCCACCGCGATTACGCGCCCGTCGCTCGAGATCGCGCCGCCGATCGAGTTGCCCGCCTGCAGCACGCGCTTGTCGACGCTCATGCGCAGCATGTCCACCTTGGACAAGCCGCCATCGCGTCCGAACACGAATGCGTAACGCCCGTCGCGCGAGTACACCGCGGCCGCATGCGAAAGATCGCCCAGGCCCTCGACCGTGCCGAGCGCGCTGCGCCCGCTGGTCTCTATCAGCGTGATCCGCCCCGCGCCTCGTTCAATCACCAGGCCAAGATCGCCGGTGCCACGCAACGCCCCGTTCGCGGCGCAGCCCGCCATGAACATCGCAGCAGCCGCCAGAATCAAGCTAACGTCGTTCATCGGGCAAACCCTCGCGCAACAATTCGATCACCCACCCGGCTTCCGCTTCGGTGAAGAAATCGCGCCACGGCGGCATGGGTGTGCCGCGGCGCCCGTTGAGCACCACCAAGCGCAGGCTCTCAGGATCCTTGTCGGCGAGCGCGGCCGGCAGCAGAGGAGGGCCAAGTCCGCCCTTCATCGTGAGTCCATGGCACGAGCCGCAGTCCTGGCGCACCAGATTGATCAGTTCGTCGCGACGCTCGCCCGGGGGTTCGGCGACAACCGCACCGGGCAGCAGGACGAGCCCCAACGCGGCAAGTCGTCGTATCATGGTGCCGCAAGCCTCGCCCAATCGGGCGCCGGTCCCTTTGATGCAGGTCAAAAATCGAGCCGTACCCGGTCACTGGCTTTGCCCCTTCCCCTTCCGCCTGAACGAACCGATTCCCCTGTGACCGAGACGACTGCCGATCCGCGCCCCGTGAGCGCCGGCCGCGCCTATTTCGCGGCCTTCCTCGACGTGAGCGGGCGGCCCTGTGCCGTGGTAGGCGGCGGGCCGATTGCCGCGCAAAAGGCCGACGCGCTTCTGCGCAGCGGTGCGCGCGTACGGGTGATCGCGCCCGAGCTGTGTGCGACGCTCGCCGGCCAGGCGCAGCGCGGCGAAATCGAGTACCGCGCCAAACGTTTCTCGGCGGACGATCTGGACGGCGTCGAACTTGCGGTCACCGCGACCGGCGATGCCGAGGTCAACGCCGCCGTGGCCGCGGAGTCGCGCGCGAGGCGCATCCTGGTGAACTCGGTCGACGACCCGCGCAACTCCACGTTCATCATGCCTGCGGTCGTCGACCGGCTGCCGCTCCAGATCGCGATCGGCTCGGGCGGCGCCGCGCCCGTGGTCGCGCGCCGGTTGCGCGCGCTGATCGAGGCCACTGTACCTGCGGCATTCGGACGGCTGGCGGCCTTCGCAGGCCGCTATCGCGCTGCGTCGAAACGACGTTTCCCGGATTCGACCCGGCGCAGGCGCTTCTGGGAAGGCGTGTTCGACGGACCGATCGCGCAGATGGTCTTCTCCGGGCGCGATCAATCCGCAGCCGAGGCGATCGAGCAGTCGCTCGCGCAACGCGACGGGGCAGGCGACAAACCGCCGGGCAGCGTATTCCTGGTCGGCGGCGGTCCGGGCAATCCGGAATTGCTCACGCTGCGCGCCATGCGCGCGCTGCAACTCGCCGATGTGGTGCTCTACGACCACCTCGTCGCGCGTGAGATCGTGGACCTGGCGCGGCGCGACGCCGAGCGCATCTACGTCGGCAAGCAAAGCAGCCGCCACGCGCTCCCTCAGCAGGACATCAACCTGCAAATGGTCAAGCTCGCGCGCCAGGGCAAGTGCGTGGTGCGGTTGAAAGGCGGCGACCCGTACATCTTCGGCCGCGGCGGCGAGGAGATCGAAACCCTTGCAGCGAACGGCATCGGCTTCGAGGTGGTACCCGGCATCACCGCGGCGGCGGGCGTCGCGGCCTATGCCGGGATCCCCCTCACGCACCGCGATTACGCGCACTCCTGCGTATTCGTGACGGGTCATCGCAAGGATGGCTCGCTCGAGCTGAACTGGAGCGCGCTGACGCAGCCGAAACAGACTGTAGTGATCTATATGGGCGTGCTGGGCCTCGCGCAGTTCACCGAAAAGCTGATCGAGCATGGCCTGCCGCATGGAACCCCTGCCGCCATCGTCGAGCGCGGCACCCTGCCCGGGCAACGCGTCGCCGTCGGCACGCTTGCCACGCTGCCCGGAATCGCCGCGCGCGAACAATTCAAGCCGCCATCGCTGGTCATCGTCGGAGACGTCGTAAGATTGCGCTCCCGGCTGGCCTGGTTCGAGCCGGGCGAATGAGGACGATGGATCATCACAGATCGACTGCGGCCTCGTGCACGGCACTCGCGCTCTGCATTGCTGCCTTGGGTGCTGTCGCGGCCACGGGCGATGATCCGGTCCTGGTGGTACCGCTGAAACCTGGCGGAGCGATGCTCGGCTTCACGGCGCAAAGCCAGCGCTCGCTCTACCGCGGGGGCGGCACGCGCAACGATCTCTTTCCGCTCTATGTTTACGAGGGCAACCGCTTCTTTCTCGAGGGTCACCGCGTCGGCCTGCGACTCGATTCCGAACCCGAACGGCGCATCAACCTGTTTCTCGGGTATCGCCTGGAGGGTTTTCCCCATGCCCGCATCCCCGCGAGCCTCGCGGGCATGGCCAATCGCACTCCGGGTGTGGACGTCGGGATCAGCTACCGGCAGCGCAGCCCTTGGGGGACGTTCTTCGGCGAAGTGCTGCACGACGCCGGCGGCGGTTCCAACGGCAACGAAATGCGCGTCGGCTACAACTACCCATGGACCTCGGGCAGGCTTGAGCTGAGGCCCCAGTTTGCGATCGGCGTACGCGATGGGAAGCTCAACAATTACTACTACGGCGTGCGTCCCTCCGAAGCCACGGCGGCACGCGCCGCCTACCAGCCGGGCGGCGGCATCAACGCGGAACTCGGTTTGTCCGCGGTGTACCGCGTTTCCGAACGCTGGCGGCTGACCGCGGGCGTGTCGGCGACGCGCTGGTCGTCAGGCGTACTCGCGAGCCCGATCGTCGAGCGCCGCAGCCAGATGACCGCGCTTGCCGGCGTCGCCTACGACTTTACGCCCGGGCACAATGCCTGGCCCGAAGGCCGGCCGCTGATCGTCAAGATCGCCTACGGCAAGTCGAGCGATTGCACCCTGGCCAGGATCATGCGGCTCGCGTGCACTTCGACCAGCACGAGTGACCGGACGCGGATCGCGGCGCTCGAACTGGGCCGGCCGTTCATCGAGCGCTTGAACGGCTGGCCGCTCGATTTCGTCGGCTATGTCGGCCTCCTGCGCCACAGCGAACGCGGGTTGCAGGACGACTCCATGCAGCTCAATGCGTACATGAAGGGGTACTACTACGGTTTCCCGTGGAGCAATCGCCTGCGCACGCGGGTGGGATTCGGCGTCGGCTTTTCGTATGCGGAACGCGTTCCCTTCATCGAAGTTCGCGATCAGGTGGCGCGCGGGCGTGACAGCTCCAAATTGCTCAACTACCTCGACCCGAGCATCGACGTAAGCGTCGGAGACCTGGTCGGCGCAAAGTCGATGGGCGAAACCTACCTAGGCCTCGGCGTATCGCACCGCTCGGGAATATTCGGCGCCTCGCGCCTGTTCGGAAATGTCTCGGGCGGGTCGAACTACATCTATTCGTACGTCGAGTGGAAGATGTAAGGGGCGCGGCGGTACCGGCGTTCCCGGGCACCTACAGCGGCCGCCGCCTGATCTCCTTGCCGGCCAGCATTGCCGCGGGATAGAGCACCGATTCCTCCAGGTAGGCGTGGTTGAGGATCTGCATCGCCACGTCCGCGCAGTCCGGTTTGTCTTCGGCCTTCGCCGCATCGAGCATCTCCTCCAGCGCCGCCGCAATCATGCGGTGCTCTGCAAGCAGGTTCTCGTACTGCGCGTGGAATTCCTCGACCAGCGGAAGCGCATCACGCATTGCCCCGGTCGGTCCGCTGCGGGCAAGCTCCGTGAGCAGCCCGAGCACAGGCATCGCGTAACGCTCCTCCTTCTCCAAGTGGGGTTCGAACAGGCGCAATACGCGGCGCGCAGTCTCGCCGACGCGGCCGCCTTGGTGCGTCGTTCGCAGCAGCAAGTCGCGCAGTTCCCGATGCGCAAGGTGGATCGGCTTCGGAGTCTCGAGGGGCATCGCCGTCTCCCGGTGGATCGATAGGTTGAATCACACCACGCTCATGACCGCGTGATTTGACCTGGAGCAAGTCAGCGTGCGCGCAATACGCCGCCGAACCCAAATGCCCCAGGCGAGAGGGGTCAAGGAACTTCCTTCCGCTGCCGATAACCCCTGGGTAGGCTCACGCGCACCCATGCACCTCGCCCCTGCCGCACTTGACACCCTCGCCGGATGCCGGCTGTTTGCCGGTGTCCCGGCCGGAGTGCTGCGCAACATTGCCGCCGGCGCCCTCGGCCGGGATGTCGCGTCCGGAGCTCAGCTCATCACGCCCGGCGAGCCACAGCTCGCCTTGTACATCGTGATGCGTGGCGAACTCGGCGTATATGCCGATGAAAGCGCACGCCTGCCCCTGTTGAAGATCGGTCCCGGCGATTGCGCCGGCGAGCAGACGATATTCCAGCAGCGGCCGGCGACTTCGCTGGTTGCGGCGACGGAACCCACGCTGCTCCTGGGTTTGAGCTCCGATCGCGTGTGGGACGCGATGCACCGCGCACCGGTCATTGCGCTGAACATGCTGGGTCTGCTTTCCGAACGGATGCGCGAAGAAGATCCGGCCCTGGGCGGCGGATTCAATGCGCACAGCGCATTCGACGGCGCCGCGCGAACCGACCAGCTCACCGGGCTGGGCAACCGCCGGTGGATGGAGGACGCGTTCGAGAGGGAGCTTCTGCGCTGCGAGCGCGCCGGCACGCCGGCCGCGCTCCTGATGATCGACATCGACCGCTTCAAAGACGTGAACAACACAGTGGGACGTCGCGTCGGCGACGCCGTACTCGCGCGGCTGGCCGAGTTGTTGCGACGCGCACTGCGGCCGCGCGATCTGTGCGCGCGCTTCGGCGGCGAGAAATTCTGCGTCCTGCTTCCGGAACTGGGCGCGCGCAAGGCGCTGCAGACCGCCGAACGCCTGCGTGCCCGCATCGACGCACAACCGGCGCAAATCAATCGCGACGTGCTGGTGAGCTATTCGGTTTCGATCGGCGTCGCAGAGTGGCGGCCGGGCCAGAGACTGGATGAAATGGTTAGAAGCGCGGGCGAGGCGCTCGGCGCAGCCAAGCTGGCCGGAAGGAACTGCGTTCAGCTGGCAGGCGGCTAGCGCCGGCGCAACCCGCGCACGATCCAGGAGACGACCTTCGGCCCCTGCGAAGGGCCAGCATGAAATCAAAGCGGACATCGCTGCTCATGCGTTTCTCCCTTTGCTGCCAGTGCGCAGGTTAATACCGAGTACCGCGCGGAGTCCCGCGCGGATTTTTCCAGGTCGTCACATCAGTCCCCAACCTTGATGCCGGAGGTCTTGATCACTCGCGCCCATTTGGAGATTTCCCTGCCGACGTGGGCGGCCGATTCCTCGGGCGTGCTCCCGAGCGGATCGGCACCGAGATCCTGCAGCCGCTGGCGGACATCCGGCTTTTTCAATCCGCGCGCGATCTCGGCCTGCAACATCGTGACGATGCTCTTCGGAGTGCCCTTCGGGGCAACGATCGCGAACCACGACGCCGATTCCGCGTCCCGGACACCGACTTCGCCCAGCGTCGGAACCTCCGGCAGCACCGCCAGCCGCGTGGGGTTGGCAGTTGCGATGGCCTTCAGCTTTCCGCCCCTGACGTGCGCGAGCACGGTCGGCACGTTCTGGAACATGAGCTGCACCTGCCCGGCGATCAGCTCGGTCACCGCAGGCGCTGCGCCCTTGTAGGGGACATGGATTATCTTGATCGCGGTCTGCGCAGCGAACAGTTCCGCGGTCAGGTGCATTGGCGTACCGCTTCCGGGCGAAGCATAGTTGAGCGCGCCCGGCTTTGACTTCGCCAGAGCGACGAGTTCCGCGATGTCATTGACCTGTAGCGACGGACTCACGACAAGCACCGTCGGTATCGTCGCAACGATGGTGACGGGCTCGAAGTCCAGGGGCTGATACGGCAGCTTCGGATTGAGGCTGCCCATGATCCCCAGCAAGGTCGTGTTTCCGAGCAGCAGCGTGTATCCGTCGGGAGCCGACTTGGCGACGAAATCCGCTCCGATGACACCGCTCGCGCCTGGCCTGTTTTCCACCACGAAGGGCTGCTTCAGCTGCTCACTGAGATGCTGCGCGGCAAGCCGGGCGATCAGGTCGTTCTCGGCGCCCGGCGTATAGGCGACGACCAGCTTCGCGGGGCGCGTCGGATATTCCTGCGCGATCGCGAAATGCGTCGCACCGAGCAACATCGCAGCGAGCATCATTCGACAAAGCGGCATGATCTTCTCCTCTCCCATTCGCGCCGGCGAATCGCGCCGCAGCGGCGGTTCGACGCACCACCCCTGTTCAGGTCTTGCTCAGGCGGTCGATCAGCGCGGCTACCGGGCTCGCACCCGGGAACCCGTATTCCGTCCATCGCGCCGAAACCTGCCTCAGCGTATCGCGGTCCATGAAGACTTCCCGCGGTTTCTCCTCCCACTCGAACGGCGTGCAGGCATCCATGATGACGCGGCTCATGATGTATCGCGAGTCGCGCGGCAGGCTGGGGTCGAGCGGAGTGGAGCGGCCGCGGTCGATGATCTGGATCGAGCGCCGCGGATCGAACCTGATGGAGAGCGCCCACCAGATGCGGTCCCAGTCCTCCACATGGATGTCGTGATCGACCACGATGACGCCCTTCAAGGCGTAATGGCCGGTCGAAGTGGCGATCGCTGCATTCCCCACCTGGCTGGAATGCCCGGGATACATCTGCCTCACCGATATCACCGCCCAGAACCAGCCGCACGCTTCCGGCGGCACGTACACGCCCTGGATGCCGGGAATCTTCATCGCCTCCAGATCGTGCCAGAGATGCGCGGTGCGATTGAGCGACTGGAACATGTGGATATCGTTGACCGGCTTGCCGATGGTCGTCGACCAGAAAACGGGATGGTTCCGATGAAGAATGCGTTCAACCTTCAGGCTCGGCTCGAGCCCCGCGCCATCGCTGCTCCGGGTGCTCGAGTAGTAACCGGTGTACTCGCCGAGCGGACCTTCGCGGCGCAAGTCGTCGGAATCGAGATAGCCCTCGAGAATGATCTCGGCCCTCGCCGGCAGCGTGAGTCCCGTTAGATCGGAGACGAACACCGGTACCGGACAGTCGCGCAGCGCTCCCGCGATGTCGTATTCAGAGACGCCGATTCCGCTCTGTATCGACCCGACGAGGAACAGCACGGGGTCGGCGCCAATCACCGCGGCAAACGGCATGCGCTGGCCGCGCTCGACGTACTTGCTGCGGATGATCTGGCCGTGCTTGCCGCGCAGCATCATCACACTGACAGCGTCCTTCGCCTGGGTCTGCATGCGATAGGTGCCGATGTTGGTCCATCCCGAATCCGGGTCGCGGCAGATCGAGTACACGGCGGTGCCGAAGTAACGCCCCCCATCCTCGGGGTAGAACCAGGGCGCGGGAAACTTCGTGACGTCGATATCCGAACCGGTGAGCACGTTCTCCATCACAGGCACATCGTCGGTGACTTCCGGGGGAAGCCACTTCCGCCGGAGACGTTCCATCCACTTCCTGCTCAGTTCACTGATCGGAAGCTTCGGATCCTCTCCGAGGCACAGAGCCATCCTCGCGGGCGACGTGAACGCGCTCGTGAATACTGGGATCTGAGAATCTCGGACATTCTCGAACATCAGAGCCGGCCCGCCGGCCTCCTCGTTCACCTTGGCGACGTGCGAGAGTTCCAGGTTCCAGTCGACCCTCGCGCCAATCCGGTGCAGCATGCCGTGGCGCTCGCATGCCGCGATGAAGTCTCGCAGATCCCGAATCATGCTTCGCTCCCTGCAGTGGTTTGCGAGGGAGTCTATTGCCATTCGGCGATTGAGTCGAGAAACGGGCGCGCGGCGCGATCGCCGCTGAAGCGCACTACGCCTCCGGCGCGAACAACTTCACCCCAGCAGGCACACGGTCACGCTGTCGCGCGCGCTGAGCGTCGCCGAGGCCTGCACGACGAGCGCCGGCCTCGGCTTCGTGGTGTACGGACCCTTCGCGGCGACCCAGACCAGATCGCCGCGCGCGAGGCTTATCCCGGCAGAACGATGAATGCGCGCCAGTCGTCGCGCTTGTCGGCCGCGTTCGCGAGCCGGCACTGGCGCCGGATCTCAGCAGCCGAGGGGTAGCTCTTCAAAGCGCCCTGCTTGACCACGATGCGCCGCTGCTCGCGACGGATGGAACCTCCAGTCCCCGGCTCCGGGATATGGAAAATAAACGCGGATCCGGGCTCGCGTTTCGCGTCGGTCGTGCTCATGATTCCCATCCGGTTTGCAAAGGGGCTCATTCTACCGCCGGGACATGCGATCGCCGATTCAGTTGCGCGGAGCCGGCCTCTCGAATGGCACTTTGAAACACAACTGGCTCTGTCAAAACGCGTAGGTCCACTTCTCCTGGACGAATTGGCGCCGATCGCATACGGCAGGACGATTCCCACGACGATGTGTGCGCGGATGAACATGTGGCGTTAACAAGAACTGGACTGGCGGAGAACGGCCGGGGTATTGCTACCGCCCGCCGCGCTGCATAATGTGCCGTTCATTTGGGAGGGTAAATGGCACGGGCTCGCAAGTCGTCGGATGGAATCGGGGCGGATACCGATAGCGCGATCGCCGCGATTGCACGCGACGACCCGTCCTTCGATGTCGGAGTTGTCTGAGCATGGACCAAGCCGCACACAGCAAGATCGTCTCCTTCATCTGGGGCATCGCGGACGACGTTCTACGCGACTTTTTCAAGCGCGGCAAGTACCCCGACGTCATCCTGCCCATGTGCGTCATTCGGCGCATGGATGCGGTGCTCGAGCCCACCAAGCAGGCCGTGCTCGACACCAAGAAGATGCTCGACGAGGCGCGCATCACCGAGCAGCGCACCGCGCTCTGCGATGCCGCGGGACAAGCCTTCTACAACACCTCGAAGTTCACCCTGCGCGATCTCAAGTCCCGCGGTAGCCAGCAGCAGCTGCTCGCTGATTTCGAGGACTATCTCAACGGCTTCTCGCCGAACGTCCAGGACATCCTCGAGAACTTCAAGTTTCGCAACCAACTGCAGACGCTGTCCAAGGCTGACGCCATCGGCACGCTGATCAACAAGTTTCTCGACCCCGACATCGACCTCTCACCGGCGGGGATCGACAATCACTCGATGGGCACGGTCTTCGAGGAACTGGTCCGCAAGTTCAATGAAGACAACAACGAAGAGGCCGGCGAGCACTGGACGCCGCGCGACGCAGTTCGACTGATGGCGAATCTCGTATTCTCGCCGCAAAACCTCTGGCGAATGCGTCAGTTTTTCGAGGCGTACCGTGATAATCCAATTCTCTCAACGCCGTTGAGAGAATTGCCGTGGTCGTCCCAACTTCACATCCTGAGCCGGTCGAAGCGGATCGAGGAACGGGAGTTCTATCGGCCTTGGCCTTGCCAGGCTTGTGCACTTTGGCGAGAACAGGCGTAGCGGACTCGACGCGCCAGCTCACGGCTCTGGGAATCTGCTTGAGGTCGGCGGCGGGGAGCTTGAGATCTGCCTTATCGAGCGCGGCATCCACGCGGTCGCGGAAGATGTTGTGGTCCTCGAAGAGCGTGTCGCCCAGCGCCTTGCGCAGCATCGTGGCGACTTCGACAAGGCGGCCGTCGCGTTCCCAAGTCCTGGGGTCGAGCAGTTTCTTTCTCTTCTTTTCGGGCAGTCCTTTCCTCGCGCTGCTGCCCTCGTCGTCATCGGCTTCGTCCTCGTCGCTGCCCCAGTCAGCCAGACGCTTCTCCAACGCCGCCGAGACCTTGGTGAACTTGTTGAAGAGTTCGTCACCGAACTCCTCGTAGAGGGCGGCGCGCAGGTCTTCGTCGCCGGAGGCGAAGCGCAGCGTTTCGATGGCCTTGAGCGAGCGCTGGTTGTGCAGGCGCAGCGGGCGCTCGACTGTGACCTTCCAGTAGCCGAAGGCGGCATTCTGGAAGATCTTCGACTCGGGCGTTTCCTTGAAGTCGAGGAACGTGCGGCTGATGCGCTCGATGTCCTCGCGCGAAAGCTCACAGTTCTTCTTGCCGAGGTTCTTGCGCAGCGGCTTGAACCACTGGGTCGCGTCGACGAGCTGCACCTTCCCCTTGCGGTGCGCTGGCTTCTTGTTCGAAAGCACCCAAATGTAGGTCGCGATGCCGGTGTTGTAGAAGAGGTTAAGCGGGAGGGCGACGATGGCCTCGAGCCAGAACACCCCGCACACCGCGCGCATGGCGCACGACCAGGCGCTGGGCAAGGTGATGCAGCACCTCTTGAAGGACGACACACAGGTCTACAAGCAGTTCGTCGAGAACGAGTCGTTCAAGCGCTTCGTCGGCGACATGGTGTACGCGATCACGAGTCAGTGATGGAGGAACCGGGAATCGCGAGGCGGTGGCAATAGAAGCACTCGCACCACGACGGGGGAATTTGGCCGAGCGACGGTCGGGAAGCTATGTAGGATGAGTAACCCCATGGTTTCCAGTTCTTCACGTGCGATCGCACTGGAAGAGTTGCCGTTCGAGCACGCTATGCACGTACTCAAGCACCTCGGGCTTTCCATCTGGCAGGAGCCACGCGAGCGCGACGCTCGCGTCGAGAACGAACCTCAGAGCGGCCCGCCGCGATGGCGCAACTCGTTCAATTCGCGCACGATGCTCTCGCCCTTCTTGGGCTTGGGAGGGTTCGCCAGGACCTCGGCGGCGATCTTTCTAAACTTCTCGTGTGATCCGGTGCGCACGATCGCAGTGTCGCCGACGCGCAGCATGTAGCGTCTGCTCTTGTTAGGTGGTTCATTCATGGCGGAGTTCCTCGGCCAGGTGACATCATGGCGCGCGCCTCGGCTACCGCGGGCCAGGTGGTGAGGAGCGTTCCGCGAAACCCGCGGATCCAATCTACCGCGGCCTCATGGTCGCGCTCGCGCAGCAGCGCGATGACGACACCCGCATCAACGAGCATACTTGGAACGCAGCGCGCGGCGAAGGTACTTGCGGTGATTCCGCGCCACGTCGCTCGGGCCGCCCTTGATGCAGCCGATCAGGCCCAAGCGGGCCATCGCCTCGTAGTGCGTTTCCTTGTCGGCCGGATTTTTCGTAGCAGCGATTTTCACGGGCCCCTCCGTCAGCACGATCGCAAATGAAGGCATTCTACCGCCAAGGCATGCGATCGGCGACGCGGTTGCGCAGAGTCTGACCGGCACACTGCAGGAGGCTCCCAGAGCCTGCCCTGGCCGAGTTTCGAAGATCGTTTCGTCACCTTCTCATCGAAATGTCGGCAATCGATAGGCTCCCCGGCTTGGCCAATCTGAAGGCGCCGCCGAAGCGCGACTGCTACATCACCGACGACGAGCCGCGCGACATTCGCAAGAATATGCTCGTGGTGACAATAACCGTCCGACACGCGGCGGAGCGATCGCGTATTGCTTCGTCGACCTGTGCTACCTCACCGCGCAGCGATCGACCGACGTCCGCACGGTGCTATGGAACCAGGTGCGCGACGACGGCATCGCATTCAAGCCGACGACGACAGCTCACTCGAGCGGCGCGCGCGTGCTCGTGCCGATCACGATGCAAATCCGGGAAGTGCTCGGGCGCGCTCGACGCCGGGCCGTACACGATGAGCGGGATCCGCAGCGGATGGAAGCGCGCATGCGCGCGCGCTGGAGTGAAGAACGCAACGATCAAGGATCTGCGCGCGCGAAGGCGCTGACGGATGCAATGCGCGCTGGCTATGACAACGAGGAGCTACAGGTTGCTGCGGCGCACTCGAGTGTGGCCACGACTGAGGGGTATTTGCGGCAGTATGCTGAGCCCCTCAGCCGGATCGAATTGACGCTCCCGATGCGGCGAAAGTGAGCAGTCGCAACTGCTGGCAGGTGAATTCCGAGGTACGGTGCGGCGTGGTGTGGTAAACTGTTGATTGACATGTCAAAACAGCAAAAGCACGGGCCAGTGACGCGCACTTTCCAGCGACAAGGCGAAGGCGTGCCTATCGACATAGTCCAGCAAGCTGCGATCCGCACCGACGGCACAACGGTTGCAGTAATTGGAATTAATCTTGCTCAAGCCCCGGTTCCGGACCGTCGATATATTGCTGAGGTAGGCTCAGTTAACTATTCAGACGATGACATTAAGTTACTGTTTGGACAGAGGAAAATTTCTTGGGGCAGTACGCTCCGCTCGCTCGTCGTGATTCATATGAGTTCACGCGCCGTGAGGCAGTTTTTGCGCTCTGTCAAAGGGCTGAAAGAGCCGAGCCTCTCGGAGATAATGGATAAACTTGGTATCAGGCGAGAAGCTGTTGAGGGTAGTCTAGGCGAAGAGCCTGAGCAGACGGTCGCCTTCGCAGCTAATGTCGTTGCCGTGGCCATATCAGGTAGAGAGGCGTGCTTGGATTTCTACCATATATCGTCATTCGCCATGGCAGCTGCAGCTCACTCTGCCAAGATACCAATTGATCCGGTCGTAAGAGTCGATCTCCGCACTGGATTATTTGAAGCATTGATCGGCGCGTTGTACAAGATTGAGGCGGACTTCCCCCACGACGCGGAAGAGGAGATAACGGTATGACCATTGCCATGAGGGGATTTGAAGCATTCGAGGTCAGGGCCTGGCAGGAAGGTGGTCTGATCATTCGGCTAAAATCAGAAAGGCCTAATCGTCGGCCAGTGCGCAGGCATGGCAAGTGGATCGTAGCCATGGCGGTGTCTCTCGCCGCGTGTGTTCTTCCGAATCGCGCGATCGATGGCGTGGCTACCCAAGCGGCGCTTCATTGGAACAGTATTGCCCCGAAGATTCGTGCGGTCGCGCCTCTAGGCGGTGATCATTTGCCGGACCGCTATTGGGCAGATCTGATGAGAAAGATGGATAAATGGAAATCGGTTGCGGAATCCGGGATAGTTGGCCCGGAGCCCATCGTCTAGCGGGTGCAAGAAATAAGGTGGTGGGCTGATCATGTCCATGAAGAGCTCAGCCAGGGCGATATAGTCGCCGAACTTCCCTTCGTTCTTTCGACGAGCCCTCCGCAATACCTCCGCCACGCCAATATGAAACGTGGGGCGTCCGGCTGGGCGGAATCGGATACGCCCGTCAAACACCGAGATCAGCGTGTACGATTTCTGGGGGTCGGAAAGGTTACCGCTGGATTGGTGCTTTCCCATTGCTGCGAACTGGATAAGTCGGACAGGGGTAAGAGGCGCGTATTGGTCGCGCCAATTGCGCCTATCGAAACCGTAACTGATCCCGATCTAAGGGAAGCGATCCTTGCGCAGCGATTGACTGCATCATTTGGAATGCCGGACGTGCCGACGCTCGGGACCTGTTACTCGGACCTGCGATCGATAACGACATTGCAACGAGACATCGTGGACAGTGCGACGCGGCTCGCATCCATGGTGCCCGCGGCCGAACGACGGTTGCAGGCGCAACTCGTTGCTTTTCTCGTCCGTCTCGACCTGCCGAACGAGAAGCGCTAAGATAGACAGTCATCAAAAAAGTTAGACACTCAAGCGGCGTCGCGACGCATAAGCCACTGATTATTGGTCGGGGCGAGAGGATTTGAACCTCCGACCCCCTGCACCCCATGCAGGTGCGCTACCAGGCTGCGCTACGCCCCGACCGAGAATCGAATTATATCAGGGGCCTCATTCCGCCCCCTTCGCAGCCGCAGCGTACTCCTGATCGCGCAGCACGCGGCGCAACAGCTTGCCCGAAGCGTTTTTCGGCAACTCGCCTACGAACGCGATCTCGCGCGGATACTTGTAGGGCGCGGTGACGCTCTTGACGTGCTCCTGCAACTCCTGCGCGAGCGACTGGTCCGCCGCATATCCAGTCTTGAGCACCACGAAGACCTTCACGATTTCACCGCGTTCGGCGTCCGGCTTGGCCACCGCGGCGCTCTCCTGCACCGCCGGGTGCTCGAGCAGCGCGCTTTCCACTTCCATCGGCCCGACGCGGTAGCCCGCCGAGCTGATGATGTCATCGGCGCGGCCCTCGTAGAAGAGGTATCCGTCTCCGTCTTCGCGAACGACATCGCCGGTAAGCCAGTATTCGTCGCCGTCGACGCGCACCTTGCCCGCGGCCGTGCGCTCGGGTTCATTCCAGTAGCCAAGCATCATCTGCGCATTGGGCAGGCGCACCGCAAGCTGTCCGCTCGCACCACCGCGCAGCGGCCGGTGCGCCGCGTCGAGCACCAGCGTTTCGATTCCGGGCAGCGGCCGGCCCATCGAGCCGGGCTTCACCGCCAGGCATGGATAGTTGAGCACCGTCATCAGCGTCTCGGTCTGCCCATAGCCGTCGAGCAGCGGCACGCCTGTGAGCTGCGTCCAGCGCCGCACGACCTCCGGATTCACCGTTTCGCCGGCGGACACCGCAAGGCGCAACGCGGAAAGGTCGTGGCGCGACAGGTCCTCGTTGATCAGGCGGCGAAATTCCGTCGCAGCGGCGCAGAAGACGGTGACGCGATGGCGTGCGAGCAATTCCAGCCTCTGCTGCGGATCGAAGCCGCCGTTGTGGAACAGCACCGCCGCGCCGCAACTCCATGGACCGTAGAGGATCGCGGTGCCGGCCTTGCTCCACCCGGTATCGGCCGTACACCAGATGAGATCGCCGGGACCGAGGTCGTGCCAGTACAGCGACGACAGGCGCCACGCATAAAGCGCGCGCGCGGCGTGCGTCACACCTTTCGGGTTGCCGGTGGAACCCGAGGTGTAGAACATCACCACCGGTTCCTCGATTTCGATCTCGGCCGCGTCGATGTGCGCATCCGAAGCAGCGAGGACCGCGTCGAAGTCTTCCCAGCCCTGCGCACCGCCCACCGCGAGGCGCACCCGCACGCCCGGCAGGGCATCGAACTTGTGCGCGCTGGCGTTCGTCGCAACCGCTGCGACGGCGCCGGCGTGCGTCGCGCGAAACGCAATGTCCTTTTGCGTCAGCATTTCGATGCAGGGAATCGGAATTGCACCGAGCTTGAGGCACCCGACCATGGCCACCTGCCATTGCGCGAGGCGCGGAAGCATGACGATACAACGCTCGCCCTTCCTCACTCCGCGCGCGGCCAGCGCCGCGGCGGCGCGGTCCGACAGCGCCGCGATCTCGGCGAAGGTATACCGCCGCTCGAGGCCCGCGTCGTCGCAGCACATGAGCGCGAGCTTCCCAGGCTCGCGCGCCCACGCGTCCACGACGTCGACGCCGAAATTGAAGCGGCGCGGCAGTTCCCAGCGAAACGAGCGGTACGTTTCGGCGTATTCGCGCATCGCCGGAAGGGCCGGCAGGATCATGCGCGGGTCGCGCGCTCAGGCGCGCAAACTGTCGATCACTGCGCTCAGTTCGCGCCGGAATTCCGCGACATCGAACTCGAGCTGAGGCTTGGGCGGCGCATCATTGCGCGCCTCGCGCGCTGCCTCGCGCACCGCGGCCGCGCCGTCATCGAGGCGATTGCGCGCGCCGCTGATGGTGAAGCCTTCCTCGTAGAGCAGTTCGCGGATGCGGCGGATGAGCAGCACCTCGTGGTGCTGGTAGTAGCGCCGGTTGCCACGGCGTTTCACCGGCTTCAACTGCGTGAATTCCTGCTCCCAGTAGCGCAGCACGTGCGGCTTCACGCCGCACAGCTCGCTCACCTCGCCGATGGTGAAGTAGCGCTTCGCCGGGATCGGCGGCAGTTCAGCTTTGCTGCGGTTTTCCATTGCGCGACTTCTCCACCAGGGCCTTCAACTTCTGGCTGGAGTGGAAGGTCACGACGCGGCGGGCGCTGATCGGAATCTCTTCGCCGGTCTTCGGGTTGCGGCCCGGGCGCTGGGGCTTGTCGCGCAGCTGGAAGTTGCCAAAGCCCGAAAGCTTGACGCTCTCCCCGCGCTCGAGCGCACCGCGGATCTCCTCGAAAAACGCCTCAACCATGTCCTTGGCCTCGCGCTTGTTGAGCCCGACCTTCTCGAAAAGCAGGTCGGCAAGCTCCGCCTTGGTCAAAGTCATCCTTGCTCCCTGAAAAACCTTTTATGTACGGATGGTTGCAGAGAATCGATGGCCCAGCAGCTCGACCATTTTCGTGATGGCCAAGTCAGCCTCAGCATCCGTCAAAGTGCGATCAGTATCTTGCATAACTATACGGAACGCAAGGCTTTTTCTGCCTTCCGGGACGCCTTTGCCCTGGTATAAATCAAACAAACGGATTTCCCGCACGAAGCGCGGTTTTTCGGCCTCCAGGGCATCCAGTAGCGCCTTGGCTGGCTGGCCCGCGTCAACCACGACTGCCAGGTCGCGGATCACCGGCGGGAAGTTCGAAGGCTCCTCGAAATGGGGCAGCCCGAGGGCCGTGAGCGGGGCCGTTTCGAGCTCGAACAGGACCGCAGGCATGGGCAGTTCGTACTTCTTCTGCCAGCGCGGGTGCAACTCCCCCAGCCAGCCGATGGGCGTACCGCCGAGCAGCACGCGCGCAGAGCGCCCGGGATGCAACGCAGGATGGGCAGCACGCTCGAAACCCGCAGAAAGGGGCGCGAGCAGGGATTCCACATCACCCTTCACGTCGAAGAAATCCACCGCCCGCGCCTGAATTCCCCACTGCTCCTCGGAGGCAGGTCCGCAGGCAATGCCTGCAACGCGCATCGGCTGTTGCACCCCCGCGACGGCCAGTCCCCCGGCCGGGGCCGCTGGATCGCGCATGAACGCGCGTCCGACTTCGAAAGCCCGCACGCGCTCGCACTTGCGGTTGAGGTTCGTGCGGGCAACCGAGACGAGCCCGCCCAGAAGCGTGCTGCGCATCACCGCGAGCTGACTGGCGATCGGATTGAGCAGCGTGATCGGCTCCGCGTTGCCGGCAAAATCGGCCTCCCAGACGGGGTCCACGAAACTGAAGTTGATCACCTCCTGGTAGCCCGCGCCGGCGATCCGCTCGCGCAGCTGGTGCAGCGAGCGCTCGGCCTCGGGTTCGGTGCGCGCCTGTACCGGCGCGACCGGCGGGTCGGCCGGAATGCGATCGAAACCGTGCACGCGCGCGACTTCCTCGATCAGATCTTCCTCGATGGCGATGTCGAAGCGATAGGAAGGCGCGGTGGCGACGAACGCATCGGGTTCGCGCGTCACCGTGAAACCGAGGCGCCTGAAGATCGCCTCCATCTCGGCGGCCGGCACCGGAATCCCGATCACCAGCTCCGCACGGCCGATGCGCATGCGCACCGGGTTTCTTTGTGGCAGGAGAACCGCGACATCGTCGGACGGGCCCGGCTCGCCGCCGCAGATGTCGAGGATCAGGTGCGTCGCGCGCTCGATTCCCGCCGCGTTGTTTTCGAAGTCCACGCCGCGCTCGAAGCGGTACGACGCGTCGCTGGTAAAGTTGTAGCGGCGTGCGCGGCCGGCGATCGCGCCGGGGTGGAAGAATGCCGACTCGAGAAATACGTGGCGCGTGGCGAGGTCCGCCTTGGTGCTCTCGCCGCCCATGATGCCCGCCAGGCCGATCGCGCCCGAGTCGTCGGTGATGCAAAGCACGGTTTCGTCCACCTCGACGGTCTGTTCGTTGAGCAGCTTGACTTTCTCGCCCCTGCGGCCGTAACGCACGTCGATCCCGCCCGAGAGCTTGTCCACGTCGTACACGTGCAGCGGGCGGCCCAGTTCGAGCATCACGTAGTTGGTGACATCCACGAGCGCGGAGATGCTCCTCTGCCCCGAGCGCTCCAGCCTCCGCCTCATCCATTCCGGGGTGGGCGCGGCGGCGTTCACGTTGCGGATCACGCGCCCTGCGAAACGTCCGCAGCCTTGCGGCTCGGAGATGCGCACCTGGATCACCGCATCGCACACCGCGGGGACGGCGCTCACTTCCGGCGGCGTGAGCAATGCACCGGTGAGCGCCGACACCTCGCGTGCCACGCCGAGCAGCGAAAGGCAATCGGCGCGGTTCGGTGTCAGCTTGAGCGTCAGCAGGTGGTCGTCGAGCGCGAGGATTTCGCGGATATCGCGACCGAGCGGCGTATCCCCGGGCAGCGCGAGCAGCCCGCTGTGGTCTTCCGAAAGACCGAGTTCGCGCGCCGAGCAGAGCATTCCGCCGCTTTGCACGCCGCGCACCTGCGCCGCCTTGATTTCGAGCCCCCCGGGCAATCGCGCCCCGACGTGCGCAAACGGCGCCTTCATCCCGAGCTTCACGTTGGGCGCGCCGCACACCACCTGCAGCGGCTCGCCGGCCCCGACGCTCACGCGGCACAACTTGAGGAGATCTGCATTCGGGTGCTGCGCGAGCGTGACCACCTCGCCTGTCACCACCCCGCTGAACGGCGGCGCGACCGGCACGCAGGTCTCGATTTCGAGGCCGGACATGGTGAGGAGCCGCGCGAGTTCCTCCGTCCCGAGGGGCGGATCGACCATGCTGCGCAGCCAGTGCTCGGAGAACTGCATCAGGAAAACTGCTTCAGAAAGCGCAGGTCGCCGTCGAAGAACAGCCGCAGGTCATTGATGCCGTAGCGCAGCATCGTGAGGCGCTCGATGCCGGAGCCGAACGCGAATCCGATGTAGTGCTCGGCGTCGAGGCCGAAGTTGCGCACCACGTCGGGGTGCACCTGCCCCGCGCCCGAGATCTCGAGCCATTTTCCTTCGAGCGGGCCGCTCTGGAACGCCACGTCGATTTCGGCGGAAGGCTCGGTGAACGGAAAAAACGAAGGACGGAAGCGCACCGCGAGATCATCGCTCTCGAAGAAGCGCCGGAGAAAATCCGTGTACACGCCCTTAAGGTCCGCGAAGCTGATGTTCTCGTCGATCCACAGTCCCTCGACCTGGTGGAACATCGGCGAGTGGGTCGCATCCGAATCCACGCGATAGCAGCGTCCGGGCACGATCACCTTGATCGGCGGCACTTGAGCGGCATCGCGAAATCGCTCGACCCACATGCGCGCGTAACGCACCTGCATCGGGCTGGTATGCGTGCGCAGCAGCAGCGGCTGGCCGTGCTCGTCGCTCACGTCGACGTAGAACGTGTCCTGCATCGAACGCGCCGGATGGTTCTCGGGATTGTTGAGCGCGGTAAAGTTGTACCAATCGGTCTCGATCTCCGGTCCGTCGGCGACGTCGAATCCGATCGAGCGGAAGATCGCTTCGACGCGCTGCCACGAGCGGATCAGCGGATGGATGCCGCCGCGCCCGCGCCGCCGCCCCGGCAAGGTCACATCGAGGGCCTCCTCGGCAAGGCGCGCCTCGAGTCCCGCGCTCGCGATCGCCTCGCGCCGGGCTGCAAGCGCGGCTTCGATTCGTTCCTTGGCGGCATTGACGAGCGCGCCCGCGCTCTTGCGCTCGGCGGGCGCGAGCGCAGCCAGCGACTTGAGCAGTGCCGTCAGCTCGCCGCTCTTGCCGAGAAAACGTGCCTTGGCATTCTCGAGTTGCGCGGCATCGGCGGAGCACGCGAACTCGGCGAATGCCCGTGCGACGATCGGTTCGACGTCTTGCATGGCTTGCTCCCCCTGCCCTGCCTCCCCGCGCGCAGGAAAAAGGGGCGCGGTGCGCTCAGTGAGTGATGCCCGCCTTCACCTGGCCGGCGATCTTCGCGAACGCCGGCTTGTCCGCGACCGCGAGCTCGGCGAGCATCTTGCGGTCGATCTCGATGTTGGCGCGCTTCAGCCCGTTCATGAACACGCTGTAGCTCATGCCGTGCTCGCGCGCGCCGGCGTTGATGCGCGCGATCCACAGCGCGCGGAAGGTGCGTTTGCGCTGCCTGCGGTCGCGATAGGCATACTGCCCCGCCTTGGTGGCCGCGTTTTTCGCAATCCGGTAGACGTTTCCGCGCCGGCCGCGGTATCCCTTGGCCTTGTCGAGGACCTTGCGGTGGCGCGCGCGTGCCGTGACCCCACGTTTGACTCTGGGCATCGCATCGCTCCCTTATCCGTTCGGCAACATGGCGTGAATCGCGCGCATGTTGGTGCCGTGGACTTCGTGGGTGCCGCGCAGGTGGCGCTTGCGCGTGGTCGACTTCTTGGTGAGGATGTGCCGCAGGTGCGCCTTGGAGCGTTTTACGGTTCCGCCGGGGCGGATCTTGAAGCGCTTGGCAGCGCTCTTTTTCGTCTTCATCTTGGGCATGGTGATACTCCTGTTTTAGCTTGGCGCCGGGTGGCTCCGCCTCGGTGCACTTGATACCCGGTCACCACTTGTTTCCCGCTTCCAGCCGAAATCCCTTCCGGGTTTCGGCCGGCGGGGTCGTGCTAACTCGCTGCTTGCGGCTTCGCCTCCGCCGGAATCTCAGCCGCTTTCGCGACTGGCAAAACGACCGGCTTGAGCGCCGGCTTCGCAGCCGGCTTCGTGGCAGGCTGCCTGCCCGCCTCGCCCGCGACCGGCTTCTTCGCCGCCTCGCGCTTGATTTTGTCGCGCTGTTCTTTCTTGAGCGGCGCGAGCACCATCACCATCTGCCTGCCCTCCAGCCGGGGAAACTGTTCCACCACCCCATGCAGTTCGAGATCGGCCTTGACCCGCTGCAGGAGCCGCATGCCGAGTTCCTGGTGCGCCATCTCTCGCCCGCGGAAGCGCAACGTCACCTTGGTCTTGTCGCCTTCTTCGAGAAATCTTTTCAGGTTGCGAAGCTTGATCGCATAGTCCCCCTCGTCGGTGCCGGGGCGGAATTTCACTTCCTTGATCTGGATCTGCTTCTGCTTGAGCTTGGCCTCGTGCGCGCGCTTCTGTTCGCGGTACCTGAACTTGCCGAAGTCCATGAGGCGGCACACGGGCGGCTTGGCCATGGGCGCAATTTCGACCAAGTCCACCTCGGCCTCCTCGGCCATCCTGATTGCCTCTGCCACCGGCACGATTCCGACCTGCTCTCCCTCGGCGCCCACCAGGCGAACTTCGGGCGCGGTGATCTCCCTGTTGATGCGTTGCGATCTCTCGAGTGCGATGAGTGCCAACTCCCCTGTGCGTTAAAAAATCAGGCCGTGCCCAGCGCGATCGCCTCGTTTTCGAGGCGTGCGATGAAGTCGCTCAGTGCCATGGCGCCGAGATCTTCACCGCCGCGCGTGCGCACGGCCACCGTGTTTGCCTCTTTTTCTTTGTCGCCCACGACCAATTGGTAGGGCAACTTTTGCAGGCTATGTTCTCGTATTTTATAGGAAATTTTTTCATTTCGCAAATCCGCTGCGGCGCGGAAACCACGCTGCCGCAGCGCGCCGGCGACGGCCTCCGCGTAATCGGCCTGGCGCTCGGTAATATTGAGCACCGCCACCTGCCCCGGCGCCAGCCACAACGGGAAAGCGCCCGCGTAGTTCTCGATCAGGATGCCCAGAAAACGCTCCATCGAACCCACGATCGCCCGATGCAGCATCACCGGAACGCGGCGCGTATTGTCCTCGGCCACGTATTCCGCGCCCAAGCGCTGCGGCATCATGAAATCGACCTGCATCGTGCCGCACTGCCAGACGCGCCCGAGCGCGTCCTTGAGGGAGTACTCGATCTTCGGCCCGTAGAACGCGCCCTCGCCCGGAGAAATCTCGAAATCGCAATCCGAGCGACGCAGCGACTCGATGAGCGCGGCCTCCGCCTTGTCCCATTGCGCGTCATCGCCGATGCGCTTGGGCGGCCGCGTGGCGATCTTGTAGATGATGTGCACGAAGCCGAAGTCGCGATACACCTTCTGCAGCAGCGCGGTGTAGGCGATGCACTCCGGCAGGATCTGGTCCTCGGTGCAGAAGATGTGCCCGTCGTCCTGCGTGAATCCGCGCGCGCGCATCAGGCCGTGCAGCGCGCCCGAAGGCTCGTTCCTGTGGCAGGCGCCGAACTCCCCGAGCCGGAAGGGCAGCTCGCGGTAGCTGCGCACGCCCTTGTTGAACACCTGGATGTGGCCCGGGCAGTTCATCGGCTTCAACGCGTAGTCGCGGTTCTCGGAGGAGGTGGTGAACATGTGGTCCTTGTAGTTCTCCCAGTGTCCGGAGCGCTCCCACAGGCTGCGATCCAGAATTTGCGGACAGCGCACCTCCTGGTAACCGTTGTCGCGGTAGACGCGCCGCATGTATTGCTCGACCGCCTGCCAGAGCAGCCAGCCCTTGGGGTGCCAGAACACGAGTCCCGGCGCCTCGTCCTGAAAGTGAAACAGGTCCATCTGCACGCCGAGCCGGCGGTGATCGCGTTTCTCGGCCTGTTCGAGCATCGTCAGATAGGCGTCCTGGTCTTCCTTCCTTGCCCAGGCGGTGCCGTAGATGCGCTGGAGCATCTCGTTCTTCGAGTCCCCGCGCCAGTAGGCGCCGGCAAGGCGCATCAGCTTGAACACCTTGAGCTTTCCCGTGGAGGGCACGTGCGGCCCGCGGCACAGGTCGACGAAGTCGCCCTGCTGGTAGAGTGAAATCGGTTCTGCGCTCGGGATCGAAGCGATGATCTCCGCCTTGTAGTGCTCGCCCTGCGCGTTGAAGAAAGCAACGGCCTCGTCGCGCGGCACCAGCTTGCGCACCACCGGAAGATCGCGCTTCGCGATCTCGACCATGCGCTTTTCGATCGCGGCAAGATCCTCGGGTGTGAACGGCCGCGCGAAGGAAAAATCGTAGTAGAAGCCGCTTTCGATCACCGGACCGATCGTCACCTGCGCCTGCGCAAATAGTTCCTTCACTGCGTGCGCAAGCAAGTGCGCCGCGGAGTGGCGCAGGATCTCGACGCCTTCCTTGTCCCGCTCGGTGACGATCGCCACTGCGCTGTCTGCCTCGACGCGGAAACTCGTGTCCACGAGTTTTCCGCCGACACGCCCGGCGAGCGCCGCGCGCGCGAGCCCCGCGCCGATCGACTGGGCGATCTCGGCGACGGTTACCGGCGCGGGGAAGCTCTTCACCGAGCCGTCGGGTAATCGAATGTCCGGCATCCGCGGTCTCAAAATAAAACCGGCACGCTCGGTGCCGGTACTCGCAGTTGGTAGGCGCGATTGGACTCGAACCAACGACCCCCACCATGTCAAGGTGGTGCTCTAACCAGCTGAGCTACGCGCCTGAAAGTCGCAATTTTACCGCATGCCGGCGCACGGGGCGCTCGGTACATATCTGCGGCATCACTGCGCCTCGATCCCGAGTTCCCTGATCACCTTGCCCCACTGCTCGTAGGATTGCCGGGTCAGCGCTGCGAGTTCCTCGGGACTCGATGATACCGCCTCGTAGGCACCCCTCTCGTACCCCGCCTTGACGTCCGGATGCGCGAGTGCCTTCACCAGCGCCGCGTTGAGTTGCTGCACGATTTCCTTCGGCAGGTTCGCCGGTCCATACCAGCCGAGCCAGCCGATCATGTCGATGCCCTTCAGTCCCTGTTCGGTAAAGGTTGGCACCGCAGGCAGGAACGGCGAGCGCACGGGCGCCACCACACCGAGCGCCCTGAGTCGCCCGGTGCCGATGTTCTGCACCGCCGTGGTGGCGGCGTCAAACATGAGTTGCACCCGGCCCGCAAGCAGGTCCTTCACCGCATCCCCGGCCCCCTTGTAGGGCACGTGCACCATGTCCACGCCGAGCTGGCGCATCAGCATCTCGGCAAAAATGTGCGACGAGGTGCCGGTGCCGAACGAGGCGATGTTGAGCTTGCCCGGGTTCGTCTTGCCCCAGGCCACCAGCTCCGCGATGCTTGCCACCGGCACTGTCTGATGCACTACCAGGAGTTGCGAGCCGCGCGAACCCAGCGAGATCGGCGTGAAGTCCTTGAACGGGTCGTAGGGAATGCTCTTCAACGTGAACGGGTTCTGCGCGAATGCGCCGTTGAACGAATACAGGATCGTGTGGCCGTCGGGCGCCGCGCGCGCCACCTCCACTGCAGCGAGCATCGTGCTCGCGCCGGGCTTGTTCTCCACGATCACCGGCACGCCAAGGGCATCGGAGAGCTTGGGCGCGACCATGCGCGCCTGGATGTCGGTGCCGCCGCCGGCCGCAAACCCGACCATCACGCGGACCGCCCTGCCAGCCACCGGGAAGGTCTGCGCCGAGGCGAGCGAG
This sequence comes from Betaproteobacteria bacterium, assembly GCA_016195915.1. Classification (GTDB taxonomy): domain Bacteria; phylum Pseudomonadota; class Gammaproteobacteria; order Burkholderiales; family SG8-39; genus JADGRQ01. Next base: position 17,465 of record JACPYS010000018.1, on the reverse strand, counting down.
GCGCAAGCGGCAAGCAGCAATGCGCCGAACGGCGAAATACGCAATCTCATTTTTCTCTTCCTTCAACCGGAAATCGCATTATGCACTTCAGGGGAATCGTCACTGGGTCCCCGCTTTCGCGGGGATGACGTCGAGTTTCGCGATTTGCGCCGCGCGCCGCTCGGTAACGGGCATCACGGCGAGCTTCATGCCGACCGCCTTCCAGCTGCCCGATTCGGCCTCGAGCGCCGCCTCGGTGAGGGGATTGGCTTCGAGCCATTCACGCGGCAGCTCGATCCCGTAGCCGCCGGCATCGGCCGAAACCCGCAAAGGCGGAAGCGGCGCATCGGTGCGGTTGCGCAGAATCAGCGAAGCAAGCCGCAGGGCGAATACCAGGCGCCAGTCGTCATCCTCGAGCCCGGGCTCCTGCATCTTGGAGAGCTTGCCGCGGTGGGCGAGCACCACGCGGGCGATGCGCTGCTGCTCCATGCGCGAGAAACCCGGCATGTCGGCATTCGACAGCACGTAGGCAGAGTGCTTGTGATATTGCGCATGCGCGATCGACAGCCCGACTTCGGCAAGCCGCGCGGCCCAGTCGAGCATCTGGCGATCCGGGTCGTATTCGGCCGGCCGGTCCTCGAGCAGCGCGTCATACACGCGCAGCGCAAGCTGGCGCACGCGCCCGGCCTGAAGCGCGTCCACGTGATAGCGCCGCATGAATTGCGCCACCGTCTCTTCCCGCATGTCGTGATGCTCGACCCGTCCGAGCAGGTCGTAGAGCACGCCGTGGCGCAGCGCGCTTTCCGAAACGCTCATGTGCTCGATGCCGAGTTCGTCGAACACGGCGACAAGCACCGCCAGTCCGCCCGCGAACACCGGCGCGCGCCCGGCACGCAAGCCGGTGATGCGCTATGGATCGGCGCGTCCCTGCTTGATCGCGAGGCTGCGCAGCCGCTCCAGGCCCTCGCGCGTGATGCCTTCCTCGACGTAACCGTTTTCCTGCAGGATGGACTCGATCGCCCGCGCGGTGCCCGAAGAGCCGATGGTTTCGCGCCAGCCGAGCGCGCGGTAGGCGTTCACCATGCCGGCGAGTTCCTGGCGCGCCGCGAGCTCGGCCGCACGCATGCGCTGCTTGTCGATTTCCCCGTCGGGGAAATACTTCAGGCTGTAGCTCACGCAGCCCATGTACAGGCTCTCGGTGAGCTGTGGCTCGAGGCCGGTGCCGACGATGAATTCCGTCGAGCCGCCGCCCACGTCGACCACCAGCCGGCGGTGTCCCGCCCTGGGCAGCGCGTGCGCCACGCCGAGGTAGATCAGCCGCGCCTCCTCGCGCCCGGCAATGACCTCGATCGGGAATCCGAGCGCCGCGCGCGCCTCGCGCAGGAACTGCGGAGCGTTCTTGGCCACGCGCAGCGCATTGGTGCCCACCGCGCGCACCGCCTGCCGCGGCATGCCGCGCAGCCGCTCGCCGAATTTCCCCAGCGTCTCGAGGGCGCGCGCCTGCGTTGCGCGGTCGATGCGCTTGTCGGCCGTAAGACCCGCTCCCAGGCGCACGGCCTCGCGCAGCGTATCGAGCGGGTAGATCTGCCCGTCCACCACGCGCCCGATGAACAGGTGCAGGCTGTTCGAGCCCAGGTCGACCGCAGCGAGAGTTTCGTGGCGCGCCATGTCGATCGGCAAGTTAGCACCGCAACATGGCAGCGCGCAACACCGCTGGCGAGCCATCCTCGTCGCGCCGTGCAGGCGCGCTAAAATGGCACCCTGCATGAAACGCTCCCTGCCAGCGGCGCACTTTCTCAATCGGGAGCTCAGCCAGCTCGAGTTCAATCGGCGCGTGCTCGCGCAGGCCGCGGACGAAGCCGTACCCTTGCTCGAGCGCCTGGTTTTCCTCACCATCGTATCGTCCAACCTGGACGAATTCTTCGAAATCCGCGTCGCCCGGCTCAAAGAACAAATCAAGCTCGGCCTGCACGAACCGGGTCCCGACGGGCGCAGCGCTTCCGACGTTTTCGGCGCGGTCGGGATGGAGGCCCATGCGCTGGTGGCAGAGCAGTACCAGTTGCTCAATGCCGTGATCCTGCCCGCGCTCGAGAACGAAGGGGTGCGCTTTTCGCGGCGCGAGTCGTGGAACCCGGCGCAGCGCCACTGGGTGCGCGACTATTTCATGCGCGAAATGCTGCCGGTGCTCACCCCGATCGGCCTCGACCCGGCGCACCCGTTCCCGAAGGTGCTCAACAAGAGCCTGAATTTCGCGGTCGAACTCGCCGGGCGCGACGCGTTCGGCCGCAACTCGGGCATCGCCATCGTGCAGGCCCCGCGCGTGCTGCCGCGGCTGATCCGGCTGCCGGCGGGTGTCGCCTCGAGCGAGTATGACTTCGTGTTCCTCTCGTCGATCCTGCACGCTCACGTCGACGAGCTGTTCTCCGGCATGAAGGTGCAGGGCTGCTACCAGTTTCGCGTCACGCGCAATTCCGACCTGTACGTGGAGGAGGAAGAGATCGACGACCTGCGCCTCGCACTGCAAGGCGAGCTGCTGCACCGGCACTTCGGTGACGGGGTGCGCCTGGAAGTCGCCGACAACTGTTCCGAGCGCCTGGTGGAATTCCTGCTGCAGCAATTCGGCCTGGCACGCGAAGACCTCTATATCGTCGACGGGCCGGTCAACCTCTACCGGCTGCGGGAAGTCCCCGACCAGGTCGATCGTCCGGCGCTCAAGTACCCGACTTTCCAGCCCGGCCTGCCCGCGCCGCTGGCGAAGCGCGCCGACCTTTTCGAGGTGCTCGCGCGGCAGGACGTCCTGCTGCACCACCCCTACCAGTCCTTCACCCCGGTGATCAATTTCATCCGTGCTGCCGCCACCGATCCGCAGGTGATCGCGATCAAGCAGACGGTTTACCGCACCGGCACCGACTCCGAGCTGATGGACATCCTGATCGACGCGGCGCGGCGCGGCAAAGAGGTGACGGTGATCGTCGAATTGATGGCGCGCTTCGAGGAGGAGGTCAATCTGAACTGGGCGGCGCGGCTCGAGGAGGTGGGCGCGCACGTGGTGTACGGAGTGGTCGGCCACAAGACCCACGCCAAGATGGCGCTGGTGGTGCGGCGCGAGGACACCGAGCAGGGCATGGCGCTCAAACGCTATGTACACCTGGGGACCGGAAACTACCACCCTCGCACCGCGCGCCTTTACACGGACTTCGGCCTGTTGACGGCCAACGAGGAGGTCTGCGCCGACGTGAACGAGATGTTCAAGCAGCTCACGGGCCTGGGACGCGCCGGGAAGATGCGGCACCTGTGGGTGTCGCCTTTCACGATGCACAAGAACATCGTCTCGGCCATCCGCAACGAGGTGCAGCTCGCGAAGGCAGGCAAGAAAGCGCACATCATCGCCAAGATGAATTCGCTGGTCGAGCCCGCGATCATCGGGGAACTGTACGCGGCTTCGGGCGCCGGCGTAAGGATCGAACTGATCGTGCGCGGCGTGTGCGGGCTCAAGCCCGGCATCCCGGGTGTGTCGGAGAATATCCGCGTGTGTTCGATCGTCGGCCGCTTTCTCGAGCACCACCGCATCTTCTATTTCGCCAACGATGGCGCCGAAGACGTGTATCTGGCGAGCGCCGACTGGATGGAGCGCAACTTTTTCCGCCGCATCGAGCTGTGCTTTCCGGTGCTCGACCCCGCGCTCAAGCGCCGCGTGATCCGCGAGGGCCTGCTGCCGTGCCTCGCCGACAACGTCCGCTCCTGGGAGATGAGGTCCGACGGCGCCTACGAGCGCCACGCCTCGCGCCGGGGCCGCAAGCGCTCGGCCCAGGAGGAGCTGCTGTTTACGCTGGCGACGCCCGCATGAGCAACCACGCCGGCCGTGGCGGGATCGGACGCTTGATCGATGCGACGCACTGGTCGCTCTCCGGCCTTGCCGCGGCACTTCGCAACGAGGCGGCGTTCCGGCAGGAGCTGTTTTGCGCGGCGGTGATGGTACCGCTGGGATTGTGGCTCGGCGCGAACGGATTGGAAAGAGCGATGCTGGTCGCGAGCGTGCTGCAGGTGCTGGTGGTCGAACTGCTCAATTCCGCGCTCGAAGCCGCGGTCGACCGCGTCTCGCTCGAACACCACGAGCTGGCCGGGCGCGCCAAGGACATCGGCAGCGCGGCGGTGATGGTTTCGCTCGTCCTGTGCGTGACCGTCTGGCTGCTGGTGCTCCGGGTGTAGAAAAAACCCCGCGGCGGCGCGGGGTTTCCGGGTTGCCGCGAAACGCGACCGCTCAATCCTTGTAGGCCTCGAACCCGATGTACAGCTTGACCTCGTCGCCGATGGCCGGCACGCCGAACTTCATGCCAAAATCCGAGCGCTTGATCGTGCCGCTGGCGTTACCGCCGCACATTGCCTTCTTGCTGAACGGATGGGGGCCGCACTTCCAACGATCGACCTTCAGCATCACCGGCTTGGTGACCCCGAGCAGCGTGGCCTGGCCTTCCAGCTCGGTCGCGTTGTCGCCGCTGAACTTCACGCCAGTGGACTTGTAGGTCATACGCGGGAATTCGGCCACGTTGAAGAAATCAGCAGTGCGCAGGTGATCGTCGCGCGAACGCGGGCGGCCACCCTTGTCGCCGTCGCCGGTGTCGACCGAGGTGGTCTCGATCGTGAACTCGACCGACCCGGTCTTTGCGGCTGCATCCACGGTCATTTTCCCCGCCGCCTTGTTGAAGCGGCCGTACATCGTCGAGAACCCGACATGGTCCACGGCAAAATTCACGAAGCTATGGTAAGGATCGAAGGTGTAGTTCTCGGGCGCAGCCGCAGCAGCAAGCGGCAGCGCGGCCGCAACGGCGAGGACGGCAAACTTTTTCATCAAATCGTCTCCTTGAAGGTTGTTACAGCAAACGGCACTCAGGCCGAACCGCGGCTCGATTGCCAGATCAGGAACCACGCGCCGGCGGCCGGGATCACGGCGTAGATCGAAGCAAGAATCGCCTGGCCCCACACCGGCGCCTTGCCCGGCAGCGGGGCGTGCGCCGCAAGCGGAATCAGGGCCAGCAGCGGCAACGCCATCCAGGGCAACTGCGCCAGCAGGAAACTCGCGCCCGCCAGCAGAGCGCCCGTCACTCCGGCAGCCAGAGCAAAAGTGGCCCCACCAGCCAATACGCGGCCAAGCACCATCTGGATGAGGAGGTAGCCGCCGGCACCCGCGCCGAGCGCAATTCCGAACTGCCCGAACGACGCGCTCGCCGATAGCACTGCCGCTACGCCCACGCCGACACCGAGTATCACGCCGCTCGCCCCGAGCCGCACCGGTTCATCGCGCAATGAATAGGTAGCCGCGACCAGCCAGGCGGTCAACAGCGCGATTCCCCCACCCATGAGCACCGCCTCGTTCATCGGCTTTTGCTGCAACACGCTGATGAACGTCCATACCGATGCAGCTCCGAACATCGCCCCCAGCACCGGGCCCGTGGCGCGGGTCGGTTTGAAGGCGAAATCGGCCACGAGTCCGATCGCGGGCGCAAGCATGCCCAGCAGGATCAGCTTGCGGGTAGCGGTCAGCGGCGAAAACTGGAACCCGCTGACGAGGAACACCGCGGTGAGAAAGCCCGCCGCGGTGGCAAGCCCGCCCGCACGCAGGGGACCGAGTACACCGGCCACCACGAGGCCCGCGATGAATGGCGCGACACCGGCCTGCACGGCCGGATGATTGAGGACTTCCTCCACGGCTCGGCCCTTATCGTCTATTGAATCACCCGCAGGGGCGCCAATGCTACTACGCCGAGCCGGTTGCAGATCCGATTATCGCGATAGAGTTGCGTGTGCTTCACGCCCGCGCCGCCCGGATCACTCCCGGCACCTCCTTGATCACGGCAAGGGCACGGCGCAACTGCGCGAGGTCGGCCACTTCGAAACTGAAATTCATCCAGGCGATGTCCTGGCGCGTCTGCGTGCGCACCGCGGTAACGTTGATGCGCTCGCGCGCGAGCGCATCGCCGATATCGCGCAGCAGACCCTGCCGGTCGTTCGCCACCACTTGAACCTCGACCGCATACGCCCCGAGCGTGTTTTCTCCCCAAGCCGCCTCGATCAGCCGCTCCGGATGGGTTTCCATCAGCCGCTGGAGATCGGCGCAATCCGCCCGGTGGATCGACACCCCGCGACCGCGCGTGACGAAACCGCGAATCGCATCCGGAGGGACCGGCTTGCAGCACTTGGCGACCTGGGTCAGCAGCCGGTCGATACCGACCACGAGTATGCCCGATGGCGCTGCCGCGCTCTTCGCCTTGCGCGGCGCCGCGGGGGCGGGCGCCAGGCTCTCAGCTGTGCTTACCTCGCCACGCAACGCGCTCTGAAGCTGGCGCAGGTTGACTTCGTCGCGCGCGACTGCGGCGAACAGGTCATCCGGCCGCGCGAAGCCAAGCTTTGCCGCCAGCCGCTCCAGGTTGGCGCGCGTCTGGCCGACGCGCTGCAACTCGCGCTCGAGCTGGGCGCGCCCGGTGGCAATGGTGTCGGCGAGCGCCAGGTTGTTGAACCATTGCTTTACCTTGCTGCGCGCGCGGTGGCTCTTCAGGTAACCGAGCTCCGGATTGATCCAGTCGCGCGAAGGCCCGCCCGTTTTCGCCGCCACGATCTCCACGCGCTGTCCATTGGCGAGCGCTCTGTCGAGCGGCACCATGCGGCCGTCCACCTTCGCGCCTCGGCAGCGGTGGCCGAGGTCGGTGTGCAGTGCATAGGCGAAATCCACCGGCGTGGCTCCGGCCGGAAGGTCGATCACCCTGCCCTGCGGCGTGAGCGCATACACCGTCTCGTCGGAAGCGCCGTGGCGAAGCTGCTCCACCGAATCAGACGAGACCACCTCGTCGCGCCAGGCGAGCAGCTGGCGCAGCCATGCGATGCGCTGCTCGAAGGCATCGCCTGGCTTCGCGGCGGTTTGTGCGCCCCCCGCTGCGCTCGTCTCCTTGTAACGCCAGTGCGCGGCGACGCCGAACTCCGCATGGCGGTGCATTTCTTGCGTGCGGATCTGCACCTCCAGCGCGCGCCCGTCGGGGCCGGACACCGCGGTGTGCAGCGAACGGTAGCCGTTGGGCTTCGGGCGCGAGATGTAATCGTCGAATTCGCGCGGGATCGGCGTCCACAGGTTGTGCACCACCCCGAGCGCGGCATAGCAGTCCTTGACGGAGTCCACCACCACGCGCAGCGCGCGCACGTCGTGCAGCTCGGAGAAATCCAGATCCTTCGCGCGCATCTTGGCGCGGATCGAATAGATATGCTTGGGGCGGCCGGCGATCTCCGCCTTCACGCCGGCCGCTTCGAGCTCGCGCGCGAGTTGCGCTTTCGCCTCGCGGATGAACACTTCGCGCTCCGCGCGCTTCTCGTCGAGCTGGGAGGCGATGGCCTTGTAGAGCTCGGGCTCGAGGAACCGGAACGACAGGTCCTCCATCTCCCACTTGAGCTGCCACACGCCGAGCCGGTTGGCGAGCGGCGCGTAGATGTCGAGCGTCTCCTGGGCGTAGTCGCGCCGCTCGTGCATGGCATTCTTCGCGAACCAGCGCAGCGTCTGCGTGCGCGAGGCAAGGCGGATCAGCACCACGCGGATGTCCTCGACCATCGCGAGCACCATCTTGCGCAGCACCTCGGTCTGCTTTTCGCGCTCCACGCGTTTCTCGGCGGCCGAGCCGCGGCCGGCGCGGATCACGACGCGCAGCCGGTAGAGTTTTTCCACGCCCGCGGCGAGGCGCTCGACTTCCTCGCCGAACTGCGCGCGCAGCGCGTCCGGTTTGTCGACGTACTTGGGCGCGGCGAACAGCACGCCCGCCATGCGGGTGGCCACGTCCATGCCGACCGCGGCGAGGCTGCCGGCCAGTCCCAGCGCGTGCGGCCAGACGGGCTCGCCGGTCGACAATTGCTGGCCGTGGTAGGCCGCGTGCGCGAACTCGAGTGCGCGCCCGAGCACCTCACGCTCCCCCTCGGCGAGATCGGCGCCGAGCGTCGCGAGCGCGTCGCGCGGCGCATCGCGCGGAACCAGCTGTACTACGGAAACCATGCGTTATTGTGGCAGAATCGCGTCAGTACTTGCGGTACTTCCTCACCGCCTCGGCCATCGCAAACACGTTCTCCGTCTTGCAGTAGTCGGTCAGGCTGTTGGAGCTGCTGATGATGTAGCCGCCTCCCCGGCCAACATTCTCGATGCGCTCCTTTACTTCGCGGTCCACTTCGTCAGTGGTGCCGCGCGTGAGCGTGTAATCCAGGTCGATGTTGCCGACGATGCATACCTTCTGTCCGTATTGCGCCTTCAGGCGGTTGATGTCCATCGCCGAGGGCTGAACCGGCTGGATCGCGTTCATCCCGAGCTTGACAATGCTGTCGAGGATCGGGAACAGATTGCCGTCGCTGTGATACACCCACCGCTTCGCGATCTGCCCGGCCACCATCTTCTGAAACGGCTGGAGGAACTCCTCGTACATCTCGGTGTTGACCCACGGGCTCTTGGTGTCGGCGACGTCGTCGGAGACCCAGTAGAAGTCGAAGTCGAGCTTGTTGACGTGGCTCAGGACCCGCATCGTCCATTCGGAATAGCGGCGATGAATCTCCTTCAGCAGGTCCGGATCGTCGAAAATCATGTACGAAAAGACGTCCAATCCGATGCTCTCGATGGTACTGGCGGTGCCCAGCCGGATACGCCCGAATACCGCGTAATCCGCGCGGTACTGCTCGATCCACTTCGCTACGCGCTCGTATCGGGCCGCATGGTCGGGGTCGGGCAGAAATTCGTCGAACAGGCGCAGCGCGTCGCGGTCGACGAGAAGCCCCTTCTTGACGAAACTGCGGCCGTTCGGGTCCACGCCCATCTGGGCGATCCACGGCGGCATGAAATCGAAGGTGATGCGCTCTGGTGGCTAGCACTCCTTCATCGACTTCGCCGACCAAATCTCAGCTAGAAATCTTTGGTCACCGTATCACGAGTAAATTGCGTGACGCTGGCGAGCAGCTTGTCCATCGTATTGCCGGCCTCCAACTCGTCGCCAGCGGCGATCATGCGCGCAACATCGGCATGAAGCTTTGCGGTCAGAGGCATGTCTGCGGCTTGCTTATAGTGAATGTATCCGAAGCGCCGCGAAAGCGAGTGCATCATGGTCATAACGCCGACGGCGAACTCGTTGCGTGCCGCCCGCACTATAAGTTCATGGAACTCTCTGTCGACGCGCATGTACGAAACCTCGTCATCGATCTTGGCGCCTTCTTCGAACTGCTGCGCGAGCGCGAGAAAGCGCTCGCGCTCCTCGGGTGTGGCCCGTCGCGCCGCGCTTTTCGCCACCAGCCGCTCCAGCTCGCGCCGCACCTCCAGCAGCCGCAGCTGGCCCTGGACGCTGATCTCGGAGACGATGATTCCGCGCCGGGGCAGAATCGTAATCAGGTGTTCGCGTGCCAGCCGGTGCAAGGCTTCGCGAATGGGCGTGCGCCCGATCCCCAAGCGCTGGGCTAAGTCGGTCTCGGACACCGTGCTTCCAGGCAAAAGCTGCAGCGTGACAATCATCTCTTCGAGATGGCGATAAGCGTGTTCGCTCAGGGTGAGACTCGGATCGCCGGCCTTGCGCCCCGGCTTCTTGCGCACCGCTTTACGCCGTGTCACTGCTGCTTACGCTTTTCAACGAGGGTGAGGAATTTCTCGTACTCCTTCTGGTCCACGCCGTAGCTGTGGTCGTCGTCCGGAAAGGTGCCACCCTTGACGTCGGCGATGTAAGCCTTGATGCCGTTCACCGCCACTTCAGTCAGGTTGGCGTAGCGCTTGGTGAACTTCGGCTTGAAGTCGGTGAACACGCCGAGCAGGTCGTGGCACAGCAGGATCTGCCCGTCGGTGCCGACGCCCGCGCCTATGCCGATGGTGGGAATTTCGAGTTGCTTCGAGATCACCGCCGCGATTTTGGCCGGCACCGCCTCGAACTCGAGCATGAAGCAGCCCGCATCCTGGATGGCGAGGGCGTCCTCGAGTATTTTCATCGCCGCCGCGGCAGTCCTTCCCTGGATCTTGAAGCCGCCGAACATGGCGATGGTGTGCGGCGTGAGGCCGATGTGCGAGGCAGTGGGAATGCCTGCGTCCACCAGCGCCTTGAGGATGTGCGCCTGCGACCTGCCGCCCTGCGGCTTGACCGCGTCGCTGCCCGCGTCCTGCATGAAGCGCGTCGCATTGACGAGCGCCCTATCGATCGTATTGTAGCTTTGGTAGGGCATGCACCCGAGCACGAAGGTGGCGGGGGCGCCGCGGCGGATGGCTGCGGCGTGCATCACCATCATGTCCATGGTGGCTGGAATGGTGCTCGGGTGGCCGTGCGCGATCATCGCCAGGCTGTCGCCGACCACGGCGACGTCGACCCCCGCCGTCTCGGCCCACTTCGCCGCGGTGTAGTCGGGCACCGACATGTACACCATCTTCTCGCCGCTCGTTTTGGAATCGCGGATTTCCTGGATGGTGCGTTTCTTTCGCTCCGCGCCTGGGGCTGTCTGGGCCACGCTGCACTCCTCTTCGGTATCTGATATTCGATCAGTGAATCAATCGCCCATACTCCTGCGCCAAGATGGCTGCGCAGCAAATGGCTGCGCAGCAATTTCTTGACATAAAATATATCACAGATATATCCTAGTTATATTGTATGTGTATGCTCGTTGGACGCATTAGTAAAGTAAAGTGGTCAGTCTGCAACCGACGGACGCAAGCCAGGGGGATCCCAACGATGGCGAACACGGATACGGACGATGCAGCGTCTAATACAGGGGATTGAAGGCGTCACGGCAGGCATCGGGGTGGTGTCTTCCTGGCTGATTTTGCCGCTGGTGCTTGCCCTGTGCTACGAGGTCTTCGTGCGGTACGTATTGGGGCAGCCCACCATTTGGGCGTTCGACATCACGTATATGTTGACGGCTTCAATATTCCTGACCGCCGCAGCCCATACCCTTGCACACAACCGGCATATCCGAATCGATGTTTTCTATGGAAATTTCTCCGCGACAAGGAAAGCCTGGGTAGATTTGACGGGGTACCTTGTGCTCTTTCTGCCGGTGATTGCGCTCCTGGCTTATTTCTCCATCGGCAATTTCTTCGATTCGATTCGAAGATCCGAAACGTCCGATCTCAGCCCTTGGCATCCGGTCATGTGGCCATTCAGGATGGCAATCGCGCTTTGCTTTTGCCTGCTCCTCATTCAGGGAATTTGCGAAGTGCTGAAGAGCGTGGTGACGCTGACGAGCAGGAAGCAGGGCGAAAAACATGGGTAACTGGCTCATTGTCGGGTCGATGTTCCCGGTGTTGTTCCTTTTCATTTTCATGGGGTTCCCGGTAGCTTTTTGTCTGATCGCGATGGCGTTCTTCTATGGCATCGGCATTTTCGGTACCGCCATAGCCCAGCAAATTCTTGGTACGGTGTACACGGTCTGCACCAGCTACGAATACGCGGCAGTCCCGCTGTTCGTCTTCATGGGGACGATACTCGAACATTCGGGCCTTGCCGGCAAGCTGTTCGGCGCGATCAATCTCTGGACCGGGAGAATTCCGGGAGGCCTGGCGGTGGGCACCATTGTCATGGCGACGATTTTTGCCGCAGCCAGCGGGATCATCGGTGCGGTCGAGGTGATCGTCGGACTGTTCGCGATTCCGATCATGATGAAACACCAATACGACAAGGGGCTGATCGCCGGCACCATCTGCGCCGGGGGCGCCTTGGGGACGATCATTCCGCCATCGATCATCGCGGTGATCTATGCACCCATGGCGAACATATCCATAGGCGCCCTGCTGATGGGGATCGTCTTTCCCGGACTGCTGCTGTCGGCGAGTTACATCATCTACATTTTTGGCAGATGCCTGATCCGGCCTCAGGACGGCCCAAGACTGTCCAGGGAAGAGATGGCGGAGCATGGATTTGTCGAGAAACTCGCCATCACGCTTAAGTCGCTGGTACCGCCGATGATCCTGATCTTCGCGGTCATGGGCTCCCTCATCCTGGGGTTCGCCGCCCCGACGGAAGCCGCAGCGCTGGGCGCGGCCGGCTCGGTGCTGCTGTGCGTGGGATATGGGCAGTTTACGTTCAAGTTGCTCAAGGACACGGTAATCGATGTCAGCAAAGTCACCGCGATGATCATGTTCATTATCGTGGGAGGCAATGCTTTCGCTGGCGTTTTCATGGCGAACGGCGGCGGTTCGCTGGTCGAGAATTTGATCCGCGCGGCGAATCTGGAACATTTTGGAATGATGTTCCTGTTCCTGTTCATAGGCTTTCTTGCGGGCTTCGTGCTGGACTGCTATTCGATCATGCTGGTGTTTGTGCCCATCTTCGCGCCATTGGTGGCGAAAGCGGGCATCGATCCGCTTTGGTTCGCCGTTTTGTTCATGTTGATCATACAGACGAGCTACATAACCCCGCCCATGGCGCCTTCCATTTTCTATTTAAAGGGCATCGCACCGAAGGAAATTACCGTACGCCACATGTTCACCGGAATCATTCCGTTCGTGATCTGCCAGTGGTGCGTCATCGGTCTGGTCCTGTCGTTTCCAAAATTGGGAACGTGGCTGCCTTCCGTCGCACTGACTTTTGGACGCGGTTGAGGAGAGCAAGATGGGATTGAGCATCGAAGAGGCCTTTGCGAAGCGCAAATTCAGGGAGATTGGAGACGTCATCAAGCTGGCGCTCGCTGAAGGCGGCGATCCCTACGTGCTGATCAAGCGCTGCCAGGAGGCGATGGAGGAAATTGGACGAAAATACCAAAGTGGAGAGTATTTTCTCGCCGAACTGATGCTCTCGGCGCGCATGTTCGAGACTGCCGCAGCAATACTGGCGCCCTCGTTGAAGCAAGGCGGCGGGTCCCGGAGTATCGGGAAGATAGTCCTGGGAACACCCAAAGGGGACGTGCATGATCTGGGCAAGAATATCTTTAGCGTCATGGCCCAAGCCGGCGGGTTCGAGGTCGTCGATCTGGGTATCGACGTTCCCGCGAGCAGGTTCCTGCAAGCCGTAAGGCAGGAAAATCCACAAATCGTCGGCATGTCGGCTCTATTGACCACGACCTATCCCTCTATGAAGGAGGTGGTAAAGACAATTGAGGACGCCGGCATGCGGCAGAAGCTGAAAATCGTCATCGGCGGTGGCGGGACAGGCGAAGAGGCCAGGCGCTTTGTGGGTGCGGACGCGCAGACGCTCGATGCGGCAGAAGGCATTCGCATCTGCCGGGAGTTCGTGGCGGGCAATCAATGACAAGCGGAGGTGGGAGATCGCCATGATGACGGGAAACGAGCGATTGAGAGCGTGTGTCGCGTTACGGCCGGTCGATCGCCCGGGGCTGCTGAGCTCCTATACCGATCGCCTGGCTGCAGTGCAGGCCGGAATGACCCTCGCCGATATTCTCGAAAAACCGGACGATGCCTCGGCGGCGATGCGCAGGCTCTGGCGGGAACTCGGCGGCTACGGCGACGCGGTGTATTACGCAGGCGGCACCGATATCTATTACCTGGCGGTCAAACATTTCACTCACATCAAGCTTCCCGGTAAGGACCTTCCGCGGGACGCATATTGGCAAATCGTCGAAAAGCCCAATTTCGAGCAGGATGAATACGACATTCTGATCGACGAGGGCTGGAATGCCTTCATGCTGAAGATGATTCCCAGAGTCTGGAGCATTCCGCCGGCAGATCTGCAATCTTGCGGCTCGGTCGCCGGCTATCACAAAATGCAAGGCGAGCGTTCTCTGGCCCAATACCGGAAAGACACGCAACAATGGCAATCGATGGGAGTCGAGGTATTTGTCGGTGCGTCGGTGCCGACGCCGCAGATGATGTTCTCGTGCGCTCGCTCGATGGTGGACTACACCATGGACCTGTATGAAATTCCCGACAAAGTCGAAAAAGCAGCGTGGGCCGCAACGCCGGCGCTGATCGAGAGCGGTATCGCCGGATGCAAGGCGACCGGAATACCCTGCGTCGCCATCATCATCGAACGTGGCTCCGGTCAGCTTTATGCGCTGGATTTGTTCGAAAAGTTCGAATGGCCGATGATGAAGACGATGGTGGAGGCGTTCGTCGAACAGGGCATCACCCCGCTGCTGCACCTGGATACGGATTGGTCGAAGAACCTTCCTTATTTCAGGGAGTTCCCCAGAGGGAAGGTCGTCGCGTCGTTCGATGGCACGACCGATCTGGTCCGGGCAAAAAGCGTTCTGCGCGACCATGTGTGCATCATGGGCGATGTGCCGGCTTCCTTATTGGTTGCCGGATCGGGCAAAGAGGTCGAGACTTACGTGAAAAGATTGTGTGAAGAAGTGGGCGACGGCGGCGGATTCATCCTGGGCACGGGATGTTCCATGCCGCCAAATGCCGATATCGAGAACGTCAAGACCATGGTGAACGTCTGCAAGTCCTGCGCTTGAGGACAGCTGCAGCGCGGCCTGACAAGAAGGAGGTCGAGTGAGACTTACCGGGGATCAAAGGAAATTCTATTTCGATCAGGGGTATCTTGCCGTGGACGCCGGGCTCGCCGGTGGCGAGATCGCCGAATTGCAGATGGCATTCGACCAGACGCTCGAGCGGCTGCAGAGCGAGGGGCGGCTGCAAAACGTGCAGTCGGGAAAGGATTCGGACGAAAGCGCGCAGGTGTATCAGCTGCGCACCGCCCATCTCCTGCATCCGCGATTCGATGCGCTGATTCACGACAACCGGCTTCTCGATGTAATCGAATCGATCATCGGGTCGAACATTCGATTGGTCCATTATCAGGGCCTGTACAAACCACCGCAATCGGGCGGTGAGGTAGGCTGGCATCAGGATGATTATTATTTTCGCGTCACCCACCAGAAGCGGGACGCAATGGTCAGTTGCTGGATCGCGCTGGACGATGCCAGCGTCGACAACGGGTGTCTGTGGTACGTGCCGGGAGCCCACCAAAAGCTGTTCGAGCATGTGCAGAACTGGGACCCCGAGCTCAAGAAAGGTTTCTACTTCAGTATCCCGAAACTTGACGACGCGATGGAAGCCCGTGCTGTCCCGGTCGAACTCAAGAAGGGGCAGATGGTGCTGCACCATGGATTGATGCCGCATCGTTCGCTGAAGAACACATCGTCGCGGCCGCGCCGGGCCCTGGCCACGCACTTCTTCGATGCCCGGCTTGCGGATATGGGGGAATTGTTCAAGAAGGCGCCGCCCGAGACGACACCGGTAGTGAGGGGAAGTCTGTAAATTCCTGGGGACTTGATGTTTCACGCAGCGCCGTTGCATCTAGCATTTGTGTCCGACCGTCAACACCACCTGGATAAAGGAGCAGAAAATGAAGAGACCGAGCTTAGCCACTGTGTTCACGTTTGTTTTCGCCCTTTTCTGGGCAGTCGTACCAGTCTGCTCCAACGCCGCGGATCCAATCAAGTGGAAGATGCCCACGGCATATCCGGCCGGCTCCTATCTCTGGGACTTCATTGCCGTCAACTTCGCAAACAAGGTCAAGTCTCTGAGCAACGGGCAACTCATCATCGAACCCTTTACGGCAGGATCAATTGCACCTGCACTCAAAGTGACCGAGTCGGTAAAGAACAAAGTGGCCGAAGCAGGCCATACCTGGACCAACTACGAGATGGGAAGCGACGTGACGAGCGTGCTCTTTGGCGGCATTCCCGGCGGCCTGAGCGATGAACAATATTTCGCCTGGTTCTACGAAGGTAATGGCTCAAAGCTCCTGAGCGAATGGCGAAAGGAAAAGCTGGGGCTGCATTCGATGGTCCTTGGCCTGGGTCCCCAGGAAATCATTCATTCGCACAAACCGATTCGCTCCTTGCAGGATTTCAAGGGCTTGAAGATGAGAACCGCCGGAGTCTGGGCCGAACTGATGCCGAAGCTGGGGGCCTCCGCCGTCATATTGCCTGCCTCCGACGTGTACTCGGCGCTGGAGAAGAAAATTGTCGACGCGATCGAATGGGCGGATCCGGGCACCAATTTCCCGCTCGGATTTCACCAGGTTGCCAAGTACATCATCGTCCCCGGCGTCCACCAGCCCGCATGGCCCTGGGAGTTCGTGGTCAATCAGCAAGAGTGGGACAAACTTCCGGCGAATCTCAAGACGGTGGTGCAAATCACCGCGAAGGAAACCACTTACGAGGCATGGACGCGATTCGTCGACAAGAGTCTGAAAGCGATGACAGAGTACCAAAAGACGGGAAATGAAATCATCGTGTTACAGGACGCCGTTTTGAAGGAAGTCGATCAAATATCCGCCAAATGGTACCAAGAGCAGTCGGCGAAGAACGCATGGTTCAAGAAAGTCTACGAGGACCAGGTTGCGTTCAAGGCGAATTGGGAGAAAGCCAGGTACATCCGGCAACGATAGTTGGCGCCGATGCGCCTTGCGCTTCTATTCGGTTTTCTCGGGTCGGGGAAGACGACTCTGGCGCGCCGGCTCATAGACGAGTGGGGAAGGGACCGGCGCGTAGCGGTAATCGTCAACGAATTTGGCGAGGTCGGTATCGACGGCGATATCCTTAGCGCCAACAACGTCGACATGATCGAACTGAGCTCAGGGTGTGTCTGCTGCACCCTGAGAGGGTCTCTACTCGGCGCGATCGAGGAGTTGAGCGCGAAGAAAGCGTTCGAATACCTTATTGTCGAAGCCAGCGGAATCGCCCAGCCGGCGGACCTGGCGCAAGCGCTTGGCGCTCTCTCGATGAAGGAAGACCTTGAGATCGGCGCCGTGGTAACGGTCGTCGATGCGGCGAAGTTCGACAGGTTCGAGAAGATGCTGGGCGAGTTCTATCTTGCGCAGATCGCAAGCGCCGACATTGTCATTCTCAACAAGATCGATCTGGCGGCAGCGCATGAACTTGAGGAAGCAAGGCGCAGGGTTCGCGTACTCAATCGCGATGCCGACATCTTTTCAACCGAGCTCTGCGAGATCGACTTGGACCGGCTGCTGGGGGGCCGCAGAAGAGGGCCGTCTCCCTGGCCGCGGCTTGGCAATAGCAATCACGGCCATGAACTTGAGAGCCGAGGGAACGACCCGGGTCATCATGTCCACGAGCCGGCTCGCGCGGCCCTTGAGGTGACCTCGTTCGTTCTGGACGCCGGCGGCAACTTCGATGGCGCGAGCCTCAGGTTTTTTTTTCGGTCCCTTCCCGATACGGTGTGGCGAGTCAAAGGTTTCGCCGTGGTAGATGGAAGGCCCGCTCTGATCCAATACAGCGCGGGGCAACTCGACATTGCCGCGGCCCGGGCGCGAACGAACAGCAACCTGGTCTTCATAGGCGGGAACATGGATCGCGTCGCTGTCGCAACGGCGTTCAAGGACCTGGCACGGCATAGCACGGACCGCACCGTAATAGGGGCCATGCAAGCTTGCGATCGCTAGCCCGTCTTTCTCAACTTGCCGTTGATTTTGAGCGAAATCGGGTCGGTGCATGAGGTAAGTGCTTGATGCAAAGCGGCCCAGTTTGCGGCGAGGCTTGTAGTGGAGACCTTGGTCCTTGGCGAGGAGGTTTTTGTT
>JACPYS010000002.1 GCA_016195915.1 Betaproteobacteria bacterium | reverse complement strand
TCGACCTTGATGTCGAGCTTCGGGCCGATGAATTTGGCCACGCACTTCGCGATCTTCAGGCCCGTCGCGCGGCCGTCCGCGCCGCGCAGCACTTCGACCGGCGCCCAGCCGTCGCGAAACGCGATGCCTTCGGCGAGCGCATGCTCGATTTCGTGCTTGTTCGCCTGCATGCCGGCGATCGTGAACACCGAGGTGAGCGTGACCTCGGCGCCCTGCCGCGCCGACACTTCGGCCACGTCCTGCGCCGTCTTGCCGACGATCACCATCTCCGGGCGCTCGGCGGCCTTCGGATTGTCGATGTGCCCGAGACGGCGCGCCACCGTGGCGACGTCAATGGAGGTGTCGCCGCCGCCGACCACCACGACGCGCTTGCCCACATGCTGCAAGCGGCCGTCGTTGAATGCGCGCAGAAACGCCGTGGCCGTCACGCAGTTGGGCGCCTCGGAGCCCGGCACCGGCAGCGCCCTGCCGCTTTGCGCGCCCAGGCCCATGAACACCGCATCGAACTCCTTCTGCACCGCATCCATGGCGACATCCCTGCCGATGCGTGTATTGAGCCGGGTCTTCACCCCGAGATCGACAATACGCTTGATCTCCGCGTCGAGCGTGTCGCGCGGCGTGCGGAACCCCGGAATGCCGTAGCGCATCATCCCGCCAAGCTCCTGGTGCTCGTCGAATACGGTCACCTCATGACCTTTCAGCGCAAGCTGATAGGCGCAGGAAAGGCCTGCGGGCCCGCCACCGATCACCGCAATCTTCTTGCCGGTCGCCGTTTCGGGCTTCCTGAACTGCAGCTTGTTGCCGATCGCCCAGTCGCCGAGAAAATGCTCGACCGCGTTGATGCCGACGAAATCCTCGACCTCGTTGCGGTTGCAGCCGGACTCGCAAGGCGCCGGACACACCCTTCCCATCACCGAGGGGAAAGGATTGGCCTCGGTCAACCGGCGCCAGGCGTATTCCTGCCAAGTAACGCCCGCCGGCGGCTTTTCGGTACCGCGCGCGATCGCGAGATAGCCGCGGATGTCCTCTCCCGAAGGACAACTCGCCTGGCAGGGCGGGGTGCTCTTCTGGTAGGTCGGGCATTTATGCGTGTGGCTCGCGCTGAAAATACTCTCGGACCAGTTGTCCCACTTGGTGTCGCCGTCCTTGAAGCGGCGAAAGCTGAGCTTTTCCGGCGCCGGCTTGCTCTCTATGGTTGCGGACATTGACTGTTCCTCGCTTGGCTTAATCGTTGCGCCCGAGACGGATCGCGTCGCCCACCAACTGGTGCACGCCGCCGATCATCTCCATGTCGAACTTGTAGTACGGCAACACTTTCGAGAATTGCGCCTTGCAGATGGCGCATATCGTCGCCATGAAATTCACGCCGTGCGCGTCCACCACCTGCTTGAGCGCTTCCATGCGCGGCAGCGCCCCCTTGACGCGCAGCTCGAGCAGTTCGTCGGACAGCAAACCGCCGCCGCCGCCGCAGCAGAAGGTGTGCTCATGGATCGTCTCCGGCGCCATGTCGTGAAAATGGTTGCAGGCGGCGCGGATGATGCCCCTCGGGAGGATGAACTGGCCTCGCGGGATGCCGCCCATCCCCGAACCGCGCGCGACGTTGCAGGAATCGTGGAAGGTGACGATGCGGTGGTCGTTCTTCTCACGCTCGAAGCTGATCGCGCCTCGCTGGATCAGGTCCCAGGTCAGTTCGCAGATGTGCTGCGGCACCGGGTGGCGCGCGTCGAGCCAGTCGAACGGACCGATCAGCGTGTTCCAGAAGCTGTAGGCAACGCGCCAGGCGTGGCCGCACTCGCCGACCACGATGCGCCTGACGCCGAGTTCCTGCGCAGCCTCGCGCACGCGCAAGGCGATCTTGCGCATCTGCTCGTAATTGCCGATGAACAGGCCGAAGTTCCCCGCTTCCGACGCATGCGAGGAAAGCGTCCAGCGGATGCCGGCCGCGTGGAACACCTTGGCGTAGCCGATCAGGCTGTAGACATGCGGCTCGGCAAAGAAATCCGCGGAAGGGACCACCACCAGCACTTCGGCGCCTGGCTCGTCGACCGGGAAGCGGACGTCGAGGCCCGTTTCCTCCTTGACCTCCTCCTCCATCGTCTCGAGCGTGTTCTTAAGCGCAGGACCCGGCAAGCCAAGGTTGTTGCCGATCTTGTGCACCTTGCCGATGATCTCGTTGGTGTATTTCTGCCCCATGCCGATCGTGTCCATGATCTCCTTGGCGGCCATGGTGATCTCGGCAGTGTCGATGCCGTAGGGGCAATACACGGAGCAGCGGCGGCACTCGGAGCACTGGTTGAAGTACTTGTACCAGTCCTCGAGCACATCTTGCGTCAGGTCCTCGGCGCCGACGAGCTTCGGAAACAGCTTGCCTGCGAGCGTGAAGTGGCGCCGGTAGACCTTCCTCACCAGGTCCTGGCGCGCCACCGGCATGTTCTTGGGGTCGCCGGTGCCGAGGAAGTAGTGGCACTTGTCAGTACACGCACCGCAGTGCACGCAGGAATCGAGGTAGACGCGAAGCGCGCGTGACTCGCCGAGCAGTTCGCCCATCTTCGCAATCGCGCGCCCGTGCCAGTCATCGACCAGCTTGCCCGGAAACCCGAGCGCCTCGTTGATTTTTTCCGAGGCGACGTAGGGCTTCGACGCGGCCATCGAACCGGCCGCAAGGATCGGGATGACCGGATACTCCTTCAGCGCGGGTGCATGGACTTCCGGCGCGGCCATCGCCAGCTACCCCCTCGCCGAAGGCGCGAGGTGGCGCCGCTCGCGCGAATCATCCGCCTGGTTGCGTCCCGGACTGAAGAACACGCCGGGCGCGTGCAGCAGCTTCGACGCCGGAAATACCGCCATCAGCGCCGCGACCAGCGCAAGGTGCACGAGCAGCGCCGGATCCGCAGGAAGCGGCTGCCAGTCGAACACCATCAGCCCGAGCATGAACGCCTTCAGCGCGACGATGTCGGTGCGCGCCACATACTTCATCGCGAGGCCCGAGGCGCCGATCGCCACGAGCAGAGCGAGCATGAAGTGATCGGAATACGTCGAGATATAACGAATGCGTTCGACCAGGAAACGCCGCGCCCACAGGCCGGCAACACCGGCGAGCATGGCGAACCCCGCATAAATACCGAACGGCTGCGCGATTTCAACCAGGCCCCATACCGGCTGGGTGAAATAGCGCAGGTGCCGGACCAATACCAGCGCAAGCGCGGCGTGAAACACCCAGCCGAACAGCCAGATCCACTTGTTGGCGCCGAACAGGCTTTCGAACAGCACGACCTCGCGCAGCATTCTCCAGAGCACGCCGCTGCGCGTGGCAGGGGCCGGAGTGGTCGGGATTTTCAGCGGCGCCGGCGTGCGCGCGTACAACACGATCTTCACCGCCAATCCCGCCGCCAGCACCGCGGCAGCGGCGTAGAACAGGCAGGCGAACAGGGCGCTCAGCAACACAGGTTCGAAATGCGTCTACACGCAGCCGGTCGGCTTGGGCAAGCCCGCGATCTTGCACGCCTGCTTGGCCGGGCCATAGGGGAACAGCTCGTAGAGGTACTTGCTGTTGCCCTTGTCGGCGCCGAGTTTCTTCCCGATCGCCTTGGTGAGCACCCGCACCGCCGGAGCGATCTGGTACTCGTTGTAATACTCGCGCAGGAAGTTGACCACCTCCCAGTGGTTAGGGCCCATCGCGACGTTCTCCGCCTTTGCGATCTCGCCCGCAACCTCCTCGTTCCAGTCGGTCAGATTGGCGAGGTAGCCTTCCTCGTCCGTCTCTATCGTAATGCCGCCTACCTCGAGTGCCATCCCCATCTCCTTCGGTTTGCCATGCGTTTAAAGGTTCAAAGCCAGGACTGGTTCGTCCGGTGCTCCGCCACCAGCTCGACGAACCCGCCGAAATCCACCACCTTGACGCCGTCGATCACACTGCCCTGCATGCCGCGCGCTTCGAGGTCGGGCCCCAGTGCGTACACCGGCAGGTCCCCGAGCGCACGCCGGATCGCGCTCTCCGCGACGTTGCCGCGCGTGGCCGCGTACACGGCATCCTCGATCAGGATCAGCGCGCCGCCCTTGCCTGCGTGGGCGAGGCAACTGGTGAGCGAATTGCGCTCGTAGGGCGACTTGTTGACGATATGGAGCATTCTAGAATCCGACGATCAGGTCCTGCTGTTCCATGAGCTCGGCCATTTCCGCGGCGCTCACCACCTGCACCGGCACCAGCAGCTGGTCTTCCCGGATGCCGCGGGCCTCGAGCGCTTCGCGTTCGACATAGAGCTTCTCGACGTCATAGCCTTCGAGCGCGCGGTAGGTCGGCGAAAAATTCTTCACCTCCAGGCCCTTGGTCTGCTGGCCCTTCACGAGCTGGTACACGCCGTCGTCCAGAAACGCGAGGCTCACGTCCTGGTCGAACGCGGCGCTGATCAACACGACCTCCAGCCCCTCCAGCGCATAGATCGTGCCGTAGGGCGCCTTGCGGTTGACAAACATGAACTTCTTGACGACTCCCGGCGCGTCCTCGTCCTCGCCGATCCGATCGCTGGTCTGGGTCATGCGCTCAGCACCTCCATTGCCGCTTCAGTCACCAAACACCACGAAGCGATCGGCGCGGATGCCCGACTCGACCAGCTGCCCGAGCCCCGAGATGCGAAAGCCCGGCGCCAGGTTGTCTTCCACCAGACCGCGGCGCAGCCCCGCCGCCACGCACACCACCAGATCGACGCTGTTTTCTACGGCCAGTTTCGACCAGCGATTGACGATATGCCGGTCGTCCTGCGGCGGTTCGGTCAGCCGGGTCGCATTGTTTACCCCGTCGTTATAAAAGAAAACGCGCTGAATCCGGTGCCCCTTCGCCAGCGCCGCGCGCGCGAACTGATATGCCGTATCCGCCGCCTGGTGGTTGTACGGTCCCTCGTTGATCAGCAGGCCGAAGTTCATCGCCACCACTAGAACCGGATATGGGTCGAGGCGTTCAGCGTGCGCCGCGCACCGCGCCAGTCGTCAATGTGGTACTTGGTGAACGGCAAGCCCGTTTTCTCGAAGAAGCGCCCCCAGCCGATGCGCTCGATCCAGTCGATCATGCGCTCCCAGGAGCGCGCGTCGGCCTTGTAGGTGAGAAGGATCTTCTTCACCACCGCAGCCGCCTCCGGCCAGCGCGGCGGGTTGTTCGGCAGGCCCGAGGCGACCAGCTTGTGAAAGGTCGGCTTGCCGCGCGCGTTCGAGTTCTTGCCGCCGACCCAGATCGCGATCTTGGTGGTATCGGGGTCGTTGATCTGCATTGGCGGGCACGGCGGATAGCAGGCGCCGCAGCACATGCACTTCTTCTCGTCGATCTCGAGCGAGGGCTTGCCATTGACCAGCGCCGGCCGGATCGCCGCCACCGGACAGCGCGCCACCACCGCCGGCCGCTCGCACACGTTGGCCACCAGGTCGTGATTGATCTTCGGCGGCTTGGTGTACTGGACGATGACCGCGATGTCGGCCTGGCCGCCGCAATTGATCTCGCAGCAGGAGGTCGAGAGCTTGACGCGGTTGGGCATCTCGCACTTGACGAACTCCTGGTGCAGCTCGTCCATCAGCGCCTTGGTCACGCCCGAGGCGTCGGTGCCCGGAATGTCGCAGTGCAGCCAGCCCTGCGTGTGCGCGATCATCGAGACCGAATTCGCGGTGCCCCCGATCGGGAAGCCGGCTTCGGTCAGCGCCGCGATGAGCGGATCGACCTTGGCCGGATCGGCAACCATGTACTCGATGTTCGAACGGGTAGTGAAGCGCACATGGCCGTCGGCAAATTGGTCGGCGATATCGCACAGCTTGCGGACCGTGTGCACGTCCATCTGCCGCTGCGTGCCGGCCTTGACAGTCCAGACTTCGTCGCCGGAGGCCGCGCGGTGCATCAGCACTCCGGGGCGCGGATGGTCGTGGTAGATCCACTTGCCGTAGTTCTTGCGCAGCAGCGGATGCAGCAGCGGCATCGGGTCCGGCGCGCCGCTCTCGATCGGTTGTCTCATGCTCATGCGGCGTCCTTTTTGCGGCTCTGCCATTTCGCCACTTCGGCGTCCCAGCCGTCGGTGCGGACGTACGGGTTGCCGCGCGGCTCGGAAATCATGTTGGGGTCCACATCCAGACCCAGCGCCTCGAGGAAATTCACCAGTCCGATGCGATCGACGGTCTCGCCGACACGCTCGTGCTCGAGCGCATTCTCGGCGAAGAAATCGAGCACCGAGCGCGCGAGTTCCTTGAGTTTCTCGTAGTCCTCGTCGGTCTCCAGTTTCATGAACGGCACGATCACGGTGCCCATGCTGGAGCCGATCTTGAGCACGCCCTTGCCGCCCACCAGGATCGTGACACCGCGCTGCTTGCCCGGGAGCAGCCCGCCGCGCACCACGTTGAGGCAGTGCGTGCAGCGCACGCAGTCCTTGTTGTCGATCACCAGCCGCAACTCGTCGTCGAGCTCGGCGACCGAGTGCTGCGGGCCGGCCTTGGCATCGGCCTCGCCCCTTTTCATCACCTGGATCGCCTTGGTCGGGCAGCGCGCGACGACGTCGTTCACCAGGTCCGTCATCCCGTGCGCGCTGAAATACGCGCGCGAGTACTGGTGGTTCACCTGCATGTTGTCGCGCCAGGTGCCGATGGTGGCGAAGTCCGAGCGCTGGATGGAGTTGACGCAGTCGTTCGGGCAGCCGGAGAACTTGAACTTGAACTTGTACGGCAGCGCCGGGCGGTGCATTTCGTCCAGATTGTTGTTGATCACCTCGCGCAGTGCGCGCGCCTCGTCGTAACACGACAGTTCGCAGCGCGCCGCGCCGACGCACGACATCGAAGTGCGCAGCGCCGGGCCCGCGCCGCCGAGGTCGAAGCCGTTCTCATTGAGTTCATCGAACGCATCCTGCACCTTGTCCGTGCGGATGCCCTGAAACATGATGTCACCCGACTGGCCGTGAAACGCGATCAGGCCCGAGCCATGTTTCTCCCAGATGTCGCACAGCTTGCGCAGCGTCTTGGTATCGTAGTGCATGCCCGCGGGCGGCTGCACGCGCAGCGTATGGAACTCGGCGGCGTCCGGGTAAACGGGCTTGCCGTTTTCGTCCTTCAGTTCGGTGAAGCGCGGGATCACGCCGCCGCCGTAACCGAACACGCCGACCGTACCCCCCTTCCAGTATCCCTTGCGCGTGCGGTAGGACGTCTCGAGCTGACCCATCAGGTCAACCATCATGTCATTGTCCTTCGCAAGGCGTTTCAGGCCCGTCACGAAGCTGGGCCAGGGACCGCCCTCGAGTTCATCGAGCATCGGGGTGTCGTGCGTCTTCTTCGCCATCGCTCCTCCTCAGGACGACCAGGATGCGGCGACTGTATCCGTCGGGACGGGCTACGGGAATCATCCCCTGCGGGTATCCCGGATAACCCACATGGGTTACAGACAACCCGCCCAGTGGGGAATTGGCAGGCTTCCCGGCGGCGGATTGAATGCGAAACGATGGTCCAATTGACGCCCTTGCAGAAATTTGTTGTGCCGCTCGGCGGGCAGCAGATCGATCTGCAGGAGGCGGTCCACGTCGAAGGCGGCATGAGCCTGCTGCGCGTGCGCATCCGTGAAGGCAAGCGCTTTACGGTGTTCGACATCGACCCGGCTTCCGCCCGGGACTGGGGCGAGGCGATGGTCGCGTGGGCGGCCCGTCAGCCCCGCTGACGGCGGTGGATCGGTCAGCCAGGCTGAGCGACGTGGACAAGCCAACCGGGCCAAGTCATGTCGACATGGCCTTTGCGGTGTCTGGTGACGAATTGCCACGCGACCATTCGCTCGCGCTGTGGCAGGCACTGGTACAGGCTGCGCCCTGGATTGGCGACGATGACGCGGTCGCCGTTCTGCCGATCCGAGCCGCCTCGGCAGGCGGTGACCGGCTCGTCGTGCACCGCCGCAGCCGGCTGCTGATGCGCTTGCCGGAGGCGCGTGTCGAGGCAGCATTGGCCTTGAGCGGCCGGCGGCTGGAAGTAGCGGACGCTCCGCTGACGCTCGGAGACGCAAAAACCCGGCCCCTCGTCGCGCATGCCACGCTATATGCGCACCGCGTGGCCGCTGAGCGCGACGACGAAGAACGTTTCGTCAAACAGGCGGAGCGCGAGCTCGACCGGCTGGGCGTGCGCAACGATTGCATCGTCGGCCGTCGCACGTTGACGCGCGGCCCGGCCGGGGTGCTCGCCGGCTACAGCCTGATGCTGGCCGACCTGCCGGCGCGCCAGTCGCTCGCGCTGCAGGTCGCCGGGATCGGCGCGCATCGCGGGCTCGGCTTCGGCATTTTTGTCGGCCACAAGTGAAAATGGGGAGCAGCCGGATGGGATACACGATCGAAGGCACCGAATACGGGACCGACGAAGAAGGTTACCTGCTCGAGCCGAACTACGGCGACGAGATCGTCGGGATGATCGCGCAGGCCGAGGGCATCGCGCTGACCGACGCGCACTGGGAAGTCATCCGTTACATGCGCGAGAAGTACCGCGAGGACGGCCAGACCCCGAACTTCCGCCATATGCTGAAGGGATTCGCCGAGCAGGTGCGCGCGGGAACCGACAGCAAATACCTGTACGATCTGTTTCCCGCGGGACCGGCCAGGCAGGCCGCAAAGATTGCCGGCCTTCCCAGACCGTTCGGCAAAGGGGGGTACTGACGTGAGCAACGTAATGGAGAAACCCACGGTAACCCTGGATCTGTCCGGGCTGTCCTGCCCGGCCCCGCTGCTCGGCGCGAAGCGCGTGCTCGACGACCTCGATGCGGGGCAGGTGCTGCTGCTGGTCTCCGACTGCCCCGGCACGCCCGACGACATCTCGGCGTGGGTCAAGGTCACCGACCATGAACTGATCGGCACCGAGAGGGGCGAAGGAAAGCGCACGCTGTTCTACCTTCGCAAGGGCCACAGCGCGCCGCCCAAGGCGGCGGCGGTGCTCGACATCCGCGGCGTATCGTGCCCGGGGCCGATCCTCGAGGCGAAGAAACTGCTCGAAGGCATGAAATCCGGCGAGGTGCTGCACCTGATCTCCAGTTGCCCGGGAACCCCGGCGGATGTACGCGCCTGGGTGAAGACCACCGGACACGTGCTGGTCGCCGCACGCGAGTCCGGTCGCGACGTGTACGAGTTCTTTCTCCGCAAGCGTTAGCGCCGTGGCGCTTCGCGTCAAGACCGTCTGGTTCAAGAACGCCGGCGGCCGCTCGGCCGCCGATGTCGCGACGGTGCTCGCCTCGACCATCTGGCGGCTCTCGGACATCGCGGTGTCGAATCTCTCCAAGGCCGATTGCGACATCGTCACGCCGGAGCGCGGCATCCGCATCCTCGGTGAGATGGCGGCGTTCCTGCTCCACATGAGCGATCGCTCTGCGTTCGGGCGCATCCCGGACGCCGAGCGCGCACAGCTCATTCAAACCGCGGGCCAGCGCCTCGCCGAAATGGTCGCAAACAACATCCGCGAGATGGTTGGCGAGGACGATTTCGATTACCGCGCCAACTTCATCGACATGCTCAACCGGCGCGCCGAGGACTACGCCACGTTCGACGCGCAACCCGACAATCCGGGATTTCCGATCCTGCGCTATCTCGGGCTGGCGGTGCGCGAGCTGATGCTCGAATCCGACAAGCCCTGGGTGATCGACCAGGTCATGGATCTGCAAGCGCCCGAGGCGCTCGGCACGCTCGAAAAAACCATCGACGGCTTCTATCCACCGGCACGCAAGGAGGCATGACATGTCAACCGGGTTCCGCTTCGCCCCGCTCGAGTGGTCGCAGGACAAGGCGCGCGAGGTCGCGCAGCAGGAAAGCCTCGCGCTCGGCGAGGACCACTGGGAACTGATACGCGCACTGCAGGAGTTCTATGGCAGGCACCACGCGGTGGCGATCAACATGCGCGAGTTGCAGGACGCGCTGGAGGAAAAATTCCATCACAAGGGCGGCATGAAGTATCTGTATACGCTGCTTCCCGGCGGCCCGATTGCGCAGGGCTGCCGCCTTGCCGGAGTCAAGGCGCCGGCCGGCGCGACGGACCGCGGATTCGGCAGCGTCGCCTGAGATGCTTGCCGCCGTGCAGTTCGAAAAACCGCGCGGCTATGCGGCCTGGCGCGAGCGCAAGCTCGCGGGATACCCGAAGAGCGCCGAAGAGCTCATCGTCGAGGTGCGCGACCCGCGCAAGCTGAGCGCCGCGGAGCGTGCCGCAATCCTCGAGCGCTGCGCCCGCGCGAACATCGCGGTGTACGCGAGCCGATGCGGCGAGGAATCCGACAAGGAGATTGCACGCGCACTCGGCCTGCAGTTTGGCCTGGCGCGCCTCGATCCGAACTGGCTCGCCGACGACGATGGCATCTCGAGCATTGCAGTGCGCGAGGGGGCGGCGCGCGGCGAATTCATTCCGTACACCTCGAAGGCGATCCGCTGGCACACCGACGGCTACTACAATCCGCCGGAGCGCCGCATCCGCGCGTTCGTGCTGCATTGCGTGCGCGGCGCCGCCGAGGGCGGTGAGACGCAGCTGTTCGATCACGAACTCGCCTATCTATTGCTGCGCGACGCCAACCCCGATTGGGCGCGTGCGCTGATGCGTCCTAATGCGATGACCATCCCTGAGCGCGCGAGCGGCGGAGACGTCGAGCGCGCGACGCAATCTGGCCCGGTGTTTTCGTTCGACGACCGCGGCGCGCTGCACATGCGCTACACCGCGCGCAGTGTCAGCATTCAGTGGGCGGCGGATCCGGACACCGCGGCGGCAGTACAGTTCCTCGCGCAGATCCTCTCCGACGATGCGCACTTTGCGCTGCGGCTCAAGCTCGCACCGGGCATGGGCGTGATCTGCAACAACGTGCTCCACACTCGTTCGGCGTTCCGCGATGACCCGACGCGGCCACGTTTGCTGTACCGCGCGCGGTACTACGACCGGATTCGCGGTTAAACCGATAACCGATAGAAGGAAAATGTATCGGGTCCGGTTCGCGCCGGTGACCGGCGTGCGCGGCGAGGCCGATGTGCAGCGGCTCGATTTGCGGCGGGTGTGGCCGGTCATGTGTGCTCCTCCTCGGATTCGACCGTCGCGCAATCGGTGATATGACGCATCTTGCCCCCGCGCCGGCCGCGATCAGGCAAGCGAAAACCGCGCTCCGGGGCGAGCGCGCTCGGCCCGGAGCGCGGCTTCAGGCGATGTCGGGCACGGCGTGATACGTGAGCGGCAGATTCGCTCGCTCAGGCCAAGCCCGCGCGGGTGTGTGCGGCGCGCGCTCGAGCGCCTCCGGCTGCCAGAGCCCCAAGTGCTTGAGAATGGCTCGCACTACCGCGGGGTCCTCAATCAGCGCGATGACGCGCATGGGCCCTTTGCACTTCGCACACACGAGCGGATCAGCTTCATACACCTTGCGGATCAGCCGCGCCCAAGCGGCCTTCGCGCGGCTCGCGTACTCGCCAAGCACTTCGATAACGGCGCTGGCCGTAGTCGCCACCGCTGTGGCGCCCTTCGCCTTGCGCGCCCCGCGGCTGCGGCTCGAGTACCAGCCCACGTACCTGACGAGCTGCTCGTAGCGATCCGGAATATGCTTGCAAAGCAACTCCAGCCACTCGGCGCCCGGCATGAGCTGGAAGTTCCGCTTCAGCCCAAGGTGCATCTTCGAGCGGTAGATCACCATGCCGCTGGCCGCGTCGTAGCTCATCTTGGCGAGCGAGAGCGGCGCGCGCAGCATGTAGCCGGC
>JACPYS010000006.1 GCA_016195915.1 Betaproteobacteria bacterium | reverse complement strand
TGCGATTGGTCAGCGCCGTGCTGAGTGAAATCGACGATGAATGGACTACCGCAAAAATCTACCTGACCATGAAATCGTGAAACTTAACCACGCGACAGAAATCGTTCACTTACGAAATTACAGAAAAGAAGTTGCTTTATCTCGTTTGGTGTTCTGACGAAGAATATTTCAGGCCATGTTGATCAAAGAACGCTTCCCAGGGACCAATCGACGTCTTCATCTTTTTTGAAGCAAAATAGTCTTTACCTAGATCAGCAACTGCGATGAGCGCCTTCAGTATCTCTTCCGGTCGGGAAAAATCGGACGCTTCCGCAGATTCCCAGGCCGACTTATAGATTGTCAGTACATCTTTGTATTTATCGGAGACGATTTTCAAAGACTCGACAACACTATTCGGCTCTGGTTCGGCGTTTTGAGTTTCTGAATCGGTACCCCTTTCTTCGTATGGACGATATTCAGCCAGGCCAGCTAGATTTTCCTTGTAGCCGGCAATATCGCGCTCGAGCTCAGCAATCCTGGCCTCCTGCTCAAGAGCTTTCGCTTCAAGGCGCTGATTCTCAGTCAATGCAAGATCCAGCAATTCCTTGTCAACTGATGTGTCGCCTTGTTTCGATTTCTCCACGAGCTCATCGAGCTGTGCACGTTTGCTTTTCTCAACGGCGGCGCGGGCGCGACGGGTTATGGCGCCTTCCGTCGAACGAAATGCAGCCAGTGGTGCGAACATCCTGAAGAGATAGTTCTCCAAGGGACGATGTAGGGCGAGATTGCTACGGATAGTCTCGGGAAGAAATACGTGGTGGACGAGGGTCCCGTCGTTGCCAAGCTTGAAGCCTGGCCAATAGATGCGCACCGCACCGTTGTAGCAGGAATACATTCGGCCAAGTGCATCGGTTAGTTCGAAGGCTGCCCATTTCGTTTTCAGTTCAACAACAATCGCCAGCCCCGCCAGGGTGTCCTGCATTTTTCCCACATCCACGTACGTCTTGTTTGTCCAAGTGTTAGGAGACACGATTACGACGGGGAGCGTTCTTTCCGTGCTGAGAAGCACGTCTCGAGCAAAGGACTTGACTTCGGAGGTCTCAAGGCCGGTTGGCGTTGCTGTGAGCGGGCGTCCGCCCGCGCGGCAGTGAAAACTACCGAGAAGCACCGGAACTATTCGGGGACGGCCCAGCGAATAGTCAAGCGGCTTAACCATGAATTCCGCAGACGTAATCCTTACAAAAATCGACACTTCAATTTCGTCGCCACTTACCGCAACTAGCACTTGGGTCTGCCACAGGAGTGACGTATCTGGCTCATGGGGATAACCCCAGTCGAGCCAGATAACCGCGTGACCGTCGACAACGTCAGCACATGCGACGATCCTGTGGCCAGGTTTGGGCTCGCGAACTTGTGCATCGAAGTCAATCGCAGGAAAGATACCTTCCTTACTGTAGCGTTCCATGACCCAATTGACGACCTTGTCTGTAATTGAATTGACAACGTCACTCGTTTTTTCGCCGCTCCTCGGACAAATCCGAATTTGTGTGGCATAAACTGTACGCATTAGGTGCTCCGTTATACGTCGTGTTGCGATTGCGCAATAATGGCGTGGGCATTCACCAACATTCCTTGCGTGGCTTTCGCAATCAGCGTACCGAAAGGGTCGGGTACGCGAAATAACCGAGGATTCGGCGTACCGCAATCAAATACCGCGTACAGCCAGTAGCGGTCACGTAAGTTGATCGCCTTGGCCCATTCATTCTCCGTAAGTTCTACATCACCCGTACCGACTCGCCCTTTTACTTCTATTGCGCGCTCCTCGCCTAGCCTACGCTTAGATATGACGTCAAACCCTGGGTAATCTGTGAGACCGGCGGCACGCGCTTTGTTCGGCGTCGAAACATCACGCACATCGGCCCCTATACTGGCCTCATGCGCAATGGCAATCTCCATTGCAATTCGCTCGACTTCCGCATCGCGTGCTCGAACGTCTTCGATATCGTTGGACGATTGAACCAATGCCGTGGCAACAATTTCCACGTTGCCCGCAGCGATAAGCTCGACCTCGCGGCGCACCTGCGCTATGGCAAGATCACGCCGCTCGGAAAGACTGCGCTGCTGAGACCTGATCCGTTCGAGTTCGGCGTTAGCACGCTTGTCGCCTTCGCGCGCCTTCTCGGAATAGCGCTTTCGGTCGGATGCAAGCTCGGACTCCTGATAGTCAAATGCGCGCCGCAAGTACTCCTCGGTATGGGTGAGACGTTGTCGCGAAGTCAGGTGCTGGATTTCCGTCAATCGCGCCAACAGGGTTTCACGCACAAACTGATCCGCGGCAGCACGGTAGGTACGCCCCTGCGCGAGAAAAGGCACCGCCGCAGGGTCTACCTTGGCGCCGGGCTTCAGCAGTAGCAGGTGCTCAACGGGGGCTTCGTCCAAGCTGTTGTCGGCGAATTGCCGCACTCCCACCAGTCGTTGCTCCAGCACTTCCTCCTGGTGCAAAGTCGGAAACCCCGGATCGATGCCGCGCACAACATTGACCCGTGCGACGTGAAACAGGTACGGCTTGGTCGCGGAGGGATCGATGAAGATCGCTCCTTGCTGTCCCGCAGCCTTGCAATGCTCGATAGCAAGCGCGGATAGGCGCTCGAATACAGGCTCTCCGGGATGGAGAAAGACGGCGTCGCGCTTGTCGTCGGGGCGATAGACGGTCAGCCGGTTACGCGCCGATTCGGGGTAACTTTCGAGCAGCGGCACCACGGTGTCGATTGCGCCCCTGGTTCGAGCGCGCAGAAAAAACGTCGCACCCATGTCGCCAATGAGGTCCACCCCAACTACGGGAGCCGCGTGTTCAAGGTAGCGCCGCACGTAACCCGGCAGGAGCCTGCGCATCTCTTCGATGTGCAGGGCTTCCTGCAGCTTGGGCAGTGCCTGCGCCACTTCGCCACCCTTGCCATAGATGGCCTCCTCGCGCGCCGCGATTGCGCGAACCTGCTCCACCGTGAGTTGGCCCGCCAGATCGATGGCCTCACGATCGGCCGCGTCGTCGGAGAGGATGGCTTTCTGCAAATAGTCAGTAAGCGAAACACCTTCGAAGATCCGCCCGATGACGTCGAACACCTTGTCCGAACCAAGGGCAGTACGGATTTCTTCGAGTTTCTCGAGCAATACCTTGACCACGCGGCCTTCGCGGGTTCTACCGGCAACCAGATTGAGAATCGCGACACGATCCTTCTTCTGGCCGTAACGATGAACGCGGCCCATGCGCTGTTCCAGGCGCGCTGGATTCCAGGGCACGTCGTAGTTGATCAGTACCCAGCAGAACTGCAGATTGATGCCCTCGGCTGCCGCATCTGTCCCGACGAAGAAGCGGGCGCCGGCCTCCTCGTTCGATGCCGCACCATGAGGACGCCGGAAGCGTTCGACCTGGGCGTCGCGCTGCCGGAAATCCAATCCGCCGTGGATGAACGCCACTTGCCCGGTAAAGCCCATGGCATCGAGGCGCCTGATCAGAAACTCAAGCGTGTCCTTGTGCTCGGTGTAGATGATGACTTTCTGGTTCTCGAACTGCGGCTCGCGCAACAGCTCCCGCATCTTCTCGAACTTCGATTCCTGCCCGCGCTCGTAAACGCGCTCGGCGAGACGAATCAGCTCGCGCACTTTCTCGCGCTCGGCAATGAGTTCCGCCACGGAAGTTGCTACGAAAGCGCCGAGGGCTTCGGCCTCGTCTTTCTCGTGCTCTTCGATGCCGCCTTCGGTGGTCTCCTCGTCCGCGGATTTCTCGGCGAGGGAGTCGTGTGTCTGCCGGTCGAGCTTTCTCTGCTGCTCGCGCAACTGCTCTTCGGGGATGCGCCCGGACTGGATGTCATCGATCAATGCTTCGAGCCGCTCAAACCGCCGCCGGAAAGAGCACAACAACGCCCAGGTACTGCTAGCAAGCCGGCGCTGGAAGACCATCATCGCGAACCGCGCCGCGGATCGGTTCAGCAATCGTGCCTGGTTATAGTAGTGCCGGATGTACTTGGTGGTTTCGTCGTAAAGGGTCTGTTCGCTGACGGCGCCCGTACTGAGGTCATAACTGTGCGTATCGCAGATGCGCCTGGGAAACAGCGGGCGGCCGCGCAGATCGACCATCTCTTCCTTGACGCGGCGCATGAAGTAGCGGTTGCGCGCATCCGCCGGAAAGAGCTTGAATGATGTTTCAGTGCTGAACACTTCAGGTTCGAGCAGGCGCCAAAGGCAGTAGTACGGATATTCCTTGCCCATGTGTGGCGTGGCAGTCAGCAACAGCAGATGGTGCGCACTCCAGGGCAGGCGCCAGTCGTCCGGGATGTCGCGGACGCCTGCGAGCGACTCTGCAAGGCGGTAACGATCAGTGGGACGGAAGGTGCCATCATTGTCCCGAATAGCCGACAGCTTATGGGCCTCGTCGAAGACAACCAGGTCATATGGCAGCACGGAAGGATCGCCGAGCGCCTTGAAAAGCGTCGGGCTGCGCAGGGAGTCCACACTGACGATAACCAGATCGCCCTCCTCCCCTGAAAACGGATTGCCTTTACGGGCATCGGCGCTCGTAACGATTTTGAATCGCAACTGAAACAGCGTACGCAGTTCCCGCGCCCAGTTTCCGATGAGACCGGCCGGCGAGACGACAAGTACGCGACGGATGGTCCGCCGCGTAAGGCTTTCGCGCACGTAGAGCCCGGTCATGATTGTTTTGCCCGCGCCGGCATCGTCTGCGAGCAGGAAGCGCAAACGAGGTTGAGGCAGCATGTGCTGATAGACAGCGATGCGCTGATGGGGCAGCGGTTCGATCTGGCTGATCTCGGCCGCGAACGCGGGATTGAACAAGTGGCCGTAGCTCAGGCGCTCGCCTTCGACCAGGACGCGTAGTTGGTTGGGGTCGGCGAGGAAGTCGAGCTTTGCTTCGACCGGCAAAGCGCTGTTTGCGGGCGATTGCGCTGCGGTGGCATTGAATGTCCTGCCGGATTTCAGGCTTTCGAGCCTGCCGAGGGCGAGCTGGGAAGGGCGAACCTGGCCGTTTTCCCAGCGGTTGAGGGTCGTGAATGACACCCCAAGCAACGCCGCCAAAGCCTGCTGAGTCAGGCCAAGGGATTTGCGCAGGCTTCTAATTTCATCCTTTTCCATAATTTGTCGCGTGATTTATTAATTGCAATATAGCAGATGCAATATTCATTTGCAAATCTATATTACGTTATATTGCGCCAAATAGAATCGGTAATGCGCCAATTTATTTGGCGCATTAGTGCATATGCGCCAAATAAAAGGTAGGATATGGCGCAATAAGTACCTCAAAGATCGCCATCCCATGCCAAAGATAACCGCACCCGCCGAATTCGACATGGTCGTGAACGCCGTACGCCAGCACCCGGCCGGAGCAAGTTTCGAGATGATTCAGTCGATGCTGGGCGACAAAACAGCCAGAAGGACACTCCAGCGCCGTCTGAATGAACTGGTAAAGCAAGGGCGCCTCACCAGGGGGGGCCGCAATCGCGGTGCCCTATATCGTCTACCGCCGGAATCCCAAGTTTTGGTCCACTTAAATGGGGAAACTGCCAAATGGGAAGTTGGGCATGTCTCGGCGGAGATCTATGTCCCGATGTCCGCAGAAGCTTCGCGCCTGCGCGACCTCGTACGCCGTCCCGTCACGCAGCGCACGCCGGTGGGCTACCGGCGCGAATTCCTGCTCGACTACCGGCCCAACGAGACGTGGTATCTGCCGAGCGGAACACGAACTCGCCTGCGCAAACTTGGTGACACACCTTCGCCAGAACGCCCGGCAGGTACCTATGCGCGCGATGTGCTCGGACGGCTGCTGATCGACCTCTCCTGGGCTTCGTCGAAACTCGAAGGCAACACCTACACCCGGCTGGATACGCAACGGCTGATCGAGCACGGTGAAGCGGCCGCCGGCAAGGACGCGCGCGAAACCCAGATGATCCTGAACCACAAGCGCGCCATCGAGTTCCTGGTGGATGGGGCCGAAGATATCGGCTTTGACGTCTACAACTTTCGCAACCTGCATGCGCTGCTGTCGGAGAATCTGCTCGCAGATCGCGCCGCGAGCGGCAAGTTGCGCGAGCGCGTGGTGGAGATCTCGGGCACGGTGTTTCATCCGTTAGCAATCCCGCAACAGATTGACGAATTCTTTCGCATCGTTCTCGATAAAGCGGCGGCGATCGGTGACCCGTTTGAACAGGCGTTCTTCCTGATGGTGCACATTCCCTACCTGCAGCCTTTCGAAGACGTGAACAAGCGAGTCTCGCGGCTGGGGGCCAACATCCCGTTGCTCAAGCATAACCTTCGCCCCCTGTCGTTTATCGAAGTACCTGAACGCGCGTACGTCGAAGGAACGCTTGCTGTCTATGAGTTGAACGGAGTCGAGCTGCTTGCGGACGTATTTGAGTGGGCCTATGAACGATCCTGCCAACAGTACCGCGCAATTGCCGATTCTCTACCGCAGCCAGACCCGTTCAGAAGAATTTATCGTGACGTACTGGCAGATGTCATCGGGGAAATCGTACGCAAAGGATGGCCGGTGGAACCGACAATCATCGAGCGAGAAGCCATGACACTTGTCCCGACCGAAGATCAGAAGCGATTCGTCGAAATGGCAATGGACGAATTGAAGGGGCTGCACGAAGGTAATATCGCCCGCTATCGTTTGCGCCTGTCGGAATTCCGTGCCTGGAAGGCAAAGCAGCGCTAACACCCCGACCTGCGCAGCCGCCCACGGAATCCGGACGTTTGCCAAATATAGGATTGAATCGCATATTTCGCGCATGTGGATTTTGCGCGAGGCCGATGCGCGTTTGCGGTGCTCGGGCTTACCTATTGTGGTGACGCCAGAGGTTTAGCACAATCCGCGGATGTCTGCGCTCGTCTCCTCGTCCCGGTTCGCCCGCGCGCGCAAACTCTCGGAGCAGCGTTTGCGCCATTTGCGTGCCGGCATTCTCAGGCGGGCCGCCCGCGCCTGCGAAACCGCTCTTACCAGTGCCGGGGTGCGCGCGCTGGTCGTCGGGTCGCTCGCCTATGGCGACGTCCGCTCGGAGTCTGACCTCGACTTGCTGATCGTCTCCTATGCGGGAAAGACCTGGGGCCAGGTGCGCTCGGCCGTGGACAACGCGGCCCGGCCTTACGGCGTTCCGGTCGATGTGATCTACGCCGATACGCTGCCGCCTGCGGTAAGAAGGGCGATGCTCAAGGATGCGTGCCATGCGGGCGATCTTTGAGGATCAGCCCGCAGTGGTCGGGGATCACGCGATCACACCAGAACCGGCGAGCGTAACCGCATACAACTCCAACTCATCCGTCAGGCCCTTCAGCATGTGCCGGCCACGGCTCGCGAAGCCCAAGCCGGAGCCCGCCACAAGATCCTTCACGGTACTCGAAACGAGGATCTCGCCGGCCTCGGCAACCGCGGCTACGCGGGCACCAATGTGCACAGCAATACCCGCAAGTTTGTCACCCGCGACTTCGCACTCGCCGGTATGTACCCCGGAACGGATCGTGACTCCAAGCCCAATCAAGCGGTCGCGAAGGGCGCTTGCACAGCGCACCGCTCGTGCGGGACCGTCAAAGCTGGCGAACACGCCATCCCCGGCAGTGTCGATCAATCGCCCGCGGAAGCGATCCAGTTCCTGCCTGACCTGCTGATGAAACGTGTTGAGGAGATCGCGCCAGCGTGAATCGCCCATGGAAAGTGCCCGCTCGGTAGATCCGACGATGTCGACAAACAGAACGGTGGAAAGGATCCTGTCGTTCGCCACAACGGGCCGTACTCCGGTCAGAAACTCCTCGATGTGATCGAGGACGGTCTCGGAATCGCCGAACCACGGAAGGTGATCGACTCCTCTCAACTCGACGTACTTCGCGTCCGGAATCCGGCTCGCCATGTATCGGGAGTTCCCTACGTTGATCAGCCGGTCGCCTTCGCGATGAAGGATCAGGGTTGGAACACGGATGGAGGGCAGTACACCCCGAATGTCGATTTCGATGTTCATCCGGTAGAGGGCAATTCCTGCCCCGGGGCTCGCGCCGAGCCGGAGGTTTCGGGCCCACCAGTTCCTGCAGCTTTCGTCGTTCGCCACGCTCGGCGCGACGGTCCTGAAGCCGATCGGCGTTCCCCAATTCTTCTCGTAGGCAATGAATGCCGCCTGGTGCTCCTCCCGCGTCGGTGCCCACGGGTAGTCCGTGTCCCTGATCCACTTGGCATAGCAGCCTGACATGACCAACGCGGAAGTTCGCTCAGGATACGTTGCGGCAAACAAGGCGCACATCGGCCCGCCTTCCGATATTCCGAGAAGAGCGGCTTTCTTCGAACCCACGGCATCGAGCACCGTATGCACGTCCTCCATCCGCATTTCAAGGGTGGGAAGATTCTCCTCGGAGACCGGATCGGATAGACCGGTTCCGCGCTTGTCGAACAGGATCAGGCGGCTGAATCCCGCAAGCCGTTCGGCGAACCGCCATACCAGCGGATCCTCCCAATGGGCTTCAAGATGCGTGACCCATCCGGGCACCACAACCAGGTCGATAGGGCCTTCGCCTACGACCCGGTAGGCAATATGGACGTTCCCATTCTTCGCGTACTTGACTTGAGCGGCCATGGATTTTCCCCTGGCGCCTCAGCGACAGCGTTAGCGCACGACCAAAGCAAGGCTACGGACTTCCAGGCTTGCGTGCCAGGAACGTATATCCGTACACCGCGAAGAGCCTCGCCTTTTTTTCACCTCTGGCTTCTCCAAAGGTGTCATACGGCTGACCGATCTGGATGTCGACAAATCCAACTTCCGCCAGCATTGCTCGCCAGCCTTCGCACGGAAGGCCACCGGCAATTCACCCGGTCCACAGGTCAATATCGCGTAGCGCATCCGCCGGCACTGGCTTCCCATTGGCGATGTCGCCAAACTGTAGCCTTCCACCGGGACGCAAGACCCGCCAAAGCTCAGAGAAAGTTTGCCTCTTGTCAGCACAGAGATTGATGACGCCGTTGCTGATAACGACATCGGCCCAGCCGTCGTGCAGTGGAATCTGTTCCAGAAGTCCCTCGCGGAACTCGATCTGCTTGAGCCCCATGAGCTTGGCCGACGTACGAGACTTTTCCAGCATTTCGGGAAGCATGTCGATGCCGACGACTTTGCCGTTTGGGCCCACCTGGTGGGCGGCGACGAAACAGTCAAAGCCCCCTCCTGATCCTGCGTCGACAACCTTCTCCCCGGAGTCAAGGGCTCGGAGCGAGAACGGATTCGCCACGCCGGCGAACGATTCGACGGCCGCATCCGGCATCGAGTCGACCAGTGCTGAGTCATAGCCGAGGCGTCGGGCGAGCGCCCTGCCCGTATGGAAGTGATGCTCTCCGTTTGGGTTACTGGCAACGTCCCGATACTTGCTCTTGACCTCCTCTCGGAGGGCCACCGGATCAACTGGCAATTCAGCGTTCATCGATCGATCCTCCATTGGAGCGACGGTTGTCGTATGGCAAAGGAAGCGATACCGCCGCTGAAAGCTACTCTCTCATGAAATGCGGTTCTTCGAAAGACCCCGGCGGTCCTGACCCGGTCGCGAGCTGGACACATTGGCTCGCAGATCCGCCGCTTCACGCAATCACCCCGGCCCCCGCAAACGTATCGATCTCCGCCCTCGAATACCCGACCTCCGCAAGCACACTGCGCGTATCGGCTCCGTACTTGTGCGGGAACGCGAGCTCGGTGCGCGCGCCGTCGATGTCCACCGCCATCGGCGGCAGGTGCACCACGCGCTCATCCGGCATCGCGGTACGCGTCAGCTTTTCGCGCAACTGAGGCAGCTCGCGTACCTGGCGGATGTCGAAGATGCGCGTCGCCGGGATGGTCGCTGCGCGCAGATCGGCGAGTAACTCGTCGAGCCCATGGCCGATGGTGACGGCGGCCATGTCCCGGTGGATCGCCTCGCGCTCCTTGTGGCGCCCCTCGTTGGTCTGGCGCACCTCGTTCGCCACGCGCGCGAATTTCGGGATCGCGGTGAGCCGCTTCCACTGCACGTCGCTGCCGATCGCAAGGTAGACGAATCCGTCCTTCGCCGGGTAGACGTTGGTCGGGATGAACTTGCGGTGCTCGTTGCCCGCACGCGTGATCTCGTTGGGCTCGCAGCCGAAGTCGACGAGCGGCAGCACCGTGATCAGCCACGATGCCGCGGCCTGCAGCATCGAGACGTGGATCTCCTTGCCGCGCCCGGTCTCGTTCCTTTCGAGCAGCGCCAGCATCACGTTTGCGTACACCTCGTCGCCGGCCTTGAGGTCGATGACCGGAATGCCGGTCAGCGTCGGCGGCCCCTTCGGATCGCCGGTCACCTCCATGTACCCGGCCATCGCCTGGATCACGTGGTCATAGCCGGGTGCGTTCGGGACCTGCGGCCCCATCGCCGAGATCCCGGCCCAGATCAGGTCGGGCTTGACCGTGCGGAGCGTCGCGTAGTCGATGCCGAGCATCTGGTAGCGCGATGGAACGGTATTGCAGCAGAACACATCCGCGTCGAGCGAGCGAAGCACTCGCTTGAGCACCTCCTGTCCGCGCGCATCCTTCAGGTTCAATGCGATCGCTTCCTTGCCGACATTGGGCGCCAGAAAATAGCTGCGGCGGTCGTCGTCGGCGACACGCGATCCGATATATCGGTTCGGATCGCCCGGCAGGCCGCTGCCCGAAGGGGTGGCTTCGATCCGGATCACACGCCAGCCCAGTTGCGCGAAGCGCAGCGTCGCGTACGGCAGCGAGAGCGCC
This sequence comes from Betaproteobacteria bacterium, assembly GCA_016195915.1. Lineage (GTDB taxonomy): Bacteria > Pseudomonadota > Gammaproteobacteria > Burkholderiales > SG8-39 > JADGRQ01. Next base: position 162,327 of record JACPYS010000006.1, on the reverse strand, counting down.
TGCTCCATCGATACGATGGTGCGCTGCTTCATGCGGCGCGCTGTCCGGCCTGCGCTCGAGCTGCGGCAAGCGCACGGTAGACGTTCTCCGGCGTGAACGGCAGCTCCGTGATGCGCACGCCGGTGGCATTCGCGATCGCATTTGCAACCGCCGCCGCCATGCAGATCGCCGGTGCTTCACCCACGCCTTTCGCGCCCTGCGGGCCTTCGCCGTCCATGGTTTCGATGAAGCTGATGTCCATCTCCGGGATCTCCGGCGCGGTGACCAGCTTGTAGTCGCGGAATCCCGGATTGCGGATGCGTCCGTCCTTCACCATCAGGTCCTCGGTCAGCGCATAGCCCTGGCCCATCACGATGCCGCCTTCGATCTGGCCCTCGATGCCGAGCCGGTTGAGCACCCGCCCCACGTCGTGCGCGCCGGTGACCTTGAGCAGTTTCACCATCCCGCTCGTCGTGTCGAGCTCGATTTCGCAGGCCTGTGTGGCCCAGGCATAGGCGGCGGAAACGTCGCCCTTGAATTCCTTGTCCTGGTGATGCGACGGCGGCTCGTAGTAGAAGCTGGTCATCACCAGTTCCGCTTTCTCGGAGAAATGCATCGAGCGCAGGAATTTCGCGAGATCGATCAGCGTTTCGCCAGTGTCGGCGCGCACTAGCAACCCGCCACGCAGCGCGAACGCCTCCGCCGGCAGGTCGAATTTTTTCGCTGCGGCAGCGAAGATCTTTTCCCTGGCCTTCTTCGCCGCGCCGATGGCCGAGTTGCCGGCAATGAACGTGGTGCGGCTCGCATGCACGCCCACGTCCCAGGGCGTGATGTCAGTGTCGTTGTTCACCACCGTGATCGATGACATGGGCAGCCCCAGTTCCTCGCATACCAACTGCGACAACACCGTCTCCGAGCCCTGCCCGATCTCGGATGCGCCGGTGATGAGCGTTACATGGGCGAAGTCGTCGAGCTTGAGGATGGTGCCGCAGCCGTCCGACGGATAGATCTTCGCTCCGCCGCCGACGTGCAGCATGGAAGCCATGCCGATGCCGCGTTTCAGCGTTCCCGGCATGCGTTGATTGTCGCGGTTGGCGCGGAACTTCGCCTCGAACCCCGAGCGCTCTGCCACCGTGCTCAGGCATTCCTTCAGGCCGCAGGTCTTGAAGTGCATGCCCTGCGGCGTCACCTCGCCGGGATTCTGGGCGTTCGCGAGCCGCAGCGCGAGCGGAGCCATGCCGATGGCCTCTGCCAGCCGGTCCATGTGCTGCTCGACGGCGAAGGTCGCCTGCAGGTTGCCGTAGCCGCGGAACGAGCCCGCGTACGGGTTGTTGGTGTACACCGCCACCGTGTGGTAATCGCAGTGCGGCACGCGGTAGAGCGAGGAGAACGTCTGCATCATCACGAACGGCGTGGTCGCACCCCAGGAGGTGTAGGCGCCGTTGTCGTGCAGCGTGGTCACCGAGCGGAACGTCAGCGTGCCGTCCTTCTTCACCCCGGAACGCAGGCGGATCAGCACCGGCTGGCGCGTCGGCGAGGCGATGAATTCCTCCTCGCGCGTAAAGATGAGTTTCACGGGACGCCGGGCGGCGCGAGCGAGAAACACCGCGATCGGCTCGAACGGATAGATGTCGAGCTTGGAGCCGAAACCGCCGCCGATCGGCGGCTGGATGATGCGGATGCGCCCCGGGTCGATGCCGAGCACTTCGGCGAACTCGCGCCGGTGCAGGAAGGGGACCTGCGTATTGGAATACAGCAGCAGGTTGCCGTTCGACTGGAAATCGGCGATCACGCCGGATACGCCCATGCAGCAGTGCGTCACGTAGTGCAGCCGGAAGCTGTCTTCCACCACGGCGTCCGACTCCGCCTCGCCGCGCGCGACATCGCCCTGCGTGTAGTCGAAACTCATCGCGATGTTGCCGGTCTGGCAATTATCGGGGTCGTACCACGGCCGCAGTGCCTCCGGGTGTTTGAGCGCCACGGGCTCGCGCTCCGGATGGATCAGCGTCGCGCCCGGCTTGAGCGCCTCGAGCGGATCGGTGAGCAAAGGCAGGTCTTCGTACTCTACGCGGATCAGCTTCAATGCCGCCGCCGCGACCTCCTCGGTTTCCGCGGCGACCGCGGCGATCTCGTCGCGCAGGGAGCGCACCACATCGCCCTTGAACGGCAGGTTGTCCTTGGATACGCCGATCGCACGCTGGTCCGGAACGTCCGCGGCGGTGAGGACGGCGTGAACGCCCGGGAGTGCGCGTGCCGCCGCGGTGTCGATCGACTTGATGCGCGCGTGGACGCGGCTCGAGCGCAGGATGCGGCCGATCAGTTGTCCCGGAACGTTGACGTCATCGATATAACGCGTCTTGCCGGACGCCTTGTCCGGCGCGTCCATCTTCGGAATGCGCTTGCCGATCAGCGATTCGGTCTCTGCCTTACCCATGGTTGGCTCCGCTCCTCATTTGGCGCTCACTTGGCGCTTGCCACCGACGCGATGGCGTCGATGATCTTGCGATATCCCGTGCAGCGGCACAGATTTCCCTCGATACCGCGCGCGATTGCGTTCCGGTCGGCGCCCAAATGGCGCTCGACCAGGGTCTTGGCCTGCATGACGAAACCGGGCGTGCAGAACCCGCACTGGACTGCGCCGTACTCGACGAACGCCTGCTGGACGCGCCCGGCGACCGGATCGGAGGCCAGCCCCTCGATGGTCACGAGTTCGCGGCCATCGCAATCCACCGCGAACAGCAGGCAGGCGTTGACCGGTCGGCCATCGAGCAGCACCGTGCACGCACCGCATTCGCCTTCACCGCAGCCGTACTTTGTCCCGGTCAAACCTAGCGTCTCGCGCAGCATCGTGAGCGCGCTCATCTCCGGGTTCACCGCGACGCGACGCGGCCCGCCGTTCAGCGTGAATTCGATTTCCTGGTCAAGTGGCATCGGCAAGCACCTTTTTAAGCATGTTGTGGACCATCTCGCGACGGTACCAGGCTGATGCGCGAAAGTCGTCGATCGGGTGCACTTCGTCGCGCGCCGCGGCTGCGGCGGTCTCGATCACCGCCTCGGTAAGCTGCCGGCCTTCGAGCGCGGCCTCCGTGGCGCGACCGCGCAAGGGCACCGGCGCGACTGCGCCGAATGCGACCCGGACTTCACTCAGCACGCCCGCGTCGCGCCGCGCGCAAACGCCGATCGAAATCGCCGAAATATCGAGCGCCGGCCGCGAGCCGAGCTTGAAGAAACGCATGAAACGTCCCGGGACTCCGATCGGCACGCGCAGCGCGGCGACGATTTCGTGCCGCGCGCGCAGGGTCTTGCCGGGTCCCTTGAAGAATTCCCCGATCGGCACGCGGCGCCCGGTGAGCAAGCCGTTGGGTTTGGCAACGAGTTCGACCTCGGCGTCGAGCGCGAGCAACGGCACCAGGGTATCGCCCGCCGGCGACGCGTTGCACACGTTCCCGCCGATGGTCGCCACGTTGCGCACCTGGTCGCTCGCGAATTGGTCTGCGGCTTCCACCAGGATTGGGCAGTGCGCCCGCACCAGCGCGCTCTCCATCAACTCCGTCATCGTCACCAGCGCGCCGATTCGCAAGCTGTCGCCATCGCGTGCGACGCCGTGCAACTCCGGAATGCGCCGCAGGCCGAGGAGCAGCGGCTCGAACGCGACACGCCCTGCCTTCGACTGGGGCATCAGATCGGTGCCGCCCGCGAGCAGCGTCGCATTGCCCTAGCGCAGCAGTTCGGCCGCCTCGTCCAGGGACGCGGGGGCTGCGTATTGCCGGATTTCGCTCATCGTTCCCCCTAGAACCTTATCGGTTCGCGGTAACGGCCGTACACGCCGATGAGCCGTGTGGTGATCTCGCCGACCGTCGCGTAGGACTTCACCGCCTGCATGATCGCGGGCATTACGTTCAGGTTCGCACGCGCTTCGTGCTCGACGCGCTCCAGGCCCGCCGCGACGGCGGCTGCGTCGCGCGTGCGCCGCACCTCGCAGAGGCCGGCAATCTGGGCGCGCACTTCTTCCTCGCGGTAGGGATGGAACTCGATGTGCTTTTCCTCCTCCTCGACGCGATAGCAGTTGACGCCGAGCTTGCGGAATTCACCGCTCTCGATTCTCTTCGCCATCGAGTAGGCCTGTGCCGATACTTCGGCCTGGATTGCGCCCTCAGCCACCAGCTTGACGATGCCGCCGCGCGCATCGACGTCGGCCATCGCTTCCTCCATCGCCTTGCGCATCTGGTTGGTGAGCGTCTCCACGTACCAGGAGCCGCCGAGCGGGTCCGCCGTGTCGGTGAGTCCCATCTCCTCGATCAGCAGCTGCATGGTGCGCAGCGACAACCGCTGCGCGTGCTCGGACGGAATCGTATAGGCCTCGTCGTAGCAGCAAAGCGCCATGGTCTGCGCCCCGGAGAGCGCCGCGATCAGCGCGTAGTAGGCGCCGCGCACAATGTTCACTTCGGGCTGCTCGAAGGTCAAGCCGCCGCCGCCCGCGATCATGCGCAGCCACATCGAGCCGGGTTTCTTCGCCCCGTATTCCTCCTTCATGATGCGCGCCCACAGGCTGCGCGCGGCACGGAACTTCGCCACCTGCTCGAAGATGTTGCCGAACACGTTGAAATTGAACGACAGCCGCCCGGCAAACTCGTCGACCTCGAGCCCGCGTCTTTTCACTTCATCGGCATAGGCTTTTGCGATGCAAAACGCGTAGGCCATCTCCTGCACCGGGTTCGCGCCCGATTCGCGGATGTGGTATCCGCACACTGAAACCGGGCTGTACTTGGGCGCCAGCGCCGCACAGTATTCGATGGTGTCGCCCACCAGCTTCACCGAGGGCTCCACCGGGTACACCCAGGTGCCGCGCCCGATGAACTCCTTGAGGATGTCGTTCTGCGCCGTGCCACGCAGCAGCTTGAGGTCGTAGCCGCGCTTCTCCGCCATCGCGAGATACATCGCGATCAGGATCGCCGCCGCGCCGTTCACGGTGAGGGACACGGTGATGCGCTCCAGATCGATGCCCTCGAAGGCGACCTCCATGTCACGCAGGCTGTCCACCGACATGCCGACCCGGCCCACCTCGCCCTCGGCGAGCGCGTCATCGCTGTCCAGCCCGCACTGCGTCGGCAGGTCGAACGCGACGTTGAGGCCGGTCTGGCCGTTGGCGATCAAGTACTTGAAGCGCTCGTTGGTGTCGCTCGGGCTGCCGAAGCCCGTGTACTGGCGCATCGTCCACGGCTGCTTGCGATACATCAGCGAGTGGATGCCGCGCGTGAACGGAAACTCGCCGGGCTGGCCGATCGCTTGCGCTCCGCCGCTCTCTTCGAGGTCGCGTGCGGTGTACAGCGGCCGGATCTCGATTCCGGACTCGTTGACCACCGTGCGCTCGCTGCCGAACTTGGCACGATCGTTCATGCGTGGCTCCTGATGAAATCGACGATGTCGCCGAGCCGCGAGCTCGACGGGAAAATTCCCTTGAATCCGAGCGCGCGCAGCTCGGCATGGTCCTGCGCCGGCAGGTTGCCGCCGATCACCCACAGCTTGTCGGTGAGACCGGCCTCGACGAGCAGCGTGCGCAGTTTTCTGCAAAACGGCAGGTGCGAACCGGCCATGCTGGAGAGCGCAATCACGTCGGCATCCTCGTCGAGCGCGATGCGCGCGACCGATTGCGCGGTCTGGCGCAGCCCGGTGTAGATCACCTCGCAGCCGCCGTCCATCAGTGCCCGCGCCACGACCTTGGCGCCCTGGTCGTGCCCGTCGAGCCCCGGCTTGGCCAGCACCACGCGAATCGGGCGCGTGCGCTGGTTCACGAGCACGCCTTCATGAGCAAACCTCCTTGGCGATGATGAGTTTCAGGATCTCGCTGGTGCCGCCGCCGATCAGCGTGAAGCGGATGTCGCGCAGGTAGCGCTGCACCGGGTACTCCATCGCATAGCCGTACGAGGCATACACACGCGCAGCCTGGTCGCAGATGTGCGCCGCCGCTTCGCTGGCGAACAGTTTAGCCATCGCCGCCTGCTTGTGGTGCGGCGCGCCCTCGTCCTTCAGACTCGCGGCGTGGTACACGAGATGCGTGGCCGCCTCCAGATCGGTGGCCATCTCAGCGAGCTTCATCTGGATCGCCTGAAAGCGGTTGATCGGCTTGCCGAACTGTTTTCGCTCCGCGCTGTAGGCCACGGCCGCGGCGAGCGCCGCGCGCGCGGTGCCAAGGGCCATGGCCCCGGTAACGATGCGGATTTCCGCGAGCAGCTTCCTCAGGTGTCCTTCGCCATCGCCTTCCGTTTTCGACAGGCGATGGGTGTCGGGCACGAAGCAGTCGTTGAATGCCAGCTCGGAAGTGGGCAGGGCCCAGACGCCCATCTTCTCGATCGAGCGCCCGACCGCGAGGCCCTTCGAGTCGCGCTCGACCAGAAAGATGCTGAGCTTGCGCTCCTCGCCCGCCTTGGCGAATACGGTGAAGAAGTCCGCCACGGGGGCTGAAGTCACCCACATCTTCTGACCGTTCAGCGCGTAGCCGCTCTCGACTTTCCTTGCGGTGGTGGCGATGGAATCGAGGTCGGAGCCGGCATTGGGCTCGGTCATGCAGATGGCGCCGACCTTGTCGCCGCGCAGCGCCGGTTTGAACAGCCGCTCGAGGATGTCGGGGTTGCCGAGCATGTGCAGAAACTTGGTGCCCATCAGCGACTGCATCGCGGCGCATCCGGCGAGCGACATCGAGCCGCGCGCGATTTCCTCCAGCGCGAGGCAAAAACCCGCGAGCGATGCGCCGCTTCCCCCGTCGGATTCCGGATAACGCATGCCGAAAAATCCCAGTTCGCCCAGGCGCGCGAACAACTCGCGCGGAAACGCATGCGCCTCGTCGAGGGCCGCCGCGCGCGGCGCGATTTCCTGGTCCGAGAAACGCGCGAACGCGTCGCGGATCTGCAGTTCTTCGGGGGTGAAGCCGGCGCTCATGTCATCCGTCCTTCACATCGAAACCATAGCGTTCGCGCGCCGCCTGTCGGGACACCACGCCATCGCGCACTTCCTCGGCGAGTTTGCCGCGTTCACGCAGTTTCGGGTCGCCGTATCCTCCGCCGCCGCTCGCGACCTGGTGGTAGATGGTTCCCTTCGGCACGCCGGTGATCAGGTCCTTGTTGCGCGGCGTCACCTCGCGCCCGTCGGGATACCTCAGGCGGATGAAGTTGAGCCCCGCATCCGCGCCGCCGAACAGGCCGAACGCCGGCTCGAAATCGCCGTCGCCGAAGGTCACCAGCTGCGTGTCGTCCGCGCCGATCTCGAAGATCGTCTCCACGCCGAGCCCGCCGCGCCACTCACCCGGCCCGGCCGAGTCCTCCAGCAATTCATGCCGGATCAGCCGGTGCGGCGTCTGCTGCTCGAACATTTCGTAATCCTGGTCGAGCAATCCGCCCGATGCGTCGATCATGCCGATATGGTCGTAACCGTCGGTGCCGCGCATCGCGCCCGAGCCGCCCTTGAGGCCCATGAAGCCGATGTCCACGTATTTTTCGTTGTTGCGCGGGTCGATGCCCGTGGTGAGCGAGCACAGCAGGTTGTTCCAGCCCGCGGTGACGCGCTCGGGCATCACCGCAGCGAGCGCACGCTGGATTGCATCTGCGTTCGGCGGGCACAGGTGGTTGCCGAAGGTGGTCGCCTTCGGGTAAGCGGCGTTGAGCAGCGTGCCTTGCGGGATCACGATCTCGATCGGTTGCACCATGCCCTCGTTGTGCGGGATGTCCGGGTTGACCATCTGCAGCAGCGTGAGGATGGTCGCCGAGGCGCTCGAGGTATAGGTGCCGTTCACGAAACCGTTGGTCTGCGCGTCTGTCCTCGAGTAGTCGAACTTGATGTGCCTGTCGGCAACGTCGATGTCGACCCGGATGGTGTACCTGCTGCCCTCGTTCTTGCCGTCGTAATAGACGTAGCCCTCGCCGCAATAGCGGCCGTTCGGGATCTTCGCGATCTCTGCTTCCATCATCCGGCGGGTGGCGTCGAACAGCGCCAGCTTGTGCGCCTCCAGGCTCTCCAGGCCGTATTTCTTCAGCAGTTCGACGAAACGGCGCTCGCCGATGGTTGCCGCGCCGATCTCCGCCTTCATGTCGTGCTGCACGATGTCGAAGCGGATATTGGCGAAGATCAGGTCCCACACGTCCTTGCGCAGTTTGCCCTTGTCGTAGACCTTCACCGGCGGGATGCGCAGCGCCTCCTGCCAGACTTCGGTGGCGTTCGGGTTGTAGCCGCCGGCCACCGCGCCGCCGATGTCGGCCTGGTGGCCCTTCACGGCCGTCCAGGCCACCAGAGCGCCTTCGAAGAACACGGGCTTGAACACCGCGACGTCGTTGTTCTGGTTGCCCAGGCTGAACACGTCGTTGTGGAAGATCACGTCGCCCGGGTGGATGTCGTCGCCGAAGTAACCGAGGATGTGCTTGCACACCGGCGCGAGCGAGAACGCGAGGATCGGCAGGTTCTCGGTCTGCTCGAGCATGCGGCCCGCGCCGTCGTACAGGCCGGTGACGAAGTCCTTCGCCTCGCACAGGATCGGCGAGCGCGTGGTCTGCTGCATCGAGATGCTCATCTCGTCGGTGATCGACTTGAAGCTGCGCGCGTAGACCGAAAGCAGGATCGGGTCGATGTTCATGCAATCGCCTCCGTGTTTGCGTTGCGCGCGGTGCCGCCCACCAGGTCGTCGCGGCCTCGCTGGAAGAGCGCGAACGAGCCGTAGCGGTCCACCACGCAGTCGTAGGACCCGCTCACGAATACGGAGGTGGTGACCTCCTCGATGATCGCCGGCCCCTGCAGCCGGTTGCCGTGGCGCAGGCGGCTCCCGTCGTACACTGGCACGTTCGCGAAGCGGGTCGTCTCCGGGACGTAGGCGTTGCGCTCGCCCTTGATTGCGTGCGCGCTGTCCTCGCCGGCGAAAGTCTCTTCGGTGTACTGGGGCTTCTCGGTGAGGCCGATCGAATTCACGCGCACATTGATGATCTCGACCGGCGGGTTCTCCGCCTCGAGCGAATAACCGTACAAGCGGTTGTGCTCGGTGTGGAATGCGTCCGCGATCGCCCGTGCATCGCGGCGCGCGATCATTTCCCTCGGCACCGCCACCGACACCTCGTGATACTGCTTGAGGTAGCGGCAGTCGAGCTTGACTTCATGGCGCCGGCCCTCGGGCGCAATGCGCTCTTCGGCCAGTTGCGCGTCGCCTTCGGCCGACATGGCGTCGATCAGCTCGCCGAGCCGCGCCCAGTCGAGATTGTCCATGCGCGCCACGAACGTGCGCACGAAATCGTGCCGCAGGTCCGACAGCAGCATGCCCATGGCGCACAGCACCGAGGCCTCGCGCGGCACGATCTGGAACGGAATCTCGAGCTCGATGCAGATCAGGCAGGAATGCAGCGGGCCCGCCCCGCCCGCGGCGATGAACGGGAACTCGCGCGGATCGGCACCCCGCTTGATCGTGATTTCACGCACCCCCTGGGCCATGTTGTTGCAGACCACGCGGTACATGCCCGCAGCGGCCTGCTCCACGCTCATGCCGAGCGGACGCGCGATATGCGCCTCGATCGCGGCGCGCGCGGCGTCCGTCTCGAGCCGCATGCGTCCGCCGGCGAAAAACTCCGCATTCAGATAGCCGAGCACGAGGTTTGCGTCGGTGCTGGTCGGCAGCGTGCCGCCCTTGCCGTAGCACGCCGGGCCCGGATCGGCGCCTGCGCTCTGCGGCCCCATGCGCAGCAGCCCGCCTTGATCGATCCAGCCGATCGATCCTCCCCCTGCCCCGATCGTGTGGATGCCGAGCATCGGCAGCGCCACGCGCAGCCGGTCGATCTCACCATCGTTGACCAGCGCGGGCGTATCGATCGCCATCGATGCTTCGAAGCTGGTGCCGCCCATGTCGGTCGTGATGCACCGGTTCTGTCCGTGGGCGCGTGCAAAAAACAATCCCGCGGCCGGGCCGCCAGCGGGCCCGGAGAGCAGCGTGAGCGCGGCCTTGCCGCGCGCGATCGACGGCGTCATCACGCCGCCATTGGACTGCATCACGAGCAGCACGCCGCCAAAGCCGATCTCCTTCAGCCGGCCGGTCAGGCGCTCGAGATAGTGATCGAGCTTCGGCCCCACGTAGGAGTTCAGGCAGGTGGTGCTGACGCGGTCGTAGAAGCGGATCGAGGGCAGCAGCTGGGTTGAGACCGTGAGGTAGGCGCCCGGGAGTTCCTTGCGCACCAGTTCCGCCGCCGCGCTCTCGTGCGCCGGATTGGCGAACGCATTCATGAAACAGATCGAGATCGCCTGCACGCCTTCGCGGCGGAACAGATCGATCGCATCGCGCACCCCTTGCAGGTCGAGCGGCTCGGTCTCCCGCCCGTTGCCGTCGAGGCGGCCCGTCACGCCGACACGCAGGTAGCGGGGCACCAGCGGCTTCACGTTGGTATAGCGGTTGTTGTATTGCTGCTCGCGCACGCCGCGGCGCATCTCGAGCGCATCGCGCACGCCTTGCGTGGTGATCAGGCCGGATTTCGCACCGGTGCGCGTGAGCGTGGCGTTGGTCGTGACCGTCGTGCCGTGAACGATGACGTCGATCGATCTCGCGAACGGCGCGAGATCCTGCCTCGGCTGTTGCGCGGCGGCCATTTCCGCGAGTCCCTGCACCACCGCGATCGAAGGATCGGACGGCGTGGAAAGCACCTTGTGCAGGCTTGGTTTCTCGAAGTTGCGCTTGACGATGAAGTCGGTGAAGGTCCCGCCGACGTCGATGCCGATCTTTAGTCCCATACCCGCTCCCCGATGCGTTTTCCTATCACTCGTCGCCGACTTCGAGCACCACCGCCATCGCGCTGTCGCCCGCAGCGCAGCCGGTGAACAGACCGCGGCCTCCTCCTCGCACAGCGAGTTCCTCGATCAACTCGATGACCGCACGCGTGCCCATCGGCGCCTGCGGGTGTCCCCACACCAGCGTCGAGCCGTAGTTGTTCATCTTTGCCACATCGGCGCCGGTCTGGCGCGCGAAGTAGATGTCGTTCAGCGCGAACGGGTTGTGGGTCTTGATCGCGGCCAGATCGCCGATGGCGAGTCCCGCTCGCTCGAGCGCCTGGCGCGCCGCCGGCACGGTGGCTTCCGGCATGTACGCGAGCGGCGCGCGCGCCTGGCCGAAACCGAGCAGGCGCACGGCGATCTTCGGATTCTGCGAAAGCTCGCGAGCCTTGTCCTGCGCTGCCACGATGATCCCCGCGTTGCCATCCGCCGGATGCGTCTGCCCGCCGAAGGTTACGGTGCCGTTCGCTTGCACCGGGCGCAGCTTCGCGAGGCCCTCCGCGGTTGATTGGCCTGCGCCTTCGTCGCCTTCCAGCGTATTCGCCGCCTTCTTGTAGTTCGGCGCCGGCACCTCGAAGGGCAGCGTCATGAAGCGCTTGAGAAACGCCGCGCCGTCTGCAAGCGCCTCGCGGTATTGCTCTTCGCGGCGCAGCACGACTTCGTGCTGCTCGGCTGTCGATATGCCGTGTTTTGCCGCAACGTTTTCTGCCGTCTGGATCATCGCGTGCCCGCCGAGCGGATCGCAGCCGAAGTTGTCCAGCACCCAGTCCTCGTGGCCCCCGGTGCCGCCGGGTCCGCGCGGGTTCGGGTAATACAGGTGCGGCCCGTTGGAAGTGCGATCGCAGGTCACGTTGAGCACCGTGTTCGCTTCACCCGTCTGCACTGCTTCGGCACTTGCCGAGAGGCAGCGCACGCCTGTTGCGCAGGCCTGCATCAGCGTCGGGCCGGCAAGACCGGGCATCCCCGCAAGCCCTGAAAACCACGGCAGGCCGAAGAAGCTGTGGTGCTGCGGAACGGTGATCCCCAGCACGCCAAGATCGAACGACTCGCCGGGAATTTTGCGCTTCGCGAGTTCCTTGCGCGTTACGTGCGCGGCAAACTCGACGCTGTTCAACTGCGCGTAGCTGCCCTGCCAGCGCGCAAACGGCGTGCTCCAGTAGGCCCCATACGGGATGTGCGCCAAAGCGCGTTCAGTGCGTGCCATGATGATTCTCCATGATCAAGTGGGCCCGGTGCCCGCGCTGCTATTCATTCCACTGTTCAATCCGATTGCCTGGCGCAGCGAGTTCTTCGCTGCCGCCAGGTGCTCGCGCATCGCCTGCGCCGCCGCAGCGCCATCGCCGGAAGCGATGGCGACGAGGACGCCTCTGAGACCCTGCGCCACCACTTCGCGAACACCGGCGTCCGATAGCGTCAGCACGCGCAGATACCAGACGTGGTCGGCGTAGAGCTCGATCAGCCGCACCAGCCTGCGGTTGGGCACCAGGGCCAGCCACGCCGTGCGAAACCGTGCGTTGGCTTCGGAAAACTCCTTCGCGTCCGCCGCGCGGAGCGCAAACAGCATCGCGTCCAGCGCCTGCTGCAGCGGAGCGCGCGCACCTGCGGCGGGGTTGAGTTCCGCCACGAGACGCAAGGCTTCGGGTTCCAGCAACTCGCGCACCTGATAGATCTCATCGATATCCCGGTCCGTGTGCGCCGGCACTACGAAGCTGCGCCCGTCGGAGATGACTAAGCCTTCGCTCGCAAGGCGCGCGAGCGCCTCGCGCACGGGCGTGCGAGATACGCCGAGAGTTGCCGCGAGCGACTCTTCCTGCAATCGGTGCTCGGGCCGGATCCGTCCATCGCGCAGGCGCTCGCGCAGCGCGGCGTAGACCTGATCGCCCAGAGCAACCGGGCGGTCCAGCGGCTTGAGGGATTCCATGCTAGAAGTCATCCGTGTCCCAACGCTTTGTATACCGTATTCGGTACGCAGTAAAGGTCTTTGCAGATGACGTTCGCGTTTCGTGCCATGGCAGTGCGCGACATTCCAAACCCTCAAAGATTCAACGCCTTTGATCTAGGTCAATGGGCATCCCTATTTCCACGCATCCAATTGCAACTCACGAAATCTCTACAGATATCCTGCGTTGAATACGGGATACAGAAGTTGATTTTAAACAACAAAACAGGGGGCACGATGCAGGTCTTGCAACCGCCCGGCTGGCGCCGGCCCACGGGTTATTCAAACGGAATCGCCGCGCGCGGCACGATGGTTTTCGTCGCGGGCCAGGTCGGCTGGGACGCGAGCGAACAGTTTCGCACCGATGACCTTGCGGGCCAGGTCCGTCAGGCCCTGGCGAACATCGTCGCTGTCCTCGCAGCGGGTGGCGCGAAGCCCGAGCACATCGTGCGCATGACGTGGTACCTCGCCGACAAGGCCGAATACAACGCGCGCCTGAAGGACATCGGCGAAGCGTACCGCGACACCATCGGCCGCGTGTTTCCGGTCATGACCGCAATCCAGGTTGCCGGATTCGTCGAGCATGGCGCCAAAGTCGAGATCGAAGCCACCGCCGTAATCCCCGACGCCTGATTCCGCCGCCTTTTTCCGAACTTCATGGAAGATCACGAACCCAAATGAGCGCGCAGACGAGCTACGAAGACATTCTCTACGAAGAAAAAGACGGGGTGGCCACCATTACCCTCAACCGCCCGGCCAAGTACAACGCCTTTCGCGGAAAGACATGCGACGAACTTCTGCACGCTTTCGGGCGCGCGGGCTGGAGCAAGGCGATCGGGGTCATCGTCCTGACCGGCGCCGGTACCAAGGCTTTCTGCACTGGTGGCGACCAGTCGGCGCACGAGGGATCCTATGACGGCCGCGGGACCATCGGCTTGCCGATGGAGGAACTGCACGCAATCATTCGCCTGGTGCCCAAGCCGGTGATCGCGAAGGTGCGCGGATACGCCATCGGCGGCGGCAACGTACTGGCAACGCTGTGCGACCTCACCATCGCTTCCGAGACCGCCCAGTTCGGGCAAGTCGGCCCGAAAATGGGATCGGTGGACCCGGGATTCGGCACCGCCTTCCTGGCGCGCATCGTCGGCGACAAGAAGGCACGCGAAATCTGGTACCTGTGCCGCCGCTACACGGCGAAGGAAGCCCTCGACATGGGCTTGGTCAACAAGGTGGTGCCCGATGACCAGCTCGATGCCGAAGTCGACGCCTGGTGCCGCGAGATCGTGGAGAAGAGCCCGACGGCGATCGCGATCGCGAAGCGTTCGTTCAATGCCGATTCCGACAGCATCGCCGGTATCGCTGCGATGGGAATGCAGGCGCTCAAGCTCTACTACGACACCGAAGAATCCAGGGAAGGGGTGCGCGCGCTGGGCGAGAAGCGCAAACCGGAGTTTCGGAAATATGTAAGCTGAGAACCGGGCTGCGCCTCAAAGCCCGTACATTCCCCAGGGCAGTCCGAAGTGCTGCCGCGCCAGCCCCGACGCAAAGTTGAGCGGCTGCGAAGAACTGTGTCCCCGGTACATGGCAACATCGTTGAAGTAGCGCTGCAGCCGCTGGCCCCTGCGCGCGAGCGCCGAGCCCGCGGTGTGAAACAGCAGTTCGACTGCTTCGCAGGCCATGCGACCCGAGTGCTGCAGCAGGCCCCACAGGCGCATGTTCTCTTCGACGCTGATCGGCGCGCCCTCTTCGGCCCAGCGCCGGCAATAGTCTGCGTACATCTCGCAGCCCTTGATCATGAGTGCTTCGGCCGCATCGGTCAGCGTCAACGCCTGCCCGTAAGGACGCTGGTAGTCGAAATGCTCGAAGCGCGGCATCTGCGGGACCGACAAGGTCTTGCGCGTTCGCATGATCTCTTCGTATTCATCCAGCGACGCGAGCGCGGCGCCGAGGACCGGCGCGACGAGCGTGGCGTGGAAGGGTCCGGCGAGCCGCCCGAGGTACATCGGATTGCCGTGCAGGCGCGTGCCCCGCGTGCCCTCCGACATGCTCTCGGGTGTCGAGGCCAGCCCCGGCGACAGATATCCTACGTAGTGCTCGGGAACGAAGACATTGTCGACCTGGATGCTGTTCGAGCCGCTCGCCTTCATTCCCATCACCTTGTCGCCGCCCCAGTCATCGAGAATGGTGAAATCCTTGCGCGGCACCACCGCATGTGCGACCACAGGCGGTGCAGCGTCGCGCCTGATAAAACCGCCGGCGATCAGATGCGTCGCGTACGGCGCGCCCGAGCAGTAGTCCCAGGTGCCGTTGACCACATAGCCGCCCTCGACCGGAGTGAGCGTGCCGAGGGGCGGTGCGCGATGCGGCGCGATGAAGTGCCCGTCCTTGCCGAAAAATTCGTGCTGCGCTTTCTCGGACCAGTGCGAGGCAATCTCGAAGGCGTGCGAAGCGCCCAGGCCGAGGCACCAGCCCGCGCCCGGATGGCCGCGGGAGATTTCCGTTACGACCTGATAGAACGTCGCGAGGTCGAATTCGTAGCCGCCGAACAGCCGCGGCTGGCAGGCTCGATAGAATCCGGCGCGTACGAATTCAAGGTGCATGGCCTCGGAATAGCAGCCGCGCGCGTCGGCCTCGTCCTGCTGCGCGCGCAGCGCGGACCGGAAGTCCGCCGCGCGGGCGATCATATCCTTCGGCCTGAGACCGGGTTCCGGCACCGCAATCCCGGGACCGGGTGGTATCAGTGCCGGCTTCATGTTCCCCACACCTCGCGCGCGGTGTCCACCACCAACCGCAGCTTCGCCATCTGCTCGTCCTCCGTGAGCCGGTTGCCTTCGATGGTGGATGCAAATCCGCATTGCGGGCTGAGGCAGAGCTGCTCGAGCGCAATGTACTTCGTAGCCTCGTCGATGCGGCGCTTCAGGTCGTCCTTGTTCTCCAGCGCCGGTGTCTTGGAAGTCACCAGGCCGAGCACGATCGTCTTGTCCTTCGGCGCGAGGCGCAGCGGCGCGAAAGAGCCGGAGCGCACGTCGTCGTACTCCAGGAAGAACGCGTCCACGCGCACTTTGTTGAACAGCGTATCGGCCACCTCGTCGTAGCCGCCCTCCGCGGCCCAGGCCGACTTGAAGTTGCCGCGGCAGACGTGCATGCAGACCGTCATCCCCGGCGGCCTGTTCGCGAGCGCAGCATTGACGACGTCCGCGTAGGTATCGAGCAGGCCTTGCGGCGATGCGTGACCGACGAGGTTCTTGCGCCATGCGGGATCGCTCGCGAAACCCCAGCTCGTGTCGTCGAGTTGCAGGTAAGTGCACCCGAGTTCATGCAACGCCGCAATCTGTGCGGAATAAACTACGGCAAGGTCCTCCCGATACTTGTCCATGTCGGGATAGACCTTCTCGTCGATGCCCGACGCCCGTCCGCGCAGATGCATCATGCTCGGCGATGGAATGGTCATCTTCGGCACGGCCTTCGTCACCGATTTGAGGAAAGCGAAATCCTCCCCGAATATGGTCTGTTCCGATTTGAGCGGACCGACGACGCGGAACGACGGCACCGGCGATTCCACCTTGCCTTCGTTGTTGCGGAAGCGCAGCACGTGTCCGGCATCGACCTTGATGACGCCGCCGACCTGCCACATGTAGTCCAGGTACCAGTAGTCGCGGCGGAATTCACCGTCGGTGACCGCCTGAAGGCCGGCCTCCTCCTGCCGCTTCACGATGCGCCGGACTTCTTCATCCTCGATGGCGCGCAATGCGGTGCCAGGAAGCCTGCCCTGCTTGAAAGCTTCGCGCGCGTCCTTGAGTTTCTGCGAGCGAAGCAGGCTGCCGACGTGGTCGGCGCGAAACGGCGGCTTGGTGCGTGCTGACACGTGCTTTCCCCCAATCGAAAAGTGGTATCGTACGCTCCAGCGTCGCAGATGAATTCGAGTGCGCAGTCAATCCTGTCCATCAAGTGATCAAGTGTGAAGGAGACGCCGATGACCATTAAACGCGTATTTTCGATTGCGGCGAGTGCGCTGGCGGGCGCGCTGGTCGCGAGCAGCCCGGCACCCGCCGAGGAACTGATCTACGGCTCCTGGCTCCCGGCGGGCGAGTACATCAACCGCGTGTCGCTGCCTAAGGTGTTCGCCACCATCGCCAAGGACACGAACGGCGCCATCACCTGGAAACTGGTCCCGGGCGGCCAGCTCGCCGATCCGAAGGCGACGTTCGAAGCGGTCAAGTCCGGCCTGATGGCGGGGGGCATGGGGATCTCGAGCTACGTTCCCAACCTGATTCCCTCGCTCAACACGATCTACAGTACTGTGATCTTCGGCGACGACGTTGTCGCGGCGAGCGGGGCGGCGGTGGAGACCGCCACTCTGAATTGCCCGTCGTGCATCGCGGAATACAAGAAAATCAACGCCGTCGCGCTCTCGGGCTGGACCAGCTCTCCGTATTACCTGACATGCCGCGAACCGGTCAGGTCGCTCGCGGATCTGAAGGGCAAGCGGGTGCGAGCTACGGCCGGTTATGTCGAGCTGTTGAGATTGGCCGACGCAGTCCCGGTCGCGGCGACGCTGGTCGAGGCGGTCGGCCTGCTGCAGCGCGGCGGATTGGAATGCCAGTTCGGCGTGTACGGATGGCTGAAGATTTTCGGCTACGCTGACTTCATCAAGAACGTCACCGACCATCCGCTTGGCATGACCGGCCCCCCCATCGGCATGATGCTCAACCGCGACGTATGGAACAAGATGACGCCCGAACAGAAGAAAATTCACCTCAAGGCCGCCTCGTATGTGAGCGCCGACCTGGCGCTGGGGCAGTTCGTGATTGAAAACGACGAGATCTTCAAGGAGTTGCAGCGGACCAAGGGACTCAGCATCGTCAAGGCCAACAAGCAGGAGTTCGACGCGCTGGTATCGAAATACGAACCGGTGATGCGCCAGCGCAACATCGATAACGCGAAGCAGTTCGGTGTCCCGGACCCGGCGGCAATCATCGATGCTTATGCAGCGGCGCGCAAGAAGTGGGCGGTGCTGTCGAAGGGCATCGGCCGCGACATCGACAAGTTCGCCGCCGCGATCCAGCGGGAGATCTACGACAAGGTCGACCCGAACAAGATGTGACGCGTTGGCAGTGTAACGGGAGGCCGCGGCGTTCTGTCTGCCGCGGCCTGCGCCGATCGATGACCCGGAGGCCGGCAGGACGCGCGATGATCGAGGTGGTGGACAGACTGCTCAAGCGGATCGAGGCGCCGATCCGGCTCATGCTTTGGCTGGCACTGGTGGCCGGGTTTCTCATGATGTTGCACGTCACCGTCGATGTAACCGGCCGCACCGTATTCAACCGGCCATTCGCGGGCACCACCGAAATCGTCTCTGCCTATTACATGGTCGCGGCGGCCTATCTGCCGTGGGCGTGGATCGCACGCAGCGACGGCCACATCATGGTTGAGCTCTTCACGCGGGCTGCGCCGCAGCGGTTCAACGAGTGGCTCGATATCCTGGTCAAGATCGTTACCATCGCCTACGTGTCGCTATTCACCTGGCAGACCTGCCTGCGGGCAATCCAGCAGACGCGGGCCGGCGAAGTATGGGAGGCCGCCGGCCGGTTCATTCCGGTCTGGCCGAGCCGGTGGATGCTGCCGATCGCCGGAGGCTTGATGGTTCTCTATCTGATCCTTCGCGTGGTGTCGGACGCCGCGCACGCAGCGCGGCGAGGATGAGCACGCTTTCGCTGTCGCTTCTCAGTCTTACCGCGATTCTGGTCCTCATCGCTCTGCGCGTGCCGATCGGGGTGGCGCTTGGCGGCGTTTCGTTCGCCGGCTTCTGGTACATGCGCAACCTGGAGGTCGCGCTGAGCGTCGTGCGGGAGGTACCGTTCGTTTTTTCGGCGAACTGGGAGCTGACCGCGATCCCGATGTTTCTGCTCATGGGTTCCGTCGCCAACAATTCGGGGATCAGTGCATCGCTGTTCCGGGCGGCCCGCGCCTGGTTGGGTGCTTTGCCCGGCGGCCTCGCGGTGGCGACAAACGCCGCTTGCGCCGGATTCGCGGCGGCCTGCGGCTCGAGCATTGCCGCGGCGGCGGCGATGGCACGGCTCGCCATCCCGGAGATGTTGAAGCACGGCTACGACAAGGGGCTTGCGACGGGTGTCGTGGCCAGCGCCGGCACGCTCGCGGCCTTGATTCCGCCCAGCATCCTGTTCGTCCTGTACGGCATTTTCGCCGAGGTCTCGATCGTCAAGCTGCTGATTGCCGGGATCATGCCCGGCCTTCTGACGGCCGCGATATACACCGTGATGATCATCGTCCGCTGCAGGCTCGATCCATCGCTTGCGCCGCCCATTGAGTTCGCCGACCGTCGGGCCCTGCTGCACGAGCGCCGGGAGTCAGTGAAACAGGTGTGGCCGCTCATCGCGCTGATCATGGGGATCATCGGCGGCCTCTACGCCGGGGTGGTCACGCCGACCGAGGCCGGCGCCGGCGGCGCCTTCCTCGCCATGCTGCTCGGCTTCATCCGGCGGACGTTTCCGTTCGCCAAGTTGCTCGAGAGCCTGAAGGATTCGATGTCCACCACCGCGCAGATTTTTTTCGTCGGCATGGGTGCGGTGATGTACACCAAGTTCCTTGCGCTCGCCGGCGTATCGACGCTGATGGCGGAGACGATCGGGAGCTGGGCACTCGATCCCCTGCTGCTGGTGATCGCCATTTCGGTCATTTATCTGATCCTTGGCATGTTCCTCGATCCGCTTGGAATCCTGCTCATCACCATCCCGGTGTTCGTGCCGATGTTCGCCGCCCTGAAGCTCGATCTGGTGTGGCTCGGCGTCCTGGTGGTCAAGTACGTCGAGATCGGCATGCTTACGCCGCCGGTGGGTTTCAACGTCTACGTGGTGAAAAACGCAGTCGGCGATGCGATCCCGCTGGAGACGATCTTCCGCGGCTGCTTCTGGTTTCTCGCCTGCGAAGTCGTGATCATGACCTTGCTGATCGCCTTTCCCCAAATCTCCCTCTGGCTGCCCAAGACGATGGGCTGACAACACTATCCCGCTGCGGTGTTTTCCCCGCCGATCTCGACGAGGACCTTGCCGACTGCCGAGCGCTCGACGGCGATATGCGCATCGGCCAAACGATCGAGAGGAAATTTGTGCGCGGGCAGCGGCGTGAACGGCCCCTGCGTCAACCAGGACGTGATGTCGCGTACGGCCTCGTCCATCGCCGCGCGCGGCATCTCGTACACCCCCACCCACAGCAGGCGCACGTTCTTGTGCATCAACCGGTGGAAAGGAATAACCGGCTGGGGATTGGACATCGAGTCGTAGGTTGCGATCGAGCCATTGGTCTTGAGCACGGTGAGTGTCGCGGCGAGATTGGCGGCGAAATTGACCTCGACGATATGGTCGACGCCTTCGCCTTGGGTTGCCGCCATTACCGCTTGCGCGACATCGTCTCGCCGGTAATCGATTACCGCATCGGCGCCGGCCGCGGCAGCGAGGCGTGCTTTGTCGCCCGAACTTACGCTGGCAAGGACCTTCGCCCCGCCCCATTTTGCCAGTTGGACCGCGTAACAGCCCACAGCGCCCGCGCCGCCGGTGACGAGTACGGTCTTCCCCTTTACTTGCCCCGCGCCAAACACCGCGCGATGCGCGGTCATTGCCGGCACGCCGAGGCTGGCGCCAACGGCTAAGGACACGCCCTCCGGTAACGGATGCGCGCGATCGGCGGGCGTTACCGCATACTCGGCCGCAGTGCCGAAAGGCCGCTGGTAGGCGGTGCCGTGGAGCCAGACGCGCTCGCCCTCGCGTGCCGTATCGACGCCCGGACCGACGCAATCGATCACGCCGCTGCCGTCCATATTGGGAATGGAGCGCGGATACGCGAGTTTGACGGTCACACCTGCGCGACGTTTCACGTCGGTGGGATTGACGCCGGAATAGGCGATGCGCACGCGCACCTCCCCTTCGCCCGGCAGCGGATCCGGCATCTCGCCGACCATCAGCACCTCCTGCGCCGGTCCGTTGCGCTCAAACCAGACTGCCCGCATGTTCAATTTCCCGTGCGCTCGATGGGTGCCGCGCGCGTTGCTGCGGCGCAACGCCACGCGATCTAATTATACGGTCGCGCTTCGCGACCGGGGAGCGGAAGAGCAGAATGACGAGGTCTCAGGAAGGCAAGAGGTCGCACTGGTGCTCGCGGAGCGCATTTTGCAGGGAGAAATACGCGCCGCGGCGCGTTTGATGCGCGATATAGACGACGGTTTCAAGAGCGCGGTCGAGGAACTGAAACTACTCTATCCCCATACCGGGAATGCCTCCATCATTGGCATTACCGGTCCGTCCGGGGCGGGCAAGTCAACATTGGTCGATCAGCTGACCGCACTGTATCGCCGGCACGAAAAAAAGGTCGGGATCGTGGCCGTTGACCCCAGCAGCACTTTTACCGGCGGTGCCATCCTCGGGGACCGCATCCGCATGAACCGCCATGCCGAGGATGCAGGGGTATTTATCCGGAGTATGGCAACCCGCGGCAATCTGGGGGGCGTGTCCCGCGCTACCGGCGACGTCGTCAATGTTCTGGACGCCATGGGAACGGATGTGATCATCATCGAGACTGTAGGGGTGGGCCAGGACGAGATCGATATTGCCCGCATGGCGCATACCACGGTGGTGGTTATGGTGCCCGGCCTCGGTGACGACATTCAGGCCATCAAGGCGGGAATACTGGAAATCGGCGATGTCTTTGTGGTCAACAAAGCCGACCGCGACGACGCCGACCATACCGTGCATGAGCTGACCGCCAGGCTCGAAATGGATCCCGACAAGGATCGCGCCTGGCAGCCGAAGGTATTGAAGACCGTGGCGAGCCGCAATATCGGCATTGAGGAACTCCTCGGCGAAATCGAGGAGCACGGGGCGTATCTGCATCGCTCCGGCATGATCCGCCATTTATTCGAGGAAAAGAATGCCAGGATTTTTCTGGAACTTCTAAAGGAACGTCTTTTTGCCGAGGTGTTCGGCCATCTCGAGGTGAACGGGAGGTTCCGCGAGATCATGGAGGAGATGGCGAACCGCAGGAAGGATCCGTACAGTGCCGTGGAGGAAATTCTGGCGCAACGGTTCGGTCCCCTTTCTGGTGGGTCTGCCTCGGAATCCAATCCACCGGTTGGGGCAAGGCTGGGAGAAGAAAAATGATCGGCAAAGAACAGATGGGGCTGCTAAAGCAGACGCAGGACACGTGGGAAGCCGATGTTGAAAAAAGGGGAGTGAAGGAGCGAAAGGAGCAGTTTTTCACCAGGTCGAAGATCCCCGTCAAGCGTGTCTACACCCCTCTCGACCTGGAGGAGGCAGGCTTCGACTACTTGAAGGATCTCAATTTCCCTGGAGAGTATCCGTACACGCGGGGCATTGAACCGGGCATGTACCGGGAAAATCTCTGGCTCATCGGACAGTACGGAGGCTTTGGTTCCCCGGAAGAAACCAACCGGAGATTCAAATATCTGTTGAGCAAGGGAATTACGGCCTTTACGCTTGCGCTCGATCTCCCGACGCAGATGGGCTACGGTTCCGACGAACCCATGGCGGAAGGCGAAGTGGGCAAGACGGGAGTTGCGGTCAATTCCCTCCGGGATATGGAGATCATCTTTGGCGATATCCCGCTTGACTCCGTGCGGTTGATCGGCACCCTCGCCAATGCCATCGGCCCCATGGCACTGTCCTGGTTCATGGCTTTAGCCGAACAACAGAAGGTACCTCCCACCGCATTTATCGGCTTTCTCCAAAACGATATCCTGAAGGAATATGTCGCGCGGGGCGCTTATTTTCTTCCCGTTCCGTCCGGCCTGAAACTCTCCATAGACGTTCTCGAACACTGTGCGCGCAATTTCCCCAACTGGCTCCCCCTGATGGTATGCGGCTACCATTTCAGGGACGCCGGCGGTACCGCGATGCAGGAGCTGGCATTTACAGTCGCAGACGCCCTGGCCTACATCGAAGAGATGATCAAGAGGGGATTCCGCCCCGATGATTTTGTTCACCAGTTCCAGTTCCATTTTTCCGCGCACCTCGATTTGTTCGAGGAAAGCGCGAAATTCAGGGCCTTCAGACGCATCTGGGCCAGGGTCATGAGCGAACGCTACGGCAGCAGGGACCCGAAGACGCTGAAAGCGAAGATCCATCTCTACACGGCGGGAAGTACGCTCACCGCCCAGCAGCCGATGAATAATATCGTGCGCATCACGGTTGCCGCTTTGTCCGCCATTCTCGGAGGTGTGCAGTTCCCGTACCTCTCCTCAATGGATGAATCATTTCAGACGCCGTCGGAAGAGGCGGCACAGCTGGCGATAAGAACGCAGCAGATTCTCGCTCACGAGGTAGGCATCACCGATACGGTGGACCCCCTGGGGGGTTCCTACTACGTGGAAGCGCTCACCAACCGGCTCGAAGAAGGGGTATGGGAGTATCTGAAGAAGATAGATTCCATGGGCGGCGCTGTGAAGGCAATTGAACAAGGCTTCTATCAATCCGAGATCGCGGCCGCCTCCTATCAGCTTCAACGGGAGATCGAGAGGAAAGAGCGGATCGTCGTGGGCGTGAACGAATTCAAGGTCAAAGAAGAGATCAAGCTGACACCTCTCAAATACGATCCGGATGCTGAACAAAAAGTAGTGGCGCGCCTTCAGAGCTTCAGGAAAGAGCGGAATAACCCGGCCGTCGGACGAGCGCTGGATGAGGTCCGCAGGGCCGCCGAAGCGAACCAGAATGTGGTTCCATCGGTATTTGAAGCCGTCAAGCTGTATGCGACCGTCGGGGAGATCAGCCAGGTGATGCGGGACGTGTACGGGGAATATGTGGCTGGGAAAACCTATTTCTAGGGCGGGCGGGAGATGAACAGAAGAATTCGAATTCTGATTGCAAAGCCAGGCCTGGATGGACATGATCGGGGGGCGAAAATAGTGGCGCGCGCGCTCAGCGAGGCGGGAATGGAGGTCATTTACACCGGACTCCATCAAACTCCTGAACGCGTGGTTTCGGCAGCGGTGCAGGAGAGTGTCGACGGGATCGGTTTGAGCATCCTGTCCGGGGCCCATATGACGCTCATTCCGAAGGTGTTGAAGTTGCTGAAAGACAAGAACTCAGACGACATATTCGTGTTTGCGGGCGGAATCATCCCGGCGAACGATATCCTCAAGCTCAAGGAGATGGGCGTGGCGGAGATATTCACTCCCGGGGCGGAAACAACCGACATCATTGACTTTGTTCATAGAACAGTAGCGCGAGAAATCCGCCAGTGAGTTGACCGTAACTCACGCTTCAAGGGAGGGATCTGTCTCGTGAAAGAGTACGGGTTTGAACACAGGACGATCGGGTACCTGTTGGAGGACAAGGCGAGAACCATCGGGGAGAAGCTCTATCTTCTCCACCAGGACCGGAAGATCACCTACCGGGAGATGAACGAGAACGTAAACCGCGTTGCCAATTCGCTCATCAATTTGGGCGTAAAAAAGGGCGACAGGGTCTGCATGATCATGGCCAACTCGGTTGAATTCCTCAATACCTGGTACGCCCTGTCGAAGATTGGAGCGGTCGGGGTGCCCATAAACCACGCCCTCAAGGGGAACCTGCTCCGCTATGTCACGGAAAATTCCGGTGCATCGGTGATTGTCGTGGATGCGGATCTGGCTGATCGCGTGGTCTTCATCCAGGATGACATCAGGAACATCGAGATCATCATCGTCGTGCCGGATTATTCCCCCGGACAGATCGCGTTTTCTCCCCGCTTTAGCGTGAGAAGTTTTGTAGAAATGTATGCTGGATCTCCGGAAAATCCTCCCTCGGAGGTCCATTTCTACGACCCGTTACTGATCCTGTATACGTCCGGAACGACGGGACCCTCGAAAGGGGCTGTCCTGAGCCATGCCCACTATTGCCTCGGTGCCCGCCAATGGAGCGAGCACCTTCGGTACGACGAAAGCAGCGTGCTGTATTCGTGCCTGCCGCTGTTTCATGCTAACGCTTCGATGCTGGCCGCCGTCGCCGCGATGACGGTAGAGGCCAGGTATGCGATGGGGACGAGGTTCAGCGTTACCACGTTCTGGGACGAGATCAGGACCTATGGTGCGACCCATACGAATGTGATCGGCTCCATCTTTCCACTGTTATGGAGGCAGCCGCCGAAACCGGACGATGCGGACCACTCCATGAAGATCATGGCCGCCGCGCCGGTGATACCCGAATTCAAGGAATTTCAGAAGCGATTCGGCGTCAAGCTGGTCACCATGTACGGGACGACGGAAACAGGGATCGTCACGATCTCGCCCGTTGACGAAGACATCAAGCCCGGTAGCTGCGGGAAAGCGCTGAGCATCTACGACGTGGCGATCTTCGACGATCACGACCTCGAAAGTCCCCGCAATTCGCCCGGTGAGATCGTGGCGAGGGGAAAAGTGCCCTATTCCCAGATGGACCGTTACCACAACATGGCGGATGCCACGGTAAACGTCTTCAGGAACATGTGGTACCACACCGGGGACTTCGGCTACATCGACGACGATGGCTACCTGTATTTCGTGGACCGCAAAAAGGACGCCATCAGGAAGGGGGGCGAGAACATTTCTTCTTTCGAGGTGGAGCAGGTGATAGGCGCCCATCCCAAAGTGCTCGACGTGGCGGTGTTCGCGGTCCCATCCGAATTGAGCGAGGATGACGTCAAGGCAGCGGTCGTGGTGAAGCCCGGAGAGCGGATGACGCCGGAGGAATTGATGGCCTGGTGCGTGGATAGGATGGCCTACTTTGCGGTGCCCCGATATGTGGAATTCCGGGAAACGCTGCCCAAGACGCCTACGCTGCGGGTCGAAAAATACAAGCTGAGAGAAGAGGGGATCACCACGGACACGTGGGACAGGGTGAAAGCAGGGTACAAGGTAAAACGATAACCGGCGGGGTGACCGATGAGAGACGTCTACATAATCGGCGCCGGCATGACGAAATTTGGCCGGCATCTCGCGGAGAGCCACACGGCACTGACGCAGGCATCTGTTCGCGCAGCGCTCGCCGACGCGGTTGCGAGCCCGAAAGACATTGGTCTGGCTGTCTATGCCAACGTGGTGCAGGGTTTGATGGCCAACGAGCATGTGGTGCCCGGGGAATTCGCTCTTCGGCCACTCGGAATTTCCGGCATCCAGTCGATGCACGTGGAGAACGCCTGCGCCAGTTCTACCTCGGCGCTCCAAGTTGCCTACAGCTACATCCGGACCGGACTTGTCGACGTGGCATTGGTAGTGGGTACGGAAAAGCTTTATCACGAGGATCGAGAGAAACGGTTCGCGGTATTCAACCAGCCCTGCGATCTTGAACAGGCGCGCTCATATCTCGAACTCATACGCGATCGGCTGTTGGAAGCACCCGAAGCGACCGGCGACGAGCCCCGCAGTGTGCTGATGGACAGTTACGCGGCACAAGCCCGCCTGCATATGTCGCTTTTTGGCACGACGCAACGACAACTCGCGGCAATTGCCGCCAAGAATCACAAACACTCCGAACACAATCCTCTTGCTCAGTATCAAAAGCCGATGTCGGTAGAGGAAGTCCTCGCCGCGCGCACCGTGTCGTGGCCTTTGACCACGCCCATGTGCGCTCCGATAAGCGATGGATCGTCCGCGATGGTGCTGTGCGCAAGGGAGAATCTTGGCCGGTTCCCCGATGCGTTTCCAATCCGGATACGCGCGTCGGTTCTGCGCAGTGGCAGTGATCGGGAACCCGACGACTATGAACATCACGTTACTCGTCTCGCCAGCCGGGCGGCGTATGAAATAGCGGGCGTCGGCCCCGAGGATATGTCGCTGGCCGAGGTACACGATGCAAGCTCGTTCGGCGAGATCCTGCAAACCGAGGCGCTGGGTCTTTGCCCTATCGGCGAAGGGGGGCGGATTGGCGAGGCCGGCGAAACCACGCGGGGCGGCCGGATTCCCGTGAACACCTCGGGTGGGCTGGTATCCAAGGGGCATCCCTTGGCGGCAACGGGACTCGGTCAACTCTATGAACTCGTGACCCAGCTGCGAGGCAGGGCGGGCATGCGGCAGGTACCTGATGCGCGCTTTGCGATTGCCGAGAATTCAGGCGGCTTCATCGGAGTTGAAGACGCCGTCTCCTGCGTGACCGTGCTTGCGAAGGAATGAGGGCTTCGGTTCTGGCACTGCAACAACGGAATTGACACAAGGCAATTATGTCGCAGTATAATGCCAGTCCATTTCTTTGACATGCATTATTGTGCATGTCACCACCGGGATCTGAGACCGCGATGATCACTTTCGACACCCACCCCGAGCGCTACAACCACTGGAAGCTGTCGTTCGACGGCGAGACCGCGACGCTGCTGCTCGACATCCAGGAGGACAAGGGCATCGTTCCCGGCTACAAGCTGAAACTCAATTCCTACGACCTCGGTGTGGATATCGAGCTGCACGACGCCCTCGGTCGCATCCGGTTCGAACACCCCGAGGTCAAGGTGGTGGTATTCACGAGCGGCAAGAGCCGCATGTTCTGCTCGGGTGCCAACATCTACATGCTTGGCCAGTCGACGCACGCGTGGAAGGTGAATTTCTGCAAGTTCACCAACGAAACGCGCAACAGCCTTGAGGATTCGAGCGTCCACTCCGGGCTCAAATTCATCGCCGCGCTCAACGGCACCACCGCGGGCGGCGGCTACGAGGTGGCGCTCGCCTGCGACGAAATCCTCATGGTGGACGACCGCTCGAGCGCGGTGAGCTTGCCCGAAGTGCCGCTGCTCGGCGTGCTGCCCGGCACGGGCGGGCTCACGCGCCTGGTGGACAAGCGTCACGTGCGCCGCGACCTGGCGGATGTGTTCTGCACCACCGCCGAAGGCGTGCGCGCGGACCGGGCGAAGGAATGGAAGCTGGTGGACCATATCGCGAAACCGCAGGCTTTCGCGGAACTGGTAAAGACACGTGCTGCGGCACTGGCCCAGTTCTCCGACCGGCCCGGCCACGGTCAAGGCGTCGCGCTTACGCCCCTCGAACGCAAGGCGGACGAGACGGGCTGTCACTACTCGCTGGTAGACGTGAAGATCGATCCGGCAGCGCGCAAGGCCGAGATCACCGTTCAGGGGCCACAAGGCGCGCAGCCGGCGAACCCCGACGAGATGCTCAAGGCAGGTACCGCGTGGTGGCCGCTGCGCGTCGCACGCGAACTCGACGACGCCATCCTGATGCTGCGCCACAACCACCTCGACGTCGGCCTGTGGATGCTGCACACCAGGGGCGACGTGGACGCGATGCTGGCGCTCGACGCGCAGCTGGCGAAGTTCCGCGACCACTGGTTCGTGCGCGAAACGATCGGCCTGTTGCGGCGCACGCTCGGCCGGCTGGACGTTTCCTCGCGCTCCATCCTCGCGATCATCGGCAAGGACTCGTGCTTTGCCGGCACGCTGTTGGAGCTTGCGCTTGCCGCCGACCGCAGCTTCATGCTCGATCTGACCGCCGGCGAGGGCGGCTCGCCGCAGATCGCGCTGTCGGAACTCAATTTCGGCACCTATCCGATGGTGAGTGGCAGCACGCGCATCGCCGCGCGGTTCTGCGACCAGGAACCGCCCGTGGCGGCGCTGCAAGCCCGGACCGGCGAGAAACTGGACGCGACCCTGGCGCGCGGACTGGGCCTGGTGACTTTCACGCCGGACGACCTCGACTGGGACGACGAGATCCGGCTTGCGCTGGAAGAGCGCGCGAGCCTGTCGCCGGACGCGCTCACCGCGATGGAAGCGAGCCTGCGCTTTTCCGGGCGCGAGAGCATGGCCACGCGCATCTTCGGCCGGCTCTCGGCCTGGCAAAACTGGGTGTTCAACCGGCCCAACGCGGCGGGCGAACAAGGCGCGCTGAAGGTCTATGGCAGCGGCGCAAAGGCCAAATTTAATTGGGAACGGGTCTAGAACCCGACCCTCAAAGCGGGGAACGGGTCTGGAACCCGACCCTCAAGACAGGGAGCGAGTCTGATATGTCGATCAATTACGCCGAAAAAATCCCCAATAACGTCGAGCTGACTTCGAACAAATCGCTGCAGCGCGCGCTGGAGCAGTGGCAGCCGGGCTTCCTCAACTGGTGGGGCGAGATGGGCCCCGAGGGATCGCCGGATTACGAAGTTTACCTGCGCACCGCGACCAGCGTGGACGCCAAGGGCTGGGCGCATTTCGACTACGTGCGCATGCCGGACTACCGCTGGGGAATCTTCCTCGCCACGCCGGAGAAGGACCGCAAGATCAATTTCGGCGCGCACAAGGGGGAGCCGGCCTGGCAGGAAGTGCCGGGGGAATACCGCTCGACGCTGCGCCGCGTGATCGTCACGCAGGGCGATACCGAGCCTGCGTCAGTGGAGCAGCAGCGCCATCTCGGTCTCACCTGTCCTTCGCTCTATGACCTGCGCAACCTGTTCCAGGTCAACGTCGAGGAAGGCCGGCACCTGTGGGCGATGGTGTACCTTCTGCACGCCTACTTCGGCCGCGACGGGCGCGAGGAAGGCGAAGCGCTCCTGCAGAGGCGATCGGGCGATACCGACAACCCGCGCATCCTCACCGCGTTCAACGAGCGCACACCCGACTGGCTGTCGTTCTTCATGTTCACGTTCATCACTGACCGGGACGGGAAATTCCAGCTCGCCGCGCTCGCGGAATCCGGTTTCGATCCGCTCTCGCGCACCTGCCGCTTCATGCTCACCGAGGAAGCGCATCACATGTTCGTCGGCGAAAGCGGCATCGGCCGCATCGTGCAGCGCAGTTGCGAAGAGATGAAAAAGCTCGGTACGGATGATCCGGCGAAACTGCGCGCGATGGGTGTGATCGACCTGCCGACGCTGCAGCGTTACCTCAATTTCCACTACAGCGTCACCAGTGACCTCTACGGCTCGGAAATTTCCTCGAATGCGGCGTCGTTCTACACCAACGGGCTCAAGGGCCGCTACAACGAGACCAGGATCGACGACGACCACCGGCTGGAAGGCGCGGAGTATCCGGTGATGGAGGTGCTCGGCGAGCGCATCGTCACCAAACACGTCGCGGGGCTCACCGCGCTCAACGAACGCCTGCGCGACGACTGGGTCGCCGACGTGCAGCTGGGCATCGACCGCTGGAACCGGATTCCCGAAAAGTACGGCGTGCCCTTCCGCTTCAAGCTGCCGCACAAGGGGTTCAATCGCAGGATCGGTTCATTCGCCGGCCACCACGTGAGCCCGGATGGCGCAGTGCTGTCGGAGTCCGATTGGACGCACCAGCACGGCGAGTGGCTGCCCGACGAGCAGGACCGCGCCTACGTGCAGTCGCTGATGGGCCGGGTGGTCGAACCCGGGAAATTCGCCAACTGGATCGCAGCGCCGCACCAGGGAGTCAACAAGCAGCCGGTGAACTTCGAGTATGTAAGGTTTAACTGAGAGTACAACGGAGCCATCGAGTGAGGGAGATGACGCAGGCCGCGGAACTGATTCGCCAGCACCTGATCGATCCCGAGATTTGCATCCGGTGCAACACCTGCGAGGAGACGTGCCCGATCGACGCGATCACGCACGACACCCGCAATTACGTGGTGCTGCCGGAGAAATGCAACAATTGCGGTGATTGCCTGTCCCCCTGCCCCACCGGTGCCATCGATTCCTGGCGGCGCGTGGCGAAGGCTTACACGTTGCAGGAGCAGTTCGGCTGGGACTCCCTGCCCGGGGATGCAAGCAGCGACGACGCGGGCACAGCCTCTGAGGTTCCGGAGGAAGTCGCGCAACTCACCGCGGTCGCAAACCAGGGCCAGGGCGGCCTGCTGCCGCCACCGTGGTCTGCGGCGCATCCCTACATCGGGCTGTACACACTCTCCAGGCCCGCCACGGCCACGGTATCGGGCAACCTGCGGCTCACCGCGGAGAGCGCGGATAGCGATATTCGCCACATCGTGCTCGATTTCGGCAGCATGGCCTTCCCGGTGCTCGAGGGGCAGTCGCTCGGCGTGATCGTGCCGGGCACCGACGCGAATGGAAGGCCGCACCACCTGCGCCTGTATTCCGTCGCCAGTCCGCGCAACGGCGAGCGTCCGGGATACAACAACGTGGCGCTTACGGTGAAGCGCGTGACGCTGGACCGCGAGGGCAAGCCGGTGCGCGGCGTGGCCTCGAATTACCTGTGCGACCTGAAAAAGGGCGACAAGGTCCAGATCGCCGGGCCGTACGGCGCGAGCTTCCTCATGCCCAACCATCCGGGCTCGAACATCGTCATGATCTGCACCGGCACCGGTTCCGCGCCGATGCGCGCCATGACCGAGCGGCGGCGGCGGCGCATGGCGTTGAAGGAAGGCGGCGAACTGGCGCTGTTCTTCGGTTCGCGCACGCCCGAGGAACTGCCCTACTTCGGACCGCTGAAGAAGCTCCCGGCGGAACTGGTCGACGTGCAACTCGCTTTTTCCCGCGTGCCGGGCAAGGCGCGCGAATACGTGCAGGACCGCATGCGCGCCAGCGGCGACAAGCTCGCGCGGCTGCTCGCCGATGAAAACACGTACGTCTATATCTGCGGACACAAGCAGATGGAAAACGGCGTCGAAGAGGCGTTCGCCGACCTCTGCCGATCGAGCGGACGGGATTGGACGAAACTGCGCGAACAACTGCGGGCCGCGGGCCGCTATCACGTCGAGACCTACTGACATGACCATCAACTACGCCGAAAAGATCCCCAACAACGTCAACCTGGCGGGCGAGCGCACGCTGCAGCGCGCGCTCGAGCACTGGCAACCGCACTTTCTCAACTGGTGGCAGGAAATGGGGCCGAGTGATTTCCAGGGATGCGACGTGTACCTGCGCACGGCGGTGTCAGTGGATGCACAAGGTTGGGCGAATTACGGCGCGGTAAAAATGCCGGAGTACCGCTGGGGCATCTTCCTCGCCGATGCGGTGCCTGAACGCAGCATCGGATTCGGCGACAGTATCGGCCGGCCGGTGTGGCAGCAGGTGCCCGGGGAATACCGCTCGAACCTGCGCCGCCTCATCGTCACGCAAGGCGACACCGAACCCGCATCGGTCGAGCAGCAGCGACTGCTCGGGCACAGCTGCCCGTCGCTCTACGACCTGCGCAACCTGTTCCAGATCAACGTCGAAGAGGGCCGCCACCTGTGGGCGATGGTGTACCTGCTGCACGCCTACTTCGGCCGCGACGGGCGCGAGGAAGCAGAGGAACTGCTGCAACGGCACTCGGGCAACAGCGACAAGCCGCGCATCCTCACCACCTTCAACGAGCCGATCTGCGACTGGCTGTCGCTATTCTGCTTCACCTACTTCACCGACCGCGACGGCAAGTACCAGCTGAAGAGCTTCGCCGAATCGGCGTTCGACCCGCTGTCGCGCACCTGCCGCTTCATGCTCACTGAAGAGGCGCATCACATGTTCGTCGGCGAAACCGGCCTCGCCCGTGTGGTGAAGCGAACGCTCGAGGTGATCAAGGAACTCGGCACGGACGACCCGGCGAAGATCCGCGCGCACGGCGCGATAGACCTGCCGCTGGTGCAGAAGTACCTCAATTTCTGGTGCTCGTCGTCGCTCGATCTGTTCGGCTCGGAGATCAGCTCGAATGCCGCCGCCGGTTTCGCGAGCGGCATGAAGGGCCGGCCCGACGAATCGACCTACGCCGATCATGTCCTTACGGACGTGAACCTCAAGCTCGACACGCCCGAGGGCGCGCAGGATGTGCCGATGCGCAACGCGCTCAACGAAGTGATGCGCGAGTCCTACCTCAAGGATTGCGAGATCGGCCTGAAGCGCTGGAACCGCCTGATCGAGCGCGCCGGACACGCGTTTCGCCTCGCGCTTCCTTCCACGCGCTTTCGCCGCTCGATCGGCAGCTGGGTCGGCCTGCCCGTCGATCCGCAGGGCAGGCTCGTGCCCAGGGAGGAGCACGCGCGGCGCCTGTACGAATGGATTCCGTCCGAGGCCGATCACGCGTTCGTAAAATCGCTGATGCGGCGCGTGGTCGAACCGGGAAAGATGGCCGGCTGGATCGCGCCGCCCGAGCGGGGGATCAACAACCTGCCGGTGGAGTACGAGTACGTCAGGCTGAACTGAACGCAGCGGCGACCCAGTCTCGAGGTTTGCTTTAGATCAAGGGCGATTTTCGCCAAAGCTGCGTAAATACCGGCCGCAACCCTGAGGAGGACTGCCGATGAGTGCCCTGCATTCCGACCTGCGCTTCGCCCCGGCGCGCGTCGACGTCGAAAAACGCCCGGATGGTTCGATCCTGCTGCGCTCGCCGCAGATACTCGGCGCGTTCTCGCGCTGCACCGGCGAATGGCTCGTGCACTGGGCGAACAAGGCCCCGGACCGCGTATTTCTCGCCGATCGCGCGGGCGACGCCTGGCGCAAGGTCACCTACAGCGAAGCGCTGGATGCGGTGCGGCACATCGGCGAAGCGCTGCTCGAGCGCGGCCTGGGCGCGCAGCGTCCGCTCGCGATCCTGTCGGACAATTCCGTGGACCACGCCCTCATCGCGCTCGGCGCAATGCATGCCGGCGTGCCCGCCTCGCCGATCTCGCCCGCCTATTCGCTGATGTCGAAGGACCACGCGAAACTCAAGGCGATCTTCGAGTTGCTGCGTCCAGGGCTGGTATACGCCGCCGACCCCGCGAAGTTCGCACCGGCGCTCGCCGCAATCGGCGCACAGGCGACACCGATTGCCGAATTGTTGAAGGTCTCGCCAGGTGCGCGCGTGGATGCAGCGTACGCGAAGACCGGGCCGGATACGGTGGCCAAGATCCTGTTCACGTCGGGCTCGACCGGCATGCCCAAGGGCGTGATCAACACCCAGCGCATGCTTACCGCAGACCAGCAGATGCTGGCGCAAGGCTGGCCGTTCGTAGAGGACAAGCCGCCGGTGGTGGTGGACTGGTTGCCGTGGAGCCACACCTTCGGCGGCAACCACAACTTCAACATGGTGCTCAGGAACGGCGGCACGCTGTACGTCGACGGCGGCAAACCGGCGCCCGGCCTGATCGAAATCACCGCGCGCAACCTGAAGGACATCGCGCCGAACATGTACTTCAACGTGCCGCGCGGATTCGACCTGCTGCTGCCGCTGCTCGAGAGCGATGCCGGATTGCGGAGCAATTTCTTCCGCGACCTCGACGTTCTTTTCTACGCCGCTGCCGCGCTGCCGCAAAACCTGTGGGAGCGAATCGAGCGGCTTGCGGTAGCCGAAAAAGGCGGCAAGCTGGCGATGCTCTCGGCCTGGGGATCGACGGAGACCTCGCCGCTCGCCACGCAGGTGCATTTCCACATCGAGCGCGCGGGTGTGATCGGATTGCCGGTGCCGGGTTGCGAGCTTAAACTCGTGCCCTCCGCCGGGAAGTTCGAGGCGCGTGTGCGCGGCCCCAACGTCACGCCCGGTTACTACAAACGTGACGACCTCACGCGGGCGGCGTTCGACGAAGAGGGTTTTTATCGTATCGGCGATGCGCTCAAGCTTGCCGATCCGGCCGATCCCTGCCGCGGGCTCACTTTCGACGGACGCGTCGCCGAGGACTTCAAGCTCACCACGGGCACCTGGGTGCACGTGGGCGCGGTGCGCATGAAACTGATCGCGGCCGGCAACCCGCTCATCCAGGATGCCGTGATCACCGGCCACGACCGCGACGAAGTCGGCGCGCTGGTGTTTCTGAGCCCAGCCGCGAAGGACCTCGCACCGGACGCGCTGCGCGCCAGGCTGGCCGCGGCGCTCTCGTCGCTCGCGACCGAGCCGGGCGGCAGCTCGATGCACCCGGTGCGTGCGCTGGTCCTGGCCGAGCCCCCTTCGATCGACGCCAACGAGATCACCGACAAGGGTTACATCAACCAGCGAGCGGTGCTCACCCACCGCGCGGCACTGGTGGAAAAGCTCCACGCCGGTGCGCCCGAAGTGATCCGGCCGTGAAAGACCCGGCCCGCCTCCGCCGCTTTGTACGCGACATGACCGGCCTGGTCGCTGCGCACGGCGCGGACGAACCGAGGATGCTCGACCACGGCGAAGGACTGCTGCGCGAGCTTGTGAGCCACGACGACTGGCTGCCCGATGCGTTCGCGCAGCCCTCCCCCGAGGGCTACCGGCAATACCTGCTTTACTGCGACCCGCTCGAGCGTTTCTCGGTGGTGAGCTTCGTCTGGCTGCCGGGGCACCGCACGCCGATCCACGACCACACCGTCTGGGGCCTGGTCGGCGTGTTGCGCGGCGAGGAATTGTGCGAGGAGTACGGGGTGCCCGAGGCGGGCAAGCCGCTCGCGCCGGCTGCGACGCACGCGGTGCGGCGCGGCGACGTCGATCGCGTGTCGCCGCGGATCGGCGACGTGCACGTGGTGTCGAACGCGCGACAGGACGGGGCCGCGGTCAGCATCCACGTCTACGGCGCGAACATCGGCGCGGTGAAGCGCCATACCTTCGACGCGGCGACGGGCGAGCCGAAGCAGTTCATCTCCGGCTACCACAACAGCGTGCTGCCGAACCTCTGGGACCGCTCCAAAGAAACCTGAGCGCGGAGCCCCGCTACGGGCGACTACGCCTTGCACTTGCCGTTAAAGACCAGCATGTCAACCATGCGCACCGTGGCGCTCATAAACGGCCTGGATACGCATCAATGCGATCTATAGTGCGCGTCATATGCCGCCCGGTATTCGAGCGCTCGCGGCGTTGCGATGGCCGATCGCGCTGAGGCGCGGAGAAGTGTTGGCGGCAGGTAGATCGCGACGCAATCCGACGCTGTGATATACTGTTCTCAGAAAGTGATATCACTATTGTCGTCCGCCAATCCATGCCGTCACCACGCCGTCCGATCCTGCTCCGCTTCGACCCGGCCGTTCTCGCCCGGGTCGAGCGCTATCAAAGCCACAAGCGATTGCCCAGCCGGGCGGCGGCGATCGACGAGCTGATCGAGCGCGGCCTGGCGAGGCCGGACGTTCTTGCGGGCGCGATTTCCGCGCTGCGCGAGCTTCGCGAGGAACTGCTGGAAGCCGGCGTTACACATGCCGCGGTGTTCGGCTCCACCGCGCGTGCGGACGCGGGCGACACGAGCGATATCGACGTGGCCGTCGAGTTCGACCGCGCAAGGGTTCCGGACCTGCTCGATTTCATGAAACTCTGCGACCGGATCGCAGACCACGTGGGCCGCCGCACGGAACAACGCGTCGACGTTGCGAACCTCGGTTCCATGCGCGAGCGGGTCCGCGAGCGCGCGTTACGCGATGCGGTCTACGCCTTCTGAGCGCGAGCCGAAGCGCGACCCGGGTCGCGCGTTGGAGTGGATCGATGACATTCTGAAGAACATCGCTCACGTCCGGGGATTTCTGCGCGGCGTTTCCGTGGAACAGTTCCGGCGCAGTGCAGAAAAACGTTACGCGGTGCAATATGCGTTGACGGCCATTTCAGCGGCCGCTCGAAGGCTGCCGCTGGAACTGCAGGACCGCCACAGCGCCATTCCGTGGCGGCAGGTCGAGGACCTGCGGAACATGTACACCCACGAATATCACCACGTTGACGCGATGATGGTCTGGAAAACCGCGACCGGGCGCCTGGCGGCGCTGGGAAAAGCGATGACGCAGGAGCGCAGGATGGCGGCTACGCGCCCGGCCGGTACAAAGACGGGCCCGGTCTAGCGCCCGCCGAGCGCCTTGAGGCGCGCAGCGATCGGCTCGTTCTTCGCCGCGATGGCGAGCGCAAGAGGCGTGGCGCCGGAGACGCTCTCGGCGTTCACGTTGGCACCCTTGCCGATGAGAAATTCCGCAACCTCGAGTCGCGCATAGAGCACCGCGGTATGCAGTGGCGTGGTGCCGTTCCTGGTGCGGCTGTTCACGTCGGCACCGCGGGCCACCAGCAACTCGATGATCGGCCGGTTGCCCTTCATCACCGCGAAGTGCAGCGGGGATGCCCCCGCACCGGAATCCTTTGCCTCGATGTCGGCGCCCCTTTCGATCATCTTTTGCGCGCTCTCGAAGTCGCTGTTCGCGATCGCCGCGCCCAGACCGGCGTCCGAGGTGCGCGCCAGCGGCGTACCCTTGAACGCGGCGGGCGGTATCGAAGCTGCCCCCTGGCGTGGGCCCGGTGCCTGCTGCGGACTTTGCGCCTGCGGCGCGGCAGGCGCTGGCTGCTCTACCGCGGCCGGCGGTTTCGCAGCTTCCGGGGGCGCCGCCTGCCCCTGTCTGGCGGGCTCGGTGCCGAAGATGCTGTTGAGCAGACCGCGCACGGCGCCGCCGATGCTCTCGAGCACGTTGGGCTCGTCCGGCGGGGACTGTGCGAACGCGGGCAGCGCGACCAGCGCACCGCACGCCACGGCAACGATCAAGCTGCGCATGGGCAAATCATACCCCTGTCGGCACGGCAATTCACCTCACCGGGGCAGGAACTGCGGGTCCACCTCGATGCGCAGACCATTGGCCAGCCGGTTGGTCTCGTTCGCGAGGCCGACCACCGCCATCAGCTCGGTGAACATCGCGTCGCTCATGCCCTTGCTTCTCGCCCCGGCGGTATGCGAAAAGGTGCAGTATTCACACCCGTTGGTCGCGCTGACGGCGACGTAGACCATTTCCTTCACCAGCGGATCGAGCGCGCCCGGCGCCATCACCTGTCTGACATTTTCCCAGATGCGCCTGAGCAGTGCCGGGTCGTTCGCCAGCACCTTCCAGAAGTTGTTGATCCAGTCGGTATTGCGGGTACGCATGATTTCGTCGTAAACGGCGCGGACTTCGGGCGTAGCCTGCGCGTACTCGATCGCTTTCATTAAGGCCATGGTTCCATCTCCTCACGGGGTGGAAGTCAATGTTACCCCGCGGGCATGAGATAATCGCGCCCCATGAAATTCCTGTTCGACCTGTTCCCGGTCATCCTGTTTTTCGTCGCGTTCAAGCTGACCGACATCTACGTGGCGACCGGGGTCGCGATCGCTGCGACCTGCGCGCAGATCGGCTGGCTTGCCTTGCGCGGCAAACGCATCGACCCGATGCTGTGGGTGAGCCTTGCAGTGATCGTGCTGTTCGGCGGGGCGACCCTGGTGCTGCAGAACGAGACCTTCATCAAGTGGAAGCCGACCGTTCTGTACTGGCTGTTCGCCGGCTCGCTTACGGTGATGGCGCTCGGATTCCGCAGGAACCTGATCCGCAGCATGCTCGGCAAGCAGGTGGTACTGCCCGACGCGGTGTGGACGCGGCTGCACTGGAGCTGGGTGGGATTCTTCATTTTCATGGGCGGCGCGAACCTGTACGTTGCGTTCAACTTTTCCACCGATCTATGGGTGAATTTCAAACTGTTCGGCGGCATGGGCCTAATGTTCGCCTTCGTCGTCGCGCAAGCCCTGTTCCTCGCCCGGTATGTGGAAGAAGGCAGCAAGCAGTGACGGTCTCGACTGGGGTAGAGGCACAGATCCGCACCCGCTTGGCAGCGCTGAAACCAGCGTCCATGGAACTGCTCGATGAGAGTGCCGCGCACGCCGGCCACGCCGGAGCGCGCCCCGAAGGCCATACGCACTGGCGGCTTCGCATTGTTTCGCCGGTGTTCGAAGGAAAATCCGCCGTCGCGCGCCACCGCCTGGTGTACGCGGCGCTCGGCGAATTGATGCAGCACCCGATCCATGCGCTCGCGCTCCAGGCTGAAACCCCGGACGAAGCGCTCCACCCCAAGAAAGGAAGATGATGAAACTTCGAACTCTCGCCTGCGCCACGCTGCTCGCGGCTGCAATCATGCCTGCCCACGCGCAGGACGCAGCGAAAGGCGCCAAGCCGGGTGCGGCGGCCGCGCCGATCGCAAGCGTGAACGGCGTCGCGATACCGGCGTCGCGCGCCGAGGCGCTCACTCGCGCCCGCACCCAGCAGGGCGCGCCCGACAGCCCGCAGCTGCGCGGCGCGGTGCGCGAAGAACTGATCAACCGCGAGGTGATCACCCAGGACGCCAACCGGGCCGGCCTGACCAGGAATGCGGAATACCTGGTGCAGATGGACCTGGTGCGCCAGGAAGTGCTGCTGCAAGCCTATGTGCGCGATTTCTTCCGCAAGAACCCGGTCCCTGACGCCGAGGTGCAGAAGGAGTACGAACGCGTCAAGTCCACGATGGGCGACAAGGAGTACAAGGCACGCCACATCCTGGTCGAACAGGAGGACAAGGCGAAGGCCGCGATTGCCGATCTGAAGAAAGGCGCGAAGTTCGACGAGCTGGCGCAGAAGCTGTCGAAGGACGAGGGCACCAAATCGCGTGGCGGCGATCTCGACTGGCAGAGCCCGGCCACGCTGGTGAAGCCGTTTTCCGACGTGATGGTGAAGCTGGAAAAAGGCAAGTACACCGACTTGCCCGTGCGGACGCAGTTCGGCTGGCACGTGATCCAGCTCGAGGACGTGCGTGCGATCAAGCATCCCTCGATCACGGAAGTGAAGCCACAGATCGAAGACCGCCTGCGCCAGCAGAAATTCGAATTGCACGTGCGCGACCTGCGCGCGAAAGCGAAAGTGGAGTAACCCGCGCGTCGTTCCGGCCGCGCTGACGCGCCGCACCGGCGTCAGTCCTCGCAGCGGAACTCGACGACTTCGGTGCTTTGATCGCGCGGCGCGCCGAACGCGACCCAGCCGTGCCCCCGCAGAGGGAATTCCTCCCGCCGCAGGGTCATCTCCGGTTGGCCCTCGATAGTGACGTAGGTGCCGTTGGCGCTGTGGTCGATCAGGACGAACTTGTCGCGCCGCCGCTCGATCATGGCGTGCGCGCGCGAAGCCATGCGGGAGGGAATCGAGATGTCCGCTTCGTGGTCTCGGCCGAAGGTCACCTTTCTGCGGTCGCGCGTCATCGGGGTTTCCTCGTCGCGGTACTTGAGGTGCAGCACCGAGCTGCCCGGCACGAGCGACAGGGCACGCGCGATGGCAGTGGCCTCCTCTACACTGCCCTCCCAGCGGACTTCGATCAATTCGACTTCCTGCTCCTTTCCCTTGACCGGGACGGAGTACAGCTTGCGCAGCGTCGGCAGGAAGATGGGCGAGAGCCGGTCCGCCGTGTCGCGCGATGTGATGGTCTCGCCCTTGGAGGCGAGGTCGCACAGGCGTGAGGCAAGATTGACGGCGTCGCCGAAAACGTCGGTTCCCTGTTCCACCACGGGCCCGTAGCAAAAACCGATGCGCAGGCCGACCTTGGCTTTGGTATCGGCCCCGAGACCGCCGGCCGCAAGTTGCATTTCCGTCGCCGCCCCTGCGGCTTCGTCCGCGGTGGGGAACACGGCCATGACGGCGTCGCCGATCGTTTTCACCACCCGCCCGCCGGCATCGCGGGTGCAAGCCGACATCGACGCTAGGCATTTCTCGATCAGCGAGAATGCGCGCTCGTCGCCCAGGATTTCATACAGGGAGGTACTACCGGCCACGTCGGCGAACAGGATGGCGCACTCAGTCACGTTCCAACTCGCGATTGCCAGATTGCCGAATTCGGCGGTTAAATGTTACTCCAGCCCGCCCCTTCGTTGCGCCCGATCTTGACAGACGCCAGAATTCTCTCGCGCACATCGTTTCCTTCCGGCAATGAATTTCAAGTCGTGCGGGGCGATCTCCTGGAAGAGCCGGTGGATGCGATATTCAATGCCGCAAACGGCCACCTTGCCCATGGCGGCGGCGTGGCGGGCATCATCGCACGCGCCGCCGGGCCGGAACTCGAGCGCGAGTCCGCGCAGATCGTGCGCTCGCGCGGGCCGCTGCCGACCGGCACCGCAGTCGTTACCACCGCGGGAAGGCTGCCGTTCAAGGGAGTGATCCACGTCATAGGACCGCGCATGGGCGAAGGCGGCGAGGAGGAAAAGCTGATCCGCACCCTGACTTCGGGGTTTGCATGCGCCGAACACGCGGGCTGGCGCTCGGTGTCCTTCCCGGCTGTCAGCGCGGGGATCTTCGCCGTCCCGCTGAAGGTCTGCGCGGGCGCCTACCGCCGCGCCGTGTGGGACTGGCTGGAGGCCGTGCCGGCCAGGGCGCCGGCGCTGATCCGCCTGTGCCTGCGCGACGCGCCCGTCATCGCGGCGGTACTCGCGGAAATGCCCATTTCACGGTAGATTTGTACTTTCCGCCGCACAATTTAGAACGTCCGGGAGGACTTCCATGCGTATTCGACACCTTGCCCTTGCCGCACTTGCCGCAACGGCGCTTGTTGCTGCTTCCGCCCACGCCGTCAACCTGCGCTGGGCGGCGCAGAACGACATCCTGACCTTCGATCCGCATTCGCAGAACCATGCGACCACCATCACGATGCTGCGGCACGTGTACGACCCGCTGGTGCGCTACGACAAGAACTTCCAGATCGAGCCGGCCCTCGCGACCAGCTGGCAGCAGATCACGCCGACCCAGTGGCGCTTCAATCTGCGCAAGAACGTCAAGTTCCACGACGGCACGCCGTTCACCGCCGACGACGTGGTGTTCTCGTACGGCCGCATCAAGCAGAAGCAGGGGACGATGCAGATCTACGTCTCGGGGGTCAGCGAAGTGAAGAAAATCGACGACCATACAGTTGACTTCATCCTCTCCGGACCGAACCCGGTGCTGCTCAGGAACGCGACGGTGTTCCTGATCATGAGCAAGTCCTGGGCAGAAAAGAACCGCTCCGAGAACGTGCAGGACTACACGGCGAAAGAGGAGACCTACGCCTCACGCAACGCCAACGGCACGTCCGGTTACATTCTCAAGGGCTGGGAACCGGACAAGCGCATCGTCTTCGCCGCCTACCCGGGTGCGTGGGACAAGCCGGTTGGGAACGTCACGGACGTGACCTACACGCCGATCAAGTCTGACGCAACGCGCGTGGCGGCCCTGCTCTCGGGCGAATTGGACCTGGTCACCGATGTGCCGACGCAGGACGTGGATCGCCTGCGCAAGGACCCGAAACTGAAGGTGCTCGACGGCGTCGAAAACCGCACCATCTTCATCGGCATGGACCAGCACAACGACGAACTGCAGTACTCGAACGTGAAGGGCAAGAACCCGTTCAAGGACGTGCGCGTGCGCAAGGCCTTCAACATGGCGATCGACCGCGAGGCAATCAAGCGCGTCACCATGCGCGGCCTGTCCGTCCCGGCCGGCATCATGGTCGCCCCCGGGATCCATGGCCACACCAAGGCATTGGACGTCGTCACGAAGTACGACGTGAATGGCGCGAAGAAGCTGCTGGCCCAGGCGGGCTATCCCAACGGGTTCGAATTCACGCTGGACTGCCCCAACAACCGTTACGTGAACGACGAAAAGATCTGCCAGGCGCTGGTCGGCATGTGGTCGAAGATCGGCCTCAAGCCGACGCTGAACGCGATCCCCTTCGCCAATTACATCCCGAAACTGCTGAAGATGGACACCAGCGTGTACATGCTCGGCTGGGGCGTGGCGACGTTCGATTCGCTCTACATGCTGCAGTCGCTGGTGCTGACCAAGACGACAGGAGAGGACGGCAGCTTCAACCAGGGCCGCATCAGCGACGCCAAGCTCGACGCGATGATCACCGCCATGAAGACCGAGATGGACCTGAAAAAGCGCGACGAACTGATCCGCGACTCGCTCGTCATGGTGCGCGATCAGGCCTACTACGTCCCGCTGCACCACCAGTTGCGGCCGTGGGTGATGAAGAAGAACGTCACCACCATCCACCGCGCCAACGACGCGCCGGAGTCGCGGTTTGCCACGGTGAAATAGGAGAGTTCCTGCTGGGTGACCCGGCCTTCATCTCGGGGCGCGCCATGACCGAGGGCATCGAACACGTCATCCTCGAACACCTGAAAGCGATTCGCATTGATACCGGCGACATCAAGCGCTCGCTGAACACGCTGACCATGCGCGTGAGTTCGCTGGAGACCAGCATCGCCGGCCTGCGCCGCAACATTGCCGACATCCACGCCGACAATGCCATCCTGCACAAGCGCATCGACGAGATCGACCGGAGGGTCGATCGTATCGAGCATCGGCCCGAACTCACCTGAACCGGCTACGGCGGGATTCTTTATCGCAATCAGGTGGGGTCCGTAAGCCGTCTCAGGTAAGCCGGTTCCGGCGCCGCCGCCCGGTGGCCGCCTGTTTCGCTGCTGCGCGGCCTTCTCGTCATGGCCGGCCTTGGACGCTCCTCGCACACCCGCGCCGTCCGTGAAGGACGCGGCTCCGACTTGGGAGCGTACTGGCGACGCGGAAACCGAGGTTGTTGTTGCGGTTGTCCGTTGTGTTCCTGTTGTGGTTCGCGGAGCGCAAGTCCGCGCGCGCTTTGGGTCGGAAAGAGAGTCTCCCCTGCGTGAACCCTATCGACGTGACGTTCGCCGAACCCCGGCGATGCTGATGCAACTGAAAGTCGCCGTCCTCGGCTGCGCCATGCTAGATTCTTTCCATGGGTACG
The DNA here is from genome assembly GCA_016195915.1 of Betaproteobacteria bacterium. Classification (GTDB taxonomy): domain Bacteria; phylum Pseudomonadota; class Gammaproteobacteria; order Burkholderiales; family SG8-39; genus JADGRQ01. The sequence goes on along the minus strand of JACPYS010000006.1, from coordinate 119,288 downwards.
CTTTCCGAAATCCAAGCCGCGGTCGAGACGCTGACGCCGGAACAAAAGGACGAATTGTTCCTGTTCCTTGCCGCGCGATTGCGTGTTGGCGCGGGTGAATCGCCGCCACCAAGGGAATTCACCCAGGAACAACTCGAGCGGTGGATCGCCGATGATGAAGCCGGCTATCTCCGCTTTCGCGCCGGTCGTTGAGAAATCTTCTTGACGCCGTCACGCTGCTCGATGAGAGCGGCGCGGGAGTCCCGCTATCGCTTGTAGCGCTTCGGCACAAAGGGAAGCGGGACGATCGTGACGGGACGCGGCTGGTTGCGCACCAGCGCATTCAACTGCGATGTGTCCGCTACTCCGGCATCGACTTTGGCCAACATGACCGGTTTGCCGAGCGAGGGTGACACGGTTCCGCTGGTGACTTTGCCAACAACGGTCCCCGATGCGTTACACAGCGGGGCACCGATGCGCACCGGAACTGGTTCGGATCCGATCAGCCCGACGAGGCGGCTGCGCGCGCGATCGACGAACGCCGCCCCCGGAAAGCCGCCCGCTTTCGATCCTCCTGCACGGCGCGAACGGGCGATCGCCCACGCGAGCCCCGCTTCGCGCGGCGTGGTGTCTGAATCCATTTCCTGGCCATAGAGCGGAAGCGCGGCTTCGAGACGCAGCGTATCGCGCGCGCCAAGCCCAACCGGTTTCACCGCTGGAAGCGCGAGCAGCATCCGCGCCAGCGTGTCAGCCTGCGACGCGGGGACGGAAATCTCGAAGCCGTCCTCGCCGGTATAGCCGGAGCGCGACACGAAACATTCGGCGCCGCCGATCTTCATGCTTTCCGCATGCATGAATTTCAGACCTGACCCCTCTGCGAGAACCTCCTCCGCCCGAGGCCCCTGCAGCGCGATTAGCGCGTCGTCGAGTGTGGAGAATTCGAGCTCCGGACACAGCGCGCACAGGCGCACGATGTCGGTGTCCTTGCACGCCGCATTGACGACGATCGCGACCTCGTTCTCGAGCCGCGTCACCATCAGGTCATCGTCGATGCCGCCGCGCTCGTTGAGCAGCAGGGAATACTTCTGCATGCCGGCTGGCCAGCCGTCGAAATCCACCGGCAGCGCGCGCTCGAGCGCAGCGAACAGTCCGGGCCCGCGTACCCGCAACTGCCCCATGTGCGAAACATCGAACAAACCCGCACTGGCGCGCGTCCAGAGGTGCTCGGCACGCAGGCCTTCTGCATACTGCACCGGCATCTCGTAACCCGCGAACGGCACCATGCGCGCGCCCAGTTCGAGGTGCAGCGCATGAAGCGGCGTGCGCCGCAGCGCACTGCTCACGCCTGTCCCTCGTCCAGCGGCAGCGTACCCACGAAATGCCGGTCGCCCGCCACCCCGTCCACGCGTTTCACCGGCGGCCAGTATTTCCAGGCGCGCTGCGCCGGTGTCGGATAGGCCGCGACCTCGCGGCTGTAGGCATGCTTCCATTCACCCGCGATTTCCCCGGCGGTATGCGGCGCGCACTTGAGCGGATTGTCGGCGTGGTCCCACTCGCCGGAGCGCACTTTCTCCAGCTCGCCATGGATCGCGATCATCGCATCGCAGAAGCGATCGATCTCCGGCTTCGATTCGCTTTCCGTCGGTTCGACCATCAAGGTATCGGCCACCGGAAACGAAACCGTCGGCGCGTGGAACCCGTAGTCCATCAGGCGTTTGGCGACGTCCTCGGCGCTGACGCCGATTTCGCCCTTGAGCGCGCGCAGGTCGAGGATGCATTCGTGCGCCACTCTTCCATTCATGCCGGAAAACAGCACCGGAAAGTATGCCCGCAGCCGCGCGGCGACATAGTTGGCGTTGAGTATGGCCAGTTCGGTTGCGCGCCGGATGCCGCGCACTCCCATCATGCGCAGGTACATCCACGAGATGGCGAGAATCAGCGCGCTGCCGAACGGCGCGCCGCCCACTGTGCCGTTGCCGGTGCGCGCAGCCTGGTCGGGCCAGCAGGGATGTCCCGGCAGGTGCGGAACAAGGTGCGCGGCCGCGGCGATCGGCCCCATGCCGGGACCGCCGCCGCCGTGCGGAATGCAGAATGTCTTGTGCAGGTTGATGTGGCAGACGTCCGCTCCGATCTCCGCCGGCCGCGCGATTCCGGCCAGCGCGTTGAGATTGGCGCCGTCCATGTACACCTGCGCACCCGCCGCATGTGTGATCTCGCAGATCGCGCGCACCTTTGCCTCGAACACCCCGTGTGTCGATGGATAGGTCAGCATCAGCGCAGCGACCCGGCCCGAATGCTGATCGGCCTTGCGCTGCAGATCTTCGAGGTCCACGTTGCCCTGCGCGTCGCACGCCACGACCACGACATTCAGGCCGATCAGCGCCGCGGAGGCCGGGTTGGTGCCATGCGCCGAGGCGGGAATCAGACACACGTTCCGGCCGCCCTCCCCGCGCGCCGAGTGGTAGTTGCGGATGGCCAGCAACCCGGCGTACTCGCCCTGCGCGCCCGAGTTGGACTGGAACGACACGCGCGCGAATCCGGTGATGCCGGCAAGCGCCTTTTCCAGAGCGTCAATCATCTCGAGGGTCCCGCTTGCCTGCTCCGCCGGCGCGAACGGATGCGTATCGGCAAACTCTGCCCACGAGATCGGCGCAAGTTCCGCCGCGGCATTGAGCTTCATGGTGCAGGAGCCGAGAGGGATCATCGCGTGCGTGAGCGAGAGGTCCTTGTTCTCCAGCCGCTTGAGGTAACGCATCATTTCGGTCTCGCTGCGGTGGCGATGGAACACCGGGTGCGCGAGCACCGGGTCCGCGCGGCGCAAGCCGGCAGGCACCGATTCCGGGGGAGCGAGCGACAGCAGGTCGATGCGTTTGCCGCCGGCGATTTCCGCCAGGTCCGCGACATCGTCGAGCGTGGAGCGTTCGTCGAAGCTCACGCCGACGCGCGCATCGTCGATGTAGCGCAGGTTGATGCGCTTCGCCGCGGCGCGCGCTCGCACCAGCGCCAGCGGATCGCGCGGACGAATCACCACGGTGTCGAAAAATTCCTGCGACTCGGCCGGGACGCTCGCGGCGAGCAGCCGCGCAAGCAGGTTCGCGCGGCTCGCGATGCGCGCGAGACCTTCGGGTCCGTGCCACACGGCATAGAACGCGGCCGCGTTGGCGAGCAGCGCCTGGGCGGTGCAGATGTTGCTGGTGGCCTTCTCGCGACGGATATGCTGTTCGCGCGTCTGCAGCGCCATGCGCAATGCCGTGCGGCCCGCGGCGTCATGCGACACGCCGATGATGCGCCCGGGCATCGCGCGCTTGTATTCGTCGAGCGTCGCCATGAACGCCGCGTGCGGCCCGCCGAAGCCGGGCGGAACACCGAAGCGCTGCGCCGAACCCAGCGCCACGTCCGCGCCCAGCGCACCCGGGGATTTCAGCAGCACGAGCGCAAGCAGATCGCAACCGAGCGATACCAGGCCGCTCGCCGCGTGCACGCGCTCGATCACCGGGCGCGGGTCGATGACGCGGCCCAGCGTGTCGGGGTACTGCAGATGCGCGCCGAACACCTTTGCCGGGTCGAGATCGCGCCCGGCGTCGCCGACGATCAGATCGATCCCCAGCCAGCGCGCGCGCGTCCGGACCACGGCGATCACCTGCGGATGGCACGCGGCGTCGACGAAAAATCCGTTCGCGCGATGCCGCGTCGAGCGCCGCATCAGCGTCATCGCCTCCGCCGCCGCGGTCGGCTCGTCGAGGAGGGACGCGTTTGCCACCGGCAGGCCCGTAAGATCGATCACCATCTGCTGAAACACGAGCAACGCTTCTAGCCGCCCCTGCGAGATTTCCGCCTGGTAGGGCGTGTACGCGGTATACCAGCCCGGGTTTTCGATCACGTTGCGCTGGATCACCGCGGGCGTGAGGCAACCGTAGTAGCCCTGGCCGATGAAATTTCGCGACGCCGTGTTCTTTCCAGCCAGCACCCTCAGTTCCGCCAGCGCCGTCGATTCTTCCACCGGCATCGGCAGATCGACAAGTCCATACATGCGGATGTCGCGCGGCACCACTTCTTCGATCAACGCACTGCTCGACTCGCAATCGAGGGCGGCGAGCAGTGCAGCCTCGTCCGCGCCGGCGCTGCCGAGGTGGCGCTCGGCGAAGCTGTCGGTGCGGAACAGGTCGCGGTGCATCTCAGTGCGTGCCGGCCGAAGCGCGGTAAGCCGCGGCATCGAGCAGCGCCGCAAGTTCGCCGGGATTGGAGAGTTTGAGTTTGAACAGCCACCCCTCCGCGTAGGGCGAAACATTCACCTGTCCCGGCGCGTCGGCGAGCGCTCCGTTCGCCGCGATGACCTCCCCCGAAAGCGGGGAGTACACGTCGGACGCGGCTTTGGTGGATTCGACGACCGCGCAGGCGTCGCCTTGCTCGTATTGCGTGCCCGACTTGGGCAGCTCGACGTAAACCAGTTCGCCGAGCTGGTCGGCTGCGACGGCAGTAATACCGACGCTTACCGTGCCATCGCCGTGGTCGGCGATCCACTCGTGCGACGCGGTGTATTTCAACTTTTCAGGGATGTCCACGCTGGCTCCATGTCAGTTGACAGCGGCATGCGCGCGGGATCGCGGCGCACGACCGTTGCCGATTCATGCGCCCCTCTGTCCATTTGCCTGAGAAATTGGCAGATTCCTTGCGGAAAGCTGCGTATACCTTCGGCGAGATCCGCGCGAGCGGACCTACTCTCCAGAGTGCCCAGTCCCGGGGGTCCTTTTGCCTGAGAGTTTGCGGGGCCTTTACTCCTTCGGCGCCGGACTTGCCGGTCTCTCCCGCCCGGGACATGCAGGCGTGGCAAATGTAACGGGGGCAAGGATTGCAGTCAACCGCGTCCGAAACCGCTGTTGCCGCAACGGACCACTATGCATACCTGCCGAGGCGAACCATCGTGGTGCCGGGCTTGAGGTGCGCCATCGAAGGCATCACCAGCACACAGTCATCGTAGTGCGCGCTCCAGGTACGCTCGCCGTCGTATGCGATCGGTGTGCCGGCCCGCGCGATCACCTCCAGGCCGGTGAAATTTCCGGCAAAGCGGAAATTCATGCTCTGCGCCACGACGGGTTCGGTGACGCGGATCACGCGCTGCACCGCGGGCGGCTGCAAACGCAGCCGCGGTGCGATGAACTCCTCAGCGACAATGCCGCTTGCGCGAAGGAACCTCAGCGCGGTGTCGAGCGCGACATCGGCCGAGCTCCACTCCCAGTGCTGGCCGCATTCGATCAGGACCGCGGTGCGCGGGCTGGCCGGGTCGCAAAAACCGCCGCGCTCGATCATGCGCAGCCCGGCCGGATGTCCCGTGTCGATTAGCAAATCCCCGGGCACTCCGATGCGGCTGGCGAGCGCGACGCTCTTTTCGCTCTTCGCGCACACCATGATCGGGCGGCAGGGCTCGTGCATCGAGTGCAAATCGAGCAGCAGGTCCGCCTCGTCCACGAAACGCACGAGCTCCCTCGCGCGCCGCAGTTCGGCCGAGTCGCGCGCGCCTTTCAACTGGTCGTCGCCCCATACGCGGTTGTAGTCCTCGTCGATAAAGCGCGAGCGGTTCGGATCGTCGAAATCGAACCGGGCATACGCGGCTACGTTGGCAAACGCCAGCGTGAGCTTTCCCTTGTGCGGCCGCACGCCGTCACGCAGCAGCGCGTCCATGGCGATCGCGCCGCAAAACTCGTTGCCGTGCGTGAGCGCCTGAATCATCACGCTCGGACCGGGTTCGCCGGAATCGAGCACGCTGACGTACTCGACCCCGGTGTTCCCCTCGCGGTACGCGGAAATGTCGGGCGGGGATATCTCGATCGGATGATTCTCAGCCACGGATGCGCTCCTTTGCGTAATCAGCGACGGCCTCGACCAGCCTCTCGAGGTCCTTCTGCAACCGGGGAAAGCCCTCAGTCCTCGCGAGCGTAATCTCGTCCATGTACAGGCGCTTGTTGATTTCGATCTGCAGGCTGTGGCGATGCGCGCGCGGGTCCGAATAGGCGCGCACCAGCTCGACGCCCTTGTATGGATCGTTCAGCTTGACGTCATAACCCATCCCGGCCAGCACGGCGCGCACCGCCTCGGTGAATCCCGGCGCGCAGGTCGTGCCGTCTCGATCACCGAGCACGAAATCGGCGCGCGGCCTGCCCTCGCCGTCTTCGCTCATCCTGCCCGCCACCGCGCGCATCGAGTGGCAATTGATGTGATACACGCAGCCGAAGCGCGCGTGTGCGCCATCGAGCAGCCCGAGCAGCGAGGCATGGTAGGGCGCGTGATACCGCTCGATGCGCCCCTTGACCTCCTCCACGGCGAGCCGGCGCGCGTAGATCGGCCGGCCGTCTTCGAGCGTGCGCCACACCAGCGCCTTGCCGATCTTCGCCTTGCGGCTCGGACGGTACTCGTGCGGCCATTTCCCATCGATCAGTTCCGGGTCGACGTCGCCCGCGTGCCGGTTCGGATCGAGATACGAGCGCGGGAAATGCGCTGCCAGCAACGATGCGCCGATCTCGGGCGCGGCGGCGTAGAGTTCGTCGACGTAGCAGTCTTCCGTGTCGCGCAGGTCCCACTCCGACACGATGGCATCGAAATCCGCCGGGAAGCGGCGGCCGGAGTGGGGCGAATCGAGCACCAGCGGAACTCCGGGTACGCGCGGTCCGCGGATTTCGCAGGGTAGATCGGATTTCATGCCTTGGCGTCGAAAGTCAGCAGCCAATAATACGGCAGCATTTCGACCCGCGCATCGACGCCTCCGCAGACCGCGGCACGTTGCAGGAGTTCCTCACGCGAGGGGAAGTTCTTCAGCACTTCGTGCTCGCTGCCATCGTCGAGCCCGCGCCTTTGCCAGGTATCGCCGCCGGCGTCGGTGCGGGAAAGCGGGGTGCTCGAACCCTCGACATAGCGATTGTCGAGAAACGCCACGCGCGAGCCCGGCGCGATGGCCTGCGCGGCACGTGCAAGAAACGCTTCGAGGCGCGCCTTTGGCACGTGCGACCACCAGAACCCCGCAAACAGCGCATCGTGCGTTGCGCGCAGTTCCGGCGGCGCATAAGCGTCGCCGATTGCAAACTCCACGCGCCCCGGCGCAAACGCCTTGGCGCGAGCGATGGCGAGCACTTCTTCATTCACATCGAGCGCCGTGACCCGCGCGGCAAGCGGCGCAATGACGGCAGTCCACCAGCCCGTGCCGCACGCGAGTTCGAGCACGCGGCGCCCCGCGAAAAATGCTCCGATGCGCGCGCGCAACACTGCCAGATCGGCCTGGCGCTCGGGCTTGGCGTAGATGCGCTCGTATTCGGCAGCGCGTCTTGCGTAGTACTCCTCAAGGCCGGTCGTCATTGCGGCTTGACGCCAGTCTGCAGGATGTAGCGCGCCCACTTGGCGATTTCAGTAGCAACGAATTCCTGCGAGGACTTGAGCTCGCCGGTAACCGGTATGCCGGATCCGGCCTCGCGCTGCCTCTCCCATTCGGCCATCCTGAGCATGTGCAACGCGGCGTCATTGAGTTTCTGCACCACCGCCGGTGGCGTTTTCGCGGGGACGAACACCGCGGTCCAGGCGAGAAACTGGAAATCCGGGTAACCCTGTTCCTTGAAGGTCGGGACGCCGCCGATCGCGGGCAGGCGATCGTTGGCGGCGACGGCCACCGCCCGCACGCGATCGTTGCCGACGAAGGGGCTCGCTGCCGACATATCGGAGAACGCGATCGAAATCTGGCCGCCCGCGACGTCCTGCAGCGATTGCGCATTGCCCTTGTACGGCACACTGACCACGTCGAGCTTCGCCTGCAGCCGGAACACTTCGCAAGCCACCTGAGTCACCGCATTGCCGTTGCCGCAGGTGAGGCCCTTGCCGGATTTGGCGGCAGCCGCCACGAGCGCCTGCAAGGTGGCGCCCTCCAGCGCTTTTTGAGCGAACATCACCACTGGTCCCGCGGACACCAGTGATACCGTGGTAAAGGATTGCGGCTTGTAGGTGATGCGATCGGCGAACAGCGCGTAGTTCACCGCGTTCGCCGTACCGCTGCCGATGAGCACGGTGTAGCCATCGGGCGCCGCATTGGCGACCAGTTGCGAGCCGATCATGGCGTTGGCCCCCGGCCGGTTGTCGACCACCGCCGGCACTTTCAGGGCTTCGGTGATCGCCTTCGCGTAGATGCGGCCGACGACATCGGATCCGCTGCCTGCGGGGAACGGGACGATCAGCGTGATGGGCTTCTGCGGCCAGGCGTCGGCGGGCTGTGCCGGCGCATCGGTCGTGATGAACGACACGGCCATCAACGCGGCCGGGAGCAGCAACCTCATCTGAAACCTCCTCATATTCAGTCGATCTTCGCACCGGATTCCTTCACGATCCTGCCCCACTTCGCGGTTTCGTCGCGCATGAACGCGGCGAATTCCCCCGGCGTGTTGCCCGCGACCTCGATCCCCATCGACTGAAGGCGCTCGCGCACCTCGGGCAGACGCAGGATCTTGACGATCTCGGCATTGAGCCTGGAAACGATATCGCGCGGCGTGCCGGCGGGCATCAGGATGCCGAACCACTGCAAGGCTTCGAAACCCGGAAGCGTCTGTGCGACGGTGGGCAGGTTCGGCGCCACGGGCGACGGCTTCGCGTTGGTCACCGCCAGCGCATTCAGCGCGCTCCTCTGCACGTGCGGAAGGAAAGCCACCGCCGTGCCGAATGCGAGGGACACGCGACCGGCCACAAGGTCGGCGATCATCGGCGTGTCACCCTTGTAGGGCACGTGCTGCATCTGGATGCCGGCAAGCGACTTGAAATATTCACCCGTGAGATGCGAAACCCCGCCATTGCCGCTCGAAGCGAAGTTGAGCGTGCCAGGTTTCGCCTTGGCGAGCGCGATGAGTTCGGGCACCGTCTTTGCGGCGATCGCGGGATGCACCACCAGCAGGATGGTCGCCGAGCCGATCAGCGTGACCGGCGCGAAATCGCGCTCCTGGTCGTAGGGAAGCTTGCTGCCGTAAAGGCCCGAGGCGATCGCGTGCGTGCTGCTCGTGCCGATGAGCAAGGTGTAACCGTCGGGCGCGGCCTTCGCGACCGCGTCCGAGCCTGTCGTGCCGCCCGCGCCGGCGCGGTTGTCGATCACGAAGCTCTGCCCGAGCCCTTGGCGCAGGTGCTCGGCGAGTATCCGCCCCACCACGTCGGTGGAGCCACCTGCCGGGAAAGGCACGACGAAGCGCACCGGCTTGGCGGGCCACTGCGCACCGGCCGTGTTCAGCGACAGGAGCAACAGCAAGCCGAGCGCTGTGCGCAGGATGGGTGCGAATCGCATCGAATGCCTCCTTCGTCAATTCCGGTCGCACATCAGCCGGTCTTGCGGCCAGGCCTGCGCTTGTCGGACACCACGCGGCCTTCCTTGAGCACCAGCTGGAGCCGCCGCACGTTGTTGATGTTCTCGAGCGGGTTCTTTTCCACGACGATGAGGTCGGCGAGCTTGCCCACCTCGACGGTGCCGAGGGCACTGCCCACGCCGCAGACAGCCGCGCCGTTCCTGGTCGCCGCGACTAGCGTCTGCCACGGCGTCGCACCATCGCGCGCCCAGAGACCCATCTCGAGCAAGGCCGCGTCCTTGAGCAGTCGGATATCCGAGCCCACCGCCATCTTCACGCCGGCCTTGAGCGCCTTCTGGAACCCGGTCATGTGCACGTCGCTCGCCGCGTCCGCGCGGCAGCACAGCGCGTGCGCAAGATTGCGCTGCCGGGTCCACGCGCTTTCCCATTCGTTGCTCGCCTGGCTCGGCGTGAGATGGCTGATTGCAAGGGTCGGCACGTACCAGGTGTCGTGCTTGAGGAACAGCTCGATGCATTCGTCGTCCAGGATGTAGCCGTGCTCGATGCTGTGTGCGCCGAGCCTGATCGCGGCCTTGACCGCTTCCGGGTTCGTCGCGTGCGCCATGACCTTGAAATCGCGCTTCTTGCAGATGTCGAAAGCGGCCTTGAGCTCGTCGTCGAGCAGGAACGAGTGCTTATGTAGATCCCACGCTGGGCCCATGATCCCGCCCGAAAGGTTGAGCTTGATGTGGTCTGCACCGTTCTTGATCTGCTCGCGGATCGCCTTCACGAACCCGTAGGGGCCGTCGACTTCGATCGCGTGACCGGAAGTGAGAAAGTGCCCGCCCGTGGTGGTGAGGAAATGGCCGCTCGCAAAAAGCCGCGGGCCGAGGTGCTGGCCCGAGTCATAGGCGCGCTTCCACGCCACGTCCATGTAGTGGTGCGCACCGGCGCAGCGCATCCCCACGATGCCCGACTCCACGAGCGCCGCGGTCATCCTGTGCCCGAACAGCGTCACCTGGTCGGCGATCGGCATGTCAGCAAGCGACGGAAAGTAGTCGGGGTGGATATGCACATCCCATAAACCCGGCAACAGGTAGGCGCCCGCGAGGTCGATCACTTCCGCATCGCCGGGCGCCGCCTTCGCGCCGCCGGTGAGAATCTGCGCAATTCGTCCGTCTTCGATCACGACCGTCGCATTCGCGAGCGGGGAAGGATTGACGCAGTCGATGACGGTAGCGTTGGTGAGGACGGCGCGCATGCGGGTGGATCCTCCGGGCGATGGATATCCGGTCGTGCGCATCGTATCGCCCCCGGGGACGGCCTGTCACGGCCAGGTTCACGAGGCGGCCCAAGGCACCGCCGATACCGCAAAGGTGCACGAATACTTCGACAGCGGCGCGCATGTGGGTAAGATCGTGCTCGTCCCTTGAACCTGACCATCGGGAGCCCGTCATGAAACGACGTAACGTCCTGCGTTCCCTCCTCGCCGGCATGCTTGCCGTAGCGTTCATGCGCGGCGCGCAGGCGCAGCAGTTCCCGAGCAAGCCGATCCGCATCATCGTGCCGTTCGCAGCGGGCGGCGCGAACGACCTGAACGCCCGTTCGCTCCAGGTCCCGCTCGGCAAGGCGCTCGGCGGCACGCTGATCGTAGAGAACCTGCCGGGGGCTTCCACCAAGCTCGCGGTGGAGCAGGTCCTCAAGGCCGCGCCCGATGGCCACACGCTGCTCCTCGCCGGCCACGGCGCGCTGATGAGCTACTTCTACACGGGGATCTACGACACGAAGGTCTGGGAGCAGCTCGCCATCCTCGGCCAGACCGGCCGCATGCCGTGGCTGATCATCGAGGCCCTTGCGGACGCGCCGTACAGGACCTGGGCCGAACTCGTCGATTACGCCAGGAAGAATCCGGGCAAGCTCAGCGCCGGAGGCCCCGCGCCCGGTGGCATGATGGAGCTGACGGTGCTCGAAACTGCGAGGAATTCAGGCATCGATGTCACCTACATTCCCTTCAAGGGCGGCGGCCCGAGCGGGCAGGCGCTGCTCGGCGGGCACATCGCCTACCGCGTGGCACAGGGCTCGGAGGTGTATCCGAACGTGCGCGCCGGCAGGACGCGCGCGCTCGGGATCGGCTCGCCGTACCGCATGCCCGAGTTGCCCGAGGTGCCGACCCTCAAGCAACTGGGCATCATGGCGTTCGACATTCCCGTGTTCGGCTTCGATCTCTGGGCCCCGGGCGGTTTGTCAGCGGCGATCGCCAATCAGATCACCGCGGCACTCGAGCAGGCGATGAAGGACCCCGGCTACATGGAGGCGTCCCGGCGGCTGGTCTATGACCCCGTGTTCACCGGGCCGGCGGTGCTCAAGGAAAGCATGCGATACATCGAGAGGGAAATCGGCCCGCGCCTGGTTGCCGCCTTCCCGCCCGACCCGGCGAAAAAGTAGTTGCGCGACGAGATGACGAAACACACTACGCTGCCTCCCGCATTTCGCTGCGCCGTCACGCTCGGCGTGGACTTCGACGGTCCCAGCCACGAGGTCGGGCGCGGCATCGCCCCGCTCGGTGCGCACTCATGCGGCCGCTATTCGGCCCGCTGCGGCATCCCGCGGCATATCGAGATGCTGGCGGACCAGGGCGTGCCCTGCACTTTCTTCGTGCCCGGCTACGACGCGCAATGCCATCCGGACACCGTTCGCGCGATCGACGCCGCCGGCTTCGAAATCGCGGCGCACGGCTACCTGCACGAAGCTTGGGACCTCGGAGCGGAGGAGGAAACCAGGCTGCTGCACCGGACCGACGGGATTCTGCGCGACCTCCTTGGCAAACCCGTCCTGGGCTGGCGCTCGCCCTCGGGCCGCAAGACCGCCAACACCATGCAGGTGCTGAAATCGATGGGCTATCTCTACGACTCGAGCGACAAGGATTACGACCTGCCGTACCGCCTGCGCTTCGGTGAGAACGAGGACGACAGCATTCTCGAACTGCCGAACAACACCTACAGCCTCGACGATTTTCCGTTCTACAAGTTCAGCTTCACGCCGCCCTCCGAAGTGCTGGCGCAATGGAAATCGGAGTTCGACGCCATCTACGCCTCCGACCGCTTCATGGTGCTCACCGTACATCCGCGCTCCGGCTGGGGCTCCGGCACCCCTGCGCGCACCGGGATCCTGGAGCAGATGATCGGCTACATGAAGGAACACGAAGGCGTGCACTTTTTTTCCTCTGCCCAGTTCGCCCGCTGGTGCCTCGAGCACCCGCAGCACCTCGAAGAGGTTCGCGTCCCGTGAAGCCCCATCCCTGGCCGCGCGGCACCCGCTGCGTGGTGTTTGTCTCGGTGAACTTCGACGCCGAGGCGTTCGACCTGAAATCCACCACCGAGGATCGCCTGTACGGGCGTTTTTCCTACGGCCGCTACGGCGTGCGCGCCGGTCTGCCGCGCCTGTTGAAGATGCTGGAACGCCGCGCGATCGCGACCACGGCCTTCGTCACCGCGAGCGACGCGAACCGGCACCCCGACGCGATCCGCGCCCTGCGCGATGCCGGACACGAGATCGCCTCGCGCGGCGCGGATCTCACCCACCTGAGCGCGCTCAAGGAAAAGGAACGCGATGCGCTGCTCGAAGCGCGCGATGCGCTTGCCCGGATCGTCGGAGAAGCGCCGCGCGGATTCCGTGCCCCGGGGGGAGAACTCGGGCCGCGCAGCCTCGCGCTGCTTGCGGAACTCGGCTTTGCCTATGACTCGTCGTTCCACGATGACGACCATCCCTACGTAATCGCACCAACGCCGTCGACGCGGCTGGCGGAGATCCCCACGGTGCAGTCGCTGGACGATTCGTTCGTGTTCTCGGCACGCCACACCCATGCGCGGGTGATGAAGATCTGGCGCGAGGAATTCGACGCGCTGTACCGCAAAAATTGCCTCGTCCCGCTCACCCTGCACCTGCGCGGCGACGTCGGTTCGACTCGCGCCGCGCGCATCGCTGCGCTGGAAGAGTTGCTCGCCTACATGGGGAGCTGTCCCGGCGTGCGCTTCATGACGGGCGCGCAGCTCGCAGCGATGGCGCTGGGCTCCGGCGTGCCCGCCGAGGGAGACCCGTTCGCGCCGCACCAGGCGACCCTCGCCGTAACCCCATACCGCGGCGACCTGTCCGTCAAGCCGATCTGATCAGCGAAGCGCAGCCATCTTCGGGACCACCGCGTCGGGTAACCGGACCAGTTGGTACTCCGATTGTGTGGGCGGACCGGCCGCGACGTGCAGTGCATCGTTCTTCGGGTCGAATATCAGCGATGCGATCGTCATCGTCGGTTCGTGGCCGGGATAGTCGTGCGGCGTGCGGCAGATCGCGCGCGGTGCGCCGAATTCGTCGCGCATCACCCTCTTGATGTCGTCGATCGTGATCGATCCGATCTTCGGCTCGAGCAGCTGGCGCGCCCGGAAATCGCGGTACAGCGTGTCGCCCGTGTAGAACTTGCTCGCCCCGGTCGTCTGCGCCACCACCGATTGGAAGTGATTCGAGTGCGTGAGCAGCCCGCGCTCCGGGTAGACGACGTAAACGTGCTCGGGCGTGGTCTCGAAATCGATCGCCACGCCGTCGCGATGCGCGATCAGGTAATTGCCCGAAGCGCCGCGTGGCGCCAGCGCGAGCGAGTCGATGGCCTCGTAGTAGTGCCGGGAATGCAGGATGCGCCTGCGCAGGATCGGGATCGGCACGCCGGAGCGGCCGCGGTCGTGCGTCGACAAGAGCAGATTGCCGCACACCAGCACGCCGTGCTCGTTGAACCCGTCGCGGCCCACCATGCCGGCCTCGACGACCATCGTCAGCGCCGGCTTGTTCTGCTGGCGCACGCGCAGGACCACCACCGCTTCGATCGCCGGGCAGCGCCAGTCCCAGTTCTTGCCGATCAGGATGTTCCCGTCCCGCGTCGCCTCCGGGAGTGCGACCACGGTCGTGCATTCGGTGGCGGGCTGGGTCCCCGCCAGGCTGCCGTAGAGGATTTCGGTGCGGCAGTTGACCGCGATCACATGCTCGAGGGGCTGCTTCGCCCCGGCGGCGATGCCCTCGAGCTCCTGCATGATGTCGGCGTCGATCGCCTCGATCTGCGCGCCGTAAGCGCGGGCCCGTTCCCCCACCTCGTCCAGCGTGAGCTTCGCCTGCCGGACAAACGCCGGCAGGTAATGCTCCACGGTCTTGGCGACGCGATCGGCTGCAGCCGCGCCATGCTGGCGCCCGCACTCGTAGGCGTCGCCTTCAAGGCTGAATACCGGAAAAGGTTTGTGCATGCCCCCGTCCCTTCGATTGGCGAACGGTCATTGAAGCATCATCGGCGGTGCTTGTCATCAGGACGGTCGAACCGACCTCTGCGCCGCTTGCGCGATTTGGGGTAAAGTCGACGAGCTGTTGAAAAGGCGCACAGGTCATGATCTCCAACACCAACCGACGGAAACGCACCGCATCCCGCATCGCGTGCGCCGCCGCGGCCGCAGCATTCGCGCTGCTGCCGTTCGCCAGCCCGGCGGACGAGCCAGTCAAGGTCACTTTTTCCGACAGCGAGATCAAGCTCATTCTGTCCCACGGGCCCTGGCCGGAACCCGCGACGACTGACCCGACCAACCGGGCTTCGGGGAAACTGGAAGCGATCGAGTTGGGGACACGCCTGTTCTTCGATCCGCGCCTCTCCGCCAAGGGACAGGTGTCCTGCGCGACCTGCCACGTCCCAGAGCGTAACTGGACAGACAACCTGCGGCGCGGTGTCGGCATTGCCGAGGTGGATCGCAACACGCCGACCCTGATGAATCTGCGCGCGGCACGCTGGTACGGCTGGGGCGGCGTCGCCGACAGCCTGTGGTCGCAGAGCCTGCGTCCGATCCTCGATCCGCGCGAACTGGCGGCGACGCCGCACCATGTGGCTCAACTGGTGCGTAGCGACGAACAACTGTCCTGCCGGTACCGCAAGGCGTTCGGAACCCCGCCCTCATCCTCCGATGACGAGGCGGTGCTCGTGTCCATCGGCAAGGCCCTGGCCAGTTTCCAGGAAACCCTGGTGAGCGGACGAACGCCGTTCGACAGATTCCGGGACGCCGTTGCGCGGAACGAACCGCCTTCCTCGTGGAACTATTCCGAGCCGGCGCAGCGAGGGCTCAAGATCTTCATCGGCAAGGGCGCCTGCACGACCTGCCATAGCGGCCCCAACTTCACCAACGGCGAGTTCTTCAACACCGGGCTGTCGCGCTTTGCGCCGCTCGGCAAGCCCGATCCCGGACGCCACGAGGGCATCCGGCAACTCCTGGAGAGCCGCTTCAATCTGCTCGGTCCATACAACGACGACAGGACCGGCGCAAGCGCCGAGCGCACCCGTCAGGTAAGCCTCGAGAAGGGAAATTTCGGCGAGTTCAAGGTGCCGTCGCTGCGCAACCTGGTGCTGACCGCGCCCTATGGACGCGACGGCCGCGTCGAAACTCTCGCCGAGGTCGTCAGGCACTACGCCGACCTCGACCCCGTCCGTCTGCGCGCCAAGGACGGCCAGCCTGCCAGGCCGCTGAACCTCACCTCGCTCGAGCAGACCGACCTGCTCGTGTTCCTCGAAACCTTGAGCACGTTCTCCAATCCCTGGCGCCCGGAGGACAACGGGCGTTGCGATTGACCTGGCGGCGGACCAGCCGGCTCGGGTTTGCAGCGGCAGAACCCCGCGTGACGGGCGTACGAAGGGTCGGTTTGGGCGCCTCGTTGCGCGCGGTCCAACCTCCGGGGAATCGACGGTTGCGCAATTCCACCTTTCGTTAAATACGCTTTAGACGTATACTGAACTGATGTTCACGGTCGCAACCACTGACCGTTTTGAAAATGACGCCGCCAAGATTTGGTCCGAGGCCGAGTTCGATGCATTGATTGCCGCCGTTGCGGAGAACCCGCATCAGGGCGATCTGATTCCCGGCACTGGCGGCTTGCGCAAACTGCGCTGGGCCAGAGCGGGCATGGGCAAGCGTGGCGGCGCAAGGGTGATCACGTAGGTGATCGACCGGCACGGGATCGTGTGGCTGTTGACGGTTTACGCGAAAGCGGCAATGGACAGCCTGAGCGCAGCAACGCTCGTCAAGCTGAGAAAGGACCTGATCAATGTCTAAAGCAAGATCCACCGGCAAATCCAAGGCAGAGGCCGGACTGCTGCATGCGGTGCGCGACATGAAAGCGGGGCGCGCGGCGCGCATGTTCGTGCCGGATGGCAAAGGCGGCGTGGTGCGTTCGGAAGTCGCGCGTGCGCGTATGGCGTCCGGCCTCACACAGCAGAAATTCGCATCGCTCCTCGGCGTCTCGCTGCGCACCTTGCAGGAATGGGAGCAGGGGCGCAAGCATCCTTCGGGTGCGGCACGCACTCTGTTGAAAATTGCGGGCGCCAATCCGAAGGCGTTGCTTGCCGTGGCGGACGACTAGCGTCGCAAGCTGGCGAAATCCTGGAATGGCCAATGCGCGCAAAGCGCCTGAAGATTGCCGCATTCGACGAACCGATCGATCGTTTGCTCTTGGACGTTATGGCGAACGAACGCGAACGGTTGGCATTTGGACGAACGTTGTTCAGTCGTTTGGACGACAGGCGGCGTGCCGCCCCGGAGCGATTTCCCGCGGCCGTGGCGCAGCGAGCCGCCGCATGCGAGCCGCGCGGGTGGAAAGAACGTCCCGACTGACGTCCGGCTTTACGCCGCTGAAACATGACCCGAGAGAGTAGGGGGTTCGACAGCGCCTGCTTCACTTCACCTGGTACCGTCCGCGACCCACGCGCTCGAACTCGCCGCTGCGGATCAGAGCGCTGTTGAAGATCTGGCGAAACGAAGGAGAGGTCGTTCGATAACCCGCTTTGAGCGCGGCCTCCGCCGCCTCGGTCACGCTGAGCGGCTTGTGGCTCAGTACACGCTTGAGCGTCTGTACCAGATTGGCCTGGTTGCACGGCCTCGGGGCCAATCCTCCGGTTGCGGGCTCCACAATCACGCCCCCGAGCGCGGCAATTTCGGCCTTGAGCGCCTTTGCCGCTTCGAGCAATCGGTCATGCCGCCGCAGGAGGTTGCGCGCGCGCCGTTGCCGGCGCGCCGGTTCCGCCTGAAGCCGCACGGCGGGAATCGCCGAAAGATCGGGATCGGCCGAAGCCGCGTTGCGTTTGCCTTTACCTGCGGATTTGCTCATGCGTCCTCGCGATCGATGTCGTTTGTAACAAAGTTCCCATCGCAAACGTGGTGCTTACGTCTGCTTAAGCCGCGCGGCGCCGGGCCGCCGCCGTCAGTGGCGCATGAATGACCAGCTCGTCATACGGAGCCTTGAGCATGCCATCGGCGCGCCGCTCGATCAATCCCAGCTCGCCGAGCACGCGCACGTCTCCATGGACGTTTTTATAGTCGCGGCCGAGCCTGCCGGCCAGGGCGCGGATGCTCGATCCCGGCTGCGTCGCGAGCGCGTCGAGCAGCGCCAATCGCTTCGGGGAAAGTACGCCGAGCAACTCGGCGAGCGAGCTGAACTCCAGGCGTGGTGTGGTCTCAGGCAGGCGTTCCCCTCGCGAAGCACGACGCCAGGTGCGCGCGAACTGCGCCAGCGCCTGCCGTCCGCCGCCGATACCGATTTCAATGCATTTCATTCGAATCTCCA
The DNA here is from genome assembly GCA_016195915.1 of Betaproteobacteria bacterium. Lineage (GTDB taxonomy): Bacteria > Pseudomonadota > Gammaproteobacteria > Burkholderiales > SG8-39 > JADGRQ01. The sequence goes on along the minus strand of JACPYS010000006.1, from coordinate 101,382 downwards.
TCCAGTGAGCCGCTCGACGTCGGCGGTAAAATCTTCAATCAGTTTCCCACACGTTACGAACGCATAGGGCCTTTGACCGGATGCGTAGTGCCGGTGGTCTCCCTTGCCGGTCTCGTTGTCGTACCGCACCACGGTTACGCCCGCCCGGCCGCACCAAAGACGGTATTTCACGCCGTGTGGGCGATCCGCCGTAGGGCCGGATAATTGCCAGATCACCACCTGGACCATCAAGTCTCCGCGCTTGATCTTGCGATCGAGGATTCTGGCCGCCGGCGGCATAGTCGCTCATTGGAACTTGGGGGAGTGATGGTGTCAAGCACCATAGCGTGCCAGTACGCCCTTTGCCGCTATCCGATCTCGTTAGAAAAAGCGGCCAATTCATACGCAATGGAACCGGAGGATAAATGCAACGCAGACAGTTACGTGGTCTTGCCGCGGGCGGTATGGCGGCGGTTTGGCTCCCGGTGATCACGCAGCAAAACACTACCGTGTTCCGCGTCGCGCATCTCTCAGGCGGAAGCGGAGCAGCGAACAAACCACAAAGCGACGTCTTTCGCAAAGGCATCCGCGACCACGCCCGGCGCCCTGGCAGCCAAGCCTGCCACCTCTATCATTCAGATTGTCTTCGTGAGTGTTGCCGACCCGGTGGGCGCTGGCATCGTTCCGGCCCTCGCCCGTCCGGGCGGAAACTTCACGGGTATCACGAATATCGTCGCGGAGCCCGTGGGCAAGCGTATGGAGCTGTTGCGGGAACTGATCCCTAAAGGAACACGCATCGCCGTCCTGATGAATCCCGACGATCAGAACGCGCCGCTGCAAGTGCGAAACGCGGAGGCCGCCGCGCGTCAATTGAGAGTCGATCTCGGCCCGGTACCCCCGGTGCGCAACGCGGAGGATCTGCCGCAAGCTTTCCAATCCGCCGTTGCTACGACCCGTACGCGAGCTTCGGGTACCAATCCGTGCCACGCCCTTCCGGCGTGTAGTCGAACAGGTTCCACAGCGGCCAGATAGCATCCACGTGCCGGCCGTTCTGCCCGGGATCGCCCGGGGCAAACAGCAGTTCGGTACAGTAGGCATGGTGGATCTTGCCGCCGCTGCGCGTGAACACGTTGAGCGCGGGCAATTGCGACCCCGCGGCGCTCTCTCCGTGGTAGTCGCGGTTGTAGCCGTTGCCGGATGACGAGAGCAGCCTCAGATTGCGCCAGCCGCGTACGCGCGCAAAGGCGCGGATGCGCTGGATCGGCGACTTGGCCACCACCACAAGATTGACGCGCTGAGCGGCGTGTGGCGCGGCGCCGTCGAGGCTGTCGAGCATGCAGGTACACATCGGGCAGGCTTTTGCCATCGCCGCACTGTACATGAAGCTGTAGATGACGAGGCTCGCATCGCGCTGGAAAAGTTCCGACAGCTTCACACGGCGCACAGTCTCGGTATCTGCAAGGTCGGCCGCACCTTCCTCGAACTCGTAGTCCTCGGGAACGCACCCGCCCACGGGAAGCTTGCGTCGCAGCGCGGCGAGCGCTTCGATCTTGCGGCGCAGCTCCAGTTCGGCTTGCAGCAGCGTGTTGCGCGCCGCGCGGTAGGCCCGGCTCTCACCGGGAAAACGCTCCTTATGGAGTGTGCTTGCTATCGTCTTGCGTGTCGATGCCGTCTCGCGCTTCGCTGTGGTGTTGCGTTTCGCGGGCGTTGCTTTTTCGATGGCCATGTCGGCGCCTCCTTTCGAGACTCATTTCCCCTTGACGGAGAAAGGCTGGGACGGGTGTGAAAAGTTCTCTATTAGACGACCCGGCGACATAACATAATCCGCATTGTGCGCCGCTGCGTCTGGGCTGAGGAGCGTAAGGATGGGCATTTCGTGGCGGGTCGTGCGCCCCGGGGCCCGATAGATTCTCCCGCGGCGAGGGAATTTCGCCCGCGATCGGCGCATCGGTGCGGCGCCTGCGGCCTTGCGGACCAGCCGCAATAACGGACCAACTGTGCAAATCGGGGAGGGCCTGCAGCAACTTGCGGCGTTTGATCGTTCGATCGCCGGTCTGGCGCCGCTCGATCGAAGCGCGAATAGAGTTACGGTCTGAAATGCGAACGCCATTCGGCAATATCGAACGCGAAGCCGCTTGCATCCTGCTCGCCCTTGCCTCCGAAGATCCGCACCGCGAGATCCTCGAGCACGACCCAGCCTTCAAGCGCGCCGGCCGCGAGATAGGCGTCAACTTTGTGCTTGAGCTCTCCGAGGCTGTTGGAGGGAGACTTCACTTCGACGCAAAGCTCAGGCGCCTCGGGCGCGGCAGCCATGTCCCCGGAAAACGCAGCTTGGTTGCGCGCCACGTACTCGGGCGAGCACCAAACCACGTCGGGCACCAGCACGCCTGCGGCCGTGATGACCGGGAACTCGGCTCGCGCTCGGCCGCCCAGCGCCGTCTGCAGCGCGATCATGAGACTGCCCTGAACATCGGAATGGCGGACATTGGCCGGAGGCGTCATGACGAGGTTTCCCCAGCGATCCATCTCGAACTTGTAGGGCAGCTTGGCGAGCGCGGGGTCGCCAACCGCTTCGGCCCAGCGCGCGATCAACTCCAGGGCGTCGAGTCGGGCAGCAATCTTGTCGAAGGAACCCATGGCGAATCGGTATCTCGCATTCGCTGGCGCGGCTGCACTGCCAGCGGAGTTGCATTATATATGGGCTTGCCGCGGCCCACACTGTTTGGCAACGTCTCGGTGTTCAACTAACGCTGCAACTGCGCCGTTCAGTCGTTGAGATGGCAGGCAGCGTGGCGCCCGGGTGCGATTTCCCGAAGCCGCGGCGCTTCCTCGGTGCAGCGTGCCATCGCATGCGGGCAGCGCGGATGGAAATGGCATCCCGTCGGCGGGTTGAGCGGCGAGGGAATTTCGCCGGAAATTGGCGCATAGGTGCGGCGCCTGCGGTCGAGGCGCGACACTTCGGCGAGCAGCGCCTGCGTGTACGGATGATTGGGCTTCGCGAACAATTCATCGGTCGGCGCGGACTCGACCACGCGCCCGAGGTACATCACCACCACCCGGTTCGAGAGATGGCGCACCACGCCGAGGTCGTGGCTGATGAAAAGGTAGGTGAGCCCGAGGCTTTCGCGCAGATCCATGAACAGGTTGAGCACCTGCGCCTGGATCGAGACGTCGAGCGCGGCGACCGCTTCGTCGCAGACGAGAAACTCCGGTTTCACCGCGAGCGCGCGTGCAATGCCGACACGTGCGCGCTGCCCGCCGGAGAACTGGTGCGGATAGCGGCGCCGAGCGGACGGGTCGAGACCCACGCGCAGCAGAATTTCTGCTACATACGCGCCGACATCGGCCGGTTTCACCAGACCGTGCACGCGCGGCGCCTCGCCGACGATCTCCTCCACGCGCATGCGGGGATTGAGCGATGCGAAGGGATCCTGAAAGATCATCTGGATCGGCGGACGCGCGCGGCCCGCGTCGCCCCACAATGCAGCCGGGACTTCGACCGGCTTGCCGCGGTAGCGCACCTCGCCGCCGCTGGGCGTATGCAGCCCGCACGCGAGCCGCCCGAGCGTCGACTTGCCGCAACCGGATTCCACGACCAGACAGACGACCTCGCCCGCCTTCACGTCGATGCTCACGCAGTCCACGGCGTGCACCGTGTGCTCGCGCACGGCGGCACCCATGGCGCGCGCCACTCGCTCGACCACGTCGAGGCGCTTGGAAAAGCGCTTGGACACGTCGCGAATTTCGAGCAGCACCGTATCTGCGGTCGCAGGCATCACGCTCCCTGAAGCGGATTGCAGCAGCGCACCGCGCGGCCGTTCATTTGGGTGAGAGCCGGCGGGTCGCAGCAGCGATCCTCGGCGCGGGTGCAGCGCTCGCGGAAGGCGCAGCCCGGCGCAGGACGAAGCAGCGACGGCGCCATGCCGGGAATCTGATTGAGGCGTCCCGCCCCGGCATTGGCCGCCGGCACCGAGTCGAGCAATCCGCGCGAATACGGGTGCAGCGGCGCGTCCAGCACTTCGGCGACCGGTCCTTCTTCCACGATGCGGCCCGCGTACATGACTGCAATGCGATCGGCGAGCCCCGCGATCACCGCGAGGTCGTGCGTGATCCAGATGAGCGAGGCGCCGGACTCGCGCACCAGTTTCTGCATCTCGTAGAGGATCTGCCCCTGCACGGTGACATCGAGCGCGGTGGTCGGCTCGTCTGCGATGATGAGCTCGGGTTTGTGCAGCAGCGCGATCGCGATCGCCACGCGCTGGCGCATGCCGCCGGAGAACTGGTGGGGATACTGCGCGAGCCGCTCCCCCGGCGAAGCGATGCCGACGCGCGCGAGCGCCTCGATCGCGCGCCTGCGCGCATCCTGAGGGGTCGTTGCCTCGTGCGCGAACACCGTCTCCATCATCTGCGTCTCGATCGAGAGCACCGGATTGAGCGTCATCATCGGATCCTGGAAGACCATCGCGATGCGCTTGCCGCGCACTCTCCTCATCGACTCTTCGGGCAATCCGAGGAGTTCCAGATCGTCGAAGCGCACGCTGCCCGAGGCGATGCGCCCGGGCGGGTCGATCAGCCCGAGGATCGAGAAACCCGTCACCGACTTGCCCGAGCCCGACTCCCCGACCAGACCGAGGATCTCCCCGCGCTCGAGCGCGAGCGAAGCGCCGTTCACCGCGCGCAGCACGCCCTCGCGCGTGTGAAACTCGGTCACCAGATCCGTGACCTCGAGCAGTTTCAACGCGACAGCCTCGGATTCAGCACGTCGCGCAACTGGTCGCCGACGAGGTTGATCGAGAGGATCGTGACCAGCAGCGCGATGCCGGGATACACGCTGATCCAGTACTTGCCCGACATGAGGAATTCGTAGCCGTTCGCGATCAGCAAGCCCAGGGATGGTTCCGTGGTCGGCAGGCCGAGGCCGAGAAACGACAGCGTCGCCTCGAGCGCGATCGCGTGAGCGATCTGGACCGTGCCCACGACGATGAGCGGCGGCATGGCGTTCGGCAGCAGGTGCTTGAACACGATGCGCGCCGCGGACAGGCCGAGCCCGCGCGCCGCTTCGATGTATTCCTTGTTTCTCTCGACGAGCGCCGCCGAGCGCGCGGTGCGGGCGTAGTAGGCCCACTGCACCGTGACCAGCGCAATGATGATCTTGTCCACACCCTTGCCGAGCACGGCGAGCAGGATCAGCGCGACGAGGATGGCCGGAAAACCGAGCTGGATGTCCGCGACGCGCATCAGAAACTGCTCGAAGCGCCCTCCTGCATAGGCCGCGACGACGCCGAGCAGGGCGCCGATGGCGAGCGCGATCACGCCGCTTGCCACGCCCACGTAGAGCGATACGCGCAGGCCGTACATGATCGCCGAGAGCATGTCGCGCCCCTGCCCGTCGGTGCCTAGGTAGTAGGTGAAACCCGTCGCGCTCGTGCCGCCCGGCGGCAAACGCGAATCGAGCAAGTCGAGTTTCCCGAGATCGTACGGATTCTGCGGCGCAAGCAGCGGCGCGAACAGCGCGGTTGCGATCACCACGACGAGCAGCGCGAGACCCGCGACGGCCAGGCGCGAGTCGAAGAACTCTGCAACGAAGCGCTTGAGCGGCCCTCCCTCGATCGCCAGTTCCGGCACCGTTGCGGGAGCAGCTGCGCGCGTCTGCCCAAGAGCGGCCACCGCGCTACCCCTTTGCTTCCGACAACCGCACGCGCGGATCGAGCACCGAGTACAGGATGTCCACCACGAGATTGATGAAGATGAACATGAATACCGTTACCAGCAGATAGGTCACCACCACCGGGCGGTCGAGCTGGAAGATCGAATCAATGACCAGCTTGCCCATGCCGGGCCAGGCAAAGATGGTTTCCGTGACGATCGCGAATGCGATCACCGAACCGAGCTCGAGCCCGATCACGGTCACCAGCGGGATCATGATGTTCTTCATCAGATGCACGCCGATGACGCGGCTGCGCGGCAGGCCCTTGGCGCGCGCGAACTTGATGTAGTCGAGCAGTGACTGCTCGCGCACCTGGGCGCGCGTGAGCCGGACGATGAGCGAAAGCTTGAACAGGGCGAGATTGGTCGCGGGCAGCAGTGCGTACCTGAGCCCTTCCCAGTGCAGGATGGAGAGCTGAAGCCCGAGGAATTCCACGGTCGGCCCGCGCCCCGTCGAAGGCAGCCAGCCGAGTTCGACCGCAAACAGGATGATCAGCAAAAGCCCGACCCAGAAGGTCGGCAGCGAAAAACCGAGGATCGAACCGGCCATGATCGTCTTGCTGAGGGGATCGGCCGGACGAAGCCCGGCGTAAAGCCCGAGGGGAATGCCGAGGCACACCGAGATGAGCATGGCGAGGAAAGCGATTTCCAGCGTCGCAGGCATGCGCTCGAGGATCACGTCGAGTGCCGGACGGCCGAACACGAAGGAGCGGCCCAGGTCCCCCGTGAACGCGCCCCGGAGAAAAATCCAGTACTGCTCCAGCACGCTTCGGTCCAGACCCAACGCCGCCGCTGCGCGCAGTTTCTCGGCCTGATCGGCATTCGGATTCACCAGGATTTCGACCGGGTCGCCTACGAGGAACAGCCCGCCAAACACCAGCGCGGACGTGACGAACAGAACCAGCAGCGTTTGCGCGAGGCGCCTCAGGACATAGACCGTCACGATTCGATCACTCGCGGGGTGGGGGGTGCGGGGGGAGGCGCCATGAGCCTCCCCCTGCTTCTATCGTCCGGTTCGAACCTCGAACGCAAACGTGTACTGGTCGGCGCGCGCCTTGTAGCTGAGGCCCTTCTTCATGCCCCAGGTGCTGATTTCGTAGTGCACGGGGACCAGGCCCTGCAGTTCGGCGATCGCCTTTTCCGACGCCGCCGCGAGAATCAACCCTCGCTTGGTGTCGTCGATTGTGGTGAGCGCGGTGCTGATCAGCGCGTCGAGGCCGGCGTCGGAGAAGCGCCCGCGGTTTGCCCCGCCCATGCCCTGCGCGGTATCAAAGGTGGCCAGCAGGGAACGCAAGGGAGAACTCGTCTCTCCGGTCTCCGCGCCCCAGCCCGCGAGCAGAAACGAGAACTCCAGTTTGGAGCCGCGCGAGAAAAACACCGCCGAAGGCATCGCCTCGACCTTGGTCGGAATTCCTGCCCGGGTGAGAAACTGCGCTACCGCCTGCGCGATCTTCTCGTCGTTGATGTAGCGGTTGTTCGGCGTGTGGAGCGTGAGCCCGAAACCATCCGGGTATCCGGCCTGCGCCAGCAGCTTCCTTGCTCCTTCAGGATCGTATTTTTCCGGCGGCAGACGTTTGCTGGTGCCGAAAAACGTTTCCGGCAGCAACTGGCCGGCAGGCTGGGCCTGGCCTTCCATGATGCGCGAGGCGATTGCCTCGCGATCGATCGCCTTCGATATCGCCTTGCGCACGCGAGGATCGCGCAGCGGGTTGGTTTCCAGCGGTTTGCCGGCCTTGTCGGTGACAAACGGCGAGTTCTTCTCGCGTCCCGAGTCGAAGTGCAAGTAGATGATGCGGTTGGATACTGCCGAGACGAGCGTGACGCGCGCGTCTTTGGCGAGCTTCGGAATATCCGCGGTGGGCACAGACTCGATCATGTGCACGTCGCCTGCAAGCAATGCTGCAACGCGCGCCGCGGAGTTCGAGATCATTTTGAACCGGACCGTGCTCCAGGCAGGTTTCGGCCCCCAGTACTTGTCGTTGGACACCAGCACCACCCGATCACCGGAGACGTGCTCGGAAAACCGGTAAGGGCCGGTCCCGATCATCGCCTTGCCCGAATTGAAGTCCTCGGTTTTCGCGTTTTCCGCGATCTTCTTCGGCAGGATGTGGACGGAAGTAATGTCGTTGGGCAGCAGCGGATACGGCTTGTCCGTTCTGAAGCGCAGCGTGTGTTTGTCGAGCGCGCTAGCCTCCTTGATCGCCCGGGTGTAGATGGCAAACGACGCCGGGCTGTTCGGCACCAGAGGCACCCGCTTGAGTGTGGCCACGACATCCTCAGCCGTGAACTCCGCGCCGTCGTGCCATCTGGCGCCCTTGCGCAGCTTGAACTCCCAGGTCGTCGCATCGAGCGTCCTCCAGGATTCCGCGAGCCCCGGAACGAGCCTCTGCTGCTCGTCATTGCGCGTCAGCGTCTCGAACACGTGCTTGGCGAGCGAGTTGTTGGGCGTAAGGTTGTGAAAATGCGGATCCAGCGACGTAATCGGCGTCGACAGGCCGACGACAAGCTCCGCCGCCCCGGCCGCAAGGGAAACGGTGGCGGCGGCGGCCGCGAGCAGGATGCGAAACCTCATGAGCCCCCTCCCCTGTTGTTCGGGCGACAAGCATAGCGCATTGGATTTCGCCGGACTGAGACCGGGTGAGCGCAACGGGCCATGAACAAGCGGTTGCCACTCGCGTCGAAACTCGGTAGCCTTAGCTTCTTGCGCTGCACAATGATGCATTCTTCCTGCTGCCTTTGAACGGATCCTCTCCAATGACAAGCGAAAATCAAACCATGAATACCGATATCGCCAAAGAGAAACTCACGTCGGACATGAAGGTGCTGATCGCCGATCTCGAAGATTTGTTGCGTGCAACCGCCGGGCAGGTTGGCGAAAAGGCCGTAGTGGCGCGCGAGCGCATCGAGGCCTCGCTGGCAAACGCCAAGCTGCGCCTCGCCGACGCGGAGCGGGCGCTAGCCGACACGACTCGGCAGGCCGTGCGCGTGACCGACGCGTACGTGCACGATCACCCTTGGGCGGCGGTAGGGATTGGAACCGCGCTCGGGCTCGTGCTCGGAATGCTGATCAGCCGCCGCTAGAAGAAGTAGCTTATGCCCGAAGCGGGCCGCCCCCCTCGGGCGACGGCATTTTCTCCGCTGCGCCGCCTCGCGCGCACACTGTTATCATTTGTCGTGACGCGCGGGCGGCTCGCTGCGAGCGAGCTCGAGGAGCAGGCGCTACGAATTGCCGAAGCCGCGGTGTGGGCCCTCGCCGCGCTGTTGTTCGCGGGTATCGCGCTGGTCATGCTCTCGGTGGTCGCCGTGCTCCTGTTCTGGAACAGCCAGCCCGTGATTGCCGCGGCGCTGGTCTGCGCGCTGTGGCTCGGCGCGGCCGCCGCCTGCGCGCGGGTTGCGATGGCACGCATGCGCGAGCGGCCGGGATTTCTGTCCGCCACGCTCGACGAGCTTGGCAAGGACCGCGCGCGGTTCGAGAAGCGCGATGCGTGAGCGGCTGATCGCGCTGCGCGAACGACGCGCGGGTCTGATCGTGTGTGCTGAAATCGAACGCGGCGAGCTGGCGGGCTGGATCGCGCGCACCGACGCGGTTTCGCGCTGGGCAGGCACCGGCGTCGGGATGTTCAGGGAATTGAAGCGCCATCCGCTGTGGATCGCCGGCGCGGTTGCGCTGGTGTTCGTACTGCGCCCTGGGCGAACGCTTCAGTTTGCGGCTCGATGGGCCGCCGCGGCCTGGTCGCTGTGGCGCCTCGTGCGTCGGCTGCGCCGCGCGCGCGCGTGGTGGCAGCGATTCGCTGCTCCCACGGTGGAAATACAGTGAAGAAGATTTCGCCGCCCAAGGCGGTTCGTCACGTCATGGATCTTGCCGACCGCGAACGGCGTTTCCTCGTCGCCGAAATGGTGAAGACCAAAGGACTGCTTCCGGTCCTGATGAAACGCCGAAACAAGCAGCGATGGACGCCCGAGGACCGGGCGGAGATCCGCGCGCACCTGCAACTCCTGTCCAGACTCTCGCCCTACCTGGTCGTGGTGGTCATGCCGGGCGGATTTGCGATGCTCCCGGCGCTCGCCTGGTGGCTCGACCGCAGGCGCCAGAAGCGCTCGCGCGCGTTGGCGGCCTAGGCTTCCCGGAGGCAGCGGCGGCGCTCGGCCGGATCCGGCATTCCGGCGACGAGCGCAATCGCGTCGGGCGAATCGCCGGCAGCATCGCGCAGGAGGCCGCGGACGGTGCATTCAAGAACCGGCTCGTCTGTCTCGGCCGGCCAGTACGACACGGTGAATCTCAGGCTACTTTCCGAGAATCTCGCCGAACCGCACCCACTCCTTGCCGTCGAACCGGATCAGTTGCTCCTGCTCGATCGGCGCAAAGTCGGTCGCGCTGGTATTGATCCTGATCCCCGGCAGAAACATCGGAAGCTCGAAGTTTTTGAGACTCGCCGCCTGTTTCATGACGTTTTCGCGCGTCAGGTTGTCGCCGGCCTGTTTGAGCACCTGTACCAGCGTCTGCGAGACCATATAGCCGTAGACATTGAACGCATCGGTGAGGTTACCTTCCGGATAGTACTTCTTCATGAACGCAGTCCACTCCTTCATGGCCGCGTCGTTTGCCCAAGCCTTGTCGGTCGGATCCTTGAAGTACTGGGTGGAAATCAGGCCGACCGACTTGTCCAGACCGGCCGGCGTCAGCACGGATCCCACCGAAGCCGACACCTGGTTCAAATAGTGAAGTGGATTCCAGCCGATATCGTAGGCCTTGCGGATCGCCTGTGCGGCAAATTTCGGCGTGGTGACATTGAACAGCGTGTCGGCACCCGCGGATTGCAGCTGCACGATCTGCGAGTCCACAGTCGGGTCGGCGACCTCGTAGGACACCTCCTTGACGATCATGCTCGCCTTCGCTCCGAGGCCGTCCTTGAACCCCTTCACGTAGTCCTTGCCGTAGTCGTCGTTCTGGTAAAGGATGCCGATCTTCGCGTTCGGCCTGGTCTTTAGAATGTGCTGCGCGTAGATCATCCCCTCTGTCTGGTAGTTCGGCTGCCAGCCCATGGTCCAGGGGAAGTTCATCGGGTCGTTCCACTTGGTCGCGCCGGTGGCCACAAACAGTTGCGGTACCTTTTTCGCGTTCATGTACTTGTGGATCGCCGAATTGGGCGGCGTGCCGAGCGGCTGGAACAGCACCAGCACTTCGTCCTGCTCGACCAGCTTGCGCGCCATCTCGACCGTTTTGGGCGGGCTGTAGCCGTCGTCCACACTGATGAAGTTGATCTTGCGGCCGTTGATGCCGCCCTCGTCATTGATCTTCTTGAAGTAGGCGCCGATCACCTTGCCAATGGTGCCGTAGGCCGATGCCGGCCCGCTGTACGGATTGATGTTGCCGATCTTGATTTCCTTGTCCGAAGCGCCCGGATCGTATTTCTTCTGCGCCAGCGCCGAGGGTGCGGCGAGCGCCGCGGCGAGCAGGGTTGCAACAGGCAAAAGCGAGAGTTTCATGGTCAGACCTCCTCCGGTGAATTGATCGTCGGCCGTGTTACCCCGGCCGTACTGCGATTATTCTGCGCCTTGCGGCCCAGCCGTGCCAAGAGCATGCGGATTGCCCCGTTCACCCCAAGGGGCATTACATACACGAACCCGATCATGAAGATGCCGAAAACCGCCCACGGCGCCGCCTTGGAGATTTCGTCGGCGATATTGGGCACGAACTGGATGAACAGCGCTCCGTAGATGGCGCCCGGAATTGACGCGAGCCCGCCGATCGCAATGCCGACGAGGAATACGATCGAGAGGAAAATGTTGAAACTGTCCGGCGCCACGAACTGGATGGCGATGGCGCCCAGCGCGCCCGCGACGCCGGTGTAAAAGGCCGAGACGCCGAACGTCAGCGACTTCACCATCGCCGTATTGATGCCCATTGCCTCGGCGGCGATGTGATGGTCGCGAATCGCGACCATCGCGCGCCCCACCCGGCCGCGCAGCAGGTTCCACGCCAGGACGAACATCAGCACCATCACGGCGAGGGTGAAGTAATACAGCCACTGGTCCGGATTGAGCGGGAGCCCGAATGGCGGATCGGGTTTCGTGATCACGATGCCCTGCACGCCGCCGGTCCATTTCTCGAAATGGTGGTACTTCAGCAGCTGCGGCATCGAAACCCCGAGCGCGAACGTCGCCAGAGCCAGGTACAGGCCTTCCAGCCTCAGCGCCGGCAGGCCGAACAGGAACCCGACCGCGAGGCATACCGCGCCCGCGACGGGCAGGGTCGCCCAGTAAGGCACGCCGAACCTGTCCATCAGGATCGCAGCCGTATAGGCGCCGATCGCATAAAACGCTCCGTGCCCGAGCGAGATCTGCCCGTTGTAACCGGTGAGGATGTTGAGCCCGAGCAGCGCGATCGCGTACACCAGTACCAGCGTGAACTGGAACGTGCGGTAGTTGCTCACCAGGAACGGCAGTGCGCATGCCAGCAGAAGCAGTACCGCGACGACCGTCAGAGTGCGCTGATTCATACGCGGGTGATGTGAACTTTGCCGAAGAATCCGGACGGTTTGACGACCAGCACGCCGATGATCAGTACCAGCGCTACCGCGAGCTTCAGTTCATTGCCGATGACGAAGGCGCCAAGGACGTTCTCCAGCACACCAACCAGGAATCCGCCGAATACCGCGCCACCCGGGCTGTCGACGCCGCCGACCAGCGCTGCGGCGAACGCGTAGAGCAGGATTCCACCCATCATGTTCGGCTCGAGGAACACGATCGGCGCGACCATCATTCCGGCCACCGCCCCGATGGCTGCCGCCAGGCCCCACCCAAGCGCCAGCATCCAGCCGACGCGGATGCCGACCAGCTTCGCCGACGCCGGGTTCTGCGCAGCGGCACGCATCGCCAGACCGAGCGGGGTAAACCGGAAAAACGCATACAGAAGCAGCAGCATGATCAGCGTGACCACGATTGCGCCGATTTCGTGCGAAGACATGAACTTGTTGCCGAACAATGGTTCCGTCGGGAACGGGCTCGGGAACGTCTTGATGGTGCCCGTGTAGATCCAGACTGCGATGCTGTTGAGGATCACCAGCAAACCGATGAACACCACAACCACGGCGAGCACCGGCGAATTCTCGACCGGCCGGATCACCACGCGCTCGATCACCACGCCAAGCACGAACGCGAGCCCGACGGTCAGCAGGAAAGCCGGCCAGTAACCGAAGCCCGCGTTGATCAAGGTCCACGCAAGATAGGTGCAGAACATTGCCAGTTCGCCCTGGGCGAAATTCACCAGATGCGTGGCCTGGTAAATCATCACCAGCGCCAGCGCCACGCTCGCATAGATGCCGCCGGTGGCGAGACCGGCGAGGACCTGATGAATCAACGCGTCCAAACCGGGCTCCCTAGTATCCGAGGTACGAGCGCCGCACGGCCTCGTCGCGCTTGATCGCGTCGGCCGGGCCCGAGAGCACCACGCGCCCGGTCTCGATCAGATAGGCGTGCTCGGCGAGGTCGAGCGCCATCGCCGCATTCTGCTCGACCAGCAGGATGCTCACGCGCTCCCGCTGGTTGATGGTGCGCATGATTTCGAAGATCTCGCGCACCAGCAGCGGAGCCAGCCCGAACGAAGGTTCGTCGAGCAGCAGCAGCGTGGGCTTGAGCATCAGCGCGCGCGACACCGCGAGCATCTGCTGCTCACCTCCGGAGAGCGTGCCGGCCTGCTGCGCGCGGCGCTCCTTGAGGCGTGGAAAGTAGGCGAACATCCGCTCCAGGTCCGTTTCGACTTCGGGCCGGTCCTTGCGCGTGTAAGCGCCCAATCGCAGATTCTCTTCCGTCGTCAGGTTGACGAAGGTGCCGCGGCCATCGGGGACGTGCGCGATACCCAGGCGCACGATGTCTTCCGTTGCGCGCCCGTCGATGCGCCTGCCACCAAAGCGGATCTCTCCTTCCGTACGCACCATGCCGCACAGCGCGCGCAGGGTCGTGGTCTTGCCAGCGCCGTTCGCACCGAGCACGGTGGTAATCGATCCTTCGGCCAGTTCGAAGCTGATGCCGTGCAGCACCCGCGTCGGCCCGTAGGCGGCACGCAACCCGGCGACTTCGAGCAGCGCCATCAGTGCGGACTCCCCTTGAGCGCCATCAGTGCGCGCTCCCGAGATAGGCCTGGATCACCTCCGGAAGACGCTGCACCTCGGCGGGCGTACCTTCGGCGATCTTGCGGCCGAAATTGAGCGCCACCACCCGGTCCGATACGCTCATGACCAGGCTCATGTGGTGCTCGACCAGCAATATGGTGAGCGCGAGCCGATCGCGGATTTCGCGGATCAGTGCCCCGAGCGCGCCAACTTCCTCGTGGTTGAGCCCGCTCGCCGGCTCGTCGAGCAGCAGCAGCTTCGGATCGGCGGCGAGTGCCCGGCCGAGTTCAACCCGCTTTTGCGTGCCGAACGGCAGCGCGGCGACGGGCCTGTCGGCGACGGAATCGAGTTGCAGAAACGAGACCAGTTCGCGTGCGCGCGTGCGCGCCGCGTCCTCCTCGCGCCGAACTGACGGCATCGAAAGCGCACTCGCGAGAAAGCCGCTTCGCGTCCGGCAATGACGGCCGACCAGGATATTGTCGAACACCGTCATGGTGTGGAACAGCGCGAGGTTCTGGAACGTCCGGCCTATTCCGAGTGCGGCGATGCCGTGACGCGGCGTCTCGCGCAGCGAGTGGCCGTCGAATTCGATGCTGCCCTCGCTCGCCTCGTAGAGACGGCTCAGGCAGTTGAAGAGCGTCGTTTTGCCCGCGCCATTCGGACCGATCAACCCGGCAATCTGCCCGGATTCGACCGAAAACGAAACCGCGTCGAGCGCAACGATTCCGCCAAAATGGACCGACACAGCTTCGACGCGCAACAAGCCCTTCGGGCCCGAGCAGCCGGGTCGCGGCCGCGTCTCGTTCACCGGTTGCACCGATCCTCCTTCGGTTTGCGTCCACGCCGATCAATCGGCACCACGTCGGGCGATCGAGTACGCTGCCGCCGTTCCGCGGTACAATTCAATCCGTGGCGGTCCGATTGTCAGACAAGCAGGATGTTGCGTCAAGAATTGCGACACCGAGTCCAACGGACGCCGTATTGCAGACGCGGACCCGCGCGAATCGCGATGGCTCGAGAAACGTCAAATGACGGATGCGACTGAAGGATTCCCGCGCATCAGTTCGACGCCAGCATACAAGCTGGTCGCCGAAGCGATCGAGCGCCAGATCCTTTCCGGCCGGATTCGCCCGGGCCAGCCAATCGGTACCGAAGCCGCGCTGGTCAAACAGTTCGGCGTGAACCGCTCGACGGTTCGTGAGGGCATCCGGCTGCTCGAGCACGGCGGCCTGATCCGGCGCGATTCCAATCGGCGTCTCTCGGTGGGCTTGCCGCATTACGGGCGCCTCGCGACCCGCATGAGCCGCGCCTTGGTGCTCAGCGAGGTGACATTCCGGGAGCTATACGAAGCGGCGATGGTGCTGCAAACAGCGACCGCCGAAGCGGCCGCGGAGCGCGCGACCCCCGAAATTCTCGCCGAACTAGAGGCGAATATCGCCATGACGCAGCATGTCTCCGACGACCCCGCCGCGGTCACCGAACTCGACGCGGAGTTCCACACCTTGATCGGCAAGGCGTCGCAGAACCGCGTGCTGCAGCTTGCGCGGGAACCGACCAATCTGCTGATTTTTCCGACCACCGGACTGATCCTGCGAAAGATCAAGGAGGGAACCCCGCGCCTCATCGAGGCGCATCGCATGATTCTCGACGCCCTGCAAAGGCGCGACAAGGACGCGTGCCGTACGTGGGTGCGTCGTCATCTGAACGACTGGCGCAGGGGCTTCGAGCGAACCGGCAAGGACCTCAATCAGCCGATCGACCGGATCTACGTCCAGGGCGAACACTCTGCCGACGCTGGCGCGGCATAAGTAACGAAGTCAGTGCGCTTCGTCCATCCAGGCCGTCTGGACCGCCTGGAGAATATTCTCGCCGCAACGCTTAAAACTACTCCGGCGAGCGCAGGCGGCTTGCAAGCCACTCGATTCAAGCGCTGATCTTTCTATCAGATCCCTTGGACCACGCGCTTGCGGAGCCTTCGTCGCCGAGTTCACGCTCGAGACGCTCGAGCTTGTCGCGCGTTGCGGCGAGGGACTGCTCGAGCTCATGCGAATGCGATATCAGTTCGTTCATCGCCTTGGCCATCGGATCGTCGAGCCCCTGGACCACGGCGTAGGCAGCAAAGCGCAGGCTCGCCGGTCCCTCGGCCTCGACGACGCGCCCCGGGATGCCCACCACCGTTGCCTCGGGCGGAACGTCTTTCACCACCACCGCATTGGAGCCGATTTTCGCGCCGTCGCCCACCGTGATCGGCCCGAGGATCTTCGCACCGGCGCCGACTACGACGTTTTTCCCGAGGGTCGGGTGACGCTTGCCCTTCTTCCACGAGGTGCCGCCCAGCGTCACGCCATGATAGAGCGTGGTGTCGTCTCCGATTTCCGCCGTTTCCCCGATCACGACGCCCATGCCATGATCGATGAACACGCGCCGTCCGATCGTCGCCCCGGGATGAATTTCGATGCCGGTCGCGAAGCGGCCGAGGTGTGAAAGAAATCGCCCGGACCAAAGCAATCCGCGCACCCAGCACCAGTGCGAAAGTCGATGCACCTGCAAGGCATGGAATCCCGGGTAACAGGTCAGGATTTCCCAGGCCGAGCGCGCCGCGGGGTCACGCTCGAACACACAGGCCATTTCTTCACGCAGTCGACTGAACATGAACGCTTTCCATATGCGATTTCGCAATCCTAGAATACCCAAGCGAAACAGTCAACTATTGACTCCGGGCACGCTGCTGCGCCAACGCCTTCAGCAGGCCGCGCAGGATATTCACCTCCTCGCGTTCCAGCCTGGCGCGCGCGAAGAGACGGCGCCAACGCTCGTGCAATCGCCCGGGATGCTTCGGATCGAGAAAGCCGCTTTCCAGCGATGCCTGTTCGAGATGCGCGAACAGTCCCTCCAGATCGGCCGCCGTCGCGGTGGGCAGTTCCGCAGGTGCGCGAACTTCGCCCAGGGCCGCGGCCAGCCGCAACTCGTAACTCAGTACCAGCACTGCCTGCGCCAGATTGAGAGAACTGTAGGCGGGATTGGCAGGTATGTGGACCAGCCGCTGGCAGGCGAGCAATTCCTCGTTCGTCAGGCCCGCGTTCTCCGTGCCGAAGACGACCGCCACCGGCCCGCTCGCGGCGTCGCGCAGGACCTCCCCGGCGGCATCGCGCGCGCTGAGCACTTCGAGCGACCACTCGCGCGGCCGGGCGCTGATCGCATAGGCCGCAACGCACTCGCCCAGCGCGTCGGTAAGACGGGCGCAGACGCGTGCCGAGCGCACGACGTCGAGCGCGCCGCTCGCCAGCCACTCCGCTTCGGGTTCGGGGAAGCGTTTGGGTTCGACCAGCCAGAGTTCGGCGAGGCCCATGTTCTTCATCGCGCGCGCGGCAGAACCGATGTTGCCGGGATGACTCGGCCGGCAAAGTACGATGCGCACGCGCCGAAGTGCTTCCTCCGGCGCGATGCCGCTCCGGGGCGATCGCTCGTCGTTCATGGCCACCATATAGAATACCCGCCTACCCGGTCCTGCCGCATCAAACATTCATCGTGCATCCCCTTCTCAACATCGCCGTGCGCGCGGCCCGGCGCGCCGGTTCGATCATCAATCGCGCGGAACTTGCGGGCGGCGGGCGTGAAGTGCGCACCAAACGCGCAAACGATTTCGTCACCGAGGTCGACCAGGCGGCGGAAAGCGCCATCATCGACGTGATCCGCAAATCCTACCCGGACCACGCCATTCTGGCGGAGGAATCGGGCGAGAGCGGCGGCGCGGGGCGCTCCGAAACCACTTGGATCATCGACCCGCTCGACGGCACCACCAACTTCATCCACGGATTCCCGCAGTATTGCGTTTCGATCGGAATACAGCACCGCAGCGAACTTACCCAGGCCGTCGTATTCGATCCCGTGAAAGACGAACTATTCACCGCCACGCGCGGCCGCGGCGCCTTCCTCAATGACCGCCGCATCCGCGTTTCGTCGCGCACCCATTTGCGTGATGCCCTGGTCGGCACCGGCTTTCCGTTCAAGGAACTCTCGCGCCTCGACCCGTACATGGCGACCTTGCGCACCGTCCTGACCTCGAGCGCCGGGGTACGGCGCGCGGGCGCAGCGGCACTCGATCTCGCCTACGTCGCCGCCGGGCGGCTCGATTGCTTCTGGGAAATGGGGCTGTCCAAGTGGGATATGGCGGGGGGCGCCCTGCTGATCCAGGAAGCTGGCGGCCTGGTCGGGGACTTCGGGGGCGGGCCCGGTTTCATGGAAAGCGGCGACATTGTCGCGGGAACGCCGAAGGTATACGCGCAACTGCTCGAGGTTCTGTGCGCGCAACCGGCGCACGGCGCCGCGGTGGCGCTTGAGGCGCCGTAATGGCGCGATGCCTACTTCGGAAGCTGGTTGCGCAACCGCTCCAGTTTCCGGACCCCGCCCGCCGCGACCTCGATGCTGTTGTTGAGTGCCGCGAGATAGTCGCCCAGCATGCCGAATATTCCGCGCAGGGCGGCGCTCGGCGAACCCGCTGTGGCACGCATCGCGTCGATGCTGGCCTGCAGTTGCATGCCCCGTTCGGCGTGTTCCGGCCGCGAAGCAATCAGCGCGCGAATGGCTGCATTGCGCATGCGAAAAAACCCCTCTGGATCGCGCTTCGCGAGGTCTGACCAGAAATCGAAATCGAACGCGGTTTGCATGATCTTGTGACGCGTCAATTCCACCACGTTTCCAACTCACGGGCAATGCCCGGCCGGCACCGGGCCGCGGGGCTTGTCGCGGAAGTCGCGAACGGTGCAGAATCCCACTTCCCCGCTCCCACACTGAAAATGGACGATCTCGACTTTTCCCAAAGCCCGCCGGCGCCCGCACCACGTCCTGCCGCGCCCGCGGCGGCGGAGCGTAGCAGCGCCCAGGCCGTTGCCCAGAGTTCGCTCTACGATCCGACAGTCGCGCTGAATTTCTTCAAGTCCGCGGGAACTGCCGAGAAAAAGCCCGCGGGCAAACCGATCTTCGTCGCAAACGAGAAGTCCGGCGGGCTGTTCTCGAAGGGCGACCGGATGTACCTGTTGATCGAGGGCGAAGTGGGTCTGATGATCAACAACAAGTTCTTCGGCATCGTCAGGAAAGGTGAAATCTTCGGCGAGTTGGCGGTGATCGCGGGCCTTCCCAGGAGTGCGACCGCGCTGGCGAAGATCGACTGCATCGTGTTATCGCTCGACGAGAAGCAGTTCCACGCCGCGCTCGGCAAGGCGCCGGAGTTTGCGCTGATGCTGATGAGCATCATGGTCAGTCGCCTGCGCCAGAGCCTCGCCAGGCTCGGTGCCGCGGCTTCCGCAGGCGGGCCTGCGGACCGCAGCTCGGTGTTTGACAGGAAATTGCTCGCCGAACTTTCGAAACATCTGGCGGATCGCCCGCCGGTGGCGGTTCCGGCGGGCAAGGTCATCGTTGCCGCGGGCACCGTAGGCGTATCGATGTACGTAGTGCGCGAAGGCCGTGTTGCGATCTCCGTCAACGATCAGGTGGTCGAGCACATTCCGCCCGGCGGCGCGTTCGGCGAGTTGGCGCTGGTGGATCGATCTGCGCGCGCGGCCACGGCCGTTGCCGAGACCGATTGCCAGTTGCTCGCCATCGGACGAAACGACTTCCTTGCGCTGGTGAAGGCGAAGCCGCTGTTCGGCGCGTCCCTGCTCAAGTCGATTGCGGAGCGCATGCAGGCGCTAGCCGCGCAGGTGGCGAAGACGCAGGTCTAACCCTGGTACGAACCGCTCGCGCAGCTCTCAGCCGTCTTCGCCTGGTGCGACGGCGGGCGGCCGGGACGGCGGCGGCGACTGGTGCGCTTCCACGAGCTCCGCGAGCCGCTTGCCCAGAATGCCGCTGATGTTGAAATTGAGCTTCGCCATGATGTGCGGGAAAAACACCAGGTCCTTTTCCAGCCGGTCGTGGTCGAACACCAGTACCGAGACCGCACCGAGCGCGCGCACGTCGGCCGTCCGGTGCGTTGCGCGCACAAACCCGATCTCACCGACCACGTCCCCCGGGCCGAGCGTGGCGAGGCGCCGCTCACCGTGTGGATCGCGGCGTACGACCTCGAGCTGGCCGCGCACCACGATGTACATGCTGCGCCCGACGGTACCCTGCACGATGAGGCGCTCGCCGTCGCGGTGCTCGCGCAGTTCGGAAATCAGGATCGTCTTGCGAATCTGGTAGCCGGTCATCCCGTGGAACAACGGGCTGCCCTCGAGCGCCTCGCGCTGCATCGACATGGCGAGGATTTCATACAGCCCGACGAGGCGGATGCGGGACATCACGAGCGGCGTGATCAGGAGGTTCGCGAAGATCGAGAACAGCATGGTGGCGGCGGCCAGCGCGCCGAACTGCGCAATCAGCGCGAACTCCGAAAGCAGCAGCACGCCGAAGCCCATCGCCAGTGCCAGGCTGACTGCGATCACCGGCGCGGCCTCGTCCTTGACGGTCTCGATCACAGCCTCGTCGTAGTTCGAGGCGCTGCGGCAGAGCTCGCTGTAGCGCGAGAACAGGTGGATGGTGCCGTCGATCGCGATGCCGATGGCGATGACGGCCACCATCACCGTGCCGGCGTTGATCGGAATCTCGAGGACCCGCATGACCCCGAGAATCATGAGGATCGGTATCACGCTCGGCACCAGGGCGATGAACCCGCCCTTGACCGAGGTGAACATCAGCGACATGACGATGAACACGACGGCGAGGAGCGCGGCGAACGCGACCGCTTGGCCCTCCAGCAGCCGGTCCGCGGCAGCGTTGATCAGCAGATTCTCGCCGACGACCGCCGTGGCCATGTCCGGACCGGCGTAATGCCCGACGGCCTGGCGCAGCTCGCGGACGTGATGGTTCAACGTGGACGAGTCCCGCACATTGTGCCGCACCACGATGTTGGCGCGCCGGAAGTCCTGGCTCACATAGGGCTCGAGATCGCGGGGCGGGTGCAGCAGCAGGTATTGGGCGACCAGCTTGCGCGTCGGTGGAACGCGGTAGGCGTCGGCCCGCCTGCCGCCGGCTTCCTGGTTCGCCTGGGACACGACGTCCGCGAGCGAAGAGCTCCGATCGAAAATCTGCTGTTTGGCGATGAAGGCCTGGATATCGGCGAGCCGCTGAAGGTTTGCGGGATCGCGGAAGGCGCCCTCGGAATTGGCGTCGAGCGAGATGTAGAAGAGCTTCATGCCCGCGATCTCCACGTGCATGCGCTCGGCCGCCTGAACCAGGGGGCGCTCCGGGCGGAAGAACGTGAGCGGCTCGTTGGTGACGTACAGGCTGGAGGCCTGCTGCACGAATACCACGCATAGCACGGCGGCGAGGGCGAGCACCCAGAGCGTCAGTCGATGGCGCATTACGCCGATGGCGCGCGCCGCCAGCGCGGAAAACCCGCCCGAAGCGGCGAACCTGAGCGGCCGCCCGCTGCGCGGTCCGAGCGCCGCGTAGAGCACGGGCACCAGCAGGACCGTGATCAGCCCGTTGGAGAGGATGGCGAACGCGGCGGCAAAGCCAAAATCGCGGATGATCGCGATGCCCGCGAAGGCGTTGCTCGCGAACCCGAGCGCCGTCGTCAACACCGTGAGAACGGCCGGCGCGCCGAGATTGCGGACCATGAACTCCGTGGCGCGCGCGCGGTCAGGCACCGCGTGCCGCTCCGTGGCCAGCTGCAGGCCGTGGTAGTAACCGGAGATCATGCGCATGATCTCGGTGGCGCCAATCACCACCACCAGCGAAGGAAGCATCGCGGACAGGATACTCACGGGAATGCCCGCCAAGCCCATCATTCCGAAGGTCCACAACAGGCTGAGCGCCCCGACGGCGAGCGGCATGACGGCGGCGAAAACGCTGCGGCAAAACCCGAAAACGGTCAGCGCGAGCAACAGCGCGGAAGCCGGTACAAGCACTCGCATGTCGCGCGCAAGGGTTTGCCGGATCTCGGCCTCGATGCGCGGCGGCCCCACTTGTACCAGAGTGGGAAACTGCGCGCGCGCGGGTGCCAGCACCCGCTCCAGCGTCTCGTTCACATCCATCCCGCCCGGACCTTCGAAACGCTCGCGCACCGAAATGCCGATGGCGAGCGCGTTGCCATCGGCGCTGATGATGTTGCGCGCGGCGATCGGATCTTCGAGCGCGGCGCGGCGCGCGCGCTCGGCGCCCTGCGCGTCGGTCGGCGCGGCGACTAGCAGCGGCCGCGCGTGGAGCTGGCCCTCGACGCTGCGCACGGTTCGCGACGTGAACAGGTCGTCGACGCGCTCCACAAAGGGTAGCTGCGTCAGTTCATCGTGCAGGTGCTCCAGCGCGAGCAGCTTCCCAGGGGTCCACAGCTGCGTATCCCTCAGATACACGAAGGTGCGGTTATCGGAGCCGAACTCTCGCGCCACGCGCAGGTAGGCCTGACGGTCAGGGTCGTCCCTGGGCACCAGCCGCTCGAAACCCGTGTCGATCGTGACGCGCGGCAGCCCGAGAGCTGCCACCAGACTCGCCGCGAGCAGGAACGCCAGACTCGGTACGGGATGATCCGCGCCGAGCCGCAGGAAGCGCTGCAACAGGCTCAGCGGCTCGCGCGGGGGTTCGCTCATGGCCGGCCCGCGAATACCGCAGCCGGAACGTAATCCGGCGAGTGGACCCTGCGATCGACCTTGAGCAGGGTGCGCCGGCCGTCGCTCAGATTCTCCATGAGAATCATGCCAGCGCGCCAGGCGCCGGATTCATCGGGCCGGGGATCCCGGAAGGTCTGACGCCTCGCGAGGCGTCCCTGCCGGTCATGGTAATCGATGCGGCTGACGAACAGGTTGTCCTTCCTCAGATAGATCCGCCGCTCGCCGTATCCCGTGGCGCGCGCGACGGTTTCGTCCAGTGGCAACACATGCAGCACGAAATGCGGCACGCGATCGAGGTCATTATCGTCGTCTCGTTCGTAGCGGAAGTACTCGGGCTGCTCCCCCTCCAGGTCGGCGACGGAGAACTCGGAGCCGAATACCGGAACCGAGGCGTCCGCGCCCCGGCGCTCCCCGCCGTGCACATCGCGCGTGATGAATACCGCCGTACCTCGCGATTCCGCCGGCGTTTCAATCATGAGCAAACTCTTGCTCCCGCTTTCATCGCGCCGCGCGTAATACCGCGCGGTGCGCACCGTGTGCTGACCCAGCCGGTCGCTCAACACCAGGGCCTGTTCCTCGTAGACGTAGGGGGGCTGCGCGTGCCGCCGCAGCGACGCCTCGATCAACTCGCGGCCGCTTTGCGCCTCGGCCCGCGCAGAGAGGCAAGCCAGCACGACGAACAGCGCGGCGCCTGCGCGGTGGTTCATGAGCCCTCCACCCCGCGGGACCGGATGCTGCGCGCAATTGCCTGCGCGAGTTCGCCGTAGACCGAGCTCATCGAGGCAACCAGAGCATCATACGAGGCATTTTCGCCGAGCGGCGCCCCGAACAGCATTTCACCTGAACTGGTGAGGAGCGCGGCGTCCGACCCGCGCGTGAGCCACCAGCGCGCCGAGAGTCCGACGCGCCCGCCGGATTCTCGCTCGAAACGCAGCACTTCGACCTCTACGCGGTAATCGGGCTTCAGCCGCAGATTGTGTGGCGCCGAGATGACGCGGTCGCTCGCAAGGAGCCGGCCGAGATTCTCCGCCAGGACGCGGGTCATGTCCTCTCGCAGGTTGCCCGCCCACAGCTCGTATTCGGAGATCTGCAGCCGGTGGTCGCCGCCGCGCGTCACGATCTGGGACCGCTCGAGATACTGCGGCAGGCGGAGATCGGTGATGATCACCGCGACCGGCGCCGCCCGGCGGGCCGGGGCCTCCGCCGTCGGACTCAGGACGTAGTAGCGGATCGCCGGCGTCGAGGAACACCCGCACGAGAGAGTGAGGAACGCGGCAGCTGCGATCAAGTGGAGGCGCGGCATCGTCACTGTTCTCCCGGGGGTTTCTTGCCGAACAGCAGGGATTGCGGGTTGCGCTCCAGCATGTCGACCAGGCTCCGGATCGAGCGTGCGGTGGCTGCGAGTTCCTGTGCAAGCCTGACTGCGTGATCGTGCAGCGGCGATTCGGGAGCGAGAGCGCCGTCGACCAATGCCATCGTTGCCTTCGATTTCTCCAGAGCTTCGCGCGCGGCGGCCAGCGCCTGTTCGAGATTCGCGGTGAGCGGTTCCGCGCGGCTGTCGACCTTGCGCAGAATGCTTCGCATGTTCGCGAGCGAGCCGGCCAGGTCCGCGAGCGAGGACTCCAGCGCCGGCGCGTTGGCGATCGCATTGGTGCCCTTCAAAGTCCCCTGAAGATCTGCGCCGATCGCGGCCAAGTCGAGCTTCTCGAGTTTCTCGAGGATGCCTTTCACCGAGACCGTCATCTGGTCGAAATTCCCCTGGACCGTGGGCAGTTCCGGCTCGGCACGGCTCGCATTGGCGAGCCGCAGCGGCGACTTCGGCTGCATGTCGAGGTCCACGTACAGTTGGCCGGTCAGCAGACTGCCGGTCTGCAGCCGCGCGCGAAGGCCCCGCTTAACCAGCGCCTGGAACGCTTCCCGTGGAGCCCGTTTCATGCGCTCGCCGCGCTCGACGATCCGTTCGGGCTCGATCTCGATCATCACAGGAATGCGGAATGCCGAATTTCGCTCGTCGTACTCCAGACGCAGGTCGATGACCGACCCCACCTTGATGCCCTTGAACTCCACCGGCGCACCGACGGTGAGGCCGCGCACCGAATCCTCGAAGAACAGCACGTAGCGGATCTTGCTCGCGTAGGACTGCTCCTGGATCGACTTGAGATCGTCGTGCAGCGTGAACACCAGGCCGGCGATGTCCTCGACGCCCGCGTCCTGCGGGTCGGGCGTGTCGAAGGCGATTCCGCCGAACACGAGCGCCTGCAGGGATTCCGTCTTCACGCGCAGCCCGTCCGGCCCCGCGGAGAGATCGATGCCGCTTGCGCTCCAAAAGCGGGTGTTGCTGCGCACCAGTGCGTCAAACGGTGCCTTTACGAATGCGTAGACCAGCACATTGCGGTAGTCATTTGCGATCTCGTAGCCGAGCACCTCGCCGGCGACGATACCCTGATAGTGGACGAGTGAACCGCGGTCGATCGAACCGAGCTTGCGCGCCATCAACGTGATCCGCTTTCCGGCGATATCGGAGTGCACCACCGGAGGAGTCTCGAGGCCTGCAAACAGCGCCTGCGGAGCCCCTTGCCCGGGCTCGATCTCGATGTAGGCCCCCGACAGCAGCGTACCGAGGCCGGATATGCCGCGAGCGCTCAACGTCGGCCTCACCACCCAGAAACGCGTGTCGCGTCGCAGGAAGTGACCCGCCTCCTTGTTAAGCCGGGCGCGCACCTCGACACGCGAAAAATCCGGGCTGAAACGCACGCCCTCGACCAGGCCGATGCTGAGGCTCTTGTACTTGACGCGCGTCTTGTCGACCTCGATGCCCTCCGCGGTCCGAAACGTGATCGTGACCAACGGCCCCCGGTCCGTGAGCGTGTGTACGATCAGCCAGACCCCGATCACGGCGGTCAGAATCGGAATCAGCCAGACGAGAGAAGGTCCCGCGCGCTCGCGAACCACGGGCTCCAGAGCAGCTTCGCTCATGCCCTGCTCCCGGCGCGGTCCCAGACCAGTCGTGGATCGAACGCGTGCGCCGCCATCATGGTGAGCACCACTGCCGCACCGAAAAACGTCGCGCCGATGCCGGGGTACACCACCGCAAGACCGTCCATTCGCACCAGCGCGACCAGGATGCCCACCAGGAAAATGTCGATCATCGACCAGGCTCCGACCGCTTCCGTCACGCGGTAGAGCAGCGTCCGGTCGCGCAAGCGCCGGGGCGAGCCGCGCTGCACGGTGACGAGAAGGTACACCAGTGCCGCGATCTTTCTGATCGGGACAATGAAGCTGGCGAAGAACACGAGCAGGCCCAGGGGCCAGGCCCCGTCTTCGACCAGATGTACCACGCCCGACAGTATCGTGCTCGGTTCGCCCTGTCCGAAGCGGGTCACGGTCATCACGGGAAAGAGGTTCGCCGGCACGAGAAGCAGGACCGCCGCGGTCAGCAAGCCCCAGGTGCGCGAAAGGCTGTCGGCGATGCGCATGCCATGCACGGCGCTGCCGCAGCGAGGACAGACCCAACGCGCCCCGCCGGCCGGGCGCCGCACGAGGAGGTCGCAGGCGTGACAAGCCGCGTAGCCCATCGCCGCGGCGCTGTCCGCCGATGCACTGAGCGCATCACTTTCGACGACCGGACCCATCCGCGGCCAGAGCACGGCCGGGTCGAAACTCGCGACGGCGGCGGCCGACACCACGAGCAACCCGATGAAGGCGTAGAACGCAACGCCAGGAATGATGGCCGCAAGGTCCTGAAGCTTGACCACCGAAACCAGCAGCCCCAGCATGAAGACGCCAATCAGGCTCCAGGGGGTGAGGGCTCGCACCATCTTCCATACCGGCGTCATCCAGGGAGGCCGAACGCCGAAACGCAGCGGAAGCAGGAGGTAGAGCATCCCGCACATCGTCAGGAACGGAAACACGACGCTGGTGAGGAGCACCAGCAGCCCGAGTTCCTCCATGCCGGCCCTTTGCAGAGCCCATCCCCCCGAGATGAGCAGGCTCTGCTCTACGCGGTCGCCATACTGGAGTGCCACGAACGGGAACGTGTTCGCGAGCAGGAACAGGATGAACACCGCGAGATAGAGTGCGGTGGAGTGGTCGAGACTCCTGGGCATGTTGCGGTAAAGAAGCGAACCGCAGCGCCGGCAAAGCGCCTTGGCGCGCTCCGGAACCGGCACGATGCGATGCACGCCGTCGCAGGCATGGCAGGCCATCAGGCCATCGGGCGCGTATCCCGGCACTGACGCAGCCCATTTTTCCGTTGCCACTGGGGATTCAGTCATTCAGTTCGCGCAAGGCGCGAATCATAACGGCAGCGGAGCAACAGGGATATGGGGGCTGGGTCGACACCGCAAACCACACTTCAGAACCGTGGCTGACGATCGTCCCAGCCGGGATGGTATTTCCTCATTTGTATCGTGTCGTTGCGATTGCGGATGCCACAGCGCAGATACTGATCGTGAAGGCTGGCCAGGGCCGACTGATCGATTTCGACGCCCAATCCGGGCGCGTCGGTGATCGCCACGCAGCCGTTCCTTATCGGGATCTTCCCGCCCACGAGAATTTCCTCCTCCTGCCAGGGATAGTGGGTATCGCAGGCGTAGGAAAGGCGCGGCACGCTGGCCGCAAGATGCGTCATTGCCAGCAGGCTGATTCCCAGATGCGAATTCGAATGCATCGACAGGCCGAGCCCGAAGGTTTCGCACATGCGCGCCAGCACCTGCGTCTCTCTCAATCCGCCCCAGTAGTGGTGATCCGAAAGAATGATCTGCGCCGCATTCAGGTGAACATTTTTCTCGAACTGCGCAAAATCAGTGACGACCATGTTCGTCGCGAGCGCCATCCCCGTGGCGCGGTGCACCTCGGCCATGCCTTCCAGCGCCGGCGTGGGATCCTCGTAATACTCGAGCACACCCTCGAGCGACTTCCCGATTTCAACCGAAGTCTGCACTGACCAGTTGCTGTTGGGATCGATACGCAGCGGCTTGTCCGGGAACGCACGCTTCAACGCCTTCATGCAGGCGGCCTCCTGCTGCGCGGGAAATACTCCGGCCTTGAGCTTGATGCTGTCGAACCCGTACTGGTCGATCA
Organism: Betaproteobacteria bacterium; assembly: GCA_016195915.1. Classification (GTDB taxonomy): domain Bacteria; phylum Pseudomonadota; class Gammaproteobacteria; order Burkholderiales; family SG8-39; genus JADGRQ01. The sequence continues at coordinate 73,922 of JACPYS010000006.1, read as the reverse complement.
TTGACTTTGCCTCGTTGACCAGTTGCACCTCGTCGATCACCTCCCCCCAGCGATCCGGCGCATAGGGACGTCCGACATGTTCGGCGTATTTGTAGAAGAGGTAGGCGCTGTAGGGCACTTCCCGCCTGACCGCGCCCCCCAGAAGCTCGACCAGCGGGATCCCGAGGGATCGCGCCTGAAGATCGAGAAACGCGACTTCGAACGCGGAAAACAGCTTGGCGACATCCTTGCGCGGATCGGTCCCCGGGGCGAGCGCATGCTCGAGCCGCTCAGCCCTCGTTCCCGGCGCAACCGAGGCTGCGCTCCGCTGACGCAGACCATTGAAGTCGAACGGGCTCATGCCGGGCAGCAGACCAGCCACGCGCTGCAGCAACTCGAGAACGGGTGCGTCGCCGTAAGACTCGCCAAGACCGATGTGCCAGTTGTCGGTTTCGATTTCGATGATCGAGCGCAGCGCGTAAGGCTCGTGGATCCCGGCCGCATTGAGCAGAGGCGGATCCCTGAACGCAATGGGTGTGACTATTGCCTGTTTGATTTTCATTCTAAACTCGGGATCGTCCATATTTGTACGACACCGCACAGCTTACCAACATCCATTGCGCGAGGAGACCCCGGTGAAACTGTTGTCCCGTCTATGTGTCCTGTTTGTTTGCTTCGGCGTCGCAAGCGGAGCCGGCGCTCAAACCACTCAAAACTATCCGACCAAGTCGATTCGCTACATCGTGCCGTTCGGGCCCGGCGGAACCACCGACCTGCTCGGACGCCTGGTTTCCGAAAAGCTGCGTGAAGCGTGGGGCCAGCCTGTGCTCGTGGACAATCGCCCCGGCGCGGGAGGCGCCGTGGGCGCAGAGATCACCGCGAAATCGCCACCCGACGGCTATACGATCATGGGCGGAACCATCAGCACGCACGCCATCAACGCGAGCGTTTACAGCAAACTGGGCTACGATCCGATCAAGGACTTCGAAGCTGTGACACTGCTTGCGACGCAGCCCAACATGCTGGTCGTGAACCCCGCCATCCCCGCGAGCAACGTGAAGGAACTGATCGCCCTGCTCAAAACGAACCCCGGCAAATATACGTACGCGACATCGGGCAACGGTACTTCTACCCACCTCGCTGGCGAGCTGTTCCAAAGCATGACCGGCACCAAGATGCAGCACGTGCCGTACAAAAGCACCCCGCAGGCGCTCGCCGACACCATTGGCGGTCAGGTCAGCATGTGCCTCGACAACATCAGCACAGCCTACGTCCAGGCCAAGGCGGGAAAACTGCGGGCGCTTGCAGTCACGACGCTCAAGCGATCGAGCATCGCACCCGAAATCCCGACCATGGCGGAGGCCGGATTGCCCGGATACGAACTCGGTTCGTGGCACGGGGTGTTCGCCCCCGCGGGCACACCGAAGGACATCATCGCCAAACTCAATACCGAAATCGTCACGGCACTCAAGACGCCTGAATTGCGCGACAAACTGCAGGCGCTCGGCGTCGAGCCGGCCGGCACGTCCTCCGAATCATTTGCCGCGTTTGTAAGAGCGGAAGTCCCCAAGTGGGCGAAGGTGGTGAAGGAATCCGGCGCGAAGGCCGATTGACAACGCGGTTCCGATTCAAGAGATCAGCCCAGCCGCCGCCAGTCCTCGCCTGCGTTTGCGCTATCGGTCGACGCGCTGCGCGATCGCGGTTAGCGCCGGGCCTCGACTAGAATCTCCGCGCCTATCTCGACTGCCAAACATCGTCAAGAGAACGAGTCCTTGGTGAACAAGGCGTTAGATCACACGCCGACGATGCAGCCGGGTTCCTACAGAGTGACAATATCGTCACTTTTCGAAAACGTTTCGCAATGCATTTCGCAGGTCGGAAGGACCAGGCTTGAAGGAAGCGTTGCGCGCAGCCGCCGACCGCGAGCACCGTTCCATTGCCAACATGATTGAAGTGCTGATTTGAGACTATTGCGGGAAGAACGGCATCACGATCCAAGAGCAGCAGACAGTGCCGCAGGATGACGAACGCAAACCGAACTGCGCGGCGGCATGGATGCCAGTCAGTACAGGGACTACGTCCTGTTCCTGCTGTTCAGCAAGTACATCAGCGACAAGTGCGGCAACAGCGATGACTTCGCCCCGCCGGTGACGATCCTCAATCTCGAAAGCGTCCATGACGCGCCCTGCGGCCTCTTTGGAGAGATTGGCTGTTTGACAAAATATGCCACTGAGTGGCATAGTTAGCAAATCATGCGGGTGTTCAAGACACGGTTTTTCAGCCGGTGGATGCGAAAGACGGAGCTGACCGACAGCGCCTTGCGTAACGCAGTGACCGAAATGGGACAAGGCCTGATCGATGCTGACCTGGGTGGCGGTGTCGTGAAAAAGCGGATCGGGCTTGCCGGCCGCGGCAAGCGAGGTGGCGCCAGAACACTCGTTGCCACAAACCGGAGGAACAGGTGGTTCTTCCTCTACGGGTTCGAGAAATACGATCGAGCCAACATCACCGACGATGAGCTGGAAGCGTTGAAGGAAATCGCGGAGCAGTTGCTGGCCCGAGCAGGCACCCAGCTCGACGAAGCGGTACAGGATGGTTCGTTACAGGAGATTTGCGATGAAGACAAAATCCGGGGCTAAGAGCCGAATTCTTGAAGCTGTGCACGAGACCGCGGGCGATCTGCATCGTCTGGGTTTTATCGACAAACGCAAGATGCGCAAGTTTGATGCCCTGTGCCTTGATCCCATTCCACAGTACGACGGCGAAAAGATTCGCGCGTTGCGTGATCACCTGCAGGTGAGCCAGGCCGTGCTCGCTGCCGTGTTGAATACCAGTGTCTCAACCGTGCGCAAATGGGAGATTGGCGACAAGCATCCGAGCGGACCATCACTAAAACTGCTCAACCTGCTTGATCGCAAGGGGCTGGAAGCAGTGATATGAAATTGGAGGAAAAACAGGATTTCTTTGATGGCTGACATTGATCAACATACGCCCATGATGCAGCAGTACCTGCGCATCAAGGCCGAGCATCCGGACATCCTCCTTTTCTACCGGATGGGCGATTTCTACGAGCTGTTCCACGCCGACGCGGAGAAAGCCGCGCGGCTACTCGACATCACGCTCACCACGCGCGGGGCATCGGCCGGAGCGCCGATCAAGATGGCGGGCGTGCCCTGGCATGCGGCGGAGCAGTACCTCGCCAAGCTGGTCAAGCTCGGCGAATCCGTGGCGATCTGCGAACAGATCGGCGACCCGAACACCTCCAAGGGGCCGGTCGAGCGCCAGGTCACCCGGATCGTCACGCCCGGAACGCTCACCGAATCGGGACTGCTCGACGAAAAGCGGGACAACCTGCTCCTCGCTCTATTGGCCGATCGTGCGAGCGTCGGTCTCGCCTGGCTCAATCTCGCGAGCGGCGAACTTCGCGTCGCTGAGATCGCGCCACAGCAACTCGCCACCGAACTGCAGCGAATCGCTCCGGCCGAGATTCTGCTCGTGGACGCTCAATCCGAACGACCGGACGTCGCCGGTCACGCGCTAACCCGTCTTCCTGAGTGGCACTTCGACGCCGATGCCGGCCGCAAGGCGCTGCTCGAACAGCTCGGCGCGGCGAGTCTCGATGGTTTCGGCTGCGGCGATATGAACATCGCCATCGGCGCCTGCGGCGCGCTGCTCGGTTATGCGCGCAGGACGCAAGGACAATCCCTCGCGCACGTAATCTCCGTGCGCGCCGAACGCGGCGGGGAGTACGTGCGGCTCGATCCTGCCACCCGCCGCAACCTGGAACTCAGCGAGACCTTGCGCGGGGAGCCCGCTCCGACGCTGTTTTCGCTTCTCGACGCCTGTGCCGGCAACATGGGCAGCCGCCTGCTCCGTCACTGGCTGCATCACCCGCTGCGCGATCGGAGCATTGTCGGCGCGCGTCACGCCGTCGTGGAGCGCCTGCTCGAGGGCGAAGCGCACGCCGCGGTGCACGGCGTACTGCGCCGCTGCGCGGACATCGAGCGGATTGCCGGCCGGATCGCGCTGAAGAATGCCCGCCCGCGCGACCTCTCAGGCCTGCGCGACACGTTGTCTCTGGTTCCCGAAATCGGCGCCGCAACCCCACCCGCGGAGGGACTGCTCGACGAACTGAAGCGCGACCTCGAGCAGCCGTCGCAATGCCTCGATCTGCTCGCTCGCGCGATCCTGCCCGAACCGGCATCGATGCTGCGCGAAGGCGGCGTGATTGCCGACGGCTACAACGCAGACCTTGACGAATTGCGTGCCTTGCAGTCCAACGCGGGCGTTTTCCTCGTGGAACTCGAGTCGCGCGAGCGAACGCGCAGCGGCATCCCGAATCTGCGTGTCGAATACAACCGCGTACACGGCTACTACATCGAAGTCACGAACGTGCACGCGCAGAAGGTGCCGGAAGATTACCGGCGGCGGCAAACGCTCAAAAACGCCGAGCGCTACATCACGCCCGAACTCAAGGTGTTCGAGGACAAGGCGCTTTCGGCCAAGGACCGCGCGCGCGCGCTGGAAAAATCGCTCTACGACGCGCTGCTCGATGCGCTCGCCGCGCACCTGCCGCGCCTGCAGGCGATCGCACGCGCGGTGGCGCAGCTCGACGTACTCGCCTGCTTCGCCTCCAACGCTTCACGCCGCAACTGGTGCCGGCCGACGTTCGCGCAAGACCCGCTGATCGAGATCGAAGCCGGCCGCCACCCGGTGGTGGAAGACCAGATCGAGCATTTCATCGCCAACGGCGCGCGTCTCTCGCCCGCGCGCCGCCTGCTGCTCATCACCGGTCCAAACATGGGAGGCAAGTCCACCTACATGCGCCAGGTCGCCCTCATCTGCCTGCTGGCGCATGCGGGCGCTTTCGTTCCGGCGAAGCGCGCGCGCCTCGGGCCGATCGACCAGATCTTCACGCGCATCGGGGCGGCCGATGACCTCGCCGGAGGGCGCTCGACGTTCATGGTGGAGATGACCGAGAGCGCCAACATCCTGAACAACGCGACCGAATCGAGCCTGGTGCTGATGGACGAAGTCGGGCGCGGCACGTCCACCTTCGACGGCCTCGCGCTCGCCTGGGCCATCGCGCGCCAACTGGTGGAGCGCAATCGTTCATTGACTCTTTTCGCCACGCATTATTTCGAGCTGACGCGGCTCGCACTCGATTACCGGGAAGTCGCAAACGTGCATCTGGATGCGGTCGAACACAAGGACACAGTAGTCTTCCTGCACGCGCTCGAAGAGGGCCCGGCAAGCCAGAGCTACGGACTCGCGGTGGCGGCACTGGCCGGCGTCCCCAGACCCGTGATCGCCAAGGCGCGGCGCTACCTGCGGCAGATCGAAGACGAGAGCGCCGGTCGAGGCGGGCAGGCGGACCTGTTCGCGGCGGGCGCGGGCAGCCGCGTCGAGCCCGAACCGCCGGCCGATCCGCTGCGCGACGCGCTCGGACAGCTCAACCCCGACGAGTTGTCGCCGCGCGAAGCGCTGGAGCTGCTCTACCGGCTGAAAAAGCTTTGAGCCCGGTACTTGTCGCGTTGCTCGCCCTGGCGCTCGGCGCCTGCGCCGCACAGGCGCCGCACGCGGCGGGACCCGCATTCGCTCTGATGGGCGACGTGCCCTACTCGCAGGCACAGGCGAACCTGCTCGACGCAATGATCGACGAAATCAACGCCGAGCCGCTCGAGTTCGTGGTGCACCTTGGCGACATCACGGATGGAGACGGACCCTGCACGGATGAGTGGCTCGAAGCGAGGCAACGCCAGTTTGCACGCATCCGCCATCCGTTCGTGCTGGTCCTCGGCGACAACGAGTGGACCGACTGCCATCGCTCGGGATTCGATCCCATGGAGCGGCTCGCCAGGCTGCGCACGCTGTTCCATTCGCGCGATCCGCAACTGCCGCGCTTCGAGCGGCAGTCGGGCGAATATCCGGAGCATGTGCGCTGGATCGCGCTCCGGACGCTCTTCGTCACGCTCAACGTCCCCGGAAGCAACAATAATTTCGGCCGCACGCCGGAGATGGACGCTGAGTACGCTCAACGCATGCGGGCCGTGGAAGCGTGGCTGGAGAATTCGTTCGAACTGGCCGCGCGCGAGAACCTGTCAGCAGTTGCGCTGCTGATGCAGGCCAATCCGATATTCGAACGCCAGTCCGCGCGGGAACGCGACGGATATTCCGGGTTGCGCATGGTGCTCGCCCGGCATGCGTCGCGATTCCCTGGCCCGGTACTGCTCGCGCATGGCGACACCCACTGGTATCGAAACGACCGTCCGGTGCCGAACCTCCAGCGTGTCGAAGTATTCGGTTCGCCGTACGTACGCTGGCTGCGCGCCGGTTTTCCGGCCGCGGGAGCGAGAGACTTCCCGGCGCGGCCTGTCGATCCGCTGCGCTAACCCTTCAGCACTGCGGCAAACCGTCCTCCGAGCGCTCTGAGGCGCTCGAGAATGGAGCGCGCCTGCGGGCTTTGCTGCGCGCGCGCCGCGCGCTTGGCGGCCTGGGTCTTGAGCAGGGCCGGCGTCCGGCCGAATGCCTGGTAGCGCTCCAATGCGGCACCGACGTGGCGCTGGAGCATGGTCAGGTTCACCGGCTTGTTGATGAAGCGGAAGATGCGCGCTTCGTTGATCAGGTTGATGATCACGTCGGAATCCGAAGCCGAGGTGGTGACGATCACCAGCGTCTGCGGATGCTCGGCCTTGAGCACCTTGAACAGCTCCGTGTGGTCGATCCTCTGCGACTCGAGGTCGGAGACGAGGACCGCGACCTCGTGGTTCGCGAAGGCGGCAAGAGCGTCATCGAGGCACGGCGCGTGCAGCACACGGCAGGTGTCGCCCGCCATCTGGCGCTCGGCCCGGGCCATCGCCTCGTCTTCCAGCACCACGACGCTGAGGTCCGAGGGCGCGCGCGCAGACGCCACCGGCGGCGGGCTCGCCTCGAGGGCGATCGCCACCGATACGGCTTCATTGATGGTCGCGAGCAGGTCTTCCTGCTGCCATGGCTTGCTTACGAATCGGAATACTTCGGATTCGTTCACCGATCCGACGATGGCCGCGAGGTCGGAATAGCCCGTGAGAAGGATCCGCACTGTAGCAGGCGCAATCGTCCTGGCCTCGCGCAGCAGGTCCACGCCCAGCATTCCGGGCATGCGCTGATCGCTCACGAGTACCTGGTACCTGCGCTGTTTCAGACGTTCCAGGGCCTGCGCGCCGCTGGCTGCCGTCTCGACGTCATACAGGTCCTTGAAGACGAACTTCAGCGCGTTGAGCACGCGTTCCTCGTCGTCCACGCACAGAACCGCAGGCAAGCGGCGTTGGGGCGCGGGGGCCGCGACTGCGGCGGCAGTTGCCGGTGCGGGAGCGGATGTTGGCGCGTGGGACGGCGGCGCGCCTGTCCCGATACCGATCGCGCGGCGCAACGCGCCCACATTCCCCGCGAGTTTCGCTGCCCCGGCCGCTGGCGGCACGGCCTTCGTTGCCGGCGCCGCGACAGGCTGCTGCCTCGGGGGCGCGGTCTGCTCCAGTTTGCGCGGCAACGCAAGGTGCAGTGCATCGAGGAATTCCCGTGCGCCCTGGAAACGCTCTTCCGGCCGCTTGGCAAGAGCCTTTGCCATGATCGCGTCGATCTGCGCCGGCAATTCCGGCTTGAATCCCGTGGGCGCGGGCGGCGGATCCTCGAGGATCTGCTTGAGCAGATGCCCGCCCTGGCCATCGAACGGCCGTTTCCCTGTCAGCACCTCGTAGACGATCACCGCGGCGGAATACACGTCGGAGCGCTCGTCTGCAGGCTGGCCGTTGAACTGCTCGGGCGACATGTAGAACGGAGTGCCGAGCACTTCGCCCGTCTGGGTCAAATGCGATCGCTCGATTCGGGCAATGCCGAAATCGCTGATCTTCGCCACCCCCATCTGGCTGATGAGGATGTTTCCGGGCTTGATGTCGCGGTGCACGACGCCGCGCGCGTGCGAATAGTCCAGCGCCTCGAGCATCTGCTCGATCACCTCGGGCAACGTCCTGAGATCGGGCCGCCACCCCGCGAGCAGGTGTTCGCGCAGCGAGCGGCCCTCGACCAGCTCCATTGCGATGAACGCGTTCGCCTCGTCCTCGCCGTATTCGTAGATCGCGACGATGTTCTGGTGCAGCAGGCTGCCCGCGGCCTGCGCTTCGCGCCTGAATCGCTCGAGCAACGCGCTGCCGCCTTCGGCCGAGGCAAGCTCCGCCTTGGGCAGTACCTTGAGCGCGACGGGGCGACGGATCACCGGGTCGAGCGCCCGGTAGACGACGGCCATGCCGCCGCGCCCGAGTTCAGCCTCGATGTCGTACTTGCCGGCGCGCAGCATGCTCATGAGGACCGCAGGGGGATGCAGGCCCTTTCAGCCGGTCGCCGGCCGGATCGGCAGCACGAGCGTGAAGCGGCTCCCCTTTCCGACCTCCGATACCACTTCGATCTTGCCGCCGTGACTCTCGACGATCTTGTACGAGATGGCAAGTCCAAGGCCGGTGCCTTTGCCCGCCTCCTTGGTGGTGAAGAACGGATCGAAGATCTTCTTCAGGACCTGCTCCGGGATGCCGTGCCCGTTGTCGATCACGTCCACCGCTACGTGCCCGGGGTCACGCAACATGGTTCGCACGGTGATCACGCCGCCCTCTGCCGGGGTCGCCTGAGCCGCATTGGTAATCAGGTTCAGGAACACCTGGTTGATCTGCGACGGCGAGCAGTTGACCTTCGGAATCTGCCCGAACAGCTTCTTCACCGATTTTCCCCGCAGATGGCTGCGGGCGATGGAGATCGAACTTTCGATGCCTTCGTTCAAATCGAAATCGGCCACCTTGGCGCGGTCCAGGCGGCTGAAGTTCTTCAGGCCGGTGACGATGTCGGCGATCTGGGCGATGCCGTACAGCCCGTCTTTCACCAGCGCATCGACCTTGCCAAGCGCGTCGTCCTGCTGCAACTCGGCAAGCAATTCCTGCACCGCGGCGAACTGCGCCGCAAGCTGCGCCTCGTCAGGACTCTCCGCGCTGAGCAGCGCGATCAGGCGCTCGACGTCCGCCGCGAGATGCGCGGTGTCTGCGAGTCCGCCGCGCACCGCTTCGAGGCTCGATTTCACGTAGGCGAGCGGAGTATTCACTTCGTGCGCGATGCCGGCCACCATCTGCCCGAGCGAGGCCATCTTCTCGCTCTGGATGAGCATCGCCTCGGACTCCTTGAGCTTCGCCAGCGCGTCCGAGAGCTCCCTGGTACGCTCTGCGACCCGGCGCTCCAGGCCCTCGTTCGCCTCCTTGAGTTCAAGGTTGATCCGCCGGATCATTGCTGCGCTTTCCATCAGCCGAAGCACGACGTAGCCGAGCGCGGTGAGAAGGAACCCTGAATAGAACAGCAGCAGCACCCGATAACGTTCTGCCTCGTCGGTCACATTGATCAGGGCGCGTTCGAGCGTCCGGTGCAGATTGTCCAGGCGCGGGCCGGTGGAGCTGAACCAGGCCTCCCGGAACGCGCGGTCCTCCTCGCTGACCGCCAGCACGCGGGCCTGGTCGCCGGCTGCCGCAGCAAGAGCCGCGCGCGCGGCTGCATGCCGTTCCACCAGCAGCGACTTCTCCTCGAACGCGCGCTTCAGGCCCCCGAGTTCGGGTCCGATGCGCAGTTGCGGGCCGAGCGCGAAAGCACGCCCCTCAAGCTTCGCGTGCAGAGTGTGAAACGAAGCGCGCATGGACGCTGACTGCACGGCTGGCTTCGCCGGCGCCTGCGCCGGCTCGCCTAGGCGCGCCGCGACCAGGCGGTCATTCCAGCGCGCATCGAACTCGCGCATCTCCCGCAGTGACGAAAGCGCGCCGCTTGCCTCCGTCAGGTCAAGAGCGCTGCTCTGGATGTAGAGAAACGCCCAGCCGCCCGCGAGCACGAGCGCCATGACGGTGTGGAGAACGTACCGGAACATTCGCATGATCGGATGGGTCGGTCCTAGTGCCGTCAAAAACGTTGAATCGGCTGAGTATAGCGGCTGCGTTGCTCGCGTTGCGCCAGGCGCGGCACGCCTGACACAATCTGGCAATCGCCTGTCCCGATATCAGCAGTGCGCGACGATGTAGCGCTTCACCGACTCGGCGTCCGGCTCGATCACCTCGAAGCGCTCGGGCCGCCGTTCCAGATCCTCGTATCCTCCCGGCCGCTCGGGCTCGCGCCCGAGCGACTCGCGGATCGCCTCCGCGAATTTCGCGGGTTGGGCGGTTTCGAGGCAGATCAGCGGCACGCCCGGTTCCCGGAATTCCAGGCAGACCTTGACGCCGTCCGCGGTATGCGTATCCACCAAGCGCCCGTAGCGCTCGAATACGCGGCGGATGGTCGCGATCCGGTCCGCGTGGGTGCTCGAGCCTGAGACGAAGCCGGTGGCGGGCACGCGCGTGAACTCCGCTGTGCCGGAGAGATCGATGATCCCTTCCCGGTCAAGCCGCCGCCACAACTCCTTCAACCGCGCCGGATCGCGGCCCGTCAGGTCGAACACGTAGCGCTCGAAGTTCGAGGCTTTGGAAATGTCCATGGACGGGCTCGAGGTCGCCTTCACCTCGGTACTTCCGCGCACGCGGTAGCGCCCGGTGCGGAAAAACTCGTCGAGCACGTCGTTTTCATTGGTGGCGAGAATCAACCGCTTGATCGGCAGCCCCATGCAGCGCGCGACGTAGCCGGCGTGGATATTGCCAAAATTCCCGGAAGGGACCGCGAATGACACCTGCTCCGCGTTTGATCGCGTTACACGGAAATAGCCCCAGAAGTAATACACGATCTGTGCGGCGACCCGCGCCCAGTTGATGGAATTCACCGCCCCGATCCGGAATCGTGCCTTGAAGGTTGCGTCGGCGTTCACGGTCTTCACGATGTCCTGGCAGTCGTCGAACACGCCATTCACCTCGAGATTGAAGATGTTTGCGTCCTGCAACGAGTACATCTGCGCGCGTTGGAACGCGCTCATTCGACCCCGCGGCGAGAGCATGAAGACGCGGATGCCCTTCTTGCCGCGCATCGCGTATTCGGCGGCCGAGCCGGTATCCCCGGAAGTGGCGCCGAGGATGTTGAGCACTTGACCCCGCTTCGCAAGCACGTACTCGAACAGGTGGCCGAGCATTTGCATCGCCATGTCCTTGAACGCAAGCGTCGGTCCGTTCGACAGAGCGAGCAGGTGCAGCCCGGGCTCGAGCGTCCTCAGTGGCACGACTTCGTCGGTGCCGAACACTTCTTTCGTATACGCCAAGCTCGTAAGCGCACGCAATTCGTCGGACGGAATGTCGTCGGCGAACAAGTGAAGAATTTCGAAAGCGAGCGCGCCGTAGCCTAGGTCGCGCCACGCCTCGAGGTCGGCGCGAGGATACGCTTCGGGAACATACAAGCCTCCATCCGGAGCGAGGCCTTCCAGAAGAATGTCGGTAAACCGCTGATGCTGCGCGCCGCCCCGGGTGGAAACGTATTTCATGCCGAAATCACCGTGGCACCGCGTCCGAAGCCATTCCGCCCGGAGAAACCAATCCGCTTCGCGCACGAACTTGATCTTCGACCGACTTTGAAATACTCGAGAGTTCTCGCTCGAACGCATCCGCGTCCTGATTGCGACGAGCCGCCCGGCTCGCCACCGCGATTCGCCGCAGGCACGAAAGGAAATCCATCAGCGTTTGCCGAGTGTCCCCCAGACTCGCTCGCAGTTGGCGCGATAGCTCCAGGCTTTCCCGATACGCCTCCAGCGCCGCCTCCAGCCGCCCGCCTTCTTGCTCCGCATCCCCGAGGTTGCTCAACGACACCGACAGATCGCGCAGGCTCTGCGGCGTGTCCCCCACACTCGCTCGCAGTTGGCGCGATAGCTCAAGATCCTCCCGATACGCCTCCAGAGCTGCCTCGAGCCGTCCGCCTTCTCGCTCCGCATCCCCGAGCCTGTTCAACGACAACGACAGATCGCGCAGGCTCTGCGGTGTGTCCCCCAGACTCGCTCGCAGTTGGCGCGACAGATCGACGCTTTCCCGATACGCCTCCAGCGCCGCCTCCAGCCGCCCGCCCTTCTCGCTCCGCATCCCCGAGCCTGTTCAACGACAACGACAGATCGCGCAGGCTCTGCGGTGTGTCCCCCAGACTCGCTCGCAGTTGGCGCGATAGCTCCAGGCTTTCCCGATACGCCTCCAGCGCCGCCTCCAGCCGCCCGCCTTCTTGCTCCGCATCCCCGAGCCTTTCCAACGACACCGACAGATCGCGCAGGCTCTCCGGCGTGTCGCTCGCCAATTCGCGTATTCGCCTCGAAAGCACAACCGCGTGAGAGGCGTGATTCCGTGGTTTCGAGGCCGATCCGAGGGCTGTTTCGATTTCCGACAGCAAAACCTGCGCTGCCATCGTGTCACGCAGGCGCTCGACGGACTCGCCAAGAACCTCCATCCGCCGCGAGGCCAGATCCGCCGCCTCGCGCGCGACGCCGCTCGCCAAAACAACGTGGTCGCCCTCAAGCAGGGCCGAAACGAGTTCGAAGCCGGGTTTCGGCGAAACGCGGCGCACGTCGGGATTCACGGTCAATCTGCGCCATTCATTCAGCAGGACGTTGACGGAAGCGCTCAATTCTGTCCTCGCGACCGCGGAATCCGGGGTTCGACCTGCCCGGTCACGCAGCACGGTCTCGCGCTCGCGCCGCACGGGTTTCAGAAATCCACTGTAGCTCCGCACGCTCCAGAGGTCTGGTGCAACTGCGGGCAGCGTTCTTGCGTACGCGGTCGGAAATACCAATACCAGCATACGGGGGCAGGATAGCGCCAGCGCCGAGCGTCGTTCGTTCAGGCGTGCGAGCAGTTGCTCGCGCGCCGTATTCCATGCCGCATCGGAGGGATTGCGTTGCAGCTCGACCCACAAGGGCGCGCCCATCCGCGCGTGCAGGCTTTCGGCATTCAGCACAGCATTGATAACGGCTTCGGCGAGCCCGTCGGGATTTGATGGCGCGAGGTGCTCCACGGTCTTCGCCCGCAGCTGCAAAACATCTCTCGCACGCGAGAGAAGCTCCGCGACCGACTCCTGATCGTCAGCATAAAGCGGAATAAACGAGAAACCGGGCTGCCAGTCGAGACGGACTCGCAACTCCGTCCAGATGTCCTCGTTAACGCTTTCGTGCGCGCCCACCAGAATGCCTCCCGGATCTCCGTCCGGCCACGCTATCTCCCGCCGAGCAGCGGATGCAGCAGCGGAAGTACGTCATACCACGGCTTGCCGTTCCGGTAGTCGAGAACGAGATGTCCGTCGAACAGCCGCGCAAGCGTCACCACGTTTTCTTCCCGGTCGAGCCCCATGCCATGCGTCTCGACGATCCGCCGCAGCCACGTGCGATCTTCTTCGCTCAACGGCATCTCGGCCCGCATGTCGTTCTCCGCGTACTCCAGCAACGTGTCGCCGGCAAGCGGCAACGGGACTCGCGCCGCTTTCACCAGGACCCGCCGAACCAGCGCGAAGTAGATTCGCAAATTTCCACCGGAGTTCATCGCCAGGCGATTGAGTTGTGTTTCGGAAAAAACCTTTTTCCATTCCGGAAACCGCCGTTCCACGACATTGCGCAATTGATCTAGCCCCGGTTGGTGCGGTTGCCGCCCCCGATTCATTTCGTCGGGGGTCCGGAACACTTTTACCTGCGGAAGACCGCACAATCCGCCGCCGTAAGCATTTGCAACGCCCGCGGCCAGAATCGGCAGGAACGGTGGAACGGAATACACGACATGGATTGTATTGAGGCGAAGATTCGCCGCATTGCCGTCGAACGTGGCTCGGATGCTCTCGTACATCTCGCGTGCCCGTTCGCCCGAGCCGCGAAGCTTCTCTAGCGAATCCACCAGCAGAACCACCTTGCGCGCGGAATCCCCCTCTATCAATCTGATCTGTCCCACAACGTCATCGACGTATTGCCGCGCCTGTCGGACAAACTTCTCCAGCGAACCGTCAAGCGCCTTCTGCAATTGCTGTTTGAAGGTCGGATTGGTCTTCAGCGCCAGCTTGATGTCAACCTTCCCGAGCTGTTCCTTCGAAAGCGCCGGAAGCCCCGCGGAGGCGGTCACCGTGTCAATCTGCACCTCGGAGACAAGAAAATTGCGCAGGCGTTCCCAATACGACTCCGCGCGCGCGTCGGTTCCATAGCGAAGTTCGAACTGATCCGAGAACGCGCCGACCAGCGACGCAAGCAGGTCCCCGACCGTGATCGGCTCGGCCTCCTGTACGTAACCAAGCATATCAACCAGTATCGCGGTACAGCCGAAGTCATCCTCGAGCAATCGCGCGAGCCGTTTGAGTTCCGTGGTCTTTCCGACGCCGCGATGTCCTGTAAAGAGAAACGAAGCCGCACTATCCTGAAAGCTGATGCTTTGCGCGAGTTCGCCGATCGGATCGCGACCTTCGCTGGTATGCAGATCCTTCACGTAGCGCTCGCTGAACGACTTCGAGCGCACCTCCGCATCGTCCTCGGGCGGAAGCGAATTGTGGAAGCGCTTGAGAAACTCGGATTGTTCTTTCTGGTTCATGGCGCAGGAAGTATAAGCCCTTACAGCAGTTCCTCCAGGCGTATGCGCGTCACCTTGCCCACGACGGTAGCGAGCTTTTCGATCTTCTTCATCGCCGCGTTGACGTTTTTTTCCAGCGCGCGGTGGGTGAGCATCACGATATCGACGCGCTGCTCGCCCTCGCCGGGCTCCTTCTGCACCATCGCGTCGATCGAGATCGAACCGTCGGCAAGGATGCGCGCAATGTCCGCCAGCACACCCGGCCGGTCGAGCACTTGCATGCGCAGGTAGTACGACGTTTCGACTTCGCCCATCGGCAGGATGGGAATGTCGGACAGGCGGTCGGGCTGGAACGCCAGGTGCGGCACGCGATGTTCCGGGTCCGCGGTAATCAGGCGCGTCACGTCGATCAGGTCCGCCACCACGGCGCTCGCCGTGGGCAGGCTGCCGGCTCCGGCCCCGTAGTACATCGTTGTCCCGACCGCATCGCCTTTCACGAGGATGGCATTCATCACTCCTTCCACGTTGGCGATCAGCCGGCGCGTGGGCACCAGCGTCGGATGCACGCGCAGCTCGATGCCATGCTTCGCGCGCTTCGTGATGCCGAGGAGCTTGATGCGATAGCCGAGTTCCTCCGCGTAGCGGATGTCCTCCTGGGTGAGTCTCGAGACGCCCTCGGTGTAGGCCTTGCCGAGCTGCATCGGAATGCCGAACGCGATCGCGCTCATGATCGTCAGCTTGTGCGCGGCATCCACGCCTTCGATGTCGAAGCTCGGGTCGGCCTCGGCGTACCCGCGCTGCTGCGCTTGCTTCAGCACCGCGGCGAAGGGCAAGCCCTTGTCGCGCATCTCGGACAGGATGAAGTTCGATGTCCCGTTGATGATGCCGGCGATCCATTCGATGCGGTTCGCCGCGAGCCCTTCGCGCAGCGCCTTGATGATCGGGATGCCGCCGGCCACCGCCGCCTCGAACGCGACCATCACGCTCTTTTTCTGCGCCGCCTTGAAGATCTCATTGCCGTGTGTCGCGAGCAGTGCCTTGTTCGCCGTGACGACATGCTTGCCGTTGCGGATCGCTTCCAGCACCAGTTCCTTCGCCACCGTATCGCCACCGATCAATTCAACCACGATGTCCACGTCCGGTCCTCGCACCACCTCGAACGCGTCCGGCGTGACGCGCGCGCGCCTGCCGACGATCTTGCGCGCATGCGCGACGGCCTTGTCCGCCACCACCGTGATCTCGATTGCGCGCCCGGCGCGCCGCTGGATCTCGTCGGCATTGCGGCGCAGCACCTCCCAGGTGCCGCCACCGACCGTGCCGATGCCGAGCAGGCCTACGCGTATGGGCTTCATAGCAGGCCGTCTTTCTTGAACATGTCCTTTACGCCGCGCAGCGCCTGGCGCAGCCGGTGCTCGTTTTCGATCAGGGCGATGCGCACGTGATCGTCGCCGTAGTCGCCGAAGCCGACGCCGGGCGACACCGCGACCTTCGCATCGGCGAGCAGCTTCTTGGCGAACTCGAGCGAGCCGAGCGCGGCATAGGCATCGGGAATCTTCGCCCAGATGTACATCGAGGCCTTCGGCACCTCGACCATCCAGCCGGCCTCGTGCAGGCCCCTGGCCATCACGTCGCGCCGCTTCTGGTAGGTCTGGCGGATCTCCTCCACGCACTCCTGCGGTCCGTCCAGGGCGATGATCGAGGCGATCTGTAGCGGCGCGAAGGTGCCGTAGTCGTGGTAGCTCTTGATGCGCGCCAGAGCGTGCACCAGGTCCCTGTTGCCGACCATGAAACCGATGCGCCAGCCCGCCATGTTGTAGCTCTTGGACATGGTGAAGAACTCCACCGCCACCTCTCGAGCTCCGGGCACCTCCATGATGGACGGCGCGCGATAGCCGTCGAAGGTGATGTCGGCGTAGGCGAGGTCGTGCACCACCAGGATGTCATGCTCGCGTGCGAGCGCGACGACGCGCTCGAAAAACGGCAGGTCGACGCATTTGGCCGTCGGGTTCGAAGGAAAGCCCAGGATCAGCATCTTCGGCTTGGGGATCATCTCGCGGATCGCGCGCTCGGTTTCCGCGAAGAAATCCACGTTGGGCGTCATGCGCACCGAGCGGATGTCGCCGCCGGCGATGATCGCGCCGTAGATGTGGATCGGATAGGACGGATTGGGCACCAGCACCGTGTCGCCGCGCTCGAGCGTCGCGAGCATCAGGTGCGCGAGGCCTTCCTTGGAGCCGATGGTGACGATGGCCTCGCGCTCGGGATCGAACTCGACGCCGTAGCGGCGCTGGTACCAGTCGCAGATCGCCCGCCGCAGGCGCGGGATGCCCTTGGAAACGGAATAGCCATGCGTGTCCAGTCGCTGCGCAGCCTCGACCAGCTTGTCAACGATGTGCTTGGGCGTCGGACCGTCGGGATTTCCCATCGACAGGTCGATGATGTCCTCTCCGCGGCGACGCGCCACCATCTTCAACTCGGCAGTGACGTTAAACACGTACGGCGGAAGGCGTTTGATACGGGAAAACTCGCGCATGCTCGCGTCGGCAGAAGAGGGGCGAAAAAAGGATAGAATTTTACGCGACCCCGCCTTTGCCACCAAGTACCACCGAACGCGAATTTTCCGCCTTGAAATTCAATCTCGACGATTCCGGCGGCCGCAATGCATTCACGGGCTACGCGCAGGGCTGCGTGTTCGTGAACGGCGCGCGGCACGCAACCAACATGATCGTGATGCCCGAGCGCATCCTTCCATGGAGCGCCGCCGGATTCGAGCAGCTCACGCCGGAGGACTTCGAAGCGCTCGCGCGGCTGCCGCTCGAGGTGGTGTTGCTGGGAACGGGCAGCCGGCTGCGTTTTCCGCACCCGCGCCTGACGCAACCGCTCGCCGCAGCGCGTATCGGACTGGAGGTGATGGATCTCCATGCGGCCTGCCGCACTTACAACATCCTGATGGCCGAATCGCGCAAGGTCGCCGCGGCCCTGCTGTTCGACTGACGATGGCGGGCGCGAGCTTCGGCCTGATCCTGGTGGCTATCCTGCTCGGCACCTGCGCGCAGCTGTTGCTCAAGGCAGGAGCAAACGTGATCGGCCCGGTTGCGCTCGACTCCGACGCGATTTTCGCCGCGACTCTCCGCTTCGCGCTTGAGCCACGCATCCTCGCCGGCACCGGATGTTACGCGGTGAGCCTCGTGGTGTGGATCCTCGGGCTCACCCGCATGGAGGTGAGCGTGGCCTATCCGATGCTCTCGATCGGGTTTGCGCTGAACGCGGCGCTCGCCTGGTGGCTGCTTGGCGAAGCGGTTACGCCGATGCGCATGCTGGGCATCGGCGTGATCATTGTTGGCGTTGCGCTCGTCGCGCGTTCCTAGAGCCTAGGCAAACGCCGACGCCGCACCCTCCAACCAGCCCCGCGGTGGCGCTGCCCGTTCCGCACCGTGGTTTCAGCTGATGGGATCACCTGTCAACCGGGTTGATGATGAAACTTCTTTTAATTCATGGCTTTATATTTCTCCCACGTGCGCGAAAAAATAGCGCTTGCGCTCGAAATAAAAGTTATGTTCAATGAAGGCGTTACGGCGGTTTTTTGAGAAGGTGTTTTAGCACTCCACGCCCCAGGGATGCCGAATAGACCCGTCAAGGACTTCTCCCTTCCCTCCACCGGCGGCGCCGCGTTCAAGCTCTCGGACCAGCGCGGCAAGAAGCTGGTGCTTTATTTCTACCCGAAGGACAACACGCCCGGTTGCACCACGGAAGGCATGCGCTTCCGCGACCTGCACCCGGATTTTCGCGCTGCCGGCTGCGAGGTGTTCGGCATTTCGCGCGACACGGTGCGC
Organism: Betaproteobacteria bacterium; assembly: GCA_016195915.1. GTDB lineage: Bacteria > Pseudomonadota > Gammaproteobacteria > Burkholderiales > SG8-39 > JADGRQ01. The sequence goes on along the minus strand of JACPYS010000006.1, from coordinate 55,624 downwards.
TCGCACGAAGGGTTCAAGTCGAAGCTGGGATTTCCCTTCGATCTGCTCTCTGACACGGAAGAGTTCGTGTGCGGCCAGTTCGGCGTGATCAAAATGAAAAGCATGTACGGCAAGAAAGTCCGCGGCATCGAGCGCAGCACGTTCGTCATCGATGGCAAGGGCGTGCTGGCGCGCGAGTGGCGCGGCGTGAAGGTCCCCGGCCATGTAGAGGAGGTACTCGATTTTGTTAAGACCCTCTGACCGCCCGCTCGATTCCGATCCTGCGGACGCCGCATCCGAAGACGCCGTCGAGCCTTCCGCCCCGCCCTCCTCCGCGCACATGACCAGGCGATCCCGTTCCAGGAAATCCGCGAAAACCCTGGCAAAACTCTTCGTGCTGGACACCAATGTCCTGATGCACGATCCCACCAGCCTGTTCCGTTTCGAGGAGCATGACGTGTTCCTGCCGATCGGCACGCTGGAGGAACTCGATTCGAACAAGAAGGGACTGTCCGACGTCGCCCGCAATGCGCGCCAGGCAAGCCGGTTTCTCGACGAGATCGTTTCGAGTGTGGCGGGCAGCACCGCAGCCGATATCCGGGCGGGCATCGCGCTCACGCCACGGGCCGGCGAAGCGCCGGCCGGGCGCCTGTTCCTGCAGACGGAAGCGGTCAACGGCGAACTGCCTGCAACCCTCGCGATAGGCAAGACGGACAACCAGATCCTGTCGGTGGTGCGCCATCTGCAGGGGCGCGAGCCGCAGCGCCAGGTGATCCTGGTTTCGAAGGACATCAACATGCGGATCAAGGCCCGTGCGCTGGGTCTCGCCGCCGAGGATTACTACAACGACAAGGTCCTGGAGGACACTGACCTGCTGTATACGGGTGCGCGCCGGCTCGGCACGGACTTCTGGGACACGCACGGCAAGGACATGGAATCGTGGAAGAAGGACGGCCACACCTATTACCGCGTGCGCGGGCCGCTGGTGCCGCAACTGCACCTGAACGAATTCGTCTACGACGAGTCGGGCGACCGGCCGCTGTACGCGCTGGTGAAGGAGATCTCGGGCCGCATCGCGGTGCTCGAAACACTGCGCGACTACAGCCACGCGAAAAACAGCGTGTGGGGCATCAACGCGCGCAACCGGGAGCAGAACTTCGCGCTCAACCTGCTGATGAATCCGTCGGTCGATTTCATCACGCTCGCGGGCCAGGCGGGCACCGGCAAGACGCTGATGACGCTCGCCGCGGCGCTCACGCAGGTGCTCGACGAGAAACGCTACAACGAAATCATCGTCACGCGCGTCACGGTCCCGCTGGGCGAGGACATCGGCTTCCTGCCCGGTACCGAGGAGGAAAAGATGACGCCCTGGATGGGCGCGCTCGAGGACAATCTCGACGTGCTCAACGCGACCGATGCATCGGGAGGCGAATGGGGCCGCGCGGCGACGCGCGACCTGGTGCGCTCGCGCATCCGCATCAAGTCGCTCAACTTCATGCGCGGCCGCACCTTCATCAGCAAGTTCCTCATCATCGATGAGGCGCAGAATCTGACGCCCAAGCAGATGAAGACGCTGATCACGCGCGCCGGCCCGGGAACCAAGGTGGTGTGCCTGGGTAACATTGCGCAGATCGACACGCCCTACCTGACCGAGGGAAGTTCGGGGCTGACCTATGTCGTGGACCGATTCAAGGACTGGTCGCATTCGGGCCACCTGACACTCACCCGCGGCGAACGTTCGCGCCTCGCAGACCACGCTGCCGAAGTGCTGTAAGCTGGCGCCCGCGCTCCGCGAGCGGAGCTTTTTTCTGCAACTATCGAGAGGATTTCATGCTTTCCATTGCATCGCGTTTTCTGCTCGCCCTCGCCGTCGCCGCGCTTGCGGGGGGCGCGGCCGCCCAGGACAAAAAGGATTTTCAGCCCCAGATCGGCCAGCAGGGCAAGGACGTGATCTGGGTACCCACGCCCGACGAGATCGTCGAGCGCATGCTGCGCATGGCGCAAACCACCGCCAACGACTACGTGATGGATCTGGGCGCGGGCGACGGCCGCATCGCGATCGCAGCGGCAAAGAAATTCGGCGCCAGGAGCACCGGCATCGAGTACAACCCGGACATGGTCAGGCTGGCGCAGCGCAACGCTGAGAAGGAAGGAGTCGCCGGCAAGGCGAAGTTCATGCAGGCGGACATATTCGCCACCGACTTCAGCCAGGCAACGGTGCTCACCATGTACCTGTTGCCGAACCTGAATCTCAAGCTGCGCCCGACCATCCTGGCGATGAAGCCGGGCACGCGCGTGGTGTCGCATTCCTTCAACATGGAAGATTGGCAGCCGGATGAGACCTCCTCTCTGGACGGCCGCAATGCCTACCTGTGGATCGTGCCCGCGAACGTGGGCGGAGGGTGGAAGGCCGCGCTCAACAACCAGTCCTACGAACTGAGCTTCGACCAGCGCTACCAGAAGATCGAGGGCACGATCCGCCTTGGCGCGCTCAGCGCCGGACTGCGCGAACCCCAGCTGAGCGGTTTCAGCATCCGCTTCGCCTACGTCGACAACGCCGGAACGCGACACCAGTTCACCGGCCGCGTGACGGGGGTGCGCATGGAAGGCTCGGTCAGAAGCGACGACGGCAAGGAAGCGCGCTGGAGCGCTGAGAAGAAATAGCGCTCATCGCGCGCTCAAAGTCAGGCAGATCCTGCTCGGGGAGGAGCCGGTAGCGACGATAGACAGCCCATGGAGAAAACCGGCAACAAATACCACCGGCTGGTACGCATTTACTACCAGGTGCGCGCGAGCGCCTACTGCGCCCTGTTCTTCATCATCGGCCTGCACGTGTGGGAACACGGTTACGGCGTTACCGCATGGGTGCTTCTCGTTGCACAGTTCCTGGTTTACCCGCATCTGATCTTCTGGCGTGCGTGCAGCGCGCGGAATTCGCTGGAAGCCGAGATGCTCAACCTGAGGCTCGACTCCGTCTTGGTCGGAATCTGGGCAGCCGCGCTCGAGTTCCCGATATGGATCGCGTTTACCCTGTTCGTGGGGACCACGCTGAACAACGCGATCAATCGCGGTGCGCGGGGCGCCATCCTGGCGATGCTTGCATACGCCTGCGGAGCACTCGCCTGGGGGTTCGCGGCCGGATTCCGTTTTTCGCCGGATACGTCAGTCGCCGTTACCGCGATGTGCCTCGTCGGCGTCTCCGCGTACGTGGTCGGCCTTGGCAATATCGTGTTCGCGCAATACCGCAAGTTGCGTGACGCGCGCGAAGCGTTGCGCGAAGGGGCGAAAGCGCTCGCCATCCAGGCGAATGCGTTCGAGAACATGACCGAGGCCACGATGATCGTCTCCGGCAACGGACTGATCCTCTCGGTCAATCGCGCGTTCACGAAGGTCACGGGGTACAGCGCGGACGATGTCGTCGGCAAGCCCGAGTCGGAGTTTCGACTTGCCCTTCAACCGGCGGAGTACTACGACGAAATGCGCGACGCGCTCGCGCACCGGGGATACTGGTCAGGAACATCCTGGTGCCGGCGCAAGGATTCAAATCTGTATCGCGAATGGCGCAGCATTTCCACGATCAGGGACAGCGCCGGCAGTATCAGCCATTACATCAACCTTTTCATGGACGTTTCCGACCCCCTGCACTCGGTCCCTGGATCGACCCACCGGACTGCCGCAAACGCCTCGTAGGTCGCCTACAGCTTGGAGTGCGTGCCGTCGCAGAACGGCTGCCCGCCGGTGCGCTTGCAGCCGCACAGCCAGACTTTCTTCGCCTCGCTCACCGTGAATTTCACCGGATTGATGGCGCCCCCCTTGTGCGAGCCGTCGCAGAACGGCTGTCGCCTGGACTGCCCGCAGGCGCACCACCAGTAATCGCCGGGAGCGAGTTCCACCGCGTAAGGAGATCTTTGCGGCATCAGAGCTTCGGGCATGGCAGCCTCCTGACGAAACGGCAGTTCGCATTAAAACGCGCCGCGGCGGATTTGGCTAGTCGCGCCGGCCGCGAGACGCAGCCGGAAACGGGCGGTATCAGTAGCCGCCGGAGGATGCAAAGTTCTCGAAGCGGGTGTACTCGCCGAGGAACGTGAGCTTGACCGTGCCGATCGGGCCGTTCCTCTGTTTGCCGATGATGATTTCGGCCACGCCTTTGTCCGGCGATTCCGGGTTGTAAACCTCGTCGCGGTAGATGAACAGAATCAGGTCGGCATCCTGCTCGATCGCGCCCGATTCACGCAGGTCCGACATCATCGGACGCTTGTTGGGGCGCTGCTCGAGTGCCCGGTTGAGCTGCGAGATCGCGACCACCGGCACTTCCAATTCCTTGGCGAGCGCCTTGAGCGAACGCGAGATCTCGGAAATTTCGGTCGCGCGGTTCTCCCCCTGCGAGCTCGCCGACATCAATTGCAGGTAGTCCACCACCACCAAACCGAGCTTGCTGCACTGGCGCCTGAGCCGCCGCGCACGGGCGCGAAGTTCAAGCGCGTTGAGCGCCGCGGTTTCGTCGATGAAGATCGGCGCGCCGTGCAGTTTCGACACCGAGTGGGTGAGCTTCTGCCAGTCCTCGTCGGTGAGCCGCCCGGTGCGCACGCGATGCTGGTCCAGGCGCCCGATCGAGCCGAGCATGCGCATCGCAAGTTGGGTGCCGCCCATTTCCATCGAGAAGATCGCCACCGGCAGGCCGTTGTCGACCGCGACATGCTCGGCGACATTGAGCGCGAATGCGGTCTTGCCCATCGAGGGACGTCCCGCAACGATCACCAGATCGCCCGGCTGGAGGCCGGCGGTCTTTTGGTCCAGATCGTGAAATCCGGTCGGCACGCCGGTGACGTCGGAGGGATTGTCGCTGTGATAGAGCACGTCGATACGCTCCATCACCTGTGCGAGCAAAGGATGGATCTCGACGAAGCCCTGCTTGCCGCGACTGCCGGACTCCGCAATTTCGAATATGCGCGTCTCCGCCTCGTCGAGCACCTGCGCGGTTTCCCTGCCGCAAGGGCTCAGCGCCGATTCCGCGATTTCGCCGCTGACCTGGATCAGCCGCCGCAGCACCGCGCGATCCCGCACCACCTCCGCATAGCGCCGGATATTGGCGGCACTGGGGGTGTTCTGCGCGAGCGCGGCGAGGTAGGCATTTCCGCCGGTCTTATCCTTGTCCTCGCTGCTGTCGACCGAGTCTCCGACCGTCACGATGTCGGCGGGTCGTCCCTTCTCGATCAGCGCGCTGATGTGCCTGTAGATGCGGCGATGGTCGTCGCGGTAAAAATCCTCGGCTGCGACCCGGTCGGCGATCTTGTCCCAGGCCTGATTGTCGAGCAGCAAGCCGCCCAGCAGCGACTGCTCCGCCTCGACCGAGTGCGGCGGCACCCTGAGCGCGAGCAGCTGGGGATCCGCGGCCTCGCCGCGACCCTGGGGAAAGGCTGCCGTGTTCTGGATACGTGCCATGGAAGGACAGCCATCATAGAAACAAAAACGGGCCGTTGCCAGCCCGTTCGGGATCGAATTTTATTTCCGTTAAGAATCAGATCTCGCCGAGAACCGAGATCTTGATGTGCACCACCACATCGGTGTGCAAGGCGACCGCGATGTCGTGATCGCCGACCTGCTTGAGCGGACCCGCGGGCATGCGCACCTGCGCGCGCTCGACCTCGAAGCCTTGTTTTTGCAGCGCCGCGACGATGTCGTAATTGGTCACCGAACCGAACAGCCGCCCGTCTACGCCCGCCTTCTGCGTGATCTGCAGCATCAATCCGTCGAGCTTTGCGCCGCGCTCCTGCGCCTTCACCAGAAGATCGGCTTGCGCCTTCTCCAGATCGGCGCGCCGCGTTTCGAAGGCCTTCAGATTGGCTTCCGTGGCCCTCTTGGCCTTGCCGTGGGGAATGAGGAAATTGCGCGCGTAGCCGTCCTTTACCTTGACCACGTCGCCGAGATTGCCGAGGTTGGCCAGCTTTTCCATCAGGATCACTTGCATGGCGGCTCTCCTTCAGTGCAGGTCGGTGAACGGCATCAGCGCGAGAAAGCGCGCGCGCTTGATCGCGTCCGAGAGCTGGCGCTGAAAACCGGCCTTGGTGCCGGTAATGCGCGCCGGAATGATCTTGCCGTTTTCGTTCACGAAGTCCTTCAGGATGCCGACGTCCTTGTAATCGATCCAATCGATCTTCTCGGCCGTGAAGCGGCAGAACTTGCGCCGCTTGAACAACGCGCGCTGTCCGCGGTCCTTCCGGTCTTTCTTGGCAAACTTCCCTTTGCCCTTTCCCTTGCCTCTGCGTGGTGGCGGCATGTCTATTCTCCTTGCATGAATTCGATGTCATTGACGTGCATCACGAGTGCCTTGGATCTGCGGCTTCTTTCGCACAAAAATCCGCTCGCCTTGATGCGGGTACCCAATGCCTGAGTTGCGATCAACCTCGCGGTGGATTCGAACGCCAGGGCGGGAACTTCCGCACGCACCTTGCGCCGGGCGCCCGCTTCCGGGCTTTCCGACTGGTGCGCGATGCGAAACTCGATCACGGGCACCCCGGCCGGCGTATGGCGCAGCGTTCCCCGTTCAGCGAGCGTCCCCTCCAGTTCGAGCCGATTGGCGCCTTGCGTCCCGGCGCTCAAGCCGCGCCCGGGGCCTCGAAACGCTCACGCGTCGATTCGCGCGCCGGTTCGCCGCCGCGGCCTTCCATCATCGAGCGCGACTTCTCTTCCTTCATCATCGGGGAAGGCGTCGTCACCGGGCCCTTCATCTTCACCACGAGGTGCCGCAGCACCGCATCGTTGAAGCGGAAAGCGTTCGAAAGTTCATCGAGCGCCGCCTGGTCGCACTCGATGTTCATGAGCACGTAGTGGGCCTTGTGCACCTTGGCGAGCGTGTAGGCGAGCTGGCGGCGGCCCCAGTCCTCGAGGCGGTGAATGATTCCGTTGCGCGCCGTGACGATGCCGCGATAGCGCTCGACCATCGCGGGCACCTGCTCGCTCTGGTCCGGATGGACGATGAAACACACTTCGTAATGTCGCATGCACTCTCCTTGTGGGCTTGTTGCTCGATCGGGCCACCCGCCATGCGAGCAGACGGTGCGGCAAGGAAGTTCCGCTATTGCGGAAGGGCGCGAATTCTACGGAAAATCTACGACTTACGCAAGGCCCGGCGCCGGACGCTCTCGAACAGGCAGACCCCGGCGGCGACCGATACGTTCAGACTTTCGACCTGCCCGCCCATGGGAATGCGCACCAGCAGGTCGCAAGTCTCTCTCGTCAGGCGCCGCATCCCTGCGCCTTCGGCCCCCAGGACCCAGGCGATCGCCTCGGGCAGGTCGGCGGAATAGATGTCCTGCGCGGCGTTCGAATCGGCGCCCGCCACCCAGATGTTGCGCTCCTTGATCTCGCCCAGAGTGCGCGCCAGGTTGGTCACCATGAGGTAGGGCGTGGCTTCGGCTGCGCCGCTCGCCACCTTGGACACCACCGGGGTCACGCCCACCGCGCGGTCCTTGGGCGCGACTACCGCATGCGCGCCAGCCGCGTTCGCTACCCGCAGGCAGGCGCCGAGATTGTGCGGGTCGGTAACGCCGTCGAGCACCAGAAGGAGCGCCGGAACCGAAAGTTCCTCCAGCACTTCGTCGATGCTCTCGCCGGCGTTGCGGACCTCGATCCGAGCCGCCACACCCTGATGCCGGCCACCGCCGTAGAAACCGTCCAATCGCTTCGCCGGCACGCGCATCAACCGCACACCGGCCCGCTCGGAAATCGCGAGCAGGTCCTTGACCCGCGCATCCTGACGCGTTTCATCCACGAAGATTTCCAGAATCGACGCCGGCTCCGAGCGCAGCCGCGCCAGCACCGCGTGAAACCCCAGCACGACGCGGGCTTCCCTCTTTCTCATTGCGCGGGCAGGAAATCCATGCGGCGTGTTTCGAGATCCACGCGTACCAGCTTCACTTTCATGCGATCGGCGAGCCGGTAGCGCTTGCCGGTGCGCTCGCCCAGCAGTTCATGGCGGGCCGGTTCGAAGCGGAAATAGTCCCGCCCCAGCTCGGAAATATGCACCAGGCCGTCGACGAAATAATCGTCCAGCGTCACGAATAATCCGAACCCGGTCACGCCGCTCACGCGTCCTTCGAACACATCGTTCACCCGGTCCTGCATGTACCAGCACTTGAGCCAATTCTCGACGTCGCGGCCCGCATCGTCGGCGCGCCGCTCGGTTTCCGAGCAGTGGCGGCCGAGCGCCTCCCAGTCGACACCCTCGTAACGACGGTTCGCAAGGCAAGCCTTGATCGCGCGGTGCACCATCAGGTCCGGGTAGCGCCGGATCGGCGAGGTGAAGTGCACGTAGGCTTCGAAGGCGAGGCCGAAATGTCCCGCGTTGTCCGGGCTGTACACCGCCTGCTTGAGCGAGCGCAACAGCATGGTCTGCAGCAACGTGAAATCGGGCCTCTCGCGGATGCGCTCGAGCAACTGCGCGTAGTCCTTCGGCTTCGGGGTGTCTCCGCCGGAGAGCTGGAGGCCGAGCTCGGCGAGAAACTCGCGCAGCGTGGCGATCTTTTCCGGCGCGGGCTCGCCGTGCACGCGGAACAGCACCGGGTGCCCGCGCGAAACGAGGAAATCCCCCGCGCAGACATTGGCCGCCAGCATGCATTCTTCGATGATGCGGTGCGCGTCGTTGCGGGCCTCGGGCACGATGCGAAGGATCTTGCCGCTCGCGTCGAATTCCATGCGCGTCTCGACGGTCTCGAAATCGATCGCGCCGCGTCGGGAGCGCTCCTCGAACAGGACATGGAACAACGTGTACAAGGTCTTGAGGAGTGCAAACACCGCCTCGCGGCCGCGCGCCGGCTGATCCATCGAGAGCATGCCCCACACTTCGGTGTAGGTGAGCCGCGCCCGGGAGCGGATCACGGCCGGGTAGAACTCGAAGTGCGCGACATCGCCCTTCGGCCCGATCGCCATCTCGCACACCATCGCCAGGCGGTCCACATCCGGATTGAGCGAGCACAGCCCGTTAGAGAGCTTTTCGGGGAGCATCGGAATCACCCGCCGCGGGAAGTAGACCGAGGTGCCGCGCTCCCGTGCATCCTCGTCGAGCGCTTCGCCGTCGCGCACGTAGTAGCTCACATCGGCAATTGCGACCCACAGGCGGAAGCCTTTGCCTTCCCGCACGGCGTGCACTGCGTCGTCGAAGTCCTTCGCCGTTTCGCCGTCGATGGTGACCAGCGGCAATGCGCGCAGGTCGCGCCTTCCCTTGAGGTCCTCGCCGCGTAACGCGTCGGGCAGCGCCCTGGCCGCTGCCTCCGCCTTGCGCGAGAACTCGTGCGGCAGATCGAACTTGCGCAACGCGATTTCGATCTCCATGCCGGGATCGGCATAGTTGCCCAGCACTTCGCCCACCCGCCCGATCGGCTGCGCATGCTTGGATGGTTGTGCCAACACCTCGACGGTGACGATCTGGCCCACTTTCGCGCGCCCCGCGCCTTCCGGCGGCACCAGGATGTTCTGCGCGATGCGCCGGTCGTCGGGAACCAGGAACATCACGCCGTGCTCGGCGTGCAAGCGGCCGACAATCCGGCGATGCGCCCGCTCAAGCACCTCGACGATCGCGGCGATCGCCCTGCCGCGCTGATCATTGCCGGCGACGCGCACGGCGGCCCGGTCGCCATGCAGCACCTGGCGCATCTCCTGCGGCGGAATGAACAGGTCCGGACCGCCTGCGTCGGGCGCGAGAAAGCCGTGCCCGTCGGAATGACCGATGACCCGGCCGGGGATCAGGTCGAGCTTTTGTGCAACGAGCAGATTCCCGGCGCGGTTCTGCACCACTTCGCCCGAGCGCTGCAGCTGCGCAAGCGCCGCGTCGAACGCCGCACGCTCGCGCCGCTGCAGTTGCAGCCTGGTGATGAGTTCATCGAGCGCAAGCGGAGCAGCGGCCAGCTTCAGCGCATCGCGGATCTCGTCGGCGTAACCGTCGGAGGGCGGAGCGCTGGGCTGCGCCTGCGCGGGTGCGCGAAGCAGCGCCGGGCGCTGCCCGCGATTACGCGCCGGATACCTGGAAATCGGGGGCTTTGTCTTTGACACGCTATCCTTCAGACACTAGAATTCGCCTCCCCTGCCGAGATGGCGGAATTGGTAGACGCACCAGGTTCAGGTCCTGGCGGTGGCAACACTGTGGGGGTTCGAGTCCCTTTCTCGGCACCAGCATTCAAGCAGCGATTCTATCGCGCCCGCGCATAGGCACGGAGCCGTCAGCTTCGTTTCCACGGGCTGCCCTCGAAGAGCGTTCCGGGCTTGAAGCCGAACACGCGTTCGAGTTCGAGTTCGCGGATCAATTGGTCCACTGCCTCCTGCCCGTGTTCGCGGCTCACTTCGGCAAGGATGAGTTTGGCGCCGTTGGCGTTGTAGAAGCCCCCGAAGCTGGCCTGCACCTTGAGCAACTGGCGCGCCTTGTCGAGCGTCATGCGAGGTCGCTCCCGGTGGTACCGGAGCAAGCGCCAAGACGCTCCTTCTCATGATCGGCCTGCGCTCGCAGCACCGAGGTGATGCAATCGAGCAGGTCGTCATACTCTGGCCTGCCCGCGCCGAACTGTTCCTCGATCGCGTCCTGCGGATAAAAGAACATCGCGCGCCAGCGGCCGTCCGCAACCTTCACTATGACGAACGCCGCACCGCGTTCCTCCCAATACAGCGTCGGGCAGGCCGTAAGGGTTTCGTCATCGGGCTGGACGCGCAGTTCAGTGTCCGCGAGCTGCGTCGCGACGCGGTGACCGTAGCGCTCGCGCAAAGTGGATTCGACCACCCAGCGCTCCGCGTCATCGATTTCGTCAGGCTGCGCCATCACGGCTTTCTCTTGATTTCATGGGATCCTAACCACTCCACGGTACCGATAGCCGATCGACAACGTCTCTGCGCGCGAGCACCCTGGAACACAACTCCCAGCGATCCTTGTCGGGGTCGATGGTTTCCTGATACCGCATCTCAAACACGTCCCGTGCCCGCTTTCGAAGATGGATGTACTCGTCCATCATCTCCTCGAGCGTCTCAATTGTCTCGATCCATTCGTCCTCGATGGTGTCCGGTAGCCCACCGAAGATGTCGTAGCGGTCCTTCATCCGGCGCGAAAGAACCTGGTAAACCTTTTCGTCCTGGGTTTCGTGATAGACGAGATTCAGCATGTCCACCGTCCGCCGCGCCTGTCCGAATCGCTTGATCCGGCCGAGCCGCTGTTCCAGCCTTGACGGGTTCCAGGGTAAATCGACGTTGATGAGTGTACCGAGGGTCTGCAGGTTCAGGCCCTCACATGCTGCATCCGTCGCCACAAGGAGACGGATCTCGTGTTTCTTGACTGCCGCCTTGATGTCCTCACGCTCGATCGAGGCGAAGTCGTTACCGCGGAAGAGGCCGCTCTTGCCCGCGCCTGCGTAGACGCCCACGGCTTCGCCCGGCAACAGTTTCGCGAGTTCCGCACCGACGAAATACGCCGTGTCGTAGTACTGGCTGAAAACGATGCAGCCGTGCTCGAGCCACGTTTTGCCCTCGGTGCGACGCCCTGTGAGGAAGTACCGCACGGCGGCGAGCTTCGGGTCGCGAGCTTCCGGGCGGGAAAGTTCCTCGACGATGGTGCGAAGGTATCCTGCCTCATCAGGCGTGAGCGCACTGAGCGCCTCTTCGATCAGTTTCGCCTGTTCCTCGTCCTCAAGAACTTCCCGGCGAAGCATTTTCTCGGCGGTGGCTCGCCCGGATGCGAAGCTCGAACAGATGCGTTGCAGGAGCAACGTCTTCATGAACCCGGCCGCCTTCGTGCGCTTTTTCAACGCCGATGTGAACGCTTCCGCCGCCTGATAGGCGAGATCAAAGGGATGATTCGTCCGCAGGCCCAAGCCGCTGAATCCGACACCCGTGTATGCAGTAGCTGGCGCATCCGGGTCGGGATGGATATCCACGGCGACCTTCTCCAGCAATCCGGCGTCTTCCAACGTTTGCCGGCGGCGCAGCACGGTGTGCCGAACGATCGGGTTGTGCTCCCGCAGGAATCCGGGCGCCAGAGCCTGTCCGAGCGCCTGCTGTTCCAGGAATCCCAGCGAACCGAAGCCGCGATCCGTGAAGAAGGCCTGGTCGGCCAGCCCGAGCTGCAAGCGCAGCGTTGCGAACAGCACATCGTCGCTCCCGGGCGGGAGAGGATTGCGCAGCCACTCCCAGGCGTCCCGTTCATCCGCCGGTATCCCATCACCTTTCACTACGGGCAGCGCTTTCTCCCAGGCCGCCCAGCGTGCAAACGGCTCCCGCCCGAGCACAAACTCCGCACCGGAATTCAGGATGCAAAGCAAGTCCCACAACTCGCGGACCTCGGTCTGGATCGGCGTCCCCGTTCCGAGCAGCAAGTTCCTGGTGCGCGCCCCGATTCGAAACATGAAGTCGAGCAGGTTGTTCGGCTCGTCCTTCTTTTCTCCCAGCCCACCGTGCCGCCGCGCCTTGTGCGCCTCGTCGAGGACCACCGTCCCGTACTTGCGTTCGAGAAGGTGCTGGCGTTCCTCGGAATTGTGGACGATCAATCCGGTAGACACAATGGCAACGCGAAACGGGCAGCGGGCGATGTCCTCGGGCCCGCGCGTTTTGATGACGTGGCCCTTCGGATCGAGCCACTCTTTCTTGGCGGACGACCAGACCGCGCTCGGGATGCCGAGCTTGTCAGTGAGTTCCACCTGCCACTGCAGCGTGAGGGTCGACGGGCAGAGGATCAGCACCGGACCGTCGTCCAGCAGGACCGAGATCATCGCGCTCGCCCCAAGCGACAGCGTCTTGCCGACGCCAACTTCATCAGCAAGCAGCAGGCGCGCCTTGCCGTATGTTTCGCGATGCTGGAGGAACATCGTCACGAATGAGCGCTGCCATGGCTGGAGCTGTTCTCCACCGCGATAGATTGGGCTCTCGGCGAGCGCCGCCGCGGGCAGTTCCCCGGTCTTCGCGTCCTCGAAGCGGATCTCGACGCGATCGGCGACCCGCTTGATCTCCTCGACGATGGCGTCGGGCAGCGGATAGGCGTCCTTCCAGAGCGCATCGAACTCCTCTTCGACCCAAGCGACGCCTTCCGGCGAAGGGTCCTCCCAGAGGATTTCGTAATTCTGCGCAAAGGCGCTCCTGGTTTCGTTGATCGAACCGAGGAAACAGGTCTTCGATCCGTCGGCCGCTTCGATGACGCCGGCCTTGCCGTGGATGAAGACGCGGTCCTTCGGCACCACGCGGATCTCGACCCGGCCGCTGGTCAGCAACTCATGCAGCCGGCGATAGCGCTCCCGGTGGAGCAGCGCTTCAACCTCCGACGGCGCTTCGTTCCAGCGCTCCTTCAACGCGGTCTCGCGGACGTGCTTCGAGACGGCCACATCGGCTGCGTCCAACTCGCTGTTGCAGACGATTTGTACCTTGGGGATCGCGGCGATCTCTTCGCCGACGAGCTCGAAGATTGAACTGCGGAAGTAGCCGGCGATACGCCTATAGGACTTCGCCCCCTTCAACCTCACGCTGAGGAAGGCGTGGTCGAGGCGCTGGCGGCGCGAGGAGAAGCGCTGGATCTCGCTCATGTCCCCTTTGTCCCCTTCTTGTCCCCTTCATTGTGCCTTGCTTGCAGGACCGGCGGGTTTGCGGCGCACAGGGGTTGTTCCCGCGTCTGTCTCATATGTCCCATAAATGTCCCGTAGAAGGCTTGATCGAGGCACTGGCGGCGCAAGGAGTAGCGGCGGATGTGGTTCATTTCCCGCCCGATGTCTTTGTGGCCGGCTTTGCGGCCCTCTTTGGTATGCCCGTCGCCTCGTGCTCCGTTAGCCGTGGCGGAACCGTTTAAGCCATCTCCGCGGTTCTGCGCCGCCGAGCCGTTTGAGCCATTCATGAGCCATTTAATTGCCACCACATAGGCTGCCCCTCCGTCGGCTTTCTTGATCATGTTCGTCCCTTTTTGTCCCCTTGTGCAGTGAGCCGATACTTCTGCCGGCTGCTTCGAGGCCTGTCTGAAATCGTCATTTCAATCAGCCCCGCATCTAGGGCGGGTTGCAGATAAGCCTTTCTGAAGTGCTCGTCATCCCTCAGTCCGAGCGCTCGCTGAAGTTGCTGCCGGGTCATTTCTCCGACCAGCACCCGGACCAGGCGAACTTCCGGGGTGACTTCCGGGGTGACTTCCGGGGTGACTTCCGGGGTAGCCTCGGACGGCGCCCGTCCAAGGGTCTGGATGAACTGCCCGCCGCTCTGCCGGAACTCAGGTGCCGACAGCCCTGCCTCGCGGCACCGTGCGATCATTTCCAGAATGCCGCTGCCGGCCTTTTCAGAATACTTGGCCAGGAACATCGGCTCGGCAATGAGGGGGTTGCGCGGAATGGAGGCGTGGGGCCGGCGCAGTTCGTCCAGCGTCAGCACAGACGGCAGCTCGCCCGGATTCCAGATCTCAAGCCGATCGGAAAAGAGCATGACCTGCACGCTGGCATTGCTGGCGTAGTCGCGGTGCGTCACCGCATTGACGATGGCCTCCGCGACAGCCTCTGGGGGCAGTTCGTATTCGACCGGCGCCTGCGGACCAAGCGCCCGCGTGCCGACCCTGCGGTCTATCTTAGACATGACGAAGTCCAGGGCTTGGTCCACGAGTTCGAACACCGTGCCCTTGTAAATATGGTACGAGGGAATCGGCTTGCGGACCTCCAACCCGTGGAAGTGCATGCACTTGACTTCGGAGGTAAGCAGAAACCGCTGCGGCTGACGGCCGAAAAGAAGCATGGCGGCATGACTGGGCTGTCGAGCGTCGAGCAGATTGAGATGTGCCAGAGCCGTCTCTACGGGAGTACCGGGTCCCAGTGGATAGCCCCGCTGCGACTGGGCGCGCGACAGGAACAGATCCAGTTTCTCGGTGGCGAGATCCTCGAGCGATGCGCCCGGGCAAGCGGCAGCATCGAATGGTTTGGTTCGCAACCAGCCGGTGCGTTCCAGATGCTCAACGAGGCTTGCATAGAGCGCACCAGTCAGCTCGGAGACGCCTGAGAAACGCCGCCGGATAAGCTGCGCACCCGCTTTGCCGACCAGAGCTTCCATCTTCGGGTGGCGTGCCTTGTCGTCCGCACCTTTGACGAAAACGAACCGCGGCTTGCCGCGCTCGGTAGCGCGATCGAACTCACGTTCCGTGGGCGACACGCCGTCCTTGTCTTCGTAGCCGTAGTCGTTGCCGAACAAACCCACATAGATCGCGCAGCGCCCGACTTCCTCCAGATACACCTCGTCAGCCCGGCGGTCGGCGGCGGGCAGGTCCTCGAACAGGAAAGCCGTGAAGAATCGCCGCAGGAGCGCGTCGCCTTCCACGAACGCCTTGACCGCGCGGCGTTCCTCGGCCAGTTCCTTCTGCACGCTACTGACGAAGATGGACGTAGTGGCCACGTTCGGTTCCCGCTCCTCACCCCAACCGTTGGTTCTTCACCAACTCGCACAGCACTCGCGCTGCGCTCGCCTCGTCGGGGCGCAGGTCGACCAGCCGCCGCGCGAGGTAGTCGGCCAGTTCCACCGCGAGAGTGCGCCGAGTCATGTCGTTGTAGTAATCGGGGATGTTGAGGATGAGGTGGGCCAGCACCTCGCTGCCGTCCACGTTATTCACCAGCTCCATCATCGCGTAGAGCACGGCGCGCAGCACGGACTCGTGCAGTTCCGATCCTTCGCTTATCTCGGTGCGGCCGAACTCGACCGCGCTCTTCAGACGCGCGTCGTTTGCTTTCTGGCTGGCCAATAGGGGCTTGAAATCGCGCACCTTGAAGGCCTTGGCGAAGTTCTGGTAGTTATCGAGCGTCTTCGCGCCGCGAGCTTCCATATCGAGCAGCTTGAGGTAGAAGCGCTCCGCGCCCCTGAGCTTGTCCCAGTGCACCTGGGGAATGCCTTGCGGGACGAGGCACTGGTTGGCGGTGTCCACGGCGAACACGATAAGACCGTCCACGAAGGTGGTCTCGCCCTTCACGCGCGGGCGGATCGCCTCGGCTGTCATGTCCCGGCCGTCGATCACGGCATAGCGGGTAAGCACGCGTAGCGCCGCTGCGTAGCCGGCCATTTGGATGTCGGCATCCTCAAAGACATTCTCGTCGCGGTAGAGTCCCTTCGCCTCCTGATTGAGGCCCGCCAAAGAATCCACCTGATTCCGGACCTCTTCTTGGATTTCCCACGCGAGGTCGTCGCGAGTGGTCTTGTGCAGACCCATCCGCTTACGAAGCACGAGCAGCACAGTGCCCTTCACGTTACTTCCCTCACGCAGCGCACTTTCGGTTTCGGTAACGACGTACCACGCGGCTGTGACCTGCAGTCCTGATGCCCAAACGATGTTGGCCATGTCCGCCCAGATGGATCCGGACTGGTGCGTGAACATGATGACCTGGATGCCGTTGTCGGGCATGCACTCGGTCATTCGCTTATAGGCCGCTACCATGCCTCGCCGAAAATCCTCATCTTCACCCTTGATGGCAAGAGAGCGGCGGCTGTCCCAGACCCAGTCCGCGAACTCGGGAGGCGGGTTCTTGCGAAGCCAGGCGATGAAGAAGTCGAGGATCTCCTCATATTTCACCGCGTCGCCGTAGGGCGGGTCGGTGATGTATATGTCGCTGATGCATTGCACGTCAGATGCATTGGTAGCGGTCACTTCTGATTTACAGCTAACTGGAAAGTGCTTGATCTTCTTCTTCAACACTTCAAACAGATCGACTGTTGAGCGGCATCCATAGGCAAAAAGGGTATTCAGTGCTTGGTTGTAGAACACGTGTGTGGTGACATTCTGCGCACCACCTATCTGTCTATCCAGTCCGTCTTTGGAAATTCTTGCGCTAGAGGTAGTCCACCCACCGAGCTTGCTCGAATGATCCAAGACGCCACCGAAAATCACTGCGAGCGCTGCGCTAGGTATGTTCTTGCGAATGATGCCAAGTGACATTAGCTGCCGCGGATTCCATAGGTGGTGCCAGTGCGTCCAGCCGCGTTCACGGAATAGTCGCGTGGTCTCAGCGCCGGGCTCTATGCGCATGTCCGGCACCCAACCATTGGCCTGCCAATCAGGGAAGTGGTGGGCGATGAATTCGTCGACGATGCGCTCGCGTTTCAAGTCCTCGGGGGTGACGGCGCGAAACTCGTAGTCGAAGAGCTTTCCACTCTTCTTAGGCCGCATCCACTGCACGCAGTAGAGGCGCTCCTGGAAGATATCGTCCGGCCGAGGTTTGAAGTCGCGCTTCTCCCACAACCGCAGGCGATTGCCGTTCTTGCCGTCATCCTTGCGGTAATCGCCACGCAACGTCGAGATCTTCGTGCGATATTCTGTGCCATCGACAGTGTGAATCAGATACGGGTCTTGCCCTCTCCCGTCAGAGCGCAGAGTGCCTTGCGTGGCTGCCTCAAATTGATCCCGCGTTAGGCCAGTGCGAATGACGATGTCGTAGCGCTTATGCTTGGCATCCGGCACCAGTTCGGCAATCACGCCGTAGCCCTTGCTGACGATAAAGGTCGGTATAAGCGGCACTATCCACCCACTCTGCGGGCAACGGACTTCCACGCAGTAGAGAAACACCTTGGTGCGCCAGCCTTTGTCGTCCCTCTCGACCCCAAGATCGTCGATCTCCGCCTGCACCCGGCGCACGAGTTCCTGCTGATCCTGCGCTAGCTTCTGACGGGTCTCCGCTGAGCCGCCGACGATGTTGAAGGCACCCCACGTGAGCATGCACGCCACCGGGTTGAGGTCGGAGGCATAGACGTCGCAGCCAAGTCGCACCGCCTCGAATGGAATCTGCCCGGAGCCGCAAAAGGTATCGGCCATGCGCGGCCGGTGGCCGTAGCGCATGAGGCCAAGTTGTTCGATGAGTTCCGGGAACGATCGGGCATTGGTGCCCAAGTGGCCGTTGACAGCATCCCAGATGTGGTCGTGGACGATGTTCAGGACTTCCTCGGGTCGCTGCGCCTGATCCACGCGCTCGCGGTATGGTGCGCGAGGAAGCATTTGCGCTTCGAGGCGACGGCGCTCCAGTTCGGTGATGTCCGCGCGCCAGGCGACCTTCACCGCATCGTACTCCGGCACCGACAAGTCCACCGGCGTGGAAGACGGCAGGACGCCCTCAGGTTCCACAGTGAAGTAATCGGTGATGCACGCGATGGAAAGCGTCCCGAGAATCTCCTGCGGCTTGGGGCGACGCTTCCAGCGTACAGCGAAAGACTCGTCGTCCATGGCCATTAGCTTCTCGAAGATTGCCAGGTCGCGCGCCGGGTCATCGGTGGCGGGCAGCAGGCAGCCGAGGATGCAGGCCTTATTGAGGATAAGTGGCTTGCGGCCCTTCCAGTAGGTGCCGAGCGCCGTCAGTGTCTTCGCGCTACCTGCCATCTGCTCCTTATAGGACTCGGCCGAAAGCTTTTGCACCGGCAGCAGCCGCTCGATGAGCGCGGGCGCATCCTTCAACGCGAACGGCGTGACCGCCGCGCTCACTCAGAATCCTCGAACAACGGCAGCTTGAACAGGTCCTGCTCGACGGGGCGCGGTCGCCGCTTGCGCGACACGGGCTTCTCGCCGTCGGAAAGCGCGAGGAACAATGCGCGCCGCCAGCCGCGCTGCCTGTCCTCAGGCAAGCCGGCCTCGGCAACCGTCACCGAAAAAAGCCACCAACGCTCCTCGGGACGCAAGGCAGCCCACTTGCTACAAATGACCGGAAGCTGCTCTCCGTTGGCCGTCTCGGCCGCCCACGCCAGCACGCACAGTTCCTTGCCGAGTAGCCGGTCCACCAGGTTGATGCCGGTGTGCCAGCGGCCGGTCAGAACATTCGCGGCCTTGAGGCGATCGTTGAATTCGCGGCGGGCGATATCGGCGATCGCGGACCACACGGGACGTGCGAGAACGACGCGCTCCTCCTCGCGCGGAATGCCGCCCTGCTGGCCACGATAGCCGTAATCCTCAACGATCACCACCGACTCGTTCCGTGAGGCCGGTATCTCGACGCGGAAGAGATGCGCGCCGTATGCGTCGGGCGCACCGAAGTCGACGGTCCTGGGCCGCTCGCTCACTGCTCGACATCCCCTTGCTGCAACTCGATTCCCAGCTTCCGGGCAAAGTCCTTGAGGTCGTGGCCCGATGCAAAGTGGGCCTTGCGGAAGGTCATCGTGACCAGCGTGTCCGGCGTGAACTTCTCGAGTACCTTGACGAGCAGCGCTTCGATGAATGCAGCGTCCACGGCGATGTCGCCAATGTTGACGCCGATCATCTGGTTACCCTGACCTACCGTGAGAACAATGCCCTCAAAGGTGGCGGACTTCTCGGCGGCCTGCTTCAGCCCCTCGAAAGTTTTGCCGCGCGAGTCGAGCTTTCTACCGATGCGCGAGATGAGCCGTCCAGGTTTCACGTCGTCAATCTGGACCCCCTTCTTGCCCTCGGCCTGAAAGCGGAACTCTGACTTGGTCTCGATTCCGTCTGCCTCCGCGAAGGCGCGCAGTATCACCTCTTTGTCACTGATTGCGATCGGCCCCTCGTACGCGATGCCCTCTCGCGGCTCGCTACCGTCAAGCGTATAGCGGATCGATCCCTTGGGCGCGACGAATAGCTCGACGCTGCGCTTACCGCCGTTCACCAAAAGTTCATTGCGCAGCACGAGTTTATTGGACCAGGTCACCGGATCGCCCGTCTCGTACTGGCCCGATACGTCGCACACAAGGAAGCTCACTCGCAGAGCGTTCGTTGTGTATGGGTTGTCCTTCAACTGCGCGCTCGACTGGGAGACAGGCGCTTCTTCAGCGTAATAGATCCGAGGCGCGGGGCCGGCGTTTTGCGGATTGACGCGCAAACGAACCTTGCCTTCGTCGCCGAGTTCGGGCTCGGCAATCACTTGGGCCGTAGTGCGCTTCTTCTTCGGCTTCTTCGTCACGTAGCCGTTGCCGAGGTCCTCCCACAGCCCGCGGTTACAGGCGATCGACTTGAGTGTATCGAGGCCCTTGGGCGGCAGCCACGGCATGCCGGCCTGCTCGGCGTAGCGGTCGGCAACATCAGACCAGCGCGCTTCGTCCTGGTTCTCCGGCCACAGCAGGTCCTGCGCCTTGTCGCGGATAGCGCCGAACTCCTTTTCCACGTCGAGGTAGAGCTTCAGCGGGTGGGAGGCCAGCGTCTTCTCGATCTGCTCCTCACCATTGAAGGGTTTGGTGGCGTCGCGGGTCATATCCAGAGGTTTGGAAGCAAGGTCAATCTTTCCGGCGCGGTGGCGCGGAAACAGCACCTTGTCGAACAAGTTGAGGATGGTCGAGTTGAAGTCCTGTTCGTAGCTCTGCTGCTTTCGCTCGAGGTCGTCCCGCTGCGGATGTCCCTTGGGAATACGGCCATCGGCTTTCTGCGCCGCGAAGAGTTGGCGAGCGGCCTTTTCCACGCTGCCCATCGCCGTCTTGTCGCCGGTGAGCACGCACAGATTGTTCTTCTGACTGAGGCCCTCGAAGAACTTCTGCACTTCTTCCGGTGGGATTTTCGAATCCGGGCTTACGACGAGCAGCACGCGCCCCCTGCGTACGCGATCGGCGACCTCTTCCAGCCTGGGCAGGGGCAGCACATCGTCGTATCCGGTCTTGCGCACCGGCTTGAACATCTCACGCAGGCGATGCCGGATCAAATCGTCCACCTGGTTTTCGGGCGCGTCGTGAGCGAGGCTTTGCAGGAGTTTGGTGAGGTTTTCCTGCCGATCGAAGTAGTACCGGCCTTCCGGCGTGTGATGAACGTACCAGGCGACCTTCTCCAGTTCCTCGAAAGCCGCCAGAAAATCCGAAGGCTCGCGCAGCGGTGAGATAAGACACTCGACCATTTCCTCCCGGGTGAGGCCCTTCACCGCGTTGACGGCGGTGGAGAGGCTCGCGGTAAGCAGCAGCGCGCCGATCTGCGTCGCCGCCTCCTTGCCGGTTTGCAGGTCGATGATCTGGGCGTGCGCGGATTGCTGTGCGTCCCAGAGATCCTTGGCGATGACATCGCGCATGCCAGATATCTCGGTCAGCTTGTCTCGCACCTCCGGCACCGACAAGTCGAAGTGCTGCGGGCCGATGAGGAAGACGTCGTTGGCCTGACGGTCCCAAACCGACCTGAGCAGGCGCGAAACGAGTTCGATCAGGCCGCGCGTCTGCTTGAATTGCTCGTTTTCCTTGAAGAGCGCAATGACATTTTTGAGCCGCGGATGAAAGGGATAAGTCGCAGCGACCTCGTCGGCGATCGCCTCGGCGCCGCGGTTGGCGGTTTTCGACTTGGCGGCCTCTTCCAGCTTGCGGCCGAAGGCTTCGGCGATGTCGCCGATCTCCGCCTTGTCGGGAAGCGACTTGAACAGGCGCTTGCGCAGGATGTCGTAGATCTCGTTGGCGGCGAGGTCCACCGGCGTGATATTCCGTTCCTGGCGGCCGAGCTCGGCGCGCGCGTCTTCGAGTGCCCGGTAGATGAGCTTGGCGCCGGTGTCATAGGCGGCGGCGAGGTCGGACACCACAACGCACACGTTCTTCTTCTTGCCCGCCGCTGTGAGCAGATTGGCGAACGCTCGGGTGGCAATGTCGGCGACCGTGCCGTTGCCCACCTTCTGCGTGTCGAGGTAGTGAAAGTAGGGCGGCATCTCGTCGAGCAGGATGAGAACGGGCTTATCGCCTTCAAAAAGTTTGAGCCAGTCCTTCTCGTCCGGCGCCTTGGGACCGCTGGTCCAAAAAGCCTTGAATTGCTCGCCCTTGTCGAGCTGCTTGGCGATTTCTCCCCAGAAGAAATGGTCGGGGTTATTGCGGCCGTTGAAGGCGGCGATGTTGGCACTCTGGAACGCCGACGTATTGGCCATCCCGGCGCAATGCGTCTTGCGCAACCCTGGATGCTTGGCGAGCAAGCCAAACCCGACCAGCAGGTGAGTCTTGCCGCCGCCCATGGCCTGCTTGAGGTGGAAAATCGCCTGCGTCGAAACTCCGGCCAGACGCGCGATGCCCTCGCTGATCAGGTCCTGCATACCCTGGGTGATGTGCGTCTTCTCAAAGAAGGCGGCACCGTCGCCCTCGGTCGCAATCAGGTCATCGAGTTGCTCGATTTGGTCACCGAGCTTGATGGAAAGGGCGTTCGGCTGGAGCTGGCAGGCGTCGCGGACGGTTTTCATCGAATAATCACTCGCACTATTTGCATGTTGGCGTTCCTCTCAGCTATGCGTTAGACCGCTCATGCGCGACCACTCGACGATAGATCGGTCGCTCGCTATGCGAGTGGTAAAGAACACAGTAAAGACGGCCCTCTTTCGCCCATTTGGTCACTTGATCGTCCTGGATCGCAATACCGGACCAGAGGCTCCCTTGCTTTAGTTCATGCGGCAGAGGATGAACATCACTCGGATTCGGAATAATTGCTGCCTTGTCAGGGCGTCGACGTATGCGATTCCAGAGATTCGTAAAATAGAGATAGCCAAGGTTCGTGAATGTGGTTGGGCGATCTCCATAGTTGGAGACGTTCACGAGTATGAGGGTCTTGCCGTCGTACTGCAGCATATTGATGCTTTCCATTCCCGATTGAACCGAGACCCGCAACTTGGGCCCCGCAGCCCGCCATTTGTAGACATCCCAAAAAAGAACAATGGTGGCTAGGATCGCGCCCCACCAAGCGACGATTTCAGTTTTCACTGGAGCGGCATCTGACTGGGCTAAAGTTAAATGCTCGACGGAGGTTTGCGCCGCGATTCCCGGCGCTCCTTTGCCAGCCGAAGCCGCTCCGGCTCTGTGTACATGCGCTCGAGAAGCGCAATCGTAAAGTCGAGCAGATCATCAGCATCTTCCTTCGACAGGGTTCCCGCGTGGGCGCCGTCGTTTCCGTCCTCCTTCACGCACGACGACAACTCGCGAAGCGCTTCGGGCAGTAAACCATTGTCGATGAGCCAAGGCAGCCTCATACCGAGGTTGCGGCGGATTTTGGCGTTTAGCCCTCTTTCATCCGTGGCGGGAAGCTTATCGCGGGTTGCAATATCGACGCAAAGACGAAACATCGTTCCGGCTGCATTGTGGCAACCGATGGCCAAACACTTCGCGCCTTCGGCAAAGGCGGCCGTGATCTCCTCCGGCAAATGCTTTGGAGGTTCTACGGCAGCACTATCCTTCAAACTGACAAAGCTCTCGATATCCATGTATCGATTGACGGCACCCGTGAGCTTCAACAGGCCTTGCTTTTGAACAATCCCATGATCTGAGTCCACGTTTTGGCTCAGGACAAAGATAGTCGAGCATTTGCAATGGCGACAAACACAAAACGCCTCGAACCAGTACTGCCAGTCGTACCGGATTCCGATGTGGTGCTCCTGCGTAACGTCGAATGTGATCTTGCGGGAACCGCAACGCGGACAATCGGCAACAAGTTCAGACATGGTCTGGTCTCAAGACGACAGGCATTTTCGCTTCAATGATTGAGACTAATGCATTCCATTGCCGCGTGCTCCGCGCTTCGCGAGTCTCCCCCCAAATCAGTCGAGGGCGTCAAGCGCGCCGGCGATTTCCTCGCGCCAGGCGATCTCGCTCTTGCCGCTGAAATCGATTATACGGACGATCACGGCGGCTCGGCTCCGGCAAATCGATCCGGGGCCACAGTCGCGGCTGCTCGCCGCGGCGCTTGCGGCCCAGACTCGCGCGCACGATAATTCCTCGACTTGCGCAATCCGCGCAGCCAGGGAAGGGACCGGATGCTTGTCTCGCGCTCCCGCGAAAAGCTGATCAACGCAATTCTTTTCTTTGCCGAGCGCGTTGGCGGCCTCGGCAAAATCAAACTGTTCAAGCTGCTTTACCTGCTTGATTTCGGGCATTTCCGCGAAACCGGCCGCTCGGTTTCCGGCATGGAATATCGGGCCTGGAAGATGGGCCCCGTGCCGGCTGAACTCGTGCAGGTTTGGGATGACCTTGACGCTGACATCGCCGCGGCAATCGAGATTCGACCTGAGAAGGTATACGACTGCGTCCGCGAGAATGTGATTGCGAAGCGCGCCTTTGACGATTCGCATTTCAGCGCTCGCGAGACGCGCATTCTCGCCAGCCTCGCCGAGAGGTTTCGCGAGGACTTGTCGGAGAAGTTGATCGACGTCACCCACGACGAGAACGGCGCGTGGGCGAAAGTTTGGCGGAACAGGGAAGGCAATGACGAAGAGATACCTTACGAGCTTGCTATCGCGAGGGACGACCCGAACCGGGAGGAGCTCTTGCGCCGCGCGGCAGAGTACAAAGCGCTATCCCGCGCCAGCTCCGAGCGAGCCGCTGCTTAAAGACTGAGTAGATCTGTGCCGCCGGCCGCCCCGCCGGCGCCGGGTGAGATTTATCGCCACGGCAGCTTCTATCAGGACAGCGATGGAAACTGGTTACCGAAATTTCTTCTGGTTCTCGCTTTTTCCCCGTCGCGGGACATCGTCTATCGTCTTCTCACGTCGTTGCAGCTCTCTTACCGGGCATCCAGAGTAATATCTTCTTAACCAGGTCTTACTTCCGGAGCGCGGCCATGAAGTCGTCCTCGTCCACGGTCACCACCAAGGGCCAAGTCACCATCCCGCTCAAGATCCGCAATCGTCTCGGCGTGAAACCCGGCGACCGGATCCGGTTTCGCGAGCTCGACGTCGGCGTCGTAATCGACCGCGAGGAGAACAGCGTCGAGACGCCGTTCGGGGCACTCGCGGCCAGGCGGGGGACCCGGCTGGCGCAGATCGACGAGCAGGTCCGCAAGGGATGGGCGCGTCGTGCTCGCCGTTGACACAAATGCGCGATGGCGCGTTTGGCGCGTTTCTGGCGCGTTGAGCAGCCAAAGATAATCTACCCCGCCGCCGCTGGATTCCCGCCTGCGCGGGAATGACGGCCACTTCAACTCGTCAACCGCCGGTACACCTCCGCCACCTTCAACGGCAGGCGCGCCACGTCCTCGATCACCGTGTAATGCGCCGCGCCGTACATGCGCGGCAGGTAGTCGCGCGCCTCCCGGTCGATGGTGATGCAAAACGAATGGATGCCGGCCCGCTTCGCCTCGAGCAGCGCCTGGCGCGTGTCCTCGATGCCGTACTCGCCGCGGTAGCCGTCGGAAAAATCGTCCGGCTTGCCGTCGGAGAGGGTGATCATCAGACGCGTGCGCGCCTCCTGCGCGGCGAGGATCCCGGTCAGGTGGCGCAGTGCGACGCCCATGCGCGTGTAGTCGAGCGGCTGGATGCCGGCAATGCGCTGCTGCACCTCACCGCCGTAGCGCTCGTCGAATCGCTTGACGCGGTACACCTCGCAGCGCTTGCGCGTAATGCCGGAAAAACCGTAGATCGCGTATCGGTCACCGAGCACTTCGAGCGCCTCGGCGAGCAGCACCAGAGCCTCGCGCTCGCAATCGTTGATCCAGCCCTTGGTGGAGCCCGACATGTCGACCACGAACATCACCGCCATGTCGCGCAGCTTCCTTTCACGCCGCACGAACAGCCGTTCGGCGAGTTCCGCGCCCGAGCGCATCTCGGTCAATGCGCGCACTGCCGCATCGAGGTCCACCTCGTCACCCCAGGGCTCGCCGCGCAAGCGGCGGTCCTCGCCGCGCAAAGCCTCGAACGAACGGCGCAGGTGCCACACTTCGGCGCGGTAGCGAATCAACGCGGCCGGCACGAAACGGGAATCGCCGGGCTGCACGTCGCGCTCGGCGAGCACGCACCAGTCCTTGCGGTAATGGCGCCTGCGGAAGTCCCACTCGTCGTAGAGCAGACCCTCGGCCGGCGCTTCGATGCCCGGCACGAGCTCGGCGGGCTCGCCCGCGTTTTCCGTGCGGTAAGCCCCGTCGCCCGCCGCGACGAGATATTCCTCGGGCAGCTCGCCGAGGTCCTGCAAAATCGACTCGATCAGCGCGCTCACCTCGGGCGTGGGCGCCATCGTCCGGCCGTCGAGTTCGAGCGAAATGTCGAGCTGCTGCGCATCGCCCGGCATTTCACGCACCGCGACCCTCAAACGCGCCGCCTCCGCCGGGGCCGTTGCCCCGCCGTCCGCCGCACGCATCTCCGCGCGCAATCTCGCCACGGCGCTCTGCAGCGCCTGCCGGTCGCGTGCAATGCGCTCCGCGCGCACACCGAGCGCGCGCTGCGGCTCGAGTCTGCCCAGGAACACCCAGTCCGGTGCGCGCGCATCGGCGGGCAATCGCTGCAATGCGAGCAGGCTGTCGGCAACGCCCGCAGATTCAGATCTCAGAGCCTTCACGACCGGCTCGAAGTGCGACTCGATCGCGGGTTGGCGCAGCAGTTCGAGGTCGCGGTGCAGGCCGGGCAATTCGCGCTCGAAGCGCGCGGCAAGACGTATCGATTCCAGCGCGGCGAGCAGCGCCAGCCCGGGCGCCGTACCGGGATAGCGTTTGGCATCCAGGCTGAAGGTGCCGTGGCGCGCCTGCGCCCAGAGCAGCGCCGCGGTGACCTTGTAGGCGCGAAAATTCTCCTCGCGCCTGCCATACCTCGTGATGCGGCGCGGCAGGTACACCGTATCGGTATCGGTCCAGGGCACATCGTCGGCCTCGAGTTTCATCGGCCGGCCCGAAAGACCGGCAAGAAAATGCTCGAGTACGCGGGCGACTTCCGGGAACGCCACGGCGCCGGCCTGCGCGCGAGCCTGCCGGATGAAACCGGCAAGGTCCTTGAGTGAGGCAGCCGCGCGATACAGTCCTTCGCGGTCGAACACATCCATTGCTTCGAGCAGCCATTTCTCGGCGCCCGCGACACCCAGGGCGCCGATTGCGCCGGGAGCCACCGTCGCGAACTGGTATGCGAGTTCCGGGCTCGACCGGGCAGTGATCGCAACCCAGTGCAGCGTGAACTCCTGCACGGCGCGCGGCTGCCGCGCCAGCTCCTGCGACAGAGCTGTGGCGGTGCGACGCGACGAGAGCACCGCGCCGACCAGCTCTTCGAAGCGTTCCTCGATTTCGGCCGCGTCGAGCGGCGCGTTGTCAGAAAACCGCGCTGACGAGTTCATGCACTGCCGCCAGCATCTCCGGCTCGTCGGTCAGCGCGAGCGCAATCGCAGCATCACACGCGGCGCGCGGCTCGACACCCTGCACGATCAGCTTGGCTGCGTGCACCAGCAGGCGCGTGGACGCGCCCTCGTCGAGGCCGTTGCCCTTGAGGTTGCGCGTCATGTGCGCAAGTTTCACCAGCCGTCCGGACGCGGCAGCGTCGATACCGCTCTCGCGCGCGACGATTCCGGCTTCGGTTTCGGCTGGAGGGAAATCAAAATCGATGGCGACGAAGCGCTGGCGCGTCGATTGTTTCAATTCCTTCAGCACGCTCTGATAACCGGGGTTGTAGGAGATCGCCAGCATGAATTCCGGCGGCGCTTTCAGTACCTCGCCCCGTTTGTCGACGAACAGCGTGCGCCGGTCATCGGCGAGAGGATGGATGACCACCGTGGTGTCCTTGCGCGCCTCGACAATCTCGTCCAGGTACAGGATCGCGCCCAGCCGCACGGCACGCGCCATCGGACCGTCCGACCAGGCGGTTTCCCTTGCGGTAATGAGATAGCGCCCGACGAGATCCGCGGCGGTCAGGTCATCGTGGCAGGACACTGTCACGAGCGGCCGGGCCAGACGCCAGGCCATGTACTCGATGAAGCGCGTCTTGCCGCAACCCGTAGGCCCTTTCAGCAATACCGGCATCTGATTGCGCCATGCAGCCTCGAACAGCGCGACTTCGCCGCGAAGCGGCTGGTAATAGGGTTCGCGCTCGATCATCAGCCCGGCGGCATCGGGGAGCGATTGCCTGGTCATTCGCACGCGTGCTTCATCCATCTCTCCTCGTGATCGGATTGCCGCTACTTTACCCCGCCCTCATGCCGAACGACATTGGTTCTCATCGGTACCACACGTCCGATTGCCAAGGCAAGCCGCCGTTCTTACAATGAAGCGCTCAACAATGTGGGGCACGGATGGAAAATCCCGATCTCGCGCTGCGCTTTGCCGTTGCAATCGCGCTTGGCATGCTGATCGGCCTCGAGCGCGAGCGAAGCAAGAGCGAGGAAGGCGGTGCCGGCGTGCGCAGCTTCGCGCTCATCGCGCTCGCCGGCGCAATCGCCGGCTACCTCGGCAACAGCCTGGGGCTCGACTGGCTGGCGCTGGCCATCTTCTTCTCCGTCGCCGCGCTTGTCATCGGCCAGTACGTGGTGACCTCGCTGCGGGGCGACCCCGGCATCACCACCGAGATCTCGGCTTTGCTCGCGTTCCTGCTCGGCTTGCTGTGCGCGCACGGCCAGCTTCAGGTCGCGGCCTGGGTCGCCGTGGCGATGGCGCTGCTGCTCGCGCTCAAGGGCTGGCTGCACCGCCTCGCCAGCCGGATCAACGCGAGCGACGTCGAGGCAACGCTCAAATTCGGCATTGTCACCCTCATCATCCTGCCGCTGGTGCCGGACCACAATTACGGCCCGCCGCCGCTCGACGTAATGAACCCGTACAAAATCTGGCTGATGGTGGTGCTGATATCCGCGCTCAATTTCGCCAGCTACCTGCTGATCAAGATCGTCGGCGCCGAGCACGGCATCGGCATCGCCGGCCTGCTGGGCGGCCTGGCTTCGAGCACCGCGGTGACGCTCGGGTTCTCGCAGCGCAGCCGGCAACCGGGCGAGGATGCATCCGCGCTGGCATTGGGCATCGTGCTCGCCTGGACCGTGATGTTCTTCCGCGTCGCCATCATGACTTCGCTCATCAGCTGGGAACTCGGCCGGCGGCTTGCTTTCGCGATCGGACTGTTGGCGCTAACCAGCCTGGGCGCCTGCTATTGGCTGTGGCGACGGCGCCAGCAAGCCGAGCGAGGGGAAGTGAAAGCCGGCCACAACCCCTTCGAGCTCGATGAAGCGATCAAGTTCGGCTTGCTGTTCGGTGTCGTCGTTCTGATCGCGAAGGCAGCGCAGGTCTATCTCGGCGATGCGGGACTGTACCTTGCGGCGGGAATCGCAGGCCTGACCGACGTGGACGCCATCACGCTCGCCATGGCGGATCTTGCGAAGACCGATGATTCGAACGTCGGAACTGCGGCGCGGGCTATCGTCGTTGCCGTAATGGCCAACACCCTCACCAAGAGCGGAATGTCGATCGGGCTCGGTTCACCTGAGCTGCGCCGGATCACCCTGCCCATTTCCGGGCTGCTGCTTGCCGTCGGGATCGCAGGCGCGCTGTTCGTTTAAGGAACACCCGCGCGCGATCGCACGCCGCGGCGGCTCAGGATTCTCCCTGTTCCTTGAGCGAGTCGTAGAGCGCATCCTGCTGGTCGGCAAGTTGCGCGGCTTTTTCCTGCGCTTCGCGCAGCAGCCGCGCGCGGTAGGCCGGCAGGCGCTGCTCGGCAGCACCTGCACACACGGCGATTGTCATTTCACCGAACAGCGCCTGGCGCAGGAAACGCATCGCGAACGCGAGGCATGCAGCATCGTCCAGCCGGATCTGCTCACGCAGTTGAGGCTCGAGTTCGAACACCGATGCAAACTTGTCCGACAGCGCGAAACTCCTGAATCCGTCGAGGTCGTAACTCGCGAGGTAGAACAGCTCGAAGCTTCGTTGCGAGGGTTTGCCGACGGTGGGACCCGAAGACCGTTTCTTGAGCACGATGTCGCGCCACGCGCGGTTCGCCTCGTCGTAGGCTTCGACGCCCTGCTCGCGGCGGTACTCGGCAATTGTCTGCTCCTGGGGTTCGTCGTGGCCGAGGCAATGCGCCTCCTTCACGACGAAGAACGAATCCTCGACCTCGCTCGATTCCTTCTTGCGCATCGCGACCGAGCCGAGCGCGTAATAGCGGCAGGCGGCCGGCCGGTCAGCGTATATCCCGCAGCCCTCGGGCGTAAGGTGGATGCAGGCGCTTGCGCCCGCCTTTCGCGCCAGTTTCAGCGCCGGCATGCCGTGCGCGTCGATCTGCGCATCGGTGGTATAGCGGTCGATCGCCGCGCGCGTAGTGATCCCGAAGTGCCGCGCGATCCGCACGATGTCCCACGGCGTGAGCAGGATGTCGATGTTTTCGCAGCACTTGTTGAAGCAGGCGATGCCCTTGTGGCAGCGGAAGCGGAACCTATCCTCGAGCCACAGCTGCACCGGCACTACCGGCGTGGCGGGCGGCATTTCAATGCGGAATTCGCTGGGTTGATCAGCCATGAAAAGTCCTAGACCGGGTAATCGAGTTCGCGTTGATGGCGTAAGCCGAGCACCCGAACAATACCCGGAACCGCCAGGTACCGGTAGAGCGCGAGATACCCGGACGCACCGAACGAGATCACCAACTCGCGCACCTCGCCATCCCTCACCCGGCCAACGAGCGGGTGAACCCCGAGGATGTCCACCGCGGATCGAATCGCCTGCACTGCGTTCACCGCGGCCTTCGGATCGCGCTCGGCAAGAAATTCGAACAATCGCTCGAGATCGTGCAGCGCAACCGGTGCGTAGACTATCGGCGCCACGGCTTCGGCCGGGCCGTCTTCTTCCCTCGCGCGAGGCGCTCGAGCCACGCATGCACGTCTTCAGCGCGATAGACCTCGCCACCCGCATCGATCGCCCGATCGGCCGCCAGCGCCTCGCGTACGAATTCGCGGACCTTTTCCTCACGCACCGTCTGCCGCTCCAGCGCTTCCAGCATGTATCCGTGCGCGGAGCGGCCGGTTTCCTTGGCGATCCTCGCGATCCGCGTGCGCAGCGCAGGAGGCAATTTCAATGTTGTCGTGGCAGCCATCAGGTTACTCCGTCATCGGGTGGCACCATGGTAGCACCAGTGGCAGAAGGCGAAAAGTTCACGTCGCGCAGTCCAGGCTAGGGCGCGCGCGGGCCGTGAGGTACCATCTCGTCCAATCAAATCCGGAATTCGTCAAAGATCATTCGGAGGATTTACTCAATGTCCCACACGCATGCTGGAGTTCGGACCCTCGCCACACTGCTGCTCGTTTCCACCGCGACTGTCGCATGGGGTCAGGCGCCCGACATGGTATTGCACAACGGCAAGATCGTCACGCTCGATAGCCGTTCCTCGATTCAGGAGGCGGTTGCATTGCGCGACGGCAAGATCGCCGCGATCGGCCGAACGGCCGAGATACGCGCGATGGCGGGACCGCAGACGCAGATCGTCGATCTGCAGGGAAGGATGGTCATTCCGGGCCTCATCGACTCGCATATGCACGCCATCCGCGCGGCGCAAAGCTTCGCTACTGAAGTCAACTGGATCGGAGCGCGATCGATTCCCGAGGCGCTGGAACGCATTCGTAGCGCAGCGCGAAACGCGCGCGCGGGAAGCTGGATCGTGGTGGCGGGTGGCTGGACCGAGCGGCAGTTCCGGGAGCGACGCCGCCCCACGCAGGCGGAACTCCTTTCAGCAGCGCCCGAGCGTCCGGTATACGTGCAGCTGTTCTACGAGGCGGCGCTGCTTACACCGGCGGCATTCAGCTCGCTCGACATCCGTGCCGACGGTGACGTGCCGCCGCGCGGACGGCTGGAGCGCGATGCGAAAGGAAACCCTACGGGGTGGATCCTTGGCGACGGCCCTACCATCACGACATTGTTTGACCGCCTTGCGAGGCCCGGTTTCGAAGCGCAGGTCGAGGGGACGCGCCTGTTTTTCCGCGAGTTGAACAGGCTGGCGATCACTGGCGTGGGCGACCCGGGCGGGTTCAACATGGCGCCGGCAAGTTACCTTCCGCTGTTCCGCGTCTGGCAGAGGCGCGAGCTGACCGTACGCGTCACCTACAGCCTGTTTTCGCAGCGGCGCGGGAAGGAACTGGAGGACTTCCGCGAGCAGACCCTGCTCCTGCCCATGGGCTTCGGCGACGACATGCTCAAGTTCAACGGCATCGGCGAGCGCGTGACGCTCGGCATGTACAACAACGACCGGCCCAGCGAGGACGAAAAGGCGGCGTTTCACGAGGCGGCGAAATGGGCCGCCGAACGCGCCATGGGCGTCACCGTCCACTGGAACAACGACGCCTCGGTCGGCCATCTGCTGGAGGTGTTCGAACGCATCAACCGCGAAATTCCGATCGCGCCGCTGCGCTGGTCGATCGCGCACCTGAACGACGCGAGTGAGGAGACGTTGCGCAGGATGAAAGCGCTCGGCTTGGGCTGGACCATGCAGAACGCGCGCTATTTCGACGGTCAACAATTCGCCGCGCAGCGCGGGGGCGACGCTGCGCGGCGCTCTCCTCCGATCCGCACGGCGCTGCGCATCGGCATCCCCGTCGGGGCGGGTACCGACGCTCATCGCGTCATGTCCTACAACCCCTTCGTAGCGCTCCAGTGGATGCTTGACGGCCGCACGGTCGACGGCGCCAGCGTGCGCGGCCCGGATGAAACGCCGACGCGCGAGGAAGCGCTGCGACTGTATACGCTCGGAAGCGCATGGTTCTCCCATGACGAGAATCGGCGCGGCTCCTTGGAGACGGGCAAGTCCGCCGACATCGCGGTGCTGTCCAAGGATTACCTTGCGGTGCCCGTGGCCGAGGTCGGCGCGATCGAGTCGCTGCTCACGCTGCTCGGCGGGCGCGTGGTGTACGCCGCAGCGCCCTACGCCGCCTTGGCGTCCGAAGGTAAATAAGATCCCCCGCGCGCGGGGTGAAGTCTTGTTCCCTGTTGCGACCGGCTACTTGGTCTCCTGAAAGTACGACACCTTCTTGAGCGACCACTTCCTGGTGTGCTTGTCATAGGTCGAGTTGGTGAAGCGCTTCCAGTTCTCGTCGTCGACGAAGTTGTAATCCATGCGGTAGTAGAAGCCGGGACGCGTGTCTCGGTGCGGACTGGATATGCTTCACTTGCGCTTCTGCGGCGATGATGCGGTGGTAGTTCTGCCAGGCGCAACGCGGCTGACTGCGGTTCGGGGCGCCCGAGCCCGCCGCCTGATACCGACGAGAATTGTCCGGGCACGGGCTCTGGCCGAGGCTATTTCCTTCTCATACCTCATAATTGGCAAGACACAATCTCAGCTTGGAGCAAGCGAATTACCCAATTCTTTGCCGACTACGGCCTGCTCGCGGTAATCGGTTTCGTGCTGTTGGAGCAGCTCGGCGCGCCGATCCCGGCCTTGCCGGTCCTGCTGCTCGCCGGCGCGAAGGCGATCGAAGACCCGCTCTACGGCGTGTATGCACTTGCGAGTTCGGTTCTCGCCTGCACCATCGGTGATCTTGCGTGGTTCTGGGCGGGGCGGCGTTACGGCTACGGCGTGCTGAAGCTCCTGTGCCGTGTCTCGATCTCGCCGGATTCCTGCGTGCGCCAGACCGAAACAACGTACGAGCGTCGTGGCGTCGCGACCCTCGTGGTTGCCAAGTTCGTCCCCGGACTGGCGACCGTGGCGCCCCCGGTTGCGGGCGCGCTCGGACTCAAGACATCGTCGTTTCTTCTGTATAACGGTGCTGGAGCGGTGCTGTGGTCCGGAACAGGGCTCGGCCTCGGGCTTCTGTTTCATGGCCAGATCGACTGGTTGCTGGAGCGGCTGACCGACCTCGGCGGCCATGCGTTGCTGGTCGTCGCGATGCTGCTCGGGCTGTACATGTCGTATCGCCTCTGGGACCGCCGGCGTTTTCTCAAAACCCTGCGCACCGCGCGAATCGGCGTGGATGAACTCTACGAGATGATGAATCGCGGCGAGGATCCGCTTGTTCTCGACGTGCGCTCGCGCACCCACCGCGCGCTGGACGGCCGCAGTATTCCGGGTGCGCGGACGGTGGATCTGGACAACCTCGAGAGCACGCTCGCGCAGATTCCCCGCGACCGCGAAGTCGTGGTCTATTGCGCGTGCCCGAACGAGGCGAGCGCGGTCAAAGTCGCGATACTGCTGAGGGAGCGCGGCATTCGCCGCGTTCGTCCACTCGCTGGCGGCATGGACGCCTGGGTGGCGGCCGGACTGAGGATCGACGACTCGGTCGTCGAGCGATAGGACCGTCAGTGTGACGCAGATTGCGGCGGGGCTAGCACATGTCGCTGAAACAACTCCACGGCAGCGCGCGCCGCCGGGCCAGCGGAGTCGGGATGCGTCAGTACCATGTAAACGGGCACCTTTCGTTCGGCACCGAAGGCCAGCGGAATCCTCTGGAGCGTTCGGTCTTTCAGCGAAGGCTCGATGATGTGCTCAGGCAGCCATCCGTAGGCTAAACCGGCGCGCAGCACCGCGAGGGCCGCGTCCATGCTGCCGACGGTCCACCGCACGGTAGATCCCAGCCAGCCCTCGTCGCGCGGACGCCGCACGCCGGTATCACGGATCACCACTTGCGTATGCCGGGCAAGATCATCAGCAGTCACGCTACGGCCAAGCTCGAACAACGGATGGTCGCGGTGCGCAGCAATCATGAACGGCATGTCGAGCAGCCACTCGCCGAGAAACCCTGTAGGCACGCGAGTTGTGAGCACGACGTCGGCTGTGCCCTCGACGATGGCTTCCTCCGCACCCGAGAGAACGGCAGCGGTAAATTGCAGCTGAGTGTTAGGGCAGGCCTTCTGCATCTTGCCGAGAATGGCGAGCAGACGTTGGCGCGGAAACGCGTGATCGACAACTAGCTTGAGTTCCGGTTCCCAGCCCTGCGTCAGGCTCAGTGCCACGCGCTCGAGCGTATCCCAATCCCTGAGCAGAGACCGGGCGCGTTTCAGCAAGGCCTTGCCGATGGGCGTCAAGACGGCCTTGCGCCCCTCGATCGCCAACAGCGGCACGTTGAGTGCCTCCTGCAGGCGCGCCACGGCATAACTGACCGCAGGCTGGCTGCGGTGGAGGGCAGCCGCTGCTTGCGCATACCCGCCCTCGTCAACGACCGCGGCAAGAACTGCCCATTGTTCTAGCGAAGATTTCGGCGGTTTCATGGGAATCCATAAACAAAGTTGTTAAATAGGGTCAATATTTTGCGCTTTTTTATCTGCTTTTTAGAGAATATCGTGCGACCTCAGAAAGGAGAAAGGAAATGCTCGAAGTAAGGCGCAGCGGGGATCGGGGCCATGCAGACCATGGGCGGCTGAAATCGCGGCATACGTTTTCGTTCGCCGACTACTTTGACCCGAAGCAGGTCGAATTTGGCGCACTGCGCGTCATCAATGAGGACCGGGTCGAGCCCGGGACCGGCTTCGGCACGCACGGCCACCGCGACATGGAGATCATCAGCTATGTGCTTGACGGAGATCTCGAGCACAAGGACTCGATGGGCAATGGTTCCATCGTTCGGCCCGGCGACGTGCAGCGAATGAGCGCAGGCCGCGGCGCGCGGCACTGCGAGTACAACCCCTCCGCGACGATGCCGGGGCACTTCCTGCAGATCTGGATCAAGCCGAACCTGACTGGCATCACACCCGATTACGAGCAGAAACATATTGCTCCCGACGGGAAGCGCGGACGGCTGCAGCTCATCGCGTCGACCGACGGCGCGGACGGATCGCTGCGGATCCCCCAGGATGTCCGTCTTTATGCGGGGTTATTCGACGGCGAGGAGCAGGCTGCACTTCAATTGGCTCCCAATCGTCGCGCCTATGTCCACGTCGCCCGCGGCAGCATCACCGTGAATGGCACTTCGCTCGGCACCGGCGACGGTTTGAAGGTGACCGATGCGCCTGCGCTCACGTTGTCCGATCCGCAGGAAGCTGAGGTACTCGTATTCGATTTGCCCGGCGAGCGTCACCAGACGCTTCGCAGGACATCTTTCCGCCAACCAAGGAGTAACTGTAATGTCAAACGCAAAACATGAACTGCTCACGCCGGCCAACAACGTGCTCGTGCTGATCGACTACCAGCCGCAAATGCTGTTTGGAGTAATGAGCATCGACCGCCAGCTCTTGAAAAACAATGCCGTTGCGCTGGCCAAATCGGCGACGGCATTCAAGGTGCCGACCGTCCTAACGTCGGTAGAAACCGAAAGCTTCAGTGGCTACATCTTCCCCGAGCTTATCGACGTTCTTTCGAAGAACAAGATTTTCGAGCGCTCGAGCATGAATACCTGGGACGACCAGCGTATCAAGGCGGAGGTGAAGCGCCTCGGACGCCCGAAGATCGTGTTCGCGGGGCTATGGACGGAAGTCTGCATTACGATGCCGGTACTGGAAGCGCTCAAAGACGGATACGAGGTGTATTTCGTCGAGGACGCTTCCGGCGGGACCTCGCAGTCGGCGCACGGCATGGCGGTCCAGCGCATGATTCAGGCAGGGGCTGTGCCCATCACCTGGCAGCAATATCTGCTCGAGCTGCAGCGCGACTGGTCGCGCAAGGACACCTACAACGACACGCTCGCGATCGTGAAGGAGCACAGCGGCGGCTACGGCAGCGGCGTCGAGTACGCCTACACGATGGTGCACAAGCAGCCGCAGTCGCGTAAGTCAGCCTGACTTGCAGCGAAACTTGAGGGAGCGCCCATGATTTCCTCCGCAACGCCGATCGCGCTGGTGAATGGCCGGATCTCCACCCTGGACCGCTCGAACCCCGAGGCAAGCGCCGTATTGATGGAAAACGGGCGGTTTGCCGCCACCGGATCCGACGAAGAGATCCGGCGGTGCGCCACCCCCGGCACGACCATCATCGACTTGGGAAAACGCCGGGGCATTCCTGGGCTACATGACAGCCACATGCATCTGATCCGCGGCGGGCTTAGCTACAACCTCGAGCTGCGCTGGGACGGCGTGCGGTCGCTGGCCGACGCGATGGCGATGCTCAAGGCGCAGGTACACCGCACGCCGGCGCCTCAGTGGGTGCGCGTCGTCGGCGGCTTTAGCGCTCATCAATTTGCGGAGCGGCGCCTGCCCACGCTGGAAGAAATCAACCAGGTCGCGCCGGATACGCCGGTGTTCATCCTGCACTTGTACGATCGCGCTCTGCTCAATCGCGCCGCCTTGCGGGCGGTCGGTTACACCAAGGACACGCCAGATCCTCCGGGTGGCGTCATCCAGCGGGATGCGCAGGGCGATCCCAACGGCCTGCTCATCGCCGCGCCGAACGCGCTGATTCTTTATGCGACCCTGGCCAAGGGTCCGAAGCTCTCGCCCGATGACCAGGTGAACTCGACGCGGCTCTTCATGCGCGAGCTGAACCGCCTGGGCCTCACCTCTGTCATCGACGCCGGCGGCGGCTTTCAGAACTACCCGGAGGACTACGAGATCATCCAGAAGCTCGCGAAAGACGGCGAGCTCACCGTGCGAATTGCGTACAACCTGTTTACGCAGAAGAACGGGGGCGAGCTCGCGGACTTCCAGCGCTGGAGCGCCATGCTCTCTCCGCTTTCGGGCGAGGACATGTACCGGCATAACGGCGCCGGCGAAATGCTCGTCTACTCCGCTGCCGACTTCGAGGATTTTCAGCAAGCGCGACCGGACATGCCTTCCAGCATGGAGCCGGGCCTGGAGGCCGTGGTGCGGCACCTTGTCCAGAATCGCTGGCCGTTCCGGCTCCATGCGACCTACGAGGAAACGATCGCGCGTGCGCTCGACGTCTTCGAGAGCGTCAATCGGGAGATTCCGTTCGCGGGGCTGCACTGGTTTTTCGATCACGCCGAAACCATCAGCCCGCGCAGCATCGACCGGGTCAAGGCGCTCGGCGGCGGTATCGCGATCCAGCACCGCATGGCGTACCAGGGCGAGTACTTTGCCGAGCGGTACGGAAATTCGGCGACGCGCCACACGCCCCCGATCCGGCGCATGCTCGACGCCGGCATCCCGGTGGGAGGCGGCACGGATGCGACGCGCGTGGCGAGCTACAACCCCTGGGTTTCGCTTTACTGGATGGTGACCGGGAACACCGTCGGCGGGTACAAGATGTACGCTCTTGACAATCTGCTCGACCGCGAGACCGCGCTGCGCCTCTGGACCGTCGGCAGCAGCTGGTTCTCGAACGATGAGGATCGGAAAGGCCGGATCAAGGCAGGACAGCTTGCCGACCTTGCCGTTCTGTCGAAGGACTTCTTCGGCATTCCAGAGCAAGAGATCAAGGACATCACCTCCGTGCTGACCGTGGTCGGCGGCAGGATCGTTCATGGGGACGATTCGTTCAAGGGGCTCGCGCCGGCGCTTCCCAAGGCGTCCCCGGCCTGGTCGCCGGTCAACGCGTACGGCGGCTACCAGCACAGCTATGCAGTACAGCGAGCAGCTTGCGTCGTGCACGGCCATGACCACGCGCGTGCTTGGCTGAGCGGGCCGGCCGTTTCCGATGAGCGGCCCTTTTGGGGAGCACTGGGATGCTCCTGCTGGGTCTTCTAGAGGAACGCGTTATGCGATCGACTCCATGCGGAGGCCTCATCTCCGCCGCATTGCGAAAGGGTTCCCCGTGAAGGATTCAACCGGAGTCACGAAGATCATCGACAGGATTCCGCGCCCGGGGATGGAAGCGCGGCTCGAGCA
Organism: Betaproteobacteria bacterium; assembly: GCA_016195915.1. Classification (GTDB taxonomy): domain Bacteria; phylum Pseudomonadota; class Gammaproteobacteria; order Burkholderiales; family SG8-39; genus JADGRQ01. The sequence goes on along the minus strand of JACPYS010000006.1, from coordinate 17,397 downwards.
AGCGATCAAGGAGCTGATCGCCGCGGCAACGCGGTTTCCCGGACATCTTGGAGTTACTGTGACGCGGCCATCGCCCCCGGGCCAGCCGGGTTTCCGCATGGTTTACCGGTTCGATACCTGCGAGCACCTGGGCGCATGGGAGGAATCCGGCGAGCAGCGCCGGCTGGTGGAAACCGCGAACCGCTATACCCAGGGCGAGCCGCGTCGCGAAGTCCTCACCGGCCTGGAGACCTGGTTCACGCTTCGCGCGCAGGGGGCCGCGCAATCGCCCTCGCGCGGGCGCATGACCGTGGTGACCTGGCTCGGAATCTTTCCCCTGGTGTTCCTCTACGAACAAGTCCTGCGCTGGATTCTTCCGCTCGATACGCCTGTGGTGCTGGCGATTGCCGCGAACACGGCGCTGGTCGTCCCTACGATAAGTTACATCGTGGGTCCAAGGTTGACACGCTTGTTCAAGAAGTGGCTATATCCCGAGTCCAAGTAAGCGACACCGTGGCGACCGTCGTTGCATTGAAGGCCCGCGCCCGCGACATCGGGCCATTTGGCACGGCAAGCCGCTCCGTCCATCGTCTCGAAAGGAGGGTTTCATGAACAATGCCATCGTGCTGGTCGCACGGATTCTGCTCGCGCATATTTTCTTGATATCCGGAGTGGGCAAACTCGGCGCCGGCTACGCAGCGACGCAGGGCTACATGGCCGCCATGGGCGTGCCCGGCGCCCTGCTCCCGCTGGTGATTGCACTCGAGATCGGTGGCGGCCTGGCGCTTGTGGCCGGTTTCCTCACGCGCTGGACTGCGCTGGCCTTGGCCGGGTTCTGCGTCGTTGGGGCGGTCATTTTCCACAATGACTTCGGCAACCAGATGCAGATGATCAATTACATGAAGAACTTCGCGATGGCCGGCGGGCTGCTTCTTCTGTACGTGCACGGAGCGGGCGTTTTCAGCGTGGATGCCAGGCGACAGGGACTGAGCGGGCATTGACATCTTCCGCTTCTACAATAGCGGGAAACTCGTCGGGCACCGGAATGTGCTACAGGTGGTTCCCGAGAACTCGATCAATCGCGGTTCGATGTTCTGATTCTCCTCGGCCATTGAGGCTGCAGGCCGGGGAGTGTCCGAAAAATGAAACCCCCGCGCGGTCGCCCGGACGGGGGTTCGAGATGGGTCCCCGCCCTCGATCAATTCACTCGGGGTTGACGTTCCGGCGCGGGGACGACGTGAGCTACTTGATCACCTGAACGTACGGCACCTTCTTCAGCGCCCACTTGCCGGTATGCCGGTCGTAGGTCGAGTTGGTGAAGCATTTCCAGTTCTCGTCGTCGATGAAGTTGTAGTCCATCCGGTAATAGAAACCCGGATAGCGGGTCTCGGTGCGGAACTGGATGTGCTTCATGTGTGCTTCCGCCGCGATGATCCGGTGGTAGTTCTCCCATGCGCGCATCAGTTCGTGCAGGTCCTTGGCGCGCATCTTGAGCGAATCCTCCTTCAGCATTTCGAGCTTCTTCTCGGCCATTTCGAGCAATTTGCCGTTGGTGCGGTAGAACGTACCGACACCCGCCACATATTCGTCCATCAGCTTCTGCAGGCGGTACTGCAGCATCTTCGGTGTGATGTAATGCGGGTTGATGTCGATCGCGGTGGTGTAGTCCTTGTGCTCGAGGAAGGTTCGAACCGGCCGGTAGATTTCCTCGACCAGATCCTTGGTGCTGCGCTCGAGCGCTGGCTTCCAGTCCTTGTTGTCGATTGCGAATTTCACCATCGCCTTCGCCGCGATGCGCCCTTCCGCGAACGAGCCCGAAGAGAACTTGTGGCCGGAGGCGCCCACGCCGTCGCCCGAAGTGAACAATCCCTTCACGGTGGTCATCGAACGATAGCCCCAGCTCCACTCCTTCGGCACGCCGGGCAGATCGGTCGGTCCCGACACCCAGATGCCGGCACAGCCCGAATGCGAGCCCAGCAGGTACGGCTCGGTCGGCATGATCTCGGACGGGCTTTTGTCCGGCTCGATGTTCTCGCCCGCCCAGATGCCGCACTGGGAGATGGTCATGTCGAGAAAGTCCTCCCAGGCCTCGGCTTCGAGGTGCTTGACTTCCTTCGGCGTCATCTTCTCGGCGAGCTTGGCCATTGCGCCCGGCGTGTCCATCATGATCGGGCCGCGGCCGGCGATCATTTCTTCCAGCATGATGTGGTTCCGGAGGCAGGTGCCCGGCACGCCCTGCCCGTATTTGCCGAAACGCTTCTCGTCCTTGATGGTGTCGCCGCGCAGCTTGTTGTAGTCCTCGCCGAAGCCGTTCATCACCTGCGCCTTGAACAGCAGGAACCATGCACCCACCGGTCCGTAGCCGTCCTTGAAGCGCGCCGGAACGAATCGGTTCTCCATCATCGTCATCTCGGCGCCGGCTTCCGCCGCCATCGAATAGGTGGATCCCGCATTCCACACCGGGTACCACGCGCGGCCCACGCCCTCGCCGATCGATCGGGGGCGGAACACGTTCACCGCGCCGCCGCACACCAGCAGGCAGCACTTGAATTTGTAGAGGTAGAGCTTGTGATCGCGCACCGAGAAGCCGGCCGCCGCGGCGACCCGCGTGGGATCGTTCTTGTCGTTGATCAGGCGCACGATGAACACGCGCTCCTGTACGTTCTCCATTCCGATCGCCTTCTTGGCGGCCTCGGCCACGATCCACTTGTAGGACTCGCCGTTGATCATGATCTGCCACTTGCCCGAGCGCACCGGCTTGCCGCCCTGACGCAGCGGCTTGTCCTCGTCGCCCTTGGCTTTCCAGACCGGCAGGACCCAGTCCTCGAAGTTGTGCACCGAATCATCCACGTGCCGGCCGACGTCGTACACCAGGTCCTCGCGGATGATGCCCATCAGGTCGTTTCTTACGTAGCGCACGTAGTCGGCGGGGTCGTTCTCGCCGATGTAGGTGTTGATCGCCGACAGCCCCTGAGCCACCGCGCCCGAGCGGCTCATCGCCGCCTTGTCCACCAGCTTGATTTTCAGGTTGGCGCCGGCCGCCTTGTTCCACTTGCCGATCTCGAAGGCCGCGCCGCAGGCGGCCATGCCGCCGCCGATGATCAGGATGTCGACCTCTTCTTCGATGATTTCAGGATTGCCAAAACCGTATTCAGCCATTTCTCTTTCCTTTCAGTGCGGACCCGCCAAACCCGGTGGCGTCTGCCCGCTCGATGTTTGCGTGATTGCCTATTTCGCCGCGATGAACTGGCTCATGTCGACCTTGTGCGTATCCTTCGTGAACAGGACCGCGTGGTTGTCGAAGTCCGCCATGCTGGCTTCCGGTTTGCCGCCGTAGGGATCCGCCGAACCCTCCGGCGTGGTGCGGATCGGAAACTTGAAACGCTTCACGGTGCCGTTGCGGAACTTGATGGTCCACATGATCGAGTCGGAGCCGCGCAGCGGCTGCACCGAGGCGCCCATCGGCACCACGTCCGCATAGTGGCGCACCTCGATCGCCTGCTGCGGGCAGATCTTGACGCAGGAGTAGCACTCCCAGCATTGCTCCGGCTCCTGGTTGTAGGCCTTCATCGCGTGGCCGGTGACCGAGCCGTCCTTGTCCAGCATCATCAGGTCGTGCGGGCAGATGTACATGCAGGCAGTCTTGTCCTGCCCTTTGCAGCCATCGCACTTGTCGGTCCGAACGAATGTCGGCATGGTTTCTCCTTGGAAAAATCAGCGGGCGGAATGCCCGGAAAGCTTCACTTCGACGCGCTCGTGCGCTTCGAGCCCCTGGTAATGCTCGCGCAGAATCTGCAATACCTCGGGCCGGCTGAACTCGGCCGCCACCTGTTCACCCTCGGACAGCGCCTTGCGCAGTTTCGTGCCCGAAACCAGCAGCCGGTCCTTGTCTTCGTGCGGACAGGTGCGCGCCGTGGCCATCCCGCCGCAGATGTAGCACCAGAAGGTCCAGTCAATCTTCATCGGCCGGATTTCGAGCGCGTCGGCGGGTATTTCGTCGAATATGCGGTGCGCGTCGAAGGGGCCGTAATAGCTGCCGACGCCGGCGTGATCGCGGCCGAGTATCTGGTAGGCGCAGCCGTAATTCTGGCGGAACACCGCGTGCAGCAGCGCCTCGCGCGGGCCGGCATAGCGCATGTCGAGCGGATAGCCCGACTGCACAACGGTATTGGGGGCGAAGTATTTTTCTATCAGCGTCGAGATCGTGCGCGTGCGGACCTCGGCGGGTATGTCGCCAGGCTTGAGGTTGCCGAGCAGGGAGTGCACCAGTACGCCGTCGCAGATTTCGATCGCCACTTTGGCGAGATATTCGTGCGACCGGTGCATGGGGTTGCGCGTTTGGAAAGCGGCCACCTTCGACCAGCCCATTTTCTCGAAGGTCGCGCGCGTTTCGGCAGGCGTCATGTACAGCCCGGGATAGCGTTCGGGAAAACCGCCCTGAGAGAGCACCTTGAGCGGACCGGCAAGATTCACCTCGCCCTGCTCCATCACCATCTTCACGCCGGGGTGTTCCGCATCAGTGGTGCGAAACACCGACTTGCATTCGTGCGCCTTGTCGATCGAGTATTTTTCGGCCACCTTCATGGTCGCCATGGTTTCGCCGTTATCGGCGTCCACCAGCGCCACTTCGGAGTTCGGCTTGATGCCGCCGGCAGTCACGCGGTCGGTCGAGAGCGTAATCGGCATCGGCCAGAACACGCCATCGGATGTACGCATTGCGTCGCATACGCCCTTCCAATCGACCTGCCCCATGAATCCGGCGAGCGGCGTGAATCAGCCGATTCCGAGCATGATCAGGTCGCCCTTCTCGCGCGACGAGACAGTTACCCTGGGCAACGACGCGGCGCGCCGCGCTTGCTCGCGCAGCGCGTCGCCCGAGAGGAGCAGAGGACGCAGTCCTCGGCCCCCGTGTGGAGCAGGAAGTCCAGCCATAATGTCCAATGAGCGCCGGATAAGGCCTTGTTTACATGCAATCGACCCGGTGTGGACGCTAACATGCCAGCCCGTCGGCTTGCCAGACCGAATTGCTGATCGCCTGATAAACGCGGCTCATCGTTGCGGCCGCGGGCAGTGTCGGCGAGAATGGCGATTGCGCCGCGTTCGATTTTCTTCCGGAGCCTGCGGCCCACCGATGACCGATCCGACAAAAAGTCACGCCTCTGCTGCAAACACGCCGACGGCCTGGCTCTGCCTGATCGCCAATCTTCCGACCGAGGATCCCAACGCCCGCATACGGGCGCTGCGCACTTTGGAATCGCTTGGTGCCGCCGTGATCCGCGAAGGCGCGTTTTTTCTGCCGGATACCCCGGGCAATCGCCAGGCGGTGGAGGGACTCGCGGACTATGTCCAGAAGAATGGCGGCTACGCCCACGTACTGCTGGCGACCCCCATGAACGCGGCGCAACAGGAAGCGTTTCGGCAGCTATTCGACCGCACAGCCCGCTACGAGGGCCTGATCCGCACCATCGCGAGCCTGAAGGTCGGTTACGGTGTCGCCGATCCGAGCGCGATATCGCGGGTGCTGCACAAGCAGCGCCGCGAATTCGAGGCGATTGCGGGGATGGATTTCTTCCCCAGTGAAGCGCGCGATCATGCGCAAGAAGCGCTGCGAGATGCCGAAACGGAAGTGCGAAAACTGCTCTTTCCGGCTCAGACGGCAACGGGGATTGCGCCCGGCGAACCGATGCTCGGCCGCGTTTGGGCCACCCGGCACCCGCTCTGGGCCGACCGGCTCGCATGCGCGTGGCTGATCCGGCGATTCATCGATCCGGAGGCCGAGATGGTCTGGCTCGACAAGGGCCAGGAGTGCCCTGCGGGCGCGATCAGTTTTGGCTTCGAAGGCGCAAATTTCCGCAATAGCGAAACGCGCGTCACCTACGAGGAGATGCTGACGCGGCTTTCGCTCGCGCGGAATGCCGCGCTCGCCAAGATCGCCGGCATCGTGCACTTCCTCGAGGTTCGCGGCGCTCCGGTGGCCGAGGCTGCCGGGGTGCAGACTCTGCTGCAGGGCGCAGTGGCGCGTTGCGCCAACGACGACGAACTGCTGCGCGAGACAGAAAAGACCTTTGATCTGCTCTACGAGGCGTACGAGGAAACCGCAGTACGCTAGGAACCGGTGCGGCGATTATTTTTTCGCGTCGCGCATTTCGCGCGCGTGTTCCTCGCGCAGGACTTTGAGACGCGCGTCCACCGAAGATAGCTCGTAGAAGCTGCCGTCGCCGGCGGCCTGGGCAAGTTGAAGCTGCTCGATCGCCGCGGGGAGCACGCCCTGCAACGCGTAGAACTCCGCCTGTGACTGGTGCTGCAGCGCGCGCTTGCCGAGCGTGGAGTAGGTCTTCGCCTGAAACGCGTAGAGACGCGCATCGCGGGGCCAGGCGCGAAGTTGCTCGCCGACTGCGGCCAGCGCTTCCTGCGTGCGGCCGGCCGCCTGCAGCGCTTCAAGCCAGGCGTAGGCCAAGGGACGCGAGTGGGGATACCGTTCGCGCGCAGCGCGCAGGATCTCAAACGCCCTGCTGGCGTCGCCCGCGGCCTGGCTGGTACGCGCCGCCAGCGACTCGATCATCGGGCTTTTCACGCTTGCCGAGCGCAACTGCATCGCCGCCGCGGCCGCTTCCTTGAAACGCCGCTCGCGCAGCAATGCGCTCGCGAGACCGTAACGCGCGGCCGTTTCGTCCGCATAGCGCCGGTCGCGCAGCGCGGTTGAAAATTGTGTCACCGCATCGCGCGCTTCCCCGGTCTCGGCGCGCAGCTTGGCGCGCACCAGTTGGAACTCGACGAGGTCGGCGTGCTGGCGGTACGGCGCTTGCGCCACGCGAGCCTGCGCGTCGGCGATCCGCTCGGTGGTCACCTGGTGCGTTCTCAGGTAGCTCGGCGTGCCGTCGTCGAACACCCGCGTCGCGCGCTGCAGTTTCTCGAAAAACACCGGCATGGCGCTCACGTCGAAACCGGCCGCCGTAAGCAGTGCAAATCCGACCCGGTCGGCCTCGCGCTCGAAGTCGCGCGTGTAGTTGATCTGCGACTGCAGCGCCCCGGCCTGCGAGGCGATCATGGCCCCCTGCGCCAAGTCGGGGCGTGAGCGCGAGGCAAGCACCGCGAGCACGAGCGCCGCCATGGTCGGGACCGACATCTGCTGCTCGGCGCCGATCAGGCGCGCGATGTGGCGCTGGGTGACGTGCGAGATCTCATGCGCGAGCACGGAGGCGAGTTCCGATTCGGACTCGGCCGCAAGCAGCAACCCGGTGTGCACGCCAATGAATCCGCCAGGCAGCGCGAATGCGTTGATGGCCGAGTCACGGATCGCAAAGAACTCGAAATCGAGTCGCGCGCCCGGACTCAATGCGACCAGCCGATGACCGAGCGAATTCAGGTAATCGCTGACCTCGGCGTCGTCGAGAAAGCTCGGGTCGCGGTAGCGAATTTCACGCGCAATGCTCTCGCCGATGCGCCGCTCCATCCGCGCCGACAGCACACCGCCGGAAGCATCCCCGAGGTCGGGCAGCGCCTGCGCCCATGCGCGCGGCGCAACGCAGAGCGTGGCAACGACCAGAACAGTGAGAAACCGCATCCTTTTATGATACCTTGCGAGCCGAAGAGTTCCGACTATGGCGAAGGCGCGCAGGAAAATCGCGGTGGCAGGAAAGTTGACCCATTTCGACCGGCGCGGCCAGGCGCATATGGTCGACGTCGGCGCGAAGGGGGAGACGCGCCGAATCGCCGTCGCCTCCGGTTCGATCCTCATGCAGCCCGAGACGTTTACCGCGGTCCTTGCGGGAGGCGCCAGGAAGGGCGATGTCCTGGGCGTCGCTCGCATTGCTGCAATTCAGGCCGCGAAGCGAACCCCCGACCTGATCCCGCTGGCACACCCGATCGCGCTCACGCGGGTGGCGGTCGAGTTCCAGCCCGACGCGGAGCGCTCGGCCATCACGCTGGTGGCCACTGCAGAATGCCACGGGCGAACGGGCGTCGAGATGGAGGCACTTACCGCGGTAAGTGTTGGCCTTCTTACGATCTACGACATGTGCAAGGCGATGGACCGTGGCATGCGCATCGATCGTATACAACTCCTTGAAAAGCGCGGCGGGAAATCGGGCCATTGGTCGCGCGCACGAACATAGCTGCGGCCCATACTCGGATAAGAACTATTGATTACAGACTAGTTTTCAACAGGTTAGGATGCGTACAGAGCATACCCTTACGAACGGGAGCCCCATCATTCGCACGGGGCGTTCATCGACGGAACACAGCCTGAAGGAGGTTTCATGGATGCACTGCGCAGGACCGTGCTGAGAGGCGCCGGAGCGAGTGGGGCGCTCGCGGTGGCGTTGGCTGCCGGATTGCTCAAACCGCAGCAGGCGCGCGCCGCTGGCTGGAACAAGGACGCCTTTGGCGCGAAAACGCCGGCCGACGCGCTGAAAGGAATCGGTGCAGCCAATACGAGCGAAAGCAAGGACATCCTGATCGACGCGCCGCAGATTGCGGAGAATGGCGGGGTCGTACCGATCGAGATCACGAGCACCGTCCCGGGCACGAGGTCGATCGCCGTGTTGATCGAGAAGAATCCCTTTCCTCTTGCGGGCAAGTTCGACTTCAAGGAAGGCGCCGTGCCGTTCGTGAAGCTAAACGTCAAGATCGGCGAGTCCTCCAACGTGCGCGTGGTCGCGGAAGCCGGCGGCAAGTTCTACGTCGCGGTAAAGGAAGTGAAGGTCACGATCGGCGGATGCGGAGGTTGACATGGCAGATCCGATGAAAGTACGCGCAACCCTGAAGGGCGATATCGCTGACATCCGGGTACTCATGAACCACCCGATGGAGACCGGGCAGAGAAAGGACGGCGGCGGAAAGATCGTGCCGATGCACTTCATCCAGAATCTCGAGGTGAAGGTCAACGGCAAGGCCGTGGTCGAAGGCCAGATCAGCCAGGCGGTTTCCCGGAATCCCGTTTTTTCCTTCCGCGTCAAGGGCGTCAAGGCCGGGGACAAGGTCGAAGTGAGCTGGCTGGACAACAAGGGCGATACGAACAAGACCGAGACCGCGCTCGCCTGAGCAGCAATGAGCGGCACGCGCGCTCAGACGCGCGGCTGGTGGTTTCAATACAACAAGGAGGGTCGAAATGTTTCGAAGCCGAACCAGTGCGCTCGCGCCCGCTTTGGCTTTGGCGCTCGCGGCGCTCAGCGTGCAGGGGCAGGACACAAAGAAGGAGATCGAGAAATATCAGAAGATGATTGCGGACAGCAGCCCGGTGGAGTTGTACGAACTGCAGGGCGAGGCGCTGTGGAAGAAGAAACAGGGACCGAAAGGCGCCTCACTCGAAGCCTGCGACCTCGGCCGGGGACCCGGCGTGGTGAAGGGCGCGTATGCGCGCCTGCCCCGCTATTTTCCCGATACGGACCGCGTGATGGATCTCGAAGCGCGCCTGCTCCACTGCATGACGAGCTTGCAGGGCCGGACACGGGAGGAAGCCACCAAACGCGTGTTCGGCGATGACGACAATCCTTCGGAGATGGAATACCTGTCGGCGTACGTCGCGGGCGAGTCGCGCGGCGTTGCGGTGTCGCCCGGAACGCGGCATCCGAAGGAAAAGGCGTCCTACGAGCTCGGCAGGACACTGTTTTTCTACCGCGCCGGCGCATGGGATTTTTCCTGCGCCAGCTGCCACGGCGAAGAAGGCAAGCGCATCCGCATGCAGGAACTGCCGGTGCTTTCGACACCGGCGGGCGCGCGCGCGGTGGTTGCGACCTGGCCAGCCTATCGCGTCTCCAACAGCCAGTTCAAGACGATGCAATGGCGCATCAACGACTGCTACCGCCAGATGCGTATGCCGGAACCGAATTTCGTTTCCGACGCGACGATCGCAGTGAACATGTTCCTGGTCGCGACGGGAAAGGGTGAGCCTTATCGCGGTCCGGGCACCAAGCGCTGATCGGGGGCCGACATGCATACGACTCTCACAATTACCCTCGGCCTTGCTGCGGCCGCCGCGACGCCACTCACCTGTGCGGAGCCGTCCGATCAGCAGACGCTCGGGGTTCTTCAGCGCGACTTCCACGCGCGCGGACAGGCGACGATGGACCGCGTGGTACAGGATGGATTGCAGCGCATCTGCACCTTGTCGGGCGACCAACCACCCGCCGAGGTGGCCAAAGCACTGGAAGCCGATCAGATGAGGACCATCGTGTTCCCGTCGGGCAGCCTGATGGGCGAATGGAAACGCGGCGAGGCGATTGCGCAGAGCGGACGCGGCTCGATGTGGAACGACCAGACCGGCGCTGCCGCGGGAGGGAGCTGCTACAACTGTCACCAGCTCTCGCCGCAGGAGCAGTCGCACGGCACGCTCGCGCCGAGCCTGCTCGGTTTTGGAAACAAGCGAGGCAACGGTCCACAGGTGCAGCAGTACGTCTATGGCAAGATTTACAACGCCAAGGCCTACAACCTCTGCTCCCAGATGCCGCGGCTCGGCCATGCGGGTACGCTCACCGAGCAGCAGATCAAGGACCTGGTTGCGCTGCTTCTCGATCCGGCGTCGCCGGTGAACAAGTAAGTGCAGCGCAGGGAGTTCCTGAGGCTGCTCGCGCTCGCGGCCGCCGCTGGCGCGTCCCTGCGCGCCGGGCAATCCGCAGCGCAGGCCGCCGACGAGCTTTACGCGGCCCCGAGATTCGGCAACGTCAGCCTGCTGCACTACACCGATTGCCACGCGCAGTTGCTGCCCACGTACTTCCGCGAGCCGAACGTCAACATCGGCGTGGCTGCAGCCGCCGGAAAACCGCCGCACCTGGTCGGCGAGGCGCTGCTCAGGAATTTCGGCGTCGCAGCAGGCTCGCGCGGGGCCTATGCGTTCACCCATCTGGACTTCGAGCACGCGGCGCTGCGCTACGGCAGGGTCGGCGGCTTTGCGCACCTTGCCACGCTGGTGAAGCGGCTGCGCGCTGAACGTCCCCGCGCACTGCTGCTCGACGGCGGCGATACGTGGCAGGGATCGGCAGTCTCCCTCTGGACAAAGGGCGCCGACATGATCGGCGCGCAGAAGCTGCTCGGCGTCGACCTGATGACCGCGCACTGGGAGTTCACGTACGGCGCCGAGCGCGTGAAGCGGGCGGTGGAAGAAGAGCTTGGCAGCATCGAGTTCCTGGCGCAGAACGTCAAGACCGCGGACTTCGAGGACCCGGTGTTCAAGCCCTACAGCCTGCGCACGATCAACGGCGTGCCGCTCGCGATCGTCGGCCAGGCGTTTCCCTACACGCCGATCGCCAATCCGCGCCACATGGTCCCCGACTGGACGTTCGGGATCCAGGAAGTGCAGCTGCAGAAACTGCTCGACGAAGTGCGCGCCACGGGCGCACAACTCGTGGTGCTGCTTTCGCACAATGGAATGGACGTCGACCTCAAGCTCGCCGGCCGCGTGCGGGGCATCGACCTGATCCTCGGAGGACACACCCACGACGGCATTCCGGCGCCGGTGATCGTGCGCAACGCCGGCGGCACGACGCTCGTCACGAACTCCGGCTCGAATGGAAAGTTCCTCGCGCTGGTGGACCTCGACGTTCGGGGCGGCAAGCTGAGTGATTTCCGATATCGATTGATGCCTGTTTTCAGCGAGCTTCTGCCGGCGGATGCGACGATGTCCGCCTACATCGAGGCATCGCGGGCGCCGCATGCCGCGAGACTCGGCGAGAAGCTCGCGCTCACCGAGGGCCTGCTCTTCAGGCGCGGCAACTTCAATGGCAGCTTCGACCAGATGATCCTCGATGCGCTGATCGAAGCGAAAGGCGCGCAGATCGCATTCTCGCCCGGATTCCGCTGGGGCACGTCGATCCTTCCCGGCCAGGCGATTACGCTGGAAAACGTGATGGACCAGACGGCCATCACCTATCCCTGGTCCACGCTCACCGAGATGCGCGGCGAACAGATCAAGGCGATCCTCGAGGACGTTTGCGATAACCTGTTCAATCCGGATCCGTACCTGCAGCAGGGTGGCGACATGGTGCGCGTCGGCGGCATGAGTTACACCTGCGACCCGAACGCGAAAATCGGCGCGCGCATCAGCGAAATGCGGTTCGAAGGCAAACCGATCGAAGCGCACAAGACGTATAAGGTTGCGGGCTGGGCGCCGGTCGCCGAAGGCGCCTCGGGTGAACCGATCTGGGACGTCGTGGTGCGCTATCTGCGTGAGCGCAAGACGGTGCCACAAAAAAAACTGAACCTTCCGCGCCTGATTGGAGTGGACGCGAACCCGGGCGTCGCGTAAGACGTGCGAAAAGTCACACCGGCCAAGCCTCCAAACTGACCATTTGCGGAACGATCCTTCTCATTCCGACCGGGGGCGGTTCTCGCGCACCGCGTCCGGAGCGAGGGTGTTCCGAGCGTTGCCTGAAAGGCGGAAATGTCAGTTGGGTTCGGCGCGTAAGGTGACCATCTTCGCGTCGACTCCTGACAAATTCAGGCACCTTTCGTGATGCAGGTTTTGTCGTGCGCTCTATAATCAGGCGCTTAGATCTGTTGGCGGCAATTGGCATGGATTCTGCATGGAAGGAGGGCCGACGGCTTCGCTGTCGCCTCAATCTAACAACTTTGGAGGTATTATGAAGCGCTTGCAACAGGGCTTTACGCTTATCGAACTGATGATCGTGGTGGCCATCATCGGCATTCTGGCCGCCGTGGCAATTCCGGCCTATCAAGACTACACGGTGCGTGCGCGGATCACTGAGGGCCTCAGTCTTGCGGGGGCGGCCAAGACTTCCGTTGCCGAGAACGCCGCAAATGGCGCTTCGGATCTCACCTTGGGCTATACGGCTCCTTCGGCGACCACGAACGTGTCCGGTTTGGCGGTCGCTGCCGCCACTGGCCAGATCACGATCACCTATAACGCGAACGCAGGCGGCGGAACAATCCTTCTGATTCCAACCGCGGGCGGCGCGGCGCTTGCAACCGGCGCGGTACCCACGGATGCGATCGCATGGTCGTGCAGCTCGGGCAGCACCTCCTCGAAGTATCGTCCGGCCAGCTGCCGTTAATCAGCCCGAACGGCATGAAGACGGGCGCCGTTCGGCGCCCGTTTTCGCTTTGGTCGCGAGGCGGCATCCAATGTTGCGCGCGTCATCGTGTGAATCGCAACGCATAGACGACCAAAATTGACCAGGCGTGGCACTAGATGTGACGAAATATGTCACCACGCGCTGCGCCCATGGTTTGATAATCATAAGATAATCAAATTGTTGAATTTTTTCTGGAGCGGGAACGGATTCTGCTTGGGTATCTACGTGGCGGATTGGCCGTCCCGTAATGATCAAACTCTTGGAGATCCCATGAAACGCATACAGCAGGGCTTTACCCTTATCGAACTGATGATCGTCGTTGCCATTATCGGCATCCTGGCCGCAGTGGCGATTCCGGCCTACCAGGATTACACGGTCCGCGCGCGGATCACCGAGGGGCTCAGTCTGGCTTCCGCGGCCAAGACAGCGGTCGCCGAGAACGCGGCTAACGGTGCCAGCAGCCTTACGGTAGGCTACACGCCGCCGACCGGGACCAACAACGTATCGGGTCTTGCGGTCGCCGCCGCCACCGGCACGATCACGATCACCTATAACGCGACCGCAGGCGGCGGAACGATCCTTCTCATTCCAACCGCAGGCGGCGCCGCACTTGGAACCGGCGCGGTCCCCTCGGATGCGATCGCATGGTCGTGCAGCTCGGGCAGTACCTCCTCGAAGTATCGTCCGGCCAGCTGCCGCTAATCAGTCGGAAGGAAGCGAAGAAGACGGGCGCCTTCCGGCGCCCGTTTTTTTCCTCTGCGCCAGAATGACTTCACGCGGCTGGCAGATTGAGCACGCTGCGCTGCGCCTTCGTAGAGGCGGACTTGAACGCGAACGCCGTGATCTCGAAATTCTCCTGCACGACCTGTGCATGGATCTCCGCGAAACCAGCCCGAGTCAAAGCCTCGCATAGCGATCGGGGCGTGAATTCCGACCGATGCGCATGGCGCGCTGCGCCCGGAGATTCAGGCTGCCCGTCAGATCCGTAGATCAGATCCTCGATCGCAATCGGTCCCGCCGGCGATTGATATAACACCGTCTGCAAGTCCACGTTCGCACCGGCAATTGCCTGCATCACGGCATGCAGGTCCGTCACCACCATCTGCGCAAAACCGCCGGGTTTCAATAGATGCATGAAGCCGCGCAGCACGTTGACGCCGTCGAGCCTGTGATATTGCTCCAGCTGATGGAAGCAGTACACCGCGTCAAACTGTGCCGACGGAAGCGAAACGAGATCACGCGCATCGCAGGCGAGTCCAGGACCGGCGTGAGATTCGACGCCAAGCACTACGCGCTCCCAATCGCGGAAGTGCGCGGGAATGGGATTCGCCGTGCTGTGTCCGCCGGCATCGAGAACGCGCGGCCGGGCGCGCGCCGGGGAATCCGAGCTGCCGCCGGGGCGAACCAGCGAGCCGAGAAAACGCAGCAGCACTTATCAGCGGGTCCGCACCAGGATGAAGGTCAGGAATTCGTCGATGAATTCATCCGGGTATCCGGCTTCGCGCAGTTCCCATTTGAGCGTATTTGCAAATTTCGCCTTCTGGTAGAGATTGAACCGGCGGCCGCGCACTGCCGCAGTGGATCTCTCGATGAGCCGCTCGAATTTCTCCCGGATCTTCCCTTCCGCGCGCCTGATTCCACCGGCTTCCGACGCTCCGAGCAGCCCGGATACGCTGAGCGCGATCTCCTTGCCTTGCGCGACTGCATCCGTCGCATTGAACCAGTTGAACATTCTAGAAGTCCGGGCGCGGCGACCCCGGGGATCGCGCTTGTGTTCAAGTTATTATGGCGCATCCAGTGGCGCGTTGGAAAGGGCGTGGGGAAAATACTTGAAGCGTTGCTCCTGAGGCTTGCCAAACGCGCGAATGCTCTCGCGAGCCGGGCATCTGCATCGGATGATCCGCTTCGCGCTGCCGCGATCCGGCGGCGCAACTTGGCAAGGCTGATCGCGGACGGACAGCGCGCGGAGGAAGACGGCGACTTCGAACGGGCGCGCGCGCTATACGCGGATGCCACAGCCTTGGATGCGGGACACGCCGATGCGCAGGTGAACCTTGGCAACGCTTTGCGGGAACTCGGACGCGTTGCCGAAGCCCTGGCCGCGTTTGATCGGGCGATTGCAATCGAATCGAATTCGGCTGCGGCCCACTACAACCGCGGATTGGCGTTGGTGGAATCGGGCAATGCCGATTCGGCGGAATCGGCGCTGCGCTCCGCGCTCGAGGCCCGGCCCGGGTTTCCCGAAGCACTGGTCTTGCTGGCCGAAATATTCGAGGCACGCGGGCAGCCGGATCGCGCGCTCGAGCAACTCGATGCGGCCATCCGCATGCGGCCCGACTATGCAGGAGCTGTATACAACAAGTCGCTGATCCTCAAGTCCCAGGGGAAATTCGATCAATCCGAAACTGCCCTGCGCGAGGCGATCGCATCGAATCCGGAGAACATGGACCTGACCCATGCGCTCGGGGACCTGCTTGGGGGCAAGGGAAGCCTAAACGAGGCGGTTGATCTGTATCGGCGCGTGCTCAATCGCAGCCCGGGACAACAGGGGCTGCGCAGCAACCTGCTGCTGTGCCTCAATCATCTCGAATCGGTGGATCGCGAGACGATCTTTCGCGAACACCAGGAATACGGCCGCATCGCGCGCCTGATCCGTGGATCGCGATCGCGGCAATTGCCGAATGCGCCGGAACCCGAGCGGCGTCTGCGCTTGGGATACGTGTCCGGGGATTTCCGCCGGCATCCGGTAGCGCATTTTCTCGAGCCTTTGATAGAGCACCTTGACCGGTCGCGGTTCGAGGTATTCTGTTATCACTCGGGGTCGCACAATGACGACATGACCGAGCGCATCCGCCGGTGCTCCGATGCCTGGAGAGACGTCGCCGACTTGCCGGATGAAGCGCTTGCCGCGCGAATCGAAGTGGACTGCGTCGACATATTGTTCGATCTTTCCGGGCATTCCGGCGCGGTGAGGCTGGGCGTGTTCGCGCGCAAGCCCGCACCGGTGCAAGTCTGCTGGCTCGGCTATCCGAATACGACCGGCCTGACAAACATGGACTACCGGATTACCGATCACGTCGTGGATCCGCCCGGGCTGAGCGAACGTTTCCATTCCGAGCAACTGATCCGGCTTCCGATCAGCCAATGGTGCTACCGGCCATATATCGTTCCCGCCGCGGCGCCGGACGCACCGAAAGATGCCGGGGCCGGACCGACGCTCGGCTCGTTCAACCATTTCCAGAAGCTCTCACCCACCGTCCTCGGCGCCTGGTGCCGGATCATGAAGGTGATACCCAACGCCACGCTCCTCGCAGCCGGTATTCCAGAAGGGCAGGCACAACTGATATTTCGTGAACGATTCGCAGCCGCCGGAATCGAACCGGAACGCCTGCGCCTGCTTGCGCGCACCACCACCGTGGACAAATATTTTGAACTGTTGCGCGATGTGGATGTTGCGCTTGACTCCCACCCCTATAGCAGCGCAGCCACGACACTCGACGCGCTGTGGATGGGCGTACCCGTGGTATCGCTGGCTGGCGAGACTTCGGCTTCCCGCAGCGCAGCGAGCATACTTTCGATGCTTGGACTCAGCGAGCTGATCGCGTCCTCACCCGGGGAGTATGCGGAAAAGTGCGTGACGTTGTGCCGGACGCCGCAGCGAATTGCGGAACTCAAGTCCGCTTTACGGCCGTTGCTCGAGAAATCAGCGCTGATGGACGGGCCAATGTTCGCCAGACAGATGGAAACGCAGTTCCGGCGCATATGGAGGCACTGGTGCGCTGTGCAAAACGGCTCCGCAGGCAGCTGAACGCGCGGGCTGACAAGTGAATTTCTCCCTTCGCGAGTTCTTCCGGCGGGATGCACAGGGGGCGCCTGTGCCGCCCAAGGGGAGCCGCCTTCGTGCACAGGAACTCGTCGATCGCGGCATCGCCGCCGAGGGTGCCGGCGCGGCGGAAGACGCATTGCGATGCTACCAATCTGCCATAGACGCGGATCCGCAATTCGCGCCTGGCCACATGAATCTCGGCATTGCATTGCAAGCCCGGGGAGACCTTCCGTCGGCGGTCGCGTCTTACCGGCGCTCGATTGCCCTGGATCCTGGCTATGCCGCCGCGCATTACAACCTGGCCCTCGCACGACTGATCGGCGGTGATTTCTCGCAAGCGGAAGAGGACTTTCGCACGGCACTGCAATTTCGCGCAGATTTTCCGGAAGCGTGGGTCGGCCTCGCAGACGCGCTCGAAGCGCTCGGCCGCGTAGCGGATGCGAAGTCGAGCTACGCGCGTGCGCTGGAACTCCGGCCCGATTACCACGAGGCGCACAGCAACCTGATCTTCACGCTCGATCTGCTCGAGCAGTGCACCATCCCCGAGCAGCAGGCGGAGCGGCG
>JACPYS010000005.1 GCA_016195915.1 Betaproteobacteria bacterium | reverse complement strand
GATCATTCAGGCGATGCGTGGTTCGACTTCGTCTACTGGCACGACTGGCCGAACACCCTCAACGAACTCGCCAAACACCGCGTGCCCAAGCGCAAAGCCGGCGGCTACGACGCGCGCCGCGAGGCGCACCGCACGGGCCTCGCCGAAGGCAAGGACGACGGGCGCATCAAGCGCTTCCTCGCGCCCCTCCCCCTGCATGGCCGCCACCTACGACCCCGACCCGCGCGCGCCGCTCGGCTTTCGCATCCCGTTCAAGGCCGAATCGGGCGAGGTGATCGAAGAGCGCTGGCGCAACTGGCGCCGCAACGATCCCGTAAACCTGGTCGCGAAGTACCGGGCCAACCTCAAGTCGCTGCGCGGCATCTACATCGACTGCGGCTGGCGCGACCAGTACCACATTCACTACGGCTCGCGCATCCTGTCGCAGCGGTTAGCCGAGGCGGGCATCCGGCACCGGTACGAGGAATTTGACGACGATCACTCGGACATCGACTACCGGATGGATGTCAGCTTGCCGCTTCTCTATCGGGCGCTGCGCTAGGTACGGCATTTGTCGCGGTCATTGCACGCGCTCCGGCCGGCGCCCGCAAAGAAGCGCTTGTCCGAAGTGCTAAGACTTGACCGCGTTGTGCCATGCTGTATGCTTATACATATGTTAATTTCGATCACTCTGGACAACAAGTAGAAAATGAATCAAGCGCCAGCTCCCAGTGTGCGGCCCGAAAAGCAGCCCGAATTGCGGCTTGTTTACAGCCGCTTGAACGTGGGCGGCGTACGCGTGCCGGAGCGCGCGAGTTCCTATCCGGAATTCCGCTACATGGGATCCAAGCACCGGTTATTGCCTTGGATCCATGGCGTGCTCGCTAACCTCGATTTTGAGTCTGCCGCAGATCCGTTTCTGGGGAGTGGGTGCGTTGCCTACTTGCTCAAGTGCATGGGAAAAAGGGTGATTGGATCGGACTTCCTGAATTTTCCGACGGTCATTGCGAAGGCAACCGTCGAAAACAATAGCTATGAGCTAGATGGCCCGGCAATGAAGCGACTCCTCCAACCGTTGAGAAAGCGCTCGCAGTTCATTGAGCGAACCTTCAGCGGGATCTTTTACACTCGAACCGATCTGCAGTTCCTCGATCGTATCTGCAGCAATGTCGAAAAGCTCGACAACGAGTTCCGGCAGGCGCTTGCTCGCGCTGCACTCATTCGTTCATGTCTGAAAAAACAGCCGAGAGGCGTATTCACGGTTAGCGGAAACCGCTATGACGATGGCAGGCGCGACTTGAAATTGTCGATAGAGGAACATTTTCTTGAGCAAGTGACAAAGTTCAATGCGGCAGTATTCGGAAATGGGCGGCGGCATACCATTAGGCGTGGGGACGTATTCGAGTTGCCAGCTCGAGAAGCAGATCTAGTCTATCTTGATCCGCCATACGTGCCACGAGCGGATGACAATTGCTACATGAAGCGGTATCACTTTCTTGAGGGGGTATCATGTTACTGGCGTGGAGTCGAATTGATGCCAGAGACGAAAGTGAAGAAGATCGCAA
The DNA here is from genome assembly GCA_016195915.1 of Betaproteobacteria bacterium. Classification (GTDB taxonomy): domain Bacteria; phylum Pseudomonadota; class Gammaproteobacteria; order Burkholderiales; family SG8-39; genus JADGRQ01. Next base: position 16,555 of record JACPYS010000005.1, on the reverse strand, counting down.
AACCATTTACCCCGTTTAGCTACCGGCGAACCGCACTGGATGCTTTTCAGCGACTCTTCGCTATGTACCAAAAAAGCACCATCGTGTTGTCGTACAGTTCAAATGGCTACCCTGACCGGGCCGAATTGCAGTCCCTGCTTGGCCAGTACAAGAAGAATATTCAGACGTATGAACGACCTCACCGTTATCACTTCGGTACTCATGCGGGCGTAGAGCGAGCTGAGGTTCAGGAATATCTGCTGGTTGGGATCTGATGAAAGTCGTCGCTCAAAGACTCGACGATATTCTCTGGGCGCTTCAACCGCTGAAAGTCGAATGGCAAGATGATGTTGCGCGAAGAGTGATTGTGCGGTTGCAGAAGTTTCCACGCAGGAAGATTTACGCTGCGGCCGATATTCAGAGGATTCTGGATCTCAACTTCGACGATGGGTTGCTGATCTGCAGACTCTTCCTGGCTCTTTCGAAGGATGATTTCACCGCGGCGTTGAAAGGCGCGTTGGGAGGGTCCGGATCCGGAATCAAGCGCTACCAGATGGACAAGTCAAGGTTCATCGGCGGGCTAGTAAATTTGGGCTTGCCCGAGGCGATGGTACTGAATACTGACCGTAAGCCGAAATGGAGCGACGTATTGGTGGAGCGGCTCCGCAGCGGCCGTGGAAGCGCGATCAGCGGTCAGAAGCGTGGACGGGGCGTCGAGGATTTTGCGGAAGCTATCGTCAAATCGGTATTTGGCGCCAACTATGACAAGCGGTGCACATTCACTGGGTCGCGCAATCGGACGGCGAAATGCGATTTCGCGGTGCCGTCAAAGACAAATCCGCAAATCGTTGTCGAAGCAAAGGGGTATGGCGCCACGGGTTCCAAGATGACCGATGTCATCGGCGACATTGAAAAGATAATTGAGGCAAAACGCGCAGATACTGCGTTTCTCTTTTTCACCGATGGCCTCACCTGGAATCAGCGGAAAAGCGACTTGCGGAAAATCGTCGAGTACCAAAATGCCGGCGACGTTACGCGCATTTACACCTCATCCATGGGCGATCAGTTCAAAGCAGACTTGGAGCAGTTGAAGTCGGAGTACAGCCTTTAGAGTTGCCTAGCAGGCTCGTCTCTAGAACAGTTTGCCGATCGTCCATCCAGGCCCTCGCATCTTATTCGCGATGCCAAGACCGGGAGGCCGTAGAGGCGAATCTGCTACAATGCCCTCTCGCCCTTAGACCCCACCAAAAGCTGGCTGCGGCCAGCTTTTTCGTTTCTGGAAAACCTCAGATGATCGTCGCCTCCGGCATCGCCATCCAATTCGGGGCCAAACCCCTTTTCTCAGACGTCTCCGTGAAGTTCGGCGGCGGGAACCGCTACGGCCTGATCGGCGCCAACGGCTGCGGCAAATCCACGTTCATGAAGATCCTCGGCGGCGAGCTCGAGCCGAGCGCCGGCTCAGTGGCGATCGACGCCAACGAGCGCGTGGGAAGGCTCCGCCAGGACCAGTTCGCGTTCGAAAACGAGCGCGTGCTTGACGTAGTCCTGATGGGCCACGCCGAGATGTGGGCGGCGATGCGAGAGCGCGACGCGATCTACGCGAATCCGGATGCGGGCGAGGAGGAGTTCCTGCACGCAGCGGAGCTGGAAAACAAGTACGCGGAATACGGCGGCTACACTTCCGAGTCTCGAGCGGGCGAGCTGCTGCTCGGCCTCGGCGTCCCGACGGCGCAGCACCAGGGGCCGATGAGCGCGGTGGCGCCGGGATGGAAGCTGCGTGTGCTGCTGGCACAGGCCCTGTTCGGCGACCCGGACATCCTGCTGCTCGATGAGCCGACCAACAACCTCGACATCAACAGCATCCGCTGGCTGGAAGACGTGCTGAACCAGCGCACGAGCACGATGGTGATCATCTCGCACGACCGGCACTTCCTCTCCAGCGTCTGCACGCACATGGCGGACGTGGACTACGGCGCGATCCGCGTCTACGCGGGCAACTACGACGACTACATGGAAGCTTCCACCCTGGCGAAGCAGCAACAGCAGAACGCCAACGCTCGCGCCAAGGACCGCATCGCCGATCTGGAAGAGTTCGTGCGGCGCTTCCGCGCCCACAAGGCGAAAGCCCGCCAGGCGACTTCGCGCAGGAAGATGATCGAGAAGCTGAAGGTGGACGACGTGAAACCCTCCAGCCGGCAGTACCCGTACATCCGCTTCCTGGTGGACGACAAGGAGAAGCTGCATCGCCTCGCCGTGGAAGCGACGGGCCTGGCGAAAGGCTACGAGAAGGGAAGGAATATGTTCGAGAAGCTCGACCTGCAGATCGAAGCGGGCGAGAAGGTGGCGATCATCGGCCCCAACGGCATCGGCAAGACCACGCTCTTGCGCTGCATCGCTGGGAACCTCGAAGCCGGCGCCGGCACGGTGAAGTGGGCGGAGAAGGCCCGCACGGGCTACTGGCCGCAGGACCCGGTGGACGAATTCAAGGGCGATGAGACGCTCGCGGAGTGGCTCACGCGCCGGCGCCGCTCAGACCGCGCGCAGGACGAGCAGAGCGTGCGCGCGACGCTGGGGCAGCTCCTTTTCACCGGCGACGACCAGAAGAAGTCGCTCAAGGTGATCTCCGGCGGCGAAGGGCAGCGCATGATGATCGCCAAGCTCGTGCTCGGCATGCCGAACGTGATGCTGCTCGATGAGCCCACCAACCACCTCGACATGGAATCGATCGAGTCGCTCAACACCGCGCTCGACAAGTACGCCGGCACGCTCGTCTTCGTGTCGCACGACCGCGAGTTCGTCTCGTCCCTGGCCACGCGCATCATCGAGTTGCGCGCCGGGGAGAAGCCCGGCGATCCGGCGACGGTGATCGACTTCCGCGGCAGCTACGAGGACTACCTCGAGGGCAACACCGCGGTGCTGGAAGCCGCGTAGCGAATGGCACGCGCAGTGCGCCGAGGAACGGCGGCGACTACTTCTGTCCATTGCGGCGAGCCTGCGTGAGGAGGGGCGTCCGCTGCCGGCGCCGCGCAGTTTCACGTCCGCGGAAATGCAAGCCTGGATCGAGGAGGATGAACGCGATCTCGCGGCGTACCGAAGCGGGCCGTAAACGTTTTCCTGGATTCGAGCGTACTGCTCGCGGCCTGCGGCCGCGCGACCGGGGCATCGCGAGCAGTCATCGACGATGCCGCGGCGCAGGGCTGGAGCCGCCTCGCGAGCGGCTACGTGTATGCCGATGTCGACGCGAACCTGGCAGCCCTCCCCGCCGGTGCATCGGGAAATTGGACACAGTTCCGGACGAAACTCGAGACAGTTCCCGACGTGTTGACCTTCGAATGGCCCGCGGTATTCGCACCAGCACGCGACCGGCCGATACTGTTCACGGCTGCAGCGTGGGCCGACGTGCTGCTGACGCTTGAGCGGCGCGATTTGGTCGAGCTGCTGGGGACGTCCTTCTACGGGCTCGCGATATTGAAGCCGGGCGACTTCCTGCAGAGGGAGCGCGTCGCCGGGAGAATGACGAGCCGTTGAACGGCGGTCCGGCACCGCACCCGCGAACTCGCGCAAAAGCTTTCGCGGGTATCGGACTACGGGGGCAGACAATCCTGCGGTGGACGAGCACCTGTCGCATATCCTCGAGCATCAAGTTCGCGGACAATGACGCATTCATCCTGACGGCGTATAGCCGGCGGGAGCGAGACAGCTATGGCCGAAGATGCCCATGGCGAGACGGTACTGGCTGATTTCCAGGCCCTTGAGGAAGTCCTCCATGAGCACCACGCCAGGATGCACCGGATCGAATTTGCGCTTTGCCGTTTCATCCACCAGCCGCGCTGCGCAGGCTACCTTGCGGAGGCGGCGGGCACCGGCGCCTCGCTGCGATCAAGCCGCGCAGCAAGATGGAACACCACCCAGGCGCCGCAGCGCGAGCAGTCGACGTCGTTGCCGTAGCAGCAGAAGGGCGTCGCAAAGTGGCCGCCCTCCAGCCACAGCGGCAGTACCGAGTCCTGCGCCGGGCAGCGCGCCGTGACGGCGTCGCAGGCCGGCGGCAGCATGAGTTCCAGACTGCGCGTGGTGTTGCGCACGAAACCGCCGTGGCGCGCCTTCAGCCGCAGGACTTCGCGCACCGCGCCGGCGCGCTCGGCGTTCGTGTCCCAGGAGTTGCCGCTCGCGTCGTTCCGGCGCGGCACGTAGAAGCTGAAGGTGATCCATCCCGCGGGCGTGCGGCGCAGCGCCTCGATCAACTCTTCCAGCCGGTGCTGGTTGCGCCGCGTCACCACGCACTGCACCTGCACGGTCGAGCCGAAGCCGGGGGCGAGGCGCGAGAGGTTGCGCAGCACGCGACGAAACGTCCCCTTGCCGCGCAGCTCGTCATTCAGGTCTTCGGGGCCGTCAACGCTCACCACATAGTGCACCGCGGGCCCGAAATCCACGAGGGGCACCGTGCCGTTGGTGGTGACGGTGTTGCGCTCGAAGAGGAGTACTCCCTTGGCGAGCAGCCGGCGCTTCAGCAGCGGCTCGCCGCCCATCCACAGCATCGTGGCGATGCCGTGCCGATCGCGCAGCCCGGCGAGCGTTTCGAGCATGTCGGCGTCGCTCATCTCGGCGCGGATCGATTCCGGCGCTTCGTTCGGATTGCCGTCGCGGTAGATGAAGCAGTGACCGCAACTGAGGTTGCAGTGGTTGGTAATGTTCACCATCGCCGCGGGATAGCGGGCGTCCTCGCGGTAGTGGCCGGACAGCGCGGCGTGGATCATGGAGTGAGCAGTCTGCGCCCGGCGCTGCGTGGGCGTCAATGCTGCCGCGTCCGAATTCGCTGCGGCTTTGCAGCGGGCGCTGCAGGGTGGGTAGACACTGGATATCGGGCGGCGTAACCTCGCGCTAGCCTCCGGTCCCGTGCGCCCGTACCGGCGTACGCTCATCCGGTACCGCGCAACGCGGATCGGCGGCGCCAATGACCTCGGAGGAATTCATGGCATACCATCTCGAAGGGCGTCTGCTGGAAGTCTGCAATTGCCGCGTGCTGTGCCCGTGCTGGATCGGGGAAGATCCCGATAACGGAACCTGCGACACGATCGTTTCCTGGCATTTCGACAAGGGCACGATCGAAGGTGTCGACGTATCCGGCCTGACGCTCGCGGCCGTGGCCCATGTTCCTGGCAATATCCTGAAAGGCAACTGGCGGGCGGCGATCTTCGTGGATGAAAAAGCATCCAAGCCGCAGGAAGATGCGCTGCTCAAGGTATACACCGGCAAGGCCGGCGGCCCGGTGGCGGATCTGGTCGCGCTGATCGGCGAGGTCGTGTCGGTCGAGCGCGCGCCGATCATGTTCACGGTGGAAGGCGGCAAGGGCACGCTCAAGATCGGCAGCGACTATCACGCCGAGCTCGTGCCGTACGTGAGCGCGTCCGGCGCGACGACGACGCTCACCGATACCGTCTTCTCCACCGTTCCCGGCGCGCCGGTGTTCGTCGGCAAGGCGCCGAGTTATCGTTCGAAGAACGCGAAGCTCGGTATCGATCTCGACATCAAGGACCACAACGCGCTGCAAAGCACGTTCGTATTCAACGGCTGAACCGGCGGCCGGCGTGCGCGTTGCGCAGCGCAATTGACGCTGCGCGGCGTCGCGTTGCGCGCCGGTTTCGCCCGATACCGGGTCCATCGTGAGCGCAGCGCGGCACCGCATTTTCTTTTTCCCGGTCCTGGGCGGGCTGATCGTTTTCACGTGGATTGCGCTCTGGGCGTGGTCGTTGAGTCCCTACGGCAATTATCTGCAGCACGGCAACTGGCTCGACCCCGGACCGGCAGCGTTTCTGTGCCGCGCGATTCCGCAGGGCGACGTGCTCGTTCCGGCGGCGATCTATACGGCCGGCTGGGTGCTGATGACTGTCGCGATGATGCTGCCGACGACGCTCCCGTTGCTGGAACAATTCCGTCGCATGACTGCGCAGCGCTCCGATGGCAACCAACTCTTGTCTCTCGTCGTCGCCGGGTATCTATCGGTCTGGATTGCGTTCGGCGTCGTCGCGCACGGGCTCGACTGGCTGGTGCTGGAGAGCGTGTCGAGCGCGCCGTGGCTCGCGCTCAATGGCTGGGCGCTCGGCGCGGGGGTGATCGCAGTGGCGGGCGCGTTTCAGTTCAGCGCTCTCAAGCACCGCTGTCTCGAAAAATGCCGCACGCCGCTGAGTTTCATCATCGAGCACTGGAGCGGCCGCGAGCATCGGCGCCAGGCTTTCTACTTGGGCGTGCACCACGGCGTCTTTTGCGTCGGCTGCTGCTGGGCCCTGATGCTGCTCATGTTCGTGGTTGGTACGGCCAGCGTGGGCTGGATGCTGTTGGTCGGGGCGATCATGGCGATCGAAAAGAACATTCCGTGGGGCCGGCGCCTGAGCACGCCGCTCGGCCTTTGCCTGCTGGCTGCGGCGGGCGTGACGGTGCTGGTCAATACAGCGGCGCTCACCGGCTGAGAGTTTCGCGTCGTGCCCCGCACCGATGCTGCAACTTTGCGAGGGGCAGTCCCGCCCCGGGAGATCGGGATGGAAACGCGCCCGCCGCGCATCCTGCCGGTGATCAGCGCCGCGCAGTTCGCGGGCACTTCGCTCTGGTTCGCGGGCAATGCGGTGCTCGGCGATCTGCAACGCGAATGGGGGCTCGCCCCCGATGCGCTGGGTTACGTCACGTCCGCCGTTCAGCTCGGCTTCATCAGCGGCACGCTCGCGTTCGCGTTCCTCGCCGTTTCGGACCGCTATTCGCCGCGGCTGGTGTTCCTGCTGCTTGCGCCCGGGCCCGCGCTGGGGCTATTCGCACTATGGCCGCTGCTGCGCGGCGCACAGGGATCGAGGCCCGGTACCTGATGCCGCGCCGCAAAGCGCGCCCGATCGGCGCGCGTTCGCGGCATTCGTGCGGGCCGGGATCGCCAAGCGGGGCGAGATCGCGAACAAGGCCAATCTCAAGGTTGACTGAATCCGCCTGAACCGGCGCGCGCGGATCTGCCCGCCGCGCGCCGGTCATCACCGAGATAGGCCCCCGCCGCAACCAGCGCTTTGTGCAACTCCGGGATCGGGATCGCACGCGGTGCAATGCCGATCGCCGTCACCATCGCCGCCGCGACACCGGCCGCCTGTCCCATCGCGAAGCACGACGGCATGACGCGGATGGCGCCGAGGGCCTCGTGCGTCGCGGATACCGAACGCCCGGCCACGAGCAGGCCGTCCACGGCCTTCGGCACCATCACGCGATAGGGAATCTGGTACCGGTTCGCAGTCGGAGGCGCCTCCGCCACGCCGCCGCCCGCCCCGGTCGGATCATGGATATCGACCGGGTAGCCGCACAGCGCGATCACATCCTCAAAGTGCCGGCCGCTCTGGAGGTCGTCGAGCGTCAGGGTGTACTCGCCCGCAATGCGACGGGTCTCGCGCACGCCGATCTGGGCCGCGGTGTCGAGCAGCCTGCAGTCCTCGAAACCCGGGAGGCTGTCGCGGAAAAACTTGACGAGAGTGTGGACCTGCTCGCGCCCCTCGATCTCCGCCGCGGTCAGGTCTTCGACATCGGTCCCGTTGCGCCTGAGCACGCGCGTGGTATTGATCCGCCAGACCCCCGGCTGCAGAGTCTTGTAAAGGCCCACGCCCTTGCGCGGGATCGTGAACCGGCCTTGCTCGCGGGCCCTCGCCAGGATCGCGGCGTAGGGACGGTAATCGCCGGGATGGGTGCGGACATGGTTCTCCACCACGGCATCGTCCACATGGCTGACACGGAAGAACATCGTCATCGGCTGCGTCAGGCCATCGCTCGCGCGCCCGATTTCGAACTCGACACCCGCGAGCGCGGCCACATCGCCGTCGGCTGAGCAGTCGAGCACCGTGGTGAGCGGCTGGAACTGGAGCCCGCTCTTGGAGGCGCACACGATCCCGCTGACGCGCGGATTTCCATCGGATCCGGGCGCGGTGATCGCATCGACCACCAGCGTGTGCAGGCGCAGCGCCACGCCCGCCTCGCGGCACATGCGCATGGCCGTGATCTTCGCAGCCTCCGGCTCGAAGGGCGTGACCTTGTCATGCCCGTACTCGATGAAGCCACAATAGGCGCTTCCGGCCGCGATGCCTGAAGGGTGGAGCGCGCCGCCATCGGCCTCCATGCGCCGGACGAATTCATCGAAGATCCCCGTGATCAGCTGCTGCGAGCCATCGAGCGAATAGCAAGTCATGCAGGGGCCGACGAGGCTCGCCGTCAGGTTGCCGCCGAGGAAACCGTAACGCTCGACGAGCAGCGTCGCTGCGCCCTGCCGCGCCGAGGCAATGGCGGCCGCGATGCCCGCAGGACCGCCGCCGACCACCACAACATCGCAGTGGGCGGCCACCGGGATGTCGCGCCGGTAGGACATCCGGGCGGCATGCGGATTCAAGGTCGATGCTCCGCTCGGAACATCACACCACCGCACCCTGCCCGCGCAGGATGCCGCGCAACTCGCCGAGCGGCACATCGCGCGGCGCGAGATCGCGTGCGGCACAAAGCGCCGCCGCGACGCCCGCCGCCTGGCCCATCCCCATGATCGGCGCCTGGCAGCGGGCCGAGCCATTGGCGAAGCGCTCGGACGATAAACTCCGGCCCGCAACGATGACGCCGTCGAGTTTCTCCGGGATCAGCGTGCCGTAGGGAATGCCGTAGGATTCGCCGTCCTTGATGTGCTTGTGCTCGATGATGCCCGATGGCTGGTGCACGTCGAGGCAGTAGGAGCCGCGGGCGATGTCGTCATCGTTTTTCTGCCCGTCGATGCACATCGCGGTGGTGAGCGTGCGTGCGCCGATGATGCGCCGGCTCTCGCGCACGCCGAGCGCCGAGGCGGAATCCAGCACGAACGACTTGGCAAAACCGGGCACGTAGTCCCTGAAGAATCTGGCCACCGCAAAGATCTGTTCGCGGCCTTCGAGCGCGGCTTTGGTCATCGACTCGCCATCGGTCGGGTTGTAGCCGAGCAGGCTGGTGGCATTGAGCACCACGACGCCGGGAATGGTGGTGACCTGGAACACCACGCGCTGGCGGTTCCTGTGGAACTCGCCGTTGGCCTGCGCCGCCTTCACTGCATTGTAGTGGCCGGTGACGAGCGGATAGTCCATCCAGTGCTTCAGGCCGGCGGCGATTTCGCGCTTGCTCTTTCCGATGTAGGGATCCTCGCCGAGCATGAACTCGTCCGCGTATTTCTTTACGTAGGCGAGATGTTCGTCGAGGTCCACATTGCCGAGGCGCGAAAACAGGCTGATCGACATGACCTGCCCGGCCTCGTTGCCGAGGTGGAAGGCCCCGCCGGCGCCCGCGACCAGGTCCGCGTCCCCGGTCGCGTCGATGAACACCTTGGCCCTGAGCGTGCTCTCGCCCGACTTGTTGACGATGCGGATCGCCGTGACGCGCCCGTTTTCGGTTTCGGTCCCGGCGATGTAGGTGTTGAGCAGCAGATCCACCCCCGCCTCGAGGCAGAGTTTCTGCGTGACGAGCTTGAGCACCTCCGGATCGATCGGCGTCACTGAGTAGGCGTTGCCGTAGGCGTTCGGCAGATGGCCGCGATGCTCCCGGAAGGCGCCGCCGAGTTCGATGCACGCATCGACGATCTCCTGCGGGATGCCGTTCGTGATCTGCTCCCCCTTCATGTTGTGGAAGGACAGAAAATTGCCGAGCAGGCCCGCCGTCATGTTGCCGCCAAGAAAGGCGAGGCGGTCGGTCAGGAGCGTGCGCGCCTTCGATCGCGCCGCGGCAATCGCCGCCACCACGCCGGCCATGCCGGCGCCTGCTACGACCACGTCGTAATGCGTGACTTCCTTCATCGAATTGCCTCCGGATGGAAATTGTTCAGTTGCGCGCGGATTCAGCTCGTGCTCCTTGCGCGAAGGCGCCCGAGCGTGTCGTAGTTGATCTCCACACCGAGGCCGGGCTTTGTCGGAACGACGATCTCGCCCTCGAGCAGTGCCGTAGCGTCGGCAACCGGTTCGATCGTGAGTTCGGTGCGCAAGGCGCTCGGGAAAATCATGCATTCATAGGTGAGGAAGTTCGGCATCGCTGCCGCAAGATGCAGGTTGGCTGCGGCGCTCACCGCTCCGCCTCCCCCGACGTGCGGCGCATAGGCGACACCATATACATCGGCCAGCGTCACCATGCGACGCGTCTCGGTGATGCCGCCGGCCCGCGCGCAGTCGGGCTGGAACACCCCGATCGCGCCTGAGGCGATCATATCGCGCGCAACGATCCCGACATGTTCGCTTTCTCCCGCCGCGAGCCGCAGCCGGGTTTTGGCGGCGAGCCTCGAGTAACCGGCGACATCCTCCGGGATCAGCGGTTCCTCGAGCCACGCAAAATCGAGTTCGACGAGAGCGGCCGCCACCTTCGCGGCGTCCGCGACGTCGTAGGCCCAGTTGGCGTCGGCGCAGAGCGCAACGCCGGAGCCAACGCGTTCGCGCACGCGCCGCGCCCAGAAAATCGCCTCGTCGGCCGGATTGCCGAGTTTGAGCTTGACCATCTTCAGGCCCTGGCGGGCGCACTGATCGAGCTGGCGCGCGGCCGTCTCCTCGGCCTGCCAGGAGATCGCCGAACCGTAACAGGCGACGCGCTCGCGCCCCATGCCGCCCAGCAGCCGGTGTACCGGCTGGCCGAGCGCGCGGCCCATGATGTCCCACAGCGCGATGTCGAGGGCCGCGATGGCCTCCATGGCGACGCCGCCGGCGCGCCCGCTCATCTGGCGGAACATGGACTGCCAGTGCCTCTCGATCAGAAACGGGTCCTCGCCCAGCAGCAGCGGCGCGTAGAGTTCGTCGATGAGCAGCGCCGAGGAGCGCGGGTTCCTGCGGCTCAGCGCCTCGCCATAGCCCACGATGCCGTCGGTCGTACGCATCTCGACCAGCACGATACCGATGGAGCTGTACTCTCCCCACGCGGTCTTGTGCTCGCCGGGTGCGATCTGCATCGCCAGCGGATGAGTTCTGATCTCGGCAATGCGCATCGTCACGCCAGTCTCGCCTCCCGAATCGCCACCATCGAACTGCTATTGCCCTGTGACCCGCAATGTAGCAAACTAAAATCGGAAAATGGAGGATATGAGCATGCCCCGCATGGACCGCCGGCAGTTTATCGGTCGCGCGCTCGCAGCCGGCACAGCCGTCGCAACGCTCGGCCGGGTTCCACCGGCCGCTGCGCAGGTGCGCACGAAACTCACCATCATCTCGCACCGGGTGCACCAGCAGACGGCGACGGACGGGCCGGCAGGCGACGTCACCCGGGCCTGGACCGATCAGAACAACGTCAGTCTCGAATGGGTGACGCTGGATCTCAATGCGATCCACGACCGCATTTTTCGCGAAGGCGGGCTGGGCAGCTCGGAGGTTGCAGTCGATTTCGTGCTCAACACGCGCGCGGTGCCGGAGGTGATGAACCTGTTCGAGTCGCTCGAACCCTATCTCGCCAAGGCGCCGATCGAGGACTTCGACGATATTTCGCAGGGCATGGTCAGGGCATTCTCGAGCAAGGGACGACGCCACGGCGTTCCGTTCCGCCATGCCGTCAATGCGCTGCACTACAACGAGGTGCTGCTGAAGGAGCGCGGCCTGGATCGTCCGCCCCAGGTGATCGAGGAATTGCTCGATTACGCGCGCAGGATGACCTACACGCGCGCCGACGGCGCGAGGGTTCACGGCTGGGGCATGCAGGCCGACAACTATTCGGACGTGGTGAAGCTCGCGCGCGCCTGGGGCGGCGACTTCATCACGGAGGATTACAAGTGCGTCGCGGACGGGCCCGGCATGATCAAGGCGCTGACGCTCATCAGGACGATGTACTCGGAGGGCCTGATCCCGAAGAACATCACCGCCATGAAGCAGAACGACGTGATCACCGCGATGCAAAACGGCCAGATCGCGACGACCTATTTCCCGTTCGGCCGCACGGTCCTGTTCAACGACCCGAAGTCGTCGAAATTCCCCGGCGCCTTCAAGGTCGCCCTGCCCATCACCAACAAGGAGATGCTGGCCAGGGGCGAAGTGATCGCAACCGCCGAATTCTGGAGCATGATGATTCCGAAGAATTCGAAATACAAGGATCTGGGCTGGGGCCTGATCCGCGAACTCTCCACCAAGGCGAATACCATCAAGACCGCGATCAACGGCAACGGCCCGATCCGCGCCTCGGCCTATTCCGATCCCCGCCTGAAGGAAAAAGTGTCCTACGCGGCGCTGGAGTCGAGGGCGCTGAAGGCCGCGCGCGTGCCGATGCCGGCCTTCAACAAGGCGGCCGAAGCCAAGGACATCTTCGTCGAGGAAATGCAGGCGGCGATGCTGGGGCTGCAGGCCCCCGAGGTCTCGGCGCGGAACATGACCAGGCGCATCCAGCCGCTGTTGCCGCGCGCCTGATGGATTGAAGCCGCGTCCGGCGGCGCGATGCGCAAGTTCGGCCTGTCGCAGTTCGCGATGCTGGCGCCCGCGCAGGGGATGCTGCTGCTCGTCATCGCGCTGCCGTCGCTGTACGTATTCTGGCTGAGCTTCACCGAGTCGAGCTACGGCACGTCGCCGGTCTTCGTCGGGTGGGAGAACTATGCCGCCATCTGGAACGACCGCTATTTCTGGCGCGCGCTCGTCAACACCCTGGTCGTCATCAACATCATCGTCTACGGCGAACTGGTCCTCGCCTTCGTCATCGCCCTGGTGTTCGTGAAGGGCGTGCCGTTCCGGCGCGTCCTGCTGGCGATGGTGCTGACGCCCTATGCGATCAGCGAAGTGGTGGCGATCGTCATCTGGAAGTTCATGCTCGACCCGAATGTCGGCAGCCTCGCCAAGGCGATGCTGGCCGTCGGGCTTCCCGAGATCAGCTGGGCCACCAATCCGGTGCACGGGCTCGGCCTGGTCAGCGTCATCAGCATCTGGCTGCACCTGCCCTTCACTTTCATCATCATCTACTCCGCGATGCTCGCGGTTCCGAAGGAGCTGTATGAAAGCGCCATCGTCGACGGCGCCACGCGCTGGCAGAGTTTCCGGTTCATCACGCTGCCCGGCATCCTTCCCGCGGTGTTTGTCGCGCTGATCTTCCGCTACATCTTCGCCTTCCGGCTGTTCAGCGAGGTCTGGCTGCTGACCGCCGGCGGCCCGGCCCGCACCACCGAGGTGCTGTCGATCTACCTCTACAAGCAGAGCTTCACCTATGCCTCCTTCGGCAAAGGGGCGGCGACCGGCTGGGTGATGGTGCTGGTCTCGGGCGTGTTCGCGGCGATCTACCTGCGCCTGCTCTACCGGCGGGGGTTCCAGCGCGATGCGTGAATCCGCGCCCGGCATCGCGCTGCGCGCGGCCGTCATCGCCCTGGTGCTGGCCTGGTCGGCGGCGCCGGTGTTCCTCGTCGTGCTCTCCTCGTTCAAGCCGACACCGGAGATCTTCGTTTATCCGCCGGCGCTCGTCTTCGCGCCGACGCTCGAGCATTACCGGACGCTGTTCGAGAAATGGCCGGACTTCATCTGGACGCTGCGCAACAGCGCCGTCATCGCGCTCAGCGCCACGCTGCTGATGGTGTTCTCCAGCGTCCTCGCGGGCTATGTGTACTCGCGCTATCGCGGCACCGCGCTGGCGGGTTCCGCCTTCTTCATGGTGGCCATCCGCCTGCTGCCGCCCATCGTGATCACGCTGCCGCTCTACCCGGTCGCCGACTTCCTCAAGTTGAGCGACAGCTACACGCTGCTCATCGTGCTCTACGCCACCTTCTTCGTCTCGCTCGGCAGCATGATCCTGAAGACCTTCATCGACGGGATCCCGGACGAGCTCGATCAGGCGGCGACCATCGACGGCGCCACCGAACTGCAGGTCCTGTGGCGCATCATCGTGCCGCTCAGCGCGCCGGGGATGGTGGCGGCGAGCGTCTTCGTATTCGTCTACGCATGGAACGAGTACCTGTTCGCCTTCATCTTCACCACCACCAGGGCGAAGACCGCGCCGGTGGTGATCAGCGAGATGATGGGCAGCCTGACCGGCGTGGACTGGGGGCTGCTGTTCGCCGCCGCCAGCGTGCAGCTGGTTCCGGTGGTGCTGTTCGTGGTCCTCGTGCAGAAGTACCTGATCGCCGGACTCACTTCCGGATCGGTGAAAGGCTAGAACTCGAATCCGATATCGAGCGGGCCCGGGAATCGCGCGCGACAGCAAGGGCTTTCAGAGCTCGCTGATCGTCCCGGCTTCGGCGAGTTTGGCGCGCCAATCCTTGCGCCGCATGAGCCGGGCGATGCCGGACCAGGCCAGCAGCCCCGCGCTCAGCGCGAGCAGCGCGAGCGAGATCGGACGCTCGAGGAAGATCATCCAGGCGCCGTCGGACATGATGAGCGACTGGCGCAGCGACATCTCGAACATCGGCGCGATCACCAGGCCAAGCACCAGCGGCGCCGGGTCGAAGCGGAACTTCTTCAGGCCGTAGCCGGCGACGCCCATGATCAGCATGATCCAGACGTCGACGATCGAGTTGTTGACCTCGTACACGCCGATGACGCAGAACATGATGATGAGCGGATACAGGTAGGCATAGGGGATGCGCAGCAGGTTCACGAACACCCCGACCAGCGGCAGGTTGAGCGCGAGCAGCATCAGGTTGCCGACGTACATCGAGGCGACGAAGCCCCAGAAAACATTGGGATGGTCGTTCACCAGCGTCGGTCCCGGCGGCACGCCGTGGATCAGCAGCGCCGCGATCAGCACCGCCGTCACCGGCCCGGTCGGGATGCCGAGCGCCAGCATCGGCACGAAGGAAGCGGTCGAGGCCGCGTTGTTGGCCGATTCGGGCCCGGCCACGCCGGCGACCGCGCCTCGGCCGAATTCCTCCGGTGTCTTCGACACGCGCTTCTCCAGCGCATAGGACATGAAGCTGGAAATGATGTGGGCCGAGCCCGGAATGATGCCGACGACGAAACCGAGCGCCGAGCCGCGCGCGATCGGCCACGCGGACTGGCGCCATTCTTCGCGGCTCGGCCACAGCTCGCGCAGCCTGGGGCGGATCACCTCGGTGGTCACCTGCCGGCTGGGCGTGGCGAGGATCTCGCCGAGTCCGAACAGCCCGACCGCGACCGGCACGATGCCGATGCCGTCGCCGAGCTCGGCAATGTCGAACGAATAGCGGAAGTGGCCGGTCATCACGTCGATGCCGATGGTGCCGAGCAGCAGGCCCAGGGCTGCCATCAGAAGGGTGCGCACGAGCGAGCTCGTCGACATGTAGGCGAGGAAGATCAGCCCGAGCACGAGGAGCGCGGTGTATTCGGGCGGGCCGAAACCAAGCGCGAAGTCCGCGAGCGGCGGCGCCACCAGCGTGAGCAGCACGACGCCGAAGGTGCCGGCGATGAACGAGCCGACCGCGGCGATGCACAGCGCGGCGCCGGCGCGGCCCTTCCTCGCCATGGCGTTGCCGTCGATGCAGGTCATCACCGAGGACGCCTCGCCCGGAATGCGCAGCAGGATCGAGGTGGTCGAGCCGCCGTACTGCGAGCCGTAATAGATGCCGGCCAGCATCACGATCGCCTTGGTGGCGTCCAGGCCGAAGGTCAGCGGCAGCAAGATGCTGATGCCGGCAAGCGGGCCGATGCCGGGCAGCATGCCCACCAGCGTCCCGACCAGGCAACCGAGGAAGGCATACCACAGCACGTCGGGCCGCAGCGCGACCGAGAACCCCAGCCACAGGCTATCGAGGGTTTCCAAGACGTCAGAACCAGAGCAGGCCGCGCTCGAGCGGGGCTTTCAGCGCCTTGCCGAACAGCCAATAGGCGAACAGCGTCAGAGCGATGCTGTAGGCAGCCGCGACGAACGCGTTACGCCGTTCGACCACCACGAGCAGCGCGAACACCAGCAGCGCCATCGCGATGAGAAAGCCGAGCGGCCGGTAGGCGGCGACGGCGCCCGCGGCAATCAGCACGACCAGTGCGGCATGACCGCGGTCGCTCCAGTCGATCGTCGCGAATTCCGGGCTCGCTCCCGCGTCGATGAGGATGAGCGCGGCGAGCAGCATCATCAGCCCCGCCACCAGCTTCGGCAACATGCCGGCGCCCGGGGCCGAGAGGCTGCCGAACGGCAGGTCCCCGCTGACCGCGAACACGAAGATACCGAGCGCAACGAACGCTGCGCCCGCGACGTGGTCGACGCGAACGATCAGCCCGGCACCTTTCCGATCGACTTCACCGCCGCTTCGACCCGTTTGGCGTCGGCGTCCCAGAACCTGGCGAACTCGGGCCCGTCCAGATAGGCCACTTCGTCGCCAATATTCCGGATCGCGTTGCGGAACAGATCGTTCGCTACGGCGGTTTTCGCATCCGCGCGCAGGCGGTTCAGAATCGCCTCCGGGGTGCCCTTCGGCGCGAACAGGCCGACCCAGAGGGAGAACTCGACGTCATAGCCGAGTTGTTTCAGCGTCGGGATGTCGGGCGCGGACGCAGCCCGCTGGGCACCGAAGCATGCGAGGGCCCGCAGCTTGCCGGCTTTCATGTGTCCGCTGGCCGCGGCGATCGAGGAAACCAGCACCTGCGAATTGTTACCGAGAATTGCGGTCAATGCCGGTCCGCCGCCGTTGGTCGGCAAGTGCCGCATCTGGATT
>JACPYS010000066.1 GCA_016195915.1 Betaproteobacteria bacterium | reverse complement strand
TGCTCGGACAGCCGCACGATGCTCTGCGCGATCGAATCCATCTGCTCCTGGATGCGGTGCATGCCCTGCACCGCATCCTCGACCGACTTGCGCCCGGTCTGAGAAACCTGGGAGACCTTCTGCGCGCTCTCCGAGACGTATTTCGCCTTCTGGCTCGCCACCTGCGCGGTCTGCTTCACCTCCTCCACCGTAGCGGTCGTCTCGCTCACCGCGCTCGCCGTCTGCGCCGCGCTCGAAGCCACCTGCGTCGTCGTGGCGAGGATTTCAGATGACGACGACGCGAGCACGCCGACCCCTTCGTGCAGTTCGTTTGTCATCCGCCGGAGGTTTTCGTGCATCGACCCGAACGCGCGCGTGAGGACACCCACCTCGTCGGCACGCTCCTGCGGCGCTGCGCTGCCCGTAAGATCGCCCACAGCAACCCGGTCCGCAGCGCGGGAGAGTGTGCGCAGCGGTACCGCGATCGCGCGCTCCATCGACAGTACCGTCGCGATACCGATCACCACGAACACGATCCCGGCGAGGAGGAAAACGCGGAATGACGCTTCGGCCTTCTGATCGGCACGCGCGACGGCCAGCTGGGCGGCTTCTTCGGCCACCTTGCCTAACTGCTCGGAAATTGCCCGGATCCTCTGCTCGCGTTCCTGCTGCACGCCGACCGCGAGTCCCCGCGATTCGGTGGTCTTCCCGGCCAGTATCAACGGGATGATTTCAGCATCCTTGGTTTGGGCGAATGCCTGCCAGACCCCTTTCAGCTCCTCGAGGTGCGAGCGCTTCCCAGGATCGTCCACCGCCCGCGCCAGCAGGCCCGACAGGATCCGGTCGATCTGCTTCGAGCGCTCCGCTGCTTGTGCCAGCAGCGGATCCTGTTCCGCGCGTTTGCTCAACAGCTGCGCCTCCAGCATCAGTGCGCGCATCTGGTTTTGATACACGCGCAGCGCCATGAGATCGCGCACTTCCGCCAGATATTCGCTGTAGAGGCGGTTCTGTGACTCCCGTATCGCGGCAATTCCGGCGTACCCGGTGGCGATCACCCACGCCATCAGCGCGAAGATCAGTCCGAAGCAAACCAGCAGCTTGACGCGCGTCGTCAGGTCGAGAAACCATTTCATTGCCATTCTCCAGTCGTTCTTTCCAGGCGCGCAGCCATCCTACCTACCCCGCCACCTGCTCCCTCACCACGATGCCCTCGTCGGAGAGAAGTTTTTCCGCATCCAGGATCACCATGCGCTCCGCGGTCACGCCTTTCAGATAGTCCTCGCGGACACCGGTGAGGGTCGGCAGGCTCGCCTGCATGCCGCCGAGCGGAACGCGGCGCACCCCGGCAAGCGCGTCGGCCAGGACGCCAAAGCGCATGTCCGCGGACTCGAGCACGATGACCCGGTTGAGATTCGTAAGACCCTTCTCCGGCAGATCGAAAAACTTCCGCAGGTCGATGACCGGAAGGATCTCGCCGCGCAGGTTGACGATGCCGAGCACGAACGCGGGCGTGCACGGCAGCGGCGTCAGGTTTTCCAGCGCATGGACCTCGCGCACGTAACGGGATTCCACTGCGTAGTGCTCGCTCGCGAGAACAAACGCCACCACCTCGATGCTTTCACCCGCGGCTTCCGCCTGGCTCATTGGCCGGGCGAGCGCTTGCGCCCTCTCGCTCAGAATCCGCTTCTTCTCGCCGGCATCCGGAGCCCAGACGCGTTCGATCGCGGCGCGAGCGGTTTCCAAGCGCCGGTGCACGCCTTCCCAGTCGACCGCGGCGCGCGGCTTTGCTCGTCGCGCGGGTGCGCCGGTGCTCATGCGCCCCTCCTGTCATGTACGAGTTCCGCGGCGAGCAGGAGGCTCAACTTCCGCGACGCGATGATCTCGCAAAGCCGCCCGGCGGCAAGCCCGTCGGACTCCGGCAGGATTTCGTCCCGCGGGCGCGCGTGCAGCTGCGCCAGTGCATGCTCGAAGTGCCGCTCCGCCTCCCGGACCCGGCCTTGCTGCAGGCGAAGGTTGCCGAGCGCGAAATGCGCGAGCGCGAAATGCGGATCGAGATACAGCGCGTGCCCGAGCGATTGCGCGGCCTCGGCGTTTTCCCCCCGCTCCCGCCGTATGCTTGCAAGCAGGTAATGGAGCACGGGGTTCAGCTTGTCGGCGGCGATCGCCTGCGCGCACCATTCTGCCGCCTCCGCGAGCCGGCCGTCGTTGGCGCAAGCCCGCGCCCTGCCGAGTGCCGTCTCGCACTCGCCCTGCGGTGCCTGCGTCGCAGGCGTCTGTTCGATGTCGCGCTCGGCCAAAGTGATGCTCGACGGCGGCCATGGCGGCTCGGGAAGCGCATCCCGCTGTTCGAGCTCGCGCGGCGTGACCGCACGCGCCGCCTTGCGATACAGCACCGCCCCGGAGAAATATGCAGCCGTGAACTGTGGAAACAGCGCATTCGACGTTTCCGCCGGACTGGTGATCAGCCAACCGCCGTCGAGGAGGCAGCGGTGCAGGCCGTCGATGACCCGCGCGGCGCGCTCCGCGGTGAAATACATCAGAACGTTGCGGCAGAAGATCACGTCCATCGCGCCGGTGTCGTTCGCGATTGACGGATAAGCGTCCCCGGCGAGATTGAGGTACGCGAAGCGCACCATCCCACGGATGTGCGGCTCGATCTCGTAGCGCCCGTCCCTGGTCTTTCGAAAATAGTGATCGCGGAACGAAGCCGGCGTGTCCCGGAACGACCATTCGCCGTACCTGCCCTGCGCTGCCTTGCGGAGAAACGCCGGATTGACGTCGGTCGCCAGGAGGGTGACGTTCCATTCCTCGTCGCGCGCCAACAACCGGTCGAGAAGCATCGCGATCGAATAGGGTTCCTCTCCCGTGCAACAACCCGCGCTCCAGATGCGCAGTCGCCTCTGCGCGTTGCGGCGCGCCTGCAGCAATTCAGGCAGGACATGCGACTGAAACGCCTCAAAGCTGTTTCTTTCGCGGAAGAAATACGTTTCGCCGACCGTGAACTGGCCGGCCAGCAGATCGATCTGGCGCCGCGTCAGGGGCGCAGACGACAACTCCCGCATCATTGCCCCGATGTCGCCGGCCCCTGCGGCACGCGCAATTTCACGCACGCCGCGCTCGAGTTCGCCCCAGCGCTCGCGCGGGAAATGCAATCCGAGGTGCGTCGCGATACGCTCGCTCAGTTCGGACATCAGCGCCTCCGAACAGGCCGGAGTCATCGCCCCTCCCGATTCCGCTCCATGGCAAGGTCCAGTTCGCGCGCCTCGTCGAGCGAGAGAAACCCGTCGAGATCATGGATCAACAGCAGGCCGTCCGGAAGCGTGAGCACGCCGTTCACCTGCCGGATGCCGGGCACGATCGAGCGGCTGGCCGTGATCGCCGCTTGCGGGACACTGAGCGTGCCGGTGACTGAGTCCACGATGAGCCCCACCTGTCTTGCGTTTGTCCAGGCGATGAGGATTTGGTCAGTCGTTGCAGCGTCCCGGCTGCGCAGGCCGAATCGGCTCCGGATATCGAACATCGGGACCACGCGCCCTTGCACATTGATCACGCCGAGAATGATTTCCGGCGCTTCCGGCAATGGCGTCACGCAGACCACGCGGACGACCCGGACGACTGCTGCCAACGCGACCGCGATGCGCAACTCGCCGAGGCGGAAGACGACAAGATCTGTCACAACACCAGCCCTCCTGCGCCGCCCTTCTTCGCCCCCCTTTCGCGTAGCGGAGCACCAAGCCAAGGATGAAAGTCTAGCAGGCCGTTCCGCGGAGACTATCCGTACAGTTACGGAGAATTCGGGCGGCGCGGGGTGAAATGACCGCGACTCCGTTGTTGCTACTCGGAGGAAACAACGCCCCTGCGAATGGCGTATCGCACGAGTTCGGTCTGGCCGTGAAGATCCAGCTTGCGCAGGAGGTTCGCCCGGTGCGTCTCGGCAGTCCGGACGCCGATGTGCAACCGGGCAGCGATCTGCACGCTCGTATTTCCTTCGGCCGACATCTGCAGCACCTCTTTCTCCCGGAAGGTAAGCATCTCGTAGGGGTCGAGCGCGCTCTGCCGAGCCGCATACGCATAGACCGCCATTTCGTGCTCCGGCAGGGACGGACTGAGGTAGCGCCGGCCCCTTGCGGCTTCGCGCACTGCAGTGATGATTTCTTCGGAAGGGGAACCCTTCGGCACGTACCCGATCGCGCCGTTGCGCAGCGCTTGCCATACATACGCCGCGTTCGTGTGCATGGACAGCACCACCACCCGCGTGTTCGGACACCGCCTGGTGACCTGCGCGATCAATTCCATGCCGTTCAGATTCGGCATCATCAAATCGAGCACCACCACATCCGGTCGAATTTCCTTGAGCGCCTTCATGACCTGCAACCCGTCGGATTCCTGCCCGACGACGGAGAATTCCGGGTGCGCCTCGAACAGATCGCTCAACCCCCGCAGCACGAGCGGGTGATCGTCGACCAGAAAAACCGAGATCATTGTGGACCGGTCATCCTTGCGGAGCCGGCTGGCCGAGCGGCAGCTCCGCGATAACGATGGTACCCGTGCCCGGAACCGGCTCGATCGAAACCCGGCCGCCCAGAGATCGCGCGCGCTCGCGCATACCCATCAGGCCGCTGCCGGTGCCGGAATTCGACACCTCTTTCGCCCCGAAGCCGCGTCCGCGATCTTCGACCCTGAGCGCAATCGAGTCTGCCGTGCCGTGAAGATCTACAGTTGCCCGCTTCACGCCGGAGTGACGGGTGATATTGGACAGCGCTTCCTGGGCAATCCGGTACACGGCGGTCTCGATCTCCTGCGGCAACCGCCCGTTCAGCCCGCAGTGCCTGAACGACACCTCGAGTCCGGTTTGCGAGCGTTCCTGGCTAATCAGCCAGACCAGCGCGGGAACCAGCCCCAGATCATCGAGCACTGGTGGCCGCAGATCCAGCGATATCTGCCGCAGCCTTCCGATGACCTGATTGAGTCCTTCGAGGACGTCATGCGTCAGGCCCTCGCCGCACCCCGGAGATCGGGTGACACGATTCTGGATCGTCAGCTTGACGGCCATCAGCTCCTGGCCGATCTCCTCGTGCAGGATGCGAGCGATGCGCCGCCGCTCGCTTTCCTGGGCATCGACCAGTTGGCTCGACAGTTTGCTGAGTTGCATCATCACCTGCTGCATTCTTTCGTCGCGGCGCCTGGATTCGGTGACGTCGTTGAGGCAGAAGAATAGAACTTCGACATCGCCGCGCGCATCGACGACCGGCACCAGATTCCAGTCCCAGTACGTCACTCCCCATTCCGGGTGATCCGGGAACTCGAACGCTCGGGCACGGGTCGAAAAAGCCCGCTTGGTCCTGACCACTTCCTCGAAAATCGCCTTCGCGTCGGAAGGATAGAAGTCGAAATGGTTGTGTCCGGGGAACTCCGAAACGTCTCGCCCGCACGCACTCGCGTAGGCCCGGTTCACGCGGATGAAATTGAATTCCCGATCGAGCAGGACCGCGCAACTCAGGTTCGAATCGAAGAACAGATCGAGCAGGCGGGACTCGCTGCGGTTCGCCGCATCCATGCGCACCGGATCCGTCACGCAGGCCTCGCGAATCGCTGCTGCACGATCCCGGTGCATTCGTCCGGTACCGCGTCCGGGAACGCGCTGAGGATCCACCCGCTATCGAAGTACCGATCGGCCACGCTCTCCTCCAGCCGCCGCCTGCCGAATGCCCCGGCGCATGACCGGCAGTGCAAATCGTACCTCACATCCGGGTTTCCGTGCGCGGGCACAACAGGTAAGATCGCCCATTTTTTGCCCACCACAAGGGAGCCCGGTTTGCATCTCGTCTGCCTCGATCTCGAAGGCGTTCTGGTCCCCGAGATCTGGATCGAAGTCTCCCGCCGCACCGGGGTCGCCGCCCTCTCGCGCACCACGCGCGACGAACCCGATTACGACAAGCTCATGCGCTACCGCCTCGAGATCCTCGGGCGCGAGCGGCTCAAGCTCGCCGACCTGCAGGCGGTGATCGCGAGCATGGGCCCGCTCGCGGGGGCGCGCGAATTCCTCGACCGCCTGCGCGAGCGCTACCAGGTGCTGATCCTTTCGGATACCTTCTACGAATTCGCTCTGCCGCTGATGCGCCAGCTTGGCTGGCCGGCGCTGCTGTGCCACCGGCTCGAGACCGGCGCGGATGGCTTCGTGAGCAACTACCGCTTGCGCATGCCCGATCAGAAGCGCGCCGCGGTGCAGGCGATGCGAGCGCTCAACTTCAGCGTCATCGCGGCCGGCGATTCCTACAACGACACGGCGATGCTCGCCGCCGCCGACGCCGGGATCTTCTTTCATCCGCCCGAGGCGATCGCACAGCAGTTCCCGCAGTTCCGCGTCACGCGGAGCTATTGCGAACTGGGCGACGCGATCGACTCGGCCGCCGCCGCGCTGCCCGCCTGATTTGTTGACCTAAAGCACTTGAATTGCGGACAACATTTCCATATTATTGGAAATATGGAAATGAACCAGGCCGTCGAGGCCCTCGGAGCGCTCGCGCAAGGCACCCGGCTTGCGATCTTCAGGGTGCTGGTGGAAGCCGGCCCGGAGGGGCTTGCGGCCGGGCGAATCGGCGAGAAGCTCGACCTGCCGCCCGCGACGTTGTCGTTTCACCTTTCTCAACTCGCGCGAGCCGGCGTCGCGAAGAGCCGTTCCGAGGGACGCTTCGTCATCTATTCCGCTGACTTCGCGGCGACGAACGATCTGGTCGCCTTTCTCACGGAAAACTGCTGCAAGGGAGCGTACTGCGGTCCCGCCCTGCCGCCGCATGGGATCGTGAAGATGCCGGAAAGGAACGCGCGTGGACGCCGCCGTTGAGAGTTTTGCCGCGCGCGACGCGGCTGCGCTGAATACGCGGTGCCGCTGTGTGACGGTGGACCTCACGGCGTTTCGCGCCGAGGTCGACCTGCGGCTGCGCGCGGCGGGACTTCCGGCGAGCGTCGCCGACACGCATCCGCATCTTTTCGCGCAAGTGCCGGTGTTCCTGTCCGCCGAACACGCAGAGCGCATGGCGGCCGTCGCCAGCGCCGTCGAGGCCGCGGTCGCATTGCCTGCCTACCGGGAGGCAGCGCTCGCCTCGGCTCCCGCGATCGCGCACCATGATTCCGGCGCGCGGGGCGCTTTTTTCGGCTTCGATTTCCATCTCTCGACGCAGGGGCCCAGGCTCATCGAGATCAACACCAATGCGGGTGGCGGGTTTCTCGCGGCAATGTTGGGCGAAGCCGCGCTCGTGTGCTGCGGCATCACGGCGCGCGCTGACGCCAGCGCGCCGGGTTTCGAGCAATGGGTGAGTGACATGCTCTCTGCGGAGTGGCGCGGCACGGGCCGTGCCGGCCGGCCCAGGACGATTGCCATAGTCGACGAGACGCCGGAGACGCAGTACCTCTATCCCGAATTCCTCCTCGTCGCGCACGCGATCGAGCACGCCGGGATGAAGGCGATGGTGGCGGCGCCGGAGGAGCTGGACTTCTCCGAAGGCGTGCTACGCGCGCGCGGCGAGCCCGTCGATCTCGTCTACAACCGGCTGTGCGATTTCACGCTCGAGGCGGAAACGAATCGCGCTCTGCGCGAGGCGCACGTGGCCGGCGCTGCGGTGGTGACGCCGAACCCCACCGCCCACACCGTATATGCGGACAAGCGCAGGCTTGCGCTGCTCGGCGACGAAGCGTGGCTGCGCGCAGCGGGCCTCGAGCCCCGGCTCGCGGCGCTGCTCGGCGAAGTGGTGCCGCGTACCTCGGTCGTCCACCGCGAGGACGGCGCACGACTGTGGGAAGAACGCCGCAGGCTCTTTTTCAAACCCTTTGCCGGCTACGGCAGCCGCGGAGCCTATCGCGGCGAGAAGCTCACGCGGCGCGTGTTCGAGGAAATCCTGAGCGGCGGCTACGTGGCGCAGGCGATGGTGCCACCGGGCGAGCGCATCGCGGCGCTCGAGGGCCAGCTGCCGCTCAAGTTCGACGTGCGCAACTACGCGTATGGCGGCAAGGTCGAACTGCTCGCCGCGCGCCTGTGGCGCGGCCAGACGACCAACTTCCGCTCCGAGGGCGGCGGCTTCGCGCCGGTGTTCGTGTTGCCATGAACGTCCTGTTCCTCTGCACCGGCAATTCGTGCCGCTCCATACTGGCGGAAGCGACGTTCAACCATCTCGCGCGGAACGGCTGGCGCGCGATGAGCGCCGGCAGCCGGCCGGCCGGACGGGTGCATCCGCGATCGCTGGCGTTGCTCGCGCGCGAAGGCATTTTCATCGAAAGCCTTTACAGCAAATCCTGGGACAGCCTGCGCTTGACGCCGGATATCGTCATCACTGTCTGCGCCAGCGCAGCCGGCGAAACCTGCCCGGCCTATCTCGGCGCGGTGATGCGCAGCCATTGGGGCGTGGAAGATCCGGCCTATGCGATCGGCAGCGACAGGGAAATCGACGCCGCGTTCACGGAGGCTTACCGCATCCTGCGCGCCCGCATCGAAGCCTTCCTGGCGCTGCCGCTGGAAACGCTCAGGCACGACAAGGTCGCGCTCAAGGCCGAGATGGACAGGATCGCCACCATCGGCGTCTGAAGGAAAACTGGCGTGCAACTCAATTTTTTCGAACGCTTCCTCACTGCCTGGGTCGCGATCTGCATCGTGATCGGAATCGCTCTGGGGCAATTTTTGCCCCGTGTCTTCCAGGCGATCGGGGCGATGGAGATCGCGCAGGTCAATCTCCCCGTAGGCGCCCTGATCTGGGTAATGATCATCCCGATGCTGCTGAAGATCGACTTCGGCGCCCTGCACCAGGTCAAGAGCCACATCCGGGGCATCGGCGTGACGCTCGTGATCAACTGGCTGGTGAAGCCCTTCTCGATGGCCTTCCTCGCCTGGTTCTTCATTCGCGGCGTATTCGCGCCCGTGTTGCCCGCAAGCCAGATCGACAGTTACGTCGCCGGCCTGATCCTGCTCGCCGCCGCGCCTTGCACCGCGATGGTGTTCGTCTGGAGCCGGCTGACCAACGGCGACCCGTATTTCACGCTCTCGCAGGTGGCGTTGAACGACGCCATCATGGTGTTCGCGTTCGCGCCCATCGTAGCCTTCCTGCTCGGCATTTCGTCGATCACGGTGCCTTGGGACACGCTGCTTACCTCCGTGGTGCTCTACATCGTCATCCCGGTGGTTCTCGCACAGGGCATGCGCAAGGCGCTGTTGGCGCGAGGCCAGGCCGCGTTCGACGCGGCGATGGCGAAGATCCAGCCGTGGTCCGTCGCAGCGCTGCTCGCCACGCTGGTGCTGCTGTTCGCCTTTCAGGGCGACGCCATTCTCAAGCAGCCGTTGATCATCGCACTGCTTGCGGTACCGATCCTGATCCAGGTGTTCGTCAACTCGTCGCTGGCGTACCTTCTGAACAGGATGGTCGGCGAAAAGCACAGTGTCGCGTGCCCATCGGCGTTGATCGGCGCCTCGAACTTCTTCGAACTCGCGGTGGCCGCCGCCATCAGCCTGTTCGGTTTCGACTCCGGCGCCGCGCTCGCCACGGTGGTCGGCGTTCTGATCGAGGTGCCGGTGATGCTGCTGGTGGTGCGCGTGGTCAATGCGAGCAAGCCGTGGTACGAGCGCGGAGTGCAGGCATGACGACCCTCGCTGCAGGAATGTCCCGCCGCGCCCCCTGGGGCGGAGTGCTGCTCGCGGGAGCGCTCTGGATTGCGGCCTACGCAAACCTGACGCTGTTCGCCGACTCGGTGCTTGCGCTCGCAGCACTGTCGCGCGAGACGCATCTCGGCGAGGCAGTGCATTTCTTCCTCTACGACACGCCCAAGGTGCTCCTGCTGCTCACCGGGATCGTTTTCATCATGGGCATTGTGCACACTTTCATTTCGCCGCAGCGCACCCGGGCGATGCTTTCGGGAAGACGTCTAGGCGTGGGCAACGTGTTCGCCGCAACGCTCGGCATCGTGACGCCGTTCTGCTCCTGTTCCGCGGTACCTCTGTTCGTCGGTTTTCTCTCGGCCGGTGTGCCGCTCGGCGTGACGTTCTCGTTTCTGATCTCCGCCCCGATGGTGAACGAGGTCGCTCTCGCGCTTCTGTTCGGCATGTTCGGCTGGAAGGTGGCGGCGCTGTATCTGGTGCTCGGGCTTTCCGTTGCCATCGTTTCGGGACTGATCATCGGCAGGCTTGGCATGGAACGGTATCTGGAAGATTGGGTCCGGGCCATGCACAACAGCAATCCGATTGACCTTGCCCTCGAGAGACCTTCCTGGGCGAGTCGCATCGATGCCGGAGTTGTCTACGTGAAAGACATCGTCGGCAAGGTGTGGCCCTACGTCTTCATCGGCATCGCGCTTGGCGCGGGCATTCACGGGTACGTACCCGAGGACTTCATGGCTTCCATCATGGGCCGCGAGGCGTGGTGGTCGGTTCCGATTGCCGTGCTGATCGGCGTACCGATGTACAGCAGCGCCGCCGGCCTGATTCCGGTCGTCGAGGCGCTGATCGGCAAAGGTGCGGCGCTCGGAACGGTGCTCGCGTTCATGATGAGCGTGATCGCGCTGTCGCTTCCCGAAATGATCATCCTGCGCAAGGTGCTGAAATTGCCGTTGATCGCCACCTTTGCGGGTGTGGTCGCGGCGGGCATTGTGATCGTGGGTTACGTCTTCAACGCTGTTTTGTAGGAGATTCGCGTGAAGAATGTAATAGTGTTGGGGACCGCATGTTGCGGCAACTGCGAGAACACGATCAAACTGATCGCCGGCGCCGCCAAAGACATGGGCGTCGACATTCGGATCGAGAAGGTGGAGAACCTCCAGGACATCATGGCGTACGGGATCATGTCCATGCCAGGCGTGGTGATCGACGGCAAGGTGGTCCATGCCGGTAGCATGCCGAGCCGCGAGAAGATCAACGGCTGGCTCAACACCTAGCGGCGATTGACACCTTGGGATTGACCGTATGAACCGCCCGGAACACCCCGAGCATCACGAGCACCGGCATCAGGTTGCCGTCGCCGGCATGCTCTGGATAGCGACCGTTCTGACACTCGGCTATGCCACAGTGGAGGCGGGCGTGGGTCTGTGGGCCGGATCGCTTGCGCTGGTCGCCGACGCCGGGCACATGGTCAACGACGCCGGCGCGCTCGCGCTTGCTGCCGCCGCAGCGTGGGTCGCGAAACGCCCTGCTTCCCGAGTGCATTCCTATGGATTCGGCCGCGCCGAATTCCTCGCTGCACTCGTCAACAGCCTTGGATTGCTGGTGCTCGTGGCTTGGATCGCCGTCTCGGCGGTACAACGCTTGCAAGACCCTCAACCCGTCGCGGGTATGGCCGTGTCGGTCACCGCCGCCCTGGGTCTGCTGATCAACATCCTGGTCGCCTGGATGCTGAGCCGCGGCGCGAGCAACCTCAACACGCGCGCGGCACTTCTGCATGTCGCGGGCGACCTGCTCGGGTCGGTGGCAGCATTGATCGCGGGCGTCGTGGTCACCTTCACCGGCTGGACCCCGATCGACCCGATGCTCTCGCTCGTCATCGCCGCGCTGATCGTGATCTCCAGCCTGCGCCTGCTGCGCGAGGCCCTGCACGGGCTGATGGAAGGCGTTCCGCTCAACCTCTCGCTGGAGGAAATCGGCAAGGCGATTGCGGCAGTGCCCGGCATTGAATCGGTGCACGACCTGCACGTCTGGAGCGTTTCGCCGGACAAGCCGATGCTCTCAGCGCACGTGCTGGTCAAGGACCTGAAGCGCTGGGACACGGTTCTCTCCGAGGCGCGGGAAATGCTGCACGACCGCTACGGCATAGCGCACGTCACGCTCCAGCCGGAACCGCTCCAGCAAGTCATCCGGCTGATCGGGCGGCGTGATGGATCGGCCTGAACATGCAAGTTGTCGTTGCCGAAAAATGTATCGTTTCGGTGCGAAATTCCGTCTAAGTAGGTGAATGAGGAAGAGTCGTCGATTACCTCGCACCCCAACCTCAGTGGAGAATGCAATGAGTGATCTATCCCCCCGCGAACGTGAACTGGTCGCACTTGGCGCAGCAATGGGCAGCAACTGCGTACCCTGCGTCGAGTACCACATCCCGGAATCGCGTAAATCCGGTCTTACCGATCCGGAAATCCACGCCGCGATCCTGCATGCGGACAAGATCCGGCAGGTCCCGGCTCGCAAAACGCTGCAAGCCGCGCTGAAACTGCTGCCATCCGCCGCCGCCGATGTTCCGATCAGCGGTAAGAGTGAAGGCTGCGGTTGCGGCTGAACGGGAGCATGCGGATGAATTGTGTAGAGGAACAACCCGCGCTCGAGGAGCTCGCGCGCGAACTGGCGCCGCCGGTCATGCGCTATCTCGAACGGTACGCCGGGGACCGTGCAACGGCGGAAGACCTGTGGCAGGAAACCCTGATGCGACTGAACAAAGGCCTGTCCTCCTTCGCGGGTCGCTCGACGATCAAGACATGGGCCTTTTCCATCGCCAGCCGGGTTGCCGCCGACCATTTCCGCCAACCCGGACGAAAGACTCGCATCGTCGAACTGGACGAGGCCGCGGAACTGGTCGATTCAGATCGGGCGATCGATGAACGATTGGTGGTCGACGAGATGAACCAATGCGTCCGGCAGGTAATTGACAGCCTGCCCGACGCGTACCGTGCGGCGCTCATCCTGCACGATATTGAGGGGCTTTCGGCAGAGCAGACCGCCGAGATCTGCGATTGCTCCGTGGCCTCGGCCAAGATCAGAATCCATCGCGCGCGGCTTCGGCTAAAGGACGCGTTGCAGCAGCAGTGCGAGTTTTACCGCGACCCGGATAGCGTTTTTCGGTGCAATCGCAAGGCATAGAACTCGAGCTGTCATCGTTCCAGTAAATGAAGGAGCAACCTATGATCCTCATGAAACGCACGCTGATCTGTTTCTATTTGGCCCTGCTCGAGCTTGCTTGCGCGTCGTCGGCATTCGCCGCAGACCAAGTGACGCCACAGCCCTATCCATGGCCGTGGTGGCATGAAATGCAATGGCCCGTATTCGGGTGGATCTTTCCGCTCGTCTGTTTCTTCATGATGCTTGCGATGCTCTTGTTCATGACGAGCAGAGGGGGCATGGGTTGCATGCGGCGTGGCGGGTCGAAGGACAAGCCCGGTTTGCGTGACCCAATGCAACGCTCGCGGAACGAGCCGTCCGCATCCGCCCTGGAAATACTGAACCAACGCTATGCCCAGGGTGAAATCGGCAAGCAGGAGTACGAGGAGAAGAAGGTGGCGATTGCTTCTTCGGTATAGCCTTCCGCGATCTAGCGCAGACCTGCCACCAGCCGAGGCCTGGGCGCCGCGATTCGTTGCGCGTGTTCAACCACGAATCCGGCGATTGGCTCCACATCGTCCAATTCGAACGTCGGGAGCCGGGATTCAACCGGGTCATCGGATGCGATCGCGACGATATACGGATCGTGAGGGTAGAGGAATTCGGCCTGCTCGACCGAGTGACGATGCACCTCTAGCTTCGGCATCGCCTCGCGTTTGAATCCCTCGACCAATACGAGGTCGCAAGGCGCCAACTGCTCGATCAATTCCTCGAGCCCAGGCTCGGGCGCGCCGCGCAACTCGTGCATCAGAGCCCAGCGGCGGCTTGAAGTGACGAGCACTTCGCCGCATCCTGCCGCGCGATGCCGGTAGGAATCCTTGCCGGGTTGGTCCACGTCGAAGGCGTGATGCGCATGTTTGATGAGCGAAACGCGCAATCCCAGCTCGACGAACCGCGGGATCAGCTTCTCGATCAGAGTGGTTTTACCGCTGTTTCAGAACCCGGCGAAGCCGAAAATCCGCATGGCCATTTCCGTTAAAACGCGCGCCAAGCAAGTTTGGCCTGTCGATTTCTGGATGCTTTTGACATTGATCAAGCTTCGCGGATCCGGTGGCATGAGCATGAGCATGATCGCAAGAATGGGGCCAACACGAAAAATAGCGTCCAATTTGAGCAAGATCAAAGACCCTTCGTTACCTAGGTTAATACTCTTCCGGATCTCCATTTTCGTTCTTGCAGAGGTAAACATGGAACTCGGAAGAAGGGGCTTTCTGAAGGGCATGAGCACGCTCGGCGGCGCGGCCGCTTCGGGCGTCAGTCTCGATGTCATCGCACAAGCCGCCGCAAAGGCAAAGGCCGCCCCGAAGCCGGGTGGCGGCAAGCTGGAGGTCAAGCACATCAAATCCGGCTGCGCGATCTGCCCCAACTTCTGCGGCATCGATGCAACGGTCGTCAACGGTGTCGTTCGCGCCATCTACCCGGACGCAGGCCGCGCGGATTACTACAACCACGGCATCTGCCCGAAGGGCGCCTCGGGGATGTACAACACCTACGATCCCTACCGCCTCAAGAAGCCGTTGAAGCGGACCAATCCCAGGAAAGGACCCAACGAGGACCCGAAATGGGTCGAGATGAGCTGGGACGACGCGTTCAAGGAAATCACCGCCCGGCTCGCCAAGATACGCGCCGACAATCCGTCGAAACTCGTCTGGCAGCACGGGCAGGGAAAGTACCTGATCCAGGAACAGTACTGCGTCGCCTTCACCAAGGCCTTCGGCACCCCGAACATGGTGCACCGGACGACCGCCTGCGAAGCCGCCCGGCACGTGGCCGACGAGCTGACCTGGGCAAGCGCGGGCATCCTCCCGGATCTGAAGTACTCCAAGCTGCTGCTCAACTTCGGCGCCAACTACCACGAGGGCGAGCAGGCCTCCCGCTGGCTCGACTGGCAATCCGCGATGAGCCGCGAGCAGGGAATGAAAACCATCGTGGTCGAACCGCGGCTCTCGGGAGTCGCAGGCAAGGCCGACGAGTGGGTGCCGGTGCGCCCCGGCAAGGATGTCGTGATGCTGCTCGCGATGGCGAAAGTACTCATCGACGCGGGCACGATCGACGAACCGTTCCTGGTCGAGTACACCAACGCACCGCAGTTGATCGGCGCGGACGGCAAGATATTGCTCGACGCCGATGGCAAGACGCCATTGGTGTGGGACGTCGCCTCGAACGCGGCGAAGCCCTATGTGACGGGGGTAAAGCCTGCTCTGAAAGGCAGCTACACGGTTGCCGGTAAACCCGCTCGCACGGCCTTTCAGGTGCTCGCCGACAGCGTGAAAGACATGACTCCGCAGTACGCGGAGGAAGTGGCGGGCGTGCCCGCCGCGACGGTTGTCCGGCTCGCGCAGATGTTCGCAAAGGAAGCGCGCATCGGCGAGACGATCGTGATCGACGGTCAGACGCTGCGCTACCGGCCGGCAGTGCTTTACACGTTCCGCGGTCTTTCGGCCAAGGAGCATGGCGTGCAGGGCTGGCGCACCGGGCTGATCCTCAACATGCTGGTCGGGTCGATCGACGCAGTCGGCGGGCTGATGCTCGGCGGTGCGTACGCGCGGCCGCAGTACTTCGACGTGAGCAAGTGCGAGTTCCCGCCCAAGCGCGCCGACCTTGCGCAGAGTGTGTTTTTTCCGTACGCAAATCACCACATTGCACAGACACCGAACCTCACGGTGCAGGACCCGAAGGCCTGGGGACTCCCGTACACACCCGAAATGCAGATCTTCTACGGCACCAACCGGCCGGTGTCGATCCCGAACTCCTGGCAGCAGTTCGATGGATTGACGAAGACGTTCAACGTCGTCATCGACGTGATCATGACCGAGAGCTGCTGGTACGCCGACATCGTATTGCCGGACAAGACCTATCTCGAATCCTGGCACTTCGCGCCGACCCGCGGCACGCCGGACACCGGTCACAGCGCGATCCGCCAGCCGATGACCAACCCGTACAACCTCGAGCACGACGCTTACACGATCATGTGGGAGCTGATGAAGAGGTTGAACCTGCGCGACAAGTACGCGGAGGAAATCAACGCTGCGTGGGGGCTCAAAGAAGTCAAATTCAAGCCGGGCCGCGACTACACCACGCGCGAGGGAGTCGAGGTGCTCTGGGCCGACAAGACCAAGAAGGAATTCTCGGTTGCGCTGGAGCAGGGATTTGTCGGCAGCAAGAAGAGCGTCAAGAGCAAGTACCTGTCCGGTGCCGAAGACAAGTTCAAGGGACCGGGCAAACCGAAGATCAAGATGTACGCGGATCAGTTGATCGAGACCTATTACAAGGTCGAAGACATCGCGAAGAAGAACAATCTCGCGAAAATCGATCTGGCGAAATACAAGATCGCCTATTCGCCGCTCCCCACCAGGGATCACGCCTTTCCGACGCCGCACCTCGAAGCGACGGACTTTCCTTTCTACCTGATCACGCACAAACGCATGTACCGCAACCAGTCGGGCTTCACCGCGAACAATGCGATTCTCAACCAGGCGCTCGGCACCGACGCGGCGACCAACTACGTCCAGGTCAACAAGGTCACGGCCGAGAAGCTGGGCATCAAGGACGGCGACACGGTAACCATCGAAACGAGAGTCGGAAAAGTGAAAGGCACCGCGCAGGCGGTGCAGGGCATCCGGCCGGACACGATCGCGGTGTCCTACCACTACGGTACGTTCAGCCCGGGCCTGTCGCCTGCCGCCCGCAACGGCACCTGGATCAATCAGGTGCTGGAGCACCACCCGGACCTGATTTCCGGCCACAACTCGTTCAACGACACCAAGTGCAAGCTGCTCAAGGCATAACCCGGAAAAGCGACCATGACAAAGTTCGTTAGACTCATCGATCAGAAACGCTGCATGGGCTGCCGGGCTTGCCTTGCCGCCTGCGCCACCGAGAACCATTTCACCCCGGAAGCGCAATGGAACTCGATGCTCGAGTACGAAGTCGGCACCTACCCGGGCGTAAAGAAGATCTACAACACCTTGGGCTGCATGCACTGTGAACGGCCCTCGTGCAAGATCGCATGCGATTCGGTGGGCGCCAAGGCGATCTCCAAGAACCAGTTCGGCGTGGTGCTGATCGATTACAACAAGTGCATCGGCTGCGGCTACTGCGTTGCCGTGTGCCCCTACGGCGTTCCGCATCTCAACCGGGAGTTGAACGCGCTCTATCCCGGCAAAGGCAAGAATGGCGCGGAAAACATAGCGCATGCGGACCGGCATCCGACGCACCGCAAGAAGGCAAAGACCGCCGAGAAGTGCACCTTCTGCACGCACAAGCTGGAACAGGCGGTAGCAGACGGCAAGACCGACCGCATCGGCAAGGACCAGGCCTACACGCCGTCCTGCGACATCGTGTGCCCGGTGCAGGCGAGGATGTTCGGAGACATCGACGATCCGGATTCCGAGGTTTCGAAGCGCATCAAGGCAACCAACGCCACGCAATCGCGCAAGCAGTTCGGCACCGGCCCGCAGGTTTACTACGTACTCGACGAAGGAGCGAAATCGTGAAGCGCCTGTTTGCGTCTCTGATCATCGGCGTTGTCCTGGCGGCCTTGCCGGCCGTCAGCGCCGCGCAGAAAGCGCCAGCGGCGAAGAAGTCGCTCGAGCAGAACGGCCGGTTCCATCAAATCCACGTGAAGAAGTTTTCCATGGATTGCGTCGCCTGCCACAAGTCGGAGCGAACGGATGTCGTGTTGCAGGTGCCCCGTGACCGAATCGTCGACCGGCAGATATGCCTCGACTGCCACAGGGAAGGAAGCAAGCCCGCCTGGTACGGCGTCGCTTCCCGTTGACGCAGGAGACGCCGGCGGAGTCGGCAGCACGCCGCAGCAAGACCTACTGGCTGATCGCGCGGCTGGTTCTCGATCGGCCGGATGCAGCGTTTCTGGCTGAACTCGGCTCGATACTCCCGCACCCCGCGGATGCGGCGGCACAGGCCGCGCTCGGCGACGTGACGGCGCTCGAAGCCCTCGAAATCGATTACACGAGGCTGTTTGCGGGACTGACCGCGCGCCACGGCGCGCCGGCGCCTTTCGAATCCGTAGCGCTGGAATCGCGATTGATGGGCGATTCGACGATGGCCGTCGAGGCCGCCTATCGCGAGGCAGGCTTCGAGCCGCCCGTTCCGGAAGCGGGACCTTCCGACCACCTCGGCGCGGAACTGCGCTTCCTCTCGCTCGCCTGTTATCGTGAGATGGAGGCGTGGCAGGCGGATGACAGTGCAGCGGCAGCGGCATGGATCGCGCGCGAGCGGCGTTTTCTGGATGAGCACCTGCTGGTGTGGGTTCCGGGGCACTGCGAGCGCCTCGCACAGGCAGCGGAGACGCCTTTCTACCGCGCCATCGTTCCTCTGATCGCGCAGACCTGCCAGACGGACCGAAACGAGATCGCGCTGCTGCTCGAGCAGACCGCCGCATGACCGGCATGCTTTCGCGGCTCGCGCCCGGCGCGAGCATCGCGCCGGATGCGATCCTCCTCGAATCGCGCGGTACGGTCCTGGTGATCGGCGGCGATGCGGCCATGACCGAATTCGTAAGCGCGCTCGCCCAGTCGCTGAAGGTCGTGGTGTTCGCACCTGGCATCCGGGCGCTGGAGGGTGTTCCCGAAAGCGTTACGGCTGTGGGTGGACGAGTGGTTTCCCTGTCTGGCACGTTTGGTACCTTTCGCGCCCAGGCGGCGGTACCCGAGGGCGGCTCGCGCGATATCGGCGGGTTCAGCGCGAATGCGGATGGAAGCTTCGATCTCATACTGGATCTCTCGGCAACGCCCTTGCTCTCGGGCAGCGTTACGCCGCTCGGCTATTTCGCTTCGCACGGTGACCAGGCGGCGCTTGCGGCGGCGGCGGCCGAGCTTTCTCGTCTGGTCGGACGCTTCGCCAAACCCCGGTTTGTAGATTACGAAGAATCGTACTGTGCACACGGCGCGAAGGGGCTGCGCGGCTGCGCGCGTTGTCTAGATGCCTGTCCGGCTGGAGCGATCCGCTCCACAGGCGACTATGTTCAGGTCGACGCGGTGCTTTGCCAAGGCTGTGCGAGTTGCACGCTCGCATGTCCCACCGGGGCATTGACCTTCAATCGGCCGCAGCGTGGCGCGCTGAGGAGGTCATTGCGAGGGATTCTCGACGGGATCATCGAAGAATGCGGAACTGCTCCGGTGATCGTCGCTCACGCGCCGGGAATGCAGGCGGCAATCGATGCTGCCCGCCTGCCCGACCGAGCACGGACATTCCAGGTCGACGCGCTTCCCGCGTTCGGGGAGGAACTCTGGTTCGAGGTGCTGGCCGCCGGAGCTTCGGGCGTCGTGATTGCCAACGGTCCGGGTGCCCCGGTCGAGGAACAGCGTCTGCTCGATACCAAGATCGCCGAGGCGCGCACGCTGCTCGCCGGCAAAGGGATCTCAGCCGGGCGAATCGCGCTGGCGGAGCTCGGTGCGCTGACGGCGGCGGTGGAAGCAATCCCCGCGCACTCAACCGGCGCCATTCCATACACTGTCAACGAAGCGATGAGGAAGCGGCCGGCAATTCTCGCCGCGCTCGACGCGTTGCATGCAGAACCAGATGTTGCGGGAGCGCCGGTTCAGGTACCGGCCGGATTGCCCTTCGGCGAGGTCGTTGTGGACCGCGGCAAGTGCACGCTTTGTTTTGCGTGCGTAAACCTGTGCCCCACGGCCGCGCTCCTCGCCGAGCCCGAGCCGGAACCAAAGCTGCGCTTTTCCGAAGCCGGATGCGTTCAATGCGGACTGTGCGAGACCGGGTGTCCCGAGAAGGCGATCACGCTTGGAGCGCGGATCGTTCAGGGTTTGAGCCTGCGCGCGGAAGCCCGGCTGCTTCACGAAGACGTAATGTTCCGCTGCATCGAATGCGGCACGCCGTTCATCAGCCGGCGTTTGCTCGAATCGAGCCTGGAGCGCATGAAAGATCACCCAGTGCTCGAAGATCAGGGTATCGAGCGATTGAAGACGTGCCCCGCCTGCCGCCAGCGCGCTACGATGATGAATTGATCGAACCGGGAACCGGACGGTGGCAGAGAACGAACCGCAGGCCGCGCTCTACCAGCACGCCGACCCGCTCGACGCGCTCAATCGCAGCCTGCCGCTGGAGCGGAAGCTGCTTGCGATACACGAGGCGCTCTCCGCCGAATTCGAGTTCATCCACCGCATTTCGGTCGCCGCCTACGACACGGCAACTGACCTGCTCAAGACCTTCCTTGCCAGCTCCCCCGGCCGTAACGACCTGGTCCGCTACGAAGCGCGCCTGTCGGAGTCACCCTCGCTCGCGGAGATCCTGCGCACCGGCCGCTCGCGCGTGGTCGAAGACCTCGATATCTTTCGCAGCGGAAGGCACACGCACACGCAGATCATCGCGCAGGAAGGTTTCCGCGCGAGCTATACGGTACCGATGCATCTGGACGGCTCGTTCTGGGGATTCATCTTCTTCAACTCACGCGCTCGGGGCGTATTTGCACCGCCGGTACTCAAGACCGTCGACGTATACGCCCACCTGATCTCTGCGATCGTGACCACCGAGATGCTCGCCGTGCGCATCCTGGCCGCGGCGGTGAAGACGGCGCACGACCTGGTGCACTACCGCGATCCGGAAACCGGCACGCACATCGACCGCGTGGCGCGTTACGCGCGCCTGATTGCGCAGCACCTCGCAGCGACCGGCGCGGCCGACCTCGATGACGCGGTGATCGAACGCATATTTGAATTCGCTCCACTGCACGATCTTGGCAAACTCGCCCTGCCCGACCGCATCCTGCTGAAGCCCGGACTGCTTTCGGATGCGGAGCGCGAGGAGATGAAGCAGCACACGGTGCGCGGCCGCGAGATGATCGACTCGATCGCGCACAACTTCGGCCTCGAGCAACTCGACGGCCTGGACCTGCTGCGCCACATCGCGGAGTCGCACCACGAAACCATGGATGGCCGCGGCTATCCGCACGGGCTGCACGACGGGCAGATCCCGATCGAATCGCGCATCGTCGCGGTGGCGGACGTGTTCGACGCCCTCACCAGTTTTCGTCCCTACAAGCCTTCGTGGTCGAACGCGGAGGCCTACGCGTGGCTGCGCAAGCTGGCGCGCTCGAAATTCGACGAGGACTGCGTCGAGGCGCTCGCCTTCAACGCGAACAAGGTGCAGGAGATCCAGGCGCAGTTCCGGGAGCCGGAGGCACCCACGTCCGCCAGCGATGCGATCGGGTCAGGCGGGTGACGGCAGGACAACCCGGCGCCCCGGCTCAGGCTGGCAGCAGGCTGTGAATCTCCTGCCAGGGAACGGCCGTGATCCTGGGGGCGATTCTGAACCGCCGCGGCGTGCGGCAGACGACGAAGCCTTCGCGTGCCTTCGGGTACTCGCTCAGAAATGTTTGCAGATGCCGCGCGTCCCGTGCGGCCGGCGCGTCGCTCCATTTCGCTTCCACCGGCACCCACCGTTCGTCGCCAACCACGATCCAATCCACTTCGGGGCCGTCGGGGTCGCGCCAGAAGCGCAGCTTGAGATGGGCGGAGACCTGCCGCGTGGCGCGCAGCAGTTCCAATCCGACGAACTGCTCGAACAAGGCACCGAGCACGCGCGGTGGCAGGCGCCGGCCTTCGTCGGCGGCCGCGCGGCGCACGCCGAGGTCGAAGAACAGATATCGGGGTGACTTGGTGAGTTTCTTGCGCGTGCGACTCTCGGACAACGGCTCGATCCGCTCGGCGATCAGGCAGTCTTCCAGGATTTCATAATAGCCGGCCACGCTGCTGTGGGTCACGCCGAGTTCCTGCGCGATGCCGCGGAAGTGGCTGATGTTGCCGGCTTCGAGCGCGGCCAGTTGCAGGAAGCGCGAAAACCGGCCGAGATTGCGTACCAGCGCTTCGGCCCGCACTTCCTCCTCCAGATACAGGGTCGTGTAGGCGCGCAAATCCTCTTCGCGCGCCGCGTCGTCGGCCGCCAGCGCCATTCCCGGCAGGCTGCCGTACAGCAGAGCTTCCTCCAGGGTCCGCGGGATGCGCTCGGCCAGAGACAGCGGGTCCAGGCGCAGCGGCAGCAGCCGGCCCGGAAGCAAATTGACGCCCGGCCCGCGCCGCAGCTTGCGCGCCGACGAGCCCGTGAGGACAAACCGGGCCAGCCGCCGATCAATCAGGTCCTGGACGACATTGACGAGCTCCGGCACCCGCTGCACCTCGTCCAGGACGACCAACGGCCGGCGCCCGCGCACCCGTTCGGCACGCGACTCCAGTTCCGCGCGCAGTAGTTGCGGCGTCCGCTCGTAGCGTTGCCGCACCTCCGGCCGCAGAAAGTTCAACAGCAGGTCGGGCTTGAGCGCCTCCACCAGCGTCGTCTTGCCGGTCTGGCGCGGCCCGAGCAGCAGCACGGACTTCTGCCGCTCAAGTACCTGGCGCAGCCGCGACTCGATGCTTCGGGGGATATTCTGCACTTGTCCATTTTCGGCGAATTTGGAGGAATGTCAACCCGATCTTGCCGGGAGGCCTACGCGTGGCTGCGCAAGCTGGCGCGCTCGAAATTCGACGAGGACTGCGTCGAAGCGCTCGCCTTTAACGCGAAGAAGGTGCAGGAGATCCAGGCACAGTTCCGGGAGCCGGAGGCGCAAAGCTCACCAGTTGCCTGAGCGGATTTCGCCAGCGACTCGGCGCCCGGCTCGAAGGATGTCCCCGCAGACCTCGGGTAGGCGCCGACAGGCGTCAAACGCCCAGCACCGAGCGCATGCTGCGCACATCGCCATGCAGCGATGTCAGTGCTTCATCGAACGACAGCTGCGGCATGTGTTCGACGACCGTGGACGCGACAGCTTTCGCCTGCGCGAGATCGCGCGGTTTCTTGACCGGCTCGCGGCCCGGCTGGCCCGCGAGCCACGCCTTGTGCAGAGCGAAAGCGCGCGGATCGGGCACGCGGAACGTCGCAGGCCAGCCGTCCTCGTCGATCGCGCATGCCGAGAGCTTGGGCGCGTTGATGAGCCACTGCAGGCCCGGCACTTCCGACGCAACCAGATCGTCGGCGCTGAAGGTGATCGGTGCGGCATCACGCATCGACCGCGGTGGCACGATCAGGTCCACCATGAACTGCCCGGCATTGGCGGCCCGAAATCCGCGTTTGCGTATGCATTCGAAGCTGCGGTCGGCTTTCTTCAGCAGACCGAGCAGCCCCGCTCCGTCAAGCTTTCGCGAGGCAAGCGTGATTGACTTGCGGGTGTCGTAGAGCAGGTCGACGTCTCCGGAAGCGAGCAGTTCGAGCAGGAACTGGACTCCTGCCGCGGCTTCGTACGCGTACATGGCCTGGGTGCCGAGCACGGTAAACGAGGCGTGCATGCCCGCGGCATCGATCTCACGCAGGATCCGGCTGATCACGCGTGGCACACGACCGAGCCGCAAGGCTCGATTGAGCCGCGCCTGCTCGTGGAGGTGTCGTTCGATGGTATCGAGCCGCCCGGCGGCAGAGGCCTTGCCTTCCCGAAACGCCTGCAGGATCCGTTCTGTTTCGGCGCTTCGACGACCGAGCAGCTTGCCGCCGCCCAATCGATCCGCGCCACGAAACAGGTAGTCCATCTCCCGCACCCGTTTCCAACGCATGCCGTAGGCGTAGGACTTGGTGTGTTCCCGGGCGGCGCGGTAGTTCTCGTAGAGCTGCTCGGAATTGACGAGGTGCAGCCGTTGCTGGTTGGACAGAGGCTTCACTTGCCGTTTCCTTCAAACGTCCTCATCTTTGAATATTGAAGGAAACACGACTTAATATCAATATGTTAGATAACAGTTTCCTTCAAACTCGAGGATCGTTCGAGATGAAGGAAACATCGGGCTACTTTCACGCATTGCAACGCTCAGTTGATTCACCCCTTTCCACGCCGCTGTCGAACGCGTAGACCTGCGCGCGGCTGCGCCGTCCGGCACCCGCCAAGCGGCACTTTCGCTCCGTGAGCGGCGCAACCGCATCGGAACGGCCCCCTACGGAACTCGCCGACGGCTGTACCGCCGCGTCAGCGGCAGCGTCAACAGGTTTTGCAACGGCCTTCCGCCTGCAGCCCGGTAGACCTCGAAGTCCCTGTCCACCGAAAGCACCCGATTCACGCCCAGGGAGGCCGCAAGCGCCGCCACGCTGGTGTCGGCGAAATCAAACGGCAAATCGCGGTACTTGCGCAACAGCCCGATCATTGCATCGAGATCGGCATTATCCAGAGGAACCACTGTCATTCCGCCCGCGGCCACCCAATCGAGAAATTCGATTTCGGTGTCTTTGCCTACCCGCGACGCAAGCAGCGCCGAGGTT
Source organism: Betaproteobacteria bacterium (assembly GCA_016195915.1). Taxonomy (GTDB): domain Bacteria; phylum Pseudomonadota; class Gammaproteobacteria; order Burkholderiales; family SG8-39; genus JADGRQ01. The sequence continues at coordinate 22,043 of JACPYS010000066.1, read as the reverse complement.
TCCGTCAGGACCGGCCAGGTCGTCAGCAGACGAAGTCCCTGATTGCGCTCGAGAGCCTGCCGGACACGCGCATGATGAGCATCGTCCCGGTCAAAAAGCGCGAGCAGCGGCCCGCTATCGACGACTACGCCGTTTCGCATGCGCAAGCTCGGCGTAATAGTCGTGACGGCGCCCGGAAAGGTCGGACCTGCCGCTACCGCGTTTGCCAAAAACCTCCTCGCCCAGTTCGAACGCGGACTTCGGGTTGCGCTCGAGGTACGCGCGCAGGGCCGCGTGAACGATCGCGCTCTTGGTACTGCCCTCGGCGCGGCAGCGCGCGGCAATCAACGCTTCCAGGGCGGGTTCCAGTTTGACGGTCAAGGTCATGGCAGATCCAATCCAGTCAGTATTACGAAACATAATACTACCAGGCGGCTTGCGACGGAACACGATCGCAGGCCCGGTGCCGCAGCATCGGGTTCGCGTTCAACGCGAACAAGATCAGGCGGGCGCTGGCGACGCAACGCGGCGCACAGATTGTTCCGTGCCCAGCCTGAATCCCGCTTCCAGCGCCTCCAGGTTGAGATCGAGGAAGCTGCGCGGCGTATCGGCCCGCACTGCACGCTCGAGGGCCGCGCGTTCGCAGACGCCGGTCAACGCCACCAGCGCGCCCAGCGCGACGATGTTGGTGACCCGCTCGCTACCCAGGTCGATGGCGGTGCGGCTCAGGGCGAGGCTGCAGCCGGTGTATTTCCCTTCGGGTAGTTCGGGGCACAGTCGTGTATCGGCAATCACCAGCGCGCCGGGCTTGGCGAGCGGCAGCGAGGGCTTGAGCGCGATCCGGTCGAGCAGCACGAGGTAATCGATCGCCGTGGCGAGCGGGTAATCGACTTCCACGTGAGACACGACCAGATCGGAATGGCAGAAACCGCCGCGCGAGGTCGGCTCATAGGTCTGCGATTGCGCCACGCGCCTGCCGCCCCGCGCCAGCGCATCGGCGAGCATCTTCGCACTCAGGATCAGCCCCTGGCCGCCGGTGCCGCCGAGCCGGATCTCCATGCGGCCCGCATTCCCGTCCTGTCGCTCAGCCACGTTTCTGCTTCCCGTCGCCCGCGGACTTGACCGTCTGGGCATATTGGCGATAGGCCGCGCCATATTCAGGGCGCTCATTGCACATCAACACGCCGGTCGGCAGCGTGTTGGGCCGGAACGGCGTCTCCACCGTGTCGCGGTACGCACTGGGCCGGATCTCGCTCTTCTGGCGCAGGATCATTTCCGGGGATGAGCCCATGTCGTTCTTGCGGCCGAAGATCTCCGTGCAATCGGACATCACCTCTACGAACGCGAATCCAGGGTGCTCGAGGGCGGCCCGCATCACGTCCTTGAGCTTTGGCACGTGGTGGGTCACTTCGCGGCCTACAAACCCTGCGCCGGCTGCCGCCGCCAGCGCACAGGCATCGAAATGCGGCTCGGCGTTGCCCAGTTGCGTGGTGGTGGTGATGCGTGTCTCCGAGGTCGTCGGCGAAACCTGACCACCGGTCATGCCATACACCTCGTTGTTGAGCATCAGGCAGGTGAGCTTCAGGTTGCGCCGGCAGGTGTGGATGAAATGGTTTCCGCCGATCGCGAGACAATCGCCGTCACCGGTAATGACCACTACGTGCAGGTCCGGTCGAACAAGCGCGAGCCCGCTGGCGAACGCCAGCGGGCGGCCGTGCGTCACGTGAAACGTGTTGGCATCGATGTAGGCCGATAACCGGCCAGCGCAACCGATTCCCGACACCACCGCGAGGCGGTCCTTGTCGATGCCGAGTTCGTGCACTGCCCACAGCAGCGCGCGCAAGGCAATCCCATGCCCGCAGCCCGGGCACAGGAAGTGCGGCATCATCTGCAGGCGGATGTACTTGCGCACGTCGAATTCTTCGACGGCGGCGTTGCCCTCCAAGACGATCGGGTCATTCATATGCACAGCGCCTCGATGCGCGCGGTGATCGCCGCCGGATCGATGGGGTCGCCGCTGATCTTGTGGAGTCCCTCGATGCGCACATCGCGGCCAAGCACGCGTTCGACTTCGAGACGCATCTGGCCTGCGTTCATTTCGGGCACGAGCACAGCGCGCGCGCCGGATGCGGCGCGCCGCAAAGCTTCCTCCGGAAACGGCCACAAGGTGATCGGGCGGAACATCCCCGCACGTATGCCCTTTGCGCGGCAAGCCGCGACGGCGCTGCCGGCGGCGCGGGCGCTGATCCCCACAGCAACCACGACGACGTCGGCATCCTCGCAACGCAATGTCTGAAACGACTCGATCGCCGCGCGGTGGCGTTCCAGCTTGCCGAGCAGGCGCCCGATATTGCGCTCCACCACCTCGGGCGTCTGGGTCGGAAAGCCGTTTTCGGCGTGCGTCAGTCCGGTGGTGTGGCTGCGATAGCCGTCACCGGGGCGCGCCATCGCGGGAACGCCGTTGTCGAGCGGCGCGTACGGCTGGTATTTCTCAGGCGGTCCGCTGGCCCACTTGCGCTCCACCGGCGCGCCGGGCTGCTTCAACTCCACGGTCTCGAGCAACTGCGCGATCGACTGGTCGTAGAGTACCGTGACCGGGGTGCGATAAGTTTCCGCCAGGGCGAAGGCGCGAATCGTTTCCTCGTAGATTTCGCGTACCGATCCGGGCGCGAGCACGATGACGGGAAAGTCCCCGTGGCTGCCCCAGCGCGCCTGCATGATGTCGCCCTGCGCTGGCCGTGTCGGCATGCCGGTCGAGGGACCGCCGCGCATCACGTTGACAATCACGCAGGGAATCTCGGCGAGCGCGGCGTAGCCGAGGTTCTCCTGCTTGAGCGAAAAGCCCGGCCCGCTGGTCGCGGTCATCGCCTTCGCCCCGCCCATGGAGGCGCCGATGACGGCCGCGATCGAGGCGATCTCGTCCTCCATCTGGATGAACACGCCATCGACTCTGGGCAATTCGCGCGAGAGGCGCTCGGCGATTTCCGACGACGGCGTGATCGGATAGCCCGCGAAGAATCGGCAGCCGGCCGCGATGGCGCCGAGCGCGCAGGCATGATTGCCGGAGAGCAGGCGCAGGTTCGAAGCGGCCGGTTCCACGGCGACGGTTGCGATGCTCATGTTTGGGCCTCCCTCATGCGACTGCCGCGGCGGGTTGCAAATGCACGCGGATGGCGAAATCCGGGCATAGCCACTCGCACAGGCGGCAACCGGTGCATTTCGCGGGATCGGTCAACTCGGCGATGCGCTCCGAGTTCAGGCGCAGGCAACGCTCCGGGCACAGCTTCACGCAGATGTCGCAACTCTTGCACCACTGCGCCTCGATCTCGACGCGCACGGTCGAGGGAACAACCGCGGCAGCCAGGCCCTGGCCTTGCGGATCCGACGTGTCGGGCGCGGTCCGGCGCGCTTCCTCGATCCACGAACGCCCGAGGCGAAATGCTTCGAGGTTGACGCCGACGGTCTTGCGCGGAACGAACTCGGCGAGCACGCGCTCCCAATCTGCCAGCGGGAACTCCATTGCCGTCGACAGTGCGCCGACCAGCACCGTATTGGCGGCGCGCTCGTTGCCGAGTTCGTCGGCCATGCGCGTGGCATCGACGGCGTAGGCCTCGGCGACGTGCGCGATGACTTCGGCGGGTGTCTCGCGCGAATAGCGCATGGGCGCGCCCTGGCGCCGGTTCAGGCAGGCAAACGGCGGCACGATGCGCTTGGTGTCGCAGATGAAGATGCCGGTTTCGGCACGAAGCTGCGGCAGCCAGCGCAGGCCTTCGGCCCATTCGAGTGCGAGGAGGATGTCCACGTCGCCCTTCGGTATCGTCGGCGACCACACCTGCTTGCCGAAGCGCACGTGGCTGAACACCGAACCGCCGCGCTTGGCCATGCCGTGCACCTCGCTCTGCTTGACCTGCAGCCCGTGCGCCTGGCACAGCGACGCGAGGACCTTCGAGACCATGATCACGCCCTGCCCGCCCACGCCGACGATGAGCACGTTGACCGGCTCGCGCGAGCCGCGCGCCGCAGCGCCGCCGCTATGCTGAGAACTCTCCGCGACCTCGCTCGCGAGGCTCACTGCACCACCGCGACGGGCATCTTGATGCAATCCATGGCGCACACCTGGGCGCACAGCGTGCAGCCGATGCACAGCGAAGCGTCGATTTTCACCTTGTGCCGCCCCTCGTACCACTGTTCGCTCCAGGTGAGCGCCGGGCAGCCCAGGTTCATGCACGACTGGCACGCGTTACAGTCCTTCGCCACCACCTCGAGCGGCGGCCCCTTGATCTTGACCGGGTCCAGCACGCAGGGGCGGTTGGAGATGATCACCGAGACCCCCTTGTGCGCGACCGCTTCGCGCAGGGTCTGATACATGGCCGCCACGTCGTAGGAATCTACCGTGCGCACCCATTGCACTCCTACCGCGCGCACCAGCGTCTCGTAATCGACCTGGTGCGTCGGCTCGCGGCGCAGCGTCCTGCCCGTGCCCGGGTGGTCCTGCCCGCCGGTCATCGCAGTGATGTGGTTGTCGAGCAGGATCACCGTGATGTTGGCCTGGTTGTAGACCGCATCGATGAGCCCGGGAAGGCCCGCATGCAGGAAGGTCGAGTCGCCAATCGTCGCGATCACCGGCTTGGACTCACCGGCCTTGGACATGCCGATGGCGTTGCCGATCGACGATCCCATCGATACGCAGGTATCGATTCCGCGCAGCGGATCGAGGCAGCTCAACGTATAGCAGCCTATGTCGCCCGCGACGCGGGCGTCGACGACCGTGCGCAGCGCGTTGAAGCTGGTCATGTGGGGGCAACCCGCGCACAGCACCGGCGGACGCGCCATTGGCTCCGGCGTCCACGGGGCGGCCGTGGGCCGCGCCTCGAGAATTCCCGCTGTTTCGAATCCGGCGCGCACCAGTTCGGGCGAGAGTTCTCCGAGGCGCGGGAACAGCGCCTTGCCGATCGCCTGGATGCCGAGCGAGCGCACCTCCTTTTCGATCACCGGTTCGAGTTCCTCGACCACGTAGACGCGGTGCACGGAGGCGCAAAACCGCTCGATCAGTTTTTCCGGCAGCGGCCAGGAAGCGCCCAGCTTCAATACGTTCGCCTCGGGCAACACCTCCCGCACGTAGGTATAGCAGGTGCCCGCCGTGATCACGCCGAAGTCGACGCCGCTTTTTTCCCAACGCTGTATCGGCGCGGACTCCAGGTATTCCTTGAGCTTTTCCTCGCGTACCAGGAGTGCGGGGTGCCGCAGCCGCGCATGGGCCGGGATCATTACGTTCTTGGAGGGCTTGTCGGAGAATCCGCGTGCCGCCGCCTCGATGCGCGGCCCGAGGACCACCGCGCTGCGCGTGTGCGACAGCCGGGTGGTCGTGCGCACGATCACCGGCGTATCGAACTGCTCGGAGAGCTCGAACGCGAGGCGCGTCATGTCGAGCGCCTCCTGCGCATCGCTCGGTTCGAGGACCGGCACCGTCGCGAGCACGCCGTAGAGGCGCGTGTCCTGCTCGTTCTGCGAGCTGTGTATGCCCGGATCGTCGGAGACCACGATCACCAGCCCGCCGTGGGCGCCGATGTAGGTCACGGACATGAAGGCGTCCGCCGCGACGTTCAGGCCCACGTGTTTCATCGCAGCGAGCGCGCGCCGGCCCGCAAAGGATGCGCCAATCGCAACGTCGAGCGCGACCTTTTCGTTGGTCGACCACTGGGCGTGCAAGTCCTCGGCCGGGTAGCCGGCGAGGCTTTCCATGATCTCGGTGCTCGGCGTGCCGGGGTAGGCCGCAGCCACCTTGACCCCTGCTTCCCAGGCACCCCGTGCGATGGCTTCGTTGCCGGTCAGCGGCCGGATTTCGAGCGAATTTCCGCCGGCGTGGCTGATGGCGTTCGGTTCCGTGCGCATTCCGTCCCCCTCCGTAGGAACGGGGGCATGCTACCGGGGCCGGGCCGGGTGTATTTGATCTACGTTAAATGTTTCCGAAACCGGCACCGGTTGCCGGAGTACAGCGGTTCAGGGTGCGGCCGCCCTATCGCCGAAAGACAAGCCGTATTTCAGCAGCACCCACCGGATCTTGGACACCGCGTGAAACTGCCGGGTATTTGCCGCAGGGTCGATCACCGGGCGGCCTCCCGACAACTGGAGCGTGATCGACCGGGGCGCATCGGCGTTTGCCTTGCACGTCCAGTTTCTGCCGTCGGTGATCACGCACTCGGTGAATCTTCCCGAGCGCTCGGGAGAGCCTGAGATCCAGAAGAACACCTCGCCGCGCGGCTTGAGCGCGCGGAACCGGTAGCGATCCCCCGCCGCGAGTACTCCGGTGCACCGATCTCCGACCCAGACGCCCTGCTGGCACACCGCGGAATACACGGTGCGCTCGCCCTGGAGCGTGATGAAATCGTTGGACCAGGCTGTCAAGCCTAGAAGTGCGACGGCCACCGCCAACGCCACCCATAGCGAGGTCCGGATGAACTTCGCAGAGCCCGGCATGCCGCTGTCAGACCTTCGGCGGCCCTCCCGGACCGCGCCTCGGTTTCCTGAAGAATCGCTTGCCCGGCTTGGCTCCGGAGGCCGGATCGTGCCGCCGTCCCTGCTCCGGACGCCGGCCCGGCTCCATGCGCCGCCCGGGTTCCGGCCGGCGGCCTGGATCGCCCTGCGCCGGCGGCGCGCGATTCGCCGGCGCCAGTTCGATTTCGAGCCCGATGATCTCGTCCCAGATCGCATCGCTGCGATCGCGATCGTGGATGGCGAGCAATTCGCGCAACCTTCGGCGCGGATCGGCGGGCTGGGCTTCGGGTGCTCTGGATTCGAGGGGCTGCGCCTCTGCTCGCTGTCCTTCAGCGGCGGGCACCACGGTTTGCTGCTCTGGGGTGGACTGTTCTTTGTTCATATGCGTATTATCGCCCGAACTTCGGCTATTGAAACGGCACGCTCGCAATCAGCTTCAATACCCGCTTGTCGGCCGATTCGGTCCAGCCGTGGCCCAAGCCCAGGTGCAGGTCCCAGCCAGCAAACTTCACCTCGAGCACGGCATAGCTTGATTGCGTGGATTCGGAGCCGGTACGCAGCGAACGAATGGGCCCCAGTCCCGCATAGTGCTCCAGTCCGACGGTAAACCGCTCATCGAGGTCGCGGGTGACTTTCAGGTCGAGATCAAATTCTACGCGCGCGGAGGTGGCCGACGCGGAAAGCGGCGCGCCGAATATCGGATTGACCGCAACCAGCCAGGGCCCGCTGCGCTGGCCGACGATGTTGCGCAATTCAGTGTGCCAGCGGCTCGGCGAAGCGCGCAACGGGCCCCAGGCGATTTCCAGGTTGCTGCCGTAAAAGAACCCAGAGTCCTCCTTCACCAGATACTTGATGCGCCCCTTGAACCCGTCGACAAAGCTCGTGCCGGTCGCGGTATCGAGCTTCAAGGGAAGGTAGAAGCCTGCGTCCCAGTTCTTCGCGACGCCAAACGAAAACTCCGGCGTAAGGCGAAACATGCGGCCCGAGGGCTGCGCTCCGGCGTACTCGCGTGTGCGCACGCGGTCGCGCACGAAGTTCGAGTGAAGTTCCATGCCGCGCTCGCCGGGTTCGTCGAGATCGTCGGTGTAGACCTGGATTTCGTCCGGGGCTGTGAGAGCCGTCGAAGGCATGGCGAGCGCTGCGAGCGCGAGCAGCAGGCGTTGGCAGAGTGGCTTCATTCGCACGAATTGTACTTGCTGAAATGCCGCTTGCTCAGCCGGCGCGCGCATTCCTTGCCGCGAACCTCGCCGCTGCGCGAAGCGCGTGCCCGAGGCCGCCTGCATCGGCTCTTCCTTGCCCTACGATATCGAAGGCCGTGCCGTGGGCGGGTGTAGCAAACACCACCGGCAGCCCCGCGGTCACCGTAATCGCCTTCGCAAAACCGATCAGCTTGGTCGCGATCTGCCCCTGGTCGTGATACATCATTACGACCCCGTCATAGCGTCCGGCGAGCGCATTGACGAATATGGTGTCCGAGGGCACCGGTCCGTCGCAGGCGATGCCCGCGGCATTGAGGCGCTCGAGGGTCGGCCGGATGATCGTGATCTCTTCGTCGCCGAACATCCCGCCTTCGCCACCGTGCGGGTTGAGCGCCGCGACGCCGATTTTCGGCGGCGCTTTTCCCATTCGCACGAGCATCTCGTGAGCAAGCCGCACCGCGCCTTCGATGCGTTCCGGCGTGATCAGGTCGAGCGCGCTGCGCAACGACATGTGCGAGGTCACCCGGAAAGTGCAGAACTCCGGTATCACGTTCATTTCGCAGAAAAAACCGCGGCAGCCCGTGAGTTCGGCGAACATCTGGTGCTCATCGCGATAGTCCCACCCGCCCTGCTTGAGTGCCGCCTTGCTCAGGGGAGCAAAGCAGATCGCGTCGAGCTCCGTGCCGGCCATGCGTATCATGTGCTGCAGCGTCTCGCCCGCGATGCGGCCGCATTCCGGATCCACCCTCGCCCGCGTCAGCTTCCCGGGATCGAGATTGCCGAGGTCGATGATCGGCACACCCGGCACGGCCCAGTCGATGCTGCGCGTCGAATCCACGCGGCGCCACTCGAGGCGGATGCCGGCGTCGGCCATGCCCAGCTCGAACACGCGGGCATCGCCCACGACAACCACGCGCGCCGCCTCGCGGGCCGCGGGAGAGGCGAGCAGCTTCACGCTCACCTCGGGTCCGATGCCCGTAGGATCGCCGAGCATCAAGCCAACGACGGGCCGCTCGTGCGTACTCGCTTTCTGCTCCATCCCAACTCCCCTTTCAGTCCGGACGACTTCCGGTGTCCTTGACGATCTTCGCCCACTTGACCAGCTCGGCGCGCAGGAATTCGGAAAACTCGGCGGGGCTGCTGGGCGTGGCTTCAAGACCCTGCTGCGCGAGCTTTTCGCGAATACCGGGATCGTTCAGCGCATCGACCACCACGGCGTTGAGCTTGCCCACCAGGGGCTTGCGAAGCCCGGCCGGACCGACCAGCCCGTACCAGTTGGACGATTCGTAGCCGTCCATGCCGGCGGTTCCGGCGACCGTCGGGACGCGAGGAACATCGATTTTCGGAATTTCATGCACACCCTCCGCGATCAAGACGCGCCGCGCTGCAACAGCACTCGCAGGTCTCGAACATCCTTGAGAGTCTCGATCGAGTACACGGCGTCGGCCAATCGTGCCGCCTTTTCCGGCCCGAGCACAGGCGCGATGAGGTCGCGGCACTTGTCGATCACCTCGGCCCGCGTCATCGGGTTGCGCGGCGTGCCACGCACCGCTTCCACGCGTTCGTTGAGGCGCGTGCCGTCCGCAAGCGTCGCCTCCACGATGGCTACACGCACCGGCAAGCGCTCCGTAAGCGCTTCATCGTGCACGAGACGTACCTTCGCGCGCTGGCTGAGCACGGCGGCGTCCTGCATGCGCGCCTTGTCGTGCGCCGCCTTGAACGACACGGTCCCCTCCAGAAGCATCACGGCGACCATGTGCTGCAGGCAGATGTCCGGAATATCGCGGTTGTCCACGACCTCCGCAACGGAGGGCGCGAGCCTCACGTCTACGCGCAGCACGTCGTCGGATGCGAACGGGCGTCGCCGGCGCAGCAACTCCAAGGCGTCGAGCGGGCCCTGGATCGGCGAGCCGACGGTCCACTTCTTGATGTCGGTACGGATGACCTCGTAGCGCTCGCCGAGTTTCTCGACGATCTGGCCGGGATCGGCGTCAGGCGCATAGGCGAGAAAGAAGTTGTCCGCGCCCGCGAAGATGTCATCTACGCCGTTCCACCCCGAGTTCACCAGCAGCGCCGAAGTCACGCCGTTGCGCGCGGGCATGCCACCGAACACGAACGCCTTCTCGATGTGATCGGTGTCGCGCCGCCACGCAGCGATGCCCGAGGACTGCTGCGCCGTGTAATCGAGCGCCCAGCGCATCTGCCGGGTGTCGAGCCCGGCCGCGCAGGCCGCGGCTGCCGCGGCCCCGAAAACGCCCGCAATGGCGTGCGAACTCTTGTGGCTTTCGTAGCTGAACCTTGGACCACCCATCGCGATCATTACCCGTGGCCCGATGTCGTACCCGAGAGTCACGGCGCGAAGGAATCGCTCGCCGTCGATGCCGAAGGTCTCGCCCGCGGCGAGCGCCGCCGGCACCACGGCGCAGCCGGGATGCGAGCGCGATGGGCCATGAGAGTCGTCGGTCTCGTCCGCATGCGCGAGCACGCCATTGGCGAGCGCCGCGTCGGCGGGCGCTGCGGTGAGATTGGCACCGACGATCGTCGCCGTACCCTTGCCGCCGTGGCGCTGCAGGTAGCGGAAGGCCGCCTCGCCGGGCGGAAGTGCGGCCCCCGAGATCATCGCGGCCAGCGTATCGAGGATGTGGTGTTTCGCGTGCTCTACGACTTCGGCGCGCAGCGCCCGGCCCGCCGCTGCCGCCATGTACGTGCTGAGCGCACTCATCACCGGACCTGGGCTCGCGCCCTGCGCCGCGAAAGGCGCGCGCGGAAGGGCGAGTTCCATCGTGGCGATTGCGGACAGCTGGAGAACGCGGCGGCGGTTCATGCGTGTCTATGCAGATTCTGTGCGGACGCTAACACAGAGGCCCGCGCAGGGGAAACACTGAAATCCGGATTAACAGCAGCCGCTCGACTGAATCAAGCGCGACAAACTCTCCGGCGGCCTGCGCCGCGGCAAGCTCAAGGTATAAAATGCGCGCGTCGTCAACCGGGAGCCGTCCATGGACTTGTCCGATCTGCGCGGGATAAGGCGCCGCGCGCCGAGGCGCAAGACAGCGAATAGAGCTGCGAAGCCGATCGCGCGGATGACTGATGCGGAGATCATGGCGTTGTCGGACGATGAGTTGCTGCGCCGCGCCGATCCGGCCACGCGCCGACTGCTGCGGGTGGCGTGGAGGCTGAAGGGCGCGTTTTGAAGTATCTGCTCTGACGCAAACGTTCTCCTGCATCTGGTCAACAAGGCAGACGGCTATCGGCGCATCGCCGCGCGGTTGATTGGCCTCAAGTCAAATCGGCGCGCGATTTCTGCAATTGCCGCCTTCGAGCTGCGGCTGATGCTAATCGAGCGCAAGGTTTCGAAGGACAAACTGGATTGAAGCAACTTGGGGGTTTGTATCCCGGCCAACAGCGAGCGCCCCGAAGGAAGGGGCGTTAGATCTCGGAGAATCGCGCCTTGCTAGCTTCCAAATAGTCGCCGCTGAGATCCATTGCGATCCAGCGCCGAGTAAGCTGTTCGGCAACTACGCCTGCAGTATTCGATCCGGCGAACGGATCAAGGACGATGTCATCCTCGTCCGTAAGGAGCTTGATAAAGAACTCCGGAAGGCTCGTAGGAAATCGAGCTGGATGAATTTTTATTCCAAGCTCCTTGCAGCGTTTTGTAAAAACGTCGTTCGAGGCATTGTTGCCAAACTTCATCATTGTTTCCGGAAAAGCCTCCTCAATGACGTTGGACGAAATCGAACCTCCAGCATCCACCTTATCGAACGACGAATTGATATGATGGCCTGACGGGCGCACGGTCTCCTTCACGCCCCGCTGGCTTAATCGAAGCATGTCTTTGCTGTAGGGCTTCAAGACTTTTCTGTTATTCGCTTTGGGCCACGGCGTCTTGGAGAACCACCATACGTATTCGACCGAATCTTTTACGCGTATCCGACGAACAGTGACCCACTCCGCCGGCATAGGCATCTTCGCCGGGTTGTACCAAAAGCATTCTTGCGCCAGGTGAAACCCCAGTTCCTCAACCAGTGCGATGAGCAGCTTGAAGTGATATACGGATCGCGTTGGAGTGCCGGCGTTATAGCTCCCACCCACGTTTAGAACGAAGCTCCCATCGTTGGTCAGGATGCGAAAGATTTGCCGGGCAAATCCCAAGAACCATTCCACGTACTCAGATTTGGCAACATTTCCGTATTCCTTCTTGAAGTGCAACGCGTATGGCGGTGACGTGAATACGAGATTGATGGAACCGTTCGGAATACGGGCCATCAGCTCGCGGGAATCTCCAACATAGGCGGCGCCAAGCGGCGTTACGTAAGATGGCGAGATATCGCCCAAGACCGCCTCGACGCGAGGTGCGTTCGAGAAATTGAGCCCGGACTGGACGCTTGTTTTTGCCACGGTCGAGATTCTCAGGGAACCAGAGCCCAATAATGTACGATTATCCATAAGCCCGAAACTAACTTAATAGGTTGACAGTGTCAACCAATTCAAAAACCGCTCCGACCGACTTGGCAGAATGGATCTCAATCGCCGAGGCGGCGCGGCTTAGGGACGTGAGCCGTCAGGCCATGTCCAAACTAGTAAAGCACGGGCGCTTCGAAACCCTTAACGCAGGAGGGCGTCTTTTGGTTCACCGGAAGGACGTTACGGATTTCATGCCGAACCCAGCCGGGCGCCCCAAGAGGAAGGGTCGATGACAAAGGATAAGCTTCAAGACATTAAACAGGCTCTTCTTGGTGTCTCGAAGGAGGAGAGACGAAATCTCCTTCAGCACTTGCGCAAAGAGTTCCCCATCCATGCACTCGAAAAGGAATGGAACGCGGGTGCCGAACTGATTCTTGAGGCAATTACCCGAGCTCCGGATCTTACTTCGCTACACAGTCGCTGGTTGGTTGCTGTCGAGACCTGAGGATGCAACCCTTATCCGCGTATATCAACCCGTGCCCTCTGCGCCTAATGCCGACTGGTGCGACGATTTCCTGACTGCGGTAGCTTGGTTCCGCAAGAAAACGAAAAAGACGATCAAGAATCCGACGCCGTAGTTCTTTGAAGTTCCGGACCGTGAGAATGTCACGTTTTTCGGCGAGCTGCGCCGCGGCAAGCTCAAGGCGCAAAATGCGCGCATCAATCAACCGGGAGCCGCTCATGAAACTTCTTAACCTGCATGGCCTTAAGCGAAAGCGTCGCGCGCGCAAGGCCAACGCCGCCGCACCGGGCAAGGCTAAGGCCAAGGCTGCGGCGCCGCGCAAGACCCTCGACAAGATGACGCCGGAACAGATCGAAGCGCTACCCGAGCGCGAGTTCGTGCGGCTGCTCAACCCGAGCGGTCGCCGGCTGTATCACGCTGCGAAGAAGCTGAAGGACGCGTTCTGAAGTTCCTGCTAAACATACTGGATTAAAACGTTTTGCTGCACTTGACGAACAAAGCCGCCGACTTCGGACGCATCCCGGGGCGCGTGGTCGAGAACCGGCGCCGTCCTGGTCCCCGGGGCAACGTAGCTCCCACGTAGCTCAGGCTCTGTCCACCCGATCCGACCCCGCGGGCGCGAGTCGGCTACCAAGTGGTTGTAAGCTGAGCGCTGGTTCCGGGCGTTCCCTGGCTATCCAGGCGCTGCATTCATGCGCATAAATCTGCGATTCGACCGGCTGTTGGCGCTGATCCTGCTGCTATGTGCGTCGCTCGCCGCCGCTGCCGCGCCACCCGCCCCGACGACACAGGTAGAACTCGAGGTATTCGTTCGGGAAGGCTGCAGGCACTGCGAGGAAGCGGACCGGTTTCTCGCCGACCTGAGTCGAGAGCGCACAGATCTTGTGATCATCAAGCGCGATATCCGCAAGGACCCCGGCGCGCGCGAACGGCTGATCGAGCTGGCCTCCGACCACGCAATCCAGACACCGGGCGTGCCAGCCTTTTATCTGCGCGACGAACTGATCGTGGGCTTCGGCGGCGACGCGACTACGGGAGCGCGCATCCGGTCGTTGCTGGATCAGGCGTACTCGCCGAGCCGCCCAGCGGAGTCAGCGTCGGGCCAGTGTGCCATCGAGGAAACCGCGAGTTGCAGTCCGGACCGTCCGACCGCCGAAGCCGAGATTGCCACAGTGGAAATTCCATTCCTCGGTACGCGGTTGAACATCGACGAACTCGGATTGCCCTTGTTCTCGTTCCTGCTTGGCCTGCTCGACGGTTTCAATCCGTGTTCCATGTGGGTGCTGATCTTCATGATCTCGATGCTGGCCGGCCTCAAGGACCTGGCCAAGATGCTGGCGATTGCCGGCACCTTCGTGGCAGTCGAGGGCATTGCCTACTTCGCATTCATGGCCGCCTGGCTGAACCTGTTCCTGGTGATCGGTATTTCCCGCCCTTCCGAAATCATTCTCGGGCTGATCGCGGGAATCGCCGGCATGATCAACGTCAAGGATTTCTGGGCGTTCGGCCGCGGTATTTCATTGTCCATCCCGGAGTCGGCAAAGCCGGGGCTCTACGCAAGGATCCGCGCCATCCTGCAGGCCGAGAATATGACCGCGGCGCTGGCGGGAACCGTCGTGCTGGCGGTGCTGGTGCAGATCGTCGAGATCATGTGCACGTCCGGATTCCCGGCGCTGTTTACCCGGATACTCACGATGCGGCATCTGGAAGGGTGGAGTTACTACGGCTACCTGTTGATCTACAACATCGCGTACATGCTCGATGACATGATCGTGCTCGCGGTCGGCGTGATCACGTTATCGCGGCGCCGGTTGCAGGAGAAGGAGGGCCGCTGGCTCAAGCTTATGAGCGGCGTGGTGATGCTCGGGCTGGCGGTCTACCTGATTGCCGCCCCTGGTTAGCGGTTGCGCTGGCTGGAAGCCTGCACCGCTTTGCCAAAGCGCGGATACACCCGCGCCACGTTGCCGTGGAAGATCTTCTCGCGATCCTCCGCCGGGAGCCAGTCGATCGAGTCGATGTAGCGCCGCGTATCGTCGTAGTAGTGCCCGGTCTCGGGGTCCACGCCTCGCACGGCGCCGACCACCTCGGATGCGAACAGGATGTTGTCCGCAGGGATCACCTTCAGCAACAGCTCGATGCCGGGCCGGTGATACACGCAGGTGTCGAAGAACACGTTATTGAGCAGCAGTTCCTTGAGCGGCGGACGTCCCATGTCCTGCGCGAGTCCGCGGTAGCGCCCCCAGTGATAGGGCACCGCGCCGCCCCCGTGCGGAATGATGAACTTGAGCGTGGGAAAGTCCTTGAACAGGTCAGAGGTGACGAATTGCATGAAGGCCGTGGTGTCGCCGTTGATGTAATGCGCCCCCGTGCCGTGAAAGTTCGGATTGCAGGACGCGCTGACGTGCACCATCGCCGGGACTTCCAGCTCGACCATCTTTTCATACAGCGGGTACCACCACCGGTCTGTGAGCGGCGGATCTTTCCAGTACCCGCCCGAAGGATCCGGGTTGAGATTGCAGCCGATGAATCCGAACTCCTCGACGCAGCGTTTCAGCTCGGCGATGCAATTCTCGGGCCGCACGCCCGGCGTCTGGGGAAGCTGGCAGACGCCGGCGAAATTCTTCGGGTAGAGCGTGCAGACGCGATGGATGAGTTCATTGCAGTGTTCTGACCAGTGCCGGCTGGTCGCTTCGTTGCCGATGTGGTGCCCCATGCCCATCGCGCGCGGGGAGAAAATGGTCAGGTCGGTGCCGCGCTCGCGCTGGATTTTCAGCTGCGCGTTTTCCAGGCTCGCACGGATCTGCTCGTCGCTGATGGCGATCGCACCCTTCGACGCCACGTGCTTCGCGTCCTGGAGCCCCGCAATCTGGCCCTGGCGAAACGATTCCAGTTCCTTCGGTGCGGTGGTGTAGTGTCCGTGGCAGTCGATGATCATAGGGTGCCTGTCGTTTCGTCAAAAAGTTCGTCCACCGCGTAGCGTCGGAGAATCAGTTTCTGGCTGTACACGCAGTCGATGGCCACTTCGAGGTTGCGCCGGTTCGCTTCGACGCCGAACGGGTTCAGGTCGAGGTCGATCCCCGCCGCGTTCCTGCTCCCGAGGAGCATGCGGTAGACCTCACGCACCGCGTGGGGGCTGGATTTCGATACGGAATCCTTGACCACCACCATGTGATTGATCTGGATCGCGCCATGCTTCCTGCGCCAGGCCGCGGCCGAGGCTGCCGGATCGGGAAGCAGCGGGCAGACGCGCGGATCGGGCGCCATGCCGTCGCCTACGATCGCCGCATCGATTTCTCCGGCGAGCAGCATCTCCACGACCTTCTTCCCCTCGGGCGCGCGCTCGACGTTGGGCGGATCGCGGAATTCCGCGACGTGCGCCTCCTCGAAGGTCACCCATTTCACGCGCCCGGAATCGAGTGCGTAGTCCTCGGCGAGAACGCTCCTGAGCCAGGCGCCCGTGGTGACGGAGTAGGAACGCACGCCGACCCGGCGCCCCGCGAGATCGCCGGGCGCGAGCGGACCGCGCTCGATGTTGTGTACGAGCAGCGGGTGCTGAAACCGTGCCACCACGACCGCTGGCAAAAGCACCAGAGGTTTGCCGTGCGCCTTTGCCATGAGGAAAGTCACGATCGCCAGTTCGGCGACGTCGAATTCGAGGTTTCGCACCACGCGCTTGAACCCGGCGCTGGGTGGATTCACGTCGGCGAAATCGAGGCGCACTTGATCCGAGGGGATCTTTCCCTGCTTCAACGCCGCGGTGACGGGGTAGTCGCCGAGCAGAGTGATTAATCGGGCCATTCCGGCAGTACTCATTTACCGCGCACCTGCCTTCATCGCCGCGCGGATCGCGCCGATCAATTCGGCGCGATCCTCCGTCTTCTTCCCGCCCAGGTGCCTCGTGACATCCAAATCTGCGAGCCACTGCTGGCGGGCCGCCGTCGCCTCGGCCATCAGCGGTTCGATGCCGATGCCCCGCACGGTCGCCGCCACTTCGCGCATTTCCGAGGCGCGGCGACGCCCATGGCTCACGACGCGCTCGATCATGTAACCGGACAGGCGGTTCCAGTCGAGCGAGGGAAAGGTTTCCTTGAGCGACGCGAGCACCAGCTCCTCGACTTGGTATTCGCTCGCCGCGAGCATGCACTCGAGCGTGAGCGATTCGAGGCCCTTGATCATGATCGAGCGGAACATCTTGATCGCCGACGCCTGCCCGACCTCTCCCGATACGAATTCGAGCTTCATGCCGAGGGCCTGCGCGCGCGGCACGAACTCGCCCGCGCCGGGACCGCCCACCAGCAGCGGCGCCTGGTGCAGGTACGGCGCCACTGGCGACATCACGGCCACGTCCACGTAGGCAGCGCCGGTCGGCGCAACGCGTGCGGCGGTATCCAGTTTTCGCTGCGGCGAAACCGAATTGATGTCGAGTAAAAGTTGCCCCTTGGAGAGCCCAGGCAAGCAGGACTGTGCCGCATCGAGGCTCGAACTCGCCGTCACCGCCAGGAACACGAGGTCCGCGCCCCGCACCGCGTCGACGTGACTGGCCGCGGCCGCAACGCCAAGCGCTCCGGCAGTCGCCTCGAGTTTGCCGGCGTTCGCAGGGTCGTCGAACAGAATGTCGTAGGCGCGGATATCCTTGTGGCCTTCGCCGATCAGCCCCTTGCTGATCGTCTGGCCAGCTTCGCCGAATCCGATAAACGCGATCTTCTCGGCCATGTCAGTCCAAGGGTCCGTCCACGTACTTCAAACCCTTCTCGGCGAGCGCCTTGCGCATGTCGTAGAGGTCAATGCCCAGCGCGCCCGCGGCGAGTTTCACGCGGGCGGCGGCTTCCTTGTTTTCGCGCTCCTCGCCCGCCTGCGCGACGCTTGCGGCATCGGCGCGCGGCACCACCACCACACCGTCGTCGTCCGCGACCACCACGTCGCCGGGGCATACCCGCAGGCCCGCGCACACCACCGGCAGGTTGACCGAGCCGAGCGTGGCCTTCACCGTCCCCTTCGCGCTGATGGCGCGCGACCAGAGGGGAAACTGCATCTGCGTGATTTCCTGCGCGTCGCGGCATCCGACATCGAGCACCGCGCCCTTCGCGCCGTGCGCCTTGAGAGAGGTCGCGAGCAGGTCGCCGAACGCGCCATCGGTGTTTTCGCTCGAGCACGCGACCACAAGAACGTCACCTGGCTTCAGCACCTCGACCGCGACGTGGATCATCCAGTTGTCGCCGGGGTGAATGAGCGCGGTGACCGCGCTCCCCGCGATGCGCGCGCCCCGCCACACCGGCCGCATATACGGCTGCATCAGGCCGGCGCGCCCCTGCGCCTCGTGCACCGTCGCGACACCCAGTTTCTCAAGGCGCGCGAGGACGGCGGCATCCGCGCGATGAATGTTTCGTACCACCGTGTTGTCCATGATCAGGCCTTCTTTTCAAGCAGCGTCGGGTCCTGCAGCACCGGGACCTGTCCGGGTGGCGGGTTTGCCACCGCTTGTTCGAGCGTATGCTCCCAGCGCCACTGCTCCTTCGGCCGCACAGTGCCCTCGGTTCCGATCTGGTCGAGGCCCCAGTAGATTTCCAGGTTGTGCCCGTCCGGATCGAGGAACTCGACCGCGATCTGCACCCCGGCGCGCCGGCGCCCCTCGAACACGATCTTCACGCCGCGCTCGCGCAGCAGCTTGCGCGCGCGGAACACCTCGTCGAGCGTCGCCACTTCGAAGGCAAGGTGATGCAGTTCGCGCTGTTGCGACGGCACGGCCATGCCGCCGACAAGGGCCACGCCGTGGTGATCCGTGTTGCAGCGCAGGAACACCATCCCGCCGGGCACCATTTCCTCCGGGTAGACGTCCGACACCCTGAAGCCGAGTGTTTGGGTATAGAAATCGACCGAGCGCTGCAGGTTCGATGCGCGCAGGACGACGTGTCCGATTTTCTGCAGTTTGAACGGTAGCATGTGTCTCCTCCAAGAGCGTGCCGCAGCCGGCTGCAAGCGGCATCGCGGCGGTCAAAGATGGTAATTTTCGCATCAAATGGTTCGACATCGGCCTCAGCAACCGCGCCTTCCCACTTCTCGTCGCATCCGGATTTTCGAGGGAACACCCATCCGCACGCAAATGAAATCTCGGTGCTGACCGATACCGTTTTCCGCATCACCCGCTGGCTCGCCCCTCGTCTCGCTCGTGCGGAGGTGACGTTACATTCTCACCGGTGCGATGCGGCAGAGCAAGGCGCGCAGCTGATAAGTGCCCATCGCCGGATCGTAAGGCGGGCCGTTGCTGGTCAGCACGTTCGCGTTCGACTTCCACACGCCATGCTCGGGCCCTTCCTCCTCCGGAAACCACCAACCGTGCTCGACATGAATCACCCGCGGATCGATTTCACCGGTCACCCGGGCCTTCTGCCGGATCTTTCCGCGCAGCGTCTCGATCCAGACCCAGTCGCCGTTCTCGACACATTCGGCTACCTCTGCGCAAGCGTCAGGTGCTCAGCGTGGAGCCTGTTGCTTCTCAGGGTGTGCGCCGTGCTCTGTTCGAGGGAATCGTTGTCGAGGCCTTGAACGTCAAGACCGCGCTGTTCTTTTTGGCGTTCCTGCCTCACTTTGTCTCGCCAAGCGAACCCTTGCTTTCACAGCTCGTGCCGCTCGGGAGCATTTGCGTTGCGCTCAACACGCTCGTTGGCGTAATAGCAGTTTTTGCAGCTGATCGCCTGCTCATGTCAGGAGCCGCCCGCGCCGCACGCGCTCGACTACTTACCCGATTATCAGGCGTCACTATGCTGGCGCTGGGCGCCTACTTGGCACTGGCGCGGCGTGAGGCCTAAACCAACATAGGAGATCCCCCGGCTCTGCCGGGGAGGCAGTATAAGTTCGACATTTAAAGGAGTCCACCGCAGAAACTTCCAATCGCGAGCCGCCAAAGCACACGAAAAGGGAGTTTCGCGATGGACGAATACGGAAGCTTACGCCATACGAAGTACGAATGCATCTATCACGTGGTATTCATACCGAACGGTCGCCGTCGAGCGTTGTACGAGGAGCTGAGAAAGCACCTGGGCGAGGTATTTCGTCGATTGGCAGAGCAGAAGGAGAGTCGCATCTAGGAGGGGCACTTGATGCAGGATCACGTGCACATGATGATCCGGATTCCGCCGAAGTATGCTGTGTCGCAGGTGATCGGTTTTATCAAGGGCAAAAGCGCGATTCACTTGGCACGGGTATACGGGGAGCGGAAGCGCAATTTCGTCGGGCAGAGTTTCTGGGCCCGCGGATATTTTGTGTCGACCGTGGGCCGGGACAAAGAGATGATTCGCGAGTACGTCCGGCATCAGGAAGAAGAGGACAAGCGGCTGGATCAGTTGAGGCTTTGGCAATAGGGCGGCCACCTTCAGGTGGCCAAAGAACCGGGGGCCGCGTTAGCGACCTCCGAAGCCGCTTCGAGCGGCTCACAACTTAAAGCCCCCGGCTCTGCCGGGGGATACTTACTAGGCAAAGGAGCCAGAATGTACCTGCCCCAATACTTTGAAGAGACGCGAGCCGAAGAACTTCACCGCATCATCGCGGAGTACCCGCTCGGAGCCTTTGTGGTCAATGGACCGAACGGGCTTGATGCGAATCATCTTCCTGTTGAGCTGAATACGAATGCCGGCGACCATGGGCACCTGCTTGCACATGTGGCTCGGGCCAATCCCGTCTGGAAAGAAGTCAAAGATGGCGATGAGGCTCTCGTCATCTTTCGCGCGGCAAACGCCTACGTCTCGCCAAATTGGTATCCGAGCAAACATGAATTCCACAGGCAAGTACCGACGTGGAACTATCAGGCCGTGCATGTTCATGGCAAGGTCAGGATCCGCGACGACGAGAAATTTGTACGTGGCGTCGTAGCGCGACTTACACGCGTGAATGAGGGTCGCACTGGGTCAGAGAGACCGTGGAAGATGACCGATTCGTCAAAGGAATACATCGATCAGATGTTGACGGCCATTGTTGGCATCGAGATCGAAATCACAAGGATGATCGGCAAATGGAAGCTCAGTCAAAACAAGGAGGAGCGAGATCGCGTCAACGCGGCTGAGGAGCTGCGCAAACGCGGTGAGCGGGTAATTTCCAGCGCAATGCTGGACACGGTGGATAACAAGACTGATGCCGCCTAACAGCCGGCTGGTGAGCGACAAATCTCGCGCGCTGCTACGCCGCGCGCACTTTGCGCCACACCCGGAACGTTATACGTCTTGAGCACATAAGGCACACAGGAGTACTATCTTGGGTGTGAAGCCCATGAGATGGAACGCCGAGAAGAACCTTTTTAACCAATAATACCGCCCAAACTCCACTCGGATCTCGGGCTTGGGCAGGGGAGTGGATCCGAAAGTGAACATAATCCGGATTGCGCGCGGCTGCAATCGCCTGACTGCGCCTCGGCCCCGCGGCGTTCTGCACTTGGACTCGGATTGATTTTCCATCCCTTCTCGTAAGGCCAGGTCGAGTGCTCAGCTCATCACTGCGGAGGGCCTTGCAGGTTGACTGTCCCCCAGCGCCTGCAAGCCTTCAAGCTGCATGTAACGGCGCTGCAACTGCCACTCGTCGTTCTGCTCGAGCAGCGGCGCTCCGACGAGTCGAACGATCGCGGCTTCGTTCGGGAAGATGCCCACGACATCAGTGCGGCGCTTGATCTCGGCGTTGAGCCGCTCCAGCGGATTGGTCGAGTGGATTTGCAGCCGGTGCGCCTTGGGGAAGGTCATGTGCGACAGGACATCGGCCTCGGCATCGTCCATGAGTTTGCCGATCTTCGGAAAGCGTGCACGGAGCTGATCGGCGACCGTGCGCCATTGTCGACGCGCATCGGCTTCGCTTTCCTGGGCGAAGACGGTACGGATGAGGGCGGCAACCATCTGGCGCTGCCCCTTCCGGACGTGGGCGAGCACGTTTCGCATAAAGTGCACGCGGCACCGCTGAGCGGTGGCCTTCAGAACCTTGCTGACCTCAGCCTTCAGGCCCGCGTGGGCATCAGCGATCATCAGTTTCACCTCGCGTAAACCGCGACGCATCAGCGAACGCAGGAAGCTCGTCCAGAACGGCTCTGCCTCGGAGGCTCCGACGCTCATGCCCAGCACCTCGCGCTGTCCGTCGGTGTTGACGGCGACGGCGATGATCACCGCCACCGAGACGATCCGCCCGGCTTCGCGGGTCTTGACGTTGGTTGCGTCGATCCACAGGTAGGGCCAGTCGCCCTCGATCGGACGGGTCAGGAACACCCCGACGCGCTCATCGATCTCGGTGCACAACCGCGACACCTGCCTCTTGCTGATCCCGCTCATGCCCATGGCCTTCACCAACTCGTCGACCGAGCGCGCCGAGACGCCTTGCACGTACGCCTCCTTAATCACCGCCGCCAGCGCCTTCTCCGCCGTTCTGCGCGGCTCAAGGAACCCCGGAAAGTAGCTCCCCTGACGAAGCTT
>JACPYS010000063.1 GCA_016195915.1 Betaproteobacteria bacterium | reverse complement strand
CTCGGCACTCGGCATCGGGACTCGCGTCGCGGGGCCGACGTACGACGCGCTGTACGGCGGGCACTGGGTTCATCCGACCGCCCGGGCGAAGCCGTAGCCACCATGGGTAGTGCCGTTGGGCGCCAACCGGATAGGCATGGAATGAACAGGCGTGACACGGTGCTTGCTCTGCTTGCGTTCAGCGCCGCGCCCGGCGCGGTCAACGCACAGCCGGCCCCCGCTCGCCTCGCGTTGATCGGAGAAGCCGCGGCTCTGGACAGCGCTGATTATCTTGCCCTCCTGCGCGATGGCCTGCGCGAGAACGGTCTCGCGGAGAGCAAGGATTACATCCTCGACCCATTCTGGGCCGACGGAAAGTACGAACGCTTTCCTGCGCTGCTCGCGGCTGCGCTCGAGCGCAAGCCTTCGATCATCCTGGTGCAGACAATCGCTGCGGTGCGCGCCGCGCAGCAAGCGACGAAAACGATTCCGATCGTCTTCATAGGGACGAACGACCCGGTCGGCAGCGGCTTGGTCGCAAGCCTCGCGCGTCCGAGTGGAAACACCACCGGGATGGCGACGATGAACGACGACCGGGCCGCGAAACTGGTCGAACTCGTTCGCGAGGCCTTGCCGAAGGCGAAACGGATTGCGGTGCTGATCAATCCGCTCAATCCGTCCAACCGCCCCATCTTCCAGGCAATGCGCTCGGCGGCGGTCAGCCTGGGGATGAGCGCTGAAGCGTTCGAAGCCGATTCTCCCGAACGCATCGGCAGCGCATTCATGGCGCTATCCAAAATGCGGCCGGACGCACTCCTGACGGGATTCGACGCCATGCTCGGCACGCAGCGCGCGCAGATCGTTTCCCTCGGCCTCGCGCACAAGGTTCCGGTCGCCGCCACCAATTCGGCCTATGCCAACGCCGGCGCGCTGATTTGTTTTGGCGCGCTGAGAGGCGCGATACTCGGTCGGGTAGGCTTTTACGTCAAGCGAATCCTCGCCGGTGCAAAACCGGCCGACCTCCCGGTGGAGCAGCCGACACAATTCGAACTGGTGGTCAACCTCAAGTCGGCGAAGACGCTGGGCCTCGCGATTCCGCGTGCCTTCCTGCTGCGCGCCGACCGGGTGATCGAATGAAACGACGGTGAGTTTCGCGCTCGAATCGTCTCCGCGTCAAGCGACGAGCGCTTCGAGTCTGATCGCCTTGGCGCGGACGCGTACTTCCTTTATCCGGCCGTGACCCGGATGGGGTTTCTTCGTAACCGTAATCAGGCCGGCTTCGCCCAGCGCCGCAACGTCGCGCGTGACTGCACTGCGGTCGCGCTTCAACATCTGCGCGATCGATGCGATCGATCCGGGTTTCTTTTTGATGACCCTGAACACTGCCAGCCGCGCCGGTGTCCGAACGGCGAGCATGTCCGCCGGATCTTCGAAACTGAGGACGATGCTTTCCGGAATGGGCTCGCCGGCATCGGCGAGCCGGGCCAGCTTGCGCGCCCGGCCAAGGAAGTCATCGAGTCTTTCAACTTTCACCGCAGCCAGTTTCATGAGAAACCCAGCACCCGCCGATTGTCCCCGGCAAAGATAGAATGATTGATGTATGCCAGATTGTACCGAACGACTTTCCCCGCTTTGTCCACCCACGTTTCGACCCGGACCGCGGCATGGATGCCTCCCCTGCAGCCGTTGCTGATCGGGTGATCGAATGAGAACTTCGCGCAGAGAACTCATCTTCGGCCTTGCGGCTTTGCTTGCGGGGCCGGGTACTGTTCTTGCGCAAGCCGCCGCGCGCATGCGTCGCGTTGCAGTCGTGTTTACCGGCTCGCCCGCTTCGGAACGAATTTACCTCGACGCGCTCCAGCAGGGCCTGCGCCAGCACGGCTACCAGGAGGGCGGCAATCTCACGCTTGAACTGAGCTACGCGGAAGGACGTACCGACCGCGTCATCGCCCTGATCCAGGAAGCCGTTGCACGCAAGCCGGACGTCATCGCGACGAACGGATCTGCCACTGCGACGGCAGCCAAGAAAGCGACCTCGAGCATTCCGGTCGTGATGGCGACCATTGGCGACCCGGTTGCGCTGGGACTCGCCGCGAGCCTCGCGCGTCCGGGCGGAAACATCACCGGGAACACCAATCTGGACACTTCGTTCCTGCCGAAGTCGCTCGAGATCCTGCATGAGACATTGCCTGCCGTACGCAGCATCGCGGTCCTGACCGACCCGGCGATGCCGGTGGTGCCGGGAATTTGGAGTGCTGTCGATGCCACCGCAAAGAAGCTCCGGGTCGCACTCGAGCGTTTCGATGCCAGCACGCCGGAAGACATCGACCGCATGCTGGGTGTTCTGGCGAAGCGGCATCCGGGTGCCTTGCTGGTTTTCGGAACGCCGCTGTTCCATGCGCACCGGAAGAGAATGATCGAGTCGCTTGCGCGCGAGCGCATCCCGCAATTCTGGGCGTCTCCGGACGCCGCGGATCTGGGTGCGCTCATGAGCTACCTGGCGAATGCGTCCGACATGTGGCGCAATGCGGCGAGCTTCGTGCATCGCATTCTGCAGGGCGCCAAGCCGGGCGATCTGCCGTTCGAGCAGGCGACACGGTTCGAGTTCAGCATCAACCTGAAGACCGCCAAGACACTCGGCATCAAGATCCCTCAATCGGTGCTGATCCGCGCCGACCGGGTGATCGAATAGCGCGCCGGAAATGCGCCGCGCGAGGCGCCCGGCACCTACCGCAACGCATCCGCCGCGCCCGGGTCTTCCAGCCCGGCGGCGATGCGCATGAATACGGTTTGACGGCGCCGGTCTTCGGGTCTGCGGTACATGGAGTACCCATCCAGTCTCGCCTGCACGTAGTCAGGCGAAAGAAGCCGGGCCGCCTCGAGCGCCGCAGCCGCCTTCCCGAACTCGCCTGAACCAACGTAGTTGAGTGCCAGAAAGTTCTGCACGTTGAGCAGGCGCGGGGCTTCACGCGCGGCCTTCAATCCCCACTCGATCCCGCTCGCGTAGTCCTTCGCGAGAAAGTGCGCCATCGACAATATGCTCATCGTATAGAAGCGATCCAGAGCGCGCGGATTGTTGCGCAGCGCAGAGGTCAGATATTCGATGCCTTTCGCGGAGTTCGCCGTGACCACTTCGCAAAATCCGGCGCAGAGCAGAACAAACGCGTCGTTCGGATTGAGCTCGTGTGCGCGTCGCACGTCGCTCAGCGCCTCGTCGTATCGCGGTTCGCTGCCCGGGGAACCCGGCGCTTGGCCCGGAAAACAAAACAGGATCCCCCGCATCACGTAACTCATGCTGTCCGAACCGTCCAATGAAACGGCCCGCTGCGCCGCGCCCATGCCCTCCGCCCATGCGCTCTCCAGGTCGGGAATCGCGCGCGAGAAGACGTTTTGCCACTGCGCATAGGCGAGGGACTGCAGCGCAAGGATGCTCTCGGGATCGATGAGAAGCGCCTCCCTCGCAGCTCGAATCGCCTGATCGCGCAACGTCAGGTCCGATTTGGCCATCGCCTCCGTGGCATCGCCCCATGCACGCACTGCGACCTCGTAGGCACTCAAGTTCGCCGGCCGTCGGCGCGCTTTGGTCTGCTCGGCGACTTGTATCTCGGGCGCAATCGACGTCACGATGCTTCGCGTGACTTCCTCCTGAACCGCGAAGATGTCCTCGAGCACCCGGTCGTATTTTTCCGCCCAGATGTGGTTTCCGGTGAGCGCATCGATCAGCTGTGCGGTAACGCGCACGCGGTTCGCGGCCCGGCGTATGCTGCCTTCCAGCACGTAGCGCACACCGAGCTCTTTGGCGACGGTGCGCACATCTACGGCCTTGCCCTTGTAGGTGAAAGTGCTGTTTCGTGCGATCACGAACAGCGAATGAAAGCGCGACAGCTCGGTGATGATGTCTTCGGTGACGCCGTCGGTGAAGTACCCCTGCTCGGGGTCGCCGCTCATGTTGGTGAACGGCAGCACGGCGATCGAGGGCTTGTCGGGCAGCGACAGGTCGATGCCGGCCGCGGCGGGAGTAGGTATGGCCGTGATACCGCCCTCGATGCGCACCGCGAACGCACGCACCGGGTAAGGGATGTTCTTCACCTGCTGCTCGCCCTGATCGACGAAGCTCGCCGCCACCTTGCCGCGCACCGCGCCCTGCACGGCATCGGATATCGTGATGCCGCCGGGTTCGGCCAGGCCTTCCAGCCGTGCCGCGATGTTGACGCCGTCTCCATACACGGTGCCGTCGGCTTTCTCGATCACGTCGCCCAGGTGAACGCCGATCCGAAAACGCATGCGGCGATCTTCCGGCACCGCCATCTCGGACACATTGATTTCCTGCTGAACCGCAAGCGCGGCTGACACCGCACCGGTGGCGGTCTCGAACGCAGCCAGCACCGAGTCGCCCGCCATGTCGATGACGCGGCCCTGGTTCGCTTCGATCTGGATGCGGAATACCGCTCGCGCGGCATCCAGCGACCCCACAGTAGCGCGTTCGTTCGCCGCCATCAGGCGGGAGTAGCCCGCCACGTCGGCCGCGAGTATCGCCGCCAGCCGCTGCTTGAGCTCAGTGCCGCTCACGTGTGTCGGCCCCTCCCCGAACCGCCCAACCAGTGGATAGTACCGCGACCGGGCGATGCGGCCGGAACATCGGTATCCTCTGCTTGACGTTGAACCTGCGTTCGAGGAACTGTCGATGAATACCTACCGCGTTCAGGCATACAACACCGCCCACAGCTCCGAGAACAAGATCCACGACGATGCGGTGGCCCGGCGTTTCGGGTTTTCCGGCGCGCTGGTGCCGGGGGTCGAGATGTACGCCTACATGATGCATCTGCCGGTGCAACGCTGGGGCCGCGCGTATCTCGAGCGCGGAACCGCGGAGTGCCGGTTTACGAATCCGGTCTATGACGGGGAGATGGCCGAGGTGTCCGGGCACGAAGACGGCGACGGGATTGCGATCGAGCTGACATCCCGGGGAAAGTGCTGCGCAAGCGGGTCGGCACGCCTTCCGGTGGAGGCCGCAGCCGTGCCGGCGTTTGGCCGCTTCCCGCAGCGCAGCCCGCCCTCGATGGAAACGCGTCCCGCCGCGAGCCCGGAGACGCTTCCGGTTGGCGGCTTTCTGAACTCGCTCCCGCTGGAGGTGAGCGCCGAACTGGCTGCCGGCTATCTTCGGGACGTGCGCGAAACCGAGGAATTGTATACGCGCGAGGCGCTCGTGCATCCGGGCACGGTGTTGCGAATGTGCAACTTCGCGCTGTTGCAGAACGTGCTGCTGGGGCCGTGGATCCACGTTGGCAGCAAGGTACAGAACTTCGGCGCCGCTCGTGTCGGCGAAACATTGACCGCGCGCTCGCAGGTGGCCGGAAACTACGAACGCAAGGGACATCTGTTCGTGGAGCTTGACGTGCTGGTCCTGAGCGAGAACACGCAACCGGTCGCGCTGGTGCAGCACACAGCGATCTACCGGCCGAGGCAGATGGCGGTATCCTGAGCGCCGACATTCGAGGGGAACATGCGCTATGGCGCGGAACGGAGGTGAGACATGTTGAAGCGATTCGTGGGCCTGATGGTTGCTGCCTCCGCCGCATGGTTGCCCCAGCTGCACGCGCAGGCCTATCCCGTCAAGCCGATCCGGGTGATCATCGGCTACGCCCCGGGAGGATCGGCCGATGCAGGCATTCGTCCGCTCTCCCGCGTGCTCGAACCGTTGCTGGGTCAGCCGATCGTCATCGAAACCAAGCCCGGCGCGGCCGGCGGGGTGGCGATGGAATTCATCGTCAAGGCGCCGGCCGACGGCTACACGCTCTATTACTTCGACAGCGGGCCGCTGACGATTTCGCCGCACCTGGCCAAGGTCGGCTACAACAGCATCGCCTCGTTCACCCATCTCGGCCACGTGTGCGGCAGCGGAAGCATGCTGGTGGTCCACCCGTCGACGCCGTTCAACAGCGTGGCCGAGGTCGTGGCCGCCTCCAAGCGGGATCCGTCGAAGTGGAGCTACGGCACTTCGGGGGTTGGCGGGCCGCATCACTTGTCGGGCGAATACTTCAAGAGCGTCACGGGGGCGAACCTGCTGCACATTCCCTATAAGGGCGGCGGGCCGGCGATGACCGACCTGATGGGCGGCCAGGTGCCGATGCTGTTCTCGTCGCTGGGCCCGGCGGTGGGCGCGGTCAAGACCGGCAAGATCCGCGCGCTGGGCGTAACCTCCCTCACGCGCTCGGGCGCATTTCCGGACGTGCCGACCATGGACGAGTTGGGCATCAAGGGATTCGATTCCACCGCCTGGTACGGGCTGCTCGGCCCGGCTGGTCTGGCGCCCGACGTAGTCTCACGCCTGAGCCAGGCGTTGCTCAAGGCGGGCGAGGACAAGACACTCCGGGAACAGCTCAACGCTACGGGTTGCGATGCGGACTTCCTGACCCCCGCGCAAACCGTAGACAAGATCAAGGCCGATTTCGCCAAGTGGGGGCGAGTGGTCAAGGACGCCGAGATCAAGGCCGATTGAGGCCCGGGGTTTCAAGACCCCCGCGGCTTACTGCCCCTTCGCCTTGAGCGCCGCGATCTCGGCTTCGCTGCGCAACGTAAGCACGCCCATCTGGCTCGTGCGGTAGACCGGCATCACCACAGAGATCCGCTCGCCGCGCTCGAGCAGCGCGATGTGGCGGATCTCCGTGCCGCGCACGGGCAGATCGAAGGTGGTCCACGCATTGGTGCTTGTATCGAGCTTCACGATGCGATCCGAGGTCCACAGGTTGCCCCACACGTTGTGCCTGCTGTCGACCGCGATGTGGTAGGCCTGCATCGTCGGATCCGGCAGCGGGACGATTTCGGTCTCGAGCGTCCTGGTATTGATCTTCGCGAACGACGCTCCCCATGAATTGCCCACCCACAGCAGGTCGGCGTTCTTGTCGGTGCCCATGCGGCGCGGGCCCTGCGACCAGGGTAACGGCGAGTTGAAGCCCAGGTCGCTGATGGATTCGTAAAACGCCCGGTCTTCGGCCGACATGCGATACGTCTTCGCGTCGGGCATCCTGATCTGAATTGCCTTACCGGATGCAACGTCGCCCTTGTAGACGATGTCCATCGCCATCTGCGACCACCAGCCGTTGCCGTCGCGATCGCCGGCCGCGCCGTAGGTCTGGCCCGAACCCTTCGGATTGCTGGCGGGAATGGTCGATTTGAATTCGGTGAACTTCTCTGCCACCGGATCGAAGCGCACCGCGCCGCTCGGCGTCGATGCCCAGATCATGCCCTTGCCGTCCACGTCAATCGTCACCGCGCCGCCGACTGGAGACATGGTCTGCGGAGTCTGGTAAATCGTGATCTTGTCGGTAGCGGTCTCGAGCTTGCCGAGGGCGCGGCGGCCCGGGTTGATGTCGAACCAGAAATTGCCCGCGCTGTCGCGCGCGAGCCCGTGCGCGGTGGCGGCCAGTCCATTCGCCGCATCGGCCTTCAGGAACTTGACGGCGCCCGTCCGCGGGTCGACCTTGCCGATGGTCACGGCGCGGTTGGGGTTGTTGACGGTGAAATAGATCGTGCCGTCGAGACCCAGCGCGCCGTCGTGCGGCAACTGTCCCATCTTGGAGGTGGTACCGAGCGTCCAGTCGGTGCCGTCGTTGGGGACGTATGGCGTGCCGATGCCCGCGTCGGGATTGAGCGCAATGTCGTAGAGCGTCCACACGGCGCGCGCGGCTTCACCCGTGGGCCGCGGACGCACCGCCAATTTCATCGACGATTCGCCCGGACCGCGCGCGCGAGAGAGATACGCGGCGAGCGGTTTCTGGTAGCGCTCCATGATCTGATTGGGTTTGGCATTCGGCCCGGGATAGATGCCGGTGACGGGCACCATCTTCATCAGGTCGATGATCGTGCTCCAGCCGGCTTCGTCGAACCGGAATTGCAGCAGGTAGCTCGTGGAATGGCAGCCGGCGCAATTGTTCATGAAGATCTTCTTCATGCGGGCGTCTTCGGCCGTCGCCTCGGGCAGTGCCGCGACCATCATCTCGCCGGGAAGCTGGCGGAAGCGCCGCTCGGGATCCGTCATTTCCTGCAGCGCGAAATCCTGGCGCCGCGCCGCAGCGAGTTCGAGCGCAGCCTTGCCGGTTTCGAATCCGAGCGCCTGTGCCCATACGCGGTACCTGCCCGCCGCCAGCGGTGGCAGGAAATAATTGCCCGCGGTGTTCGTATAGACGCTGGTCG
This sequence comes from Betaproteobacteria bacterium, assembly GCA_016195915.1. GTDB lineage: Bacteria > Pseudomonadota > Gammaproteobacteria > Burkholderiales > SG8-39 > JADGRQ01. The sequence continues at coordinate 203,146 of JACPYS010000063.1, read as the reverse complement.
TGATGGTGGAGCTTTCCAGTTTGGCCGAGACAGTGACGCCTTCCAGCTTCTGGCCCGACTGCGACGTGATCGTGCCGCTCAGCAACTGATCCGCCGCGCGCGCAGCCGGCACGGGCACCGTTTTCACATAAGCGACGATCGCGTCGATCTCCGCCGGTTTGAGGTAATACTTGAACGCGGGCATGCGACCGGTGCCATTGACGATGAACGCGCGCATGAGTTCGTCATTCCCGGCGGCCGACGCCTTGTTCAGCGGCGGCCCGTAGGTATTGGCATTGCGCGCAGGCTGCAGGTGGCAGATTCCACACGACTGCGCGAAGATCTGGCGACCGAGCAACTGCGTTTCGTTCAGGTCACCGGCCGCTGGCTGCGCGAATGCGACGGACATCGGCGTCGCGAGCAGGAGCAGATATGCCGAGGTGCTTCGTTTCATTGCTCTTTCCTCCCGTGCTGAAGTTCCTGCTAGGCCTTTGCATACTTGCCGGTCAACTGCGGCGTCATGCCTTCGAGGCCCCGCTGCTCGCGCTCGAGACGCGTCTCGCGCAACCACGTACGCTTGAGGTCGTCGCGCACCTTGACCGCCAGCCGCCCCATTCCCTCGACCTCCAGCTCAACCGTGTCGCCGTCCATGAAGGCGGACAGCCCGCGGTGGTTGGTGCCGGTCGCCAGGATGTCGCCGGGCTCGAGATCGTGGATCGAAGTGATCCACTCGATGCAGCGCGGAATCCTGTTCGCCATGTCGTCGGTGTTGAAGTTCTGCTTGAGCTGGCCGTTCACCCACAACCGCACCTGCAATTTGTGTGGCTCCTTGACCTCGTCCGCCGTCACCAGGTACGGGCCGATCGGCGCGAACGAGGCGCGCGACTTCATCTGGTAGAAGACGTTGTTCGGCGGCTGGACGCCGCGCGCCGAACCGTCGATGAAGTTAACATAGCCGAACACGTAGTCCATCGCCTTCGCCGCGGGCACGTTGCTGGCCCGCTTGCCCATCACCACCCCGAGCTCGGCCTCGCCCTCGAAGATCGTAGCGGCGATGTCCGGCAGCACCATCGTATCGCCGTGGCCGACGATGCAGCCGGGAGACTTGTGAAACGCGTTGATCGGCGCCGCCTGCTTGCGCGTGCCGTCTTCCATGTAGTTGACCGCCATGCAATCCACGTTGACCGGCTTGGGCAGCGGCGGGCGGATCTTCACCTGCGACACCGGCAAGCCTTTTCCCCCGGCTGCCGCGCGCTCGAGCGGGCCGCGGAATTCGGCCCAGCGTTCGATCAGCCCATTCATCAGGTCGCCCGGCCCGGTGTGCGCAATCTTCTGCACCGCCGCCGTGACGTCGACGACGTTCTCGCCCTGCAGGACACCCAGACGGAAATCATTGAAGTAGAGCAGTTTCATTGGAATTCTCTCCCGGTATTGGCGAAAACCGAAAGCATCTTAGTCCAACCCACCGATCCACGGCAATCGCGTATTATCGCTGCTCGCAATGCGGAACCGCTGCCCGGGGGGGCTGCGGCGGAAAAGGAAGACGCATGAAAAGCGCGACGAATCACGACACGATATCGCTGCGGCGCAGGCAGCTGATGATCGCGGGTCTTGCCGGCGTTGCCTCTCCGGCCGTTGTGTTCGCCGGGCAATTCAGCGGCGCGGCGCGAGACGCACTGGCCGCAGACCTTGCGGACGGCGTCATCGGCGGCGGGGGCAAACTGGTCATTTCCGGACGCATCCTCGGCGCGCCGGACGCGATGCCGCTCAGCGGAGCGCTGATCGAGGTATTGCTCGCGGACGAGAACGGCGAGCGCGCTGTGACGACCACGGACGCCGACGGGCGTTTCATGTTCACGACGATGGTGCCGCTCGCGCAACGCGGCCGCTCGCAGCATCTCGATTGCAGCGTCAGCGACGCGGAACGCGGCACCGTGGTGACGCAGCTCTATTTCGCCCATGAGCCGGGCATCTCCGGCGACAGGATCGCGCAGCTGCAACGCGACGACATGGGCGTGTGGCGCGCGAGTTTCGGCCTGACCCTGTTTGGAGGAGATGTTCATGATTCGTGAAGCGCAAGCGCGCCTTTCCGTTGCACGCGAAATTGCAATTACCCTGGCCGGCTGCGCGCTCATCGCGGGATGCCAGGGCATGGCGCCGGGCGAGGGCGTGGCGCTGGACCCTGACAACACTTCGTACAAGCGCATGGTGACGCAGGGCCGCGCGAAGACCATCGTCGAGAATATCTATCGCTGCCCGGTGAAAGTCGGCAACCACCGCGTCAGCGCGGTCGGGCAGATCACCGCCACCGACGGCACCGTCATCACGGTGCCCGCAGAGACGGCCGCCCAGAAGGGGCTCGGGCCCAGTAGCCACGATCTCTACAACGAGTGCAACCAGATCACACCGAAGAACTCGGCCGAAGTCTCGACCGCCAGCGTGCCGGTGATCGAGGTGGACGCCGGCGGCGAGGTGATTACCGGTTTCATCGTGGCCGACAACTATTACGAGATGTACGTCAACGGCAAGCTGGTGTCGGTCGACAACACACCCTATACGCCGTTCAACTCCGCGATCGTGAAATTCAAGGTGAAGCGGCCTTACACGCTGGCGTTCCTGCTGGTGGACTGGGATGAGGACCTCGGCCTCGGCACGGAAACCTTCCCGATTGGACCCAAAGGCAAGCCGTGGTATCCCGGCGACGGAGGGCTGATCGCGCGTTTCTCCGACGGCACGGTCACCGATAGCTCCTGGAAGGCGCAGACTTTCTATATCGCGCCGCTCCTGGATCCGAAGGAAGTCGTCGAGCGCGGCAACGTGCACGACACGCCCAACCTCGGCGGGCGGACGCATCCCTTCGCCCGGCGGCCCGACTGCCAGGACCGGTGCTACGCGGTGCACTACCCCATCCCGGCGAACTGGCAGTCGCCCCGCTTCAACGACTCGAAATGGCCGCGCGCATGGGAGTTCACCGATCAGGAAATCGGCGTGACGAACCTGCCGGCCTACACACGCTACCCCGAGCTTTTCGAAGGCGCGCGCTGGATCTGGTCACAGAACCTGGTGCTCGACAACCTTGTCATCGCGCGCAAGACGGTGCGCTGAGCGACTGGGCCAAGGGAAACTGACGGAAATCTGACGATGAAGCGAATCGCAGCGTTGCTGTTGTGTTGGTTCGTCTCGGTCGCTTCGGCGCAATTGCCGGCCGCGCTGACCGGCCTCGTCAGCTCGGCGGACGAAGGCGCGATGGAAGGCGTGCTGGTCAGCGCGAAAATGACCGGCTCGACCATCACCATCACGGTGGTCAGCGACCGCGAGGGCCGCTACGGCTTCCCGGCTGCGAAACTCCGGCCGGGGCGTTACGCGCTTCGCATCCGCGCCGCCGGTTACGATCTTGACGGTCCGGGCGAAGTCGAACTCGCCGCAGGCAAGACCGTGGCGCTCGAGCTCAAGCTGCGCAAAACCACGGACCTCGCCGCACAGCTCTCGAACGGAGAATGGCTGGTGAGCATGCCCGGCACCGACCGTCAGAAAGGGCTGCTGCTCGCGTGCGTGGGCTGCCACACGATCGAGCGCATCGTACGCTCGACGCACAACGCTGACGCGTTCGTCAGTACCGTCCTGCCGCGCATGCAGGGCTACGTGAACCAGAGCATTCCCCAGCACCCTCAGCTGCGGCGCGCCGAGCGGCTGATGGAGGAGCGCGGCGACCAGCGCGTTCAGGTGTACCGTTCCACCGCGGAATACCTCAGCACGATCAATCTCGGTCAGTCTTCGAAGTGGTCGTACTCGCTGAAAACGCTGCCGCGCCCGACGGGGCGCGCGACGCGGGTGATCTACACGGAATACGACCTGCCGCGCGAGACGATCTCGCCGCACGACGTCATCGTCGATGCCGAGGGCATCGCCTGGTACTCGAGCTTCGGCGAACAGAACCTCGGTCGGCTCGACCCGAAGACCGGCAAGGTGACGGAGTTTCCGATCGCCGAGACCAAGCCGGGATTCCCGACCGGGCTGCTCGGCCTGCGCACGGACCGGGACGGCAACCTCTGGCTCGGCAACATGTACCAGGCGAAGATCGTCAGGTTCGACCGCAGGACACAGGCGTTTACGACCTGGAAGCTGCCGCCCGAGCGGGACATCGACGCCGCGCAGGTCAACATGGTCAGCCCCCAGGCATCGCACGTGGACGGGAAGGTATGGTCACAGAACAACGGCTTCGCGGGCGTGCACCGCCTCGATCCCGCGACTGGAAAAATCGAGACCTGGGAACCGTTCAGGAGCGCACCCAAAGGCGAGCCGCACAATATCTACGACGTGATTCCCGACTCGCAGAACAACGCCTGGTTCACCGACTTCCGCCAGCGCCACATCGGCCGCATCGACGCAAAATCCGGCGAACTGAAACTGTTCGAGGTACCGACGCCGGCTTCGGCGCCGCGCCGCGGCATGATGGATGCGCGCGACCGTCTCTGGTTTGGCGAATACCGGGGGGATCGCATCGGCATGCTCGACACACGCAGCGGGCAGTTCCGGGAATGGCCGGTTTCGCCGCGCTGGTCTGCGCCCTACGACGTCGCGATCGACAGGAACGAGGAGGCCTGGACCGGCTCGATGATCACCGACCGGGTGACGCGGCTCGACACGCGCACCGGATCTGCGGTCGACTACCTGTTGCCGCACAGCACCAACATCCGCCGCGTGTTCGTCGACAGCTCGACCACACCCGTGACGTTCTGGGTGGGAAGCAACCACGGCGCCTCCATCGTCAAGCTGGAGCCGCTCGACTGACGCTTTCCGCGGCCGCGCACGCCGCCGCATCCATATAATGACGGCCGGAAGCTTCCGCACGCCTCGATCCTCTCCTTCAAACATCCAGAGAATACCCATGGAAAAAATGCTTTTCTTGCGCCAGTCGTCCCTCGCACTGCTGTTGTCCGTCATATCCGCCGGCGCTCTTGCCCAGGCGCAAGCGGCACCAAAGACGTTTGAACCGCAATCGGGCCAACCGGGCAAGGACGTGGTGTGGGTGCCGACGCCGCAGGCGCTGGTCGACAAGATGCTCGACATCGCCAAGGTCACCGCGAGCGACTACGTCATGGACCTTGGCTCGGGCGATGGCCGGACCGTCATCACCGCCGCGAAACGCGGCGCCCGGGCGGCCGGAATCGAATACAACCCCGACATGGTCGAGCTGTCGAAACGCAACGCCGCCAAGGAGGGCGTGACCGCCAAAGCAACGTTCGTGAAGGCCGACCTGTTCGAATCCGATTTTTCGAAGGCGAGCGTGATCACCATGTTCCTGCTCCCGGACATCAACATCAAGCTGCGCCCCAAGATCCTCGAGCTCAAGCCCGGGACCCGCATCGTGTCGAACACCTTCACGATGGGCGAATGGCAGGACGACGAAACCGCCACCGTGGACGAGAAGAGCGGATGCACCTCCTACTGCACCGCCCACCTCTGGATCGTCCCGGCGAAAGCCGAAGGCACGTGGAAGCTGCCGCAAGGCGAACTGACGCTCAAACAGAGCTTTCAGATGATCACCGGGACTCTCAAGAACGGAGCGAACAGCGTGCCGATTGCGAACGGCAGGCTGCGCGGCGACCAGATCAGTTTTTCCGCCGGCAGCGCGCAGTACGCCGGACGCATCAATGGCGGCACCATCGAGGGCAGCGTCAAGGGCAGCAGCGCGGGAAGCTGGAGCGCAACACGCCCGGGCAAGTAATTCCCGCAGCTTTTTCCCCCTGGGCCCGGCCCCGCGCAGGCGCCGGCTCGCGGGGTCGTCTCAGTTGAGCGTGGCGGAGATTTGCCGGATCTGCTCCGGCGTGTGCTCGCCCGCAAGCGGGGTTCCCGGGATCAGGTATCTTCCCTTGGCGAGCGGCCCGACCACGACCGGCTCGAGGCCGATGTCGCGCACGAGGCTCGACGCCACCGCGATGGCGTTTGCATCGTCACCCGCCAACGGCATCCCCGTACGCCCGCCCTGGCGCTGCGCCAGTTCCGGCAGTTTCGCGTAATTGATCGCATTGAAGGCGCGGACGATCCGCGCACCCGGCAGCAACTCCGCCGAGGCGAGGCCAGCACCCTTCTCCCTCGCCCAGGTCGCGATTTCGCCGTCGCGCGAGACGATGGGATTGCACGCATCGAGCACCACTTTGCCTTTGACCAGGTCCGCCAGATCCTTGCCGATCTGCGGCAGAGCGCTGTAGGGAACCGCCATCAGAAGTACTTCGCCGAATGCGGCCGCATCGCGCGGCGTTCCGGCCCGCGCGCCGGGCCCGATGCTCGCCGCCAGCGCCGTATCGTGATTGATGTCGAGCGACGAGAACATGACTTCGTGGCCCGCTTTCACCCAGAGCCGGCCGAGTGTCCCGCCGATCCTGCCCGAACCGACGATCCCGATCTTTCTTTTTTCAGCGGCTGCGCCTGCCGGGAAGGGCAGAGCGCCCAAGGCGAAGGTTCCCGCGACCGCCCCGGCGAGCCGGAGAAATCCACGGCGGTGCTGCTTCACGGCGTCGTTTTCCTTCATCATCAGTCTCCCGAAAAATTTGTCCCGGAACCTGCATTATTCATTGTGCAGCAGTTCGATGCCTGGTGGCGCGCGTTGCGTGAAGCGGGAATGAAAGCGGAGCAGCGTCACGGGGTCGCATTGGTCATCGGTCATCGGTCATCGGTCATCGGTCATCGGTCATGCAGGTGATTCAACGCCACATCCATGATGTCGAAATTGCGCATGCGCGCCTTTCCCGGTATGCCGGCCGTGCGACGGTTGAACAGGAGCGGCACGGACTGCTCCGACACTCCGCCATGCGAGCGCAGCGGGGCGTCCAGCCCGGACAGATCGTGGCGCGTCTTGCTGCTGCCAAGCACCACATGCTTTTCCGAGATGATGATGATGTCACCCAGGCGCTCAGGCGGCAGTTCGAAGCGCGCGCAGGCCTCCGCGTTGGGAATCGCAATTTGTATGCCGTCGACCCGGGACAAGCGCTCGACGACGCGAGGCACGTCAGCGCCCGGCGGCAGGTACGCCGTCGCAAAGGAACCAAGCGCCCCATGATGCAGCACGTAGGGGTCGGTGATCGGCAGGATGACTCTGGCGGCGCCCTGACCCAGCCAGCCGTCCAGCAGGTCCTGAAGGTAGATCGCATTCGGCTGGCCATCAGCGCCGAATTTATCGTTCATGCCGTGGTCGGCAGTCAGGGCAATGGTCGCCCCCGCGGCATCGAGCCGCTCGAGGTACGGGTCCATCATCGCGTAGAAGGCGTTCGCCGCCGTCGCACCGGGCGGCGCCTTGTGCTGCACATAGTCGGTGGTAGACAGGTACATGAGATCGGGACGGCTGGTCTCCATCAGATTGACGCCCGCCGCAAACACGAATTCGGATAAAGCGGCGCTGTATACCGGCGGCAATGGCTTTCCGACAAGCTCGAGCACCCGCTCGACTCCGTTCTGCCCCAGCGTGCACTGGTCCGCCTTTTCCGCAGAGAAGCAAATGCCCGCCAAGTCCTTGCCAAGCAGGCTGCGCAGCTTGTCTTTCGCGGTGACCACCGCGACCTTCGCACCCGCAGCTGCAAACGCGGCAAGGATGGTGCCACAGCGCAGGTACTTGGGATCGTTCATCATCACTTCGGCATCGGCATCGCGGTCATAGAAGTAGTTGCCGCAGATACCGTGTACCGCCGGCGGCACACCGGTCACGATGGAAAGGTTGTTCGGATTGGTGAAGGATGGCACCACGCAGTCGGCCTCGAACGCCGCGCCGCCGGTGATCATGCGGCCGAGAAATGGCGCGAGGCCGGCCTCGACCGCCTTCCTGATGTAGTCGAATTCGCAGCCGTCGACGCATACCACGACCAGCGGCCGGTCCATCCAGCGATACGAGCGGCCGTTGATCGTGACTGCGGCGATGTGGCGTTGGATTTCAGACCCGCCGTCCGCCATCAGCTGTCCGGTGTGAGCAGCGACACGCCGAGCCGCGCGCGGCGCGCGAGCCACACGTTCGGGCGATAGCGCGGATCGGCATAGAGCCGGTACATGTTCGACAGTACCTTCAGCACTTTCGCCGGCCCGAGCGTGTCGCCGAAGCGCATCGGCCCGTGCGGGTAGTTGAGACCGAGGGTGGCTCCCTTGTCGATGTCGGCCGGCGCGGCGGTACGGCTTTGCGCGAGATAGCAACCGATGTTGACGATCATCGATACCACGCGCTGGGCGATGAAGCCGGGGCTGTCTTTGACCGGAGTGACCGGCACGCCGTCGCTTGCGAGCAGGCCGTGCGCGGCATCGCGGTACGCCGGGTCGGTCACAGGCGTGGTCATGATGGTGCGGCGCTTGACCATCGGAAAGAGCGTGTCCACCGCCACCGTGCGCTTCGCGTCGAGCCCCTGCTCCACTGCGCAACTCGTGGCATCGTCGCCGTAGGGCGTGACGAGGATAAGCGCCTCGTCACTCGGCCGATCGCCGGTTTCCAGAGGTGCGTTGAGTTTCTTCAGCAATGCGCTGAGCGCGGCGTGCCCATCGGGTTCCGCCGGACTCACCCACACGCGCTGCGGGCGGGCCTGCGGCGCGGCGGCCTCAGCCGGCACAACGGGCTTGCCCCCGGCGTAATCGTAGAAACCCTTGTTCGTCTTGCGCCCGAAGATGCCCGCCTCGTAACGGCTGCGCATGAGTTGCACCGGGCGGTAGCGCGGCTCATGGTAGAACTGCTCGTAGATGGCCACGCTGGCCGGCTGGGTCACATCCAGCCCGGTCAGTTCCATCAGTTCGAACGGCCCCATGCGAAACCCGGCCACGTCGCGCATGATGCGGTCGATTTCGACAAAGCCGGCGATTCCCTCCGAGGCGACATGCGCCGACTCGACGGTGAAACCGCGGCCGATCTGGTTGACGATGAACCCGGGCGCATCGTTGAGCCGCACCGGCTCGCGCCCCATGCGACGGCCCACCTCCATCAGCGCATCGCCCACCCAGGGCTCGGTGCGCACGCCGTCGATCACCTCCACCAGCTTCATCAACGGCACCGGATTGAAGAAATGGAATCCGCCGAAGCGACCCGGATGTTTCAGCTTGGCCGCGATGGTGGTCACCGACAACGAAGACGTGTTGGTGACGAGAACGCAGTCGTCGGAGACGATGCCCTCCAATTCGGCGAACAAGGCCTGCTTCGCCGCCAGGTTCTCCACGATGACCTCGATCACCAGGTGGCAGCCGGCCATGGCGACCGGACCGTCCACGACCTCGATGCGAGCGACCGCGGCAGCCTGCGCCTCCTTCGTCATCGTGCCCTTCTCCACGGCGCGCTCCAGCATCTTCGCGACGAATTCCTTCGCTTCTGCTGCCGCGCCGGCGCGGTTGTCGCACATCAACACCCGCATGCCGCCGGTGGCTGCCACCTGCGCGATACCCCGCCCCATTGCACCTGCGCCGATGACGCCGACCGTCAGATCACTGCGTTTTACGTCGAATGGCATGAATGGCTCCAAGTTTGCAAATCAGATGATCTCACTACCGTAGCCGGTACGACGGCGGGCGTCAAACGCGATGCATTCGGCCACGCATATCCGGGTAAACAGCGTCACGGTAATATAGTTGCACTCGTTTACGTATTCGCCAATGGGAGACCATCGTGCCCCTGGTAATTCGACTGGATACCGAACTGGAAATCGGCCTGCGGGCGCTCAGTTCGGAAGAGCGGGTACCGCCGGCGGAGATTGTGCGTCGCCTGATCCGGGAACATCTGGCCGCACACAGCAGCAACCGCAGCGCGTTTCAGATCGCGGAAGACTCTGGCGTGATTGGAATCGACCGCGACACGCGCCGGAATGTTTCGGAGAAACACTCCAGATATCTCCGGCGGGCGATCAAGGGGAAGGGCGTCAAACGTGGCAAGCGTACTGCTTGACATCAGCTACGCGGTGGATCCGCGATGAAGCTGGTGTTTTGAACGTCGTCCCGCATTTCCTCCTGCACTGGGGTTGTCGCATACGCTGACCCACAATCACTGCGTTGCACGCGCGGGCTGCGACTCCTGTCGCATCATCGTTCATAATCGCGTCTCACTCCGCATGAACCATCCCACCAGCACCGCCCTGCGCGACGCGATCCTGATCCGCGGCGCGCGCCAGAACAATCTCAAGAACCTGACGCTCGCGATCCCGACCGGGGAACTGGTCGTGGTCACGGGCGTGTCGGGCTCGGGCAAGTCTTCGCTCGTGTTCGACACGCTGTATGCGGAGGGCCAGCGGCGCTACGTCGAGACCTTTTCGCCCTACGCGCGGCAGTTCCTCGAGCGCATGGACAAGCCGCAGGTGGACGCGATCGAGGGCATTCCACCGGCAATCGCCATCGACCAGACCAACCCGGTGCGCACCTCGCGCTCGACGGTCGGCACGATGACCGAACTCAACGACCACCTCAAGCTCCTTTATGCACGGGTGGCGAAACTCCATTGCCGGGGCTGCGGCCGCGAGGTGATGCGCGACACCCCCGATTCGATTCACGCGTCGCTCGCCGAACGCGCGCGAGCGGCGGGCGATCCGCGCCTCGCGATCACTTTTCCGGTGGCGGTGCCGAAGAATTTCACCGCAGCCGAAATCGCGCAACTGCTCGAGCGCCAGGGCTACACGCGCATCCACGCCAGGCACGGCGACCGGCTCGAAGTGGTGCAGGACCGGCTGCGCTTTGGCGGCGCGGGGCGCGCACGCGTGACCGAAGCGCTCGAGGCCGCATTGCGGGTCGGACAGGGACGGGTCGACGTCCAGGTGCTCGATGACGCGGGGGCGGCATGCGAGACCTGGCGCTACTCGTCGGACCTGCACTGCGCCGAGTGCAATATTCACTACGCAGACCCGACGCCGAGCCTGTTTTCGTTCAATTCGCCGATCGGTGCCTGCGACAGCTGCCGCGGCTTCGGGCGCGTGATCGGCGTGGACTACGGACTGGTGATCCCCGACGAGGCGAAGACCTTGCGCGACGGCGCGGTAAGGCCCTGGCAGACCAAGTCGTTCATCGATTGCCAGCGCGACCTGCTCAAGTTCGCGCCGCAGTTCGACATTCCGCTCGACGCGCCCTGGCGCTCGCTCTCGGCGGAGGAGCGGCGCTGGGTAATCGAGGGCGAGCCGAAATGGAAAGGCAAGTGGAACAAGCAGTGGTACGGCATCAAGCACTTCTTCACCTGGCTCGAGAGCAAAGCGTACAAGATGCACATCCGTGTACTGCTCTCACGGTACCGGGCGTACACGCCCTGCACCGCCTGCGGCGGGGCGCGGCTGAAGCCTGAGGCGCTCCTTTGGAAACTGGGAAAGCCCGGACTTTCGGTGCACGAGCTGATGCTGTTGCCGATCAGCCGCGCGCGCGAGTTCGTCGGTTCGCTCGAACTCCCCGCGCCGATGGACGAGGCCACGGACCTGCTGATGGCCGAGTTGCGCGCGCGGCTCGGCTATCTGTGCGAAGTGGGGTTGAGTTACCTCACCCTCGACCGGCAATCGCGCACGCTCTCGGGTGGCGAGGTGCAGCGCATCAACCTCACCACGGCCCTGGGCACGTCGCTCGTGAATACGCTGTTCGTACTCGACGAGCCTTCGATCGGGCTGCATCCCCGCGACATGGCGCGCGTGATCGAAGTGATGCGCAAGCTGCGCGACGCGGGAAATTCGCTCGTCGTGGTCGAGCACGACCCGCAGATCATGTTCGCCGCGGACCGCGTGCTCGACATGGGGCCGGGGCCCGGCGAGCGCGGCGGTGAAGTGGTGTTCTTCGGTACGCCCGACGCGTTGCGCGGCTCCGGCACGCTGACTGCGGATTACCTGTCGGGGCGCAGGAAAGTCGATCTGCGCCGTTCACCTGAAAGCGAGAATGCAGGCTGGATCCCCGCTTTCGCGGGGACGACACATGATGTTGCAGGACCAGCTCTGGAAATTCTCGGCGCCTCCGAGCACAACCTCAAGAACATCGACGTTGCGATTCCCCTGGTCAGGCTGGTGTGCGTCACGGGCGTATCGGGTTCAGGCAAGTCGACGCTGATGCAGGACGTGCTCTACCCGGCGATGCTCAAGGTGAAGGGCAAGCCCACCGAGACCGCGGGTGCACACAGCGCGCTGCGCGGCCACGAGTCGGTGAGCGAAGTGGTGATGGTCGACCAGACGCCGATCGGCCGCACCACGCGCTCGAACCCCGCGAGCTATGTGGGCGCCTGGGATGCGATCCGCGCCCTGTTTGCGCGCTCGCCTGTGGCGAAGGAGCGCAGCTATACCGCCGGCACGTTCAGCTTCAACTCGGGTAACGGCCGCTGCCCCGCCTGCGGCGGCAATGGATTCGAGCACGTGGAGATGCAGTTCCTGTCCGACGTCTACCTGCGCTGTCCTGACTGCGACGGCCGGCGCTTCCGCGCCGAGGTGCTCGATGCGCAGCTCGACGGGCGTTCGATCGCAGACGCGCTCGACATGACGGTGTCGGAGGCGATCCGGTTCTTCGCAGCGAATGACGACGTGCGCCGCGCGCTCGCGCCGCTGGCCGACGTGGGACTCGAATATCTGCGCCTCGGCCAGCCGGTGCCGACGCTCTCGGGCGGCGAGGCGCAGCGCCTGAAGCTCGCCGGCCACCTGGTGGAAGCCAAGCCTGCCCTCGAGCGCCTGAATCGGGGGGGCGGATCGACGGGCAAGCTGTTCCTGTTCGACGAGCCGACCACGGGCCTGCATTTCGACGATATTGCGAAACTGCTCGCCGCGTTTCGCAAGTTGATCGCGGCGGGCCATTCGCTGGCGGTGATCGAACACAATCTGGACGTGATCGGTGCGGCCGACTGGATCATCGACCTCGGTCCGGAGGGCGGCGATGCGGGCGGCGAACTGCTGTGCTGCGGCGCCCCGCGTGAAGTAATGAACCACCCGGCGTCGCACACTGGGCGCGCCCTTGCGGAGTATGCCAAACAGCTTGGCCGGCCCGCCGCGTTGCAGAGCACGGACGCGGCGCTCGCCGCCGAGCCGTCCGGAAAGTACCTCGGAGATGCGATCCGCATCCACCAGGCGCGCGAGCACAACCTGCAGAACATCGACGTGGAACTGCCGCGCAATCGCTTCACGGTCATCACCGGGGTATCGGGCTCCGGCAAATCCACCCTCGCCTTCGACATCGTGTTCGCGGAAGGCCAGCGGCGCTACCTCGAATCGCTCAACGCCTATGCGCGCCAGTTCGTGCAGCCGGCGGCGCGGCCCGACGTGGACGCCATCTTCGGCATTCCGCCCACGGTGGCGATCGAGCAGCGCAGCAGCCGCGGCGGAAGAAAGAGCACGGTCGGCACGCTCACCGAGATCCACCACTTCCTGCGGCTGCTGTTCGTCAAGCTCGGCGTGCAGCATTGCCCGGATTGCGACCTGCCGATCGAGCCGCAATCGGAAGACGCGATCTTCGCGCGCCTGATGCGCGAATACCGCGGCCAGAGGATCGGCCTGCTCGCGCCGATGGTGGTGAACCGCAAGGGCTACTACACCGACCTCGCCAAGTGGGCGCGCGGCAAGGGTTACAGCCACCTGCGCGTGGATGGCGCGTTCCTGCCCGTGGACAAGTGGCCGCGGCTCGACCGGTTCAAGGAACACACCATCGAGCTGCCGGTGACGGACCTGCGCATCGCGCCCGAGAACGAGCGCGACCTCCGGAGCGGCCTCACGCGCGCCCTCGAGCACGGCAAGGGCGTGGTGCTGGTGCTCTCCGACCTCGACGCGCTGGTCAGGGCCGCGCAGAAACGCAAAGCAGGCCTGGTGGAAATGACGCTCCACCAGCAGGTGTTCTCCACCAAGCGCGCCTGCCGCTCCTGCGGCCGCAGTTTCACCGAACTCGATCCGCGGCTGTTCTCCTACAACTCGCGGCACGGCTGGTGCCTGAGCTGTTACGGCACCGGTCTCAAGCTGGACAAGGTGGAATGGGACGCCGAGCGCTCGCGCACGGGGGCGGAGGACCACGTGCTCGATTCCTGGATCGAGTGGCTGGAACTCGAGGAGGCCTGCGCCGCGTGCAACGGCAAGCGGCTCAATCGCGAGGCCCTCGCCGTGCGCTGGCGCAATCGCTCCATCGCGGAGTACGGCGCGGAGCCCGTGGCGCGCCTCGCGAAACTGTTTGCGGAACTCGAAGTGGAAGGGCGCGAAGCGGAAATCGCGCGCGACCTGCTGGCCGAGTTGCGCAGCCGCCTCGCATTTCTCGCCGAGGTCGGGCTCGATTATCTTTCACTCGACCGCTCGGCGCCGACGCTCTCGGGCGGCGAGGCCCAGCGCATCCGCCTGGCCGCGCAACTGGGCTCCAATCTGCGCGGTGTCGCCTATATTCTCGATGAACCCACCATCGGGCTGCACCCGCGCGACAACCGCATCCTGCTCGATGTGCTGGAAAAGCTCGAAGCGAAAGGCAATACCCTGATCGTCGTAGAGCACGACGAGGAGACCATCCGCCGCGCGCATCACGTGCTCGACCTCGGCCCCGGTGCAGGCAAGCACGGCGGCCGCGTGACTGCGCAGGGAACGGCCGAAGACCTGATGCGCTCGCCGGATTCGCTCACGGGGCGCTTTCTCGCCAACCCGCTCAGGCACCCGCTGCAGTCGCGGCGTGTCGTGAACCGGAAGAGCGCGTCGCTCGAACTGCGCGGCGCGGCGAGACACAACCTGAAGGGCATCGACGTGCGCGTGCCGCTCGCGCGGCTGAGCGTAGTGACCGGTGTCTCGGGCTCAGGCAAGTCGACACTCGCGCGCGACGTGCTGCACGACAATCTGGTCGCGCTGATACCGCCGCAGAATCGCGGGGCGCGGCCTGCGCAGGGACCGGTCGACCTCGCCGGATGCAAGGAGCTGGGCGGATGGGAGGGCGTCGGCCGCGTGCTCGAAGTCGACCAGTCACCGATCGGCAAGACACCGCGCTCCTGCCCGGCAACCTACGTCGGTTTCTGGGACACGGTCCGCCGGCTGTTTGCGGATGCCAACGAGGCGCGCATGCGCGGCTGGACGCCGAGCCGTTTCTCGTTCAATACGGCGGGCGGGCGCTGCGACGCCTGCGAGGGTCAGGGCATCAAGACCATCGCGATGAGCTTCCTGCCCGACGTGAAGGTGCTGTGCGAATCCTGCCGCGGCGCGCGTTTCAACGTCGAGACGCTCTCGGTCCAGTGGAAAGGCAAGTCGATCGGCGAAGTGCTCGCGATGAGCGTCGATGAGGCGCTCGAATTCTTCTCGGCGCACGCATCGATCCACCACGCCCTGCGGCTGATGCAGGAAGTCGGCCTGGGCTACCTCACGCTTGGCCAGCAGAGCCCCACGCTCTCGGGAGGCGAGGCGCAGCGCATCAAGCTGGTGACCGAGCTATCCAAGGTGCGGCCCGACTCGCCCAGCCCCTTGCGCACCCTGTACGTGCTGGACGAACCGACGGTCGGCCTGCACATGGCCGATGTGGAAAAGCTGATCCGCGTGCTCCACCGTTTGGTCGACGCGGGCAATACGGTGGTGGTGATCGAGCACAACCTCGACATCATGGCCGAGGCCGACTGGATCATCGACCTCGGCCCGGAGGGCGGCGACGCCGGCGGGCGCGTGGTGGCGCAGGGTTCGCCCGAGGATGTGGCCGAATGCGAAACGCATACCGGCCGCATCCTCAGGGTGTTTCTCGCTGAACGCAGTTCAAGCGGTGGGTAGGATATCACCCTCGGTATACGGGCAAACTTATTGAAGTTCGCCTTGCTCCCGCGATGGTTGCCCTGCGCTCGAACGTCATTGCTTGCCGCGGTAACTGATGCGATAGATCGCGCCGGCGTGGTCGTCCGCTACCAGCAGCGAGCCGTCGGCCATCACCTCGATGTCGGCCGGCCGGCCCCACGCCGACTCGCCCTGCAACCAGCCTTCGGCGAATACCTCCTGGCGCACCGCCCTGCCGCCTTCGACGATCACGCGCTTGACGCGATAGCCGATCTTGCTGCTGCGGTTCCAGGAGCCGTGCTCGGCGATGAAGATGTTGTTGCGGTATTCCGCCGGGAACTGCGTGCCGGTGTAGAAGCGCATGCCGAGCGAGGCCACGTGCGGCCCGAGCTTCACGGCCGGCGGTGAGAATTCCCGGCAGGCGCGCCTCGCGTACTCGGGGTCGGGCGTGTCGCCCTGGTGGCAATACGGAAAGCCGAAATGCATGCCGGCCCTGGGCGCGTGGTTGAGCTCGTCCGAAGGGATGTCGTCGCCCATCATGTCGCGGCCGTTGTCGGTGAACCACAACTCCCCGGTGGCGGGGTCGAAGTCGAAGCCGACGCTGTTCCTCACGCCGCGCGCGAACACTTCGTAGCCGGAGCCGTCTGGACGGATGCGCGCGATCAGGCCGTGGCGCGCATCGGGCTCGCACACGTTGCAGGGCGCACCCACCGGCACGTAGAGCCAGCCGTCGCGGCTGAAACGCAGGTATTTCCAGCCGTGATGCGTCTCGGCTGGGAACCTGTCGCTGACCACCACCGGCCGCGGCGCAACAGCGGGATTGGCTTCGAGCCGGGCTTCGATATCGTCGTAACGCAGGATACGGCTCACCGCGCCCACGTAAAGCGCGCCATTCGAGAATGCAAGGCCGCTCGGCATGTCGAGGCCCGTGGCCACGGTGTGCATCTGCGTGGCCTTTCCGTCTGCGTGCTTGAGCGCGTACACCCTGCCCGCGCCGCGCGAGCCTACGAACAACGTGCCCTTGTCGCCCCGGGCCATGCCGCGCGCGTTGGGGATGTTGCTCGCAAAGACCGTAATCTGGAAGCCCGGCGGCAGCCGGATCTTTTCCACCGGCAGGCGTTGCGCATGAGCGCAGCCCGAGGCGAGACCGGCAAGCGCGCAGAAGATGAGACGCAGCGGCGTGAAGGCAGGGTTCATATCCATCGGCTATCCGGTCACTGTGCGGGAATCATCGAGCCACAAAACATGCTCGCGCGCAAGCGCTCGGGCGGTAATATCACCACGCCGACGATTCCGGAACTCTCTCGCATGAAAAAACTCCTGACCGACGCTGCCAATCGCGCGATGCGCTACCTCGACGGCCTGCCCGAACGCCCCGTTGCGCCGAACCCGTCCGCGCTAGACGGTCTCGCGGCCTTCGACACCCCGCTCCCGCAACACGCGGGCGACGGCGAGGCGACGCTGCGGTTGCTCGACGAAGCGGGTTCGCCCGCTTCGATGGCGATGGCCGGCCCGCGTTTTTTCGGATTCGTGATCGGCGGATCGCTCCCGGTCGCGCTCGGCGCCAGCTGGCTCGCGGGCGCCTGGGACCAGAACAGTGCGCTCTACCGCGCCACGCCGGGCACCGCGCACATCGAACAGGTTGCGCTCGGCTGGCTGCTGGAGTTGCTGCGCCTGCCGCCTGCATGCGGCGGCGCGTTCGTCACCGGCGCCACCGTGGCGAACCTGTGTGCGCTCGCCGCGGCGCGCCACGCGGTGCTCGCCCGCGCCGGCTGGAACGTGGAGGCTGAAGGACTGTTCGGCGCGCCAACGGTCACGGTGCTGGTCGGCGCCGAAAGTCATCCGTCGGTGGCGAAGTCGCTCGGCATCCTCGGCCTCGGCCGCAGCCGCGTGGCCAAGGTGCCGGTGGACAGGCAGGGGCGCATGCGCATGGATGCGTTCCCGCAAATCTCCGGCCCGAGCATCGTCTGCGCGCAGGCCGGTAACGTGAATACCGGCGCGTTCGATCCGGTCGGCGAGATCTGCACTCGTGCGCACGCGGCAGGCGCGTGGGTGCATGTGGACGGCGCATTCGGCCTGTGGGCCGCAGCGGCGCCATCGCGCGCGCACCTGGCGGCAGGCCTCGAGCAGGCGGATTCCTGGGCCACCGACGCGCACAAGTGGCTGAACGTGCCCTACGACTCGGGGCTCGCGTTCGTGCGCGATGCCTCCGCCTTGCAGGCGGCGATGGCGATCACCGCGGAATATCTGCCCACGGAAGGCGAACACCGCAACCCATCGGACTTCACGCCGGAGCTCTCGCGCCGCGCGCGCGGCGTCGAGGTCTGGGCCGCGCTGCACGCGCTGGGACGCGAGGGGATTGCCGATCTGGTCGAGCGCAACTGCGCGCTCGCGCGGCGCTTTGCGGAGAAACTCTCGGCCGCCGGGTTCGAGATCCTCAACGAGGTGGTGCTCAACCAGGTGCTGGTCGCGTTCGGCGACGCTGCGCGGACCGCGCGCGTCATCGAAGGCGTGCAGATCGAAGGCACCTGCTGGGCCGGCATCACCGTGTGGCAGGGCCGCACCGCGATGCGCATCAGCGTGTCGTCCTGGGCCACCACCGTGAGCGACGTGGACCGAAGCGTGGACGCGATCGTGCGCGTGGCGCGCG
The DNA here is from genome assembly GCA_016195915.1 of Betaproteobacteria bacterium. Lineage (GTDB taxonomy): Bacteria > Pseudomonadota > Gammaproteobacteria > Burkholderiales > SG8-39 > JADGRQ01. The sequence goes on along the minus strand of JACPYS010000063.1, from coordinate 184,852 downwards.
GCGATTCCAGGTGATATTCGCGCATGGAGCTGCTGCCGCTCGCCGTGATTGGCTGGCTCTACGCCGCGGGCTGCGTCCTCGCGCTCGCGCTCGGCGCCTGGCTGGTGATCGGCGCGCACCTTGCCGGAGAGGACACGCGGCGGCAGCTTGCCGCGCACGTGCTCGACGACGCGGCGCTGTTCGGCATCTGGCTGATGGGGCTTGCCGGCGGCGTCGGCCTGCTCCTCGAGAAGTCCTGGAGTCACCTGCTGCTCGAACTGTTTTGCTGGGTGCTGATGGTGCTCGCCGCGATCACCGCCTACACGCACTGGCGCGCCGCGCCGCCGCCGCGGGGCAAGCTCGCGCTCAGCCTGGTGCTGTTCTTCGTTCCGCTGGCCGCCGTCTGCGCCGCCACGATCCTGACGCTGAGGAGCGCCATTCACTGATGTTTCGCATTGTCGAACTGAGGGGTCGTACCTACTGCGCGACAGTGATCTTCGCCTCCGCCACCACCTTCCCCCAGCGCGCCTTCTCCGCAAGAAGGAAGGCGCGGAAAAGTTCCGGCGTCTTGCTCGACGCCGGATCCGCCCCGAGATCGCGGATCTTCTGCCTGTAGTCGGCTTCGGCCGCGATCTGGTTCACCGCGGCGCTCAGGCGCTCGACGACCGGCTTCGGCAGCTTCGCCGGACCGCCCAGGCCGGTCCATGCCACGCCCTCGAAACCGGGAATGAACTCCGACATGGCCGGAACCTCGGGAACCACCGACGAGCGCGCGAGGCTGGTCACCGCAAGCGCGCGCAGCCGGCCCGCGCGGATCTGGCCGAGCGGCGCGGGCAGCGAGTCGAACATCATCTGGATCTGTCCGCTCATGAGCTCGGCGATGATCGTCGAGCCGCCCCCCTTGGAGGGCACGTGCACCAGTTCGATGCCGGCGGCCAGCCGGAACAGTTCCGTGACCAAGTGGGCGCCGCCGCCGATTCCCGGGGACCCGTAGGTGATCTTGCCGGAGGACTCCTTGGCCGCCCGGATGAGGCCCTTCACGTTCTGGTACGGGCTGTCCGCGGGAACGACGAGCACGAAGGGAAAGATCGTGCTTACCGAGATCGGCGTAAAGTCCTCGATCGCATCGTAGGCGAGCTTGAGCATGTTCGGCGTGACGGAATGGCTGGATGCCGACATGAATAGCAGCGTGTACCCGTCGGGCGGCGCCTGGGCGACGGATTGCGTGCCGATGGTCCCCGCCGCGCCGGTGCGGTTCTCCACCACGAACGGCTGCTTCAGCAAGGTGAAGAGCTTGGCCCCCATGATGCGCGCGGTGTTGTCGGTCGCCCCGCCCGCGGGCCAGGGGACGACGATCTTGACGGGCCGGCTCGGGTATTCCTCGGCGGCCTGTACCAGCGAGAACGGCAGCAGAATCAGTCCGCAGACGAACCGGACAAGTTTGTTCATCTTCAGTGGTTGCAAGTCGTGGCTACCAGGCGATCGCGTAGGCGGCGCGGCGCGGATCGGCCCCCGCGTGCAGCATGCCCGTCGCCGGATCGAGACGGACGGCGCAGATGCAACCCATGCTCCAGGATCTGTCCGGCCACAGCTCGATGTCGTGTCCCAGCCGTGCGAGAGCGTCAACCGTTTGCGCGGCGATACGCCCTTCTACGCACAGGCGCCCTGGCAGGTAGGTGTTGGGCGAGAACGAATTGGGAAAGCTGTACGTCGCCACGCGCGGCGCCTCGATCGCCTGCTGCACCTGCATGCCGAACAGCACCGCGTTGAGGAACACCTGCACGATCGCAGCGCCCTGCACGTCGCCGCCCGGCGTTCCCCAGCCCATCGAGAACTCGCCATCGCGCAGCGCCATCGCAGGCGACGGCGTGAGCCGCGGGCGCTTGCCCGGCACGACCGAGCAGGGATGCGCCGGATCGAGCCGTCCCTGCATGCCGCGCGGCGACACGGCAATGCCCAGTCCGTCGATCATCGGCGTGTCGTACATGGTGTCCGAGGGCGTGATCGAGACTGCGTTGCCCTGCGCATCCACCACGCACGCGTAGATGGTGTCGGCGGGCGGTGCCACTTCGCCTGTCGCGGGGAGCAGGGCCTCGAGCGGAGGCGGGACTACGCCTTCGATGCGGCCGGGCGCGGGCATTTTCCCGAACGCCTTCGCGCCGTCGATGCGCTCGCGCTGGACCGCTGCGAAAGCCTCAGAGAGCAGCGACGCAGTCGGCACCTTGACGAATCGCGGATCGCCCACGTAGGCCTCGCGATCGGCAAACGCGAGGTTCAGCGCCTCTGCGATAGCGTGCAGGTAGGCTGGCGAATTGTGGCCGAGCGCGGCGAGGTCGATGCCCTCGAGGATCTTCAGCGCTTCCAGGATGGAGATGCCCTGGCACCACGCGTCGCAGGCGTGGACCTGGTAACCCATGTATCCGACGGACAGACTCGCCTCGACCGGAACCTCGAATGCCGCGAGATCGTCCGCCCGCATGAATCCGCCGTGCTTGCGGTGGAACGCGTCGATCTCGCGCGCGATCTCCCCGCGATAGAAGAAATCGTGCACGGCGCGCAGCTTGGCATCGCGATTTCCGGCCGCGCGGCGCTCCGCCTCGATCATGCGTCCAATCGTGCGCGCGAGGTTTTCCTGCTTCAAGCGGCCGCCCAGTTCCGGCGTGCGGCCGCCGGGCCGGTAGATCGACGCGTTTTCCGGGTAGCGATCGATCTCCGCGGCGTGGATCTCGAGGCTGTCGCGCAACTCCGGGTACATCGCAAATCCGTCGCGGGCCAGTTCCAGCGCCGGCGTCACCGCCTCCTCGAAGCTCAGCGTGCCGAACAGGGCGAGCGCCTTGAGGTGAGTCGCCGGAGCCGCCGGAACGACCTGGCGCAGGATGCCCGCGGGAATGCTTTTCCCTCCCACCTCGGCGAGCAGGCGAACGTCCGTCGCCGCCGGCCAGTACCCGAGCCCGGCGAGGCTGATGACGCACTTCTCCGATGCGAGGTAAACGAGCGCCGGCGCCACGCCGGCGAAGGACACGACGTCGGGCTGGAGTACCGCGAGCGCCATCGCGGCGGTGACGGCCGCATCGACGGCATTGCCGCCGAGTGCGAGCCGCCGCGTCGCAGCGTATGCGCCGAGGTAATGCCCGCAGGCGGCCGCGTAGTGGTTGCCCACCACGGTGGGGCGCCACGAGATCGACGCGGGTTCCCGCTTTCCAGGTGCTCCTGCATCTCTCATTTCCAGACCCTCAGTCGATCTTGACGTTTGCTTCCTTGACGATCTTCGCGAAGCGCGCGAGTTCGCTCTTCGCGAACGCCTCGAAATGTCCTCAGCGCGAACCCCTGACGCGCTCGAGCTTCGGATCGTAGAAGGGTTCGAGCTGCGCATGTGCCTCGCAGCGCTCCCAGCCTACCTCAATCTCGAATCGTTGCGCCGCGACCCACGCCGCCGTCACCGGCTCGTCGGCCTGCACATAGCCCATGCCGAGCGAGGCATCGACGCGGTGGCCGTACGCGCCGGAGGTGATCGAACCGGCGCGCGCGCCGTTGACCCAGATCGGCTCCTCCCGGTATAGCAAGCGTTCGCCGTCGAGCAGGCGGAACTGCAACAGGCGCCGCCTCGGAGCCCCGAGCGCCCTGCGCTCGAGCAGCGCGTCCCTGCCGGCGAACGGCACCGGCTTATCCCACGCTACCGCGAAGCCGAGGCCCGCTTCGAGCGGCGTGTCCTCCACGCACATGTCCTCGCCCCAGTGCCGGTACCCCTTCTCCATGCGGCAGGCGTTCATGGCATGCATGCCTGCGTGCGAAAGGCCGAATTCCCCGCCCGCCTCCCACAGCCGCTCGTACACGTGCAGTGCGAACTCGCCGGAAATGTAAAGTTCCCAGCCCAGCTCGCCGACGTAAGTGATGCGGCTCGCACGCACCGGCGCATAGCCGATCTCGATCTCCTGCGAAGTGCCGAACGCAAACGCCGCATCGGAAAAGTCGGTGCCGGGCGAAACCCTCTGCAGCAGCGCGCGCGACTGAGGACCCATCACGCCGAGCATCGGCAGGCCCGCGGTCACGTCCTCTGCAAAGCAATGATCTGCCGCCTCGACGCGTTGCCGCAGATAAGCGAGGTCGCGCGCATGCGTGGCGGCAGCGGAGACGACCATGAAGCGGTCCCCGGCCAGGCGCGTCACGGTGAGATCCGCTTCGACGCCGCCGCGCTCGTTGAGCCACTGCGTGTAGACGATCTTCCCGGGCGGCACGTCGATTCGGTTGGCGGACATCGCATCGAGCACGCCGCACGCGTCGCGGCCCTGCACGATGAACTTGGTCATCGTGCTCTGGTCGTAGAGTGCGACCGCATCGCGCGTGGCGCGGCATTCGGCCGCGGTGTACGGAAACCAGTTCTGCTTGCCGTAACTGTAGACGTACTCGGGCGGCATGCCTTTGGGTGCGAACCAGTTGGGTCGCTCCCAACCCGCGAGTTCCCCGTGGCAAGCGCCGGCCTCGCGCAACCGGTCGTGAAAGTGGCTGCGCCGCGCGCCCCGCGCAGTGGTGTATTGATAATAGGGCCAGTGGATCGCGTACAGCAGCCCCAGCGTCTCTACGGTCCGGTCGCGCAGGTAGGCGCGCGTGCCCTGGAACGGGTTCATGCGCTTCACGTCGATGTCCACCAGGTCCATGGGCGGCCGGCGCTCGCGGATCCACTCCGCGAGCACTTTGCCCGCCCCGCCCGAACTCTGGATGCCGATGGAGTTGAAGCCGCAGGCGACGAAGAGATCCCGCACCTCGGCCGTCTCGCCGAGGAGATATCGATCGTCCGGGGTGAAACTCTCCGGGCCGTTGAACCAGGTCTTGATGCCCGCGTTCTCAAGGACCGGCATGCGCGCGATCGCTTTCTGCATCACCGGCAGAAAGTGCTCGATGTCCTCCGGCAGCGTGTCGAAGCTGAAGTCATGCGGGATACCGTCCATGCCCCAGGGCTTCGCGACCGGCTCGAAACAGCCGATCAGCATTTTCCCCGCGTCTTCCTTGTAGTAGGCCCACTCGTCGAGCAGCCGCAGCACCGGCATGTTTCCCGGCAAGCCCCTGATCGCTTCGGTAACGATGTAGAAATGCTCCGCCGCGTGCAGCGGCAGATTGACGCCGTGACGGCGGCCGAGTTCGTAAGACCACATGCCGGCAGCGATCACCACCGTGCCCGCGCGCACATCGCCCCGATCGGTGACGACCCCCACCGCGCGCCCGCCCTCGATGATGATGCGCTCGACCTTGACGCCTTCGATTACCTTCGCACCGCCCATGCGCGCGCCTTTCGCATAGGCAACCGTGACGTCCACGGGATTGCACTGCCCGTCCTTCGCGAGGAATACCCCGCCCACCATGCCGTCCGCGCTCAGATACGGGCAGCGCTCGATGATCTCCCGCGGCGTGACCACCGTCACGTCGAGGCCGAAGTTGCGGGCCATCGAGGCCTGCCGCTTGAGTTCCTGCATGCGCTCGGCGTTGAGCGCGATCGAAAAAGAGCCGTTCCGCTTGAAGCCCGTGGCCTGCCCGGTCTCCTGCTCGAGGCCCTGCAGCAATTCGGAGGTGTACTTTGCAAGCTCCGTCAGGTTGCGCGTCGCGCGCAGCTGGCCCACCAGCCCCGCTGCGTGCCAGGTCGTGCCGCAGGTGAGCTGCTTGCGCTCGAGCAGCACCGCGTCGCGGATGCCCAGCTTCGCGAGGTGGTAGGCGATCGAGCATCCGACCACGCCGCCGCCGATGATCACCACGTCCGCGCGAGATGGGGCCGAAGTCGCCATGTGACGATCCTTGTGGAAATGATCGCTAGCGTATTCTGCGTCGCGCAAATAGCAAAGCGCGTTTCACATCCCGGGCCGATCGACGCAGCGCGTTCACCGTATGATAGCCAAGCTGCCCGCGCAACGGCCGGACCGGCGCGTCGTGTTTGTAAAACGATCCATCACTCTGGAGATTCCCATGGCATTCGAATTTTGTTCCGTTGCCCGCGAAGGCCCCTTGACGATCGTGACGCTCAATCGCCCCGAGGTGATGAACGCGTTGCACTCGCCGTCGCATTTCGAGCTGTCGCAGATCTTCGACGACTTTGCCGCGGATCCAGGGCAGTGGGTCGCGATCGTGACCGGAGCCGGCGAGCGTGCGTTTTCGGCGGGCAACGACCTGAAACACCAGGCGAAGGGCGGCGCTGTGGAGCGTCCGGCCAGCGGATTCGGCGGCATCACCGAGCGGTTCGATCTCGACAAGCCGCTGATCGCCGCCGTGAACGGCGTCGCGATGGGCGGCGGTTTCGAAATTGCGCTGGCCTGCGACCTGATCATCGCTTCGGAAAACGCGTTGTTCGCGCTGCCCGAGCCGCGCGTCGGTCTCGCCGCCTTGGCCGGCGGCCTGCACCGCCTGCCGCGGCAGATCGGGCTCAAGCAGGCGATGGGCATGATCCTGACGGGCCGTCGCGTGGGCGCGCAGGAAGCGAAGACGCTGGGCTTCGTCAACGAGGTGGTCGCGCCCGCCGAGTTGATGAACGCCGCGCGCAGGTGGGCGTCGCTGATTGTCGAATGCAGCCCGATGTCGATCCGTGCCTCCAAGCAGACCGTGCTGCGCGGGCTCGGGGAAGCCTCCGTGAAGGCTTCGCTCAGCGCGCAATCGGACTACCCGGCCGTCAAGGCGATGCGCGCATCGCAGGATTTCGTCGAGGGGCCGCGGGCGTTCGCGGAAAAACGAAAGCCGGTATGGAAGGGGCGCTGAGCTCGCATGACTGCGCAACCGGGCTGGCAGGGCCGGCTGGAGCATATCTGCATCGCGGGGCAGGCCTCGGCGGCGATGGAGGAACTCGCCGAGGCGCGTTTGATCGAGGGGGTCGGTATCGAGGGCGACCGCTATGCTACCGGCAAGGGCTACTACTCGGGAAATCCGCACGCGGACCGGCAAGTGACGCTGATCGAAATCGAAACGCTGGAAGGCCTCGAGCGCGATCACGGTCTGTCGCTCGCGCCGCACGAATCCCGGCGCAATCTCACTACGCGCGGTGTGCCGCTCAATCACCTGGTGGGAAAGCATTTCCGCGTCGGCGACGTGCTGCTCTACGGCGGCCGGCTGAACGTTCCCTGCGCCTACCTCGACAAGCTCCTCAACCGGCCCTTGTACAAGCCGCTCCTAAATCGTTCGGGACTCAACTGCCGGATCATCGAAGGCGGAACGATACGGCGCGGGGATGTGATCAGGCCTGCCGACGAACCGGATCGCCGAGCAACTACGCCCGCTCCATGAGCATCGATGCGGAACAGGCGCTGCGGCGCGCGGTGACCCTCCATCGCGCCGGCGAACTTCGGGAGGCCGAACGGCTGTATCGCGCGGTGCTTCGGGCGAATCCGCGGCATGGCTATGGCTGGATGGCGCTGGGTGCTCTGCTCGGGGCCCAGGGGCGCCTGCCGGAAGCGTTGCCGGTCCTCGTGAAATCGGTGGAACTCCTGCCGGCGGATGCGGACGCGCACGGCAATCTGGCGCATGCCCTCAGGGAATTCGGGCGACTCTCCGAGGCCCTGCCTGTCCAGCAGAAGTGCGTGGCGCTGCGGCCTTCGGATCCCCTCGCACACAACGATCTGGGAAACGCGCTGATGGACCTTGGCCGGCCGGCGGAGGCGGAAGCGAGTTTCCGCCACGCACTGGAACTGGATTCCGGTTTCAGCGAGGCGCTCTGCAACCTGGGACTCGTCCGGCAGAAGCTTGGTGATCCGAGCGAAGCGCAATCGCTTTTTCGCCGCGCGATCGAACTCAATCCCGGTCTCAGCGAGGCACACAACAACCTTGGCAGCGTGCTGCAGGACCTGGGCCGCTGGTCCGAGGCGGAAGCCAGTTATCGCCGCGCGCTGCAACTCAGACCCGGTTACCACGAGGCGCACAGCAATCTGGGAAACGTGCTGCGCGAGCTTCGCCGATTCCCGGAGGCGGAAGCAAGTTTTCGCCGTGCATTGAAGCTCAAGCCGGATTCCCCGGGTACGCACAGCAATCTGGCAAATGTGTTGCACGACCTCGGCCGTTTGAGCGAAGCGGAGGCCAGCTGCCGCGATGCGCTGGAGATCGATCCGGATTTCCCCGAGGCGCACAGCAACCTGGCAGACGTGCTGCGCGACCTGGGCCGGTTTACCGAAGCGCAGGCGAGTTGCCGCCGCGCGCTGGAACTCAAGCCGGATTTCCGGGGCGCGCGCAGCAACCTCCTGTTCCTCATGGCGTACTCCGGCGTGGGCACGCCCGGGGACTATCTTGCGCAAGCAAGGCAATGGGAGATTTCCGCGGTTGCGCAGGAAGCGCGAACGGCGGCGAAGGCAAAGCGCTTCGTTCGAGCGCCGCGACAGAACAGGGCGCTGCGCATCGGCTATGTATCGGGAGATCTCGGAGCCCATGTGGTGAGCCTGAACATCGAAGGCGTTCTCGAAGCCCATGACCGCAGTCGCGTCGAGGTGTTCGCCTATCCCGCCTCCGGCATTCGAGGCGAAGTTACGGATCGGATCAGGCGGAGCACGGATCACTGGCACTCCGTCACCGGGCTGTCGGATGATGCCGCGGTCGATCTGATTTCTGCACATGAGATCGATGTGCTGGTCGACCTTTCCGGGCATACGGCGCACAATCGCCTGGGCGTGTTTGCAAGACGTGCCGCGCCGATTCAATGTCATTACCTCGGCTACTTCGCGTCCACGGGAATTTCGGAGATGGACTACTGGATCGGCGATCGCGTGCTCATACCGCCCGCCCACGGCGATCATTTCTCCGAGAAGGTCTGGCGATTGCCTCGTGTCTGGATCAGCTATGCCGCACCCGGGCAGGGCCCGGATCCGGTGTGGCAGCCCGGCGCCGGGGGGAAGGTTTGCCTGGGAAGCTTCAATCAGCTTGCAAAGATGACGGAACGCACTGTGAGCCTCTGGGCGAGGGTGTTGCACCGGATTCCGAACGCGTATCTGCTGCTCAAGACGAAGCAGCTGGATGACCCCGCGAACCGGAGTTCCATACTGGCGGCATTCGCACGTCACGGCGTTCCCGCAAGCCGCATCGAGCTGCTCGGGCGGACTGCGGACCCCGCGGCTCACCTGTCGCTTTACTGCAGGCTCGATGTCGCGCTCGATCCGGCAGGCGGGATTACGGGTGGCATCACGACGAGCGAGGCATTGTGGATGGGAACGCCCGTGGTGACGCTCGCGGGCCGGAGGGCCGGTGAACGCCTTACCACGGCCATCCTGGCCGGAATCGGACACGAAGAGTGGACGGCAAGCGACGAGGACAATTACGTGGAGAAAGTCGCGCAGCTGGCTGCAAACCCCGCGCTCAGGCAGGGGCTGCGGCATTCGCTCCGCCCGGCGATGCGCGCCGGCCCGTTTTGCGATCCATCGGGAATGGCACGCGCGCTCGAAGACGCTTTTGAATCGATGTTCGATCGGTGGTCCCTGCACGCGGACGACAGACCGCAGGCAGGCCGCTCGCATTGAAGCGCGTCTTCTACGGTTGGTGGATGGTCGGCGCGGGCAGCCTGATGCAGTTCGTGCAGGGCACGCTGCTGCTGCAGTCGTTCGGCGCCTATTTCGCCATCCTGCGCGACGACCGCGGCTGGTCCAAGACCGAGCTCTCGGGCGCCGCGGCGCTGCACCAGGTCGAAGCCGCGATCCTCGGTCCCCTGCTCGGCTGGTTCATCGACCGCTTCGGGCCGCAGTGGGTGATCCGCGCCGGCACGCTCATCTTCGGCACGGGCTTCATCCTGCTGAGCACCATCGACTCGCTGCTCGCCTTCTACGGTGCGTTCATCGTCACCGCGCTGGGTGCGAGCCTGTGCGGCTTCTTTCCGCTCAACGTCGCCCTGATTCACTGGTTCGAGAAGAAGCGCGCCCGCGCACTGTCGTCGATGCAGATCGGCATGGCGGCCGGCGGGCTGTGCGTGCCGCTCATCGCCGGTGCGCTCGCCGCCTGGGGCTGGCGCGCGACCGCCTTCGCCTCCGGCATCATCGTCATCGCGCTCTGCCTGCCGCTTTCCTTCATGATCCGCCGCCGGCCCGAGGACATGGGTGAAGTGATGGACGGCGCCGGGTCCAAGCCGCGGGATTCAATTCCGGCATCGCAGGTCGAGAACAACGAATCCGCTCGCGACTTCACCGCGCGCGAGGCGCTGCGCACGCAGGCGTTCTGGCTGCTGTCGCTCGGCCACGGCTTCGCGCTGTTCGTCGTGATGGGCGTCAATACCCACGCGATCACGCACATGAAGGAGGGCCTGGGTTACACCATCGAGGCGGCGTCGCTCGTCATCACCCTGCAGACCGTGGCCCAACTCTGCGGCGTGGGCATTGGCGCCTGGATCGGCGACCGCCTGAACAAGCGCCTCATCTCGGCCGGGTGCATGCTCGGCCATATGGGTGGACTGCTGTTCCTCACCTACGCGACCAACGTCGCCATGGTCGTCACCTACGCATTGCTGCATGGCACCGCCTGGGGACTGCGCGGGCCGATGATGCAGGCGCTCCGTGCCGATTATTTCGGCCGCAGTTCGATCGGCATGATCCTCGGGCTGTCGTTCATGATCGTGGTCATCGGCCAGGTCGGCGGCCCGATGATCGCGGGCATCCTCGCCGACATGACCGGCAACTACCGCGCGGGATTCACCACGCTTGCGCTGCTGGCGGGGTTGGGATCGGTGTTCTTCCTGCTCGCGAAGAGGCCGCGGCGACCGGTGCGCGTTTCGGCGGAACTGTACGGGACGCGGTAATGGCGTGAGGTGTGAATTATGCAACAGCGTTGTTGCCTCGGCTCTGCCAGAATGAGACTTTGCCGGATTCACTCCCTTTGCTGCATACAATCCCGCCACGCAATCCACTGCCGCGCCATCGGAATACGCGCATGTCCATCGCCACAAGAACCCTTCCGCTGCTTGTCGCCAGCCTGTTCGCCTGCACTTTCGCCGCCGGCGCGGCGGACACGCCCGGGCCGAAACTGGAGCAGTTCGACGATTGGGGCCTGCGCTGCGTGACGCCACCTGGCCGCGCAGAGATCTGCGAGCTGATCCAGGATCGCATCGCGACGCGCAAGGACGCCGGCAAGGACGCGCCCGGACAGTGGCTCGCCGGCGTGGTGCTGAGCTATGCGGCCGGCAACGACAATCTGCAGATGTTGATCCGCACGCGCCTGCCGGTCGGCGTAGCGCCGGGCGTGCAATTCAGCGTCCCCGGCATGGCACAGCCCGCGAGGATCCCGTTCAACTACTGCGACGAGAAAGGCTGCTCGACGGTCCGCGTCGCGCTCGAGGCGGAGGTCGTGCAAAAGATCAAGGACAGCGAGGCGGCGTTCGCACAGGACCCGAACGCGCCGCAGCCGATGCTCGCAGTCGTGCTGGCGATCGCCAGCGACCAGGGCGGCAGCCGGTTCCAGGGCGTCGACATCCCGCTCTCGTCCAAGGGCTTCACCCAGGCGAGCAGCCGGCTCAAGGCGCCGTCCGCGCCGGCAGCGGCCAAGTAAGATACGGGCGCGAAGAAGTGACGGCGACCGCGGACGAGCCGCCAGCGAAACTCTCTGTTCTGGTGGCGGAAGGGGTGGGATTCGAACCCACGAAGGCTTGCGCCCTGCCGGTTTTCAAGACCGGTGCATTCGACCACTCTGCCACCCTTCCGGGCGCTTGCAATCCTGCCGGGATGGCCCCATTCTACCGGTGCGTTAACCCCTTGACGCCCAGGGGGATCGGGCAGTTGCAACTCCGGGGCATTTTGGTAGTCTAACCTGCGTTCAACCCAGAATCGGAGACATGCATGGACCGCGAGCTGCAACCGGTACGTTCCAACCAAAACGCGTTCGGTCGGGAAATTCCGCCGGTCGCCTACGACGCACCCGACGGCGCCACCGAGATACGCGTGGCCGACGGCCATCGCGTTCTGCGCAATACCTACATGCTTCTTGCCGTCAGCCTGATCCCCACGGTGATCGGCGCCGCGATCGGCACCAACATCGACCTCTCGTTCCTGCGCACCAGCCCGATGATCTCGTTCTTCGCGATCCTCGGCATCTTCTACGGCTGGATTTTCGCGATCGAGAAGAACAACGACAGCGCCATCGGCGTGGGCCTGCTGCTCGGCTTCACGCTGTTCCTGGGCCTGCTGCTCGGGCCGCTGCTCCAGAAAGTGCTGGGTTTCCGCAACGGCATCGAGCTAGTGATGATGGCCGCGGGCGGAACCGCGGCGGTGTTCTTCGGCATGGCGAGCATCGCTACGACCACCAAGCGCGACCTCTCCGGCATGGGGAACTTCCTCGCCATCGGCGGCATCGTGATCATGCTGGCCGTGGTGGCGAACGTGTTCTTCGCCAGCCCGATGCTGCATCTGGTGCTGCTGGGCGGGTTCGTGCTGTTCAGCTCGCTCCTGATCATGTGGCAGGTGAACTCGGTGGTGCGCGGCGGTGAGACCAACTACATCTCGGTGACGCTGTCGCTGTACGTCGCGATCTACAACCTTTTTTCCAGCCTCCTCCAGTTGCTGGGGATTTTCGGCGGCGATCGGGACTGACGCGTCTTCACGCCACAACAGGCCGCCTGCGGGCGGCCTTTTTTTGGTTAGAGTGGCCGGATGAAGATCTGCCGCGTCACCACGGTGCCGTTCTTCCTGCTGCACCATCTGCGCGGGCAGATCGAGGCGAGCGTGGCGGCCGGCCATGAGGTGTGGGCGGTCTGCAGCGCCGACGACGGCACGGGGGATGCGGCGAAGTTCCCCGGCATCCGGTTCCACCCGATCGAGATTGCGCGCCGCATTGCACCGCTCGCGGACCTGCGTTCCCTTTGGCAGCTCTACCGCTTGTTTCGCGCGCAGCGTTTCGACATCGTGCACTCGGCAACGCCGAAGGCAGGGCTGCTGACGGCGATCGCGGGCTGGCTGGCGCGCGTGCCCGTGCGCATGCACAGCTTCACCGGACAGGCCTGGGCGGAACTCTCCGGCCCGGTGCGCTGGATCACGCAACTCGCCGACCGGGTGATCGTCGAGCTCAACACCCGTTGTTACGCAGACAGCCCCAGCCAGCGGCGCTTCATGATCGAATCCGGCGTGACCGGGGAGGATGGCGTCGCCGTGCTTGGCGACGGCTCGCTCGGCGGAGTGGATTTCACTCAGTTCGACCCGCAGCGCGTGCGACCGCTCGCGCGCGCGCGTCGCGCGGAACTGGGCATTGCCGACGGGGACCCCGTGGTCGTCTTCATCGGCCGCGTCAACCGCGACAAGGGAATCGTCGAGTTGATCAGCGCGTACCGGATGCTGCTCGGCCGCATCGCGTGCCTGCACCTGGTGCTCGTTGGCTATTTCGAGCCGCATCTCGATCCTCTGCCCGAGGACGTGCTCGCGACTATCCGCGGAACGCCCGCGATCCATGCGATCGGCTACCACCCTCAGCCGGAAACCTTCGTCGGCTTCGCCGACCTGCTGTGCCTGCCAAGCTACCGGGAAGGCTTCGGCAATGTCGTCATCGAGGCGGCAGCATTGGAAGTGCCCACGGTGGGAACGCGCATCGTGGGCCTGGTCGATGCCGTGGTCGATGGCGACACGGGCATTCTCGTCGCACCGAAGGATGCCGCCGCGCTCGCCGCGGCGCTTGAACGCATTCTCGCGGACGGCGATGCGCGGGCGGCGATGGGTAAGCGCGCCCGCGAGCGCGCCCTTCGATTGTTCGATTCGGCGCGCGTCAACCGGCTGCTGCTGGACGAATACGCGCGCGAGTTCGGACGATCGGCACGCGCCGGCTGAAGGAAATCAGCTTTCCGGCGCCGAACCGCCGTGGCGGCGCTCGAGCCAGCTCTGGAACATGAGGACGTTCCAGAGGCGATGCTGCCAGTTGCGTACGCCTGAGGCATGCTCGTTCCAGGCGCGGGTGACCGGCGAGGGATCGAGGTAGCCCTGGCGTCGCATGCGCTCGGGATCGAGCAGCGATCGCGCCCACTCCCTCAGCGGGCCGCGCAACCAGTGATCGAGCGGAATCGAGAAACCCGTCTTGGGACGCTCGACGAGTTCGCGCGGAACATATCGGTGCAGCACTTCGCGCACGATCTGCTTGCCCCGCCCGCCATGGATCTTGAATGCGAGAGGCAGGCGCGCGGCAAACTCGACCACGCGATGATCGAGAAAGGGAACGCGCGTCTCGAGGCTGACCGCCATGGCTGCACGGTCGACCTTGACGAGGATTCCGTCGGGAAGGTAACCGAGCGCGTCGTAGCGCATCATCCGCTCCGCGAACGTCGCCATGTCAGACTCCGCGGGGGCACGCAACGCAGCCTCGCTCGCACCGAGGACGAAATCCGGGTGCGGCCACGGCGAGATGAAGCGCTGATACAACTCCGCTTCGCCCGCGGCTTCGAGCAGCGCGGCGTACTTGCAAACCTTGTCGCCCGCCATGGCAATGCGCAGCTGCCGCGGCAGGACCGGTGCAAGCGCGGCGAACACGCCGTTCCACGCGCCCAGCGGAACGGCGACGAGACTCGCCGCGCACGCGCGGCGCATCGCCGCCGGCATCCAGCCGAAACGTCGGCGCATGGATTCGCCCGTCACGTAGCGCTCGTAGCCGCCGAACAGTTCGTCGCCGCCGTCACCGGAAAGGCTGACCGTTACGTGCCGCCGCGCCAGCGACGAGACGAGGAAAGTCGGAATCTGCGACGAATCGGCGAATGGCTCGTCGTAGAGTTCGGGAAGCCGCGGAATCACCGCGCGCGCCTCCTCCGGCGATACCGTCAACTCCGTGTGATCGGTGCCCAGGTGCCGTGCGACCGCACGCGCGTGCCCTGCCTCGTTGTATTCGCTTTCCGCAAATCCGACGGTGAAAGTGCGCACCGGACGCGGCGATTGCGCCTGCATGAGCGCGACGACCGCAGAGGAATCGATGCCACCCGAGAGAAATGCTCCGAGCGGCACATCCGCCACCATCTGCCCGGCGACCGCGTCGCGCAGAATCCGCTCGAGCGCATCGGCTGCCTCGCCTGGCGATCGCGGCAACGCGTCCCGCTGCGCCGCGGCAGCTGGCGGGAATGACCAGTAGCGCCCCGGGGACGGCAGCGCGAGGGTCCTGAGCGCCGCTTCGCCGAGCGTGAGCAACGAACCGGGCGGCAGCTTCAGGATGCCGTCATAGATCGATTCCGGTGCGGGCACGTATCCTGTCTGCATGAAGCGTGCGAGCGCATCGCGGTCGATTTCTCCGCGCCAGCCGGGAAGCGTGCGCAGCGCCTTGAGCTCGGAAGCGAACGCGACCGCCTCGCCAACCCGTCCGTAGTAGAGCGGCTTCTCGCCCATGCGGTCGCGGATCAGTCTGAGAACGCGTTCCTTGCGATCCCATAGCGCGATCGCGAACATCCCGACGGCACGCTCGAACGCGCCGATTACGCCCCAGTGCAATATCGCGGCGAGCAGCACCTCGGTGTCCGAGTGCCCGCGCCACGCGGGCGCGGCGCCTGCCGCTTCGAGTTCGCGGCGCATCTGCGTGTAGTTGTAGATCTCGCCGTTGAACGCGATGACGTAACGCCCGTCCGCCGAGAGCATCGGCTGATGCCCTTCCGGGGAGAGATCCACGATCGACAGGCGGCGATGGCCGAGCGCGATCCCGGCGCCGCCGTCCACCCAGACGCCGGAATCGTCCGGCCCGCGGTGGATCAGCGTGCCGGCCATGCGCGTTGCGTGCATCTCCAGCGTGGCGCGATCGCCGCCGCCTGCAAGCCATAGTCCGGCGATTCCGCACATCTCAGGACTGTTCCGGCCGGCACGCAGCCCACACTTCGGTCCAGCGCGCCGCGTCGCGCGGAGCGAACGGCAGGGCGCGATGGCGCAGGATCGTGCGCGCCATTCCCGTGGAGATCGCCAGCGTATCGACCAGTGCGCGTGCCCCCTGCAACCCTGCTTCATACACGCCGCGTAGATGCTTACCCTCGCGCCGGGCAAGCGCGAGGATCGAGCGCGACGAATACCCGCGACTCTGCCAGCTCTTCGCGACGGACTGGAACTCCTCGCGATACCCCACCAGCGGTTCGGGCAGCCCCGCGAACCGGCTGCTCGAATACGCGCGTTGCAGCAGGTTCTGATCCTGCGCCCTGCGGTAGCTCTCGTCGTAGCGCCACTTCCGGAACCACTCGATGCGCCCCATCCAGGTGGGGTGCGGAAGAAAAAACCGCGAATACGGCCGTGCGCAGATCTCGTCGTGGCTGGCGAACGCCGGTTGCATTCCCACCGGTTCGCCATCTCCGGCAAACACCATCATGTTCGCGCCGAGCAGATCGATCTCCGGATGCGCTTCCAGGTACGCGAACTGCCGCTCGATGCGCTCCGGATAGGCGACGTCATCGGCGTCCATGCGCGCGTAGTAGCGGCCTCTTGCGGCGTCGATTGCCTGGTTGAGCCTCGCGGCGAGGCCGCGGTGCGCAGCGTCGGAAAACAGCCGGATGCGCGGATCCCGGCATCGTCGCACGCATTCCACGCTGTCGTCGCTCGAGCCGTCGTCGAAAACGAGCAATTCCCACTCACGGAAGGTCTGCAGCACCACGGAGCGCAACGCCGCACCGATGGTCGCCGCGCTGTTGCGCATGGCGAGCGCGATCGATACCGCGGGCGCGCGATCGTCCAATCAGCTTTCCCGGTAGAACAGTCGTCCGGGCCAACCGCTCGCCCCATAGGTTTTCGCGCCGGCGAAGCGCCAGGACAGTTCGTAGAGCAGCCGCCGCGCCGCGCGCGGGCCGCGCGGCTCTCCCCAGACGAGGCGAAATGGAAGCACCAGGGCGGCGCGCAACGCTCTGAGCCACGGCCCCGCGCGGTGCGACTGCGCGAGACGCTCGAGCGTCGTACGCGCCTGCAGAAAGTCCGCGCCCGAACGCTCCCCCCGGTCGCGGCGGCGGAGCCGCATCGCATCGTCGAGCAGGCTCTCCAATCGCCGCGAGTAGCCGTGCTCGCGCCGGGTGCGTTCGTGCCCCGCGGAGGCAATCCGGTCGCGCTCCCCCGGATGCGCGAGAAAGTGGCGGATCCGCTCGACGAGCCGACCGGCCGAATCGAATGTGACGATCTCCTCGCCCAGCCGGTAGTAGCGATCGAGTTGATCGGCCGGCTGCGTGAGCAGGAAACCGCCCGCGCCCGGGACTTCGAACACGCGCGCCTTGATCTGGCGGCTGCGGTAGGGAACGAGACCGCGCCAGTGGACGCCTGAGTCGGCGAAGTTGAGGCTGATGACGGAATCGCGAATGATGCGCGGCACCTCCGCCGAAGCGACCGGGCCGTTCGGCCAGCCGTGCCCGAAACACTCCACCTGGATCCCTGACGCCGTCAGGTCCTCGATCCAGCGGCGCCGATTGCCGTAAGCTGCTGCGCCGATAAAGCTCACCTGGCGGCTGCATTCGCGCGCCGGAAGCGGCGCAGCCAGCATCGCATCGTTTGCGGCCCATTGCGTGAGGACCCAGTTGCTGAAGCCCTCGCGTTGCGCCCGGTCGCGCGCGGCTGCCCAGGTGGTGGCATAGCAATCGACGTGCGGTGCGACATGGCGCGCGAACTGCGCATACTTCCAGGAATCGTCGGTGCCCCAGTTGACGATCGTCGACGGGAAGCTGGAGCGCGCGAGATCGAGCGTCTCGGTCCACAGTTCGTAGCTCATGAAGACGCACAGCACCATGTCCGGCCGCTCGCGCTCCATGGCGTCGAGGAACCCCGTGTTCAGCGCGGCGAAATCGCTGTAGAGGCTGCGGTCGAAGGACTCGAAGTGCACGACCTCGTGGCCGAGCGACCGGAGCGCGGGCAGCATGTTGGCGTATTCATACCCTTCTCCGCGCGCCGGATCTCCGTACGCGTGGCGGCCGACGACGAAAAGGATCTTCATGCCTGGTCGCGGGAATCCGGGATGCGCTCAACCCGGAACCATAGCAGATCGCCGCAGGCCGCACCGCAGGCGGCGAGCTTCAGCCCGGCGTGCCGGCGGCGGGGCGCGGCAGCGTCACGATCGCCTCGAGTCCTCCGCCCGCGCGATTCTCGAGCACCAGATCGCCGCCGTGCGCGCGCGCGATGTTGCGCGCGATTCCCAGCCCCAGCCCGGTGCCGCCGGTGTCGCGGCTGCGCGAGGCCTCGCCGCGGAAGAACGGCTCGAACGAGCGTTCCAGCTCGTGCGCGGGGATTCCCGGGCCTGCGTCGCGTATCCGCACCGTGACCTCGTTCGCGCTCTCCTCCAGACCGATTGCGGCGCGCTCTCCATAGCGCACGGCGTTCTCGAGCAGATTGGTGAAGCAGCGCCGCAACGCGAGCGGTCGACCGGGGTACGGATCGATCAGCCCGCCGTCGATCTCGACGGACTTTCCCATGTCCCGGAAATCACTCTGGAGGCTCTCGAGCAGCGCCATCAGGTCGACGCGTTGCACCGCCTCGCTCGCGCTCGTGTCGCGCATGAACTCCAGCGTCTGGCCGACCATCGACTCCATCTCCCCGAGGTCGCGTTCGAACTTTGCCCGGAGCTCGTCATCCTCGAGCATCTCGGTGCGCAGGCGCATGCGCGTGATCGGCGTCTTCAGGTCGTGCGACATGGCCGTGAGGATCCGCGTACGGTCCGAGATGAAGCGCTGCAGCCGCTGCTGCATCGTATTGAATGCCTTCGCGGCGCGCTGAACCTCGATCGGGCCCGTCTCGGGCAGCGGCGGGCGGTTGATGTCCTCGCCGAGTTTCTCCGCGGCGAGCGCGAGTTCCGACAACGGGCCGGTGACCCAGCGCACCGCAACCAGCGACAGCACGATTACCGTGACGAGCAGAACGAGCAGCGTGAGCGCGACGCGCAGCGGTGTCGCCGTCGACTGCGGCGACACATGAGAATCGAAGGTCACCCAGGTTCCGTCACTCAAGGCGACCTGCACGGTGAAGAACGCGCCTCCCGCGCCGTAGCCTTGCATGCCCGGGCCGCGCATGCGGTGCGGCATCATCGGGCCCGCCTGCGGTCCGAAGCCGCCTCCGGGCCTCACGCCCACGGGCGCCCCTTCGGCGCGCCGAACGTGGATTTTCGCCTCTTCGCCGAGCGCGAAGCGCAGCACTGTCGCGAACATCGAATGCTGAAAATCGGCCTCCGATGAGGCATCGTCCTGCGCGATCGGCGGTGCGTCGAGCGAAACGGAAAGCGGCGGCGCGTTGAAGATCGCAACGACTTTGCGGCGTTCGGCCGCAGGAAGCGAATCGAGCAGCTTGACGATGTCAGAGATCTGCTGCGCGAGCCGCATCCCTCCCGCCCTGTAGAGAAGCTGGTCGCGTTCCGTCAGGTTGATGTAGGCGGTGGCCAGCTGCGCGAGCAGCAGCCCGCCGAGCAGCACCAGCACCAGCCTCCCGAACAGGCTCCCGGGCAGCAGGCGCACGCTATCGCTCCACCTCGACGGAAACGGCGAGTACGTATCCCTGCCCGCGCACCGTCTTGATGATGCGCGGATCGGCCGGATCGTCGCCGAGGCGATGCCGCAGGCGGCTCACGCGCAGGTCGATGGCGCGGTCGAAGGGCTCGCTCTCGCGTCCCTTGGAGAGCAGCATCAGCTGGTCGCGCGTGAGCACGTGATTGGGGTGGTCGAGAAAAATCCGCAGCAGCTCGTACTCGGCGCCGCTCAGCGATGTCACCACGCCTTCGGCGGACACCAGGTGGCGCGCGATCGTGTCGAGGCTCCAGCCGGCGAAGCGAAGGGTGCGCGTTTCGTCGGCGCGCAGATTGCGCGGCAGGCTGCGGGTACGCCGCAGCACGCTCTTGATGCGCGCGAGCAGCTCCCGCGGGCTGAACGGCTTGGCGAGATAGTCGTCGGCGCCCATTTCGAGCCCGACGATGCGGTCGGTTTCCTCTCCGCGCGCCGTGAGCATGATCACCGGCGTGTCCGAATCGGAACGCAGCTTGCGGCACAGCGTAAGGCCGTCTTCCCCGGGGAGCATCAGGTCGAGCACGATCAGATCGACCTTGCCGCGCGCGAGCGCGGTCCACATTGCCTTGCCGTCGGCGACGGCGGTGGCCTTGTAGCCGTTCTTGCGCAGGTATTCGCCGAGCAACCCGCGGATCTCCGCGTCGTCGTCGACGACAAGAATGTGGTCCAGGGAGTCCATGTCGATTCGCTTATATCCGTCCGCCCCCGCTGGGTGGAGCAGATTTGTAACCTAGTGTATCAAGCGCGGCCGGCGCTACGCAGCGGTACAAAAACGCCACGGTCTGCTTACATGCAGGTGATGGAATGGGAACCGATGCGGCGGGGGATTCAGCCCAGACGCTGCAGAGCAGACAACCTCACTGAATGGAGAACGATCATGAAACGCACGAGCAAAATCGCATTGGGCATCGGCACGGCATTGAGCCTTGCGCTCGCCAGCGCAGTCGTCAACGCGCATCCCTTCGGCAATGGACCCGGTTGGGGCATGGGGTCCGGCATGGGCCCGATGGGCGGAATGATGGGTGGAATGGGCTACGGGCCCATGGGACGCGGCATGGGACCGCAGGGCTTCGGTGACCCGTCCGCGATGGTGGAAGGCCGCCTTGCAAGCCTGAAGTCCGAACTGAAAATCACGCCGGTCCAGGAAACGGCGTGGCAGGCGTATGCAGGCAAGGCGAAACAGCAAGCCGAAGCCATGCAGGCATTGAGAACCACGATGCAAAGCAGCACGCAGGCCTCGGCGCCGGAGCGGCTCGCCCTGCGCACGGAGATGATGAAGAAGCGCGGGGAGCAGATGGAAGGCATGACTTCCGCGATCAAGGACCTCTACGCGGCGCTCACGCCGGAGCAGAAGGCAATCGCCGACCAACGCATGGGCGGGTTCGGTCCGATGGCCGGTCGCGGATTCGGCGCCGGGCCGGGCGGGCGTTTTCGTTGAACTTGCGTTGATTGGCTCCGCGCGCGGGGCGGTTTCACTGCCCCGCGCGGCGATCAAACACCGCAATGCTCTCCACGTGCGCCGTGTGTGGAAACATGTTCACCACCCCCGCCGCGGAGAGCGTGAAGCCCTTGGTATGGACCAGCACCGCGGCGTCGCGCGCGAGCGTTGCCACGTCGCAAGACACATAAACAATCCGGCGCGGCCATTCCTCAGGCAGCGCCTTTACCACCTCCACTGCACCTTCGCGCGGCGGATCGATGAGCAGCTTGTCGAACGGACCGCGCGTGACGAGCGCGTCTGCATGCCCAAGGAACAAGTCAGCGACCTCGAAGTTCGCCTGGTCAGCCAAGCCATTGAGCGCCGCATTGCTGCGCGCGCGCTCAATCAATCCGGCGCTGCCCTCAACGCCGAGCACATGCGCGCCGCTGCGCGCAATCGGCAACGTGAAATTTCCCAGACCGCAAAACAAATCCGCGATGCGCTCGCCGGCTTGCGGATCGAGGAGTCGCATGGCACGTCTCACCAGCATGCGGTTCACGCCGTGGTTCACCTGCGTAAAATCGGTGGGCGCGAATTCGATGCGCACCGCGAACTCCGGCAGGTCGTAGTACAGGCCGGGCGTTTCCCCGGGATGAAACGGGCGCGCCGTGGCCGGTCCGCCGGGCTGCAACCACACCCACGCGCCGCTCTCCTCCGCGAAGTCGCGCAGGCGCGCGATATCCGACTCCGAGAGCACATCGAGGTGGCGGAACACCAGGACGTCGATCGCATCGCCGACTGCAACTTCGATCTGCGGCATGCGGGCACGCGCTTCGAGCGTGCCGATCATCGCGCACAGTTGCGGAATGAGGCGCGAAACGCGCGGCGGCAATACCTCGCAACTCGCCATGTCGGCCACATACGTCGATTTGCGCTCGCGAAAGCCCACCAGCGCGCCGCCTTTCTTCGCGACGTAACGCACCGACAGCCGCGCGCGGTGCCGGTAGCCCCACTCTTCGCCCTGCACCGCCGAGAGCATCATCCCGGCGCGCAGCTTGCCGATGCGCTGGAAATTGTCTTCGAGCTCGCGCTGTTTCGCAGCCACCTGCACCCGCGTGCCGGCGTGTTGCAAGGCGCAGCCACCGCAGGTACCGAAGTAAGCGCAACGCGGCGACCGGCGGTCCGGACTCGCACTGAGCACTTCCAGCGTGCGCGCGAGATCGAACGACGATCTTTTTTCCACGAGTTGCGCGCGCACCCGTTCGCCCGTCAGTGCGCCCTCTACGAACGCCACCTTGCCTTCACGGCGCGCAACGCCGCGCCCCTCGGAGTCGAGGGACTCGATGTCCAGCTCGAAGCTCACGGAGTGGGAGGCTTGTCCAGCCAGTGCGCGAGGAATTCGCGCCAGTGCGCCGCTGCCGGCTCCTTCCCCGAGCGCTCGATCGTGTCGCGAACCAGCTTCGTTTCCCGCGCGAGGTGCTCGGCGGTGTAGGCGCCGCGCAGGCGCTGGTAGTGCAGGTACAGCAGATAGGTATTCAGCGCGTCGGCTTCGCAATAATTGCGGATTTCGGCAATTTTCCCGTCCTGGTAGGACGACCACACGGCCGCGCCTCCGACGCCGATCTTGCCCGGCAGGCCCGCCAGCCGGGCCACGTCATCGAGCGGCGCGTTGTTGCGCGGCTGGTACATCGCCAGCACATCCATCAGGTCGAGGTGCCGGTGATGGTAGCGGCTCACGTAGTTGTTGTAGCGGAAGTCGCGGTCCTCGTCGCCCTGCTCCCAGAAGCGCGGCGCGGCGACGCCCGCGACGAGCGCGCGGTAGTTGAGCACCGGCAGGTCGAAGCCGCCGCCGTTCCAGGAAACCAGTTGCGGCGTGTACTTCTCGATGCCGTCGTAGAATTTCTGGATCGCGGCGCGCTCGTCGCGCTCCGGTTCGCCGATGGAAAAAATCTTCAGTCCGTCGGCATCGCGCAGCACGCACGAGATGACCACCACCCGGTGCAGGTGCGGCGCGAGGAAATCGTGGCCCGTCTGCACCCGGCGCTTCTGCAACGCCAGATCCACGACCTAGCGATCAGGCAGTTCCGCGGGCAGCGCGTACAGCCGCCGGATCCCGGCGGCGTCCGGAACCGTTTCGATGTCGAACGCGAGGATCGGGGTCAAATCGGGATCAATCCGGAAATACTCCGGTGGAAAGATAGCGGTCGCCGCGGTCCGGAATGATAGTGACGATGGTCGCGTTGCTGGACTGAGAGCCCACCTGCAGTGCTGCCCAGACCGCGCCGCCGGCCGAAATGCCGGCGAAGATGCCCTCTTCGCGGGCCAGGCGGCGCGCCGTTTCCTCGGCGTTGGCCTGGCTCACGTAGATCATGCTGTCGACGCGCGGTTTTTCGAAGATCTTCGGCAGGTAGGCTTCCGGCCATTTGCGGATGCCGGGAATCTGCGAACCTTCGGTGGGCTGGCAACCGACGATCTGCACGTTCGCGTTCTTCTCCTTCAGGAAACGCGACACTCCCATGATGGTGCCCGTGGTGCCCATGCTGGAGACGAAGTGCGTGACCTCACCGTGGGTGTCGCGCCAGATCTCCGGGCCGGTGCCCTCGTAATGGCAAACCGGGTTGTCGGGGTTGGCGAACTGGTCGAGCATCACGCCCTTTCTGTCGGCCACCATCCGGTCGGCCAGGTCGCGCGCGGCCTCCATGCCGCCGGATTTCGGCGTCAGCACGATCTCGGCGCCGAACGCGCGCATCGTCTGGCGACGCTCCACCGAGAGGTGCTCGGGCATGATCAGCACCATGCGGTACCCTCGCAGCGCGGCCGCCATCGCAAGACCGATGCCGGTATTGCCGCTGGTGGCTTCGATCAGCGTGTCGCCGGGCCTGATCGCGCCGCGCTTCTCGGCGCCCACGATCATCGCGAGCGCCGGCCGGTCCTTCACCGAGCCCGCCGGGTTGTTGCCTTCGAGCTTGGCCAGGATGACGTTGTGACGCTTGTCGTTTTCCGCACCGGGCAGCCGCTGCAACTGCACCAGCGGCGTTTCACCGATGAAATCCTCGATGCTGCGGTATTTCGCCATTACGCCCCTCGCTCGTCGAGCAGCAACTTCACGTACTGCCCCACCCCTTCCTCGACGCTGCGGAAATCGCCCGCATAGCCCGCCTCACGAAGCAGCCCGAGGTCGGCCTGAGTGTAGCTCTGGTATTTGCCGGCGAGCGCCGCTGGAAAGGCGATGTATTCGACGGCGCCCTGCGCAACCAGTTCCCCGAGCGAGAGGGGCGGCTCGCCGCGCGACGCGCGCACCCCGTTCACCACGGTCCGCGCGACGTCGTTGAAGCTCTGCGCCCGTCCCGTGCCGCAGTTGTAGATGCCCGAAAGTTCGCGTCGTTCCAGGAAGTGCAGATTCACGCGCACGATGTCGTCGACGTACACGAAGTCGCGTAACTGTTCTCCCGCCGCGTAACCGCCGCTGCCTTCGAACAGCTTCACCTTGCCGGTGTCGAGGAACTGACGCGCGGCGTGGAAGGCGACCGAAGCCATGCGGCCCTTGTGGCTTTCATTGGGCCCGTAGACGTTGAAATAGCGGAAACCCGCCACCTGCGCCGAGAGCGAGGGGAGCCGCGAGCGCACCAGCTGGTCGAACAGGAACTTCGAATAGCCGTAGATGTTGAGCGGGGATTCATGGCGCCGCTCCTCGCGGAATACGCTGCCCCCGCCGTACACCGCCGCGGAGGACGCGTACAGCAGGGGAACCTCCTCGAGCTGGCACCACTCGAGCAGCGTCTTCGAGTATTCGTAGTTGTTGTCCATCATGTAACGCCCGTCCGTCTGCATCGTGTCGGAGCAGGCGCCCTGGTGGAGCACGGCATCGACGACCTCATCGAACTCCTGCGCGCGAAGGCGCGCGAGAAAATCGCGCTTGTCGAGGTAGTCCTCGAACTCGCAATCGACGAGGTTGCGGAACTTCTCCGAGTTTTCGAGGTTGTCGACCGCGAGAATCTCGCGAATCCCCGCGCGGTTGAGCCCGGCGATCAGCCGTGATCCGATGAATCCGGCGGCGCCGGTAACGACGGTATACATGGACTATCCGAACAGTTCTTTCTTGCTGACCACTGCGGTTCCGAGTTTGGTGACCTTGATCCCGCCCGCGCGGTTCGCGATGCGCACCGCCTGCTCGAGCCGCACCCCGGCCGCGAGCATCGATCCGAGCGTCGCAATCACGGTGTCGCCCGCACCGCTCACATCGTACACTTCCCGCACCTCTGCCGGGACATGCATCGCCTTGCCCTCGGTGTACAGGGTCATGCCGTCGCCGCCGAGCGTGACCAGCAGCGCTTCGCACTTGAGCCCCCTGCGCAAGCGCCGGACGCGGCGCGCCATGTCGGCCTCGGACTTCCATGTCCCGACCACGTCACGCAGCTCGTTGCGGTTCGGCGTGATGATATTGGCGCCCCTGTAGCGCGACCAATCGTCGCCCTTCGGGTCCACCAGCACCTTTTTCCCGGCCTCCCGCGCAAGTCGGATCATGCGCGAGATGTGCGTAAGACCTCCCTTGCCGTAGTCCGAGAGGATCACCACGTCGCACGAAGGCAGCGATGCCCTGAAATCGGCCAGCTTGGAAGCGAGCACCTCGCGCGAAGGCGGCGTCTCGAAGTCGATCCGGATGAGCTGCTGCATGCGCCCCATGACGCGCAGCTTCTGCGTCGTCCTGACCGAAGGGTCGGTATGAAAATTGACCCGCACGCCTTCGACCGCCGAAATCCTCCTGAGCAGCTTGCCGTCCGGATCGTCCCCCACCACCGACAGCAGCTGCGTCTTCGCACCGAGCGCAGCGCAGTTGCGTGCGACGTTTGCGGCGCCCCCGGGGCGCGCCTCCTCGCTCCTGATCAGCACCACCGGCACCGGCGCCTCCGGGGAAATGCGCTCGACCTCGCCGAACCAGTAGCGGTCGAGCATCACATCACCCACCACCAGCACCCGCGCCTTTTCCGTATCCGGGGCTTTCATGTCCGCCTGCCGATCGGAAAATATTCGAAGCCCATCTCCTTCAACGTGGCGGGATCATACAGATTGCGTCCGTCGAAAATCGCAGCGGTCCCGAGTTCGCGCTTGATGGCGGCGAAGTCGGGGCTGCGAAACTCCAGCCATTCGGTCACGATCACGAGGGCCTCCGCGCCTGCCAGCGCCGCCTGCGCGGAATTCACGATCTCGACGCGTTTCTCGCCCGCATACAGCCGGCGCGCCTCTTCGCCTGCCACCGGGTCGAACGCGCGCACCGCCGCGCCGGCAGCGAGCAGGTCTTCGATCAGCGTGCGGCTCGCGGCCTCCCGCATGTCGTCGGTATTCGGCTTGAAAGCCAGGCCCCAGACCGCGAAGCGCCGGCCCTGGAGGTCCTCCCCGAAGCGCGCACGAACTTTCTCCCCCAGCACGTGCTTCTGCGCCTCGTTCACCTGTTCGACTGCCGCGAGCACCCTGAGCGGCCGGCCCGAGCTCTCGGCGGTGCGCTGCAGCGCCTTCACGTCCTTCGGAAAGCACGAACCGCCAAACCCGGCGCCCGGATACAGGAAGTGAAACCCGATGCGGGGGTCCGAGCCGATGCCGCGGCGCACTTCCTCGATGTCCGCGCCGAGGCGCTCGGCAAGCATCGCCAGGTCGTTCATGAACGAAATACGCGTGGCGAGCATCGCATTGGCGGCGTACTTGGTCAGTTCCGCGGAGCGCACGCTCATGTGCAGGATCCGCTCGTGGTTGCGCTGGAACGGCGCGTACAACTGCCGCAGCAACGCGCTCGCGTGCTCGTCATCGCTGCCTATCACGATGCGATCGGGGCGCATGAAATCCTCGATCGCCGCGCCTTCCTTGAGGAACTCGGGATTGGACACGACGCTGTAACCGATCCTCAGGTTGCGGTTGGCAAGCTCCTCGCCCAGCGCCGCGCGCACTTCGTCGGCGGTACCTACCGGCACCGTCGACTTGTTGACCACCACCCGATAATCGCCCATGTTCCGCCCGATCGAACGCGCCGCGGCAAGCACGTGGGAAAGGTCCGCCGAGCCGTCCTCGCCGGGCGGCGTGCCCACCGCGATGAACTGGAGCACGCCGTGCGCCACGCCGGCCTCGACGTCGGTGGAGAAGACGAGGCGCCCGGCGGCGCGGTTGCGCGCAACCACGGCATCCAGTCCGGGTTCGAAGATCGGTAATCCGCCCGCGTTGAGTTTCGCAATCTTGGCCGCATCCACGTCCAGGCAGAACACGTGATTGCCGGTGTCCGCGAGGCACGCACCCGTCACCAGCCCGACGTAACCGGTACCAACGACTGTAATGTTCACGCTCTATATCCCAATGTTCATTCCACACGCCTCAGGGCGTGAGGTCGAATTCCTCGGAACGGCGCGGCGGATAGCTCTCCCACCCGCCGCAACCGGGGCAATGCCAGTGAAACTGGCGGGCCTTGAAACCGCAGGTCTCGCAGCGGTAACGCGCAAGGCGTTGCGTGTGCCCGTGCACCAGGTTGCGCACCAGTTCCAGGTCGCGTCTGCGCTCCGGCGAGCTCGCCGCTACGATCTGCGCCTCGAGCAAGCGGTCCAGCCCGAGCAGCGTGGGATTGCGGCGCAGTTCGTTGCGCACCAGCGTGTAGGCCGCTTCCGCCCCCTTCGCATCGAGCGTGTGCTGGAACACCGTGTCGAGCAGGTCGAGCGAGGGATAGCGCTCCAGGTAGCCGGCGATCAGCGTCAATCCATCCTCCAGCCGGCCGAGGTCCCGGTGCGCTTCGATCAGCCGTTGCGCCACCAGCGCCAGATAGGCCGGACTTTGCGACTCGACGCGCTGCCACGCCTCGATCGCGGCGTCCGTATTGCCGGTCGAACGCTCCAGGTCGCCCAGCTGGATGCTGGCGCGCACCGACTTCCGATTCGCGGCCAGAGCTGCCTCGAGGTTCGCGCGAGCGTTGTCGGGCCGCGTATGGGTCACGTCGCCGGTCGCCAATTCGCAGTGGAATTGCGCAATTTCCCGTCCGCGCCCCTCGCCCGTGTCGGCCGCGATGCGCCCGGCCATCGCAATCGCGCGCGGCCAGTCCTTCTCCTGCTGGTAAATCTCGAGCAGGTGGACGCGTGCCTCCGCGGCCTGCGGGCTGTCGAGCAGCCGCGTGAACGTCTCTTCCGCACGGTCGAGGATGCCGGCCTTGAGGTAGTCCAGACCCACCGCAAACAGCGCCGCCCGGCGCTGCTCGGCCTTCAGGTCGGCGCGCTCGAGCAGGTTCTGGTGCATGCGGATCGCGCGGTCGTACTCGCCGCGGCGGCGGAACAGGCTGCCGAGGGTGAAATGCAGGTCGATCGTCTCGGGATCGACCTTCACAACCTCGATGAATGCCTCGATGGCCTTGTCGGGCTGTTCGTTGAGGAGGAAATTCAAGCCCTTGAAATAGGAACGCGGCAGCGCGCGCGAGTCGCGCAGCAGATGCTGGATGTCGATGCGCGCGGCAAGCCACCCGAGCCCGAAGAAAATCGGAAAACCGAGCAGCCACCAGTATTCGAACTCCATCGCGCTCAAGCGTCCGCCGGCGGGGGCGCAGCCTGCGCCGGCACGCTGCGCAGGCGCTGAAGTTCACGCCGCTGCCGCAACCAGGCTCCCAGCATGGCCGCCACACCGAGCGCCGCGCCGGCGGCGAAGAACAGGAGCATCAACGCCACCAGGGGCGCCTTCCACTCCAGGTTGAAAAAAAACCGCAGCGCCACCGGTTCCGTGTTCTTGACGGCGAACGCAAGCAGCAACAGGAAGATGACAATGCGAAACGCCCAGGTAATCGCGCGCATGTGGAGTCCCGGTCGTCGGATTCGACAACGCGCCGGGCGCAGGACCCGGTGCGCGCCGGGCGGTGTCAGGAGGAGGGCTTGCCCGCGTCGTCCGTGCCGTCGACGCGCTCGCGCAACTCCTTGCCGGCCTTGAAATGCGGCACGTGTTTCTCCGGCACCAGCACCTTCTCGCCCGATTTCGGATTGCGCCCGACACGCGGCGGCCGGTAGTTCAGGCCGAAGCTGCCAAAGCCGCGGATCTCGATGCGGTGCCCGCTCAGCAGGCTGTGCGTCATCGCATCGAGGATCATCTTCACCGCGTACTCGGCGTCCTTGGCGACCAGCTGCGGATAGCGCTGGGCGAGACGCGCGATCAGTTCGGATTTCGTCATGGCCGGCCTTGTCCCTCAACCATCGCATTCTGCCAGAGGAGAAGTACCGCTACGGCTTGGGCTCGTTGTCGCGGGTATCGAGCTTCGCCCTCAGCAGCGCGCCGAGGTTGGTCGAACCCGCGGCGCTGGCCGCGTTCTCCGTGCGCAACTGCTTCATCGCGTCGGTCTCTTCAGCGAGGTCCTTGGCCTTCACGGACAGGTTGATCGAGCGGTTCTTGCGATCGACGTTGATCACCATAGTCTGCACCGAGTCGCCTTCCTTCAGGTGGTTGCGCAGGTCGTCGATCCGGTCGCGCGAAAACTCGGAAGCGCGCAGATACCCCTCGACATCGCCGTGCAGCTCGATCACCGCGCCTTTCGCGTCGACCGACTTGACCTTGCCGCCGACCATGCTGTTCTTCTCATGGCTGGCGATGAAATTGGTGAACGGATCGCCCTCGAGTTGCTTGACGCCGAGCGAAATCCGCTCGCGCTCCACGTCGATGGCGAGCACCACCGCCTCGATCTCGTCGCCCTTCTTGAAATTGCGCACCGCCTCCTCGCCCTGGGCGGACCAGGACAGGTCCGACAGGTGCACCAGGCCGTCGATCGCACCGGGCAGGCCGATGAATACGCCGAAATCGGTGATCGACTTGATCTGTCCCTTGACGTGATCGCCCTTCTTGAACTCGCGCGCAAAATCGTCCCAGGGATTGGGCATGCACTGCTTCATGCCGAGCGAAATGCGGCGCCGCTCCTCGTCTATCTCGAGGATCATCACCTCGACCTCGTCGCCGACCTGCACCACCTTGGACGGATGCACGTTCTTGTTGGTCCAGTCCATTTCGGAAACGTGCACCAGGCCCTCGATGCCGGCTTCGACTTCGACGAACGCGCCGTAGTCGGTGAGGTTGGTGACCTTGCCGAACAGGCGCGTGCCCTGCGGGTAGCGGCGCGAAATGCCGACCCACGGATCCTCACCCAGCTGCTTCAGGCCGAGCGAGACGCGATTCTTCTCGGTATCGAACTTGAGCACCTTGGCGGTGACTTCGTCGCCGACATTCACCACCTCGGTCGGGTGCTTCACCCGGCGCCACGCAAGGTCGGTAATGTGCAGCAGCCCGTCGATGCCGCCCAGGTCGACGAACGCGCCGTAGTCGGTGATGTTCTTGACGATGCCCTTCACCACCGCGCCCTCGGCGAGGGTCGAGAGCAGGGCCTCGCGCTCCGCACCGGCGGTTGCCTCGAGCACGGCCCGGCGCGACACCACCACGTTATTGCGTTTGCGGTCGAGCTTGATGACCTTGAATTCCATCTGCTTGCCCTCGTACGGCGAGGTGTCCTTCACCGGCCGCAGGTCCACGAGCGAACCGGGCAGGAAAGCGCGAATGCCGTTGACCATCACGGTGAGCCCGCCCTTGACCTTCCCGGTAATCATCCCCTCGACCTTCTCGCCCTTGTCGAGCGCTTTTTCCAGATCGAGCCACGCCGCGAGGCGCTTGGCCTTCTCGCGCGACAGGCGGGTCTCGCCAAATCCGTCTTCGAGCGCCTCGATGGACACGGCGACGAAATCGCCCGCCTTGACCTCGATCTGACCCGCGTCGTTGCGGAATTCCTCCACCGCGATGAAACTCTCGGACTTGAGCCCGGCGTTGACCACGACGACGTTCTGGTCGACGCGCACGACTTCGGCGGTAATCACCTCGCCGATGCGCATTTCCTTGAGGGTAAGACTTTCCTCGAACAGCGCAGCGAATGATTCTTTGACAGAAGCGTTGGAGACTGCGGGGGAGAGACTGGCCATGTTGGTTTGGTGAAAGACCTGTTTCAGCCGCCGGCCGATTGGTAGGCACGAGCGGGTTGGGTTGCAAAAAATACGGGCGTTGCTGCACAGAGCGCGGCAGGCCCACCGATACGAGAGCCGAAGCTCCTGTTTTTCCTTTTCAAATCATACTAGTTGATCGTAACCTCTCGTTCCCGCCACCACGCAACGATGCGCGCGACCACTTCCTCGATCGACAGATCGGTGGAATCCAGTTCTTTCGCGTCGTGCGCCGGCTTGAGCGGCGCTACGCTGCGATTTGCGTCCTGGGCGTCGCGCGCCTCGAGGTCGCGGGAAAGGGCGGCAAGACTAGCATCGAAACCTTTTTCTTTCAACTGCTTATAACGGCGCTGTGCCCGTGCCGCAACACTTGCGGTCAGGAACACCTTCAGCACGGCGTCCGGGAACACTACGGTCCCCATGTCCCGCCCGTCAGCCACCAGCCCGGGCGGTATGCGAAAGCCTCGCTGGCGCTCGAGCAGCGCCGCGCGCACGTCCGGCAACTTGGCAATCGACGAGGCGCGCCGGCCGCATTCCTCCTCCCGCAGGAAAGATCCAACTTGCTGATTTTCAAGATAAACATCCCCTCCTTGAAAACACACATCGAGCGTGGCGGCGATTTGGGCCAGTTGCGATTCATCGTCCTCCGCAATTTTCCTGCGTTGCGCGGCCAGGGCCACCAGCCGATAGAGCGCACCGCTTTCCAGAGAATGAAATCCCAACTCCGCGGCCACCCGGCTCGCGACCGTGCCTTTGCCCGAGGCCGAGGGGCCGTCGATCGCGATGACCGGAGCCGCAGGGTGTCTATTGATATCCATTCGATGACTGACCATACCACGCGTGCGCCGCGCGGCGGCGCTCTGAGTGCGCGTGCTAGACTGTTTTCAGGTCATGTTGAAACGTTCACCGAGTCGTTGAACACGGAGTCCGGGGCATGGGCGCAGTTCACGAAGTAGTCGAGGCACCGCTGACGTATGAAGCGCTTGCCGAGCGGTATCGCGAGCTGTGCGGGGATTCGCGCTTCGAGAACTTGCCGGGAAAGATCGAACTCGCTTCGCCTTCGAACTCTCTCAAGGAATTGCGCGAGAAAGTGGATGCCTATCTGGCCGCCGGCGCCACCGAAGCGTGGATTGTCTATCCGCAGTCCAGGCGCTTCGAGTTTTGCGCGGCAGGCGGCGCGATTCAGCGCTCGAGCTACAGCGTGGATCTCGCCGACCTGTTCGACTGAGTCCGCGCGGGAGAGCCCGCGCGCTTGTTCAATTCGCGTCCACAGGAATCGCCGAGTGACCAGCCATCCCTTCGATTTCGCTGCCTGCTTCTCACCCGACTACGCTATGGCACGCGCGAAATTCCTCGCTGCTTCTCGCGATGCGAATGCCCGCCTGAAGTCCTATCGCAATCCACTGCGCGGGCCGCGCGACGAAGAACTCACGACCGACGTCGCCTGGCTCGGGCCACCGGATGCGAGCAAGGTCCTCGTCCTGCAATCCGCCACGCACGGTGTTGAAGGCTTCACCGGTTCGGGCGCGATGCTCGATTTCCTCCTCGCCGGCGGCGCGCGTCACCTGCCCGAGGACGTCACCGTGCTGATGATCCATGCGATCAATCCCCATGGCTTCGCCTGGCTGCGCCGCGTAACGGAAGAAAACGTCGACCTCAACCGCAATTTCGTCGATTTCGCCGCGCCCCTTCCGGAAAATGCGGGGCACGACGAACTCGCCGATGCATTCGTGCCACGCGAGTTATCTGGGCCGGTGTTCGACACGGCGGAGGAGAAGATCACCGCCTACCGCGCCAGGCATGGCGAGAAGGCGTTTCAGATCGCGCGCGGCGGCGGCCAGTACCGGCACGCGCACGGCGTGTTCTTCGGCGGCATCGGCCCGACTTGGGCGCGGCGCACGCTGGAGGCGCTGATCGACGATCACGAGCTGGCGGCACGCGCCCAGGTCGCGATCATCGACTTCCACACGGGTCTCGGTCCCTTCGGTTACGGCGAGCCAATCTGCAGCCACGAGACGGGCACCGCCGCGCTTGAACGTGCGCGGCGCTGGTACGGCGACTCGCTCACCGAGCCTGCGGCGGGGACATCATCATCGGTGATGAAGTTCGGGCTCAACGAATATGGTTGGATGGCCAAGCTCGGCGACAAGGCGACGTTCGTGGCGCTCGAGTACGGCACCTACTCGCCCGAATCGGGCCGGCTCGCATTGCGCGAGGATCACTGGCTGCACGCCTATGGCAAGGTCGACTGGAATGACCCGGAGACGCAGCGCATCAAGCACCAGGTGCGCAAACAGTACTACCCGGACAGCGACGACTGGAGAGAGATGGTGCTATTCCGCTCCCGCCAGGTGATCCGCCAGGCACTCGCCGGACTCGCGTCATGACCGCGCGCCGCATCCCGGACCCTACCGACGCGAGGAGATCTGTTTCTGTGCGTGATGACCGCATCGAAATGACCGCTCCAGTCCGGCTGCAACGCCATGGCCGCTTGCTCGTGGCCGTGCCGCAACGAAAGCTGCCCAAGCTCCCGCCGGAAACCGTTGAGCAAACAAGTGCCAAGCTCCTCGACGATCGCGCGCGCGGGGTATGATGCGGTGACCGCTGAATGCGCGCTGAAGGCCAAGCCTGCGGTTCTTCTTACCTTACAAATGCCACGCACTTCGCCGGTCTCGTAGACGCAGCGATGCGGATCGTCGTTCCTTCGGCCGGAGAAATCGCCCAGTGAAACGCCGCGCGGTACTTCAACTCTCCGCCGCGATGCTGGCCTCGCCCGCTTTGGTGCTGGCGCAGACTTCGAAACGATTTCGGCTCGGATGCCTGTGGACCGGGAGCGAGGCGAACATAAAGCCGCTTGAGCAGGCGTTTGTCTCGGGACTTCGCGACCGCGGCTACGTCGTCGGGCAAAACGTGATCGTCGACTTCCGCTACGCCGAAGGCGATTCAGGTCGATTTCCGGTGCTGGTAGACGAGCTGATCGCGCTAAGGCCCGACGTACTGGTCGGAATAGAGTCGGTCGCCGCTGCGATGAAAGTCAGGACCTCGATTATCCCGATCGTTCTCATCGCTTCCGCAGACCCCGTAGGCGCCGGCTTGGTGGAGAGCCTTGCGCGGCCTGGGACAAACGTCACCGGGTTGACGGGTCTCGGCGCGGAACTCGTCGCCAAGCACATCGAGCTCCTGACCGAGGTCGTCCCCAAAATGTCTCGTGTGGCTCTGCTCGTCGAAACTTCGACCGACGCCGAGACTCGAGCACGGTACGAGATGGTTGCGCGGATGGCCGCAAAGAAGAAGGGATTGACCCTTGTCGTGACTTCGGCACGAGATTCCCAGAGCCTGCGGAAGGGGTTCGCTGTGCTCGAGAAGGAGCGTCCCGATGGTCTCGTGATGGCCCCGAGCGCGGTGCTGTTCAATCTGCGGCGCGAGATTCTTGACGACACCCGACGCTTGCGCCTCCCGGCGATCTCCGGATACCCCCAATTCGCAGAAAGCGGCTTGCTCCTCAGCTACGGAGTGAACCTCCTGGAGAGCTTCCGCTACGCCGCGAGCTACGTGGACCGGATCCTCAAGGGCGCGAAACCGGCCGAGTTGCCGGTGGAGCAGATCTCCAAATTGGAACTCGTGGTCAATCTGAAAACGGCGCGCGAGCTTGGTCTCGCGATCCCGCAGTCCATCCAGGTGCGCGTCGACCGCGTGATTGAGTGATTACATCCGGCGTACGCGCGATCTTCGAGACCTAACGTGCGCGAGAGGTGATGCGCTTAAGTGCGTTATTGAGACGCGATTGCCGGCCGGGTCCGCCGCGGCAAAGTTGGCGAGTACCGAGCGGTCCAACCTCAACCTGACTTGACGCATGGTCGGGGCGTTCTGCGGCCCGCGCCGCCCGGGGCGGTGCACGCTCGCGCCCGAACCGTACCACTCCAGGAGATTGTCTTCGTCGACCCGCGATCGGTGCTTCCCCAAGCGAAACTCGTTCGCGGTATCCTTCGAGCGACATGGCCAGAGGATACGTGCGATGGGCCACGGCGCGAAAGCGGTATCAACCCGCCGCCCCACAACCTGTGCGGACCAGCATCATGAGCTGGCAGGATGCCGCGTTCTGGGACATGCATATCCAACCCGGCATCTTGCTTTCACGCGAAAACCGTGCCGACCGATATTGGTCTTGGAACG
The DNA here is from genome assembly GCA_016195915.1 of Betaproteobacteria bacterium. Lineage (GTDB taxonomy): Bacteria > Pseudomonadota > Gammaproteobacteria > Burkholderiales > SG8-39 > JADGRQ01. Next base: position 149,916 of record JACPYS010000063.1, on the reverse strand, counting down.
TGTTGCGTCAAATATTCCCGCTGAGCCAGTGGGTCAGAAATCGCCGCTGTCTTGCGCTCACGACCTTCATCGCAAATCGCGCCGGCGACGCGATTCCGGCTGCGATGCACTTGTTCATCGAGCGTTATCCGCACCTCGACGTGCGCGAGAACAAGCCGGCGGTACTCGTCTGGTTTATCAGCGCGGCGAGCGATGATGCCCTTCTGGCTCTGGACGTCGTTGTGCCCCCTTCGCTTGGGCGCATCTGCATCGACACGGCCATCGTGGCCAGCATGAACTTGCAGACAGAAGGCCGGATCGGGCTGCATTGTGCCCGCGCGGGTGGCGATGAACTGAAGGATTTCTACACCCACATCTGCCAGTTGCATTGCGTGCCAATCGCGGCCAGACTTCCGGTTCGCACGCGAAACGACGGTCGATACTTTTTTGCGGATGAAGCGCTTGCTGAAATCTTGGCGCAGAACTTCGATCCGCTGCGGTAGTCTCAATATCCATGAAGGTCGTCAGCATTGATGGGAGGCCTAGATGAGCACTACCAGCGTCCCCGAGCCGCACATGCATGAGCAGACGTATGAGCGGATAGACCTTGCCGGTCCCGCCAAGCTCGAGGACGTGGTGCGCGCCATCTTGGTGTTGGCCAAGCACGACGAGGTGGAACTTGCGAACATCGTAAACGCAGGTGAACTGCACGAGGTGTTTCCGTTCGAGCCGCGAACGCATGCTGCGCCGGCCTCGCTGGGCCGCTTCGACGATATAACAGAGGCGCCCGCGCGTGCGCTGACCGACGAAGAGTACGAAGACTTTCTGCGGGGTGGCCGCGGAACCGTTCACCGCTAGTAATCCTGAATCAGCACTTCCACCGCAATTCCCAATTGCCGGTGCAACTCCCGAATCTGGCGCAACGTCAAGTGGCGCTTCTTCTGCAGCACCTCGTGCGCCCGCTGGCGCGATCCGAGCAACGCGTGCAACTTGGCCGGATCCAGGCCGCGCTGCTCGATCTCGAAGCGAATCGCGGCCACTGGGTCTGGCTGGGGGAGCACGTGGTGCTCGCGCTCGTAGCGCTCCACCATCAGCATCAGGATCTCGAATTCGGCATCCTCCGAAGTGTTGGGCGCCGGAGGATGGTCGAAAAAATGCGACAGCCGCGCGAGCGCTCGCCGCTACGAGGCTTCGGTTTTGAGCAGTTCAATGCTTACGTTTTTCCTTGCCACGTATGACTCCAGTGGTATCGATGGTCTGTGCGTCGATCCGGTCGTACTCCGAATGGTGACAAGTGGTCAGGAGAAAATATGATCGCGCTGGCGGTCGCGCTGAATGGATTCTTCCATCGCTCCGTGCTCACCCGGCGGCCTTGCAGATCGAAGCAAATGTTTCGAAAAATTTGGGAAATGTCTTGTCCACGCAATCCGGATCGTTGATCCGCACCCCCACCCCGCCCAGCGCGGCGAGGGAGAAGCACATCGCCATGCGATGGTCGTCGTAGGTGTCGATCGCCACTCCGGAATTGAGCTTCGCGGGCGGCACTACGCTTAGGTAATCGCCTCCTTCCTCAACCACCGCTCCGAGTTTGCGCAGTTCCGTCGCCATCGCCGCAATGCGGTCAGTTTCCTTGACCCGCCAGCTCGCGATATTGCGCACGGTGCACGGTCCTTCGGCGAACAGCGCCAGCACCGCCGCCGTCATCGCCGCATCGGGGATGTGGTTCAGATCGAGGTCGAAGGCGCGCAGCGGCCGCGCGCCGGAGGATGCCTCGATCCAGGTATCGCCGAGGACGGTCTTCGCGCCCATCTTCTCCAGAACTTCGGCGAAGCGCACGTCGCCCTGGATGCTCCCGCAGCCCACGCCCTCGACGCGCACCGGCCCTCCGCCGATCGCGCCCGCGGCGAGAAAGTACGACGCCGCGGAGGCATCGCCTTCGACGAAAATCTCCCCCGGGCTGATGTAGTGCGCCTGCGGCACGCGGAATACGCGCCAGTCTTCACGCTCGACCACGACCCCGAAGCGCCGCATCAGGTTGAGCGTGATTTCGACATAGGGTTTCGAAATCAGTTCGCCTTCCACTTCGATGACGGAAGCTCTCCCCAGGAGCGGCAACGCGAGCAGCAGCGCGGTCAGGAACTGCGAGGAAACGTCACCGCGCACCCGCACCGGGCCATCGAGACGGACATCGCCGCGACCGACTTGGAGTGGCGGAAATCCGTCTGCGCCCGCGTAGCCGATGTTCGCGCCAACGCGGCGCAGCGCATCCACCAGATCGCCGATCGGCCGCTCCAGCATGCGCGGCACGCCCGACAGGCGGTATTCGCCGCCGCACAAAGCGAGCACCGCAGTCAGCGGACGGAACGCCGTGCCCGCGTTGCCGAGAAACAGATCCGCTTGTTTCTCTGGCGGCGGCCCACCGGCACCTTCGATCACGATTGCGCCGTCATCTGCGCGGCGCCAACCGATTCCAAGGCGGCGCAGCGCTTCGAGCATGACACGCGTGTCGTCTGCATCCAGCGCATCGCGCACCCGCGTTTCGCCTTGCGCAAGCGCCGCGAGCAGCAGCACGCGGTTGGAGATGCTCTTCGAGCCCGGCAGCCGGATCGTTCCTGCCGCGCGCGCGAGCGGCGCGAGATCGAGAAACGCGCGGCTCAAGGCTCATACTCTCCCGCGAGCCAGCGGTTGCGGGCCGCGCGCGCTTGGTCGAACACCCGTTCCAGCGCCTTCAGATCACGCTGCTCGATCAATACGCGCAACTCGGCGAGCTTCGACCCGTAGCGGTCGATCTCCTCCAGCAGTGCGTCGCGATTCGCCGCGCAGATGTCGCGCCACATCTCCGGATGGCTCGAAGCGATGCGTGTGAAGTCGCGAAAACCGCCGGCCGCATAGCCGAAAAGCTGACCGGCATTGCCGCGCGTGCTCACCTCGTGGACCAGCGCATAAGCGAGCAGGTGCGGCAAATGGCTCACCGCCGCGAATACTTCATCGTGTTCCGCTGCGCCCATGCGAAACACGCGCGCCCCGCACGCGCTCCAGATTTCCTCCGCCCGCTTCACGAACTCGCCAGCGCTCTCGGCGAGCGGCGCGAGCACCACGCGTTTGCCGTCGAACAGGTCCGCGCTCGCCGCGGCCGCACCGCTGTGCTCGGCACCGGCGATCGGATGTGCCGGAACGAACTGGGAGATGCGCACTCCGAGGTGCGAGCGCGCGGCGGCAACCACGTCCTGCTTGGTGCTGCCCGCGTCCATCACGAGCGCCTGCGGCTCGAGCGCAGGCGCGATGCTCGCGAATGTTTGCGCGATCTGAGCGACCGGCGTCGCGACCATGACCAGGCCGGCGCCGCGGACCGAGCGCGCGGCATCTGTCTCGATTCGATCGATGGCGCCGCGCTCGAGCGCGATGCGAAGGTTGTCCGGCGTACGGCCGACTCCGACCACCTCGTCACAGACGCCTGAGCGCTTGAGTGCGAGCGCGAAAGAGCCGCCGATCAGGCCGACGCCGATCACGGCGAGGCGGCCGGTGCGCGGCACGGCCACGGCTCAGTCCTTCAGGCTGGCGGCAAGCGCGGTGAGGAAGCGCTCGTTTTCCTCGGGCGTGCCTACGGTGACGCGCAGGTGCTCCGGCAATTCATACCCTGCGACCGGGCGTACGATCACGCCGCGCTTGAGCAGGCGTTTATAGATCTCGGCCGCCCGCCCGACCCGCACGGTGATGAAGTTGCCAAACGAAGGGATGTATTCCAGCCCGAGTTCGCGCACGCCCTGCTCGAGACGCCGCAGGCCCGCAAGGTTCTCGGCGAAGCACTTGGCCACGAATTCCATGTCACCCAGCGCCGCCACCGCAGCGGCAATCGCGACCGAATTGACATTGAACGGCTGGCGCACTCGGTTCATCACGTCGGCCACCCCGGGGTGCGCTAGCGCGTAGCCGACACGCAGGCCTGCCAGACCGTAGGCCTTCGAAAAGGTGCGCGTGATGACCAGGTTCGCATGGCGCCTGAGCCAGCGCACACTGTCGTATCGGCGGTCCGAAGGGAGGTACTCGTTGTACGCCTCATCGAGCACGACGACGACCCTCTCCGGCACGCGCTTGAGGAAGGCCTCGATCGCATCCGCGGGACAGAAAGTTCCGGTCGGATTGTTCGGGTTGGCGAGCCAGACCACCGCAGTATCCCCGGTGACCGCGCGCGCCATCGCGTCGAGGTCGTGGCCGTAGGCCCGCGCGCTCACCTGGATCGAGCGCGCGCCGCGGGCCTGGGTCGCGAGCGGATACACCGCGAAACAATACTGCGCGAACACCGCCGAGCGCGAAGTGTTGAGAAAAGCCGAGGCCACGAGTTCGAGCACGTCGTTCGATCCGTTGCCGAGGACGATCGCATCCATGCCCACGCCGTAGCGCCGCGCCAACGCCTGTTTCAGATCGAAGCCGTTTCCGTCGGGATAGCGCGCGAGATCGCCCAGCGCGGCTTCGATCGCCGCGCGCGTACGCGGCCCGACGCCCCTGGGGTTCTCGTTCGAGGCCAGTTTGACGATGTTCTTTTCGTCCAGCCCGATCTCGCGCGCGAGTTCCTGGATCGGCTTGCCGGGCTGATAGGGCGCGATCGCGCGCACGTAGGACAGCGACTGCTCGCAGACGTCAGTATTCATTTCGCAGACACCGGATAGGAGCCGAGAACCTTGAGAAAGGGCGCGATTTTTCGCAGCGCAGCAAGCGCCTTCGCGACCGGCGGGTCGCTGCGGTGGCCGATGAGATCGGCGAAGAAGTAGTACTCCCACTGGCCCACGCGGGTCGGCCGCGATTCGAGCCGCGACATGCTCACGCCATGCCTGGCGAGCGGGGTGAGCAGTGCGTGCACCGCGCCGGGCCGGTTCGGCGCGGACATGACGATCGAGGTGGCATCGCGCCCGCTGGGCGAGGGCTCGACGTCGCCGAGCACCATGAAACGCGTGCGGTTGTTGGCGATGTCCTCGATGCTGGAGGCAACGATCTTCAGGCCGTAGCGCTGCGCGGCGATATCAGGCCCGATCGCGCAGGCGCCCGCCTCCGTCGCGGCGCGTCGCGCCGCCTCGGCGTTGCTCGAAACCGGGACACGCTCGGCGAATGGCAGGTTCCGGGCCAGCCATCCGTTGCATTGCGCGAGCGACTGCGCATGCGAGTAGACCTTCCTGACCGACTTCAGCAAGGTCTTCCCGCACATCGCGTTCTGGTGCACCCGCAACACGATCTCGGCGCAGATCTTCTGCGGAGTCGCAAGCAGCAGATCGAGGCTGCGCGCAACCGCGCCGTCCGTGGAATTTTCCACCGGCACCACCGCAAACTGGCACTCGCCGGTCTCGGTCGCGCGGAATACCTCCTCGATCGAGGCGCAGGGCACCGCCTCGACCGCGTGCCCGAACTGACGCAATACTGCCATCTCGCTGAATGTACCCTGCGGCCCGAGGTAGGCGACGCGCGAGGTCTGCTCCAGTCCGCGGCAGGCTGAAATGAGCTCGCGGAAGATCGCGCCCACGCCGCTGCGGCCCAGCGGGCCCGGATTGGCCCTGGCGATGCGGCGCAGGATCACCGCCTCGCGCTCGGGACGGTAGGCGGGGGCGCGATGCTTGAGCGCGCCGATCTCGCGCGCGAGCTGCGCGCGCCGGTTGACGAGCGCGAGCAATTCGTCGTCGATGCGATCGATCCTGACGCGAAGACGCGAAATGCGATCGGTCATGCCGGCGTCTATTCCGCCGGGAGATAGCGCACCGCAAGCACGCCCTCGACGGCGCGCAACCGCTCCAGCACCGCTGCGGGAACGGCGCTGTCCACATCCACCAGCGTGTAGGCAAGCTCGCCCCTGGACTTGTTGATCATGTTGTGGATATTGAGCCCCGCGCCGCCCATCGACTCGGAAATGCGCGCCAGCATGTTCGGCATGTTCGCGTTCGCGATGGCGACGCGGAACGGCGACTCGCGCGCCATCGCCGTATCCGGGAAATTGACCGCATTCTGAACATTGCCCTGCTCGAGGTACTCGCGCGCCTGGTCCACCACCATGATGGCGCAGTTCTCCTCGGCCTCGCGGGTCGAGGCGCCCAGATGCGGCAGTGCAATCACTCCGGGCACGCGCAGCAGTTCTGCAGTCGGAAAATCCGTCACGTAAGCGTGCAGCTGCTTGACTGCCAGGCCTTTGAGCACCGCGGCGTCGTCGACCACGCCCTCGCGGGAGAAATTGAGCAGCACCGCAGCCGGCTTGAAATGCTCTACGTTTTTCGCGTTGACGAGATGCCGGGTCTTGTCCACCAGCGGCACGTGCAGAGTGACGAAGTTGCTGGTGCGGATCAACTCATCGACCGAATTCGCGCGCCGCACCTGCGACGGCAGGCTCCAGGCCGCATCGACGGTGATTTCGGGGTCGTAACCCTGCACCTGCATGCCGAGGCGGATCGCCGCGTCGGCCACCAGGCTGCCGATCTTGCCCAGCCCGATCACCCCCAGCGTCTGCCCGGGCAGTTCGGTGCCCGCATACTCTTTCTTTCCCGACTCGACGCGCTTGGCGAGGTCGGTCGCGGACGCATCGAGTCCGCGCACGAATTCAAGCGCTCCGGCGAGGTTGCGCGCGGCGAGCAGCATTCCGGCCAGCACCAGTTCCTTGACCGCATTCGCATTCGCGCCGGGCGCGTTGAATACCGGCACCCCGCGTTTCGTGAGTTGCGCGACGGGAATATTGTTGGTGCCGGCGCCGGCCCGGCCCACCGCCTTGACGCTCGCGCCAAAATCGAACTTGTGCAGGTCCTGCGAACGCACCAGCACCACGTCCGGCGTCCTGGCATCCGCCGACACCTTGTAGCGCTGCGCAGGAAATCGATCCAGTCCGATCGACGCGATCGCGTTGATGACGAGAACATCGAACATTTTCTTCTCTCCCTTTTCAGCCATGACTCGCCTCGAATTCACGCATGTAACCGGCCAGGCGCCGCACGCCTTCCAGCGGCATTGCGTTGTAGATCGAGGCGCGCATGCCGCCCACCGACCGGTGCCCCTTCAACTGGATCATGCCGCGGTCCTTCGCGCCCTTGAGGAAAATTTCATCGAGCGCTTCGTCGGGCAGCGTGAACGGCACGTTCATGCGCGAGCGGTCGCGCTTGTCCACCGGGTTGTGATAGAAACGGCTCGCATCGATCACGTCGTAGAGCAGCTTCGCTTTCTCGATATTGCGCTGCTCCATCGCGCCGAGCCCGCCCAGCCGCTTGAGCCACTTGAACACCAGGCCGGCGACGTACACCGCGTAGGTCGGGGGGGTGTTCGACATCGAATCGGCGTCCGCGTGCACCTTGTAGCTGAGCATGGACGGCGTGCCGGGCCGCGCGCGCGCGAACAGGTCGTCGCGCACGATGACGATGGTGAGTCCGGCCGGGCCGATGTTCTTCTGCGCACCGGCGTAGATCACGCCGAACTTCGACACCTCGAGAGGGCGTGACAGGATATGCGACGAGGCGTCCGCGACCAGCGGCACCTCGCCCGTCTGCGGAATCCAGTGGAACTCCACGCCGCCGATGGTTTCATTCGAGCAATAGTGGGCGTAGGCCGCGTCCTTGCGCAGCTTCCACTCGGATTGCGGCGGTGCGCAGGTGAATTTGCGGTCCTCGGAGCTCGCCATGACGTGCAGGTCGCACAGGGGCTTGGCTTCCTTCACCGCTTTTTTCGACCACTCGCCGGTCACCACATAATCGGCCTTCCCCCCTGCCGGGCAGAGATTCACGGGCAGCATGTTGAATTGAAGGGACGCCCCGCCCTGCAGGAACAGAACCTTGTAGTTGGCGGGGATGGCGAGCAGTTCGCGCAGGTCGCGCTCGGCCTGGGCGTGGATCTCCATGTATTCCTTGCCGCGATGGCTCATCTCCATCACGCACATGCCCGAACCCCGCCAGTCGAGCATCTCGTCGCCGGCCTGCGCCAGCACCTCTTCCGGCAGCACTGCCGGGCCCGCGCTGAAATTGAATACCCGCGACATGATCATTTCTCCTTCGGCCCGCCGTCACCGGCATCGGTGTCGTCGGCGCCGTGTTCGTTACGGTTGCTGTTGCCGTTCCCGTTCCCGTTACCGTTCTCATCGTCGTCGCGCTCGGCGACCGGCTCGATGCCGGCGAGCTTTTCGCCCTCTCCCAGCGAGATCAGCGTCACGCCCTGCGTCGAGCGGCCCTGCTCCCGGATCTGCGCCACCTTGGTGCGAATCAGGACCCCGCCGGTCGAGATGAGCATCAGTTCGTCCGCATCATCCACCAAAACCGCCCCGACCAGCGCGCCGTTGCGCTCCGAGGCCTGGATCGCGATCATTCCCTGCCCGCCGCGCCCGTGGCGCGTGTACTCCGCGATCGGCGTGCGCTTGCCGAATCCGTTCTCCGTGGCAGTCAGCACCGTGCGCTGTTCGTCGTTTGCCACCAGCATGCACACCACCTTGTGACCGTCACCCAGGCGCATGCCGCGCACTCCGGTGGCCTGGCGGCCCATCGGCCGCACTTCGTCTTCCTGGAATCGCACGGCCTTGCCATCCGATGAGAACAGCATCACGTCATAGCTTCCGTCGGTGAGCGCAACGCCGACCAGGTAGTCGCTCTCGTCGAGGTTGACGGCGATGATTCCCGATGGACGGGGGCGCGAGAAATCATCCAGCGCGGTCTTCTTCACGGTGCCCTGCGCGGTGGCCATGAACACGTAGTGCCTGGCGTCGAACTCCCGCACCGGCACCACGGCGGTGATCTTTTCTCCCTCGGTGAGGGGGAACATGTTGACGATGGGCTTGCCGCGTCCGGAGCGGTTTCCCTGGGGGACTTCGTACACCTTGAGCCAGTACAGGCGCCCGCGATTGGAAAAGCACAGCAGGTAATCGTGCGAATGCGCCACGAACAGCCGCTCGATGAAATCGTCTTCCTTGGTCGAGGCGGCCTGCTTGCCGCGCCCGCCGCGCCGCTGCGCGCGGTACTCGTCGAGCGGCTGCGCCTTGGCGTAGCCGCTGTGCGAAAAAGTGACCACCAGGTCCTGCGGCGTGATCAGGTCCTCGAGCGCGATGTCCTCGGCGTGCGTCACGATCTCGCTGCGCCGCGCATCGCCGTAGTGCAGCCGGATCGCCTTCAGCTCATCGCCGATGATGGCGGTGACGCGCGCGGGCTTATCGAGAATATCGAGCAGGTCCGCGATCGTCGTCATTACTTCCTTGTACTCGTCGCGGATCTTGTCGCGCTCGAGGCCGGTGAGGCGCTGCAGCCTGAGTTCCAGGATCGCCTGCGCCTGCTCGCCGGAGAGCCGATAGCCGTTTTCCTTCGACCCGTACTCCGCCGACAGGCCTTCCGGGCGGAACTGCGTGGCGGCATTGCCGCCTGCCACCCGCTCGATCATCTCGAGCACGAGTTGGGACTGCCACGCCCTCGCCATCAGCTCGCGCTTCGCGTCGGCGGGGGCAGGCGCCCGCCTGATCAGCTCGATCACGTCGTCGACGTTCGAAAGTGCGATCGCGAGCCCTTCCAGCACGTGGCCGCGTTCGCGCGCCTTTTTCAGCTCGAACAGGGTGCGCCGCGTCACCACTTCGCGCCGGTGTGAAAGGAATGCCTCGAGCAGTTGCTTGAGGTTGAGCAGCCGCGGCTGGTTGTCCACCAGCGCCACCATGTTCATGCCGAAGCTGTCCTGCAGCTGCGTCTGCTTGTACAGATTGTTGAGCACCACTTCCGGGATCTCGGCGCGCTTCAACTCGATCACGGCGCGCATGCCCGATTTGTCGGATTCGTCGCGGATGTCGGAAATGCCTTCGATGCGCTTGTCCCTCACCAACTCGGCGAGCTTCTCCAGCAGCGTCTTCTTGTTCACCTGGTAGGGCAGCTCGTCGATGATGATGGCGCTGCGGTTGCCGCGATCGAACTCCTCGAAGTGCGTGCGGGCGCGCATCACCACGCGACCGCGGCCGGTGAGGTAACCCTCGTGCGCGCCGGAGACACCGTAGATGATTCCCGCGGTGGGGAAATCCGGCCCCGGCACGATCTTGATCAGATCGCCGATGCCGATGCCCGGGTTCGCGAGCAGCGCGAGGCATGCGTCGACCACCTCGTTGAGGTTGTGCGGCGGAATGTTGGTCGCCATGCCCACGGCGATTCCCGACGAGCCGTTGACCAGCAGGTTCGGGATGCGCGACGGGAGGATCAGCGGCTCCTGCTCCGAACCGTCGTAGTTCGGACCGAAATCCACCGTCTCCTTGTCGATGTCGGCGAGCAACTCGTGGCCGATGCGCGCCATGCGGATTTCGGTGTAGCGCATCGCTGCCGCGTTGTCGCCGTCCACCGAACCGAAGTTGCCCTGTCCGTCCACCAGCACGTAGCGCAGGGAAAAATCCTGCGCCATGCGCACGATCGTGTCGTAGACCGCCGAGTCGCCGTGCGGGTGGTATTTGCCGATCACGTCGCCCACGATGCGCGCCGACTTCTTGTACGGGCGGTTCCAGTCGTTCGACAGCTCGTGCATGGCAAACAGCACTCTGCGGTGCACCGGCTTCAGGCCGTCGCGCACGTCGGGGAGCGCCCGGCCGACGATCACGCTCATCGCGTAATCGAGGTACGAACGCCTCATCTCCTCTTCGAGACTGATCGGGAGCGTTTCCTTGGCGAATTGGTCCATTTACGGGTGTTCTGGCAGAGCCTTCGTCCGGGCCGCAAGCGTTCGATTCGCCGGCCAAAAATCGGGCGCAGTTAAAACCTGAAATTTTACCATGTCGGCTCGTCTCGAATGCAGGCGTATCGCGCGAAAACGGGGCCGGTGCGGAGCGCGCCGGGAGCCGCACATGCGCTTGTCGAAACACGCGGCGAGCGCTTACAATCCAAAGTGAGGCTCATTCCACGCGCGTGGGCTCATCGAATACAAAAATCCAGGGAGACTTCGATGAAAACGATCAAACTGCTGTTGGCGACTTCGTTCGCCGCGACGCTGGTCTCGGCATCGGGGCTCGCGTCCGCGCAGGACAAGGCAGGCTACTGGACCAACTCGGCTTCGGGCAACATGGTCTGGAAGAATTCCACCGGCCTGTGCTGGCGCGCAGGCTACTGGTCGCCCGCGATGGCGATCGCCGAGTGCGATCCGGACCTCGTGCCCAAGGCACCCGCGCCCGTGCCCGCCGCACCCGCGCGCCCCGCGCCTGCGCCGGCGGCGCCCGTACCGGCCCCGGCACCGAAACCGGCTGCGGCGCCCGCACCCAAGCCGCCGGTGATCAAGGCGATCGTGATCTTCGGATCCAACGGTGCCAAGCTCGACAAGCAGGCCGAGTTCCGCATCGACACGGATGTCGTCGCGAAGCTGCCCGCCATGGGCACGCTCAAGTACATGAACGTCTCCGGCCACGCAGACCGGCTCGGCTCGCCGCAGTACAACCAGAAACTGTCTGAGCGCCGCGCCAATGCGGTGAAGGCCTATCTCGTGAAGAAAGGCGTGGACGCTTCGAAGATCGAGACCTTCGGCTTCGGCAAGACCTCGCCGGTCAAGAGCTGCCCGGACCAGAAGAACAGGAAAGCCTTGATCGCGTGCCTCGAGCCCAACCGCCGGGTGGAAATCGAGGCTGAAGGCACGTTGAAGAAGTAGGCGATCGCGCAGGCGCGCAACAAGCCCCGCCCCGGCGGGGCTTTTCATTTGCACACAGGCAAGCGATGAGTGATATCACGCTTATCCGCCCCCGCTGGATCATTCCGGTGGAGCCCGCCGGCACCGTGCTCCGCGCGCACGCCGTTGCGCTGTGCGACGGGCGCATCGAGGCCCTGCTGCCCGCGATCGAGGCGGAGCGGCGCTTTCCCGCGGCGCTGCGCGTGGATCTGGCAGAGCACGTACTCATCCCCGGCCTGATCAACACGCATACGCACGCGGCCACGACGCTGATGCGTGGCCTGGCCGACGACCTTCCGCTCATGCGCTGGTTGCAGGATTACATCTGGCCAACGGAAGCGCGCCACCTGTGTTACGAATTCGTGCGCGACGGAACGCTGCTCGCCTGCGCGGAGATGCTGCGCGGCGGGATCACCTGCTTCAACGACATGTACTTCTTCCCCGAGGCCGCGCTCGAAGCCGCGAGCACCGCAGGCATGCGCGCCTCTCTGGGCATCCTCGTCGCCGATTATCCGAGCGCTTACGCGGCCGATCCGGATGATTACCTGGCCAAGGGGCTCGAGCTGCGCGACTGGCACAAGGAAAACGCGCTGCTCAGTTTCTGCCTGGCCCCGCACGCTCGCTTCACGGTGTCGGATGCCGCATTCAGAAAGGTCGCGATCATTGCGGGCGAGCTCGACGTACCCGTCCACGTGCATCTGCACGAGACCACCGGCGAACTCGAGCGCTCGGTGGCCGAGCACGGCGTGCGCCCGCTCGAACGGTTGCGCGCGCTCGGCCTGCTCGGCCCCAACCTGATCGCGGTCCATTGCGTGCACCTGACGCGCGAGGAGATCGGCCTGCTCGCGAAACATGGCGCCTCCGTGGCGCACTGCCCGTCATCGAATCTGAAACTCGCGAGCGGATTCGCGCCGATCGCCGCGCTCGTAAAGGCGGGGGTGAACATCTCGATCGGCACGGACGGTGCGGCGAGCAACAATCGCCTGGACATGTTCCAGGAGATGCGACAGGCGGCGCTGCTGGCGAAAGCGGTGGCGCGCAACGCCGGAGCAATGCCGGCGCATGCAGCGCTGCGCGCCGCGACACTGGGCGGGGCTCAGGCGCTGGGGCTTTCCGATCGCATCGGCTCCATCGAGGCGGGCAAACGCGCCGATCTGGCGGCGGTGCGCATTGCGGGGGCCGAACTGCTTCCGTGCTACGACCCGGCCTCTCAACTCGTGTACTGCGCCGGAAGGGAGCACGTCTCCCACGTCTGGGTGGACGGCATCTGCCGAATCGTTGACGGGGTGATGCAAAACACCGCGCTGGCTGCCTTGGACACCCGTGCCGAGTTATGGCAGAATAGGCTTAACACTGGTGCAGCGTGTTGAATGGACTAATGTTTTCGGATCGCTCAAAGAGGGGATAGGATCATGAAAAGAATATGGATACCGCTCGGCATGGCCGTTGGCGTGGTTCTTTCGGCCGTATCGCTGGGCGCAGCCGCGCAGGATAGCAAGTCCGCCTATTGGACCAACCCGGCGTCGGGCAACATGGTGTGGAAGAACTCCACCGGCCTATGCTGGCGCGCCGGCTACTGGTCGCCCGCGATGGCGATTGCCGAGTGCGATCCGGATCTCGTTCCCAAGAAGCCCGCTCCGGCGCCTGCGGCCGCGCCTGCACCTGCACCGAGACCGGCGCCCGCTCCAGCCGCCAAGCCCAAACCGGCTCCCCCCGCACCTGCCGCGCAAAAGGTGACGATGGCCGCCGACGTGCTGTTCGATTTCGACAAGTCCGCGCTGAAGAAGGAAGGCAAGGACAAACTCGATGATCTCGCCGGCAAGATCAAGGGCGTGAACCTTGAGGTGGTGATCGCGATCGGCCACACCGACTCGATCGGCAGCGACGGCTACAACCAGAAACTGTCGGTGCGACGCGCCGAATCGGTCAAGGCCTACCTGGTGAGCAAGGGCATCGAGCCGAATCGCATTTACACCGAAGGCAAGGGCAAGAAACAGCCTGTGGCGAGCAACAAGTCGAAGGACGGCCGCTCCAAGAACCGCCGCGTCGAAATCGAAGTCATCGGCACGCGCAAGAACTGAGCGGGCGTTTTTCATCGAAAGCCCTGCTCCGGCAGGGCTTTTTTTTTTGCTGCCGACAAGGAATAGTATTCGCCCATGGTGAACGTCGACCCCGCGGAGATTGCCAAGTTCAGCGAACTCGCCCATCGCTGGTGGGACCCGCACAGCGAGTTTCGTCCCCTGCACGAGATCAACCCGCTGCGCCTCGAGTGGATCGACCGGCAGGCGTCGCTCGCGGGAAAACGCGTGCTCGACGTCGGTTGCGGCGGGGGGCTCCTGGCCGAAGCGATGGCGAGGCGCGGCGCGATTGTCACGGGTCTCGACATGGCCGCGAAGCCGCTCAAAGTGGCGCAGATGCACTTGATGGAAAGCGGGCTGCCGGTGGAATATCTGCTGTGCTCGGCAGAGTCGCATGCCGCGGAACGCGCTCAGAGCTATGACTTGGTCACGTGCATGGAGTTGCTCGAGCACGTACCCGACCCATCGAGCACCGTCGCGGCCTGCGCGCGGCTGGCAAAACCCGGGGGGCAGGTATTGTTTTCGACCATCAATCGAAATCCAAAGGCATACCTGTTCGCCGTGGTCGGTGCCGAGTACGTGCTGAAACTCCTGCCCAGGGGCACGCACGATTACGCGCGCTTCATCAAGCCGTCCGAACTCGCGGCGTGGTGCCGAGCAAGCGGCCTGCGCGTGGACGAATTGATCGGGATGACATACAACCCGCTCACCAAGACGTATCGCCTCGGCGCGGACTGCGGCGTGAACTACCTCGCGCGCTGCGCGCGGGAAGAATGAACGCGGCGGGCGCGCTGCGCGCGGTGCTGTTCGATTTCGACGGCACACTCGCCGACACCGCGCCCGATCTCGGCGGCGCGCTCAACCGTTTGCGCGAGCAGCACGCGCTCGCGCCCTTGCCCATCGAAGCGGTGCGCCCGTACGCCTCGAGCGGAGCGCGCGGACTGCTGCGCCTGGGCTTCGACCTCGGCCCCGGCGACGCGACCTATGAACAGATGAGGCAGGCATTTCTCACCCATTACGCCGCGGCCATTTGCGTCGAGACGCGCCTTTTTCCCGGCATCGCGGAACTGCTTGCGCACCTTGAACGACGGGACATTGCGTGGGGCATCGTCACCAACAAGGCCACCCGTTTCACCGAGCGGCTGGTGGACCTGCTCGGGCTCGCACAGCGCGCAAGCTGCGTGGTCTCCGGCGACACCACAGCGCACATGAAGCCGCACCCGGCGCCATTGCTCGTGGCCGCAGAACGCCTCGCGCTTGCGCCGGCGCAATGCGGCTATGTGGGCGACGATCTGCGCGACATGCAGGCCGCGCAGGCCGCCGGAATGGTGTCGATCGCGGTGGAATACGGTTACGGTTCGCGGGACCCCGGTCCGCGCCAATGGAACGCCGACGCCGTGATCGCGCAGCCGATGGACTTGATCGGCCGCCTCCAGACCCCATATGCGATAATGTTGAAGACGTAACAGTAACGGGGGCGACCTGGTTTCGACGTGGGTCGCGAAGCAGCGCAGGGCATGCCGAGGACCAGTTCCCTCGTAAATCCAGCTGGAAGCAACTAGACGCCAACGACGAGCGTTTCGCTCTCGCCGCCTAATACCGGCGAGACGCTGCACTGACCTGCTGATGGGTCAGGCCCCCGCGAAAGCGGGGGTGCAGCGCCATTTTCATCAGCCTCTCTGCATGGCCTGGCCGCTTGGCTGTGTGGATCCGTCGAAGCGGCTGGCCAAGCGACAGCCCGCCGGCCGGCGGTTGCGAGGCGAGACCCAAATGGCCAGGCTAAGCATGTAGTCCTGACTGTCTAGGGCTTGCGGACGCGGGTTCGATTCCCGCCGCCTCCACCAATTGAAAACACCAATCATATCTGCGGTTGGTGTTTTTTTTAACCCTTGGTATCTGCGTGGTCACTGCGGGCTCTTGCGGACTTCGGGCGCTCGGCGAAGACAGCATTTGACGATCGATCGAAGGAGCATCGGTAAAATCGATATTTTACTTTTATCGCGTTAGTCGATATATTACGTTTATCGATAATACCGTTAAGCGTGCAGACATGGAACAAGTCCTGACCCACAGCGCCCAGCTTGGACAAATCCTCGCGACGCGCAGGCGCGCTGCCAAACTCTCGCAACGTGCGCTGGCCGCCAAGCTGGCGATCAGCCAGAACCGCCTGTCCGAGATCGAAGCGAACCCTGGCACGCTCACCGTCGACCGTCTCCTGGGACTCGCCAATCTGCTCGGCCTGGAGTTGATTATCCAGGACAGGCCTTCCACCCGACGTCCATCCAAAACGGAGTGGTAGGCGATGGGCCGAAAATCCCGCGCGCGCGCGCTGTCGGTATGGGTGAACGGCAAGCTGGCCGGCGAGTGGCGCATTCCGCCCCGGGGCGAGACGGAATTCCGATATGACTCGGCCTGGACCGCGTCGGAGGAAGGGCGCCCGTTGTCACTATCCCTGCCGCTCAGCCTCGACGCGGGCTCGATCAAAGGCAAAGCCGTCGAGTGTTACTTCGACAACCTGCTCCCCGACAGCGATCCGATTCGAAAGCGGCTCCAGGAACGGTTTCACACCGCTTCGGGGAACGCATTCGAACTCCTTGCCGCGATCGGGCGCGATTGCGTCGGCGCGGTTCAGTTGCTCGCCCCGGACGAACCACCGAACGACGTACAGATGATCGATGCAACACCGCTGACTGAAGCCGAAATCGAGAGGGCCTTGATCCACACCGTATCGTCCCCCTCCTTCGCAGAAAATCCCGCGGACGATGAGTTTCGCATTTCGATTGCGGGGGCCCAGGAAAAGACCGCCTTCCTGCACCACGACGGCCAATGGTGCCGGCCGCTGGGCGCCACCCCCACGACCCATATTTTCAAGCTGCCGCTCGGACTCGTAGGTGGCATGCAGGCCGACATGACAACGTCCGTGGAGAACGAATGGCTGTGCGCGAGGATTCTGCGCGCCTACGGTCTGCCGGTCCCAGTTTGCGAGATCGGCCGATTCGGTTCGCAGAAGGTTCTCGTGGTGGAACGATTCGACCGGCAGCTCCATTCGAGCGGGAAATATTGGCTGCGCCTCGTGCAAGAAGATTTCTGTCAGGCCACAACCACGCGTTCTTCGATGAAGTATGAGCGCGATGGCGGACCGGGGATGCTCGAGATCGCGCGAATACTTGGAGCTTCGGTCAACCGCGACCACGATCTGGCGTGCCTGCTCAAGGCTCAGCTGCTTTTCTGGATGCTCGCTGCGACCGATGGTCACGCAAAGAATTTCAGCATTCGCATCCTCAGCCAGGGGCGCTTCCAGTTGACGCCGCTGTACGATGTGCTGTCGATATGGCCGATCATCGGCAACGCTGCCAACAAGATCTCCTGGCACAACGCCAGGCTCGCGATGTCGGTGCGCGGCAAAAACAAGCACTACCTGGTGAAGGACATCCAGCGCAGGCACTTCAATGAAATGGCCGCCCGGTGCGGACTGGGAGAAACGGCAGAACCGCTGATCAGGGATATCCTCGCTGCGACGCCGGCTGTCATCGCGTCGGTCCAGGAGAACCTGCCGGAAGGATTTCCACAGCGCGTGCTCGATGCGATCTTGAACGGACTAACGAAATCCGCGAAGCGCCTCGAGGTGATGCCTGCCACGTAATTGCGCGAAACACGCGCGGTCGGCGGGGCAACGCCAGAGGCTCACGGGGAATTCTCCCTGCAGACAATCTGTCCGGCCTCGTCGGGTCGCAGGGAGAAACTGAGGCACGCTGGCGACAGTCCTAGGGGATTGGAACCTGCCAGCTTGGTAAACTCTAATTCCGGCGCTTTCGCCGAGCCTTGATCTGGATCTAATTCAGGCTACATTCTCGGAATCGGCCGCTTCTGGACTCCAGGACAGCAAGGCCATCGACCACTAACGCGCAACTAGCTGTATTAGTTAACTAATCTCAGCACTCTTGGTAGAGGTACACCCGGGCCAGAAATTCGTCTGCGTCGAGCTCTTGACCGCTTGTCTGCAGCGGAGCGCGCACCTCGGCGGGCGGGGCGGGCACGGGAGGAACCCAGCCCGCGGACAGTGCGTCGGCATATTCGCCGCGCGACGCGGGGCGAGCGCGATCGGGCAAGGTCTCAACGCCCTTGCCGAATTCCCAATGGCCAAACAGCCGGAAGACAGCCGCCGTCACAATTCCGATCCTCCCTTTTTGTTAACGACGCACTTTCGAAAAGGTTGACCGTATACTTTGCGCGATGGTCAACGCACTGAGATACCTGCAGCGGACCGCCCTACTCGCCGCGACTGCCCTGCTCGCTGGCTGCGGCGCCCCGTACGCCACCGTCCGCACGCCCGACGGCGATGAGCTGATGCTCCTCGGCCATGACCCCGTCGCCTACTTTACGATCGGCAAGCCGGTGCGCGGCAACCCGAAGATCAAGGCCGTACTGCCCGAGCGCAGCTACTACTTCGCCAACGAACAGCACCGCCAGATGTTTCTTGCCGACCCGGCCAGGTACGAGCCCCAATACGGCGGGTTCTGCTCCAACGGCGCGCCGTTCGGCATCAAGATGGGTTCGGACCCGACAGAATTCGAAATTTACGAGGGGCGGCTGATGATCTTCGGCGATATCGTCGGACACTCGAAGTGGAGCCTGGATCCCGCATTCAACGTCAAACACGCCGACGAGATGTGGCCGGAAGTCAGGGACGCAGGCTGGCGCGCTGCAACGGTAAGGCACATCGTGTTTCGCGTGCCCTGGTACCGCACGAGCCGCAGCCTCACCGAGGAGTGGAACGCGAAGCACCCGGACAAGCCCGTCACCTTCGACCCGGGCGGTTTCGTCAACAATGTAGTCCTGAAATACCCGGGCTGGCGGGCCCGCGAAGGCTACGGCCAACCTGCCCTCGGCATCGTGGGTCTGGATCCCTGCCCGCCCGCATGCGTCGGCGAGGTTTCGCAGGGTTATGCGCCGCCGTGGCGGCGTTAAGCGCGTCTGCCGGCTACTGCTCGATCTTGATGTTCGCGTTGCGAATGATGGAGCCGTAGCGCTCCTGCTCGCGGCGCATCAACGCGGCCATTTCCTCCGGAGTGTTCGCGGCGGGATCCATGCCGAGCGCCATGTAGCGCTCGCGCAGATCGGCAGACTGCATCGCCTTCTGGACCTCGGCGGACAGGCGGGAGACGACCTCGCGCGGCGTGCCAGCCGGCGCGACATAGCCGATCCACGCGGCAGCGTCATACCCGGGAATGCCGGCCGCTTCTGCGAGCGGCGGCACATCCGGCATCGAGCCGCTGCGCCGCGCGGTGGTCACGCCGTAGACCTTGAGACGCCCGGATTTCACGTGGCTCACCAGCGCCGCGACTGTCTCGATGGTGTAATCGATCTGGCCGCCGATGAGGTCGGTGATCGCCGGCGCGCTGCCCTTGTAGGGCACGTGCCGCGCCTTGAGCTGGGCCATCGAATTGAACAGCTCGGAGAACAGGTGCGCGGTCGCGCCCGTCCCCGAGGAGGAGAAGGTGTACTTGTCCGGATTCGCCCTCACCAGCGCGACGAACTCCTTCGCGTTGGACGCCGGGAACGACGGGTGCGTCACCAGCGCGAAGGGCGCGGCCGCGATCAGGCTGACCGGCGCGAAATCCTTCAGAGAATCGTACGGCGTCTTCTGCAGGTTCGGCATGATGGAGATCGGGCCGCTCGAGGCGGCGAGCAGGGTGTATCCGTCCGGCGCGGACCGCGCGACCATCTCCGAACCGATTGCGCCGCCGGCACCGGGCTTGTTCTCGACCACGAAGCTCTGGCCCAGTGCCTCCTGCAGTTTCTGTGCGACGATGCGCGCCGAGACGTCGGTCGCCGGCCCGGGCGGCCAGGGTACGATCACCTTGACCGGCTTGTTCGGGTAGGTCTGCGCAACTGCCGAAGCGGAAATTGCGAGCGCCAATGCGGCGAGCCAATGGATCGTTTTCATGCTTCCCCCTGATTGTGCTTACGCAAGACGCAACGGAAGCGATCTTAAACGTTTCCCGGTCAGGGCGAACAGCGCGTTCCCGACCGCGGGAGCGAGCGGCGGCGTGGCCGGCTCGCCCACGCCGCCGGGTGGTTCGGTGCTCGCGACGATGTGGGTTTCGACGCGAGGCGATTCGGCCATTCGAACCATCTCGTAGTCCGGAAAGTTGTGTTGTTCGACGCGCCCCTGTTTGAACGTGATTTCGCCATGCAGCGCCGCAGTGAGGCCGAAGACCACGCTCCCTGCCACCTGCTGCGCCACGATGCGCGGGTTCACGACGATGCCGCAGTCAATCGCGCAGACGACGCGGTGCACCTGTGGCGTGCCATCGCGCAGGGACACTTCCGCCACCTGCGCGACGATCGAGCCGAAAGACTCGTGCAGCGCGATGCCGCGTGCGAACCCCGCCGGAAGCGGCCCCGTCCAACCGGCCTTTTCCGCGGCAAGGTCCAGCACCGCACGGTAGCGCGGATGCGACTGAAGCAAATCGCGGCGGAATTCGAACGGATCGCGTTTCGCCGCATGCGCCAGCTCGTCGATGAAGCTCTCGGTGAAGAAGGCGTTGTGCGAATGTCCGACGCTGCGCCAGTAGCCGATGGGAACGGGCGTCTTCAGAGTAACGTGCACGCAATCGCGGTGCGCAAACTCGTAGCTCTGGTCGAACAGACCTTCCGCCGTTGTCTTGTCGGGCGTATCGACCGCCAATGCGGGATAGGCGCGCGCGGTGAACTGCGGCGTGATTGCGTCGCTCACGCTTTTCGTGACCCATGCCAGAGGCTTGCCCGCCGCGTCCAGGCCCGCCTTGAGCCGCGCCACCGCCGCCGGGCGGTAGAAGTCGTGCGTCATGTCTTCCTCGCGCGACCACAGCACCTTCACCGGCCGCGGCCGCGCCTCCCGCGCCGCCGCGATCGCCGGTATCACGAAATCGGACTCCAGGCGCCGCCCGAATCCCCCGCCGAGCAGCGTCACTTCGAGTTCTACGCGCGATGCGTCGATGCCGGCGTATCGCGCAGCGACGTGGCGCAGCACGCTCGGCACCTGGGTCGGTGCCCAGATTTTCAGCCTGCCGTCGTCGGTGAATTGCGCAGTGCAGTTCATCGGCTCCAGCGTCGCATGTGCAAGCCAGGGCGCGCTGTACTCCGCATCCACCACCGTAGCCGCCACCTTCAACGCCGCCGACGCGTCACCACGCGCATGGAACGTAAAGCCCTTCTCCTCCTTTAGCGCGCGGCGCATGCGCTCGAGTTCCTTGCGCGAATCGAGTGCCGAATTCGCACCGTCGATCCAGCTCGTGCGGACCTTGTCCAGCGCCAGCTTCGCCTGCCAGGTGGTCTTGGCGACGACGACGATCCCGGGCGCGCAGCCAGCAGCGCCATCGAATCTCGCCACTTTCACGACCCCCGGCTGCTTCATCGCCTCATCGGACTCGATCCGCGCGATCTGGCCGCCCGGTACCGGACACATGCGCACGACCGCGTACAGCATCTCCGGAATGCGGATGTCGGTGCCAAAGCGCGCGCTGCCGTCGACCTTGCCCGGCGTGTCGAGCCGCGCGGCGGGCGTGCCGACGAGCTTGAACTGCTTCGCGTCCTTGAGTCGCACGGAAGACGGGACGGGTACTTCACTGAGCGCCTGCACCAGTTCGCCGAAGCGCGCCTGTTTGCCGCCGTCATGCCTGACGACGCCCGCTTCGACCCTGCACTCGCCAGCAGCTACGCCCCACTGACGGGCTGCGGCCGCAACCAGCATCGCCCGCGCGGCCGCGCCGGCCTCGCGCATCGGCAACCAGGCGTCGCGCACGCTCGAACTTCCGCCGGTGACCTGCAATCCGAGTTCGCGCGCGAGCTTGGCGACGAACCACCGCGCGGTGCGGCTTGCAACGCCGTCTGCGTTGTCCGGGTGAAACGGCAGGCTCGCCGTCAGCATCGCCACGTTGCCGAAGATCGCATCGATCGGCGCCTGCGCAACACGCACCTGCGCGAGCGGCACATCCATTTCTTCCGCCACCAGCATGGGCAACGCGGTGTAGACACCCTGCCCCATTTCCGAGCGAGGTACCGCGACGATCACTCCACCGTCATTCGCAATACTTACCCAGCCGTTCAGCGCAACCCCGTCACCAGCAACGAAGTTCGCCAAAGTCTCGCGCGAGCCCATGCGGCTGCGCGGCGGAAGCACGCTCCAGCCGACCACCAGAGCGCCGCCCGCCCCGAGCGCGCCCAGCAGGAACGTGCGTCGTCTCATCGACGGGCCGCGCGCAGATCGTGCGCGGCGCGGCAGCCGGTGCGGATAGGCTCGAGCGCCATGGAGCCATTCTAGCTCCGCGGCGCAGCGCGGCGTATCAGTAGGTCTTGTAGGGCAAAAACTTGCCGCTCAATTCGACGTGCACGCGGTCGCCTTTTTCGTTCGCCTCGCGTGCGATGTCCATCGAGAAATCGATTGCGCTCATGATGCCGTCGCCGAACTCCTCGTGGATCAGCTCCTTGATCGTCGTGCCGTACACGTTGACGATTTCGTACCACCGGTAGATCAGCGGATCGGTCGGAATCGAGGTGGGCAGCGAACCCTTGTACGGCACGGTCTGCAGCAGCATGACGGCCTCTTCGGGAAGGTCGAACATGCGGCCGACCGCCTCGGCCTGCTTCTTGGTCATCTGCATCTGCCCCAGGCAGGCGGCGGTGGTCCACTCCTTCGACTGGCCCACTTTCTTCGCAAGCTCCGCCCACTTGACGCCCGACTTGATCCTGCGAAATGCGATCAGGTCGGTGACATCCTCGCGATTCATCGGCTTCATCAGGGTGGCAGCGGCCACCATCGCATTTTCCACGACTGAACGTTTCATGTCTTCCTCCGATCGGACTAGTGCCTGAAATGGACGATGTTTGCGACGGCCCGCCCGGCCGATCCGCGTTGTTCCGCGTTCCTGGCCGCCGGTTCGACGCCCGGGCGCACCACCTGCGGCGCGGCCGGGCGCGGGAGCTCGCCGGTCTGGTAGAGCTTCGAGCGGTTGACCAGAAAGTCGACCAGGTGATTGCGAATGCGGTAGTACTGCGGGTCGTGGTGGATGCTGTGCCGGTCACGCGGCCGCGGGAGCGTGTTCTCGACCACCTCGGCGATCACCGCTCCCGGCCCGTTGGACATCAGCAGGATCTTGTCGGCCAGCAGGATCGACTCGTCCACGTCGTGCGTGATCATGAACACGGTCTGGCGAGTGGCGGCGCAGATGGTAAGAAGCTCGTCCTGGATGTTGCCGCGGGTGAGCGCATCGAGTGCGCCGAAAGGCTCGTCGAGCAGCAGCATCTTCGGCTGGATCGCGAATGCGCGCGCAATGCCCACGCGCTGCTTCATCCCGCCGGAGAGCTCGCAGGGCTTGTTGTGCTCGGAGCCGGTCAGACCGACCAGGCCGATGTACTTCTGGCAGTGCAGTGTCACCTGCGTGCGGTTCCAGTCGGGCCAGCGCGATTTCACCGCGAAGGCGATGTTCTTCATCACCGTGAGCCAGGGCATCAGCGCGTGGCCCTGGAACACCACGCCGCGGTCGAGGCTGGGCCCGGCGACTTCGCGGTTGTCCATCACCACCACGCCGGCGCTTGCTTCGTCCAGCCCCGCGAGCACGTTGAGTATCGTGGTCTTGCCGCAGCCCGAATGCCCGATGATGCAGACGAATTCGCCCTTGGCGATGGCGAAGCTGATGTCTTCGAATACGGTGAAAGGCCTGCCGTCGCGCCCGCGATAGGTTTTTGCCAACCCCTGGATCTCGAGGAATGCCATGGCCGCTATTCCACGTAGGTCACGAGCTTCTGCAGCCTGCCGAACATCAGGTCGAGCAGCATGCCCACGAGCCCGATCACCAGGATCGCGAAGATCACGTTGGTGAGGGAAAGATTGTTCCACTCGTTCCAGACGAAGTAACCGATGCCCGTGCCGCCGACCAGCATTTCCGCCGCCACGATCACCAGCCAGGCGATGCCCATCGAGATGCGCATGCCGGTCATGATGGTCGGGGCGGCGGCCGGGAGGATCACCTGCAGCGCCTTGCGCAGCGGCCTGACTTCCAGCGTCTTGGCCACGTTCAGCCAGTCGCGCCGCACCGCCGCTACGCCGAATGCCGTATTGATCAGCATCGGCCAGACCGAACAGATGAAGATCACGAACACGCCGGAGACGGACGAGTCCTTGATCGTATACAGAGCGAGCGGCATCCAGGCGAGCGGGCTGATCGGTTTCAGCACCTGGATGAACGGATCCAGCGCGCGGTAGACGAGCGGCGACATGCCGATCACGAAGCCCAGCGGAATGGCGAGCAGCGCGGCAAGCAGGAATCCCGCCCCCACGCGCCCCAGCGAATGCGCCAGCTGGATGCCGATCCCCTTGTCGTTCGGCCCCTTGTCGTAAAACGGGTCGGTGAGATGTTTCCGGGCGGTCTCGCCCATCTGTGCCGGGGTCGGAAAGCCGGTGGTCTTGACAGCGCCCTTGCCCATGAGCTTCGCGTACTCGTCGTTGGCCGAGGCCGCCTGCTCCTTGGGCAGCGTGCCGACATGCCAGATGCCGAGCAGCACCAGCAGGAACGCGAGCGACAGCATCGCCGCACGCAGGGAGTCGGTTCCGCTCATCTCAGGCGGCCTTCCTGATCGCAAATCCCGCGAGGTACTTCTCGGGCTGCGCCGGGTCGAACTCCTTGCCCATCACCTTGATCCTGGCGTAACTCGACGCAGGGGACTTCATGTCGAGCTCGGCCATGCGCTTTTTCGCATCGGTGGCGAGAAAAACCTTCTCGGCGATCTGCCGGTAATTCACATCGCCCTTGATGTAACCCCAGCGCTTCATCTGCGTCATGATCCAGACTGCCATCGAATGCCACTGGAACGGATCGAAGTCGGCGCGCTCTGGCACGTTCCTGACGTTGCCCAGGCCGTCGGCGAACTTGCCCGTCAGCACCTGCTCGACCACCGTCTCGGGCTGGTTCAGGTAGTTGGCGGGCGAGATCACCTTGGCGATCAGCGGGCGGTTCTTCGGCTCGCGCGCCATGCGCGCGGCGCTGAGCACGGCGCGATACAGTGCGATGAAGGTATTCGGGTTCTGCTTGATGAACTCCTCGGAAACCCCGAACGCACAGCACGGGTGCCCGTCCCACAGTTCCTTCGACAGCATGTGGATGAACCCGATCTCGTCGTAAACCGCGCGCTGGTTGAACGGATCGGGACCCAAGTAGCCGTCGAGGTTGCCGGCACGGAGGTTGGCCACCATTTCGGGTGGCGGAACCACGCGGATCTGGATGTCCCGGTCCGGGTCGAGGCCGTGCTCGGCGACGTAGTAGCGCAGCAGGAAGTTGTGCATCGAGTAATCGAACGGCACTGCGAACTTGAAGCCCTTCCATTGCTTCGGGTCGCGCTTGTCCTTGTGTTTGACGTGCAGCGTGATGGCCTGGCCGTTGATGTTCTGGATGGTGGCCACGCGCATCGGTTGCGCGACCGAGCCGGCGCCCATCGAGATCGCGAGCGGCATCGGCGACAGAAAGTGGCTCGCGTCGTGTTCCTTGTTCAACATCTTGTCGCGGATCAGCGCCCAGCCCGCGGTCTTGTTCAGAGTGACGTTCAGGCCTTCGTTCTTGTAGAAGCCGAGCGGGTCGGCCATGATCAGCGGCGTGGCACAGGTGATCGGGATGAACCCGATCTTGAGGTCCCGTTTCTCGAGTGGTCGTTTCTCCTGCGCCAGCGCCTGCATCGCGCCGACCGGCAGCACGCTCGCAATCGCCGCCATCGCGGCGTTGACACCCACTGCGCGGATGAACCTGCGCCGCGTTCCATCCTGCGGGACGAGCGAGCGCAGCAGACTCGATTCGATGACCCGGCCTGAGACGGCTTCGCTACCGCCCCCCTGCGGCTCATCGCCTGCTTCGTGCTCGGCCGGATCGTGGTGCCGGCCGCATATGCAACCGTAGATACTCATTTGGGTCTCCGAGGTAAACGTCTCGCTGAACCACGATTGCATGAAGCGTGCCAACGAGGTGCATCACCGCGGCCCGCCCGGAAACGCCGCGCCGGACGAGACCGGAAGCATCATCATGGTGCGCCGGTGCACCGGATGTACCGCGATGGTGCGTCCCGGGATGACGCGCGTCAGGCGTGTGCGCGCTCGAACAACCGGTCGAGCCCCGACCGGTCAAGCAGGCCCTTGAGCCCGATGCAGACGCAGCCTGCAGTCTCCCGCGGCGAACCGGGCGCATCAGTGACCTCGTACCGCGCCCCGACCACCTGAAGAACCTTGAGCCCTCCGGCCGCGTCGCGCAGGACGCCCTTCGCACGAACGAGACCGAGTTCCGGCCGCGCCAGTTCTTGCGCAAGCGCGTGAACCTGCAACGGGCCCATATCGAAAAAGCTCACGCTCTCGTAGAGTGAGGCTGCGTCTTCAGGCGGCTGGATCGCCGCAGCGCGCAGATTGCCAACCTGACGTGCACTGCCGTTCCCGACACCGCTACCGAGAAGAACCTGGAGGGGGACTTGCGCCCGCGCGGCTTCGATGACGCGCGCCTTGGGCGCCCGCCCCGCGAGCCAGGTGACGAGGTCCACGCGTTCACGAGGCGTCACCAGATCCAGCTTGTTGAGCACGATGAGGTCCGCCTGCGCCAGTTGCCCCTCGATCGTGTCGCCCATATAGCGGTCGGCCGCACGCTCCCGCACGGTTTCGGCATCGGCGAGCACCGCGACCGCGTCGAGCGCGAACCCCGGCACCAGCCGTACCGCGCTCGCCACCGCGCCGGGGAGCGCGACCCCGCTCGTCTCGATCAGTACCTGCCCGGGCGCGGGGTCGAGTTGCGCCAGTTTCAGGAGCGCGCCCATCAGGTCGCTGCCGAAACTGCAGCACACGCACCCGCCCGCGATGCTGATCACGCCCTCGCCGCGCGCCTCGATCAGGTCGGCGTCGATGGGCAGATCGCCGAAATCGTTGACCAGCACCGCGAGGCGCAGCGAACCTGCGTGGCGCAGCAGATGGTTGACGAGCGTGGTCTTACCGGCGCCGAGATAGCCACCGATGATGGTGACCGGGACCGGCGCGCTCATAACTCCGAGGCGGAAAAGACGCGACCGTCCTGCACCGTTCCCCAGATCCGCACGTCCTTGAGCGACTCGGCGCCGATCTCGAGCGGATCGTCCTCGAGCACCGCAAAATCGGCTCGCTTGCCGCATTCGATGGAACCGACCTCGCCGTCGAGCTTCAGCGTATAGGCGGCACCCAGCGTGATCGAGCGCAACGCGTCTGCCAGGCCGATGCGCTCGTGCTCGCCCAGCACGCGTCCGCTTGCGGTGCGGCGGTTCACCGCGCACCACGCCGTGAACATCGGCCCGAGCGGCGTGACCGGCGCGTCCGAGTGGATCGCCAGCGGCACCCCCGTGGCGAGCGCGGTGGCGCAGGCGTTCATGCGCGTCGCGCGCTCCGGGCCGACGGTCATCGCGTAATGCTGGTCGCCCCAATAGAAATGGTGGTTCGGAAACAGATTGACGCACGTGCCCAGCGCCTTCATGCGGCGAAACTGCGCGGCGTCGGCCAGCTGGCAATGCTGCAGGGTAAAGCGGTGGTCCCGCGCGGGGTGCTTCTGCAGCGCTGCTTCGAGCGTATCGAGCACCAACTCGGTCGCCTCGTCGCCATTGGTGTGCGTGTGAATCTGGATGCCGTGCGCGAGCGCCAGTTCGAAGGTTTCGCGCAATTGCTCCGGTGCGACATACCACAGGCCGTTCGGTGCGCCGTTGTAATAGCCGGGCCAGCGCAGGCGCGCGGAAAACCCCTGGATCGAGCCGTCGGCGACGACCTTCATGATGCCCAGACGCAGCCGGTCGGTGCTCTGCGCGCGCAGCTCGAGCGCGCGTTCGATGAACTGCCGCGGCGTGAGGTTGATGAAGCGGCGCAGCGAAACAATGCGTACCGGAAACGCCGGCTCCGCCGTCACGCGCGACATCATCTCCACGGCATCCTGCGGCAGGAGATTGGCGAGATCGGCCGCGGTAGTCACGCCCTTCCGCACGCAGAGTTTCGCAAAGTTGCGCAGTCCCAGTTCGTCGCAGGCGAGCACATCGCGGTCGAAGCCGGTATGCGGGCCGACGGGCATCATCGCATCGGGTCCCCTGAGCTCGCCCGTAGGCAGGCCATCCTCGCCAAGCGGGATGCCGGGATGCTCGACGCCCTTTCTGAGCAGGCCGGCCAGCTCGAGCGACCTGGTATTGACGTTCATGATGTGGCCGCTTGCGTGCAGCACGCCGATCGGCCGCGTTGTCGATGCGCGGTCCAGGTCGTGGCGACTCACTCGCCGGCTGCCGTAGTAGACGGGATCGAGCGACCAGCCCGCGAGCGGCGCGGCCGGATCGGTCAATTTCGCTTCTGCCTGCTGCAGCCGCGCCAGAACTTCATCGATCGACTTCGTCCCCGGCCAGACCTTCCCGTCAGGGTCCATGCGATCGAAGAAGCCGACATAGACGTAGCGCCAGAAGGTTCCCTCCATGGTGTGGCTGTGTCCTTCGACCAGACCCGGCACCAGCACCTTGCCGGCGAAGCGGTCATCGAGCACATGCGCGCCCCAGCCGGTGAGTTCCTCAAGCGTGCCTGTGCCCAGAATGCGGCCCTCGCGCACCGCGACATGCGTCGCCTCCGGGCGGCTCGGGTTCATCGTCACGATGCGGCGCGCGCGATAGATCGTGGTCGTCGAGGCGGTCATGCGCGAGTTCCTCGCTACTTCCGCTCGATCTCGTCGAACGGCGTCAGCGTCGACCAGATGGTGACCGGGAGGTTCTTGAGCGATTTGTCCGCGATGGTCGCGATCGACCAGACGTGCGTAAACGCGACAGGCACATCGTTCACCACCAGGCGCTGGAACTCGTGATAGAGTGCCTTGCGTTTCTCGAGATTCCTCTCCGTCGTCGCCTTGGCAAGCAGTTCGTCGACTTTCGGATTCGAGTAGCTCTGAGTGTTCGACCAGACGACGCCCGGCTTGATGTTGCTCGACAGGTAGGTGCGGTGCACGCCGATCACCGGGTCGCCGTAGTTGAACGAAGCATCCATGCTGGCGTCGAAATCGTGGCCGCCCACACGCTTCGCCCAGGTCGGGAAGTCCGGCGACGCCCGCACGGTCACATTGATGCCGATCTTGCGCAATTGCGGCTTCAGGTATTCGGCGATGTTCTGGTAGTTGTCGGGGCTGCCCGGGCCGAAATCCGTGGTCATCGCAAACCGCATTCCGTCGGGCCCACGCTTGAGGCCCGCGTCGTCGAGCAGCTTGTTCGCCTGGTCGAGATTCAGTTTGTAGGGCTCCACCTTGTCTGTATAGAAGGGACTGCCAGGGGCGATCGGGCCCGTCGCGACCCGCGTGAGGCCGCCGTGCAGCTTCCTGGTGATGAACTCCCGGTCGATCGCGTACGAAATTGCCTGGCGCACGCGCACATCGTCGAGCGGCTTTCTCTTCAGGTTGAAGGCGAGCCAGCCGATCGCGCCGATCGCGTCCCCGCCGCGCCGTTCGATCACGACGCCGGGGTTCTTCAGCAGGCGTTGCACCTCGGAGGTGTTGCTTGCGAACGGAATCATGTCGATGTCGCGGCGCTCCATCGCCACATCCATCGCCGAGGGGTCCTTGAAGATGAGAAAGATGAGCCTGGCGAACTTCGGGCGCCCGGGCAGGAAGAACTTGTCGAAGCGCTCGAGCACGATATGCTCGCCCGGCTTGTACTCGACGAACTTGTAGGGGCCCGAACCCACCGGATTCACGTTGCGCGGATGGCTGCGCAGGTCCTGCCCGTCCCCGTAGACGTGCTTCGGGATGATGGCGCAGAACGCCGGGGACATCGCAAGCAGGATTGCCGGGTGCGGTTCCTTCATCCTGATGATGGCGATGCGCGGATCGGGCGTGTCCACACGCTCGACCGGGCTGAACATCGACTGGAACGGATGAAAGGCCTTCGCCGTCATCACGGAAAAGGCGACGTCCTCGGAAGTGATCGGACGGCCGTCGTGGAACACGGCATTGGGCACCAGCTTGAGCAGCAGCGAGCGGCCGTCGTCCTGGAAGCTCCAGCTCTCGGCGAGATAGGGTTGCGGATTCCACTTGTCGTCGAAGCGCAGCGGGCTCGCGAAGATCTGCGCGCCGGGCATCATGGTAGCGACCCCGGATTGCACCAGCGGATTGAAATGGCGCGGCGTCTGGGTGCCGCCGACGATCAGTGTCTGGGCGCGGCTTTGTGCGAGCGCCGCCGCGGGGACTACCGCCATCGCCGCGGCGACAACGAGGCTGAGGAATTTCGGCATTACCATCTTGACCTCCTTCGGGTCGGCAATCCGTGCACAGTAGGCGCGGGCAAGCGGGGGCGGCTGACGGTTTCAGACAGATTATTGCCCGTTTCAGCCATTCCATGTTTGTAACAAAGATTGCATCGCGGACATCGGCTCACGCGTGCTTGCATACTCGAATGCTGAAGTGCGTACTGGAGCCGCGCCGCGGCACCGCCCGGCCGCGTTACTCGAGGCATGCGAGGATGCGCACATCCGCCGCCGGTTTCCAGCGGGCCGGCGTACCGGCCCCGCAACGCGCGCGCAAGCGCGCTCCACCAGTACACAGTCCGGCACGCGCCGGAATTGAAGTCCGGCGGCCGCTACACACAGCGCGTCGAGCAGAACGTCATCGAGCGGTTCCTTCAGACCGTTGAACTCGGCCAGTGGCCGCGAGTTGAGCCAGCCAACGTGCGCAGCGGCTCCGACCATACAAGCCGGTAGAGTTCCTCGCGGGTAATTGTCATTTCGCCTCTCGCCTTCTTGGAACAGCCGAACGGCTAACAAAACCTGGCGGGTGAAGGCCGCCCTGCCTTAGAAAAGACCGGTCCTCATGAAATTCGGTCTGCTCAGCCAGTTCACCCACTCCTTGAATAGTTCATCCGCGTCCACCGGCCGCTTGATGGTATCGATTGCCTTGCGCAAATCGTCTGAACAGAGAACCAATACACCCTTCTCCTCGGCGTCTTCCTTCTGGCCTGCGATTTCCCGTTCCCCAAGCATTGTCACCACGACCGGCAGCACTTGAATTTTGGGCCATCCGCTGTTATCGAGGCCGCGGCGAGCCTGTTCCGCTCGCTTAACTGCAATAGCAACCTGGTCGCGCTTGTCTGGTAGGTCGATCGTACATTCCACGACTGCGATATTTCCGGCTTGGGTCGTGGCGACGACATCCGGAGCGTCGGCGAGTTTTGGCGCTCTGCCGTGCTGAGCGATCGAAAATCCCAACATTCCAAAGAGAAGCGCTACGCCGTCCTCGAACCTCTTGGCGTCATCGCGCTTGACTTCAAACAGGAGCTGGCAAAGCCTCTTCAGTTCCGGATCGAACGCTTCCTGTATTGCGGTGCGGACATTCAATCGCCGCTTCCCTTCTGTCAGCCGCACGTGCTGTATTCCTGTACCTGCAAAGGTGAGAAGGCAGTCGGCTTCCGGGCAATCACCGAGGTCCAATTGGGCGCTCCCCTCGACAATTCTGTCCTTCTCCACCCACTGGATAACGTCAATGTTTCCTCTTTTCGTCTTGCCCGCGACTTCCGCGACATAGCCAATCGACACCTTTTCAACCGCCAAGCCCTTCGCCGCGTGCACATTGACGAGAACCCGCCCGTTTTCGATGCTTGACCGCGCCGTAATTGCCAAAGGTGGCTCGACAATAACCTCGATCAGAGTGGCATCGCCAGACTCATTTTGTGGCACGTCATAGTGCCGATGAAGGTCGCCCAGGTTCTTAAACGGCGGTCTGTGCGAATGAAGGTGCCATTCCACATCGCCCGAGTTGATCGCACTGTAAATAAGAACGCCGCGCGACCCACCGGTGACGCGGAATAAAGGAAGCCTCGGGTCTTCATACCCCTGAGGATCGCTCGGCGCATTGCCGGCATAGAACCACGGGCTCAAGTTGGCTTGCGGCTCCCGGGGCAATTCTCCGTCCACGCGGCCAAGCGCGATACAGCCTGCCGCCAGCCGCTCGAGCAATGCAGGAAATTCGGCCGGCACGAAACGCACCTCGTCTGTGAGTCCCCAGAAGACCGAGTCATCAAGCGGCGGACGCTGAAACGCTTGTCGCAGAGGCGACAGGAGGTACACGCGAGCAGAAAGCAGGAAATGCCTGTCGCCCTTTTTGACTCCAAGCGCGGAGACAGAGATTCGGTCATAACCCGGCAGCCATGGGCTGGCCAGCTTCATGAACTGTTCGAATGACTCGTGCATGCCGCTCTCTCGAATGTCCCGATTGGCTCTAGCTTCTGTCTTTGAGAAACCGCCGCGTCTTCGGCGTCTTTGATATCCAATGCGTGCACCACGGATGCGTGCCGCAGGCTTCGCTGGAATCAATCAAGTCGCGTGCGATAAGGTATTTCACTGCTGGATTCATTCTTCGCGGCGGCCAACATAACATAATCCGGATTGGGCACTGCCGCACACGGTATCCCGAAGAGCAATCATCGACATAATCCGGTGCTCAGGCGGTCCTCGATTGACTTTCCTTTTGTAGGCGAGATCACTTCGACCGCGCCAACCCCGCCGCCACGTCCCGAAAGGAATTCAGCGCCGCCTCCAGGTGCTCGATGATCTCCTGCTGCAGCACCTCCGGCGCGGGCAGTTCGTCGAGGTTTTCCAGGTCGTCGTCCTTCAGCCAGAAGATGTCGAGGCTCGCCTTGTCGCGGGCGACGAGGTCAGCGTACGCAAAGCGCCTGAAGCGCTCGGTTTCCTTGCGCTGGTGACGGTTTTCCGGGTGGTAGCAGTCGATGAAGTCGCGCAGATCCTCGGCTTTGAGCGTGCGGGTCTTGAGCGTGAAGTGCTTGTTGGTGCGCAGGTCGTAGATCCAGACGTCCTCGGTGTGCACCTTGCCATCCTTGGGCTTGGCGTCGAAGAACAGCACGTTCGCCTTCACGCCCTGCGCGTAGAAGATGCCGGTGGGCAGGCGCAGCAGGGTGTGCACGTCGCAGTTTTCCAAGAGTTTCCTGCGGATCTTCTCGCCGGCCCCGCCTTCGAACAGCACGTTGTCCGGCAGCACCACGGCGGCCTGCCCGGTGGACTTGAGGACGGTGACGATGTGCTGCAGGAAGTTGAGCTGCTTGTTGGACGTGGTCTCCCAGAAGTCCTGCCGCTCGTAGGTCAGCGCGTCGCGGTCCTCCTCGCCTTCCTCATTCGTGAAGGTCATGCTGCTCTTCTTGCCGAAGGGCGGGTTCGCGAGTACGTAGTCGAAGCGCCCGCCGGCGTCGGCAATCAGCGCGTCCGACCGGTCCACCAGCGGCTCGCCGTCGAGCTCACCGATGCTGTGCAGGAAGAGGTTCATCAGGCACAGGCGGCGGGTGTTCGGGACGATCTCGTTGCCGTGGAAGGTCTCGCGGTGCAGGAATTCCTTCTGCCGCTTGTTGAGACCGCTGCCCGGGCGGTTCAGCCAGTTGTACGCGCCGAGGAAGAACCCGCCGGTGCCGCAGGCCGGGTCGGCGATCGTCTTCATCGGTTCCGGGCGCACGCACTCCACCATCGTCTGGATCAGCGCGCGCGGCGTGAAGTACTGACCGGCGCCGCTCTTGGTGTCCTCGGCGTTCTTCTGCAAGAGCCCTTCGTACAGGTCGCCCTTGGTGTCGGTGTCCATGCCCACCCAGCTTTCGGCATCGATCATCTGCACCAGGCGCGACAGCTTGGCCGGGTCCTGGATCTTGTTCTGCGCCTTGAAGAAGATCGCGCCCAGCATCCCTTTGCCCTGGCCCAGCTTGTTCAGCGTGGCGAGGTAATGGGCCTCCAGCGGCTCGCCGGTCTTGGAACGCAGCGCGGCCCAGTCGTAGCCCTTGGGGATGCGGGTATCGCGCTTGTAGGGCGCCTCTGAGTACTCGTGCGCCATCTTCAGGAACAGCAGGTAGGTCAGCTGCTCCAGGTAGTCTCCGTAGCCGACGCCGTCGTCGCGCAGCGTGTGGCAGAAGTTCCAGACTTTCTGGATGAGCGCCGAAGTATTCATGTTTCCAAGTCCATGGCCGATGTCCGGAATGCGATATAATGCTTTCGCAGGCAAGCGTGAGGTTTGTAGAGGTTGCTGGCAACAGCGACAGCCCGAACGGGTGGGATCCTCGAACTCAGGGCCTGCCAGTATTTCCGGCGCCCGCTCCGTGCGGGCGTCGTCATTTCTGGACGGCCAATTGTCGTGACATCGATACGACAATCTGCTCGCCACACCTCGCGCGCCCGGCCGAGGATATCGCGTCGGCAACCTTGCGCCGATTCATGCCGTCACCTTTCCTCGGAAGGGCCTGGGCGCCTTTTGCCCCGGCTGCGCCGCCCGTTCGGCGCGGATGCGTTCCAGCAGCACGCCGGCGGGTTCGTCGTTGGGCTCCTGGGGAACGAGTTGGCCGGAGAAGGCGGCTTTGAGGATGTTCTTTCGCTGGGCAGACGACTGTTTAAACGCCATATCAACTGCAACCACTCCACCTTCGATGCGATCCAAAGAGTCAGTTACTACCCTCAGGATTTCGTCTGTCTCGGCGCTTGGCGGTATCGGTATTGGAAGAGGCAGTATGTCGCTCAGCGAAATTCGCTTGTGTCCGGCAGTAGATTTGGCAGCTCTTTCAAGGACTGCTCGAACATATGGACTCGAGAACCAATAGACCAAAAAGTCCGCAAACCAACCGATTGTTGGAAGCAACTTTCCGCAAAAAACGCGGTCCGGATACTGAATCCCGCACTCAGGAACGGTCCGTACGATCGCGCAGCAACCGACATACTCCACAGAGCCGCTCAGGCGCGTAATTAGGACGTCATTCAGATCTAGAAAATTTTCGCGACGATGGCTCTGAGCATGCGTCAGGAAATTCAGTGCTTTCATGTCGACCTTGCCAGGGCGAACCGCACTTGACTTGAGAACTGGGTACGGGCTTGGTACTCTAACCGAAGTCTCTGCCGTCCCGCTTCGGATTTCGCAAACAACCTGCTCGATCGATGCCCACGCCCAATCTGCCGGCAATTTTGGTAGATCCAAAACGTTTGTTCCTCCCGGCTCTTGATACTTGTCCTTCCAATCTTTTGGCGGGGCCTTGCCTTGTTGCTTGAACTTCGCAAGTTGCTTCGCTTCCCAGCGCGCGCGGCGCTCGACGAGTATGCGCGCCAGGAGTTGGGCGCCGGATTCGGCGGCTTCGCCGCGCCGCGCCCGTTCAGCGCGCCACTCTGCGGTGAGCGCGCCCGCTACCGCCGCTTTCAGCAAGGATTGCCGATAGCGCGTCAGCTTCTTTTGCGCGGCCTTGAGTTCGGCAACGCCGGCATCGAGATCGGAGAGCAGTTCTTCGAGCTTTTCGACTATACGAGTCTGTTCGGTGGTCGGCGCAACAGGGAACGGAATCAACGCCGCCTTTGCCCCAGAAATTTCTAGAAACGTGGTCCCGCTAGCTAGTTTCTCCGCAAGTGGCTTCGCGCTCGTAAGCCAGTGGTAGACAAAGTCCGACGCGATGCCGCGTTTCGGTACGAAATTCTTGAATCCTTGATTTGTGGTAACTGAATTCGCGGCAATTGCCACGTATCCAATTGGTGCGCGCGAACTAAAAAGCACGGAACCTTTCGGCAACCAGCGCGCGCCGGAACTTTGGAGTCCTTGCTCTGAGATTGAGCGAGCGCCACGTGAAATGAGTTTTCCGACATGGGTCGACATATCGGCGGGCGTGATCCATGGCACAGCGCCGCCAAAATTTTCTGAATTAATTGTAGAAGGCGTTCCGCCGCCAACGATCTCCGCCGCGTCCCCCATTGTCGTCCACTTCCAAGAGGGAGGCAGCTCCCATAGGTTCACCTCCAATTCGCTCACGCCACTAATTCCTCATTCATCTCTTTCATCAACCCATCCAGCGAATTCCCGAACACGCCCCAGGCCTTCTGCAATCCGCCCTTCGCCGCGAACTCCGCGTAGTCGAAATCATCCCGGCTCATAGCGCAGGAACTTGCGATGTGGTCCTTGATCAACCGCAGCCACTCGGTCTGCTCGGATGTGAATGAAGTGGGACGCTGCGCATTGTGGCGGAAGATCCATTCCTGGAACCGCTTGTCAACCTGCTCGCTGAAGGGCCTCAACTCCGAGTCCAAACCGATCGCAAACCGCACCAGCGCGATCAGGTCCGTGAGCTGGCGCTTGACGTTGGCGCCCTTGACCTGCGAGGCCTGCACACGCGCATAGGCGCTCCACAGCTTCTCGGTGGTCAGCATCAGCGGCGGCCGAGCAAGGGCGTCGTGCAGGTCTTCGATCATCTCGAATGTCAAAGCTCGCCGCTGGTAGGGCTGCTGGTAGAAGAAGCCGAGCGCGGCGATCTCGTCCTTGTTCTTAGCGATGTACTCGGCAAAGCTCTCGATGGCCTTGCGGGCCTGCGCTTCGGCCTGCTCACTGTAAGCCGAGAGCGTCACGGTGTCGAGGTTGACGTGGTCGATCAGCTGCTCGAGGTCCTGGCGCGCCTTTTCGATCTGGTCACGCAGCTCCGGCTTGTCGAAAGGCAGGCAGGCGGCGGCTACGCGCTGCGCGCGCACGGCGGCGATCTCCTCCGGGGTCAGCGAGTCTTCGGATCGCGCAATCCCCTTGGCTTTGGCTGCGGCGATGGCGGCCT
This sequence comes from Betaproteobacteria bacterium, assembly GCA_016195915.1. GTDB lineage: Bacteria > Pseudomonadota > Gammaproteobacteria > Burkholderiales > SG8-39 > JADGRQ01. Next base: position 113,653 of record JACPYS010000063.1, on the reverse strand, counting down.
CGACGATCGCATCCGGGTTGATCGCTGCGACCAACGCCTTGGCGAGATCCCCCACAGGAATCCCGCCGGAGGATCTCTCGATGCGCGCCTTGGCCTTGTCGTCGAGCTGCTTGGACAAGCGCACCAGCCGGCTGGCGAGCGAAAGCACGGTGTCGTCGTCCCGGTGGCCGATCGCCACGCCCTGCAGCAGGTCCTTGAGCGCGATGGTGGGCTGCCGCTCCAGCGGCCGGCAGTCGGTCTTCAGCGACTTCTCCACGCCCACTGCGTCAATCAGCACGAACCGCGTCTTGGCGCTTTCGGCGCTGTTGCTGACGCGCTTCAGGTCGTCCTTGCCGAGGCTGCGCACGCCGCGGCCCTTCATCTGTTCGTAGTAGCCCCGGCTGCGCACGTCGCGCATGAAGAGCAGCACTTCGAGGGGCTTCACGTCGGTGCCGGTGGCAATCATGTCCACGGTGACGGCCATGCGCGGGTTGTAGTCGATGCGAAAGCTGGCGAGGATGCTGTCCGGGTCTTCGTCGGCCTTGTAGGTGACCTTCTTGCAGAAGTCGTTGCCCTGCCCATAGACCTCGCGGACGATGTTGATGATGTCGTCGGCATGGCTGTCGGTCTTGGCGAAGATCAAGGTCTTGGGTACCTCGTTGCGGTTGGGGAAGATGGTGGTTTCGACCGCCGTCTTCATGGCCAGGATGACCTGCCGGATCTGGCTGGTGTTGACCACCGAGCGGTCCAGTTCGATGGCGGTGTACTGCGTGTCCTCCTCCGTTTGCGCCAAGAGCTTCTTGCGCGTTTCGCGCTCGCGATGGTCCACCCACTCTTTCGCCTTGAGTTCCGCACCCTTCTTGGTGATCTCGGTTTCGATCACGTAGACCTCGTAGCCGACGTTCACGCCGTCGACCACGGATTGCTCGTAGGTGTACTCGGCGACGATGTTTTCGTTGAAGAAGCCGAAGGTGCGCTTGTCCGGCGTCGCGGTGAGGCCGACCAGGAAGGCGTCGAAGTAGTCGAGCACCTGCTTCCACAGGTTGTAAATGGAGCGGTGGCATTCGTCGATGACGATGAAGTCGAAAGTCTCGACCGGCACGGCCGGGTTGTAGCGCACCAGCTTGGCCTGCTTGTCGGTTTGCCGAAGCTCGTTCAGCGACACGTCCTCGGCCGATTCGTCGATCGGTTCATTCGACAGGATCGAGTACATGCGCTGGATCGTGGAGATGCACACCTGCGCGTACGGGTCGATGTTGCTGCTCGACAGCCGCTGCACGTTGTACAGCTCGGTGAACTTGCGGCCGTCGTCCGGCGGCGTGTAGGCCATGAACTCCTGATGGGCCTGCTTGCCGAGGTTGCGGGTGTCCACCAGGAACAGGATGCGTTTGGCGCCGCCAAACTTGAGCAGACGGTAGACGGACGTAATGGCGGTAAACGTCTTGCCCGAGCCGGTGGCCATATGCACCAAGGCGCGCGGCTTGTTGACGGCAAACGATTTCTCCAGGCCGGTGACGGCGCTGACCTGGCAGCCGCGCAGGTCCTGCTCCGGCAGTGGTGGCATTTTGGTGGCGAGGCGCGTGCGAAGCGTGTCCGGCCGGGCTTGCCGGATGCGAAGTTCCTCCGGACGGAAGAAGCTGAAGATCTCGCGCGAGCGCGGTGCCGGGTCGCGGCCGTCAGTAAAGCGGGTGATTTTGCCGGTGCTCTCGAACAGGTAAGGCAGGGGCGTCTTTTCGACGCGCCATTTGAGGGCCGATTGGGCATACCGAAGCGTCTGGTCTTCGGTAACGGTGATGTTCTCGCCCTCCTCATCACGCTTGGCCTCGATGACGCCGAGCGCCTCCCGATCCACGAAAAGCACATAGTCGGCCGGGCCGGTGTCGGTCGGGTATTCGCGCACCGCGACGCCTGGCCCGGCGCCCAAATTGAGGTTCTTGAAGTCCTGCACCAGCCAGCCGGCTTGCTGCAGCCGTTCGTCTATGGCGAGGCGGGCTTTGGCTTCGGGCGTCATTGCGGCCGTTGTGATCGTTCTGCGCCGAGTATAGCGGCATCGTCCTGGGCTAAAGTAGCGCGTGCCCGCCCGTCCGCCCTCACGTCAGCGCAACGAACGCGGTGTCCATCCCCTCGCCGCCCACGATCGGCCTGCCGGTGATCGAGTTCGCCAGCCACTTACTCCCCACTTATGGCAACTGAAAATTCCCTACCCCTTTTTCGGAATCCATCACCGGCATCTGGCCGGGTTGCGGTGCGCCGCGCTCGTCGCGCGGCGCGCAACCGAACATCCTCTGGTAACGCCGCGAAAAATGCGCCTGCGAGACGAATCCGCAGGCGATCGCGACTTCGACCACCGGCATCGCAGTTCGCCGCAGCAGCTGCCGGCTCCGCTCCAGGCGCAACCTCAGCATGTAGCGCGCCGGACTCTCGCCCAGATGCGTCCGGAAAAGACGTGCCAGCTGCCGGGTCGACAGCCCTGCCTGCAGCGCGATCTCATGGGTGCCGGTAACGGTATCGAGCCGCGATTCGACATGACGGATCGCGGCGAGCAATTTCGTATTCCGGTGCCGCGCGCCCTGCGCCAGCGTCATACGTTGCAGTTCCGAAGCGTTGCGCATGTGATCGTGCAGGCAATGCTCGGCCACGCGAGCCGCAATCGCCTGCCCGTGGTCCGCGGCAATCGCATGCAACATCATGTCGATCACCGCCACGCCGCCCGCGCAGGTCAGCCGATCTCGATCGGCTTCGAACAGCGACTGCGTGACCTCGATCCCTGGATAGCGCTCGCGAAACACGTCGACGACTTCCCAATGCACGGTCACACGGCGCCCCTTGAGCAAGCCGGCGCGCGCGAGCGTGAAGGCGCCGGTGTCGATGCCGCCGAGGGTTGTCCCGGCATGGTCGAGCGCGCGCAGCCACGCGGCCAGGCGCCGTGTGACGGGTTTTTCGGGATCGTGATCGGCGCAGACCAGCAGGGTGCCGAGCGCCCCGGCCCGCTCGATGGAGCAATCCGGCTGGATCGGCAGCCCGTTCCCGTCCGGCACCGGCGCGCCGTCCATCGAGATCAGCCGCCAGACGTATTTCGTCGTGACGTAGCGATTGGCGATGCGCAGCGGCTCGATCGCCGAGGAAAGCGCGATCACCGTGAAGCGCGGCAGCAGCAGGAAGCCGATGGGGTTGCGCAACAGACGGGAAGCGTTCATGCCCTTCGATCGGGATGTCCGGATCAGGCAAATTCTAGGCCACTTCGGTCACGTCGCCACTTGGCTCGCGGAATACCGTAGTCTTATTCGCGATCCCAGGAGCGCACCTTGACCCAAACAACAGGAACTGCCGCAAGAGAGCCGATGACCATCTATCTCGCGCGGCGCGTCGTCACCATGGACGAATCGCTGCCCGACGCAACCGCGGTGGCTGTGATCGGCGATCGCATCGCGGCGGTCGGCGACCTGGAGTCGATGGGCCCGTGGCGCGAAGGACGCGAGGTGCGCATCGACGAGCGCTTCCGCGACAAGGTGCTGATGCCCGGCCTGATCGACAACCACGTCCACCCGTGGCTCGGCGCGCTGCTGCTGCCCACGGCGATCATCGCGCCCGAGGACTGGCGCATGGCCGACGGATCGATCGCCAAGGCGGCAAACAACCGCGAACAGTGGCTTGCCCGGCTGAAAGTCGCTGTGAAAGATCACCGCGCTACCGGCGAACTGCTCGCGTCCTGGGGCTTCCACCATGGCTTCCACGGCCGGCGGCCCCGCCGTTCGGAGCTCGACGAGATCTCACCCGGGCGCCCCGTGATCGTGTGGCATCGCTCCTTCCACGAAATCTTCGCGAACACGCGCGCGCTGGAATTCGCAGGGCTCACGCGCGAAGCGGCGGTGCACCCGCAAATCAACTGGGAGGAAGGCCACTTTTTCGAGATCGGGACGAAAACGCTGCTCGCCCGGCTGATGCCGCACTTCCTGCGCAAGGAGTGGTTCTACCAGGGTCTCGAGCGCATGGCGCGCCTGATGCATCGTGGCGGCATCACGACCGCCGGTGACATGGCCTTTGGCTCTCTCGATATCGACTACGAGTTCGCCGCATGGGAAAGCGTCGTCGAGCGGCCCGGGCTGCCGTTGCGGGTCTACAACATTCCGCACGCGGGGGCGCTGGGCTTCCGCCTGTCCGGGCACAAGCCGAGCCCTACCGAAGATCCCGGATTCGAAAGGGTCCTGGACCTTGTCGCAATGCTGCCGGTGCGCGACACGCGCCGCATGAAGACCCTGAAGGCGATCAAACTCTACGCCGACGGTGCGATGTTCTCGCAGTTGATGCGCATGAACGCACCCGGCTACATCGATGGCCACCAGGGCGAATGGATGATGTCGCCGGAAATTCTCGCGAAAGGCGTGCGGGTGTGCTGGGACGCGGGCTACGCAATCCACGTGCACGTCAACGGCGACGGTGGCGTCGATTCGGTGCTCGGCGCGCTCGCCGCCGCGCAGGCTGCGCGGCCGCGGTTCGACCATCGCTTCACGCTGCACCACATGGGATTCCACACCAACGCGCAGACGCGCCGCATGGCGGAACTCGGCGCCATCGCGTCGGTGAACCCCTACTACGTCCACGCGCTCTCGGACAGCTACTCCGCGCTCGGCCTCGGTCCCGAGCGCGCCTCGCAGATCGTGCGCGCGGGCTCGCTGCTGCGGGCCGGAATTCCCGTGTCGTTCCATTCGGACTTCATGATGGCGCCCACTGAGCCGCTGTTCCTTGCGTGGTGTGCGGCGAATCGCATCACGCGCTCGGGCCGCGTCGCCGCACCGGCCGAGCGCCTATCGCTCACGCAGGCGCTACGCGGAATCACCATCGACGCCGCCCACGCCCTCGGGATGGACCACGAGATTGGCAGCATCGTGGCAGGGAAGAAGGCCGACTTCACGGTGCTCGAAGCCGACCCCTACGAAACCGGCGCGATGGGACTGAAGGACATCGCAATATGGGGGACCGTGTTCGAGGGCGAGGTGTTTCCTGTCACAGCCCCTGCCAACCGCCTCCAACGCAGCGCTCTTGCATCGCGCGCCACGGCGCACGGCTACCGCCCGGTGACGCAATCGCGCTGCGGCGCGGGCGAAGACCTTTGCAGCACCATGCACAGGATTGCCGCATGGGCAAGTGCGTCGCTGCGCTCAGGCGTCCCCACCTAAGGACGACATTGCCGAGTTCTAATTCAATTGCGCTTGTGCCCTCCACGCAGGACCGCATCCTCCATATCCCGCAGAGTTTTGCGCGGACCCTTGTAGCCCGCCGATCCGACCACATCCGCAAGGCTTGTCTCTGCGAACGGCTTCGCCGGCCGCAGCGGGTCGCGCTCCGGCCGGTTGTCAACGGCGAGCTTCGTCCCCGCCTTCCATCTTCGCGCCAAGCGTGCCGCGCTCGGAAGGACTACCTGTCCCTTGCTCGAGCGCTTGGTCGTCGCCATTGAGATCTCCGTTTGAGACAATCGTAAGACACTGTGCCGTGGTCCAGGTTCGCGCCAATCAATCGAGCCCCGGCCGGTGGGGCACAGCACCGCCCTCCCCTACCAGGTGGCAGGCGATGCGGTGCCCGGCATGCACCTCACGCAGCGGCGGTTCCTCGCTGCGGCATCGCGCCTCGGCGAACGGGCAGCGCGTGGAGAAGCGGCAACCCGCCGGCGGGTTGATCGGGCTCGGCGGATCGCCTTCGAGCCTGATGCGCGAGGCCGCGCCGCGCCGCCTGCGGCCCAGGCGAGGCACCGCCGAGAGCAGGGCCCAGGTGTACGGATGCAGCGGGTTCTCGAACAGGGCCTCGCGTGTCGCCTGCTCGACGATGCGGCCGAGGTACATCACCGCGATCTCGTCGCACAGGTACTGAACTACGCCAAGGTCGTGCGAAATGAACAGGTAGGTCAGCCCGTATTGCCGTTGCAGTTCGGTGAGCAGGTTGAGAATCTGCGCCTGGATCGCCACGTCGAGCGCGGATACCGGCTCGTCGCATACCACCAGTTCGGGTTTGGTTGCCAGCGCGCGCGCAATGCCGATGCGCTGGCGCTGCCCGCCCGAGAACTGGTGCGGGAACAGCTGCAGCTGGTCCTCGCGCAGGCCGACCTGCGTGAACAATTCCCGCGCACGCGCCTTGCGCCCGGCGTCGTCCTCCAGACCCATCAATTGCATCGGCTCCTCGACGATCGCGCCGGCGCGCATGCGCGGATTGAGCGAGGAGTACGGGTCCTGAAAGATCATCTGCACCCTCTTGCGCGCCGCGCGCAAGCGCTCACCATGGAGCGCGGACAACTCATCTCCGCCAAGAGCCACGCGACCGCCGGTGATATCCGTAAGGCGCATCACCGCGAGCGCAATCGTGGTCTTGCCCGAGCCGGATTCGCCGACGATGCCGAAGGTGGTTCCCGGCGCAACGTCGAAGCTCACGCCATCCACCGCCCGCACCGTGCGGCGCGGCGCGAACGGCATTGCGCGCCGCAGCGGAAAATGCACACGCAGATCGCCAACCGACAACAGCGTTTCGCTCATGCCGCCTCGCGCCGCTCATCGAGCAGCCAGCAAGCCGCGGCGTGGCCCGCGCGCACCACGGTCTCGACGGGACGCTCGTCCCGGCAGCGCGGCATCGCGTCGGGGCAGCGCTCCGCGAATGCGCAGCCCCGCCCGAGCAGGTGCAGTGGCGGCACCACGCCAGGGATTTCGCGCAGCGCCGGACGCACTGCGCCCTTGCCCAGTTGAAGTTGCGGCCGGCACGCGAGCAGGCCCCGCGTGTAGGGATGGGCCGGCCGGTCGAGAATGTCCTCTACCGCGCCCTCCTCGACGCGCCGGCCGGCGTACATCACGATCACCCGGTCGGTCATCTCGGCGATCGCGCCCATGTCGTGCGTAATGAGCACGATGGCGGTGCCCTTGGTCTCGCGCAACTCCTGCAGCAGATCGAAGATCTGCGCCTGCACGGTGACATCGAGTGCCGTGGTGGGTTCGTCCGCGATCAGCACCTGCGGTTCGCAGGCGAGTGCCATTGCGATCATCACGCGCTGGCGCATTCCCCCGGAGAACTGGTGGGGGTACTCATCGACCCGTTTTTCGGCTTCCGGAATGTGCACCGCGCGCAACATCTCGACCGACCGGTGGCGCGATTCCGTCCCCGAGAGCCCGAGATGCTCGCGCGCCGCTTCGGCGATCTGCTCGCCCACGGTGAACACCGGATTGAGCGAGGTCATCGGCTCCTGGAAAATCATCGCGATGCGGTTGCCGCGCAACTGCCGCAGCCGGGCTTGTGGGGCGCGCACCAGGTCCTCGCCCGCGAAGCGGATCGACCCGCCGGTGATGTGGCCGGCGGGCGTGGGCACCAGGCCCATGATCGCGAGCGCGGTCATGCTCTTGCCGCAACCGGATTCGCCGACGATGCCGAGCGTCTCGCCGGCGGCGAGCGAGAACGACACGCCGTCGAGCACGCGCACGCGCCCGTCCCAGGTGTCGAATTCGACTTCCAGATGCTCGAGTTCGAGGAGAGAATCCATCAGCTATGGCTCAGCGAGTGCGCAGCTTGGGATTGAACGCGTCGTTCAGTCCGTCGCCCACCAGGCTGATCGCGAGCACCGTGATGAAGATGCACACCCCCGGAAACGTCACCGCCCACCACGCTTCGCGCAGGTAGTTGCGGTTCGAGCCGATCATCATGCCCCAGCTCATCACGTTGGGGTCCGACAGTCCGAGGAACGACAGCCCCGCTTCGAACAGGATCGCGGTGCCCGTGGCGAGCGTTGCGGAGACGATGATCGGCGGCAGCGCGTTGGGCAGGATCACGCGCCAGATGATGCGCGCGTTGGATGCGCCGATCGAACGCGCGGCGCGCACGAATTCCAGCTGCTTGATGCGCAGGAACTCCGCGCGCGTCAGGCGCGCCATGCCGGTCCACGCAACGACGCCAATGGCGAGCGTGACGGTCAGCAGCGATGGCGTGAACAGCGTGATCAGCACCATCGCGAACAGCAGCGCCGGCAGCACCTGGAAAAATTCGGTCACGCGTCCGAGCGCGCCATCGACGGCCCCGCCGTAAAAGCCGCCGAGCGACCCGATGGTGATGCCGATGATCGTGGTGATCAGCGCCGCGCAAATGCCCACGATCAGCGTTGGGCGCCCGCCCTTGAGCAAGCCCGCGAGCACGTCGCGGCCGAGATAATCGGTGCCGAAGGGTGCATCGGGCTCGATTCCCGGGCCCATTTTCGGCGCGCCGACGATTTCGAACGGATCCACCCCGTACACGAGCGGCCCCACCAGGACCATCGCCGCGACGAGCGCCAGCAGACCGAGGCCGACTAGAGCTGCGTAGTTGCGCCCGAACACGCTCCACGCCTCGCCCCACGGCCCGCGTGCCCGCTCTTCAGCCATCGGTCCTGATCCGCGGGTCGACGAAGCGGTAGGCGAGGTCCGTGAGCAGGTTGCCGATGATCACGAGCACCGCCGAGAGCAGCAGGATGCCGAGAATGAGCTGGTTGTCGCGCCGCAGGATCGACTCGAAAGCGAGCTGCCCCATGCCCGGCCAGGTGAATACCGTCTCGACCAGCACCGCTCCGGCGAGCATCGCCGAGAACTGCAGCCCGGCCACCGTGACCACCGGCAGCACCGCATTTCTCAGCGCATGCTTGAACACCACCTTGTTCTCCGACAGGCCCTTGGCGCGCGCGGTGCGCACGTAATCCGAGCCCAGCACCTCGATCATGCTCGCGCGCGCCAGCCGCGAATACAGCGCGAGATAGATGATGGCCAGCGTCAACGCCGGAAGCACCAGATGGTGCGCCACGTCGAGCGCATACGCGATTCCGGTCGCGCCCTGCGCGACGTCGTACATTCCTGACGCAGGCAGGATGGGGATCACCGAGGCGAACAGCAACAGCAGCATCAATCCGGACCAGAACACCGGGGCCGAAAACCCGAACAGCGCCGTGATCGTCACCAGCGCCCCCAGCCAGCTCGCGGGGTAGCGCGCCGACATGACGCCGAGGAAGGTGCCGGCGATGATGGCGACCGCCAGCGCGGTGAATACGAGCAGCACCGTGGCCGGGACCCGGTCGAGGATCAGCCCGAGCACCGGGCGATTGAAGTAATACGAATAGCCCAGGTCTCCCTGGGCCACGCGCGAGACGTAAATCCACAATTGATCGAGAAAACCGCGGTCCAGGCCATAGGCTTTGGTCAGCTGCGCCATGGTTTCCTCGCTCGCACCGCCCATCTCGCCGACGATGGTCTGCACGATATCGCCCGGCGCCATGTGCATCAGGCTGAAATTCAGTACCGCTACGGAGAGCAGCAGGCCCGCCGCCCAGGCGAGCCGCCGCAGGATCCAGCCTACGAAACCCATCGCCCGCGCTACTCGCGGCGCATTTCGTCGATCGGGGCAGCCGCGCCCCAGATCGTGGTCGGCAGGTTTTTCAGGCTCTTGTCGTAGACCTGGTAGTAGGGCAGCAGATTGATGAACGCGATCGGCGCCTCCGCCACCACGATCTTCTGGAACTCGCCGTACAGCGCCTTGCGCTTGTCGAGATTGCGCTCGACGCCGGCCCGCGCCAGCAGGTCATCGACCTTCGGGTTCGAATAGCTCTGGGTGTTCGACCAGATCACGCCCTGCCGGATGTTCGAGCTGAGATAGGTGCGGTGCACGCCGATCACCGGGTCGCCCCAGTTGAACACCGAGTCCATCGTCATGTCGAAATCGTGGCCGCCCACACGCTTCGCCCAGGTGGGAAAGTCCGGCGAGGAGCGCACGGTCAGGTCGACGCCGATCTTCTTCAGCTGCGCCTTGAGATACTCCGCGACGTTCTTCTGCTGCTCGTTGTTGCCCGGAAGGAAGTCCACGGCCGCTGCGAAGCGCATGGCATTCGCGCCCTTCCTGAGACCGGCATCGTCGAGCAGCTTGTTGGCCCGCTCGAGGTTCACCTTGTAGGTCTCCACCGCGCCGGTATAAAACGGGGACCCGGGCGCGATCGGACCAGTGGCGACCTTGGTGCGGCCGGCATGCAGCTTCCTGGTGATGAACTCGCGGTCCACCGCGAAGGACACGGCCTGGCGTACGCGCGCGTCATCGAACGGCTTCCTTTTCGTGTTGAACGCGAGCCAATTGATCGGCCCGATCGCCTCGCCGCCCTTGTCGGTGATCAGGAGCCCCGGCTTTTTCGCCAGTGCGTCGAGCGAGGCGAGATCCGACCAGAACGGGACGTAGTGGACCTCCCTGCGTTCGAGCGCGAGCAGGAGCGCGTTCGAATCCTTGAAGATGCGGAAGATCACCCGGTCGAAGTGCGGGCGCCCCTTGATAAAAAAGTTCGGGTTCTTTTCCAGGATGATGTGCTCGCCCGGCTTGAATTCCACGAACTTGTAGGGACCCGAGCCGACCGGTGCGTTGTTCTTCGGGTGGTTTTTCGGATCGATGCCGTCCCCGTACACGTGCTTCGGGAGGATCGGACACAACGGCGGGCTGAGCGCGTACAGGATCGCCGGGTGCGGCTGCTTCATGCGGATCACCGCGATGCGCGGATCCGGCGTGTCCACCCGGTCCACCGCAGCGAGCATCGACGAGAACGGATGATTCGCCTTGATCGTCATGATCGAAAACGCGACGTCCTCCGATGTGACCGGACGGCCGTCGTGAAACGTGGCGTTCGGCACCAGCTTCAGCAGCAGCGACAGCCCGTCGTCCTGGAAGCTCCAGCTCTCCGCGAGGTAGGGTTGCGGATTCCACTTGTCGTCGAAGCGCAAGGGGCTGGCGAAGATCTGCGCGCCGGGCATCATCGTGGCGATCCCGGACTGCACCGCCGGGTTGAGATGCCGCGGCGCCTGCGAGGTGCCCCAGACGAGCGTGTTCTGCGCCTGCGCGAACACACCCGATGCAAAGCAGGCGAGCACGGCGGCGGATGCGGCAAGCGCCGCCCTGATGGACAGTCTGCGCGTCATCCCGCCGCCCTCCCCGTTGTTCACGACCACTTCGACAACACCGCGCGGATGATCGACATCATCTCGTCCACGTGCTTCCTTTCGGCCACGTAGGCGGGCGCCATGATGATCGCGTCTCCGGTCGCTTTCACGTGCAGGCCGGCGTCGAACAGGCGCTTCTGCACTTCATGTCCGGCCAGCCCCGGCTTGCCGTCCTTCACCTTCAGGTCGAACGCGGCCATCAGCCCGTAGCCGCGGATATCGCTCATGCACGGCAGGTCCTGCAGCTCGAACACGCGGTCGAGGAAATACTCGCCCAGTGCGCGTGCCTTGTCGAAGGTCTTCTCGCGCTGGTAGATCTCCAGCGTCGCAAGGCCCGCAGCGCAGGACGCCGGATGCGCCGTATAGGTATAGCCGTGGAAGAACTCGACCAGGTGCTCGGGCCCGCGGTTGACAATGCTGTCGTGGATGTCCTGGCGCACCGCCACCGCACCCATCGGTTGCATGCCGTTGGTGAGCGCCTTGGCCATGGTGAGGATGTCGGGCGTGACATTGAACGCCTTGGAAGCGAAGTCGTACCCGGTGCGGCCGAGCCCATTGATCACTTCGTCGAACACCAGCAGGATGCCGTTTTGCGTGCACAGCTCGCGCACGCGCTCGAGGTAACCGAGCGGCGGTGGCAGGCAGCCGGTGGAGCCGGCAATCGGCTCGATGAACACCGCGGCGATGTTCTGCGCGCCGTGCAGCGCGATCAGCCGCGCGAGGTCCTCGGCGAGTTCCGCGCCCTTGTGCGGCTGGCCCCTGACGAACCTGTTCTCCGGGAGCACGGTGGAGCGCATGTGCACCACGCCCGCCACGCCCGGTCCGAACACATCGCGGTTGCGCACCAGCCCCGAGAGCGCGACGCCGCCCATGTTGACGCCGTGATACGCGCGCTCGCGCGACACGAACATGCTGCGCCCGGCCTCGCCTTTCGCGCGGTGGTACGCCAGCGCGATCTTCATCGCGGTGTCGACCGCCTCAGAGCCGGAGTTCGTGAAAAACACGCGGTTCATCCCCGCGGGCGTGAATTCCGCGACCTTCTTCGCCAGCTGAAACGCCTTCGGGTGACTGCGGCAGAACGCGCCTGCGAAATCCAATTCGAGCAGCTGCTTGTGCACGGCATCGGCGATCTCGCGCCGGCCGTGGCCGAGCGGCACGCAAAACAGCCCGCTGCTGCCATCGAGGATCTTGTCGCCGTTGTCGCTCCAGTAGTGCACTCCTTCCGCGCGCACGAAGATCTTCGGCTCCGTGCGGAAATCGCGGTTCGGCGTGAACGGAATCCACTGGTAATCCATCACGTTGACATCAAGACTCGGATCGGCGTGGCCCATGGCGTTCTCCTGCGATTGACTGATTGGGAATTGGTGATGATACCTTCGAGCGGCGTCGCGCGCAGCAGTCACGGCACAAGCACGGCAGCTCCCTCCAGCCTGCCGCCGCGCAAATCCGCGAGCGCCTGGTTTGCCTGCTCGAGCGGATAGGTGCGGGTCTCGGTGCGGATCGGCGTGCGCGACGCGACGCGCATGAACGCATCGCCGTCGGCGCGCGTCAGATTGGCGACCGACTGCACGCGCCGCTCCCCCCACAGCAACGCATACGGGAACGACGGTATGTCGCTCATGTGGATGCCTCCGCATATCACGCGTCCGCCTTTTCTGACGTGTTTGAGCGCCTGCGGCACGAGCCCGCCCGCAGGCGCAAACAGTATCGCTGCATCAAGCGGATCCGGCGGTGCCTCGTCGGATCCGCCCGCCCATTTCACCCCGAGCCGGCGTGCGAACGCCTGGCCGGCTGCGTCGCCGGGACGCGTGAACGCGAACACCTCCCTGCCCTGTTCAGCCGCCACCTGCGCAAGGATGTGCCCGGCCGCGCCGAAGCCGTAAAGGCCTATGCGCGCCGCGTCTCCCGCCATCGTGTACGAGCGAAAACCGATCACTCCGGCGCAAAGCAGCGGCGCCGCCTCTGCGTCCCCGTAGTGCTCCGGAATCGGCAGGCAATAGCGCTCGTCAGCGACTGCATATTCCGCGTAGCCGCCCGCGTAGTGATAACCGGTAAATCGCGCGCGATCGCAAAGATTCTCGCGTCCGCTCGTGCAGTAATCGCATGCGCCGCAGGTCCATCCCAGCCACGGCACGCCCACGCGCTCACCCTCCTTGAAGCGCCCCGCATCCGAACCCGATGCCGCCACCGCGCCCACGATCTCGTGGCCCGGCGTGACGGGCAGGCTGCAATCGGCAAGCTCCCCATCCGCGATGTGCAGGTCGGTGCGGCACACGCCGCAGGCGCGCACCCTGATCAGGATCTGGCGGGCACCGGGAACGGGGACCGGCAGCGCATCGCGTGACAAGGGTTCCCCCGGCGCACGCACGCGCAACGCCATCATCTCCGCTTGAGGCATCTGCGACTCCGGCCTGCGCGCGCAAAAAACTGCCGCAAATCAGCTGATCCTGGTCTTCCGCTTGCGCGCCTTGCGCTCGGGCGCCTTCTCATCGGCGGGCATGCAAAGAGCCCGCCGGCAAGCGCTCGCCGCCATCTGCGTCGATTCGCAGCACCAGCGTGCAATCGGTCTGATTGCCCTCGAGGCTCCAGGCAATCTCAAGCACGATACATTGCATGATGCGCTCGAAGCCGTCTTCCGATTGCGAAACCGTGTGGTAGGGACGCCCGGTGAGACGCGCCGGCGGTTCGATCGAAAGCGTGATCCCGCCTCGCATGTGGCGGTCGTCCAGGACGAATTCTGCAACCGGCGACAGATCAAATTCCTGAGCAAAGCCGCCGAGGATTTCTCCCTGATGCATGCAGCGGCCACCGTAGCCGTCGCAACTCGGCATGGCGAGCGCGAGTACGGTGCGCAGTTCCCCGTTCCCCTGGGGTGCAAGGCGATAGTGTGCCGAAAGCGAGTTGCCCGCGACGGCGATCGTCTTGTCCAGGCGCAGTTCGCCCAATGCGGCCGAAAAAATCACCTGCGCTGCATTCGGCACAAGGTTTCCAGGCACGTAGCAGTTGATCGCCCGCGCGGTGCCATCCGCCCCGCGCCAGGTGTCGCGCAGCAGGGTCTGCGGCTCGGCATCGGCAACCAGTTCGGATGCCTCGATCGGATGCTTGAGGCGTTCGCGCTCGTGCGCCGAGGCGATACCGCCGCTGGCGTGCTTGCGCTCCTGCGTTTTCATCACCCGGCCGTGGTAGTGCTCGGCATGGCGTCTCAGGGTGTCGCCAAAATTCTGCGCCAGCGCGTAGGCGTCCAGCTCGCAAACCGCAGCGCGCCCGTCGAGCTTGATCACCGCCTGCACCCCGCCGCTGCGCAGAAACAGTTCGTCCACGCCGTCGTGGTCGATATCAGCGCATGCGCTGGCAGCCCGAGGCTGCAATTGATCAAGTGCGTGCTCGAGAGAAACCAGATTGCTCCACACGCCTCGCCGCAGATGCGGCAGGTACAGCCCGCCGAACAGTCCGTGCCAGTACGCGTCGTTCGCCTGCGCGGCATGCAGGAGGTGGTGCAGATCCGCGCCGCTGCCACTTTCCGGGCAGGCGGCGAGGCGCGCGGACAGTGCAAGCATGCGCTTGTGCATCCAGTTCGACTCCGGGTAGCGCGACAGGAAATTCGGCCAGATCCCGCCGCGCAGGAACGGTTTTTCCACGTCGAAGCGTCCGGCCTGCCGCGAAGTCTCGATCAGTTGCCGGTAGGCTTCGGCCGCGGCCGCCGGAAGCGTCCATTCGTTCATCTCGATATAGGATGTGGTTGGCAGGTACACGACACCTCGCGTCCTCTGGCGCGCGTGGAAATCGCGGTAGATCTGCACCTCGATCCTGTTCGAGGCGAGGGTCGCTTCGATGAACCGGCGCAGCCAGCCCTTCTGGTAGACCCACTCGTAGGTTTCCGGCCAGATGCCGAATTTTTCGATATCGTCGAAATACACCGCGGCCTGGTTCGCACCCCGGGCCGCAAGGCCCTCCAGATACGCCACCGTATCCTCGGCAAGCGCGAACGGAATGCGATAGCGCAGCGCCTCCGAGATCGGAAACAAGTCGAGCACCTGCCCGCCTTCCTCCGTGGTGAAGTAGCCGCCGAGTTCCTCCGGGCGCCGCCCGGCGCAGAGAAAATGGTAGTCGTCGACAGTGACATAGCCGATGCCGCCGGCGACGAGAGCGGGCACCACCGAACTCTGCCAGACGCGCTCGGTCAGCCACGCGCCGCGCGGGCGCCCGCCGAAACGACCGGCAAGTCTGGCGGACAGGTGTTCGACCTGCCCGAGCCGATCGCGCTCCGGAATCGCAGAGAGCACCGGCTCGGTATCGCCGCCGCCGAACAGCTCGACCTGCCCGCGCTCCGACATTTCGACCAGCAGGCGCATGTCCCCGGGGTGATGCTCGAACAGGTAATCGAGCAGCGGTCCGCTGAAATGCGCCGCGAAGCGGAATTGCGGATAGTCGTGCAGCGTGCGCAGAAACGGCCGATAGCAGCGCTCATGCGCGCGCTCCAGGACCTCGGGAAAGTTCCCGATCGGCTGGTGCGCATGCACACCGAGGAGCAAAGCGATTCGATCAGTCACTGCCGGCCGCCGTTCAACCCGAACGCCGCATTGCACCGCCCAATTCGGGCTCACCCCGCCCGCGGCTGATCGGCACGTCCAGGGCGGCAGGCGCGGGCAATTCGAGCAGCTGGTAGAGATTTCTGAGTTTGCCGCGATACAGCCGGTCGAAGCTCGCCACTGCTGCCGCCGGATTGTAGTCGCCGAACCACCAGAACCAGTCGGAAGCCTCGCAATCGCCCAGTTGACGCAGCGCGGCCTGCTTGCGCACGCCATCGAGCCGCCCGCTCGCGAATACGAGGTCGAGGCTCTGTTTAGCGGCGCATAGCAGGTCCCATGCGTGGTTCTTGTCGGTCGAACCGATCCAGGTCGAGAAATTGCCGGCGATCCAGCTCCCGGCCGCAAGATTGTCCAGCGCGCCGAACTGCGCGAACCCGTCCGCTGCGCCCGCCTCGCCGGGATGCGCCGCGAGGTAACTGCTGAAGGTGTGCGTGCGAACAGCGGCATCCGTTTCGAATCGCCCGTACAGATCTTCGAAGAAGTAATAACCGTTGTAGGGGTAGTACTCCCACGCGTTCTCGCCGTCGAGGATCACGCTGACCAGGGGCCGCTCCGCGGCCGGGACGGCGCGCCCGATCGCCTCGAGTTCGGAAATGAAGTTCACGGCCGCGTCCTGCCCGTGCCATTTCGCGTATTGAAAGCCGATCAGATCGGACAACCGGTCATCGCGGAAGAACAATGCGCAGTTCGCGGCGCAATCCGTGAGGCGGTAGGGGCGGTGCCGCGATGCCGCGTCTGCCGGCGTGGCGGTCCGGTTGCGCGCGAGGCTCCGGCCGAGAACGCTCTGGCTGGATGCCAGCCAGGCGAATCCTTGCTCGGCCGCGAGTTGCGCAAACGGCCGCGAAACCGCGCCCTCGGCCGGCCACAGTCCCGCGGGCTGCGCGCCGAAATGGCGCTCGTGCGCCTCGCGCGCCGCTTGAAGCTGCGCAATGCTGCGTTCGCGCCCGCCGGGGTAGACCGACGACGCGGGCAGTGCGATCTCCGGCTGCGCATCGCGCGCCGCGCCAAAGTCGATCAGCAACGGCGCGATGGGGTGGAAGTAGGGCGTCGTCGAGAGCTCCACGCGCCCGGCCTCGGCGAGCGCGCGATAGCGCGGCACGATCGAGCGCACGGTCCTCCCGATCAACTCGAGCAGTTCGCGGCGTTGCGCTTCGCTGAAATGCTCTCCGAGCGCCATCAATCGCGCGACCGGCTCGGACCCTCGCCGCAGCGTCTCGCCGGTCCATGCGAGGTGATACCAGACCAGCAGGTCATAGAAGAAACGATCGGACAGGTACTCGAGCGCGCTTGCGCCCTGCGGCTCAAGCGAACAAAACAGATCGTACAGGCGGCGGTAAGCAGGAAATGGCTTGACCATCCGTTCGTGATTCGCGTGAAAACAGAGCTCGATCGCAAACCGGCGCTCGGCGGGCGTCAGCGCCGTCGCCTCGCTGCGCCCGAGGAGCCGCAGCAGCGGATCACGCAACTCGCCGCTCGCGAACTGATCGCCATAGTCCTGGAGCTGATCGAGCAGCACCGGCACGAAATTCACCACCACGCGCACCCCCGGGTGGCGCTCGAGGTGGCCGGCCATGTCGCTGTAATCCTTGATCGCGTGCAGGTACACCCACGGCAGCCGGAATTCGCCGCTGACGGGGTCACGGTAGTCCGGCTGGTGCATGTGCCAGGCAAGCACCAGGTCGACAGCATGCATGGATGCGCTCATCGGAGGTGGTGGATCTGCTGCCCGAGCATTTCCGGGGTGATCAGGGTCACGCCTCCGTCGGTGACGTGGAAGCGCTTGCGGTCGGCATCCACATCGACCCCCGCCTGCAGCCCCTCGCGCAGTTTGCAGTACTTGTCGAGCACTACCCGCTTGAGAATGCAGTGGCGGCCGATCTCCACGTCGGGCAGGATCACCGCCTCGTCGAGCGTGCAGTAACTGTGCACGCGCGAGCGCGAGAACAGCACGGAGCGGCGCACGCTCGAGCCGCTGACGATGCAGCCACCGGAGATGAGCGAATCGATGGCCTGGCCACGCCGCCCGTCGTCGTCAAACACGAATTTCGCCGGCGGCAACTGCTCCGGGTAGCTCCAGACCGGCCAGGCGCGGTCATACAGATTCAGGTCCGGCGTCACCTTGGTGAGATCCATGTTCGCTTCCCAGTAGGCGTCGATGGTGCCGACATCGCGCCAGTAGGGACGGCCCTCGGTCATGTTGACGCAGGAATCGGCAAAGCGGTGCGCGCAGATGCGATAGCCGCGCCGGATCAGGTAGGGAATGAGGTCCTTGCCGAAATCGTGGCTGGAGTCGCGCTCGTCGGCGTCCCGCATGAGCTGTTCGTAGAGAAAGCGCGTGTTGAACACGTAGATTCCCATCGAAGCGAGAGCGGTGTCGGGCCGCTCGGGCATCGGCGCGGGCGCGCGCGGCTTCTCCTCGAAACCGATCACCCGCCGATTCCCGTCCACCTGCATCACCCCGAAGCCGGTCGCAGCGGACATCGGCACTTCCATGCAGGCGATACTCATGTCCGCCTCGGCGGCCACGTGGTCGGCGAGCATCTTTGCGTAGTCCATCTTGTACACGTGGTCGCCCGCCAGGATGATCATGTGCCTGGGGTCGTGCTGGCGCAACAGATCGAGGTTCTGGTACACCGCGTCGGCGGTACCTTGATACCACGCGGCGGTGACGCGCTGCTGGGCCGGCAGCAACTCTACGAACTCCCCGAAACGCCCGTCGAGGAACGACCAGCCCTGCTGCACGTGCCGGATCAGGCTCTGCGCCTTGTACTGGGTGCAGATGCCGATGCGGCGCACCCCCGAATTGATGCAGTTGGACAACGCGAAATCGACGATGCGCAGCTTGCCGCCGAAGGGCAAAGCGGGTTTTGCGCGCCAGACGGTGAGCGGACCGAGGCGCTGTCCCCGTCCCCCCGCGAGGATGATCGCGAGCGACTGGCGCGCCAGTTCGGAGAGTTCCGGATGCTGCGCATCCCGCACGTAACCGCGCGGAATCGTACGACCGTCGGCCCCGGTGATTCCTTCTGCATGGTCCATGGCTGGTTCCCTTCGAGTTACCGCTTCTGTGGGGCACGTTTGCGCATCGATATAATGCCCGAATGTCCGACCCGGCCGCACAGTTCCCGTTTCCGGCCGCCATCTCCGATCACGACCTGCACCTGTTCAACTCGGGGCGCCTGCTGCAGGCGTACCGGATGCTCGGCGCGAACCCCCTGCGCATCGACGCTGTCGACGGCGTGCGCTTCGCAGTCTGGGCGCCGAACGCCGACCGCGTAAGCGTGGTCGGTGACTTCAACGCCTGGGACGCCCGCGCGCATGCTCTGCGCATGCTCGGTGCGAGCGGCGTGTGGGCGCGTTTTGTGCCGGGCGTGGCAGCCGGCGCGCACTACAAATTCGAATTGCGTCATCGTGACAGCGGCACGGTCCGCCTCAAGACCGATCCCTACGCGCGCGCCTTCGAGCTTCGCCCCGGAACCGCGTCGAGGGTCGCGGCGCCGGCTGGCCACGCGTGGCAGGACGCAGCATGGATGCAGGCGCGCCGCGGCTGGGACTGGCTGCATGCGCCTCTCAATATCTACGAAGCGCATGCCGGCTCCTGGCGGCGTCACCCCGACGGCCGCGTCTATTCCTACCTCGAGCTTGCAGAAACTCTGGTGCCCTATCTGCTGGAAATGGGCTACACGCATGTCGAGCTGCTCCCTGTCACCGAGCACCCGCTGGATGAGTCCTGGGGTTATCAGAGTACCGGTTTTTTCGCGCCCACGAGCCGCTACGGTTCGCCCGATGGGTTGCGCGCTTTCGTCGACCGGTGCCATTGCGCGGGAATCGGGGTGATCCTCGACTGGGTGCCCGGGCACTTTCCGTCCGATGACTGGGGGCTTGCCCGCTTCGACGGCACCGCCCTCTACGAGCACGAGGACCCGCGTCTCGGATTTCACGCGGACTGGGGCACCCACGTGTTCAACTACGGGCGCCACGAAGTGCGCGGCTTCCTGCTCGCCTCGGCGTATTGCTGGCTCTCGGAGTTCCACATCGACGGCCTGCGCGTGGACGCGGTCGCCTCGATGCTCTACCTCGACTATTCGCGCCGCGCCGGCGAATGGCTGCCCAATCGCCACGGCGGGCGCGAAAACCTCGAGGCGGTCGAATTCCTGCGCGAACTCAACGTCATGGTGCACGGGGAATTTCCCGGCGCGCTGACCATCGCCGAGGAGTCGACCGCCTGGCCGATGGTTTCGCGGCCCGCTTACCTCGGCGGGCTGGGCTTTTCGATGAAATGGAACATGGGCTGGATGCACGACACGCTCGCCTACATCAGGCGCGATCCGGTGCACCGGCGGTTTCGCCATGGGGAAATCACCTTCGGGCAGCTGTATGCGTACAGCGAGAACTTCGTGCTGCCGTTTTCGCACGACGAAGTGGTGCATGAAAAAGGTTCGCTACTCGGGAGGATGCCGGGCGACGACTGGCAGCGTTTCGCCAACCTGCGCCTGCTGCTGGCCTACCAGCTCACCGCGCCCGGCAAGAAGCTCAATTTCATGGGTAACGAATTCGGCATGGCGGGCGAGTGGAGCGAGCGCCGCGAGATCGACTGGGCGAGCCTTTCGGACAAGCGTCACGCGGGCGTGCACGCCCTGGCGCGCGACCTCAACCGTATCTACCGGGACACGCCCTGCCTGTACGAACTGGATTTTACGCAGGACGGGTTCCGCTGGGTCGATTGTCATGATGCGGAGCGTTCGGTAGTGAGTTTCCTGCGTTCCGCGCGCGACGGCTCGTTCGTTGCCGTCGTACTCAACTTCACGCCCGTGCCACGCGTCGCTTACCGGCTCGGACTGCCTGCGGCAGGACATTACCACGAGGTTCTCAACAGCGACTCGCGCTACTATGGCGGGAGCGATTCCGGCAACCATGGAGTGATCATCGCTGCGGGCGGAGAATGGATGGGCCTTCCCGCCCACGCCGCGCTGACGCTCCCTCCGCTTGCGTGCATCGTCATCGCCCCGATGCGCGACACCTGACCCGAAGGCCGCGCGCGTTGGATCACGGCAGCTTGACCTGGATCAACTCGCCCGCCATGCGCCGAGCGCCCATCAGGCCCAGACGCTCGTTGAGCACCACATGCACCGGGAAGCCATCCATCAGCGGCTGGTGCACGCCTTTCGCGCGGAACGCCTCGATGAATTGCGCAGCCCCGGCGTGCGGCAGCACTTTCGGGGCAATTCCGCCCGCCAGATACACGCCTCCCCGCGTCATCGCGCCAAGCGCATGATCGCCCGCGACTGCGCCGAAGATGCTCGCGAACAACGCCAGCGCCGCGGCCGCGAGCGGTTCCCCGCTCAAGCCGGATTCGGCGATGCGCTGCGCTCCACCGGGTGAGCTCGTGCTCCCACCCGCCCTGCGTTGCAGAAAACCGTAGATCCGCTCGATGCCCGCGCCGGAAAGCAGATGCTCGCAGCTGACGTAACCGGCTTGCGCATGCACGTCGCGCCACAGTTCGCACTGCAGTTCATCACGCGGAGCGAACCCCGCGTGCCCGCCTTCACCGGCAATCGCCCGGCGCCCGTGGCCGGTCCAGATCGAATATGCGACGCCCAGACCGGTGCCCGCGCCGAGCACGACGCGGTGCCCGCGCGGATCGGCGCGCCCCGACTGCAGCGTCAACAGGTCGCCCGCCTGCAGTACATCGATTCCGTGCGCGCACGCCTCGAAATCGTTCACCAGACGCAAGCGCCCGATGCCGAATTCAGCCGCGACCGCGTCGGCGCCGAACTCCCACGGCAGTTGGGTGACCCGCACCCGGTCGCCTTCGATCGGACCCGCAACGCAGAGGCATCCCGCCGCGATCCGGGGTAACGTGCCCGTCTCGCGCGCGAATTCGTCGACGAAATGCCGCAGCATCTCGATGAATCCGGCGTGGTCCGCGGCCAGGTAGCGTCGTTCGAAACGCGGCGCGACTGCGCCGACGCTCGAAAGCTCGAGCAAGGTCTTGGTGCCTCCCAGGTCGACGCACAGGATCGTTTCTTCGGCTGCTCGCGCCATGAGCGATATGCTACCCCGGCACCAATGCACGCTGCCTGGCGTGCAGAAACCAGCGATCGATGACCACGTTGCGCGCAAACCACGCCGTCGACAGCAGCCTCGCCGCGATCGATTGCCTCAGATCAGGAGGCAGCCATCCGGCGGCGTCCGGTTCGTGGCCTCTTGCGCCGAACCGCTGTGCGAGGCGATCGGCATAGGGCGCCAGCCTTGCGCGCGTATATCGCCCGGCGGCATTGCGGATGATCTCGGCCGCCATCAATGCAGATTCGATCGCGGGACGTATGCCTTCCCCGCTTCGCGGATAAGCGAGCCCGGCCGCATCGCCGACCAAGACCACTCCATCGTCGAACGGCCTGCGGCGCGACCCCGGATAGAGCAGATACGCATGGCCGTTGAACTTTCCCGGCAGCTCGCGCGGGATCCCCCCGCGCAGTCGCAGCCACGCGCGAAAACGCCCGACGTGTGCCGAGAGCGCATGGCTGTCTTCGCGCCCGAGGCCGATGTTGAGGTAATCGCCCTTGGCGAAACACCAGCCGTAGCCCTTGAGGTCGGCGCAGAAATACAGCTGCACCACGTCCGGCTCGATGCCGCACTCGCTACGTTCCCGCCCAGCCAGGCGGAATTCCGTTTCCTGTGCGACCACGATGGACTGCCTCGCGCCATCTTCCGGACCCAGCATGCGTGCCACCGGGCAAAAATGCCCGCCGGCACCGACCACCAGCGGCGTTCGGATCCTGCCATTCACCAGCCACGCGCCGCCGTCGCGCACCAGGCTCTTCACCGGCTCGCCCAGTATCACGCGCGCCCCCGAGCGCCGCAGCAGGTAATCATCGAACTCGCAGCGCCGGATGCCGAAGCTCACCGCGCCGCCATAGCGCGCCTGCACCTCCGCGCCGCCGATCGTGCCGACGCGAAAGCCGCGGACCGGCTGCATCACGTGGTCCAGCGAATAGGCGGCCGCGTCCAGTTCGAGCGATGCGATGACGGCCGGCGTGATCCAGCCCGCGCACACCTTGTCACGCGGAAACGCCTGCTTGTCCATCACCAGGACGTCGAGTCCCGCCCGGCGAAGTTGCCACGCGCAGGTGGAACCTGCGGGTCCGCCGCCGACCACCAGAACGTCGCAAGCCTCTGCCGCCATCGCGGGGTCACCCCCGGGCGTCATCGTAGAGGTAGGCACGTGTCCAGGGCACGGCGTTGCTGCGCCCGCGCGCGAACAACACCTGGAACAACTGCATCTCCCCCGACCGGAACGCGGCCTGCGAACCGCAGAGGTACAGCCTCCAGGCGCGCACGAAGCGCTCGTCGTACATTTCCCGCACGCGCTCGCTCGCCGCATCGAACCGCCGCAGCCAGTGCTCGAGCGTCAGCGCGTAATGCAGGCGCAGGTTCTCCACGTCGAGCACAGAGAAACTCCATGGCTCGAGCACTTCCAGCATTTCGCGCAGCGACGGCGGGTAGGCGCCGGGGAAGATCCGCTTCTCGATCCACGCGTTCAGCGGATCGGGCTTGAGATGACCGATGCTGTGGAGTAATCCGCGCCCGTTCGGCTCCAGCACCCGGTCGATCACGCCGCCCAGGTTGCGGAAATGCTCGGGGCCAACGTGCTCGAGCATGCCAACCGAAACGAACGCGTCGAACCGCCCGCCGATGTTGCGGTAATCGTCCTCGATGAACTCGGCGCGCTGTTGCAGGCCGAGGATGCAGGCTTGTTCCCTCGCGTGCGCGACCTGCTCGCGCGAGATGTTGAACGCCCTCACCCGCACGCCGTAGTGCGCGGCCATGTGCAGGGCGAGCGCGCCCCAGCCGCAGCCCGCCTCGACGACGGTTTCGTCCGGCCGCAGCCTGAGCTTGCGGCAGACGTGATCCATCTTGTCGATCTGCGCCTGCTCGAGCGTGGCATCGGGTGCGCGAAAATACGCGCAGGTATACGAGAGCCCCCGGTCCAGCCAGAGCCGGTAGAAGTCGTTGCCCAGATCGTAGTGCCGCTGGATGTTGTCGCGCGCGTCGGCCGGGGAATTGCCGTGGCGCCGGCGGAATCGTCCGATCACGCTGCGCGGGGACCGTGCCGCCGATGCGCTTGCGGAGAGCCCGGCGATGAGCGATTCGAGCAACCCCACCAGGTCTCCCTCGACCTGGATCGTGCCGTCGCAGAAACACTCGCCGAACTGGAACTCCGGATCTGCCAGCAGCTTGAGCAGGCTCGCGCGGTTGGCGATATGCACCTGCGCCATGGCGTCGCCTTCCCCGGGCGCAATGCTCTCGCCGTTCCAAAGGCTCACGCGCAGCGGCGGATTGCCGAGCGACTCGATCAGGTAGCGCACCAGCCGACCGTCGATGGTCGTCGGCGGAGATTGCAGCGCCGCGGCATGAGGCGAGGGCTCCCTCCTCGGTTCGGCGGCCTCCCGAGAATCAGCTGGCGTTTCGACAAGTGCTTCCAGACTGTCTCGCGTCATGTGCCAGCCCTCCCGCCGTCGACGTTTCACATTCCCGCAAATTGAATCACGTCATTATGATCTGGATCAAAGCGTCGGCGCCAGATTCGAGCGTTTCGGAGCCCGAGGGGCAAGGCGGTCTCCGATTGTGCTGCGCAGGAGCCGAATGCGGCGCAGGTAATATGCGGTCATCTTGTCCGATCCGGCTCAAGGCATGACCCCGACGCGCGTGTTGTTCGTCACCTCCGAATGCGCCCCGTTCATCAAGACCGGCGGGCTTGGCGACGTCGCCGGTGCGCTGCCGCGCGCGCTCGCGCGTCTCGGCATCGAGGTTGCCGTCCTGCTCCCGGCTTACCGGAGCATCCGGGCGAGAATCGATGCCGTCGACGTCCTCGCCGAATTCGCCGCGACGCGGCACTTTCCCGGCGCGCGCCTCCTCGAGGCGCGACGCCAGGGCCCGGTTCGCCACTGGTTCATCGATTGCGCGCCGCTCTACGATCGCGAGGGCGGTCCGTACGGCGACGAAACCGGACGTGACTGGGACGACAATCCGTTGCGCTTCGGATTGCTTGGCCGCATCGCGGCCGACCTTGCCTGCGCGGCAACCCCGCTCGCCTGGCGGCCCGACGTCGTGCACTGCAACGACTGGCAGGCCGCGCTTGCGGCCGCCTACCTGCGCTTTGCCCTCGAACCGCTGGCGCGCACGCTCGTCACCATCCATAACCTTGCATTCCAGGGCATTTTCGACGCCAGCGTGGTGGCGAGGCTCGGTTTGCCGCCGGAGAGTTTTTCGGGCGGGGCGCTCGAGTACTACGGCAGGCTTTCGTTCCTCAAGGCGGGTCTCCATTACGCCGACGCCATCTCGACGGTCAGCCCGACCTATGCCACGGAGATCCAGCACGAGCCGCTCGGCATGGGGATGCAGGGATTGCTCTCGGCGCGGCGCGCGCAACTGCACGGGATCCTGAACGGCATCGACCTCGATCTGTGGAACCCGGCCACGGATCCGCATCTCGCCGCGCACTACGACGCGGCGACGCTCGAAGCGAAGCTGATCAACAAGCGCGCGCTGCAGGCGCGGCTGGGGCTCACGCCATCCGATCACCTGCCGCTCGCGGGCATGGTGGCGCGTCTCACCCACCAGAAAGGCATCGACCTGCTACTCGACATCGCGCACGAACTGCTCGACCTGCCGTGCCAGGTCGCGCTGCTCGGGCAGGGCGAAAAGGACTACGTGGATCGGCTCCTTGCGCTTTCGCGCGGGCGCGCCGGCCAGCTGGCGGTGCGCATCGATCACGATGAGGCGCTCGCCCACCTGATCGAGGGCGGCGCCGATTTCTTCCTCATGCCTTCGCGCTTCGAGCCCTGCGGCATGAACCAGATGTACAGCCAGCGCTACGGCACGCCGCCGGTGGTGCGCGCAACCGGGGGGCTGGCCGACTCCGTCACCGATTGCACTGGAGCGACGCTCGCCGGCGGAACCGCGACCGGGTTCGTGTTCGGCGAGGCGAGCGGCGAAGCGCTGCTCGAAGCAGTCGCGCGCGCGACTCGCAGCTTTCGCGACGCTAAGCTCTGGAGGACATTGCAGCGCAACGGCATGGCGCGCGATTTCAGCTGGGACTCAGGCGCGCGCGAATACGCGCGGCTCTATGTCCGACTCGCCCGCCGCCCGTGACCGGCCGGCTCAGGCCCAGACCATCAGGCCGGGCTCGAAGGGATGCGTGAGAAGCGCGTGCGTCGGGTAGGCGCGAATGCGGTAATCGAGCAGGCCGCAGAGCTCCGGCGCGAGTTCGAGGAAATAGAGCTGTTCGCCGTCGGCCTGCGCAGCGCCGGCGAGGAATCGCCGGTGCAGGCGCGCCGCGCGGCCGCTTTCCCCTTCGGCGCGCTCGAGCACCAGTTCGACCGCCAGGTCCGCGGCTTCGAGTCCGTTGAGCCTCGCGCCGACCTCGATCAGCAGCGATTCGCCGAAACGGATGCGTTCGCCCGGCGACCCCAGCCGGCGGATCGAGACGCCCGGCCATGCCGCGCGCACGCGCGACTTCCACGCCGCGATCTGCCTCGCGCCGGCGAATGCGTGGTCCAGGTAGCTTCCGCGCTTGTGCGCGGCCGGCACGTAGAACTTGTGGAGGTATTCGGTCACCATTCGCGTTGCGTTGAAACGCGGCAGGATGGTCGCGATCGAGCGCTTGGCCATCCGGATCCACTGCGGCGAAAAACCCATCGCGCCGCGATTGTAGTAGGACGGGATGACCTGATCCTGCAGGATCTCGTACAGCGTGCGCGCCTCCTCGCCGTTTCGCACGTGCTGGTCGATGAACTGCGATGCGGGCTTGATCGCCCAGCCGTTGTCGCCGGTGTAACCTTCGCCCCACCAGCCGTCGAGCACCGAGAGATTGAGCACGCCGTTCATCCCCGCCTTCATACCCGAGGTGCCCGAGGCCTCGAGCGGATAGATGGGATTGTTGAGCCACACGTCGACGCCCGAGACGAGGCGGCGTGCGAGACGCAGGTCGTAGCCTTCGATCAGCAGGACCTTGCCCTCGAACTCGGAGCTGCGGCTCACCTGCGCGAGCCGCCGGATCAGGTCCTGGCCCGGCTGATCGGCCGGATGCGCCTTGCCGGCGAACAGGAACAGCACCGGCCGCTGCGCATCGGCCAGAATCTCGCGCAGCCATTCGAGGTCGTCGAACAGCAGCATGGCGCGCTTGTACGTGGCGAAGCGCCGCGCGAAGCCGATGGTCAGGACATTGGGGTCGGCGGGATCGGCGAAACGCAGCAGCCGGTCGAGATGCGCTTCGCTGCCCTGGTTGCGGGCGTGCTGCGCGCGGACGCGATAGCGGACCAGGTGCAGCATCTGCGACTTCAGGAACTGGTGCATGCTCCAGAACATCTGGTCGGGCACGCGCTCGAGCCGCCGCCAGCACTCCGGGTCGTCGGTGCGGCTGCTCCAGTCGAAACCGAGGAAACGCTCGAACACGTCGACCCACTCCGGCGACAGGAAGCTCGGCACGTGAACGCCGTTCACCACGTAGTCCACCGGATTGTCTTCGGTATCGATCTGCGGCCAGAATTCGGTCAGAATTTCGGAGGACACCTGCCCGTGGATGCGCGACACGCCGTTCTGGTGGCGCGAACCGCGTACCGCGAGCGCGGTCATGTTGAAATCGCCGCTCCCTGCATACCGGCCGAGCGCGCACAGTTCGGCCACCGGAACGCCGAGTTCCCGGCACCAGCGATCGAAATACTCTGCGATCATGCTTTCCGCAAATTGGTCGTGCCCGGCCGGCACCGCGGTGTGCGTGGTGAAGACCGTGTTCACGGCCACCGCCTCGAGCGCGGTCTGGAAATCGAGATTTTCACGCATCGCGCCGCGGATGCGCTCGAGCAGCAGGAACGCCGCATGGCCCTCGTTGATGTGCCACACCGTGGGCGTGATGTTCAACGCGGCCAGCGCGCGCACGCCGCCGACGCCGAGCACGATTTCCTGCTCGATGCGCGTGTTGCGATCGCCGCCGTAGAGCCGGTGCGCGATCGCGCGGTCGTGTTCGCTGTTTTGCGGCACGTCGGTATCCAGCAGATACAGCTGCACGTGTCCGGTGCGCACCCGCCAGACCTTGGCCTCGACCCTGCGCCCGCGTATTTCGACCGCGACGTGCAGTTCGGCCCCGCCGGCCCCCGCGACCGGCATCACCGGCAGCGTGTCGAAGTCGGAATCGACGTCGGTTGCGTGCTGATTGCCCTCGCGATCGATGGTCTGGTGGAAATAGCCCTGGCGATAGAGCAGGCCGACGCCGACGAACGGCAGGCGCAGATCGCTCGCGGCCTTGCAGTAGTCGCCCGCCAGAATGCCGAGCCCTCCGGAGTAAATGGGCAGGCTCTCGTGAAACCCGAATTCCGCGCAAAAATAGACGATCAGGTCATCCACCGCGAGCGAATCGCGCGCGCCGGCATGCGCGGGCTCGCTGTGGTAGCTGTCGTACGCGGAGAGAACCCGGTTGTAGAGGGCGAGGAACGCGGGATCCGAAGCGGCGCGCACCAGGTGCTTTTCATCGACGCGCCTGAGCAGCGCCTTCGGGCTGTGTCCGACCGACTCCCACAGCGAGGGATGCAAGCGGGCGAACAGCGACCGGGTTGCGCGGTCCCAGCTGTACCAGAGATTGTCGGCAAGTTCCGCCAGGCGCGAAAGGCGCGGCGGAATGTTCGGATTGACCTGCAGGGGATAAGAGGTGCCCTTGGGCATGACGGTTTGCGTGGCCGGGAATTGAAGACGATTGTAACGATTATGCGCCGCGGGGATGATCCAGGGCGGCGTGCGGCGGCACGCGGGCTGAAGGGGATGCTTTGGCTCGCCAGTGCCGGAGGGCAGCCGAGGCGGGAACTCGCGCAGCGGGACGAAGCAGCGGCGCCGGATCGGGTGCAACTGCTGGAGGACTACCTGCGCCGCTATCCGAGCGGTTATTTCAGCGAACTGGCGCAGCTGGAGCTCGACCGCGCCCTCGCCCTGCGGGGAGAGAAGAAGATCCAGATCACCTCGCAGGAAGGCAACCCGTTCACCCAGGGCTCGGCGTTCACCAGGATCGCGAACGTCGGCGATACCTACACCTACCGCGAGCTTGACATGCGCACGATGGCCGAGCGGCGCACCTACACCGTGATCGTCATCCAGGTGACCGAGACTGAGGTCATCCACAACACCCCCCTCGTCACCGACCTGCTCGGCAATCAGCGGCGAGACAGGAACGGCTACTCGTACTCGCCGAATCAGTTCGTGCCGCAGGAATTTGCCATCGGAAAACGCTGGCGCACCCGCTTCGATATCATCGACCGCAGGGGGCGTCATACTTGAACATCAGCATGAGCAGGACATCCACATCGTCGCACGCGAGGAAGTGACGGTCCCTGCGGGGACGTTCCACGCGTTTAAACTCTTGGGTGTCGGCCGGAGGTCGGATACGTCGATCGAGTACGAGATACGGCGCTGGTACGTTCCGGAGTTCCAGAGGCCGGTGGTGCGTGAAGAAAAGCGCTGGCAATACCGCCGGCTGATTTACACCCAGCGGCTGGAGCTGGTGTCCTACAAGCTGGCCTAGTCGGGCACAAAGCCGCCCAGGTCCTCGACCAGCCTTCGATAGGGTGGCGACTGGCGCAGCAGGCGCCGCGCCACGTCCCGGAGCCTGTCCACGTCACCCGACGGAAGGGCAAGGCTCGTAGGCAGATTCATGAAGTAGCTGCGCTCCGATTCGTCCGGAATGCTCTCGAATGTAATATCGATCGGGTAGAACTCGACGCGCGGAACGCCGTCAGCGGAGAACGCCGGATCCAGCAGGCGCTTTTTATTGATATACGTTTCGCGGAGCAGATTCCATCTCGCAACGATATCCTTGAGCAGTTCGATCTGTTCGTAGGAATACCGGTCTATCGGCACTCCAGCCGCCTTGCTCAACAGCGCCATGCCGCCGGGCGGCGAGCTGCTGCGGTCCCAGCCCGTGTCCGGCGTGGACAGGGAGTTCACGATGATCACCGCGATCCGCTTGAGGAATTGCACCCCCTGCTCCTTGCGGTATTCCTTGCTGGCCTCGATTTCCTCGAGATTCTCGAGAATTCCGCGCAAGCCCAGGTTGTCCGATACGGCGCCGTCGACCAGATGGATATAGGGCCGGTTAGTGCGGTCCTGGAATGATTTCATCTCGCGGTAGCGCTGCAAAGCGCGGCCCGCCGGGCGATGCTTGTTATGCGGCTCGACCACCGAACGGACCCACTCGGGCTCTTCGTAAGCACAACCGCCGCCGTAGTTATTGAACGTGACCGGGCTCAATAACAGCGGCACCGCCGAGGAGGCCGCAGCGGCACGCGCAAGCCTGACTTTGCCCAGTTGGGAGCAAATCAGGTCGAAGTCGTCCTGCGTGAACGTAAAGCGCGATCCGGTCGTGATATCCGTGGCGGTCACGATTGCGGTCGGTGTAGCCATTGAGCGCAGGTCCGCGAAGGTCGCTCCGCCAAACAGGATGTCGTCATAATGGTTTGCCGCAAGTTCGGAGCGGCCGAATTCATCCGATGCCAGATCGAACCAGTTCAACGGATTCAGTGCGTGGCGAATCAATTCGCCCTGCACGTCGCGCTTCAGGAAACGCTGTTCGAACTCGGAGAACAACTTCTCGCCATAGAGAGCGTAGGACAAGGCGGTGAAACTGCCGCCCGAGACGCCGGTAATGAAGTCCACCTCGTCGAGCAGGCGCCTGGCGCCGCGCGGGCCCTTGATCGCAGTGCGGCGCAATTCTTCCAGAACGCCATAGGAAAATGCCGCGGCCCTGGTACCTCCGCCGGAAAAGGCGAGGATCAGCAACGTGGCCGGATCATTGTCTGCCTGGAGGGGACGGGTGCCGACGCGATATCCGGCTTGCGGGGCGACCGCATCGAGACGCTCGTTGACGGGCCTGGAAGCACATCCGATCAGGCTGAGCGCGAACAACATCGCGCTGATCAACTGCCTGGGCGGACACATTCCGTGCTTCGTCATTCAGCGCGCTTGCCGGGACGCGCTGAAGCGAAACCTTGCACCGCCCTCAGTCCTCTGCGCTCACCCGTTCCACGTCATGCAGAACGATATCCGGCAATTTTTCCGGGGAAGGGAAAAGTTCAACACTGCGGATGTTGTTCGACGGGATGATGAGCAGCCGGCCCTTCAACTGCAACGAAAGGACAGCGGAGCTCAGAAGTTTCTCGATCAGACTGGAAACTCTCAACTTGTCCGTTTCGATCGGAAATCTGAAATGCTCGCGGCTGCCATCGGCGTGGGTAACGATCAGCGTGTACAGCTCTCTTTTGTCCATCGGGGTCCCCTGGGTTGTGGTCTGGATTTGAAATCGGGCCTCTAACTATTTCGTGCAAACGCTCTACTGGCGGCATGCGGCTTTTGCATGATGACGAATACTGCACGCGTTTTCCCTGTTCAGGCAAGAGCCGCCGGCGGCCATGCGCAGGGCTTCCCCGATTTTCCGCGTTAACCCGCCTGTTTGAACGATACCAGCTCGGCGCGGTCGGTGACGGTCAGCCGGCGGCCGCCCCTGTTACTCTCCACACTTTCATACGCAACAAACGATCTCAGCTTCTCGGGCGCTATCCAGTAGGTGATCTGGTGTCGATTGCCGAAGTCCGACGCGTATCCGCTGCCCTCGACCTTGAAAGCATCGAAGGTGCCGGCCGGTACCGTGATCGATTCGCGCGCAACGACCTTGAACGCTATGGTCCACACGTCCGGCACCAAGTCTCTCCGCGTGCCGCGGAAAGTTGTCGTCCACTTCCTGCCGAGACTGTACTCGGCAACAAAGATCTGCCTGTCGGTGAATGTTTGCCCGCGGTTGTTCCTGATGGTGTTGCCGAGCAGATCGGTGATCAAATTACCATTGCTAAAGGTCACTTCGGTATCGCTGATGGCCGTGACGACGCGGTTGACCCGGCGCGACTCGATCCTCGTCAAAACGTCGACCAGGCGATGGCGATAGCGGTCGCCGATGCGGTAATTGATGTCGGCTCTTGCCGTGCCCTTGCTGAACGGATTCGGTCCCATCGACGGTTGTGCAAGGGCCGCAACCGCGTCCGGCGATGCGGCGCCGGACGCACGCTGCCTGAACAAGGGCAAGATGTCATTCTTGACGGCCGCGTCAATCTGTTCCCGCGTCATGGAATCAGGGAACTCGATTCTTCCGATCTCTTCGACGTTAACGATGGGTATGGGGAAAATCAGCGTCCGGCAGGAGCAGCTCCTGCAAGTGAGTGAGAACCGCTCGCAGCACACCTGCGGACGCGAACTTCGCAGCCGAATGTCGCGCAGGACATCGGGATATTCTGCGTTAGCCCGCTTGTTTGAACGATACGAGCTCGTAGCGGTCGGTGGTGGCCAGCCGCCTGCCGCCCCTGGTACTCCCCACATATTCAGACGCAACAGCCAATCTCACCTTCTCGGGCGCTATCCAGTAGGTGATCTGCACCCGTCCGCCGTGGTCCGACGTGTATCCGCTGCCCTCGACCTTGAAAGCATCGAAGGTGCCGGCCGGGACCGTGATCGATTCGCGCGCAACGACTTTGAGCGCAACGGTCCACACGTCCGGCACGAGGTCTCGCCGCGTGCCGCGGTAGGTTGTCGTCCACTTCCTGCCGAGACTGTACTCGGCAACATAGATCTGCCTGTCGGTGAATGTTTGCCCGCGTCGGTTGTCCGCAATCGTGTTGTTGAACAGATCAGTGATGAAATTGCCATTGTTAAAGGTCACCTCGGTATCGCTGATGGCCGTGATGATGCGGTCGAACCGGCGCGACTCGATCCTCGTCAAAACGTCGAGCTGGCGATAGCGGTAGCGGTCGCCGATGCGGTAATTGATGTCGGCTCTCGCCGTTCCCTTGCTGAAAGGATTCGGCCCCATCGACGGTTGTGCAAGGGCCGCAACCGCGTCCGGTGATGTGGCGCCGGACGCACGCTGCCTGAACAAGGGCAAGATGTCATTCTTGACGGCCGCGTCAATCTGTTCCCTTGTCATCGAATCAGGGAACTCGATTCTTCCGATTTCTGCGACGTTAACGATCGGCATGTGGAATATCAGCGCCCGGCAGAAGCAGCCTTTTCGTACTTGAATTCCGCCACATCGCTCAATGACGGACGCAGTATGTTGTTGGCGACGGCAATCCGCACCGCCGCTTCGCGCTGGGCGCGCAGGCGGTTGAGCCGGAACTGCGCAAGCTCCGAGAACTTGCCGCTCGGATAGCGCCGCAGGTAATTCTCGATCGGCGCGGGCTCCTTGGCGCCCTTGATCTGGTCCCAGATCGCCAGCTCTTCCTCGAACTGCTTTTCCAGTTCCTCTTCCGACAGCGCCTTGGTCTGCCTGGGCGGCTGGAAATAGAAATCTTCCTCCAGCGACGTGCTTTCCCACGGAATCTGCTGGCCTTCGGATTTGAGCCGCACGTTCAGGCGCACGCGCTTGAACACGTCCTCGATCTTCGCCTCGGGGACCTTGATTTCGCGCAGCAGGTTTTCGGTATACAGGCCGTTTGCGCCCTCGCCGTCCGTGGCGGCGGTGCCCGGCGAGGTCGCGTAGGCGAGCAGCGACCCGTGTGGCGCGTCGAACTGCGAAAGCCCCTTCTGCTCGGTGGGCACCTTGGTCCCGAACGGATTGTCGCGGCACGCATCGAGAATGATCACGTTCATCGGATTGCGCGCCTTGACGAGCCCCTGCAGCAGCGAATTCAGCTCTACCGTCTTGTCGCGCAGGTCTTCCAGCCTGTCGATTGCCGCGTCGACGGGTATCAGGTAATTGCGCCAGGCAAGCTGTGCGCCATGCCCCGCGTAGTAGAACAGTCCTACGCCCTTGCTCTTCGCCAGTTCGTTGCTGAATGCCTGGATCGCGTCCGCCATCTGCGCGCGGCCCGCGTCGATCTGCAGCTCGGCCTTGAATCCGAATTGCATCAATTCGCCCGAAATCGCCTTCGCGTCGTTGCCGGGATTCCTGAGCGGTGCTTCGGCGTATTTGCTGTTACCGATGACGAGCGCAAACCGCGGCAAGGTGTTCAGCGGCGATTGCGACTGCCCCGGGCCGAGCCGCGGCAGCGCCAGCAACGATCCCGCGGCCACGCCCGCCTGTAATATGCGGCGGCGGACGCGATTCGGTTCACGCATGGAAGCATGCTTCAATCGTCATGACGAATACTGCGCGCGTTTTCCTTGTTCCGGCAAGGGCGGCTGGTGGCCTGGTAATTGAGAATGGCTCGCACGGGCGGACCGGTCGATGGGACAATCCGCGATCAGGCTTGCACAAGCACAGGCCGGGAGGGGTGATGAGCGAAACAAGCCAGTTCCGGCTGCTGAACGAGCGGCGCTTCCTGCCGTTCTTCCTGACGCAGTTCTTCGGCGCTGCAAACGACAACGTTTTCAAATTCGCCTTCACCGTGCTCGCGACCTACAGTGCGGCCGAGTGGGGCGGGATGGACCCGAAATCCGCAGGGGCGGTGATCGGCGGAATATTCATCGTCCCGTTCGTGCTGTTTTCGGCCACCGCCGGCCAGCTTGCCGACAAATACGACAAGGCGTCGATGATCCGCTTCGTCAAGAACCTCGAGATCGCGATCATGCTCGCGATCGCCGCCGGCTTCGCCGGCAAGATCGTGGTACTGCTTTTCGCGGGCGTATTCATGATGGGCCTGCATTCGACGCTGTTCGGTCCGGTGAAATATGCCTACCTGCCGCAGCACCTGCGGGAAACCGAACTGGTCGGTGGCAACGGCATGGTCGAGATGGGGACCTTCGTCGCGATCCTCCTTGGAACCATTCTCGGCGGCATGCTGGTCGCCTTGCCCGGGGTCGGGCCCGACTGGGTGGCCACGGTATCGGTTGCGCTCGCGATCGTCGGCCGGATCGCGGCCGGTTTCGTGCCGGCCTCGCCCGCGCCCGAGCCGGGACTCGCCATCAACTGGAATCCGTTCACCGAGACCTGGAAGAATATCGGCCACGCGCGCACCAACCGGTCGGTGTTTCTGTCGCTGCTCGGCATTTCCTGGCTGTGGTTCTTCGGCTCGATTTTCCTCACTACCTTCACGGGCTTCGCCAAGGAGGCGCTCGGCGGCGACCAGAACGTGGTGACGCTGCTGCTCGCGGTGTTCTCGATCGGCATCGGCGTCGGCTCGCTCCTGTGCGAGCGCATGTCCGGGCACAAGGTCGAGATCGGCCTGGTGCCCTTCGGCTCCATCGGGATGACGGTGTTCGCCCTCGACCTGTGGCTTGCAAGCAGGAACATGACGCCTTCAGGACTCTCCGGCCTCCCTGCCTTCCTCGCCGAGCAGGCCCACTGGCGCGTGATCGCCGACCTGTTCCTGCTCGCGATGTTCAGCGGCTTCTACAGCGTGCCGCTCTACGCGCTGATCCAGAGCCGCTGCGAGCCTACGCACCGGGCCCGCATCATCGCCGCCAACAACATCCTGAATGCGCTGTTCATGGTGGTCGCCTCGGTGATGGCGGCGGAGCTGCTGCACGCGGGCCTGTCGCTGCCGCAGCTCTATCTCGTGGTCGGGCTCATGAACGCCGCGGTCGCGCTCTACATCTACACACTGGTGCCCGAGTTCCTGATGCGCTTCATCGTCTGGATGCTGATCCACTCGGTCTACCGGCTGGAGAAATCGGGCCTGGAGCGCATCCCGGACGAGGGCCCCGCGGTGATCGTCTGCAACCACGTGAGCTTCGTAGACCCGCTGGTGATCGCCGCGGCCTGCCCGCGCCCGATCCGCTTCGTGATGGATCACCGCATTTTTGCACTGCCGGTCCTCTCGTTCGTATTCCGCACCAGCCGCGCGATCCCGATCGCGCCGGCCAGGGAAGACCTTGCGATGATGGAGGGCGCGTTCGCCGAAGTGGCGAAGGCGCTGCAGGCGGGCGACCTGGTGGCGATCTTCCCCGAGGGGAGCATCACGGATACAGGCGAGCTCCTTCCGTTTCGTCCGGGCATCAAGCGCATACTCGACGCGACGCCGGTGCCGGTGGTGCCGATGGCGCTGCACGGCCTGTGGGGCTCGTTCTTTTCGCGCAAGGAAGGCGCCGCGATGAGCAAGCCCTGGCGCCTGGTGCCGTTCCGCAAGATCGGCCTGTCGGCGGCTGCGCCGGTGGCGGCTGCGGCCGCGTCGCCCGAGGCGCTGCAGGCGCAGGTGCTCGCGCTGCGCGGCGATTGGAGGTAACCCAAGGTTCACCCCTGATCCGCGGCTAGGACTCGAGCAGCTTGAGCCGTTGCACCTTGCCCGAAGGGCCCTTGGGCAATTCCGCGAGGAAGCGGAACACCTTCGGCGTCTTGTAGCGGCCGAGTTCCCGTTCGCAGAACGAGCGCAACTCATCTTCGCTCGCCTGCACGCCGGGCTTGAGCACCACGCCGGCGAGGATCTCCTGTCCGTAATGGCGGTCGGGGATGCCGACGGCGGCCGCATCCTGCACCGCCGGATGCTTGTACAGCACGTCGTCGATCTCGCGCGGCGCGATGTTCTCGCCGCCCTTGATGATCAGTTCCTTCAGGCGCCCGGTGACGAAGTAGTCGCCCTCCTCGTCCATGTAACCGAGATCGCCGGTATGCAGCCAGCCGTCGGGCTCGAGCGCCTTCGCGGTCTCCTCGGGGTCCTTGTAGTAACCTTGCATCACGTTCTCGCCCTTCACCATCAGCTCGCCGACCTGGCCCGGCAGGCATTCGGAGCCGTCGCGCCGCGCGGCCTTCGCCACGTTGCCGACCGGCCTGCCGACCGAGCCGTACTTGCGCTTCGTTTCCTCGAGCGGGTTGGAGAAGCACGGCGCGCAGGTCTCGGTCATGCCGAAGGTTTCGATGATCGAGATGCCGAATTTCTTCTCGAAGGCGCGATGCAGCTCCGGCGCGAGCGGCGCGGAGGCCGAGCGGCCGAAGCGCACGCGCGACACATCGAGCGCGCGGCCCTCGAGAGAAGTGGCGGAGGCGAGGTAGGAAACGACGGTCGGCACCACGTTGAACCAGGAACACTGGTATTCGGCGAGCAGGTCCCAGAACTGCGACACCGACAGCCGGTGCGGGCACACCACGCTCCCGCCCTGCACGAGCGTGCCCACGGTGGCCACGATCTGCCCGTTGATGTGATACAGCGGCAGCGACGACAGAACGCGGTCGCGCTCCGTGAGCCTGTGCGCGGTCTTCACGAACATGCCGCCGGAAACGATGTTGCGGTGGGTAAGAACGCAACCCTTCGGTTTTCCTGTGGTGCCCGAGGTGTACATAAGCAGCGCCGCGTCGCCCTCCGCAGGCGCGTGCACCGGCGTCCGCGGCAGGCGATCGGCGAAGAACAGGCTCGGCGCATCGACATCGATGACGATGATCGCGATCTCCCGTCCACTGGCCGCCACGCGCGCGGCGAGCTGTTCGGCATGCTCGCCGGTGGTGAATACCAGTCTGGCGTCCGAATGCCCGAGCACGTACTCGAGCTGCTCGCCCTGCGCGAGTAGATTCAAGGGCACCGAGACATGGCCGCCGTACATGCACCCGAGGAAGATCGCCGCGGTCTGCAAGCCGTTCGGCAGATAGGTCGCGACCTTGTCGCCGGGTTTCAGTCCTTCCCCCGCGAGAAAGCGGCAAAGGTTGACCGATTCGCGCTGCAGCTGGCCGAAGCTCAGCGTGCGTCCCGCCTCGGGCGCGATCAGCCAATCGCGCTTCGGCGCGCGCGCCGCCCAGCGATCGACGTGGTGGCGGATGGTGCGCATGAACGGCGTCAGGCGCCGAACTTGCGGTGATACGCGCCGAAAAGGCCCTCGATCGAGGGTGTGCGTGGTGGAATGGTCCTCACTACGCGGGTGATATTGAGGTAGTGCTTCCAGTGCAGGTTTTCGGAGATGCTGTTTCCGCCCCAGGTGCCGCAGCCCATCGAAAGCGAAAACGGCAGGCCGTTGTCGAAGGCGCCGCCGTTGGCGATGGCATGCGCCTGGTTGACGATCACGCGTGCGGCGGGCATTTCGAGGCCGAGCCGCATCACCTGCGCGTCATTGCGCGTGTGGATTCCCACCGAATGCCCCGCACCCTGATAGGCGTAGATGGAACGCACCTGAGCGAAGGCGGCGTCGAAGTCCCGCGCGCGGTACAGGGTGAGCACCAGCGAGAGTTTTTCGCCCGAATACGGATGAGCCCCGCCGACTGCGTCTTCCTCCACCATCAGGAACCTGGCCCCGGCCAGTTCGCCCGGCAGGCCGGCCTCCGCCACGATGGCGGCCACCGGCCGCGCCATCACGGCTGCGGAGAGCTCGCCCGAGGGCCACATCGCGTTCTGCAGCTGCGCCTTTTCCGGCACCGTAAGCAGCGCGCCGCCCGCGCGCTTGAGCGCAGCGATCATCGCGTCCCACACCGGCGCGACGATCACCAGGCTGTTTTCCGACGAACAGCTGGTGGCGTTGTCGAAACATTTGGACGCGCAGATCTTGGCGGCCGCATCGTCCACGTCGGCGCTCGCGTCGATGATCACCGAAACGTTGCCCAGTCCCACGCCGAAAGCGGGCTTGCCCGAGGAATACGCGGCGCGCACGTTCGCCTGCGAGCCGGTCGCCACGATCAGGTCGGCCTGGCGCATCAGTTCCCGGGTTGCGTCCTTGGTGACCGGCTGCGCCAGAATCTGCACCAGGTCCCGCGGCGCGCCGACCTTGTCCAGTTCCGCGTGCATGAATTCGAGCAGCAGCGCTCCGGTGTTGAAGCCTTTGGGCGAGGGCGCGAGGATCACCGCGTTGCGGCACTTGAGCGCATTGATGATCTTGTTCGCCGGCGTCGCGCCGGGATTGGTCGAAGGGGTCACGGCGGCGACCACGCCCACGGGACGCGCAATTTCGGTGATGCCCAGTTCCGGACGCTCCGCGATCATGCCGACCGTGCGCAAGCCCTGCAGGTCGCGCAGCAGGCCCATCGTCTTGCGTTCGTTCTTCGCGATCTTGTCCGCGACGCTGCCCAGACCGGTGTCCTTCACCGCCAGCTCGGCGAGGCGCCGGTTGTTTTCGGGTTTGACGATCGCCCAGCCGGCCGCTGCCACCGCATCGTCGACGCGCTCCTGCGTCCAGCACTCGAACACGGCTTGCGCGGCGCGGGCTCGATCGACCTGCGCGCGAACGACGTCGCGCGCCGGGGAAGCGACGATTTCCGGCTTACCCACTCAATTGTCCACCTTGATGCCGGCAGCCTTCGAAACGCGGCCCCAGCGCTCGATTTCGGAATGCACGAATTTCGCGAATTCCTCGGGCTTCTGTCCGCCGAATTCCGCCGCGGCGCTCTGCCACGCGGTCTTGATGACCGGTTCCTGGAACGCCTTCACCGTCTCCTGGTAGATTCTGTCGATGATCGACGGGGGCGTGCCTTTGATACCCCACATCCCGTACCACGTGGAGACCTCCATGCCCGGATAACCCTGTTCGGCCATGGTCGGGATGTCCGGAAACTGGGGATTTCTCTGCGCCGCCATCAGGCCGATGCCGCGGATCTTCCCGCCCCGGATCTGCGCCGCCGACGCGCCCATGCCGTCGAACATCACTTCGAAGTTGCCCGCGAGGAAATCCTGCATCGCCGGTCCCAGCCCGCGGTACGGGATATGCACCATGAAGGTCCTGGTGTTCAGCTTGAATAGTTCCGCCGAAAGGTGCTGCGACGTTCCCGACCCCGGCGAGCCGTAGTTGAGCTTGCCCGGGTTCGCCTTCGCGTAAGCCTCGAGTTCCTTCACCGTCTTGAAATTCGTCTTCTGGTTGAGCACCAGCACGTTGGGCACGATCGCGAGCAGCGTGACCGGAAGGAAATCCTTTTCGATGTCGTAGCTGAGCTTCGTATAGACACCCGGTGCGATCGTGTGATGCACCGCGCCGATGAAAAAGGTGTAGCCATCGGGCACTGCCTTGGCCGCGTTCGCGGCGCCCAGCGTGCCGCCGGCCCCGCCCTGGTTTTCCACGATGAACGATTCGCCTAGGTTCCGGGTGAGCACCGCGGACAGCGGTCGCGCAAAGGTGTCGGTGCCGCCCCCCGCGGGAAAGGGATTGATGAAACGCACCGGCTTGGTGGGCCATTGCTGGGCCTGCGCCGCCGCCACCCCCATCGCCAGCACTGCGACGATCAGTTTCCTCATGTTGCCCCTCCTCTCCAGGTTGACAAAACGGCTCCCGGCTCTCAGGCGGAGTAGGCCTTGTATTTCTCCAGCAGACGCCTGGGCAGTTTGAGCGCGTCGCGGCGGAACGGGTCACCCAGTTCCCTGGTAACCATCAACTCGAGCACGGTGGTCCTGCCTTCCTGCTGGGCCTTGCAGGCGTTGCGCAGGGCCGGGCCGACGCCGGCAAGCTTGTCCACGGTGACCCCCTCGCAGCCGAAGGCCTTGGCGATGCCCGCCCAGCTCGGATTCTCGAGGTTCACGCCGAGGAAGCGGTTGGCGTAGAAATCGACGTGGTTTTTCTTCTCCGCGCCCCACTGCTGGTTGTTGAACACCACCACCGTCACGCCGACCTTCTCGCGCGCGCAAGTGAGCATTTCGTTGAAGCTGATGCCCCAGGCGCCGTCGCCGACGTAGGCAATCGCAGGCCGGTCCGGAGCGGCGAATTTCGCACCGATGGCCACAGGGAACGCATACCCGCAGTTGCCGAAACTCATCGCCGCGAACATCGAGCGCGGTTGTTCGAAACGCAGGTAGGAGTTCGAAATCGAACAGATGTTGCCGATATCGGTCGATACCATCGCGCCGGGAGGCGTGGCCTTCTCGAGCTCGCGCAGCACCTGGCGCGGATGCATGTAGCCCGAAGTCTTCGACACCTCGAGCGACCAGGCGTCCCTCTCCTGCGTCCATGCGGAGAGTTCGGCCTCCCATGCCGAGCTCTCCGCCTTGATCCTCGCGTCGCGCTCGGCCTGGTTCGCGGTGCAGGCGAGCGTGCGTCCCTTCAGGCGCGCGATGAGCGCAGCGGCGGCGGCCTTTGCGTCGCCGCAGATCCCGACCGAGATCGGCCGCACCAGGCCGAGCATCTTCGCGTCGGCGTCGATCTGGATGATCTTCGCGTTCTTCGGCCAATAGTCGAGTTCGTACTGCGGCAGCGTGCCGAAGGGCCCGAGCCGGCTGCCGAGCGCGACCACGACGTCGGCTTGCGAAATCAGCTTCATCGCCGCCTTCGAGCCCTGGTAACCGAGCGGGCCGCACCACAGCGGGTGGGAAGCGGGGAACGAATCGTTGTGCAGGTAGCTGTTCGCAACAGGCGCGTGCAGCAGTTCGGCAAGCTCGACGGCTTGAGCGAGGCCGCCGGACATGATCACGCCGCCGCCGGAAAGGATCACAGGGAACTTCGCCTGCGCGAGCAACGCGGCCGCCGACTCCAGGGCCTGCTCGCCGCCCGCGCCGCGCTCCACGCGCACCGGCGCCGGGATCTCGCATTCGATCTCGCCGTAGAAATAATCGCGCGGGATGTTGATCTGCACCGGCCCCATCTCGAGCAGCGCGCGGTCGAAGGCGCGCGCCGAGAGTTCGGCGATGCGGTTCGGATTGTTGATGTGCGCCTGGAACTTGGTGATCTTGGAGAAGATCGGCAGCTGTTCGGTTTCCTGGAAGCCGCCCAGGCCCAGGCCCATGCTGCCGGTCTCCGGCGTGATCGCCACCACCGGCGAATGCGCCCAGTACGCCGCGGCCACCGCGGTGACGAAGTTGGTGATGCCCGGTCCGTTCTGACCGATGCACACGCCGTGCCTTCCGGAGACGCGCGCGAAACCATCGGCCATGTGCGCCGCGCCCTGCTCGTGTGCCACCGGAACGAAGCGGATGCCTGCCGCAGGGAAAATGTCGAGGGCATCCATGTACGCGGAGCCGACGATGCCGAAAACGTGGGTGACGCCCTGCGATACCAGCGTCTCTACGAATGCCTCGGAGGGGGTCATGCGCTGCTTGCCCTTGACGACGGTGCGACTGGCCGAGACCTGCAACTGATCCGCTGCGGGAACATTGCCCATGGAGAACTCCTTTTTTTGAGGATCAAAGCTTTTCACAGCCCTCGGGGGGCGTCAAGGCTTGCAAGCTTAAATTAGACCTTTTCATTCCATTTTTTGATAATATCCGCAGATGGCTCGCAAACTCGATCGGAGCCCGCCTGCGTTGCGGGCGTTTTCGCTGCTCGAGGTCGTGGCGCGTGCCGACAAGCCGCTCACGCTGGGGCAGATCACGGAAGCAGCGAGGCTGCCGAAGCCTACAGTGCATCGGATGATCGCCCTGCTGGTTTCCAGCGGACTGCTCGTGCGCGAGCCCGATGGCCGCCGCTACGCCCTCGGTCCGCGTCTCTCGGCATTCGGGCTCGAAGTGCTGCTCAACTCGAGCTTCCGCGCCGCCCGGCACCTCATCCTGCAGGCCTTGGTGGAACAGATCGGCGAGACCTGCAACTTCACGATGCTCGACGGCGCCCAGGTGGTCTACCTCGACCGCGTGGAGACGCCCTCGCCGCTGCGCATGAACCTGCAGCCCGGCTCGCGCGTGCCGCTGCACTGCACCGCGAGCGGCAAGCTTCTGCTCGCCATGCTGCCCAAGGCCAAGCGCGAGAGGCTCACCGCAAACCTGCCGCTGCCGCGGCATACCGCCAAGACGATCGTGGACGGGTCCAGGTTCGAGCGCGAGCTGCAGCAGATCCGGGCGCAGCGCTACGCTACCGACGACGAGGAGTACTTCGCGGGCCTGGTATGCGTCGCAGTACCGGTGCGCGAGGCTGCGGGTCGCACCTGCGCCGCGCTTGCCGTGCACGCGCCGATGTCGCGCATGCCGCTTGCACGCCAGCTCGAGTACCTGCCGGCCCTCAAGCGTGCGGCCGAGCAGATGGCACGCAGCTTCATCGATTGACATCACAGGGAGAAGACGCATGGGCGAAGACGCCGAAAAGATCGAGATCCACCGCGGCCTGAAGGGCGTGTACTTCGAGCGCTCGCGCGTGTGCTACATCGACGGCCGGGCGGGGGAACTGCGCTACCGCGGCTATTCGATCCACGACCTCGCGCAGCACTCCAGCTTCGAGGAGACCTGCTATCTGCTGATGAAGGGCGAACTCCCCGCGGCCGCGCAGCTCGAAGCTTACGCCGCTGAATTGATCGAGGCGCGCAAGCTGCCCGCGCCGGTTTACGACATCATCCGCACGGTGAAGTTCGCGCACCCGATGGACGCGCTGCGCACCGCCGTGTCCGCGCTCGCGGCTTTCGATCCGGAGACTGCCGACAAGTCCCCCGAGGCGACGCAGCGCAAGGGCATCCGGCTGACTTCGCAGGTGCCGATGATCGTCGCCGCGCACGAACAGATCAGGAATGGCCGTGAGCCCGTGGCGCCGGATGCGAAGCTCGGCCACGCGGCGAACTTTCTCTGGATGCTCAAGGGCAAGGCGCCGAGTGCGGATGCGGCGAAACTCATGGATACCGACATGATCCTGCACGCCGAGCACGGCTCGAACGCTTCCACGTTTACCGCGCGCGTGGTAGCGGGCACGGAAGCCGACCTGCACGCAGCGATCACCGCTGCGATTGCGGCGCTCTCGGGTCCCGCGCACGGCGGCGCGGCGGAGAACGTGATGCACATGGCGCAGGAAGTGGGCG
This sequence comes from Betaproteobacteria bacterium, assembly GCA_016195915.1. Lineage (GTDB taxonomy): Bacteria > Pseudomonadota > Gammaproteobacteria > Burkholderiales > SG8-39 > JADGRQ01. The sequence goes on along the minus strand of JACPYS010000063.1, from coordinate 70,553 downwards.
AGGCGTCGAAGGCCGCCGAATACGTCAAGCGCAAGCGCGCGAACAAGGAGCCGGTGATGGGTTTCGGCCACCGCGTCTACCGCGCCGAGGACCCGCGCGCGCGCCACATGCGCGCGGGTGTGGAAAAGCTCTCGCGCGAGATGGGCCAGCCGAAGTGGTATCAGATCCTGGAAGCGCTGGTCGAAGCGATGAAGCCCTATGCACGCCACGGCGTGAACGTGAACGTCGACTTCTACGCCGGCGTGGTCTATTACCTCAACGGTATCCCGGCCGACCTGTTCGTGCCGATCTTCGCCGTGGGCCGCGTGCCGGGATGGGCGGTATCGGTGCTCGAGCAGATGGAGAACAACATCCTCATCCGGCCGCTCACGGAATACAACGGTGCCGCGCCGCGGGAATACGTGGCGATGGCCGAGCGCTAGCGGCACGTTTCGTTCGACGGAGGGACCGCGATGAAATCACCTGTTGCTGCCAGAGGGTGGGTGGGCATCTGCATCACCGTGGCCGGTATGTTCGGCGCCTGTGCGCTATCCGCCCAGGAAATCAAGGGAGGGCCGGTCAGGCTGATCGTTCCCTATGCGCCGGGGGGCGGTTCCGATGTCGTGGCCCGCTTGCTGGCGGACAAACTCAGGGACCTGCTGGGCCAGACCGTCATCGTGGAAAACAAGCCGGGGGCGGGCGGCCGCATTGGCGTGGAATATGCGAAGAACCAGCCCCCGGACGGCAGAAGCATGGTGGCAGTCAACCCCGCGCTTTTTGTCGTGAGCCCTTTCGTCGATTCGAAGCTGCCTTACGATCCGGACAACGATTTCAGGCCCGTATCCCAAATCCAGGTCTATCAGTTCGTCCTCTCCGTCCCGGCAGGTTCTCCGATCAAGGATGTGAAGGAATTGATCGATTGGGCAAAGCGCCATCCGAAGCAGGCCAACTATGGTTCTCCGGCAACCGGAAGCCTGCCGCATTTTTTCGGCCTGATGATCGGAAAATATGCCGGTGTGGAGATGGTGCACGTTTCCTACAGCGGCTCGGCGCCTCTCGTCACTGCATTGATCGGCGGACACGTTCCAATGGGTGTGGACACCTACGACACCCACTCTGCACATCATCCCGACAAAATCCGAATCCTGGCCACGGCAGGCATTTCCCGAAAACATCCGGGTGTTCCCACCTTCAAGGAATTGGGATATCAGGGCATCGAAGGCGTTGGCTGGAACGGCTTCGTGGTTCCCGCCAAGACCCCCGAGGCAATCGTCGACAAGCTCAGTCAGGCCCTCGTCAAGGCCGTCAAAACGCCCGACGTGACCGAGAAGATCCAGAGGATGGGATCGGACGTGACCGGCACCACGGCAGACGAATTCGCGCGGATCATCAGGCAGGATCGCGAAAAGTGGGGGCCCATCATCAAAGCCTCGGGATTCAAGGTGGACTGATCGCGAACGGGCAGCGCGAGTTTAGACCACCCCGGCGCTGCGCAACCGCTCGACATCTGCCGCCGAATAGCCGATTTCCCCGAGGATCTGCACGGCGTGCTCGCCCGCCATCGGCGCGCGGCCACGGATAGCGCCCGGCGTTTCCGACAGCCGGATCGGCGTATCGGCTACCGGCGCAGGGTGTGGCGCGCCGGGAAATGCAAGCTCGCGCAGCAGGCCGCTCGCTCGAATGTGCGCGTCGTCCAGTGCCTCCTGCGGGCTGTGGACGGGCCCGGCCGGAATTCGCGCGGCTTCGAACGCCTGCAGCACCTGCGCGCGCGAGCGAACTGTGCACCAGGCCTGCAGGCGGCCGCTCACCACGCGTGCTTGGTTGCCGCGACCGAGATCGTCTGCGAAACGCGGGTCGGTAAGCCAGTCCTCCGCGTCCAGCATGCGGCAGAACTTCTCCCACAACGGCTGGCCGACGACCTGCACCATCAGCCAGCGGCCATCGGCGCACTTGTACAGGTCCGCCGGCGCCGATCCGTAGCCGAGATTGCCCTGCGGGACGCGGTCCGGTTTCGATATGGCCTGCTCGATGAGCGTCGCGTTCGAAAACGTGAGGGCGGTCGCGAGCAGCGAGCCGCTCACTTCCTGACCTCGTCCCGTGCGCTCGCGCGCCATCAATGCGAGCATCGCGCCGAACGCGGCGGAAATCGCCGTGCCGAAATCCACGTAGGCCACGCTCGCGCGACGCGGCGCATCGGGGTCGCCGCTCATGTATGCCGAGCCCGACATCGCCTGGCCGATGCCGTCGAAACCGACCTTGTGGACGTCCGGCCCCGTGTGCCCGAAGGCGTTGGTGGTCACCAGGATGGCGCGGGGATTGAGCGCCGACACGCTGGCATAGTCCAGGCCCATCGACTTGAGCGTCGCTGCCGGCATGTTGGCGATCACGATGTCGGCGTGCGCGATCAGCCTGCGCACGATTTCGCGGCCCTCGGGCGTCGTTGCCTCCAGGGCGAGCGAGCGCTTGCCGCGATTGACCTGCATGAACAACCCGCCTTCGCCGCTCTGCGCCAGCGGCAGCACAAAGCGGTCCTCGCTGCCGCCGATCTTGTCGATGCGGATCACGTCGGCGCCGTGGTCGGCAAGCAGCGCGCCGCAGAACGGCCCGGCGATGAACCGGCCGAAGTCGAGGACCCGAATTCCGGCCAGTACGCCTTCACTCATCGTTTCCTACCTCCTCAGTGCGTCCGCTGCGACGCAATGGTACGCGAGGTCGCCCGTTCCGCGCTGAACGCCACGCGATCTCCCGCGTATGGCATAATGTATGGCATGCAGAAAACCACTGTTTATGTTCCCGATGAGCTGAAGCGCGCGCTCGCGCAGACGGCCGTGTCGCGCGGCTGCAGCGAAGCGGAACTGATCCGGGAGGCGCTGCGTGCGGTCACGGAACACGCCGCTCCGCCCCGCCCGCGAGTTCCCCTGTTCAAGAGCCGCAAGCCGCGGCTGGCGGAGCACGTTGATGATGCCCTCGCCGGGTTCGGCGAAGCTTGATCCTGCTCGACACCAGCGGACTGCTGGCGGCGATCGACGCGAGCCAGCGCCACCACATGGCGTGCGCGAACGTGGTTTCAACCGCCTCCGTGCCGTTGCTGCTTTCGCCGTTCGTGCTGGCGGAGCTCGATTACCTACTGTCGCGCCACGTTGGCGCCCCGGCCCAGCAGGCGCTGCTCGATGAAGTTTCACGCGGCGCCTACCGGCTCGAGCCGTTCGGCCCGGCTGACGTTGCGGCGGCAAAGACGGTCATTGACCGCTATGCGGATCTGCACATCGGCCTCGCGGATGCATCGATCGTCGTCCTCGCCGAGCGGCATCGCACCAGCGATGTTCTTACTCTGGACGAGCGGCACTTTCGCGCATTTCGTGTCCTCGGCCGGCGCCGATTCAGGGTTCTCCCGGCGGATCGCCCGGTGTCCTCCGCCTGAATCAGAAAATCTTCCCGGGATTGAGGATATTGCGCGGATCGAGACTGCGCTTGATGGTTCGCATCAGTTCGATCTCCTCGGCATTGCGGCTGATCCGAAGATAAGGCTTCTTTTCCAGGCCGACGCCGTGTTCGGCCGAGACTGAGCCGCCGATCCGTGCGAGCGGCCCGTAGACAAAGCGCTCCACTTCGCTTCGCGTTTCGGCGTCCGGCGTTCCAGCACGGATGACGAGATGGAGGTTGCCGTCGCCCAAGTGGCCGAATACCCAGCAGCGATGCTCCGGCCAGCGCACCGCAAGCGCGGAGCGCACCTCTCCGACATAGCCCTCCATTGCGAATATAGGCAGCGAGACATCGAAGATGAACGGCATGCCGTCCCGGTTCATCTGCATCACGTCGTCGCGCACGACCCACAACGCGGCGCGCTCGCGATCCGAACCCGCCACCGCGGCATCGGCAACGAAGCCGGCGTCGTAGGCCGTCTCCAGCGCCGCGCGGAACCGCGCGCTGTCCCGCTCCGCCTCCGCCCCCATGCTCTCGACCAACACGTAGTAGGCATGCCCGTGGGGCACGGGCGGCTTGGAAAGCGCAGGCGGTGTGGTCATCAACTCGTAGAATTCGCGCCACATCGCCTCGAATGCGGTGAGTCCGCCTCCGAGGGCGCGATCGATGTGCTTGAGCAGGGCCGCGAGCTTGGCAAAGCTCTCCAGCGCAACCAGCGCAACATCCTGGCTGTGCGGTTTCTCGCGCAGGCGCAGCACCAGCCGCGTTACCACTCCGAGCGTGCCTTCGGAGCCGATGAACAACTGCTTGAGATCGTAGCCGGCGTTGTTCTTGATCATGCGGTTCAACGACGACACCACGGTACCGTCGGCGAGGACCGCTTCAATGCCGAGAACCATTTCGCGCATCATGCCGTAGCGGAACACGCGGTTTCCGCCGGCGTTGGTGGCTGCGTTGCCGCCCAGCGTCGCGGAACCGCGCGCGCCCAAATCAAGCGGGAAGGACAGATCGTGTTCGGCTACGGCCTCCTGCAGCGACTGAAGCGTGACGCCCGCTTGCGCCACCGCAATGCGCTGCAACGGATCGATTTCCTCGATTGCGTTCATGCGCTCGAGCGAAAGCACCAGGTCGGCGGGCGTCGCGTCGGCGCCATGCACCAGGCCGGTGAGGCCGCCGTGAGTGACCACCGGCTGGCCGGACGCGTGGCAAAGACGGAGCACTGCGGCAACCTGTTGCGTGGTCCGGGGCCGCACGAGCACCGTCGCCTGAAGCTTGTCCGTCTGCATGAAGCCGGCGGCGCGGCTCGTGACTTCGTCATCGACGAGCACCGCGCCGGCGCCAAGCGTGGTGCGCAGATCATCGAGCAATGCAGCGTTCATCGGTGTTTCCCTTTTCCAGGCGCTTGCGCCATGCGACACTGGCGCTCGGAAGAAAGATGAATCTTATGCCACGCATCTTGTCACAAGACGAACCGCATCCGTTCTCCGGCCTGGACGTCGCATGGCTGGTGAAGACTCGAGCTGCGACGCGGCGCGACCACCCGTTCCTCGTGTGGGAGCCGTTCGAGGAGCCGGGCGAGACCATCACCTACGGCGAGTTCCATGCGCGCATCGGCCGCATTGCAGGCGGACTTCTCCATCGCGGCGTCAAAGCCGGCGACCGCATCTTGATCCACCTCGACAACTGCGCGGAAGCGCTGCTTGCCTGGTATGCCTGCGCATGGATCGGCGCGGTCGCGGTCACCACCAATGCCCGCGCGGCAGCCGACGAACTCGCCTATTACGCCGCGCACTGCGGCGCGGTCGGCGGCGTCACCCAGCCGAAATTCGCCGAGCTGGTCTCCGCGAACTGCAGGGCGCTGCGCTGGCTTTCGGTCACTGCCACCGACAATGGCGCGGCGCCGGCCCGCTCGCCGGATCGCGATTCGGATTTCAAGAGGCTCGATGGCGATGCGCCGCCGCGGCGCGCACCTGATCCGCTCGCGCCGTGCAGCGTGCAGTACACCTCCGGCACCACTTCGCGGCCGAAGGGCGTGCTGTGGACGCATGCCAATGCGCTGTGGGGTGCGCGCATCAACGCTGTGCACGAGGACCTCAGGCCCGAGGACGTGCACCTGGTCTATCTGCCGCTCTACCACACCAACGCACAGGCGTATTCGGTGCTGGCCTGCCTGTGGGTCGGTGCCACGGCGGTCATCCAGCCGCGCTTCTCGGCGAGCCGTTTCTGGCCGGCGTCGCGCAAGCATCGCTGCACCTGGACATCGCTGGTTCCGTTCTGCGTCAAGGCGCTGATGGAACACCATGTGCCGCCCGAGCATCATTACCGCCTCTGGGGCAGCGCGGTGAGCGAACCGCCAACCGATGCGCATTTTCGCGTCAAGACCATCGGCTGGTGGGGCATGACCGAAACCATCACCCACGGCATCGTCGCCAGCCCGCAGCTGCCGAACCGCCCCATGGCGATCGGCCGCCCGGCGCCCGAATACGAAATCGCAATTGTGGAAGACGATGCAGTGCCGGTGCGCGAATCGCGCCGCGTCGAGCCCGGCGGCAGCGGCAATCTGATGATCCGCGGCGTACGCGGGCTGTCGCTGTTCAGGGAATACCTCGGCAATCCGCAGGCGAGTGCGGACAGCTTCGACCCCGAGGGCTGGTTCCGTACCGGCGATCGCGTCAACCTGCTGGAGGACGGCGCGATCCAGTTCGGCGACCGGACCAAGGACATGCTCAAGGTCGGTGGCGAAAACGTCGCCGCGTCGGAGATCGAGCGCGTGATCCTCCTCGTGCCGGGCGTGCGCGAGTGCGCGATCGTGGCGAAGAAGCACCCGATGCTGGACGAAGTTCCGGTCGCGTTCGTGCTGCCGGCGGCGGGGGCGCCGCCCGATCTGTCCGATTGCGTCGCCGCCGCCTGCGCCACGCAGCTCGCCGATTTCAAGCGACCGCACGAGATCCGGATGGTGGAGGATTTTCCGCGCGCCACGCTGGAGAAGATTGCCAAGGCGGAGTTGCGGCGGCGCTTGGCGGCGGAGGCGGAATCTGCGTAAGCGCAAAACCAAGGCGCAGGTGCCGAAGGCGCCGCTGCGAGAGCATCTGGCCACCGCCGCCGACACCGCGAAGTCGCCTATGCGCTTGGCGCGCGAGATGCGCCTGGTGGGCGCGTTCGCCAGCGGCAAGGGTGACCTGGCCGAGAATCGCAAATGCTATCTCCCCACCAAGCTGCGTGCCAAGCACTGTCGTTGACGCGGGCCCACTGATCGCGATGGTGGACCGCTCGGACCGGCACCATCGCCGGGTCAAGCGTTTTCTCGACGACTAAAGCGGGCAAATGCTCACCGCTTGGCCGGTGCTCGCCGAGGCCTGTCATTTCATGCCGGAGCGCGCGCAGGTCCGCTGTTTGCGCTGGGCGGCCGCAGGGGGGCTGAACGGTCGCCGAACTCCCAGTGTCCGCGCTTTCGGTGATCGCAGACTGGAAGGAGACGTACCGCGACCTGCCGATGGACCTGGCGGACGCTTCGCTGCTCCGGGTAGCCGACCAGAGCGGGGTCTGCGACATTCTGACGATCGACTTGCGGGATTTCGGCGCCTATCTGCTTCCAGGCAGGAAAGCCCTGACGTCTGTTCTCTGACCGGCCGACGCGGCGGGAGGCGATCGAGTCTATTCGATAACCCGGTCCGCGCGCACGAGGATTGACTGCGGGATTTTGAGGCCAAGCTCGCGCGCGGTCCTGAGATTGAGCACCAGCTCAAACTTCCCGTATTGTTCGACCGGCAACTCGGCCGGTTTCGCACCCTTCAGTATCCGGTCCACAAATTTCGCTGCGTAGCGAAAGCTTGCGAAGAAGTTCGGTCCGTGACTCAGGAGTCCCCCGCCGTCGGCAAATGCGGCCGCACCCGAAATGGTGGGCAGGCGCAGTCGATTGACGCCACTAACGATTTCGCCAAAAAGCGTGATCATGGTCCCCGTGGTCCAGACGACAAGCCCTTGCGCCCGTCGCGCCTTGACCTCCGCCAATGCCTGGCGCACGTCATCCGCATTGCGCACCGGGAACGTAACGATGGAAACATTCTTCGCCGAGGCGGTGGCGTCCGCCAGCCGTTCGAACCGCTCCTGCACTGGCGGCGGGAAAGTTCCGTCAGCCAGATACGCCAGAAGCGTCATACGCGGCACGATCTCGATCAACATCTCGGTATGCTTCACGAAGAGTTCGTCCCATTGATAGGCGAGTCCCGTGACATTGGTGTTCGGGCGCGCGAGGCTCTGCACCAGACCCGCGGCCACCGGGTCGGAGGAAGCCGGCAGAACGATCGGGATGGTGGCGGTCTTTGCTTTCATCGTGCCTGCGACTTCCTCGACCCCGATCAGCACGTCGGGCTTGAGCGCAATCAGTTCGTCGGCGAGCCCAGCTACGCGGCTCGCATCTCCGTCGGCGAAGCGTATGTGCCACTCGAGATTTTTCCCGGCGACATAACCATGGTCACGCAGGCCGGCCACGAACGCGTCCACGCTGTGTTTGGCGCGCGCCTCATCGCCCATCACCAACCACGCGACGCGGTACCGCCGCCCGGGCTGCGCGTCGGCCAGTCCCGGCCAGGCCAGCAATCCCCCGCCAATCCGGAGTATGTCGCGCCGGTTCATGAGTCCCCCTTTCGATCGTCGCGAAGCAGCGCAAGCACCGGGAGCGCCGGGCCGAAAGCCCATTCAACCCCGGTAGCCGCTCAATCTACACTCGCGGCGGGGTATTGCAAGCGGAGTCCGCTGTGCACGAAAGATGTGCGAAATTCATATTCGACGACACCCACCGCCACTCCTTCCGGACTTGGAGCAACTGATACTATGACCTTCCACTTTGGCCGAGACCTTCCTCATGCCTACCCAAATCGCTCGCCTCGTCCACCTTGCTCGGATATTCGCGATTGCGGTACTGAGCGCCGCCGCTTCTTCTCTCGCGCAGGCCCAGAACTTTCCGGCCAAGCCGGTGACGCTGATCTGCCCCTGGCCGCCCGGCGGTTCGAGCGACCTCGCGCTGCGCGCGCTGGCCGAAGCGACGTCGAAATATCTCGGCCAACGGGTGGTGGTGGAAAACCGCCCGGGCGCAGCGGGCACGCTCGGAGCGCAGGCCTTGGCGGTGTCCGGTCGTACCGATGGCTACACGGTGTCGCAACTGCCGATCACGGTGCTGCGCCTTCCACACATGCAGAAAGTCCAGTTCGACCCGCTAAACGACATCACGTACGTGCTGGGCCTGTCGGGCTATACCTTCGGTGTAGTGGTGCGCACCGATTTCCCGGCCAGGAACTGGAAAGAGTTCATCGAGTACGCGCGCGCCAACCCGGGCAAGATCAGCTATGGAACCCCGGGTAACGGCACCAGCCTGCACATCACGATGGAACAGATCGCGGACAAGCTGGGGCTCAAGTTCCTGCACGTCCCGTTCAAGGGAGTGGCCGAATCAATTCCAATGCTGCTCGGGGGCAACATCCTCGCGATCGCGGACTCCACGGGCTGGGCGCCGCACGTGGACTCCGGAAAGATGCGCCTGCTGGTCACCTGGGGCGAGCACCGCACCAAGCGCTGGCCCGAGGTGCCCACGCTGCTCGACGAGGGCCATGGCATCGTGCAAAACTCCCCTTACGGGCTCGGCGCAGCGAAAGGGACCGATCCAAGAGCGGTGCGTGTGCTTCACGATGCTTTCAAGAAGGGCATGGAAGACCCGATCCACGTGAAGATGCTCGAGCGGCTCGACCAGGACGTCTGGTACAAGAACTCCGAGGACTACGCGCGCTATGCGCGCGAGACCTACGCCGAACAGAAACAGATCATCGACAAGCTCGGCCTCGCGCAGAAGTAGCCGCCCGAGAGCCGGGCAGGATTTGCTATACTGGTATCACTTATAACTGTGGTATCAAACATGTCCCGCACGGTCCGAAGCGTTCGGCTGGCTCCCGCGTTGTGGCACGCCCTCGACGCTGCCGCACTGGCCGCAACGCAACGCGGCGGCCGCTACCTGAGCTCCAATGCCCTGTTGGAGGAGATCGTGCGCACACGCGTCGCCGCGGGCCCGGTTGCCGATGCCGCCAACCCCGCGCTCGAAAGGCTGAGGCATGCACGCGAGGCGCAGCGCACGCGCGAGGCGGCAGGTATCGCCTCGCAGCGGCGCTACCTGCGACATCTTTCAAGCAGCTCTCGTTCGGAGCGACAGCGCGCCCTCGGGCTCGCGGCGGCCCAAGTCGCACTCTGGCGTCGCAAGCGGCTCGCGAGCCGGATCTATCTCGAGGCATGGGAGCGCCTGCTGGGCGCCGGGCCACGAGCCATCCTGCGCGCCTTCGAGTCAGGCTACGAAGGGCTGAGCCCCGCCGCGCTCGCCGCAAACTCGCCTTTCCACACAGGCGTCCCGCCCGGTGAAGCGAGCTGAACTCGGCCGCCTGCTCGCCGAGGCAGCGCGCCTGACCAGCCACCGCGACTACGTCATCGTCGGCAGCCTGTCGATTCTGGGCGCGATGCTCGATCCGCCCGAGGAGATGATCGGATCGATCGACGTGGATCTGTATCCGAAATCCGATCCAGGCCGCACCAAGGAGATTGCAATAGCGCTAGGCGAAGGCAGCGCCTTCCATCGGCAAACGGGAATCTACGCGGACCCGGTATCCCCCTCTCTTCCCAGCCTGCCCGATGGGTGGGAGGAACGCCTGATCGCGCTTGCGCTGACCGGCGGTTCGGTGGCGTGGTGCCTGGAGCCCCACGACGCCGCAGTATCGAAATATGTGCGCTGCGAGCCGCGCGACCGCGCATGGTGCCGCGCCGGGCTGCGTCATGGCATTCTTTCCGCAGCGCTGCTGCGCGAGAGGTTACGTGAGACCCACGCAGTCGAGTCCGGCGAAATCGCCCGCGCCCGGAGCGCCCTGTCCGACGACGCCCGTCGCGCCCGGCGTCCGCGAAAACCCTAGCCCTAGGAAATCTTGTCGATCAGCAGCCGCTCGACCACTTTCCCTTCCACCACGTGGCTCTGCAGGACCTCCTGCGCGTCCTCCACCGTGGGCACGTGGTACCAGACCGCTTCCGGATACACGACCACGGTCGGACCGTGTTCGCAATGATCGAGGCAGCCCGCGCGGTTGATGCGCACCTCGCCCTTGAGGCCGGCCTTCTTCGCGCCGTCCTTCATGGCCGCGAAGATTTCCTCGGCGCCCCGATGCTTGCAGCTGCCGAGCGGATCGGAAGGGTCGCGCTCGTTGAGGCACACGAACACGTGACGCTTGAAACCGGCCATCAGGATTTCTCCGGCGAAGGATGGGATGAGGCGCGCATTATCGTGTGTTTCATCGTGCCTGGGCCACGACGATCGCCGCGGTGGCCACGATGTCCTCGACGCTCGCTCCACGCGACAGGTCGCTGATCGGCAGCGCAAAGCCCTGCAGCACGGGGCCGATCGCACGCGCGCCGGCGAGGTGCTGGGTGAGCTTGTAGGCGATGTTGCCCGCATCGAGATCGGGAAAGATCAGCACGTTCGCGCGCCCTGCGACCGGGCTGTCGCCTTTCACCTTCTTCGCGGCGACGGCCGGAACGAGCGCCGCGTCGGCCTGCAATTCTCCGTCGATCGCCAGTTGCGGCGCGCGTGCTCGGGCGATTTCGAGTGCACGCACCACCTTGTCGACATCAGCGTGCTTCGCGCTCCCCTTGGTGGAGAGCGAGAGCATCGCCACACGCGGTTCGTCGTTGAGCAGCCTGCGGTAACTCTCCGCCGACGCGATTGCAATGTCGGCGAGCGCATCGGCATCAGGGTCGACGTTCACCGCGCAATCGGCGAAGAGCAGGATCCTGCCGGGCAGCAGCATGAGAAAGAAACTCGACGGGGTGCGGATGCCCTCGGCCAGTCCAACCGTCATCAGCCCGGCTTCGATCACGCGCGCCGTGGGATGGGCCACGCCCGCAAGCATTGCATCTGCATCGCCCGCCTTCACCATCATGCCGGCGTGGAACAGCGGCTTGCGCATCAGGCGCTGCGCGATTGCGGATTTTGTGCCCCTGCGACCCGCCATGTAGAGCTCCGAATAGACCCCGTTCCTTTCGCTCGTTTCCGGATCGATCGTCGCGATGCCGTGCAGCGAGACGCCCGCGCCGCCGAGAAGAATCGGGCGCGCAATGCCTTCGTCCTGCAGCCGGCGCGCGGCACGAAAAATGCGCTCGTCACTTCCCTCGGGAAGCACCAGGCGTTTGCCTTTGCCGCGCGCCTGCGCGAGAAGCCTTTCGATCAGGTCCATCGCGCTACACCTCTCCAGCCGCGTCTTCAAGAATCATGTCCGAGGCCTTCTCCGCGATCATCACCACCGGCCAGTGCGTGTTGCCCGACACCAGCACCGGCATGATCGAGCAATCCACCACGCGCAGCCCCGCCACGCCGTGCACGCGCAGGCGCTCATCGACCACCGCCATCGGACCGCTCCCCATCGTGCAGGTGCCCGCCGGATGGAAGATGGTCGCCCCGTACTCCCGCGCGAAGCCGAGCAGTTCATCGTCGCTCTGCACCGCCTCCCCCGGACGAAACTCGGAGGCGACATACGGCCGCATCGCCTCGCTCTGCGCAATTCGCCGCGCGAAGCGCACCGCCGCTATCGCGCAGCGCCGGTCGGGTTCCGTCGAAAGGTAGTTCGGCTGCATCGCGGGCGGCTCGAACGGGTCCCGCGACTTGATGCGAACGTGCCCGCGCGAACCCGGTTGCAGCTGGCACACCGAAATGGTGAATCCCGACCACGGATGCGGCTTCGCGCCGGCCATGTCCGCCGAGAGCGTGGCGAAATGGAACTGGATGTCAGGCGTTCTCGATTCCGGCAGCACGCGGGTAAACAGGCCGCCCTGATTGATGCCGATCGCAAGCGGTCCCGAGCGCGCGAGCAGCCATTGCAACCCGATCTTGATCCGGCCGGCGAGGCTGTTGAGTTCGTCGTTGGTGGTAATGGGCTTCGTGCAGCGGAATATCAGGCGCAGCTGCAGATGGTCCTGCAGGTTCTCGCCCACGCCCGGAAGCTCGCGCAGCACGGCAATGCCGTGCTGCTCCAGCACGCTCTTCGGCCCGATGCCGGAGAGTTGCAGGAGCTGCGGGCTCTGCAGCGCACCCGCGGACAGGATCACCTCACGGTTGGCGCGCGCAGTCGCCAGCCGCCCGCCCTGCCGGTATTCGACGCCCGCCGCGCGGCCGCCCTCGAACAAGATGCGCGAGGCCTGCGCGCCGGTTTCGATCCTGAGATTGCCCCGCCGTCGCGCCGGTCTCAGATAGGCGGTGGCGCTGCTCGAGCGCAGGCCGTTGCGCGTCGCAAGCTGGTAATAGCCCACGCCTTCCTGCACCGCGCCGTTGAAATCGTCGTTGCGCGGAACGCCTTGCTCGAGCGCGCCGCGGATGAACGCCTCGACCAGCTCGTGCTTGGCGCCGATGTCCGAGGCTGCCTGCGGTCCATCGGCACCGTGATATTCGCTCGCGCCGCGCTGGTTGCCTTCCGAGCGGATGAAATACGGCAGCACCTGGCTCCAGCCCCAGCCGCGGTTGCCGAGCGCCGCCCAGCGATCGTAATCCTCGCGCTGCCCGCGGATGAAGATCAGCCCGTTGATCGAGCTCGAGCCGCCCAGCACGCGGCCACGCGGCCAGTAGATGCACCGGTTATTCATACCCGTTTCGGGTTCGGTGTAGAAACCCCAGTTGTAGAGCGGGTGGAACATGGTCTTGCCGTAACCGATTGGCACGTGGATCCAGAGGTACCGGTCCGGCGGCCCGGCCTCGAGCAGCAGCACACGGTGACTCGGGTCCGCGCTCAGGCGATTGGCGAGCACGCATCCGGCGCTGCCCGCACCAACGATGACGTAGTCGAAGTTCATTCCGGAATGTGGAACCTGATGTCGCGTGGACCAGATCAAGTATTGCTTCGGCCGGCGATTGTGTCTAGCATTGCCTGCGCGTGCACAAAGAACTCCGCGTCACGAACGCAGAGTGCGGGCGCCACCAACACCGGAGGATTGTTCATGTTCGAGAGAATGTCAGTGAGAACGCTCGCCTGCGCGGCTTCGTTGCTGCTGGTTACCGCCAGCGTGTCCGCGCAACAGGTGAAGATGCGCCTGCAGACCGCGGTGCCCGCGGCCAGCATCTACTTCGAGCTGCTGAAGAAATACGCCGACCGCGTGGACAAGATGTCCGCGGGCCGCATCAAGATCGAAGTGCTGCCCGACGGCGCAGTCGTTCCTGCGTTCGAGATACTCGATGCGGTGGACAAGGGCGTGGTCGAGGCGGGTTACGCGTGGACGCACTACTGGTCGGGCAAGCACCCGGCCGCCGGCCTGTTCTCGAACCCGATGGCGGGCGCCGGTGTCGGGCTCGACCAGCTTTCGCACGTGGCGTGGATATTCGAAGGCGGCGGATACGAGCTGTATCGCAAGCTGTATGCCGACGTGCTCAAGGTCAACGTGGAGCCGCTGTTCGTTCAGCCGATGGGCCCCGATCCCCTCGGCTGGTTCAAGCGCCCGATCAAGGACACGGCGGACTTCAAGAAAATGAAATACCGCTCGCCGCCCGGGATCACGGGCGAAATATTCAAGGAGATGGGCGTCTCGGCGGTCGCGATGCCCGGCGGCGACATCGTCCCGGCGGCGCAGCGCGGCACGATCGATGCCGCCGAGTGGATCGGCCCGGCAGACGACATGAACCTCGGCCTGCATACGGTGTGGAAGTTCTACTACCTGCAGGGCCTGCACCAGTCCACCGACATCGGCGAAGTGCTGATCAACAAGACGGCGTGGAACAAGCTCTCGCCGGACCTGCAGGAAATCATGCGCACCGCGGCGATGGCGTCGATGACCGAGACCTACACCTACAACGTGTATCGCAACGCGGTGGCGGTAAAGAAGCTGCGCGAAGAGCACAAGGTACAGATCCTCGATACGCCGGCCGACTTCTACCCGGAGTTCGTGCGCGCCACCAACGTGGTGCTCGAGCGCTACTCCAGCAAGGATCCATTCTTCAAGCAGGTGCTCGACTCGCAGCGCAACTTCGCGAAGCTGGTGGTTCCGTACTGGACGAAGATCAACGACCTTTACTCCAACCTCGGCAACGCTGCGATCAAGAGCGGCGCGGTCGAAGGCAAGGCTGCCGCGGCCCCGGCGAAGAAGTGACCGGCACTACGCGCATTTCCGCCTGAAATGGGGCGCCCGCGAGGCGCCCCCTTTTTTGTCCGTGAATCCATGAGCTCTCTTCCGCCCGCCCTCGCACGCACCATCACGGCGCTCGACGCGATCAGCATCTGGTCCGGCAAGGCCGCTGCCTGGCTGATCCTGCCGATGGTCGGCAGCCTCGTCTACGAGGTGATCTCGCGCTATGTCTTCGACGAGCCCACCATCTGGGCCTACGACATGACCTACATGCTCTATGGCGTGTTTTTCATGCTCGGATCGGCATTTACCCTGCAGCGCAAGGGCCACATCCGCACCGACAGCTTCTACACCAACTGGTCGCCGCGCCTCCAGGGGACTGTCGACGCGCTGTGCTATGTGCTTTTCTTCTTTCCCGGACTGGGGGTATTCGCCTACGTCAACTGGGACTTTTTCCTCGTCTCGCTGCGCCAGTCCGAGCGCGTGGTCTCGAGCCCGTGGATGCCGGTGATCTATCCGGTCAAGGGCTTCATGTTCCTGGCGGTGGTGCTGCTCCTCGTGCAAGGTTTCTCGGAGCTGCTCAAGAGCTGCTGGGCTGCGCTGCACGGAGAATGGCCGTGAGCCACGAGCTGCTCGGCTTCGTATCGCTGGTGGTGCTGTTCGGTGCGATCTTCATCGGCTTTCCGATCGCCTTCACGCTGATCACGGTGGCGCTCGGCTTCGGCTACTACGCGCTCGGCCAGCAGGTGTTCTACCTGATGACCCTGCAGTTCTTCTCGGTCATGAAGGAGACCACCCTCGCTTCGGTGCCGTTCTTCCTTTTCATGGGCTACCTGCTCGAGCAATCCGGGCTGATGAACCGGCTGTTTCGCGGCGTGCAGCTGCTGCTCGCGCCCGTGCGCGGTTCGCTTTACCTCGCGGTGCTGATCACCGCCACCATCTTCGCCGCGGCGACCGGTATCGTCGGTTCTTCAGTCACGCTGCTCGGCGTAATGGCAGCCCCGGCAATGACGCGCAGCAAATACGACGTGCGCATGTCGGCGGGCTCAATCGCCGCGGGCGGCACGCTCGGCATTCTCATCCCGCCGTCGGTGATGCTGATCGTGATGGGCCCCGCGGTCGGCGTGCCGGCGACGCATCTGTTCGCGGCGGCGGTCCTTCCCGGGCTGCTGCTGGCATTCCTGTACATCGTGTACACCCTCGCCCGGTGCTACTTCAACCCTTCCCTTGGCCCCGCGCTGCCGCTCGAAGAGCACCCGGCAACCCTTTGGGTGGCGGTGAAGGAGCTGCTGATCGGCGTGGTGCCGGTGGCGGTGGTCATCGCCGCCACGCTCGGTGTGATCCTGTGGGGCATCGCAACGCCTACGGATGCGGGCGCGGTTGGTGCGTTTGCGGTGCTTCTGCTCACGCTCGCCTACCGGAGCATCACGTTCGCGAAATTCAAGTTGGCGATGTGGTCCACGCTCGAGGTCTCGAGCATGATCCTGCTGCTGGTGGCGGCATCGAACTTTTTCGGCGCAGTATTTTCGCGCCTGGGAAGCGCCACCTTGATCGCCGAATGGCTGTTGCAGCTGAGCCTTCCCCCCACGGTCATGCTGATCCTCATACTCGGCGTGATCTTCGTGCTCGGCTGGCCGCTCGAATGGGTGCCAATCGTGCTGATCGTGGTGCCGATCCTTCTGCCGCTGGTGCAGAAGATGGGGATCGACCTGGTCTGGTTCTGCACGCTGGTGGCAGTGTGCCTGCAAACCGCGTGGCTTTCGCCGCCGGTCGCGTTGTCGGCATACTTCCTGAAGGGCGTGGTGCCGGACTGGAGCCTGAAGGACATCTATGCCGGCATGATGCAGTTCATGGTTCTGCAGATTGTCGGCCTCGCGCTGGTATTGGCCTTCCCCGCATTGGCGCTCTGGCTGCCGAAGCTGCTGTTCTCCTGATCTTTGCCTATGGCAGGTCCGCCGCGGCGAAAGCTCGCGGCTTGCCCGCCTTCGCGGCGCGAATCGCCGCCCACAGCCGCTGCGGCGTTGCGGGCATGTCGAAATGCGTCACGCCGGCAGGCCTCAAGGCATCGAGCACCGCGTTCATCAGACAGGGCATCGAGCCGGTGACGCCGGCCTCGCCGACGCCCTTCGCACCGAGAGGATTGGTCGCCGTCGGCACCGGGTATTCGAGCACCTGCAGACCGTCCACCAGGATCGCGCGCGGCATCGGATAGTCCATGAAGCTGCCCGCGAGCAGCTGGCCGGTTTCGCGATCGTAGATCGCCTGCTCGCCGAAGATGTGGCCGGCGCCCTGCGTGATGCCGCCCTGCATCTGGCCTTCGACGATCTGGTGGTTGATGACGTTGCCCGCGTCGTCGCAGGCCGTGTAGCGCAGGATTTCCGCCTCGCCGGTCTCCGGGTCGATCTCCACTTCGCAGATGTGGCAGCCGTTGGGAAAGGTCGCGCCGACCTTCATGCCGGTCTTGTCCAGGTCGAGCGGATTGACGCCGGGCCCCGTATGCATCTTCACCAGCGTGGTGAGCGCGACTTCGCGGTCGGTGCCCTTGACGCGAAAGCGCCCGTCGGCGAATTCGAGGTCTGCCTCTGCCGTCTCGAGCTTTTCGGCCGCAAGCGCAAGGCCTTTTTTCACCACCTCCTGCGCCGCAACCTGCAGCACGCTTCCGACGCCGAGCAGCGAGCGCGAGCCGCCGGTCGGATTTCCCGTCATGTTCATTCCGGGATCGGCGGTGCGCAAGCGGATGGTTTCCATCGGCACGCCGAGCACCTCGGCGACGATCTGCGCGTACACCGTCTCGTGGCCCTGCCCGTGCGAGTGGGAAGTCGCACGCAAGGTCAGGTTCGCATCGCGATCCCACTCCAGCTGCACCTGGTCGTGCGGCGCAAACCCACCCGAACCGCTCGCTTCGATGTACGTCGAGAGGCCGATCCCGCGCAGCCTGCCGCGTTTCGACGCCTCGGCCCGTCGGGCTTCGAACCCGCTCCAGTCCGCCGCTGCGAGCGCCCGGTCGAGCACGCCCTCGAAGTCGCCGCAGTCGTATTCGAATCCGGTGATGATCCGGTAGGGAAATTTCGCCTTCGGCACCAGGTTGCGACGGCGGAACTCGGCGGGATCGGCTCCGATTGCGCGCGCGGCCGCGTCGATCAGCCGCTCGATGGCGAACGAACTGACCGGACGGCCGGCGCCCCGGTAGGCCGCGGTCGGCACCGTATTCGTGAACACCAGGCTCGCATGCACGTGCACCGCCTGCACGTCGTAGACGCCGCTCGCCACGTTGACCAGGTTGACCGTGTTGACGAACGCTCCGGTGAAAGCGAGATACGCGCCGAGATTGCAGACGAATTCGAAGCGCATGCCGGCGATGCGGCCGTTCGCATCGAGCGCCAGTTCACCCTTGTGCAGGATGTCGCGCGCCTGCTCGTCGGAGAGAAACATCTCCGAGCGCGTGCCGACCCACTTGACCGGGCGGCCGAGTTTTTTCGCCGCGAGCAGCATCGCACAGTATTCGGGATAGGTGTTGAAACGCACGCCGAAGCCGCCACCGACTTCCTCGGCAATGACGCGAATCCTGTCGGGCGGCACACCGAGCACCAGCGCCATCTGTCCGCGAATCGCGGTCACCCCCTGGGTGCACGCGTAGAGCAGGTACAGGTCGTTCGCGCCATCGTAGTGTGCGAGGCAGGCGCGCGGCTCCATCGGGTTTCCGACCACCCGGGTGTGATAGGTCGTCAGCGATATCACGCGCGCGGCCTTGGCGAACGCCGCATTGGTTGCGGCTTCGTCACCACCCACGAAATCGAGGGCCAGATTGCCCGGCACGCCGTCGTGCAGGAGCGGAGCCCCGGGCGCGAGTGCATCCAGCGCGTCGACGACGGCGGGCAAGTCCTCGTAATCCACTTCGACCAGTTCCGACGCGTCCTGCGCGATCGCGGCGCTCTCGGCGAGCACCAGAGCGAGCGCCTCGCCGACGTAGCGGACCCGGTCGAGCGCGAGGGCGCCGCGAGGCGGCTTGAGCAGTTCCGCACCGCCACGGCCTTTCATCGGCGCTGCCGCGGGCAGCGCCTGGAAGCCCGCGGCCTTTTCGTCCTCGCCCGTGAACACGGCGATCACCCCCGCCATGGCGAGCGCGCGCGACGCGTCGATCGAGAGTATCTTCGCGTGCGGTCGGTCGGAGCGCAGGAAGTGGCCCCAGGCCTGGCCCGGCAGATTCCAGTCCGCGACGTAGCGCCCCTCGCCCTTCAACATCCTTGCGTCCTCGAGACGCCCCTTATGGCCGAATTTCATGCGTGGATTCCAATGGCGTAAAAACAAAAGGCCTGCCCGAAGCAGGCCTTCGAATTGCGAAACCGCGAGACCTATTTCCCGATTCTTGACAGCGCGATCAGCAGGCTGCAGGGCGCGTAATCGATGAGCGACGCACCGACCGAACCCTTCCACCAGCGCGCGGCGAAGGAAGTGTTCTGATTGTGCCCGACCACGATCAGGTCCACGCCCAATTCCTTGGCGAGGCGGCAGATTTCCTCGACCGGCTCTCCAACGGCGAGGTGCCCTGTCGCCTTGAACCCGCGGTCGGTCAGCGACTTGATGCCTTCGTCGAGCAGCAGCTGGGTGCGCTTCTTTTCCTCCTCGAGCAACTCCTCGGGCACGAACCCTTCCGTGAGAAACAGGCTCGGCGGCATGCTCGCCACCGCCAGCAGGTGGGTTTCAGCCCCGTAGAATTGCGCGAGGTCCGCGCATTCGAGCAGTGCGCGCTTGCCGTCCGCGGATCCGTTATAGGCAAGAAGGATTTTGCTGTACTTCATGGCCGGAGTCCCTCCTCAGGGTTGTTTTTCGAGCAGTCCTGGCCGCTCGATCAATGCGCGTTCGTTCGTGAACGTCATTTCCTCGCCCCATCTATGGTTGATTATAGCCCCGGGTGCGATGCACAGCACCGCCGGGGAAGCGCGCCGGGGCAGGTAAGATCAGACCTTTCGCCCTGGGCGCGAACCCTAAGCTTGATGCACCTCAATATCGCGGGGACGGGGCTGGGCTAAAAAGGCCAGTTTCCCACGAGGAGCCGCATGACCACAGCGAAGAAGCGCAAGGCGAGGGCCCAGTTCGCCTGGGACGACCCGCTGCTGCTCAACGACCAGCTCAGCGACGACGAGCGGATGGTTCGCGACGCGGCAAACGCCTATTGCCAGAAGCAGCTTGCGCCCCGCGTACTCCAGGCGTTTCGGCTGGAAAAGACCGATCCGGCGATCTTCCGCGAAATGGGTGAACTCGGCCTGCTCGGTCCCACCATCCCGGCGCGCTATGGCGGGCCGGAATTGAACTACGTCAGTTACGGCCTGATCGCACGGGAAATCGAGCGCGTGGACTCGGGCTACCGTTCGATGATGAGCGTGCAGAGTTCGCTGGTGATGGTCCCGATCTTCCGGTTCGGCAACGAGGCGACCCGGGAGAAGTATCTTCCCAGGCTCGCCACGGGCGAATGGATCGGATGCTTCGGCCTCACCGAACCCAACCACGGATCCGATCCGGGGTCGATGATCACGCGGGCGAAGAAAGTGGCCGGCGGCTACCGCCTTTCGGGCTCCAAGATGTGGATTTCCAACTCGCCGATCGCGGACGTGTTCATGGTGTGGGCGAAGGACGAGGAAGGCGCGATACGCGGCTTCGTGCTCGACAAGGGGGCGAAGGGGCTTTCCGCGCCCGTGATCCACGGCAAGGTGGGCCTGCGCGCCTCGATCACGGGCGAAGTGGTCATGGACGAAGTATTCTGCCCGGAAGAAAACGCGTTCCCCGATGTGCGCGGTCTCAAAGGCCCGCTGACCTGCCTGGATTCCGCGCGCTTCGGCATTGCCTGGGGCACGCTCGGAGCGGCGGAGGACTGCTGGTACCGCGCGAGGCAGTACGTTCTCGATCGCAAGCAGTTCGGGCGTCCGCTGGCGGCCAACCAGCTGATCCAGAAAAAGCTCGCCGACATGCAGACCGAGATCGCTCTCGGCCTGCAGGGCTGCCTGCGCCTGGGGCGCATGAAGGACGAGGGCACCGACGCACCCGACATCACCTCGATATTGAAACGCAATTCCTGCGGCAAGTCGCTCGACATCGCGCGGCTCGCCCGCGACATGATGGGCGGCAACGGAATTTCGGATGAGTTCGGCGTCGCCCGCCATCTGGTGAACCTCGAGGCGGTGAATACTTACGAAGGCACGCACGACATCCACGCGCTGATCCTCGGGCGCGCGATCACGGGCATCCAGGCATTTCACTGAAACCATCGCTTCCCCGGGAGTAACGCATGGAAATGGACAAATGGACTTTCGGCTTCACGCTGATGATCGTAGGCATGGGAGGAACCTTCCTCACGGTCTGGGTGCTGGCCCTGGTGATCAACCTGCTGAAGAAGATCTATCCGCTCGCGAGCGACAGCGGGGAGAAGAAGAATGCTTGACGCCATCCTCGCGGGCCTGTCCGGAATGATGGCCGGTTTCAATTTCCTGTTTCAGCATGGCCTGCCCAATGTGATCATGCTGCTGGTCGGCGGCACCTTGCTCTATCTCGGCGTCAAGAAAGAGGTCGAACCGCTGCTGCTCGTTCCCATCGGCTTCGGCTGCGTGCTGGTGAACATCCCCATGAGCGAACTGGGGGAGGCGGGTGGCCTGCTCAAGCTTCTCTACGACATGGGGATCGCCAACGAACTGTTCCCGCTGCTCATCTTCGTCGGCATCGGAGCGATGATCGACTTTGCCCCACTGCTGGAGAATCCGAAGATCCTGCTGTTCGGCGCCGCCGGCCAGTTCGGCATCTTCCTGACGCTGCTGATCGCGCTGGCGCTGGGTTTCCCCGCGCTCGAAGCGGTCAGCATCGCCGTGATCGGAGCCTGCGACGGACCCACCGCCATTTACGTGGCGTCCCAGTACGCGCCGCAACTGCTCGCGCCGATTTCGGTGGCGGCGTATTCCTACATGGCTCTCGTGCCGATCATCCAGCCGCCGATCATGCGGGTGCTGACCACGCCTGCGGAGCGCGTGGTGAGGATGGGCGCGATCAAACGCAGCGTCTCACCCCAGACCAAACTCCTGTTTCCCATCGTGGTGACGCTGGTGACGGGCCTCCTCGCGCCCAAGGGGCTGCCGCTCATGGGCACCATCATGCTGGGCAACTTCATGCGCGAGTGCGGCGTGGTCGCCCGCCTGACCAAGGCCTCGGAAAACGAGATCGCCAACGTCGTGACCCTGTTCCTCGGCCTCGCCATCGGCGGCACCATGGAAGGCCACGCCTTCCTCAAGCCCGAGACCATGGCCATATTCGGCATGGGCTTCATCGCCATATGCCTGGATACGGTGGCTGGCGTGCTGTTCGGCAAGCTCATGTGCAAGCTCAGCGGCGGGAAAATCAATCCGCTGATCGGGGCCGCGGGGATCTCGGCGTATCCGATGGCCGCCCGCGTCGTGCACCAGGAGGGGCTGCGCGCCGACAAGAGGAACTACCTGCTGATGCACGCGGCCGGCGCGAACACCGGCGGCCAGATCGGTTCGGTGGTGGCTGCGGCGGTGATGCTCTCGGTGCTGAAAGGCATGGGGCTGATCTAGGATCGGGAGCGGCTTGCTGCAGGGGTTCGCCAATCCGGAGGGCTACAAGAAATGAATCGATGGTTACACGATGTGCTCGCCGGATTGCTCTGCCTGCTGGCCGGCACGGCGCTGGCGCAGGATGCGGCGAAGTTGCGCGTCAAGGTATTTCCCGGCGCGCAGAACCTGCCGCTGTATGCGGCGCTGGCAAAGGGATTCTTCAACAGGCGCGGTCTCGCAGTCGAACTGCTGTTCACGCAGAACTCGGTCGAACTGCGCGACGGCCTTGCCAACGGGGATTTCGAGGTGGCGCATGCCGCCGTGGACAACGCGGTGGCGATGGTCGAGCTGGCAGGCAAGGATGTCGTCATCGTGATGGGTGGCGACAGCAGCATGAACGAGCTTTTCGTGCAGGCGCATGTCGCTTCGGTGGCAGACCTGCGCGGCCGTACCGTGATCGTGGATGCGCCGAACACTGCCTACGCGCTGCAGTTGAAGAAGCTCCTGCTGAACGCGGGACTCAAGGCGGGCGACTACAACCTCAAACCCGTCGGCAGCACGCTGTTCCGGGCAAGGGCGATGAAGGAGGACCGGGCCAACGCGGCGTCGATCCTCAACCCGCCGTTCTCGATCGCGGCGCAGAAGGAAGGTATGAAAAGCCTCGGCCGCGCCATCGACCTGCTCGGCCCCTACCAGGCGACAGGCGCGTTCGTGATGCGGCCCTGGGCGCGCGCCAATGACGGCGTGCTGGAACGGTACGTCGCAGGCTATATTGATGCGACCCGCTGGGTGCGCGATCCCGCGAATCGCGACGACTGCCTGCGGATGCTGAGCGAACGGCTCAAGCTCGAGCCCGACGTCGCGGCACGCACCTACGAAACACTGATGGACCCGGCGTTCGGCCTCTCGCCGGATGCAAAGCTGGATGTCGCAGGTTTCCGCAATGTGCTTGCGCTGCGCGCCGAGATCGAGGGACAGTGGGGCGGCAATCCGCCGTCGCCGGAGCGCTACCTTGATCCGGGCTTCTATGAACGCGGCATGGCGCTCGCCGGCAAGTGAGGACAGCATGATGCGCAAACATGTTGCTGCGCTCTACGCCCTCCTGATTAGCTACGCGGCCTGGCAGTAACAAGCAGCAGCCGCATCGCCGCGCTGCCCGCCATCCGGCGCATCGTCACCGGGGACGACGCCGAGGGGCACTCGCGCGTGCTCGAGGACGCGCCGGCAAGCGCCATCCGCGCCGTCGCCGAGCGTCCGGGCTACCGCGCCGCCAGCGTCTGACGCACCGAGGAATCGCTGGTCCGGATCGGCGCGTCCGACACGGTGCCTGCGCACAACGGCATCCTGCCGCCAGCGATCGGCACGATCCTGCGCATTTCAGCGACGCGACGCACGACAAGCGTGACGGCGCGCACCCGGGAATGCACCGCACCGACACCGTCGACTACGCGATCATCCTCGAAGGCGAGATCTGGGCGGTGATGGACGAGGGCGAGACGCTGATGCGTGCCGGCGACGTCCTGATCCAGCGCGGCACCAATCACGCATGGGCGAACCGCTCGCAGCAGACTGCGCGGATCGCGTTCGTGCTGATGGACGGGAAGCGATAGCAGCTGCACCGGGGTGGACGACGCGTCCGGCGCGTTCGCTCCCCACGAAGTCAGACCGTGACCCGCACGTTTTCGTGCAAGTATTCCGGGGCAAAATCCGCTCCGTTTGGCCACACCAACGTGTGGAATTCCGGATGAATCGTGAACGCCCGAAAAAAAGTGACGTCCCGGAGCGGTTCGAACACCGGACCCTTCAGCGAAGTGGCCAGATCAATTTCGCCGGCGAGACCGTCACGAAACCTGAGCCACACCACGTGTCCACCGACGTACCGCGCTTCGAGAATATGGTAATCCATGGTTCTACTCCAACGGTGTGATGCGGTTGAGCGGCTGTCCCTGACGCGCCAGTTCCCAGTCGTCCAGCAATTCTTGCCTATGAAGCGCGGACCACTCAAGCACATGTCGCAGCGCTCGTGGAGGAAAATTTCCATGAATGGTCCCGGTTTCCACTTCAACCGAAATCTCGTGGTCCCCGTAGACCGCGTGGAAGTGCGCCACACCATGTTCATTGTAGAACATCCCGATCACGATGCCGAGAAATCGCGACAGTTCGGGCATGGTTTTCTCAACGTTCCAGTTCAGGCACACGCGGCTTCATGCGCGTCGCCTGCAACCGGTTGTAGCGCCCATGGTGGACAATCGATTACGGAGTATCGCTTGCCGTTGAGGGCCGACGCCACAATCGCAAGCGCCCGTAATCCCCCCAAGAGCGGGTCCGATCACGGACACACTACGCCCAACCCTTTTATTCCTCAAGCAGGTTAAACGGAATAGGCACCGACACACCGGCACGATCTAGGCACCACGGGGCCGTGTGCTTGGAGCGAGCGCTCGATCTGAAAGCCCTCAGCCCTTGATAATCCTCGGCAACAGCATCTGGTGCCGCGGGCAGGTTGACGTCGGGTTCTGGTAAACCGCTCCGGCGAACGCCTTGAGATACCCGCGCAGCGCCTTCAGGTCCACGATCTCGTCGACGAATCCGTGCCGCGCGCAGTAAGCGGGGCGTGAAGTGTCGTAATACTTTTTCGCGATCTCGTTCATCTTCTCCGCGATCGGTTCGAGCGGCTTGCCCGAGTCCTTGTCCTTCACCGCACGCCGCGCCATCGTCGCCACCGCCGCCGTCTCGCCGTGCATGACGTAGATCTCCGTTGCAGCCGTGCCCAATGTAAATGCGTTGTGGCGATTCGCAGTGGGCCCGCCCATGATGTAGTGGGCCGCCGCGCTGCCCTTCCTCAGCACCACCAGCATCATCGGCACGTCCGTCTGCTGAATCGAATAGATCAGCGTCGAACCCAGGCCGAGCAGTTCAGCCTTCTCCGCGATGTCCCCCACATCGATGCCGCTCGTATCCTGAAACCAGACGACCGGCACCCGGTCGCGGCTGCAGTGGGTCACGAACTCGCTCATCTTGATCAGCCCCTGGCGGTAGAGCTTGCCGCCGATGCCGGGGTAATCCGCATACTCCGGATAGCCCTTGGGCAGTACGCCCTGCCGGTTGCCGATCACGCCGACCGCCATGCCGTCGATCTTCACCAACCCCGCGTAGATCTCGGGACCGTAGTCGGGCCGGAATTCCATGTGTTCGCTGCCGTCCACCAGCCGCGCGAGAATTTCGTCGAACGAGTAAGTCTCCTTCTGATTGAACGGCAGCAGGTGGTAAAGGTCATCCGGCGCGAGCGCCGGCTCGGCCGGTTCCGCCACCCGGAAGAACATCGGGTCGTAGGCCGGAATCGCGCGCATGTATTCCTTGAGGCCGTCGAGCACGCCCTTTTCCTCGTCGCACACGCGCGTGAAGAATCCGGTCTCGTTGTAATGGACATCGACCCGTCCCGGCGGGCGCTCCTTGAAGTCGCGCGTAACCGAGATCAGCTGCTCGAGCCCTTCCACATCGAATCCGCCCCTTGGCGACATGCCCGAGACGATGCCTGCACCGCCGACGGCCATGTTCGAGTCCTTGTGTGCGATCAGGATCGTCGGCGTGATCGCCTGATAGCCGCCACCGGCAGGATTGGTGCCGTAGATACCGGCGAGGACAGGGATGCCCGCCTGCTCCAGCTCGGCGTGGCGGAAGAACGGCGTACCGGAACCGCGGCGGTCGGCGTAGAACTTCTCCTGGTCCGGAAGCTTGACTCCGCTGCAGTTCACCAGCCACACGAGTGGAATGTTCAGCCGCTTCGCGAGGTTCGTCACGCGCAGCACGTTATCGGCCTGCCCCGGAATCCACGCGCCTGCGAGCACCTTGTTGTCGAAGCCGATGATGACGGCCCAGCGTCCCGAGATCTTGCCCAGGCCGTCGACGACGTTGGTCGTGCCCTCCTCGTTGTCCTCGGGGTTGAAGATGCTGTGCAGCGGCTGCCAGGTGCCGGGGTCGACCAGGTATTCGAGCCGTTGCCACACGGTCCACGAGCCCCGCTCGTTGATCTTGGCGGCGGGGATGCCGACGTTTTCCTTCGCTTTGCGCGCGACCGCGATTTCCGCCTCTACGGCTTCGAGCTTCGCGCGGCTTTCCTTCGAGCGCGCCTTGCGGTTGTCCTTGAGCGGCTTGCCGAAGCCAGGCATCTTTTCGAAATACGGTCGCATTGCGTTTACTCGCGGTTGGGCGTGGTGCCGAAAGCCATGCCCGAGATGATGATCTTCTGGATGTTGGAAGTGCCCTCCACGATCTGCAGGGACTTTGCGTCGCGGTAGAAGCGTTCCGCCGGATACTCGGTCGAATACCCGTAGGAACCGAAAATCTTCATGCACTCGTTCGCGGCGTGCACCGCGGCTTCCGACGCCGCGTACTTGGCGACCGAAGTCTCGTATTGGTTGGGCTTGCCATGGTCCTTGAGCCACGCCGCGCGATACACCAGCATCTGCGCGGCGTGGTGCTCCACCACCATCTCGGCGACCTGCGCCTGGATCATCTGGTGCTCGGAAATGGGTTTGCCGAACTGGCTGCGCTCCTTGGCGTAGTTGATGGCAAGGTCCAGCGCCCCTCCGGCGACACCAAGCGCGCCGGCCGCACAGCCCAGGCGCGTCTGGTTCAGCTGCCACATGCAGATCTGGAATCCGCTGCCCGGCTTGCCGAGCACGTTCTCCTTCGGCACCTTCATGCCCTCGAACACGAATTCACCGGTCGGCGCGCATTTCAGGCCGAGCTTGGTCTCGATGGCGCGCGCGGTGCAGCCCTTCATTTTTTTCGGCTCGATGATGAACGCCGTGATTCCCTTGTTGCCCTTTTCCCGGTCCGTGTAGGCGTACAACAGGCCTGCATCGCCCACGTGCGCCTGCGAGATCCACATCTTGTTGCCGTGGACCTCCCAGTGGTCGCCCTTGTCGATCGCGTGGGTCTTCATGCTGGCCACATCCGAGCCGGTGTTGGGCTCGGTCATGGCGAAAAATCCGAGCTGCGTGCCCGCGACCCAGCCGGGGACGTACTTATTCTTCTGCTCTTCGCTGCCGAATTTCGTCACCGTGAGCGCAGGGCCCAGGTTCTGCATGTTGAACGGCAGCCGCCAGGATGCCGACACCCTGCCGATCTGCTCGGACATCAGCACCGACTCCATGAACCCCATGCCGCTGCCGCCGAGCTCTTCGGGCAGGGCGCAGGAGAAAAATCCCAGCTTGCCCATCTGCGCGACGCGGCCCGCCCGAAATTCGTGCCTGCTCTCCTCCTCGTCGAGCGTCGGTGCGATTTCCGATGCGGCGAAGCGCCGCGCCGTTTCCTGGATCAGCCGCTGATCCTCAGTCAACTCGAAATTCATTATCGCCTCGCTTTCGCTCCGGTCGGGCAGTTCGTCATTCGATCAGCATGAGCAGGCCGTCATCGTCGATCTTGTCGCCTTTCTTCACCATGATTTCCTTCACCGTGCCGGCACAGTGGGAGAACACGGGGTTCTCCATCTTGAGTGCCTCGATGACGACCAGCTCGTCGTCCTCCTCCACCTTGGAACCCACTTCCACCAGCACGGCCCAGATGTTCCCCGCCAGCGGGGCACGGACTTCTTGCGCCATAGTTTTCCCCTTTTTTGTAGCGTCTGATTTGAGCAATGTCAAAGAAATGCCTGCCGCGCATCTCAGCGGCCAATAATACCGCGTTAAAACTTCGTATACCCGCCGTCGATGACGATCTGTTCACCTGTCATATAAAATGAACCGTCGCTCATCAGGTATACGGCAACGGCGCCGAAATCGTCGCGCGTTCCCCACCGGCGCGCAGGGATTCGCGGCAGCACCGCCTTCGCGAACCTTTCGTCG
This sequence comes from Betaproteobacteria bacterium, assembly GCA_016195915.1. Lineage (GTDB taxonomy): Bacteria > Pseudomonadota > Gammaproteobacteria > Burkholderiales > SG8-39 > JADGRQ01. Next base: position 42,619 of record JACPYS010000063.1, on the reverse strand, counting down.
CCCATCGCGCGTGCCGTCATATCGGTTTCGATCCAGCCCGGCAGGATCGAATTGACGCGGATCCGGTGGCGCGCGAGTTCGACTGCCAGCGCGCGGACGTAGGAGGTCACCGCGCCCTTGGACGCGCCGTAATGGCTGTTGCGCGCCGCGCCTTCGATCGCCGCGGTGCTCGCGGTGGCGACCAGCACGCCGCCCTGCCCGTGCCCGGCCATGTGGCGCGCGGCAGCACGAAACGTCAGGAACACGCCTTCGACGTTGACGCGCAGGACGCGCCTGAATTCCTCAAGCGTCATATCGAGGATGGGGGTCAGCTTCGAAGACACGCCGGCGTTCGCGAAGCACGCGTCCACATGCCCCAGCGCTGCGACCGAATCGGCGAAGGCGCGCTCGACGGCGTCTTCGCAAGTCACATCACACACGAATGCCTCGGCATTCGGTCCGAGCGCCGCCTTTGCCTTTGCGGTCTTTTCAGCGTTGGAACCCCAGATCGCGACGCGCGCCCCCGCTGCGATCAGCGCCTCCGCCATGCCGTAGCCGATGCCCCCGTTGCCGCCGGTGACGATGGCGCACCGCCCTGTCAGGTCGAATGGCTTGTACATTCTCAGACGAACTGGACAGAAAGACTTCCGAGCGAGCCGAAATCGGCGCGCAGGGTATCGCCCTTCTGCGCCCACACCGGGCGGATGAAGGAACCCGCCAGCATCACGCGCCCCGGTTCGAGCACCGTGCCGAAGCGGCCAACCTTGTTCGCGAGCCACGCGATCCCCATCGCGGGATGGCCGAGCACTCCGGCCGCAACGCCCGTCTCTTCGATGTCCGCATTCCGATAGAGCAACCCACCCACCCAGCGAAGGTCGATGTCCATCGGGCCCACCGCGCGCCCGCCGATCACCAGACCCGCGGCCGCGCCGTTGTCGGCGACGGTATCGAAGATCTTGCGCGGGTTCTGCACCCTCGCGTCGATGATTTCGATGGCCGGCACCACATACTCCGTCGCGCGCAGCACGTCGAGCAGTCCGACACCCGGCCCCTTGAGCGGCTTGCCGAGCACGAATACAAGTTCGATTTCCACGCGCGGCACGATGTAGTTCTCGAACGGCACCTTGGCGCCGTCCTCGACCACCATGTAATCGTGCAGCACGCCGTAGTCGGGTTCGTCGATCTGCGAGGACTGCTGCATCGCCTTCGAGGTAAGGCCGATCTTGTTGCCGATCACCTTCGAACCGGCGGCCACCTTCATGTCGTTCACCAGGCCCTGGATCGCGTAGGAGTCCTCGATCACGATCTCCGGCCACGTCTTGGAGAGTTGAATCACCGGCTTGCGCGTTTTCTCGGCCTGGATCAGCGATTCTGCCGCCTTGCGGCGATCTGCGTCAGACATCATGGTGCAGTCCTCCTTGGGGTTGGGTTCAGATCGTTTCCTCCGCCACGGTGTTCGAGAGTACGCCGATTCCAGGCACCTCGATTTCCACTACGTCGCCCGGCTTCAGAAAGCGCGGCGGATCGAAGCGGATTCCGGCGCCGACCGGAGTACCGGTTGAAATCACATCGCCTGGCTTGAGCGTGGTCCAGCGGGAAATGTAGCTGATCAGATAGCGGAACGGGAACATCAGATTCGCTGTAGTGTCGTCCTGGCGCACTTCCCCGTTCACCCTCGTCATCACGCGCAGCTTGTCAAATCCCGCGAATTCGTCGGCAGTGACCATCCAGGGGCCGATCGAACCGCTGGCGTCGAAATTCTTTCCCTGGGTGACATTGAACTTGCCATGCTTCGTCCAGTCGCGGACCGTGCCCTCGTTCAGGCAGGCGAGTCCGGCAATGTGCTTTTCGGCGTCCACTTGCGCAATTCTGCGTCCGGCCTTGCCAATGACGATCGCGATCTCACCCTCGTAGTCGAGCTGCGCGGATTCGGGCGGACGTAACAGGCTCGCACGATGACCGACGAACGATCCCGGAAAACGCGCAAAAACGCTCGGCCATTTCGGCAGCTCGGATCCGTCCTTGTACTCCGCGTTGCGATTGCCGTAGTTCACGCCGACGCAGATGATCTTTTCCGGGTAAGGAACGGGCGCAAGGAATGCGATGTCGTCAAGCCCGTACGCCGGTTTCGCGTCCGCCACGACGTCGCCGGCCCGCCCGAGCGCATTCGCCTCAAGCGCGGAGCGAAGCGTATCGAGACCGGGCCCGAGCCTGCCGGTGAGATCGACGATCCCGCCATCGGTCGCCGCACCGAAGCGCTGTCGCCCCGCCACCTCGAAGGAAAGCAGTTTCATGGTTCGAATCCAAACAGCCGTGCGGGATTATCGACGAGAATCCGCTTGAGGGTTGCCTCGTCGGGCGCGATGCGATAGAGCAGCTCGAGAAGCTCGGCTTCATTCGGCGGCCGTTTCATCGACACCGGGTGCGGCCAGTCGCTCGCCCAGACGACCCGGCCTGGCGCCGCTTCGATGTAGGTGCGGGCCACGCGGAGGACATCATTCCAAGGGGGGCCAGCCCTGGAGATTTTCTCGCCGAGAGAGAGCATCACCCAGAAGTTACCCCGCTTCAGTAGTTCGACCAGCAAATCCAGGCTCGGATCCCGCGCCCCGGCACGCGGGTCGGGACGCCCCATGTGATCGATCAGCACCGGCAGGTCGAGCGACTCGAACATCGCCGCATTTCCCGCGATTCCCTCGGGTTCCGGCTGGATCTTCGCGTACCAGCCCAGTTCGCGCACCCGCGCGACCGCACGCCGGAACTCTTCCGGCGAAAACCCGAGGCCGAGCCCCTGGCGCGTGAAACGCGCCCCGCGCACGCCGGCGTCATGCAGCATCGCAATGTACGAATCATCGCGCTCGTTCAGCACCACGGCATTCGCACACGCCCTGTAATTCGGTCCCAGTGCCACCAACCCGTCCAGCGTGGCCTGGTGATCCGCCCCGTAGGTCGTCGGCTGCACGATGATGCCGCGCTCGATGCCCAGGGCTGAATGCATCCGTTTCGCCGCCTCCCAGGTGGCCGACGGCATCTCGTAGGCGGCACCCGGGCGCACCGGATACTCCTCGCGCGCTCCAAACACGTGGAACTGGCTGTCGCAGCTCTTCGGCGGCGGCATCCGATCCGGCGCCCTGGGATTTGGATCGAATGGAAAGTACTCGGGCACGGTTCGGTTCCTCAGCCGATCACTGCGATGAAATCACACTCGATCAGCTTCGCGCCGTCGAGCGCGGCCTGCATTGCATGCCGTGCCGGGCGCGATCGCGGATCGGGAAACATCTCGAGCCAGTGCTTGTTGAGGGCTGCGCGCTGCGAGCGATCGCGCATCCAGACCGTCATTTTGACGATATCGGCGGTGCCGCCGCCGCCCGCCTCGACGATGCGCGTCACCTGCGCGAACATGAGCGCGCATTGCTCCTCGATCGTGCTGCCGTAATTGCCGGTCGCCGGATCGGTGCCCTGGATGCTGCCCGAATAAAGCAGCTTGCCGATGCGGCAGGCCGCCGGAATCGGATTCTTGTGGCTGAAGCCCTCGACGTAGATGCTGGTGCGCGCGGCCATGTCAGTTCGCCTTGATGTCGGCTTTCTTGATCACCGGCGTCCATTTGTCGTATTCCCTTTGCAGGTAGCCGGTGAACTGATCCGGGGTGGTAGCGCGCGCCTCCGCGCCCAACGCCTCGAACTTGTCGATGACCGCCTTTTCCGCGAGCACCTTTACGAGCGCGGCATGCAGGCGCCCGATGATCTCCCGCGGCGTTCCGGCCGGCGCGACAATGCAGGTAAACGTGGCGCCTTCCATTCCCTTGACCCCCGCCTCTTCGAAGGTTGGCACCTCCGGAAGCGACGGGACGCGCCTTTCCGTAGTCACCGCCAGTGCGCGCACTCGCCCCTGCTTGATGAAGGGAAGCGATACCGATACCTGGTCGAAACTCAGCTGCACTTCGCCGCCGAGCATCGCGGTGGTCGCGGGAGCATTGCCCTTGTAATGCACCGTCAGCCAGGACGCGCCTGAAAGCGACTGCAGCAGTTCGCTCAACAGGTGGTTGGTGGTGCCCGCGCTCGGCGTCGACATGGCGAACTTGCCCGGCTCCTTGATCGCACGATCGAGCAGTTCACGCACCGACCTGACCGGCACCGACGGGTGCGCGAGCAGCACGATCGGGGTGAACGAGACCGAGCTCACCTGCGAGAAATCCCGGTCCCACTGATACGCCGGACGGCGGTAGATGATCGGGGCGTGCAACAGCGGTGAATTCGCGGCGAAGAAGAACGTGTAGCCGTCCGGTGCGGATTTGGCGACGAACTCCCCGGCGATCATGCCGCCGGCCCCTGCCTTGTTTTCCACGATGAACGGCTGGCCGAGCGCCTCCTGCAGGCCCGGTGCGACGATGCGTGCGGCGGTATCTACATTACCACCCGGCGGATACGGCACGATCAGCTTGACCGGTTTATCCGGCCATTTCTGCGCGCCGGCCGGGACGGCGGCAAGCGCGGCGATCGCAGCAAGCAATGCGATGAGCAACCTCATGGCAGATCTCCTTCCTCTGTGCATGCCGACATTTTCGCGACACGGCACCCGCCCATGCAACAGCGCCGGGCCGTTTTGTTCCACAATGTGGACAAGCGATGCATATTTCGTTCAGCCCTGCGGCATAGTCGCGCTTTACCATCCGGCCATCGGAGTGTTCCCTTGGAGATTTCCGCCGACTCGCTCGATGCACAAGCCACCTACAAGCTGCTGACCGGCGTGGTGGTACCGCGTCCAATCGCGTGGGTCACCACGCGCTCGGCGCAAGGCGTGGTGAATCTCGCGCCGTTCAGCTGCTTTACTTTCGTGTCGAACAAGCCGCCGATGCTCGGCATCAATGTCGGGCGCAAGGCGGGCGTGATGAAGGACACCGGCAACAACATCCATGCGACCGGCGAGTTCGTCGTCCACATCGCCGACGAAAACCTGATCGAGCCGGTCCATCTGAGCGCGGTCGAGCATCCGCCGCATGTCAGCGAGGCCGAATTGCTCGGCCTCCAGGTCACGCCCAGCCGGAAGGTCCGGATCCCCAGGCTCGCGGCCGTCCCGATCAGCATGGAGTGCCGCTTTCATCGCGCGGTCGCATTCGGCGCCACCGGTTCGGAATTCATCGTCGGCGAGGTACTGGTGTTCCACCTGCGCGACGGCTTGTACGAAAACGGCAAGGTCGATACCGAAAAGCTGCGTCCCATCTGCCGCATCGGCGGCCCGAACTACGCCAAGCTCGGCGAGATCGTGCGCATGCGCCCCGTCGCCCAGACGGCCAAGACGGTGATCACGACGTGACATGACGAAACGCACAGGCCGTTCCCGGGAGGCGTTGGCCCCGGGCAGCGTCGGCGGTGCCCAGAGTATCCGCCGTGCGGTGCGCATGCTGCGCATCCTCGCCGCCGGTCAGGAACACGGTGTGCGGCTCACCGACATCGTCAATGAGGCCCGCCTCAACCGTGCCACTGTCCACCGTATCCTGCGGGTGCTTGCCGAGGAGGGCGCCGTAGAGCAGGATGCCGAGACGCGCCGCTACATGATCGGCGAGGAAGTATCCCTCCTCGGCCTGGCCCGGACTGCGCGCTTCCCGATCAAGGCGGTCGCCGATCCGTATCTGCGCCACATCAGCGAGCAGGCCGGCGACACGGTTTTTCTCACCATCCGGAGCGGCTTCGACTCGATCTGCGTCGACCGGAAAATCGGCAGCTATCCCGTCAAGGTGCTGTCCATCGACGTTGGCGCACGCAGGCCGCTCGGCGTCGGCGTCGGAGGGCTGGTGTTGCTGTCGTTCCTCCCGGAAGCCGACGCGGCGAACATCATCGAAGCAAACCGGCAGCGGCTCGCCCAACACCAGCTCAACGCCGGCAAGCTGACCGAACGCATGCGCTCGACCCGTGCACGCGGCTATGCTTACACCGATGCAGGCGTCGTCCGCGGCACCAAGGCGGTGGCGGTACCGGTGTTCGATGCCGCCCGCAATCCGGTAGCTGCGATCAGCATAGCCGCCATGTCCGATCGCCTCGCTGCGGGGCGCGTGGCGGGCGTGGTCGAATTGCTCACCGAACAGGCTGCGATCATCTCGCGGCGCATGATGGCGATTTCACGCGCGCGGCACCGGGCCGCGCGATAATGCGCGCATGCCTGCCTCCGCCCTGCGGGTCGCCGCCCTGCTTGCACTGGCATCGATTGCGGCTGCCGCACCCGCCGCGGCCCAGGATGCGCGACCCAACGGGATCTTTCTCGTAGCCAAGCCCGGCCTGGTCGATCCGAATTTCCAGCGCAGCGTGGTACTGGTGACGCGCAGCGAAGATTCGCAGACCGTCGGCGTGATCATCAACCGCCCCACGCCAATCACGCTGACGGAACTCATGCCCGGCGAACCGGACGTGGCCAATTACCGCGAAACGGTCTATTTCGGCGGGCCGGTGCTGCAGCGTGCGCTGATCGCGGTATTTCGTTCAGACGCGCAGCCGCCCGCGCCGGCGTTCCCGGTGCGCCGCGGCCTGTACCTCAGCATGCATCCCGACAACCTCAGGATGCTGCTTGCCCAACCCGGACGGCAATACCGTCTCTACGCTGGATTTTCCGGCTGGGCGCCGGGCCAGCTGGAAGCGGAAATGGAGCGCGACGACTGGTATGTGCTGCCGGCTGACGCGGACATCGTGTTGCGCAAGGACATGGACGGCGTATGGGAAGAGCTGCTGCGGCGCGCGCTGGCGCGAAAAACAAAAAGCCCCGCATGGGAGCGGGGCTTTGGGCCCGGCACCGCCGGGCAGTGCCGCCAGAGCGGCACATTTACATGCAGCTGAATGCCGCATTTTGGATCGTAGCAAGGTGCCGCCTCCTTGAGTGCGGCTCTTTGATTCGCGTTCCCCGGACAGTTCGCCCGGATCTGCGTTTGCACGATCCGCTTGCAGATTAGCACGCCGGGCGCGCCTGTCAAGAGCCACGCGCGTCCATCGCGCATCGAAATTTGCAGGGCGAGGATGAGCGTTCACGCGCAACGGCTTGCGCGATGCGGGGATTTACGCTTGAATGACACACCGAGTGCCGGGCCGGAGGTGGTCTTGATACGCATTCTGTTCGCAGTGGTTGTCTTGGTGCTGACAATGCCCGGCGCATGTCTGGCGCAGTCGGCCCCGTCCGCCGGCGATGGCGCGGTGTTTTTGGTTGCGCATCCCGCCTTTCGCGACCTCGATTACCGCCAGAGCGTTCTCGTCGTCACGGCGATGCCCAACGGAGGGCACGTGGGCGTGATCGTCAATCGCCCGACACGCCGCTCGCTCACCAGCCTGTTTCCGGAACACGAACCGTCGAAAAGGGTGGTCGATCCGGTGTTCTACGGCGGGCCGTTTTCGCGCGGTGCGCTGGTTGCGCTGGTCAGGTCCGAAGCCACTCCGGGCGAGGGCTCGGTGCCCGTGATGCACAACCTGTACCTGTCGTTTCGCGCGAATACGATCGACAAGGTGATCGAGCAGATGCCCAACGACGCGCGCTACTACGTCGGTTACGTGGGGTGGCGCCCGGGCGAGCTCAAGGGCGAAATCGACCGCGGGCTCTGGTCGGTGCATCCGGCCAGCCTGGACGCAGTGTTCCGCAAGGACACCGACGGGCTGTGGGAGGAGCTGATCGTCCAATCGCGCCGCATCCAGGCGCAACGGCCGCCGCTCCCGCGTTACGCGTCGCTCGAGTAATTCAAGCCTTCGCGAAGTTCATCGCGCCGGACCGGTAGCCCACCTTGATCGTGTCCTTGGGCGCGAACGCGCCCTCGAGGATGCGTTTCGCCAGCGGATTCTCGAGCTGCGACTGCACCGCGCGCTTGAGCGGCCGCGCGCCGTAGACCGGATCGAATCCGGCCTTCGCCAGTTCGACCAGCGCCGCGTCGCTCACTTCGAGGCCGAAATCCATCTTGGCCAGGCGCGCCGCCAGCAGCTTCAGCTGGATCCCCGCGATCGAGCGGATGTGCGCCTCGCCGAGCCCGTGGAATACGACCACCTCGTCGATGCGGTTGATGAACTCGGGCCTGAAATGCGCCTTCACCTCCGACATCACCGAGAGCTTCACCAGACCCTCGTCGGACCCCGCCATCTGCTGGATCATGTGCGATCCCAGGTTCGAAGTCATCACCAGCACCGTGTTCTTGAAATCCACGGTGCGTCCCTGGCCGTCGGTGAGGCGGCCGTCCTCGAGCACCTGCAGCAGCACGTTGAACACGTCCTCGTGCGCCTTCTCGATTTCGTCGAACAGGATCACCGCGTAGGGCTTGCGCCTGACGCGCTCGGTGAGCTGCCCGCCTTCGTCATAGCCGACATAGCCCGGCGGCGCGCCGATCAGGCGCGACACCGAATGCTTTTCCATGTATTCGGACATGTCGATGCGGATGAGGTGCTCCTCCGAATCGAACAGGAACGCAGCCAGCGCCTTGCACAGCTCGGTCTTGCCCACGCCGGTGGGGCCGAGAAAAAGGAACGATCCATAAGGCCGGTTCGGATCCGACAGCCCCGAGCGCGACCGGCGGATGGCATCGGAAACGAGACGCACCGCCTCGTCCTGCCCGACCACACGCTCGTGCAGGCGCACCTCCATCTCCAGCAACTTGTCGCGCTCGCCCTGCATCATCTTCGACACCGGTATGCCGGTCGCACGCGACACGACTTCGGCGATCTCCTCCGCGCCGACCTGGGTGCGCAGCAGTTTCGCCTTGCCGGCCCTGGCGTCGCCCTTCTCCGCGCTCTTCAGTTGCGCTTCGAGCTGCGGCACCTTGCCGTACTGGATTTCCGACATCTTCTGCCAGTCGCCCTTGCGCCGCGCCTCTTCCATCTGCAGCTTGAGCTTCTCGAGCTCTTCCTTGATGTGCTGGCTGCCCGCAACCTGCGACTTCTCGAATTTCCAGACTTCCTCGAGGTCGGCGTATTCGCGGCCGAGCTTGCCGATCTCCTCCTCGATCAGCGCGAGCCGCTGCCTGGAGGCGTCGTCCTTCTCCTTCTTCACCGCCTCGCGCTCGATGCGCAGCTGAATCAGCCGGCGGTCCAGACGGTCCATCACCTCGGGCTTCGAGTCGATCTCCATCTTGATGCGCGCAGCGGCCTCGTCGATCAGGTCGATCGCCTTGTCCGGAAGAAACCGGTCCGTAATGTAGCGATTCGACAGTTCCGCCGCGGCAACGATGGCCGGGTCGGTGATGTCCACGCCGTGATGGACTTCGTACTTCTCCTGCAGACCGCGCAGGATGGCGATGGTCGATTCGACCGAAGGCTCCTGCACCATCACCTTCTGGAAGCGGCGCTCGAGCGCGGCGTCCTTCTCGACGTACTTGCGGTATTCGTTCAGCGTGGTGGCCCCTACGCAATGCAGCTCGCCGCGCGCGAGGGCCGGCTTGAGCATGTTGCCCGCATCGATCGCTCCCTCCGCCTTGCCCGCGCCCACCATGGTGTGGAGTTCGTCGATGAACACGATCGTCTGGCCCGCGTCCTGCGACAGTTCCTTGAGCACCGACTTGAGGCGCTCCTCGAACTCGCCGCGGTACTTCGCGCCGGCAAGCAGCGAGGCCATGTCGAGCGACAGCACGCGCTTGTTCTTCAGCGTTTCCGGCACCTCGCCATTGACGATGCGCTGCGCGAGTCCCTCGACGATCGCGGTCTTTCCCACGCCCGGCTCGCCGATCAGGACGGGATTGTTCTTAGTGCGACGCTGCAGGATCTGGATTACGCGCCGGATCTCGTCGTCGCGGCCGATCACCGGGTCGAGCTTACCGGCGCGCGCGCGCTCGGTCACGTCCAGCGTGTACTTCTTCAGCGCCTCGCGGGCACCTTCGGCTTCCTGGCTGCCGACGCTCTGCCCGCCGCGCAGCTGCTCGATCGCCTTTTCCAGCGCCGACTTCGTGACGCCGCTTTCCTTGAGCGCGCGGCCCGCGTCGCCCTTGTCGCCGCATGCGGCAAGCAGGAACATCTCGGAGGCCAGAAATTCGTCGCCGCGCTTCTGCGCTTCCTTGTCGGCAACGTTGAGCAGTGTAGTGAGGTCGCGCGACAGATGCACTTCGCCCGGCGTGCCCTCCACCTTCGGCAGGCGCGCGACGGATTGCTCGAGCGCGCGTTTCAAGCCCTGCAGCTTGCCTCCCGAACGCTGAACGAGCGACGCCGTGCCGCCATCGGCCTGCTGGATCAATGCGAGCAGCAGGTGCTGGGGTTCGATGTAGGCGTGGTCGCGCCCGAGCGCTGCGCTTTGCGCGTCGGAGAGGGCTTCCTGGAACTTGGTGGTGAGTTTGTCGAGTCGCATGGGTGCAAGCCAATCGATGCTTGACACCCAATTGGGGGCTTAATGTCCTATTTCAACCACCTGCGCAGCCGCGCGTCGGCTGCCCGAAAACGCGGCGTAAGCCACATTGATCGCCCACGCGATCCAGGCGGTCCAGAGCGCGTGGGAGACAAAATGCGCTCCGCGCGCCACCTGCACCGCGCTCGCCGCGACCCCAAGCACGATCGCCACCGCAAGTGCGTGGCGCGCCGCGCGCGGCCACTGGGAGCGCAGCGCGAAGTACAGGGCGAACAGCGAGAATCCCGCAACCGAATGGCCCGCCGGCAGGCAGCGCCCCGGCCCGGGCTGTGCCGGAATGGCGCCGAACAGGGGAAACCAATCCGCCCCGCCGCCATAAGAGACAAGATCCCACGGGCAGGAATGCGGACTCCAATGCTTGAGCACCGCGACCAGCACCACCGCAAGCGCCATGCCCACCACCACATCGCGCACCGCGCCGCGCCATCGCACGGTGCCATTGACCGGCACGAAGCTCGCAACCAGCAACAGGCCCCAGAATACCAGCACGGTATTCTTGAAGCCCACATGCCCGACTTCCGACAGCCACCAGGAATCCTTGAGCCAGAACCCACCCCGGCTCGCGTCGAAAAACAGCGCGGTCAGCACCCGGTCGATTCCGGCCTGCTGAAACAGCGACCAGATGGCGAGCGCCGCGAGCGCGAGCCCGCCGCAGTGGAGCAGCAACCCGCGGCGGTCAGTCACGCCGGCACCCGTGAAACAGGTCCAGTTCCGGCCGGTACACCCTGGTCTGGATATCGAGCAGGCCGAGCATCGAATGAAACAGGTGGTCATGCGAATACGCCTCGTGGCGTTTGGACGCGAGGCAGCTCTGGTCGATGTGAAATCGCGCACGGAATCCTTCCGACAACCAGGCGAGCATCGGCACGTGTTTCTGCTCGATCGGGGCCATCGCGTAGGGAAGGCCGTGCAGGTAAACGCCCCCGCTTTCGCCGAGCGATTCGCCGTGATCGGAAACGTAGAGCATTGCGGTGTCGAACCGCGCTGCGTTCTGCCTGAGCAAGGCAATGGTCTTCGCCAGCACGTGGTCGGTATAGACGATGGTATTGTCGAACGCGTTCACGATTTCCTCGCGCGGGCACTTCTCGAGCTGGTTGCTGCCGCACACCGGGCGGAACAGCTTGAACGCTTCGGGAACGCGCAGGTAATACGCCGGGCCATGGCTGCCCTTCTGGTGCAGCACCACCACCAGATCGCGATCCGCACGGTCGAGGCGCTCCTGCAGTCCCTGCAACAGGATCTCGTCGTAGCACTCGTCGCTGCGGCAAAAGGGCGAAGCCTGCGGCCGCGAAAGATCCTCTGACCCGACGCGATCACAAATGCCTTTGCAGCCCGAATTGTTGTCGAGCCACATCACGTTGAGTCCGGCATGCACCAGCACGTCGAGCAGTCCCTCGCGGTTGATCGCGTCGTTCGCGCTGAAGCGTTCGCGCCCGACGTCGGAAAACATGCACGGCAGCGAGGACGCGGTGGACGTGCCGCAGGCAAGCACGTTGGAAAAATAGACGATGTCCTCCTTTTCGAGCTGCGGATTGGTCTTGCGCGCGTATCCGCCGAGGGAAAAATTCGCCGCACGCGCCGTCTCGCCGACGACCAGCACCGTGAGCGTGGGTTTGCCGGAGCCGGACCAGCGGGGCCCTTTATGCGCGTCCTCCCCCACGATCTGGAGCGCGCGCGGAGCGCGCGCCTTTGCCCGCAATAGACCGTTCGCGGCGCCGAGGTAATTGGCCGGGATCAGCAGGTTGCGCACTTCGCCGTGGTTTCTCACCACCGAAGCGAAATCCTTGTAGAACAGGAACAGGACCGCGCCGAGTCCGAGCGCCATGAGCGTCAGATGCAGCGCTTTGTTCAGAATCTCCTTCCACCAGCGCGCATATGCGATGTCGGCCCACGCGAGCCAGGCCACAGGCACGCCCCCGAGCAACAGCGCGTAAAGCGCCAGGCGCCAACTCATCAACTCCCTCACTTCCTCCGGGTGGGTCTCGAGCACGTTCTGCAGCATGACCTTGTCGATCATCACGCCATAGCTGTCCATGAAATACAGGGTCACCGCGCTCGCAATCGTCACCAACGCGAGCAGCGGCTTGCCGATCCAGGGAAAGGCCAGCAGGGTCAGCAGCAGATTCGTGACCAGGATGGCGATCACGAATGCAGCGCCGAATTTGAGCAAGGTCGTGCCGCTCAGCCCGCCCTGAATGTTCCAGAGCGTGCGCCAGAACGGTCCGTTGCACAGAACGACGACCCAGAGCGAGATCGCGAGGGTCGCGATCCCCGGGCTCACCCGCCTGAAGCGCTGCGCTATTGATTTCTCGGTCAATCTCTGTTCGCGGGACCACATCCACGCAATTCCTATCGCACCACCATCACTGGCCGTCCGGCGTATTCGACAACGTGCTTCGAGACCGAGCCGAGCAGCAGGCGCGCGAATTTCGAACGGCCGCGGTCGCCGACCACGATCAAATCCACACCATGCTGGTCCGCGTGGTAGATGAGCTGCTCTGCGGGATGTCCGACCGCAACCTCGTAATGCGCCTTTACATTCTGCGCCGTGACCACTGAGCGCAGTTCCGCGAGGAGCCTGTGATGATGGCGGCGGGAGTTCTCGATCACGGCCTCGGTCTCGACCTCGTCGCCGATCGTCGGCGGCTGTGCGACCGTCACGACCCAGAGTTCCGCGCCGTGTTTCGCCGAGAGACTTAACGCCGCGTCGAACGCTTTCCTGCCCGCGTCCGAGCCGTCGAAACCCACCAGGATTTTGCGGTACATTGATCATCCCCCCTTCGGTCCGGCCTGTGACGTCGCGGCGGTGACCATTGCCGGTTCGTCCCGCGCCAGCAGATGTCGCGGCATGAACCAGGCATTGGCGATCAGCGTAGGCACCACCGCACTCGCGATGACTGCAGCAACCAGCGCCGAATACTGCGCCTCGTCGACGATCCGGTGCGACAGGCCGAACAGGGCGGAGATCGTGCCGAAGGTCAAGCCGGTGGACATCAGCAACGTTGTGTACATCCCCTCCTTGCGCGGCGAACGAAACGCCTGCGTGACCGGGTACACCCCGGTGATCTTGGTGAACACTTTCACTACCAGCATCAGCAGGAACGCACCCGGCGCCGCAATCAGCGCGGGCACGGACACAAATGCACCCGCACGGATGAAGTAGAAAGGCGTGAGCAACCCGAAGCACAGTGTACGCAGCCTGCGCACCAGAACATGGTCCTTGCCCACCGTCCCGGCGAGCACCATTCCCATCAGGTACGCAGGCAGCACGGCCTCGCTGTCGGCCCAGGCTGCGAGCGCGCCCAGCGCGAACAGGCAAAGCAGCAGGAATTTCGCCTCCATCTCGGACGGACGGCCACCGTAGCGCCGGAAAAACCGCGGCGTGAGCCAGGGCAGGGAAATGCAAGCGAGCGCGAGCACGCCAACAAACAGCACCGTCTTCAGGGTGAACGGAGCGAAGATCAGGCCGAGCGCGACCACCGTCCCGAGGTCGGTGATGAAACACGCCGCGAGCACCGTCTTGCCGTAGTCGGTCGTATTGAAGCCAAACTCGATCATCACGGCATACACCACTGCGACCGAAGTGGTGGACATCGCGATGCCGGCGAGCCAGCTCGCGGCCGGGTCCCAGCCGAGCAGCCAGCGCGCCGCCGCCGCACAGCCCAAAAAAGGCGCAAAAAAGCTCACCAGCCCGACTGCGGTCGCCTCCTTCCATTTGCGGCGGAACACCTCGGGATCGAGTTCCGCGCCGGCGAGAAACGTCAATACGATCGCACCCGTACCGGAGAGGAACTTGATCCAGCCCTGATCGGCGCCCAGCGCGGCCGTTCCGATCAGCGCGCCGATCAACAGCTGGGCGATCGTGCCGACGATGATTTCCGACAGTGCGGTCGCGACCCGCAACCAGATCGACAACAGCGCAGCGGCAAGCGCGAGTGCGAACCACAGGGCCGCGAGCGCCCAGAATTCGGTCATCGCGCCCTCATTGCGGCACCTGCAACCTGATCATGCAGCGTCGGGTTCCTTGCCCCGCCAGCGCTCTGCCGCACGATCATCGGTCCCCCGTGCCTCCACCCAGCGCGCGCCTTGCGGGGTCTGCTCCTTCTTCCAGAACGGCGCCTGCGTCTTGAGGTAATCCATGATGAACTCACAGGCGGCAAATGCGTCGCCGCGATGGCCGCTAGCAACCACTACCAGAACGATCTGGTCGGCGGGCTTGAGTTCGCCGTAGCGATGGATCACGGTGCACCCGAGCACCTCCCAGCGGGATTCGGCTTGCGCAACGATTCCCGCGAGCGCCTTTTCGGTCATGCCCGGGTAGTGCTCGAGCGTCATCGCGGCCACCGCGCTGCCGTCGTTCTCGTCACGCACCAGGCCGATGAAACTCGCGACCGCGCCGATTTTCGGGTTGCCACCCAGGGCGCGGATCTCTGCGCCCGCGTCGAAGTCCTCGCGTTGAACGCGGATCGCCACGCTAGCCTCCGGTCACCGGCGGGAAGAATGCGACCTCGTCGCCCGCGCGCACCGGCGCGGTCGCCTCGGCCATGTCCTGGTTGATCGCCACGCGCACCAACCGCGTCGCCGCGAATGCGCTCTGCCACGTACCACCGCGCGAAATCAGGTGCGAGCGCAGCCAGGCGAGCGTCGAAACCCCGGGGGGCAACTCGAGTTCTTCACCCGCCTGGCCGAGTTGCTCGCGCAACCCCGCGAAATAGAGAACTTTCACTTTCACCTGTACAACTCCGCAAACGGCAGAAAGCGCACCTCGTCGCCCGTGCGGATCGCATGATTGGCGGGATTGTCGACCAGTCCATCGGCCCACGAGGTCGAGGTGAGCACTGCCGAGTCCTGCGTAGGGTATAGATCGAGCCCGCCGGAAGCGTTCAATTTTACGCGCAGAAATTCGCGGCGCGAATCGGGCTTCAACCAGTCGAAGCCGGCACGAAGCCCGATCGAACGCGGCGCAACCTCCGCCACCCCCTGCGTGCGCAGCAGGAACGGGCGCACGAACACCAGAAAGGTGATGAAACTCGAGACCGGATTTCCCGGCAGGCCGATGAAGGCCGCGCCGCCGACCCTTCCAAACGCGAGCGGCCGGCCGGGTTTCATAGCGATGCGCCACATGAGGAGTTCGCCTTCCGCCTCGACCGCCGGTTTGACGTGGTCTTCGTCGCCCACGGACACCCCGCCCGAGGTGACGATTACGTCGTTCTCCGCGGCCGCGTGCCGCAGTACCGTCCGCGTCGCTGCGAGGTCATCGGGAACGATGCCGTAGTCGCGAATTTCGCAGCCGTAGACCTGCGCGAGGCCGTTCAATGTGAATCGGTTGGAGTTGTAAATACGCCCCGGGGGCAAAGGGTCTCCGGGCATCACCAACTCGTCACCTGTAAAGAACAGCGCAAGGCGGACCTTACGGTGCACGGGCAGAGTCTTGATGCCGACTGAGGCCGCGAGGCCGATGTCCTGCGGCCGCAGCTTCATGCCTGCGCCAAGGATTTCCGCGTCCCGCTTCACGTCCATTCCCGCGTGACGGATCCACTCGCCGCGCTGCGGCTTGTGTTTCACCGACACGTGATCGCCGTCGGCAGCGCAGTGCTCCTGCATCACGATCGCATCGGCGCCAAGGGGCACCGCCGCCCCCGTGAAAATTCGCGCCGCAGTCCCGGGTTCGAGTGCGGCGCCGACTGTGCCGGCCGGAATGCGTTGTGAAACCCGCATGCGGGTATCGCCATTGCCCAGATCCGCGACGCGAACCGCGTAGCCGTCCATTGCGCTGTTGTCCATCGGCGGCACGTCCATCGCGGAATGCTGTGCTCGCGCGAGCACGCGCTGCGACGCGTGCAGCGTCGGCACTTCCTCGACATCACCCACCGGCCGCGCGCCTGCGAGCAACACCTCGAGCGCCTGATCGACCGAGAGCATCCCCTCGTTCATGCGAGCCCCACGTGATTCAGGATGAATTCCCCGATTGCCGCATCGTCGTCGAGCTCGAGCAAGGGCAGCGCCGTGCCCAGCTTCGCATCGCTCGCCACGGCAACGATGTACGGGTCGTTCGGGTGCAGGAACGACTCCCCAGTCACCGCGCGCCAGACCTCGATTTTCGGAATCGGCGCGAATTTGAACCCCTCGACGATCAGCAGGTCGCAAGGCGCGAGGTGCTTCACCTGTTCCTCGAACGGTGGTTCCTGCGCCCCGCGCAACTCGTGGATCAGCACCCAGCGCCGCGACGAAGTCACCAGCACTTCGGTAGCGCCGGCGTGGCGGTGGCGGTACGAATCCTTGCCGGCCTGATCGACGTCGAAGCTATGGTGCGCGTGTTTGATCAGCGAAACGTGCATGCCCCGCCGCACGAAGCGCGGGATCAGTTTCTCGATCAGGGTGGTCTTGCCGCTGCCCGAATATCCGGCGATTCCGATGGTCTTCATAGACCGGAATCTACACCAGAACCATCTTCGCTCCTGCAAGCGCCAGCACCGCGGCCAGCATCCGCCGGACCACGGGATTGGCAAATCGCCGGCTGCCGTACTCGGCCCCCGTCCAGCCGCCAATCAGGACCGCTACCGCAAGGACCCAGATCTCCTGCCCCAGCGACGCCGTCCCTGCGGCAAATCCCGCTGCCAGACCGGCGATGGAATTCACCAGGATGAAGGGCGCTGCGACGGCAGAGGTCTGCTTGGTCCCCGCCCAGCCGAGCATGAGGAGCACCGGGCTGAGGAAGATCCCGCCCCCGACTCCGGTCAGTCCGGACAGGAGGCCCATCGCGGCGCCGATCGCCATGGCCCAATTTATCGGCGGTGCGTGCACCGTGCGCATCTCGTCTCCTGCGCGAGCGCTGCGCCATAGCTGCCACGCGGCATAGACGAGGACCGCGCCGACCAGCGCCTTATAGGCATGCCCCGGCAGGCTGATCGCACCGCCCACGTAGGCGAGGGGGATCGAAACAACGGCAAAAGGCCAGAACAGCCGCCAGCGAAAATACCCCGCCCGTTGGAACTTCCAGGTCGCGATCGCCGAGACGAGGATGTTGAGCGTCAGTGCGATCGGCCGCATTTCCTCGGGAGCGACCCCGGCAAGTGCCATCGCCGCCAGATAGGCCGACGCACCGCCATGGCCGACCGACGCATAGCCGAACGCAGCCAGCAGCATTCCCGCCGCGAGCGCCGCTACTACGATCTCGTCCATGCCCGGTGTCGTCATTTTGTTTCATGGAATATAGCGTAGCGGCATCGCGCCAGGTCAGCGCGTGTTCATTTCGCGTTCGGAAAGAAAAGCTGCTCGCCGCCAATCTTGTATCCGGCGATGGCTGTCTGACCCTGGGGCGAGATCACCCAGTCGACGAAGGCCTGGCCCATCTCCTTTTTCACGTGTGGATGCCTGGCCGGGTTTACCAGCATCACGCCGTACTGGTTGAACAATCTCTGGTCGCCCTCCACCGATATCACCAGATCGCCGCGGTTCTTGAACGAAAGCCAGGTGCCGCGGTCGGTAAGTGCGTAGGCATTCATGCCTGCCGCGGTGTTCAAGGTTGGTCCCATCCCCGAGCCGGTATCGCGGTACCACGGCCCCTTGTCCTTCGCGATGTTGATGCCGGCGAGCTTCCAGAGTTCGACTTCGGCGAAGTGAGTGCCGCTCGCGTCGCCGCGCGAGGCGAACGGCACTCGCGCAGCCTTGATCTTGTGCATCGCAGCCACGATGTCCCTGGTGCCGCCCACCTTCGCTGGGTCGGATTTCGGTCCCACCAGCACGAAGTCGTTGTACATGACTTCGAAGCGCTTCACGCCGAAGCCCTCCGCGACGAACTTCTCCTCCAGCGGCTTGGCGTGCACGAACACCACGTCGGCGTCGCCGCGCTTTCCCATGTCGAGCGATTGCCCCGTGCCGAGCGCCACCACACGCACCTGGATTCCGGTGTTCTTCTCGAACATCGGCAGCAGGTGCCTGAACAATCCCGATTGCTCGGTCGAGGTGGTCGAGGCCAGCGTGATGAATTTCTGCTGCGCGTGCGCCGGGAAGGCCAGTGCCGCCAAGATCAACAACGCCTTGACAATCACTACCATGGCAGTTCTCCTTTCACGAATGCCGCAGCCTCCGCGGAAGCCGGGTGTGAAAAAAACCGCGCCACTGGCGCGCACTCGACCAGCCGCCCCTGATGGATGAACAGCACCTCGTCGCCGAGCCGGCGCACCTGACCGAGGTTGTGCGTCGCCATCACGATCTTGGTTCCGGCGGCGTCGAACGCACGGATCACCATCTCGATCTCGCGCGTCGCGCTCGGGTCGAGACTCGCGGTGGGCTCGTCGAGAAACAGCACTTCCGGATGTAGCGCCCAAGCTCTCGCCAGCGCGAGGCGCTGCTGCTCACCTCCCGAGAGCACGCGCGCGGGCCGGTGCGCGAGCGGCATCAGGCCGACGCTCTCCAGCGCTTCAACGGCAATCTGTTCGCGTTCCGATCGTGCAACTCTCGCGATCTCAAGCGCGTAGGTGATATTCGCGAGCGACGAGCGGCGCAGCATCACCGGGCGCTGGAACACCATCGCCTGCATGCGCCGCAGCCGCGCCTCGTCGCGCTCGCTCCACGCGATCTCCCCGGACGTCGGCTGCAGCAGCCCGTGCATCAGGCGCATCAGCACGCTCTTCCCAGCCCCGTTCGCGCCCAGGATGATGGTGCTCGGACCGGCGGCAAGTTCCACCGAAACGCGATCGATGATTGCGCGCCCGCCGGCAGAAAAGCAGACATCGCGCAGCGCGAGGGGAAGAATGCATGCGGATGCGTGCATCAGCCGTAGCGCCGCTGCGCGGCTTCCTTTACATACATGGCTGCCGCGTTGAGCGCGATGACGAGCGCGATCAGCACGATGCCCAGCGACAGGGCGAGCGGAAGGTCCCCTTTCGATGTTTCCAGGGCGATTGTCGTGGTCATGACACGCGTGACGCCGTCGATGTTGCCGCCGACGATCATCACCGCGCCGACCTCGGCAGAGGCGCGACCGAGACCGGCCAGAATCGCGGTGAGGAGCGAAAAGCGGATATCCCAGACGAGCGTGAGCGCAGCGCGAAACCCCACGGCCCCCAGCGAGCGCAACTGCTCCTGATACTCGATCCAGGCATCTTCCACGGCCTGCCTGCACAAGGCCGCGATGATGGGCAGGACCAGGATCGCCTGCGCGAGCACCATCGCGCGCGGCGTGAACAGTAGTCCCATGCCCCCGAGCGGACCGGCGCGCGAGAGCAACAGGTACACCACCAGCCCAACAACGACGGGCGGCAGGCCCATCAGCGCGTTTAACAACACGACGACCGCGCGCTTTCCGGGGAAGCGACCGACCGCGATCGCGGCGCCAAGCGGTAATCCGAGCAGGGTCGCGAGCACCACCGCGGAGATGCTCACTTTCAGGCTGAGCAGGACGATCTCCGCAAGCGTCCGATCGCCCGAGGTGATCAGGTCGAACGCGCCGCGCGCCGCTTGCAGGATTGTGTCCATGCCTGCCCCGGCCCGGGCCTGCGGCCAAGGTCCTTATATGTTTGCAATTGCATATCTGAATCTCGCAGGGCAATATAGACCACTATTTCCATGATCCGTAATAGGCAGATTCGTGCATAAAACGCCCGGCATCGAATTCGACCCGAGCTGGCTCACCGGCGACGGACTGCCGCGCGAACACGGCATCATCCTGACGCGGCTGCTCGACGCGCTCTCTCGCGCCGCCTCGCTGCGGGTCGCCGCGCACGCCATCGGCATTTCGTATCGCTTCGCCTGGGGCCTGCTCGGCGAAGGCGCGCAGGCCCTCGGGGCGCCGCTCGTGGACATGGGACGCGGGCGCGGCGCAAAACTCACGCCGATCGGCCGCCGGGTATTGGAGGTCGACGCGCGCGTGCGCGCCGCCCTGGGCGGGCCGTTCGGGCGCCTGCGAAACGAGGTGCGCGAGATCCTTGCCGAAGCCCTCCCCGGCAGGCCCCGCCTGTCTCTTCGCGCCAGCCACGACCTCGCGCTCGGCGAGCTTGCCCGCATCTGCACTTCACGGCTGGACCTGGAAATCGAGTTTCAAGGCGCTGACGACAGCCTCGCCGCGCTCGCGCGCGGGCAGTGTGACCTGGCGGGATTTCACGTCGCCGACGCTTTGCCGCGTGCCGCGGCGGCCGCGGCAGCCCTCGGGCGCTGGCTCGATCCCAGGAAGCACCATCTGGTGCATTTCGTTGCGCGCGAGCAGGGGTTGATCGTGCGACACGGCTCGCGCATCCGCAGCGTGCACGACCTCGCCCGGCCGCGCGTGCGCTTCATCAACCGCCCGCCGGGCCGGGAGGGCGAGTCGGACCACGCCAACGCCGATCTGCGGGTAGCCGCCGAGGTTGCGGAGGGAAGAGCCGATGCGGGGTTCGGCCTGCGCGCAGCGGCGGCGCGCTATCGGCTGGATTTCGTTCCGCTGGCGACCGAGCGGTACTTTCTCGCCGCCTCGCGGGTGACTCTGCGTGGTGCCGGCTTCCAGGCCCTGCGCCACGCGCTGCGCAGCACCGAGTTCGCCGAGTCGGTCGCGGCACTTCCCGGTTACGACGCATCCGAAGCGGGCGCCAGCGAGTCGATCGCCGCGGCGTTGTCGTGGCTGGGGCACGCGCGCAATAGGTCGTGATGCGGGTCGTGATGCGGGTCGTGATACGCTACGCACAGTCCGGGGTCGCAGGCTCCCGGGTTCCCAAGACGCCGGTGCGTCCAAGCTCTGCGGCACACCTCTGAGAGGAGAGAGCCATGGACGCGCCCGAAACTCCCAAAGAAGTTTCCTTCGCCGAAGCCTGCGGCTACTGGCTGAAACTCGGCTTCATCAGCTTCGGCGGCCCCGCCGGCCAGATCGCGATGATGCACCAGGAGCTGGTCGAGCGCCGGCGCTGGATTTCCGAGCGCCGTTTCCTGCATGCGCTCAACTACTGCATGGTGCTGCCGGGCCCGGAAGCACAGCAGCTCGCCACGTACATCGGTTGGCTGATGCATCGCACCTGGGGCGGGATCGTTGCGGGCGGCCTGTTCGTGCTGCCATCGTTGTTCATCCTGATCGCCCTCACCTGGATCTACATGGCCTACAGCAGCGTGCCGGCCGTCGCGGGATTGCTCTACGGCATCAAGCCGGCAGTCGTGGCGATCGTGCTCGCAGCCGCCTGGCGCATCGGCTCGCGCGCACTCAGGCATCCGGCACTTTGGACCATCAGCGCTTCGGCATTCGCCGCGATCTATGTCGCCGAAGTTCCGTTTCCCGCGATCGTGATTGGCGCGGGCCTCATAGGCGCGGTCGGCGGGCGTCTGGTGCCGAAAATATTTTCATCCGGAGGCGGCCACGGGAGTACGCAGAAGGGATACGGCCCGGCGCTGATCGATGACGACACACCCACGCCCGAACATGCCCGTTACCGTCTCAGCCGCGTTGCCGGTTACGCATGCGCCGGCCTCGCGATCTGGCTCGCGTCGATGCTTGCCCTGGTCGAGTTCTCCGGGTGGACGGGAACGCTCTTTCAGATCGGCTGGTTCTTCACCAAGGCGGCGCTGCTCACCTTCGGCGGGGCGTATGCCGTGCTGCCCTATGTTTATCAGGGCGCCGTGGAGCAGCACCAGTGGCTTACGGCAACGCAGATGATCGACGGGCTCGCGCTGGGCGAAACCACGCCCGGCCCGCTCATCATGGTGGTGGCGTTCGTCGGATTCGTCGGCGGTTGGACGAAAGCGCTGTTCGGGCCCGAGAGCCTGTTTCTTGCGGGTGCAGCCGCGGCGAGCGTCGCCACGTTCTTCACGTTCCTGCCGTCCTTTGTGTTCATTCTGGTCGGCGGACCGCTGGTCGAATCCACGCACGGCGATCTCAAATTCACCGCGCCGCTCACCGGCATCACTGCGGCCGTGGTGGGCGTGATCGTCAGTCTCGCGTTGTTCTTCGCAAAACACGTGTTCTGGCCGCAGGGATTTGCGGGAACTCCCGGCTGGATATCGATGGCGCTCGCGGGGGCAGCGCTCGCTGCGCTGGTGCGCTTCAAGGCGGGACTGATTCCGCTGATCCTGGCCATGGGAGGGGCCGGACTGCTGCTAAGATTATCCGGACTGGCCTGATCGAGGAGCGCGCATGTCCGCATACGTCATCGGCGAAGTGGAGATTACCGACCCGCAGTCTTACCAGGAGTACGCGAAGCGCGTGCCCGAAACCGTCGCCAGGCATGGCGGCAGGTACCTCGTGCGCGGCGGGGCGGTCGAAACCAGGGAGGGCGACTGGTCGCCCAAGCGCGTCGTGGTCCTCGAGTTTCCCTCGATGGACCAGGCACGCAAGTGGTACGACTCTCCCGACTACGGTCCTGTGCTCGCAATCCGGCTGAAGGCCGCAAAGTCGAACGTGATTTTCGTCGAGGGCGTCAGCTGAAGAAAAAATCGGCGCCATCGGGCGCCGTGCTCGCAGTCCCGCACATTCAATTCGCGCGCACTACTCCGCAAGCCATGCGCGCGCCCGCATTGCCGACCGGCTGGGACTTGTAGTCGTCCGGTTGCACGTGAACGATCACGCCGCGGCCCACCACGCTTGCGGGCCCTGCCGCCACAGCGATCACATCCAACTCGACGCTGGTACTCGCATTGCCGTTCGCGTCGGCCTTGAGATTGGGCATGTCGCCTGCGTGGCGCTCGGTCGTGCCGCCATGGCCGTGCGGCTTGCCGTGCGGATTGAAGTGGCCCTTTGCGCTCATGCCGTCGCCGGAACTGCAGTCACCGGATTCGTGCACATGAAAACCATGCTCCTGGCCGGGCTTGAGGCCGGTGACGTTCGCGCTGACGCGCACCTTGCTGCCAACCTGGACGAACTCGACGATGCCTGACGTGCTGTTGCCCTTTGTGGGCTGCAGCTGCGCGGTGGCCCGCGGCCCCTCGCCGGTTCCCGTTCCCGCGCAACCCGAAAGCGCTACGGCAATCGCGAGAGCAAGGAACACTTTTCTCATCTCACCGTGTCCTATTTCTTCTTCGCCGCAGCCTTCGCAGCCGGTTTATCCGCGATACCCTTGTTCTTCTTGTAATTCGCAACCGCGCTGTCCTGGTACTTGCCCAAAAGCTCGCCTTCCTTGGCTGCGGCAAGCTTCGTCTTTTCCGCCTCGGCGGTTTTTTCCGCATCGCTCTTCGCCGGCGGCGCCGGAAGTTTCGAATGCGCGGCGAACGAACCCAGGGTCAGCGCAGCGCCGACGGCCAATGCCACAGCAAGTCTTCTCATGGTCCTCTCCCTATTTCCGCTCTGCCTGCGGTGCACCGGCCGGCACGGCACCGCCCGCCGCCGCGGGCGCACCGCCGCCCGCATTCGACTTGATGTCGTTGTACCAGTATTCGTGGTGCTCCTTGGCCCAGGCTTCATCGACATAGCCCGTGCGCATGCACTGGTACGCGTCTTCGACACCGATGGTGCCGACGTAGATATGGCCAAGCGCGCCGAGTATGAATAACAGCGCCGACAACGCGTGAAAGATCCATGCCAGCTGCATGGTCGAGCGGGTCTGATCGAAATTCGGGAACAGCAGGATCAGGCCGGTGACGCTCGATACGATGGTCAAGCCCACCACGAAGCCCCAGAACCAGACCTTCTCACCGCCGTTGAAGCGCCCGGAAGGGATGTGCTCGTTGCGCATGAACAGGCCCCAGGCCTTGGCGAACCAGGCGAAGTCGTAGGACTTGGGTAGGTTGTCGCGGATGAATATCAGCACCAGCACGGGAACACTGAGTATGAAAACCGGGCTGACGAAGTTGTGGAGATTCTTCAGCAGCGACGTGAGCCAGGAGAACAGGGTGTAGCCGATCAACGGCAACAGCACATGCTTGCCGAACAGCATCACCAACCCGGATACCGCAAGCACGCAAAAGCTGATCGCCACCGTCCAGTGCGCCCAGCGCTCGATCTGGCTGAATCGCGGCACCATTCTTCCGGTGGGCTTGTCGTGCGTCTTGACCGGCCCGACGGCGAAGTAGATCGCGGCGATGATCGCAAGCGCGATGATGAGCGCAAAACCGCCCCATACCGTGACCAGGTTGTTGCGAATCTGGCGCCAGGTTTCGCCCGCGGACTGCACCAATACCCCGGTCTCGCGGCCCTTGATGCTCGTGTAGTGCTCCTGGCCTTCCTTGCGCACGTCGCGCCAGACGGGTGCGTTGTTGTACGGCTGCACCTGCTGGCGCTCGGCCTGCGAATCCTGTGCGGGCTTGCCCTGTGCCGCCGCCGCTGCGGGAAACGCGAAAACGAGCGCAGCCAGCGACCAACGCGCCAAGCGCAATAGCTTCAACATGTCAGTTTTCTCCTGCGGGCCCGTTCTTATTGCTGGTAAATCCGCTTGTATTCGTTCTGGCCCTGATTGCGCTGTTTGATCCTTTCTTCCCAGCTCGCCTTGTCGCCCTTGGTCCACTTGGCGTCGGTCACAAGCAGTGGCTCGCCCTCCCACGGCTTGCCGTCGGGCTTGCCCTGGTATTTGCCCTGCTTGTAGACGATCACCTGTTCGGATTCGCCGCAGGCTGCCAAGCCGAGAATTGCGGATACAACCGCCGCTACTGCGATCAGCCGCCTCATGATTTGGCGCCTGCCGCCGGCGCCGGCGCGGCGCCGGGCTTGCCCGGACCGTAGGCCGTGCCCCAACCCCAGACTTCGGAGCCCTTGCCTCGCTTGAACACGCGCTCGCGGTAGATATCCGCGATCACGTCGCCATCGCCGCCCAGCAGCGCCTTGGTGGAGCACATTTCGGCGCAGGCCGGCAGCTTGCCCTCGGCCAGACGGTTGCGGCCGTACTTCTGGAACTCGACCGCCGAGCGGTCTTCCTCCGGCCCGCCGTTGCAGAACGTGCACTTGTCCATCTTGCCGCGCAAACCGAAGGCACCCGCCTGCGGGAACTGCGGCGCACCAAACGGGCAGGCGTAGAAGCAGTAGCCGCAGCCGATGCACAGGTCCTTGTCGTGCAACACCACGCCGTCGTCGGTGCGGTAGAAGCAGTCCACCGGGCATACCGCCATGCACGGCGCGTCGGAGCAGTGCATGCACGCCACGGAAATCGACTTCTCGCCGGGCACGCCATCATTGATGGTAACCACGCGGCGGCGGTTCACGCCCCAGGGCACCTCGTGCTCGCTCTTGCAGGCCGTGACACAGCCGTTGCACTCGATGCAGCGCTCGGCGTCGCACAGGAATTTCATTCTGGCCAT
Source organism: Betaproteobacteria bacterium (assembly GCA_016195915.1). GTDB lineage: Bacteria > Pseudomonadota > Gammaproteobacteria > Burkholderiales > SG8-39 > JADGRQ01. The sequence continues at coordinate 17,112 of JACPYS010000063.1, read as the reverse complement.
GGCGTTCTCCTTATACGAACTTCGCGACCTGACAGAGCGTCGTCTTGGTTTCCTGCATCAGGGTCACCCGGTCATAGCCATAGGTGGTCGCGGTATTCACCGCTTCGCCGCGCACGATCGGCGCCGCGCCGTCCGGGTAGTAGGGCAGCATGTCCTGCCCCTGCCACCAGCCGGAGAAGTGGAACGGAATGAACACCGTGTCCGCGCCGACCCGCTCGGTGACCATCGCCTTCACCTTGAGCTTCGCGCCCGAGGGCGACGAAACCCAGACGTATTCGCCGTTGCGGATGCCGCGGTCGGCGGCAGCCTTCGGGTTGATCTCTACGAAATTGTCCTGCATCAGTTCGGCAAGCCAGGGATTGGAGCGCGTCTCCTCGCCACCGCCTTCGTATTCGACCAGCCGACCGGAGGTAAGGACAAGCGGAAACTGCTTGCCCGCGTCCTTGTACTTCTGCTGCACGGTCTTGAACAGCGTAGGCAGCCGCCACAAGGTCTTCACGTCGTCGTGCGTCGGGTATTTGTCGATCATGTCCGCGCGCGGGCTGAACAGCGGCTCGCGGTGCAGCGGCACGCCGTCGGGGAAATTCCATACGACCGCGCGCGCCTTGGCGTTGCCGAACGGGTGGCAGCCGTGCACCTTCAGCACCACGCGCTGGATGCCGCCCGAAAGATCGGTCTTCCAGTTCTTGCCCTCGGCTTCCTTCTTCTCCTCGTCCGTGAGGTCGTCCCACCAGCCGAGTTTCTTCATCAGCACGTGGTCGAACTCCGGATAACCGGTCGTGATGTCGGCACCCTTCGAGTGCGAGCCATCCTCGGCAAGCAGCGACACCCCGTCGCGCTCGACGCCGAAGTTGGCACGGAAGTTCCCGCCCCCGTCCATCACGTGCTTGGACGGGTCGTACAGGTTCGGCGTACCCGGGTGTTTCAGCGCCGCATTGCCGTAGCACGGCCATGGCAACCCGAAGTAATCGCCGGTCAGGTCATAGCCGGTCTTCGCATCCTTGCCGCCTTTCGCGCGCAGCGTCTTCACGTCGAACACGTGCATGTTGCGCATGTGCGCCTGCAGCCGCTCGGGTGACTGGCCCGTGTATCCGATGGTCCAGGTGCCCGCGTTGATTTCGCGCAGGATGTCCTCGACGTTGGGCTCGTCCATGCCGCCCTTGCCCTTTACGAGCTTGATGGTCTGCTTGCCATCCTTCTTGCCGACCAGCTGTTCCGCGAAACCCAGCTTGCCCGCCAGCTGGTACATGATCATGTGGTCGGTGCGCGAATTGAAGACCGGATCGATCACCTTCTCGCGCCACTGGATCGAACGGTTGGAGGCGGTCGCGCTGCCGGAGCACTCGAACTGCGTCGCAGCAGGCAGCAGGTAAGCCCCGTCCTTCCGGGCCATCGCGAACATTGCGGCGGTTGCGGACGGATACGGGTCGATGACGACCATCAGGTCCATTTTCTTCATCGCCTCGAGCATCTCCGGGCCGCGCGACTGCGAGTTGGGCGCATGTCCCCAGTAGATCATCGCGCGAAGATTGGAGTCCTGGTCGATGGCCTCGTTCTTCTCCATCACCGCGTCGATCCAGCGCGACACCGTGATGCCCGGCTTGGTCATCATGCCGGGCGCAAACTGGCCCTGCAGCCACTTCAGGTCCACGTTCCACACGCGCGCCCAGTGCGCCCAGGCGCCCGGGATAATACCGTAGTAGCCCGGTAGCGAATCGGGGTTCGGGCCGACATCGGTTGCACCCTGCACGTTGTCGTGGCCTCGATAGATGTTGGCCCCGCCGCCGGAGCGACCGACGTTGCCCAACGCGAGCATCAGGATGCACGAAGCGCGCACGATGGCGTTGCCGTTGGTGTGCTGCGTCTGCCCCATCGCCCAGATGATGAAGCCCGGGCGGTTCTCGGCGAGGATCTTGGCCATTTCGTAGACGTCGGCCTCCGGCGTACCGGTAGCTTCGGTCACCTTGTCGGGCGTCCACTTGGACATGACCTCTTCCTTGATCTTGTCCATGCCGTGCACGCGCGCCTTGATGTACTCCTTGTCCTCCCAGCCATTCTTGAAGATGTGATGCAGCACGCCGAAGATCAGCGGGATGTCGGTACCTGAACGAAAGCGCACGTACTTGTCGGCCCTCGCCGCGGTGCGCGTGAAACGCGGGTCGGCGACGATCACCTTGCAGCCGTTTTCCTTCGCGTGCAGCGTATGCAGCATCGACACCGGGTGCGCTTCGGCAGCGTTCGACCCGAGGAACAGCAGGGACTTAGAGTTCTGTTCGTCGTTGTATGAATTCGTCATCGCACCGTAGCCCCAGGTGTTGGCTACGCCCGCGACGGTGGTCGAGTGGCAGATGCGCGCCTGGTGGTCGCAGTTGTTGGTGCCCCACAGCGACACCCATTTGCGCAGCAGGTAAGCCTGCTCGTTATTGTGCTTGCTCGACCCGACCACGAACAAGGCATCGGGGCCACTCTCCTTTTTGATCTTCTGCAGCTTGTCGGAGATCTCGGTGTAGGCTTGATCCCAGCCGATCGCCTTCCACTTGCCGCCTTCGAGCTTCATCGGCTCTTTCAGGCGGTGCGAATCGTGCGTGATGCCATGCTCGCGCACCGAAGCGCCTTTCGCGCAGTGCGCCCCAAGATTGAGCGGGGAGTCGAACACCGGCTCCTGGCGCACCCACACTCCGTTCTGAACCACCGCGTCGATGGCGCAACCGACCGAGCAGTGCGTGCATACAGTACGCTTGACCTCGATCTTGCCGCCTGGCGCATCCGCGGCTGCCTCGGCGCGTTCGATGATGTTGAACGGCAACTGCGCGGCCACGGCGCCCGCGCCGAAGCCGAGGCCCGATCGCTTGAGAAAGGCACGGCGATCGATGGTCTTTGCCATCGCGCCGGCGACGCCGCGCGAAAGGCGAAGTTGCGGGGAGGCTTGGCTACTCGCTTTGCGGGTCAGCAGCATGGCGGGCTCCTCAGACCTTGGTGGTGCGGTAGTAGTTGTTGATGTGCTCGGAAACCTGGTATCCCTTGCCCGAGCGCTTGTCGCTGTCGGCCGCCACCGGTTTCGGTTTCGAGGCGGTCCGCGCGACGATCGCCGCGGCGGTCGCCGCGCCACCGGCACTCGCAGCAAGAATGAAGTTGCGCCGGCCGAGCTTGGTCTTGGTCTGGGTCATCTCTGTCTCCTTGTCGCCGAGTGCGACTTATGCAACAGCGTTCTTATTTGCAGAATTCTAGAGCATTTCAAACGCCGTGTGCTCTAGTTCGAACAGTGCGCGCGCCAGGCTCCCGACGTGCTCGTAGAAAACCGTGTTGCTGTCAATGTCTATTGCATTGCACAAAGGCGTCGCGGCGGGCCAGATCCAGCGATGGAAGAAACGGTATTGCTCTTCGAGATCGGCACGCTGCTCCGCAATGAGATGCCGCATGGTTTCGCACAACGCACCGATGTGATCCTCGGGCAGGAAGACCTCCCCGCGGCGCGCGAGCCCGCGGGCAGCGAGTTCGCCGCGCAACTCGGCCAGCGGGCTGTCGACGGTGGAGCGCGTGGTATAGGCGCCCGTGTAGAGGGTTACGTCGGCCTTGCCGGTGCCGACGAACGAGCGCTCGAACTCTTCGCGCACGGCTCCGGCATTTGCACCGGCCGATGCTTCCACCAAGCGCTTCCACGCGATAGCAAGAGGACTCCCCGTTTCCGCCTGCATTTCTCCGGACTGCGCGATCGCCCGCAGCAGCGCGGCATCCGGCGCGGCGTAGAACAAGCGCGCGAGCAGGCCATAGAGGTTTGCGCGCGCCTGGTCCTCCGGCGCAAGAGAGCCGGCCTGTTCCAACTCGCTCATTTCTTGCCGGTGTAATCGAACACCGAAGCTTCGCCTCTGTTTTCCATCATGTCGACCACCCGGCAATCGGCGCACATCTGCAGCCGCCGCAGCGCGCCGCCGGAAAACATCGAGTGCCCGGCGAGTTTGCCGAGCATGCTCTCGACCATCGGCCGCGTACCGTAGGGCTTGCCGCAGCGCACGCAGTTGTACGGCTCGGCCTCGTTGAGCAACACAGATGTCTTTGCCTGCGCAGTGAGCAACAGACGCGGCGTCAGCGCGATGGCATCCTCGGGGCAGGTATTGGCACACAGGCCGCACTGCACGCAGTTGCGCTCGATGAAGTGCAGGCTCGGCGTCTCCTGCGAATCGATGAGCGCCGACGCCGGGCACGCGCCGATGCAGGCCTTGCACATGGTGCAGGTCTGCCGGTTGACGGTGATCGCGCCAAAAACCGCGCCTTTGCCCAGGGGAATTTCCTGTTTCGGCTCCGGCGCATTCCTCGCCAGATGATCGATGCAGAAATCCAGCGTGGTGCGTTTTTCATTCGACAGGTTGAACGTCGCGGCCTTGTCGAGCGCACGCCCGGGGGCCAGCGCCCAGAGCGCACGCTCGAGGGTAGCCGGATCCCCGGCGACGATCAGCTCGAAGTGCCTGCCCGAATATCCGAGCGCGTTCAGGATCGCTTCAGCGTGGCCCATCTGCTCACGCAAAGCAGCGGTGTACGCTTCGGACTCGTCGCCGCTCGAGACGATCGCCACCTGCGTTGCGCCGTAGCACACCGCGCCGAACAGGGTATCCATTCCGATCGACGCGATATGAAACACCTCGACCGGAATGGCGCGCGCCGGCAGCCCTTTGCCATGCCCCGCCTTGTGGCGCGCGGCGCCGCCGGGAATGCCGCGAAGCGCGCGCCGGCCGACGCCCTGAACCAGCGCGCGACCCTCTTCGGTGTTATGCAGCACCAGGCATGCATCCCTGCCGCCGGATTCGCGAAACACCGACAGCGCGGTCTTCAGCCGCGTGCCGAGGTCCGACACCCGCGGATAGGCGTGCGTCATCGCGCCCGTGGGACAGACATTCGAACACCCGCCGCAGCCCGCGCACAAGTGCGTCTCGATCTTCACGCGGTCCCCGTCGCTCGCGATTGCGCCGGTCGAGCACACGTCGATGCAACGATTGCAGCCCGGCTGCGAGTTGCGGCTGTGCGCGCAGATGCGCTCCTTGTAGACGAAGAAGCGCGGTTTCTCGAACTCTCCCACCAGCTGCGCAAGCTTCGCCGCCGCGTGCGACTGCTCGAGCGGGTCGCGCCCCGGAGCGAGATAGCCCTGCGGCAGGTCGGGCGCGCGGATCGCCGGCTCGTCCGACAGATCGAGCACGAGATCGAAGTTTTCCCTGCGAGCGGTTTCGGTCCGCGAGAAATCGACCGCACCAATCGCTCCACAGGCTTTCACGCATGCGCGGTGCGCCTTGCATTTTGCGGCATCGATCTGGTAGGTGTAATCGATCGCAGTTTCGGGACAGGCCTCGACGCAGGCGTTGCAGCGTGTGCAGATTTCCAGGTCGATCGCGTTTTCCTGCACCCATTCGACTTCGTACGCGCCGAGCCAGCCGCTCACGCGCGCAAGCCTGCCCGAGCACACCGGGAAACTGCGCTGGAGCGGGAGTTCCCCTCCTTCGGCCTTCGTGATCAGAACGCTCACTTCCAGTGCGCCGGAGAGCCGCTGCGCCCAATCGAGCGCCGCGCCGGATGGGCCGATGACGAGCAGCTGCCCGCCCGACTTGTACTCGACCGTCGGCACCGGCTCGGGCTCGGGCAGCGCCGCCATGGCGAGCAGCGCCGCAATCTTCGGGCTCGCCTGTGCGCCTTCGGCCGACCAGCCCGCCGCCTCGCGGATATTCACGAAACGCAGCTCTGCCTTCGACTCCGCAGAGCGTGCCAGTTCTGCAAACAGCGGCGCTTCCTGCGTGCAGGCGACGATCAGCTCGGCATCGGAAAGCGCGGCCTGGAATGCGCCCGCCTGCCTGCGGCACAACTCGCTGTACACGGTCACCGGCGCGCCCGTCTTGAGTGCCGCCGCGAGCGCTTTCGCATCGAGCGGAATCGTGCCGTTGCAGTTGCAGAGCTTGAGCGTCTTATCCGCGATCGCCATGGGCTTTGGGTTCTTCCGCCACCGGGAGATCGGCCTGCGCCTGGGGTTGCCCGCTCGCTTCCGGGTCGGCCGCGGTTTCGGGTTTCTCCGGCTGCGGGCCGAACAGAGTGCGCTTCGCGTGCTGCAACTGTTCGAGCAGGTCCGGCGGAATCGGATCCTCGATCGAGTAGTCGTCGATATAGGTATCGAGGCCGTCCTGAACATTGAAGCGCGGGTCGGCGAACAGTTTCTTCAGCGCTGCGCGCTTGACGCCCTCTTCCACGACCTTGCTTTTCATGAACACCGTGAAATCCGATTCGAAGTCCAGCTGGTCCACCGGAGGCAACGGCGCTTCGGGAACCTCGGCGGCAGGCGCGACGGGCGCCGGCTTCGCCGCTTCGGCAAGGGTTTCGCGTTTGACGCGCGACCAGCGCGAAAGAAACGCCTCTTGATCCCCTGCCATCAGTTCCTCGCGCGGTCCCTGGGGTGCATGAACGAGCGTGGACGGATGCGCTTGTTCGGCTCCGGCCGGTAGTTCTTCTCCACCCACTCGCCCACCCAGCCGTAGATCTCCGGTGGCATCGGCACCGAATCCACCTGCTCGCCGCCATCGAGCCAGCGGCTCGCCTCGTGGTAACTCACCGTCAGCAGCAGCGGCGCCGCGCGGCCCTCGTCCAGGCGCCACGAGACGAACACACGCGGTTCAGCGGTCGAGACGTTGAGGTAATAGCCCTCCGCTTCGTCGCGGTGCAGCAGGATTTCCTGGCCCGGGTACAGCCACTGCGTCACGCCTTCCTGTTCGACGATCTTGCGCGGCTCGCTCGCGCCTGCGTAATTCGGCAACACGCCGAATGGCTCCCAGGCCTCGCTCTGCCAGCGATTGTTCAATGCGCGCCGCTGCATGATCACCGCGACGCATACCCTCGGTTTTTCCATGGGCTCGGACTATAACCCACTCTGCTATGATCGAATTGGCAGCATCTCCAAAGACACCATGCAGTCAAAGGTCATTTCGATTCTCACCGCGCCCGGGGCGCCGCGTTACGAAGGCGGCGAATTCGCCGATACGCTCGGCCGGCCCCTGCGCGACCTGCGCATCTCGGTCACTGACCGCTGCAATTTTCGCTGCGTGTACTGCATGCCGCGCGACGTGTTCGGACCGGACCACGCGTTCCTGCCGCACGACGAGTTGCTGAGCTTCGAGGAGATTGCGCGCGTCGCGGCGGTATTCGCCGGCCTGGGCGTGAAGAAAATCCGCCTCACCGGCGGAGAGCCGCTGGTCAGGCGCGACCTGCATCGCCTGGTCGGCCTGCTCGCGCAGTTGCCCGGCATCGATCTCACGCTGACCACCAACGGGTCGCTCCTCGCCAAACACGCAAAGGCGTTGAAGGACGCTGGCCTGCAGCGCATTACGGTAAGCCTCGATTCCCTCGACGACAAGACCTTCCGCGCGATGAACGATGCGCAATACCCGGTCGCGCGCGTGCTGGACGCAATCGACGTTGCCGCGGCCGCGGGCCTCGCGCCGGTCAAGATCAACATGGTGGTCAAGCGCGGTGTCAACGACCACCAGGTGGTGGACATGGCGCGGCATTGGCGGCGTACCGGCCACATCGTCCGGTTCATCGAGTACATGGACGTCGGCAGCACCAACGGCTGGCAGATGAGCGAGGTGGTGCCGGCGGCCGAGGTCGTGCGACGCATCGGCGAGCACTATCCGCTGGAGACGATCGACCCCGCCTATCCGGGCGAGGTTGCGGAACGCTGGCGCTACCAGGATGGCGCGGGCGAGATCGGCGTCATTTCCTCCGTGACACAGGCCTTCTGCCGCGACTGCAACCGCGCGCGCCTGTCGACCGAGGGGCGGCTCTTCACCTGCCTGTTTGCGGAAGGCGGGCATGACCTGAAGACCCCGTTGCGCGGCGGCGCCTCCGATGCCGCGCTGCGCGACCAGATCGTCGCCATCTGGCGCGCGCGTGGCGATCGTTATTCCGAGATCCGCACCGCAGAGACGGCGAAGCTGCGCAAAGTAGAGATGTCATATATAGGCGGATGATCCGTGGCAGCGCCCAGCCGTCCGCTGCTGACCGACGCCGGCAAGCCGGCGACCTTCCAGGTGGAGGCGCTCAACGAGCGCGGCGAGATGGTGCCGACCGCGGTGGCGGGCGAGCACCCGCTCACGCTGTACCTGGACAAGCGCGAGATCGTGACGCTCATGACACTGGGCCATGCGCCCGAAGCGCTCGCGATCGGCTACCTGCGCAACCAGCGGCTGGTCGGGTCGATCGAGGAGATCGCCGCCGTACAGGTGGACTGGGAAACCGATTCGGCGGCGGTCACGACTCGCCGTCGCTCGAGAGGCGGGGCCAAGGGGCTCGCCGCAAGGATGAGCAAGCGGACCGTCACCAGTGGCTGCGGCCAGGGAACGATGTTCGGCGACGTGATGGAGGAGATCGGAAAGGTCCGCCTGCGCGACGACGTGACGCTCTCGGATGCCGAGCTGTTCGCGCTGGTCGAAAAAGTGCGCAAATACGAGACGATCTACAAGCAGGCCGGCGCCGTGCACGGTTGCGCGCTCGCCGCGAAAAGCCCGGAAGGCGCGGAGATACTGATGTTCGTGGAGGATGTCGGCCGGCACAACGCGGTGGATGCGATCGCGGGTTTCATGTGGCTCGAAGGCATCGACGGCTCCGACAAGATCTTCTACACCACCGGGCGGCTCACCTCGGAAATGGTGATCAAGTGCGCACAGATGAACATCCCGTTCCTGGTGTCGCGTTCCGGCCTGACCCACATGGGGCACGAGATCGCGAGCAGGGTCGGCATCACACTGCTCGGCCGAGCAAGCGGCAAGCACTACCTGCTGTTTACGGGCAAGCACCGCCTGCTGCGCACCACGCCGCAGCCCACCGCGCTCGCGTGAGGGCGGGAGTGCCGCCCTGGACATATTCGAGCATATGCTGAGCGCGCCGCACGGAGCATCCGCGTGCGAGGACGTCGAGGCGTGGTGGCCGCGCCTGCTGGAGGTTTCGCGTGTGTGGCCGATCCCGATCGACCGCGCGATGGCAGGCGGTCGTGCTGCAGACCGGCTCGGCTGGGCGTTTGCCTCCGGCTATCAGGCTGCGCTGCGCGCGCTGGTGCCGGAACTGCCTCCGGACACAATGGTTGCGCTGTGCGTGACGGAAGCCGAAGGGAACAGTCCCCGCGCGATACGCTCGTCGTTGCGCCGCGAAAGTGCCGGTTTCGTTCTCGATGGGAGCAAACGCTGGACCACGCTCGGCCCGTCCGGCGGGCTGTTCCTCGTCGCAGCGCGGGATGAGGCCGCCTGCGGCGAGCGCGTCGTGCTGCGCGTTGCGCGCGTCGCGTCCACGGCGCCGGGGGTGCGCGTTGAGCCGATGCCGCCGACGCGATTCGTTCCCGAAGTTCCGCATGCGCAATTGCACTTCGACGGAGTGCGCGTTGCGCCCGAGAACCTGCTGCCGGGCGACGGCTACGATCTCTATGTCAAGCGCTTCCGCACCGTCGAGGACGTGCACGTGAATGCGGCGATGCTCGCGTATCTGGTGCGCGAGGCGCAAAGGCTGGCGTGGCCGGGGGAATGGGTTGAACGTGCGATCGCTCTGCTAGTGACGTTACGAAGTCTCGCGCTCGATGATCCGGCGCGCCTCCCGGTACACATCGCTCTCGCCGGAGCGCTCGCTCTCGGACGAACGCTCGTGAGCGAGGCGGAAGGCGAATGGGCCAAGACAGCGGACGATCCCGGATACGCGCGCTGGCTGCGCGACCGGGAACTGCTCGGCGTCGCGGGCAAGGCGCGCATGCAGCGCACTGAACGCGCGTGGGAACGGCTGCGGCGTTGAGCGTTATCCCAGGCGCTCCCCAGCCAGTAATATGGGAGGTTACGGGCGTTGGGTTGGACGCAACGCGAAGACCTGAGTCGTTCATAGCAAACCGGGGGTTGGACGCCCGGTTCCCCAACGTGAACGACGCAGGTCACCGTAACCAAGTCTGCACTCACGTCTGTTGAAGCATCTGTTCAACAGCGCGTTGTCCCTCGGTAGTCAGCCGATACTTCTTTCGCGCCTGCTTTGAGGTACCGGACTTCTTGGTCTGGATAACGAGTTGCGGTCGACGATTAATCAGGCCATTGAAAGCCGAAGTAATGTTGCTTACGCCGTATCCGAGGTCCTTCAGCTTCTTGTTGACGTTGAAGCCATCGAAGTCGCCCTCAGCTTCGCAGACCTGAATCCAGTATCCAACGGCCAAAGCCTTGTCCGAATCCTGCTGCGGGTCTACGGCCGCATAGAAGTCTGCCAATGTTTCGAACTGTGGTCGCACCTCGCGACCCGTCGCGGGCGGTGCTCCATTCGTTGGAGGGTCCACCGCTTCGCCTTTCGGCGCTTCACCGCCGCTTGAACTCTTCGGCGAGAATGCGTCGTTGGCCCAGCGCAGCACTCGGCGAACCGCCGAGTCATCAAGCTTTGACAACGCCTCCGCGACAGCCTTCATCGCGGTGAGCTCCTCCAAGGCACTAAACTGAGGATTGTCCATGTGCGCAATCTCCTATTCACACGATCACGATATTATAATGTATCATATCATATTGCAAGACTCATGACAAAAAAATGCATACATCTAAAAACTCAAATACTTAGCCAAAACGTTTCACTCGACGCCACGCGCGCGACTACCGAAACATTGAGCGGCGGGTAGTGTCCGTTCGAATTCCAGCATCTCGGTTTGGCCCTTGCTCGACCGTAAATTACCGTGGTAATGTATTATTTATGGCGATCGCGAATTCAAGAGTCACCGCACAGGGGCAGATATCCGTGCCTGCTCAGGTGCGGCGCAAGCTCGGGATCGGGCCTGGATCAGTCCTGGAGTGGGACGAAGTAGCCGGGCATGTCGTGCTCCGTCGCGCAGGGCGCTATACGTCCGAGGATCTCCATCGGGCGCTGTTTCCGAAGGGGCCGCCCAAGGCCAGAACCATCGAGGAAATGAAAGCGGGTATCGATCGTCACGCAAAAACGCGCCATGCGCGCCGTTGACACGAACGTGCTTGTACGGCTTGTGACGCGCGATGAGCCTCGACAAGCGGCCGCAGCCGAAGCTTTCGTCGCAAATGGCGCCTGGGTCCCGCAGCTTGCGCTTGCAGAGGCGACCTGGGTCCTCACAGCGGTTTATGGCCTGGATGCTTCAGCAATCGCGACGGCGGTTGACATGCTGCTCAATCACAAGGACTTGACGCTCCAGGAGTCCGAGGTCGTGGCGAACGCGCTGGCACGCTTCCGAAAACGGCCGACGCTCGGCTTCTCCGATTGCCTCATGCTCGAAATCGCCCGCAAGGCGGGGCATTTGCCGCTGGGAACGTTCGATCGGAACCTCGCCAGACTCGAAGGAGCCGAGCGACTATAGGCCTACGTCGATCTCGCCGGCCGATCAGCCGTGGACTGCCGGTAAGTCAAGGCGAACACGGTATTCGTCAACCATTTCCTGAAGTCCTCGTTGTCGCTGAACTGCTTGAATAACTCCGTGTCGTCCTTGAGCACCGCCGTCATGACGCGCGCCAAGGCCTTGTCGTGCTCGATGCGGGCATTTTGCTTGTCGGAGTTCTTGCGCGCATTCTGGTAAGCGCCGTCCGCGGCGACCTTGGCCGGAATGTCCTGCGTGATCAGCCGGTGCACCCGGTCTCCGTCGGTCCAGGGAATGCTCCCGAACTGATCGTTGAAAGTCTTGATGATGTTCGAGAGTCGATCGAGCTCTGGCTCGGCCTTGCGTCCGCCGCCGCTGGTCGGCACCGGTTCGATTTCAGCGTCGGCGTCGGGGAATTGGATCTTCGCCACCGACTGCTTCTCGATCCGGTAGCTGTCCATGTCGATCGCTTCGAGGATGCCTTTCGACAGGTCTTCCTCGATCGGTGCGGGCAGCTTGGGCACCAGGAAGTTCAGGAAGATCGACAGCTTCTCCCAATCGGCGTTGGTGTACGGCAGGATGGACGCGAGAAAGCCGTAGGTGCGGCAGAACGCTTTGGCCTTGCCCTTGAAATCCACCTGCCCATCTTCGTCGAGGTGTTCCTTGTAGGTCGCGACGCACGCATCGAGGATCGGATCCAGCTTGTCGCGGTCGGCGCCGGACAGGTAAAGGTCCGCCAGTGTGCTCACATGCTCCGGCGCATACACCTGGTACCCGTCGAGCGCCGCCTTCAGGTCGTGCAGCTTGTTCGGGTCGGTCTCCTCGCTGAGAATCGTCGTGCGATAGTAGTCGGCGAACGCCAACTCGATCGTTTCGGCGTCGTTCATGAAATCGAGCACAAACACGTCGTGCTTCTTCGGGTGCGCGCGGTTGAGCCGCGAGAGCGTCTGCACCGCCTTGATGCCCGACAGCAGCTTGTCCACGTACATCGTGTGCAGCAGCGGCTCGTCGTATCCCGTCTGGAACTTCTCGGCGCAGATCAGGAAACGATACGGGTCTTCGGCGATCTGGTCGGGAATCTGGTTCGACGGGAAACCGTTAAGCGACGCCTCCGTGACCTTCCCACCGCCGTACTCATACTCGCCAGAAAACGCCACGATGGCCCGGTAGGGGCTCTTTCGCTCCGTCAAATAGTCGCGGAAGTTATGGAAGTACTGGATGGCGCGCTCGACGCCGCTGGTCACCACCATCGCCCGCGCCTGCCCGCCGATCTTGTTCAGCGCCAGCACCTGTTCGTGGAAGTGATCCACCATGATTTCGGCCTTGAGCCGGATGGCATGGCCGTGGCTCTCCACGTAACGACGCAGCTTCTTCTTCGCCCGCTTCGTGTCGAATTCCGGGTCGCTCTCCACCGTCTTGACCAGCTTGTAGTAGCTGTTGACCGGCGTGTAGTACTTGAGCACATCCAGGATGAAGTTCTCCTGGATTGCCTGCTTCATGGTGTAGCTGTGGAAGGGCTGGTGCTTGACCGTGCCATTCCTCTGAGGGTCCGGCACGCCGAATATCTCCAAGGTTTTGTTCTTGGGCGTGGCGGTGAAGGCGAAGTAGCTTGCGTTGGGCAGCATCTTGCGTGCTTCCATGATGCGGTTGATTCGATCCTCGGGCGTCTCGTCCTCCTCCTCCGCGCCACCTTTGGAGAGCGCCATCGAGAGCGCCGCCGAGGTCTTGCCGCCCTGGCTGGAGTGCGCCTCGTCGATGATGATCGCGAACTTGCGCCCCCGGTGCTCGCTACCGATTTCGTCCAGGATGAAGGGGAACTTCTGCACCGTGGTGATGATGATCTTCTTGCCGCTCTGGATGAAGCCGCGCAGGTCGCCCGAACGTTCAGCGTGGCCCACGGTCGCACTCACCTGCGCGAACTGTCTGACGGTGTCGCGGATCTGCTTGTCGAGAATCTTCCTGTCGGTGACAACGATGATCGAGTCGAAAACCTCGTCGTCCTCCTTCTTCATTCCGATCAACTGGTGCGCGAGCCACGCAATGGAGTTCGACTTGCCGCTGCCCGCCGAGTGCTGAATCAGGTAGCGCTCGCCTGCGCCGTGCACGCTGGCGTGGGCCAGCAGCCGGCGCACTACGTCCATCTGGTGGTAGCGTGGCCAGACCTGCTCGCGCCTTTTCTTCCTGGTTTTCGGAATCTCTTTTTCAACGATCTGCGCATAGTTTTCGAGGATGTCGGTCAGCCCGCGCGGGGTGAGCATGCGCTTCCACAGGTAGTCGGTCTTGAGCCCCTCCGGGTTGGGCGGGTTGCCCGCCCCGTCGTTCCAGCCCTGGTTGAACAGCAGGAACCATGATGCCTTTCCCTTCAACTGCGTGCAGAAGCGCACTTCGTGATCGTCCACCGCGAAGTGGGCCACGCAGCGGCCGAACTCGAACAGTTTCTCGCGCGGGTCGCGGTCGCGCTTGTACTGCTCCACCGCATCTTCCACCGTCTGCTTGGTGAGGCTGTTCTTCAGCTCGAACGTGGAGATGGGCAAGCCGTTGATGAATAGCCCCAGGTCGAGCGCACGCTGCGTCTCGTCGCGGCTGTAACGCAGCTGGCGGGTCACCGAAAAGCGATTCTGGGCGTAGCGCTCCTCAGCTTTGGCGTTGCCGGGCGTGGGCGTGCCGTAGAAAAAGTCGACGTGGTGCTGCCCGTGCTTGACGCCATGCCTCAGAACGTCGATTACCCCGCGCTTGGAAATCTCGCCCTGCAACCGCGCGAGAAACTTTAGGCGTGGCGGCCCATCGGCACGCAGTCCCAAGGCATCGAATATCGGCTCCTGCGTCGTCTGCAGGAAAGACAGGAGCTCGTAGCGATCGACCGCGTGCTCGCGGTCGTAATGCTGCGCATTGCCCAGCAACCAGCCCGTGCCTCCGTGTGGGGTGGGCGGCTTGTGCGCCCCCACCTGCGTTGGATCGACACCACCGGGCACGCCGGTCATCGCCTCGACGATGAGGCTTTCCAGTCCCTTCTCGGTTGTGTCGGTCACCATGGAGGGGCTTTATCGGCTTATTCCTCACGGGGAAGAATCAGATCATGCCGCCTCGGCCAAAACCTCAACGAATCTGTCCGGCTCGGACCACCGGGCGATAGTGGACAGTGGCTCCACGAGACGAAAGTCCTCCTGCGCCCAGACGTCCGCCGTGTCGTCAAACAGGCTCACGAAGCGCAGGGCTTCCGGTCCGGCGGCGAAATGGTTCAGGTCGTACCAGGCAGCCAGCACATGCTCGGACACGGATCGTGCGGCGGAGCGGCTGCCGGTGCTCAGCACGTAGACGAGCGAGCTGCGCGCCGGGGTCCGCACATGGAAATCAGGTGTCCAGGCCCTACCGGATCGCCCAGCGAGTCTTTCAGCGCGGTCAAACGGGAACTGCCGCTCGGTCAACAGATCTGAGACTTCATCCGTGATTGATTCCACCGCCCGCGTGCGGAAAGTGAACCACAGATCGGACACCCGTAGCGCCGCCTGCGCGACGCGCAGTGTCACCGCGGCAAGCGATTCCCCTTGCCGGCACCGTGCCAGCAGCATGCCCTTGTAGAGCTCTACACCGTGCGTCAGGCACGCGTCCGCAATCAGGGCATTCTGCTTCGGGGAGCGCCGAGGGGAAACTGTCTGCATGCGCAGCCATCGCAACGTTTCGCCCAGATCAGACACCGTGATCACATCCCCGTCCTGTTTGCAGAACAGATCGATGTTGTCCCCGTCCGGATACAAATACGGCGTGCGAACGCGGTAATCGTCCTGGTGTGGTGTGCAGGAGAACAGCGCACCCATCCCCTGTTCAATCTCGGCGCAAATATTCGCAGCGTTCATAGAAACAGATCTCCCGTGCGTGCCGCAGGCGGTGTCATCTGGCCCTGATGAGTAATTGCGGCCTCAGCACAAAATTGATTCCAAACGGCCGCCGGATCGCTGGCCGGCGCCGTAATGTCATCGGGCGCATATGCTTCCTTATCGCGGAACTGTTCGGACCAGCGATGCTTGTGCTTTTCCCCCACCTGCTGGCACTGCGGGTTGTGGTGATCTTTGCCTAAATCCAGGCCGTAAATGCGGCCTGTTGTCTTCAGGAGCAGTACGTAAGACAGCGCCGGAAGGAGAGGGTTGTAGCTACCGCGCACGAATAACGGCCAGCCGACGTCGGACTGAATTTCGGCGCGAAACTCCAGACACGGTGAGTGATCCTCGTCTACCTGCCAGACGATGTCGCCCTCAACCCGCTTGGTCGTGTCATTCAGAATCGTTTCGAACTCGGCCGGGGTCAACGCAATTCCTTCCTGTCTAGAGTCTACATTGTGCGCCGGAAGCGCCTGAATCGTCACGCCAGGAAGGTCGGTGTCATGTCTCGGCCTCTTCCGGTGCGCCGCCGAGGTCGCCGTCGGTGGTGTCCTCTTCGTTCTCGACCAGCGCCTCGCTGTCGTCGGGCGCTTCCGGTACGTCGGCTTCATCCCGCAGCTTCGCCGCCGCTGCGTGCACGTCCAGCTTGCCGGTCACGACGTCGGCGATCAGGCGGGTGCGGTATTCGCGAAGGAGAGAGGTTTCCCTCGCAGCATCTTGGATAACCCGGTCAATTTCTCTCAACTCTTGGTCAAGGTGCTTGGCGATGGCATTCTGTTCAACACGTGGTGGCACGAGAACAATGAGACCCTTGATCTCCGCGACGTTGATTCGATCGAATGTTGACCCTACCAGCAGCATTGCCAGTTGGCGATCCATCGCGGGGCCGTGGAGGAAATAGTTCAGGTAGCGCTGGTTCTGACGCTCGGATCGGATTAGGCAGACGTCCTGACCCATAGCGAAGCGCTCGTCCGTATCGACGAACGCCGCCGCACCGACGCTCACGTTGCGGCAGTAAATCAGATCACCTCGCCGTGGAGAGCGCCCGCCTTCAACCAGCGTCTCGTACCAATCTGTGGTCGTCCGTTTCGAAGTCGTAAGGTCTACATTGAAGGACTGGACTTCGCGCACACTGGCAAGCGGCACCCCATCCTCGAGGAACGGGACGGTCAAGTGCTTGCAGTCCGTGACGGTCCAACGCCTGCGGAGTGGCAGGACCTCCCAATGCTCCGGCACCTCCCCGAGCCATTCGACACCGGACGGCTTGAGGCGGACGTTGGGATCGAGGCCGCGGGTGACCGCGCGGTGGATGATCGCCTGCTTCTGCTCCTCCAGTAGCTGATTCAGCGTCTGCTTGGCGCGGATGTAGCGCCGGATACGCCGGTCGGCGTGGTCGAGAAACCGCGCGATGGCAGCTTGCTCGGGGTGGGACGGAACCAAGACTGGCATCCGCTTGATGTGGCTGAAGTCCAGGTTCTGGCGAAGACCCGAGCCGAAGCCGTAGATGATCTTGAGGAGGTCGTAGGCGTTTAGGAACTGATAGCCGAACTCGTTCAACACCCGATCAGTGGTCTCCAGGCACATGTGCGCCGAAGTAATAATCCCGCGGTTCTGCGAGTGACCAATCCGCAAGCTGGTGTGGTCATTCTGAAGATCGGTCGTGCGGACGATGATGTTTCCGGGATCAACGATCTGGTACGTCTCGAACGACTCAGGAACAAGCCCACGAAGCTTCTCCGGCGGTTTCACGATGATGCGACCGTAGCTTAGCCCGTCTTTCTCAACTGAGCACCGACACTGTTGCTAAGTAGTTGATTCTGCGTGGCACGGTGCTGAAGGTCTCCACTACACGGTGGCGGGCTCCGCGGTGGCTTCTCGAACTTG